>NZ_CP107907.1:1329135-2658270 GCF_041434015.1 Streptomyces sp. NBC_00454 | reverse complement strand
GGCTGAAGACCTACGGGCAGGCCGTCCTGCGCGGAGCGGACGGCTCCGTGCGGCAGATCCCGGCCGGACTGTACGAGATGCGGGTCGACGGCGGTGGAATGCTCCAGACGTACGGAGTCGGCATCGCGGGCAACGCGCAGCCCCAGGCCCGGTACGCGGAGAGCGGCTGGAACGGCACGCCCCTGGCCGGAAACGGCGAGGGCGGCCGGGTCCGCTGGGTCCTGGAGCACTCCTACCCCCAGCTGAACGATCTCGCCGGGCTGGCCAGGGCGGCCGGAGCCTCCGGGCTGACCGCGGAGAGCGCGGCGGCCGGGACCCAGGTGGCCATCTGGCGGCTGGCCGACGGCGTGCCGGTCGAGGCGGCGGATCCGCAGGCGCAGAAGCTGGCCGACTACCTCCAGCGCGAGGCGGGCCGGCTGCCGGAGCCCCCGGCCTCGCTGGGGCTGGACCCCGGCGAGGTGTCGGGGCCGGCGGGCAGCCGGATCGGGCCCGTCACCGTGCGGACGGGTGCGCAGAGCGTGAGCGTGACCCCGGACGCGGCGGCCGTGGCCATGGGGGTGCGGGTGCTGGACGCCGAGGGACGGCAGGTCGACACCGCCACCAACGGAACGAAGCTGTTCTTCGAGGTGCCGGCGGGGACCCCGGACGGCAGCGCCTCGGTCACCGTCCACGGGTCCACGCGGGTTCCGGTGGGGCGGGTCTTCACCAGTGGGGTGCCCGCGCAGGCGCAGATCGTGGCCGGCTCCAGCGAGTCCGCCCTCGGGGCCACGGCCACGGCGAAGTGGCCGCGGCCCACGGCGGTCCAGCAGGCCGACGCGAAGGACGCGGCAGCCTCGGGCGCGACGGTGTCCACGCTGGGCACGATGTCGGTCCCCGCCTCGGCGAGCTCGGCGGACACCTCGGAGGAGCGGCTGGCCACGAGCGGCAGCTCGACGGCCACCCCGGTCATCGCGTCCCTGGCGGTCGGCCTGGTGGTCCTCGGCGGCCTCGTCGTCCTGCTGCTGCGCAAGCGTCCGCTGGAAGAGGGCCCCGGCCCGGACCGGGGGACGGGCGGGGAGTAGGCGCTCCGGCCGGAGTTCCGTTCGCTCACGACAGCGAACACGGGTGCGCCCGAGCGGCCTCGTACGGGGCCGGGTTTTCGGGCGTGTGTGCGGTTTGTCCGGTGTATCGGCGGCTGTAACCGGACGAATTCAATCCACTTCAATTGAAGTGGATCACGCGGTTCTTCGTGGCTAAGGTGAACCGGCAAACGTGATCATTTCAATGTTGAGGTGCTGCTTGTGAAGTTGTCCCGGATAGCCGCGTCGGTCGTCACGGCGGCCATCGCCCCGGCCGTTCTGTTCGCCGCGCCGGCCTTCGCCGCGGACTCGGCGACCCCCGCGACCCCGGCACCCGCGTCCGCCCCGGACGGGGCCCCGGCCGGTGGCGCGGTGGTGAAGGCCGACGGCGGCGGGCAGCAGGCCGAGGACGACCGAGTGGCCATCCTGCGCCTGATGGCGGCGACTCCGGTGGGCTCGGAGTTCCGCAAGGCGGGCAGCAAGGCCATCGACGGCGGCCCGGCGGCCATGCGCGCCTTCCTGGAGACCGGCCAGTACGTTGCCCGGGACCAGGACAACCGGGTGCTGATCGGACAGATCATGGACCAGGCCGTGAGGGACTCCGAGGTCAGTACCGGCGTGGTCGAGGCGGGCAGCGCTGCCCTCAGGGGCTCGGCGGCCGACCGCGAGGCCTTCCTGAAGACGGGCCAGTACGAGGCCCGGGACGATGACAACCGCGTCTGGATCTCGCGGATCATCCACAAGGCCCAGGCGGGTACCGGCGTCAACCGCGGCGTGATCGAGGCGGCGAAGGCGGCCCTCCAGGGCTCGGCGGCAGACCGCGAGGCCTTCCTGAAGACCGGCCGTTT
Source organism: Streptomyces sp. NBC_00454 (assembly GCF_041434015.1). GTDB lineage: Bacteria > Actinomycetota > Actinomycetes > Streptomycetales > Streptomycetaceae > Streptomyces. The sequence continues at coordinate 2,656,364 of NZ_CP107907.1, read as the reverse complement.
CAAGGCCCGCGCCTCCGACATCCGGGTCGAGCTGGCCCGCATGGAGGGCACGGCGGGACCGATCCTCGCCAAGGCGATCGACCAGATCTTCAACACCAGCCCGACCCTGGCCGAGCTGGAGCACTTCCTCGCGGTGACCCAGTTCGAGCTGCGCGACGAGGACAACTACCTCGCCATCTCGAAGATCATCAACGCCGGTGGTCCCGAGGTCCAGAAGGCCGGCAAGGCCGCCCTCAAGGGCACCCCCGCCGACCGCGAGGCCTTCCTGAAGACGGGCCAGTACGAGGCCCGCGCGAAGGACGAGAAGGCCGCCGGAACCAAGCCGGCCACCGGCAGCGGCGCCGGCACCGGGACCGGTACCCCCGGGGTCGTCGTGGCCGACGCCAAGAACGGCCCCGGCACCACCACGACGGGCAACGCCAACGTGAACCCGGCCGGCTCCACCGGAACCAAGGTGCTCGCCTCCACCGGTAGCGACCCGCTGTGGGTGTCCACCGGAGCGGGCGCCGCGCTGGTCGCGGGCGCGGGCTTCGTCTTCGCCACCCGCACCCGCCGCCAGGACCCCAAGGCCTGACCCGGACCGGGCGCCGCCCCCGCGGTGGCGCCCGGCCCTCAGCCGATCGCGGCCGGGCCGTCCGCGCCCCGACCGTCCCGGTCGTCCCGGTCCCTCGCGCCCGCACCCCGGCCGTCGAGGCCCCGGCCGCCCGCGCCCCGACCGTCCAGGCCCCGGCCGTCCGCACCGGGTGCGTCCGCGCCCCGCGCGTCCACGCCGAGGTCCACGCGCATCGCGCCCCGCATGCCCTCCCACCGCGCCCCGAGCCCGAGCAGCTCGGCGTGGATCTCCTCGAACGAGCCGTTCGCGACGGGATCGCCCTGCCCGAGCCGCACCGTCCGGTGGTAGGTCCCGGAGAGCGCCTCCGTCAGCAGGTCCAGCTCCGCGAGCACCTCCGCGGACGCGACCATCTGCGCCTCGGCGAACGCCACGTGATGGGCGCTGCGGGCTTCCTCCAGGGCCGTCCGCTCCTCCGGGGTGACCTGTGCCCCGCGGGCGAGCCACAGGAACGACATGAGGGCGATCCGGTACCTCCGGTACGCGGCATTGGCCGCCGTGTAGCAGTCACGCCTGCGGGCCTGCTCCGCCAGCTCCCGTTCCCGCAGCCACCGTGTCTGCGCCACCCGCTGCTCGCGCTCGAACTGCGCCGCCTGCACCCCCGCCACCATCCGCTGGGACAGCACGGTCGCCAGCAGCGTCCCGGCCACGCCGACCACCGCGGCGCCCAGCGCGATCAGCCCGTTGTCCACGGCTCCACTGCTCCCCCCGCCCCGGCCGCGGCCCCCCGGCCGCCGCCTGCTCCGCGCCATCCTGCCGTGGCGCGAGGCGACGGGGTAGCCGTACCCCGCCCACCGGGGAACACCACGCCTCGAAGCCGCACGCGGCCCCCGTAGGCCGGGCGATTCTCCGGAGGCGGCCACCCCTCCGGTTGGTGCCCAGGTCAGGGCGCCGGGACCATACGGGTTTCCCCCGGGGGATGGACGTCAGGCAAGATGGGGTGTATCTGCCCACCCATCGATCTGCCGGACGGTTTCTCTTGGCTGAGTTCATCTACACCATGCGCAAGACGCGCAAGGCGCACGGCGACAAGGTGATTCTTGATGACGTCACCCTGAACTTCCTGCCCGGCGCGAAGATCGGTGTGGTCGGCCCCAACGGCGCCGGTAAGTCCACCGTCCTCAAGATCATGGCGGGGCTGGAGCAGCCGTCCAACGGCGAGGCGTACCTGTCTCCCGGCTTCACCGTCGGCATCCTCATGCAGGAGCCCAAGCTCGACGAGGCCAAGACGGTCCTGGAGAACGTCCAGGACGGTGCGGCCGACATCATGGCCAAGCTGAAGCGCTTCAACGAGGTCGCCGAGGAAATGGCGACCGACTACACCGACGCGCTGCTGGACGAGATGGGCAAGCTCCAGGAGGTCCTGGACCACGCCAACGCCTGGGACCTCGACGCCCAGCTCGAGCAGGCCATGGACGCCCTGGGCTGCCCGCCCGGCGACTGGCCCGTCACCAACCTCTCCGGTGGCGAGAAGCGCCGCGTCGCGCTCTGCAAGCTGCTGATCGAGGCCCCGGACCTGCTCCTCCTCGACGAGCCCACCAACCACCTCGACGCCGAGTCGGTGAACTGGCTGGAGCAGCACCTTTCGCAGTACAAGGGTGCCGTCGTGGCCGTCACCCACGACCGTTACTTCCTGAACAACGTCGCCGAGTGGATCCTCGAGCTCGACCGCGGCCGCGCCCACCCGTACGAGGGCAACTACTCCACCTACCTGGAGAAGAAGGCCACGCGTCTCAAGGTCGAGGGCCGCAAGGACGAGAAGCGCCAGAAGCGCCTCAAGGAAGAGCTCGAGTGGGTGCGGTCGAACGCCAAGGGGCGCCAGACCAAGTCCAAGGCCCGCCTCGCCCGCTACGAGGAGATGGCCGCCGAGGCGGACAAGATGCGGAAGCTGGACTTCGAGGAGATCCAGATCCCGCCGGGCCCGCGTCTGGGCTCGATCGTGGTCGAGGTCAACAACCTCTCCAAGGCGTTCGGTGACAAGGTCCTGGTCGACGACCTGTCCTTCACCCTGCCGCGCAACGGCATCGTGGGCATCATCGGCCCGAACGGCGCCGGCAAGACCACGCTCTTCAAGATGCTCCTGGGTCTCGAGGCGCCGGACTCCGGTGACGTCAAGATCGGCGAGACCGTCAAGATCTCGTACGTCGACCAGAGCCGCGCCAACATCGACCCCAAGAAGTCGCTGTGGGCCGTCGTGTCGGACGAGCTGGACTACATCAACGTCGGCCAGGTCGAGATGCCCTCGCGCGCGTACGTCAGCGCCTTCGGCTTCAAGGGCCCGGACCAGCAGAAGGCCGCCGGCATCCTCTCCGGTGGTGAGCGCAACCGCCTGAACCTGGCGCTGACGCTCAAGGAGGGCGGCAACCTGCTGCTCCTCGACGAGCCCACCAACGACCTCGACGTCGAGACCCTGTCCTCGCTCGAGAACGCGCTCCTCGAATTCCCCGGTGCGGCCGTGGTCATCTCCCACGACCGCTGGTTCCTGGACCGGGTCGCCACGCACATCCTGGCGTACGAGGGCGAGTCCAAGTGGTACTGGTTCGAGGGCAACTTCGAGTCGTACGAGAAGAACAAGGTCGAGCGGCTCGGCGCGGACGCGACCCGTCCGCACCGTGCCACCTACAAGAAGCTCACCCGAGGCTGAGGGCTGAGGTCGAGGGCCATGGCCAGACACCACTACCGCTGCCCCCTGCGCTGGGCGGACATGGATGCCTTCGGGCACGTCAACAACGTCGTCTTCCTCCGCTATCTGGAGGAGGCGCGGATCGACTTCATGTTCCGCCTCGCGCCGGGGGAGGGCAGTGAGTCCTTCACGGGCGGTTCCGTCGTGGCCCGCCACGAGATCGACTACAAGCTGCCCCTCGTGCACCGTCACGAGCCGGTCCTCATCGAGTCCTGGGTGACCCGGATAGGCGCCGCGTCCCTGACCATCCGCTACGAGGTCAAGGACGAGGCGACCGAGGACGCGCCCGAGACGGTCTACGTGCGCGCCGAGACCGTGGTCGTGCCGTACAACCTCGCCGAGGGGCGGCCCCGCCGCATCACGGCCGAGGAGAAGCTCTTCCTCCAGGAGTACCTGGACGAGCCGAAGGCACAGCCGAAGGCCGGCACCGCCGGCGTCGAGGGCATCGCGGCATGAACGAGCAGCTGCACTTCGCCGACTCCGGGGAGGCGGCCGACCTCGCCGCCTTCCTGGGCCGGCTGGTGCACTACGACCGCGCCGCCGCCGTCCGCCTGCAGGCGCAGGCCGGCGGCGGCGCGCTCGCCGTCTTCGGGCGACCGCCGTCCTTCGACGTGCTGGCCATCCGTACGGTGCGCCTCGCCGCGCCCGTGGGGACGCCGCTGGACGTCACCGTGTCGGCCGGCGAGCTGCTGGAGTCGGTCGACGAGACCTCCGGCGGAGCCCTCGTGCCCGCGGCCGTCACCGGACCGCCCTGGGCGGGGGTGCTTCCGCCCCGCGGCGGCTGGGCCCCGGTCGCCGGGCTGCCCGGACCCGAGGCGATCCGCGCGGCCCTGGCCGCCTCCGTCGCCGAATTCCGGGCCCGTGACGAGGCCCTGCCCCCGCAGCACCGGACCCGGTCCGAGCGCGACCGCATCGGCCGCGAGATCTGGTCCCGCACCCTGGGGGACACCGAACTTCCGCTGCGCGCCGTCCACGCCGCGCAGTCCCTGGGCTTCCTGCGGCCGGTACGGTCCACCGTGCCCGCCGGACCCACCCCGCCCGGAGCCCCCGAAACGGTGGCGCTGTTCGCGTCCGGGGGCTGGCTGCGCCTGCGCACCCCGTACGGGTCGATCGCCACGCGCCGCCCCGGCGGCCTCGGCGCACTGCTGGTGCGTCCGGTCTAGCCGCCAGTCCAGCCGCCGGAGGGCCTAGCCCGCGGTGTTGACCATGGATGCGGCGGCGTACGTCAGGTAGCGCCACAGCTGCGCCTCGTACTCCGGGGCGAGGGCGAGCTCGTCCACCGCCACCCGCATGTGCTTCAGCCACGCGTCGTGCGCCGCCGAGTCCACCTGGAACGGGGCGTGCCGCATGCGCAGGCGCGGGTGGCCGCGGTTCTCGCTGTAGGTGTTCGGGCCGCCCCAGTACTGCATCAGGAAGAGCGCGAACCGGTCCTCGGCAGGGCCCAGGTCCCCCTCCGGGTACATCGGCCGCAGCAGCGGGTCCTCGGCCACCCCCTGGTAGAAGCGGTGCACCAGGCGGCGGAAGGTGTCCTCGCCGCCCACCAGCTCGTAGAAAGTCTGCTCCTGGACCGTACCCCGCGGAATCTCGTTCACCCGACCATCGTCTCAGACGCCCGGACGGAGGACCCCGGTCCTAGGACTCCTCGGGCGGACCCCCAGGGGCGGACCTCCAGAGGTCGCCCGCGAGCCCCGTCCGCAGGACAGTGGAGGCATGGGCGCTGACGCCGGGGTACGCGACATGCGGGAGACCGCGCATGCCGCCCAGGTACGGGAACTCACCGCCGCCGGGGCGCTGGGCGACCCGGCCTGGCGGGCGGCCTTCGCCGCCGTGCCGCGGCACGTCTTCGTCCCGTACTACTTCACCGGCCGCGGGGCCGGACACGAGCGGCTCTGGGCCGAGGACCCCGATCCCGAGCGGCGGGCCCGCTGGCTGCGCGGGGTCTACGCGGACGCCCCGCTCGCCACCCGGCTGCGCGACGGCGAGCTCGTCTCCTCCAGCAGCCAGCCCTCGCTGATGGCGAACATGCTGGAGGCCCTGGAGGTGCGCGACGGGGACAACGTGCTGGAGATCGGCGCGGGCACCGGCTACAACGCGGCCCTGCTCTGCCACCGGCTCGGCGACGGGCTCGTCACCACCGTGGACCTGGACGAGGAGATCACCGAGTCGGCGCGCTCGCACCTGGCCCTGCTCGGCTACCGGCCCGCGGTGGTCACCGGCGACGGGGCGCGCGGTTGTCCCTCCCGGGGCCCCTTCGACCGGATCCTGGTGACCTGCACGCTGCCGCTGATCCCGCCCGCCTGGCTGGCCCAGTGCCGTGCGGGGGCGCGGATCCTGGCGCCGCTGTCGACCGGGCTGATCGCACTGACGGTGCGGGACGAGGGGTTCGCGGAGGGCCGCTTCCTGCACACGCCGGCGTACTTCGTCCCGCTGCGGGGCGCCACGGCGGCGCCGCCGGGCACCTACGGGACCCCGCAGGGGCTCCCGTACGAGCTGGTGGAGAACGAGCGCTTCCAGTTCATGCTGGTGCTGACCTCGGGCGCGCTGCACCCCAGGGAGGCGCTGGACCTGTGGCGGCGCGAGGACCGGCCGGCGCGCGAGCGCTTCGGCGTGACGGTCACCGCCGAGGGGCAGTGGTCGTGGCTAGACGATCCCCAGGGGCCCTACGTGTGGCCCCTGGGGGAGTCGGACGGCCGGGCCTAGGGCCTAGCCCTGCTCAGCCCTGGCGGATGGTGATCGTGGTCCAGGCGCCGACGTGGACGCGGTCGCCGTCACCGAGCGGGACCGGCACGTAGGGCTGGATCGACTCCTCGCCGCCGTTGATGGTGGTGCCGTTGGTGGAGTTCTGGTCCACCACGGCCCAGCTGCCGTCGGGCTGCTGCACCAGTACCGCGTGCTGGTGCGAGACGCCCGGGTCCTCCGGCGGCACCGACAGGTCGATGTCGGGGGACTCGCCCGTCGAGGCGCGGCGGCGGCCGATGGTGATCTGGCCGCCGGAGAGCGGGAGGTGCTGCTCGGGGGAGTACGCCGGCAGGTTGAGGCCCGCCGCCTCGGGGCCGCTGCGGTGCATCATCGCCATGAAGTACGAGCGGTCCGGGCCGATGGTGGCGGTCCAGGGGCCGCCGCCCTGCCGACGGGGCGCGAAGGGCTCCTGCAGCGACTGCTGATGCTGCTGCTGCGGCTGGTACTGACCCGTCGGGGGCTGCTGGTACTGCTGCTGCTGCTGCGGCGGCGGCGGAGGCTGCTGCTGGTACTGGGGCTGCTGGTACTCCTGGTGCGCCGGAGGCGGCAGCATCCAGTCGTCCTCACGCTGCAGCGGCTCGGCGGCGCGGTTGACCTGGGAGGGGCGCGAGCCCTCGTACTCGAAGTGGTCCTGGGAGTACGCGGGAGGGGCGGACGGCGCGACCGGAGCCGGGGCCGGGGGCGGCGGCGGAGGACCGGGCGTGCCCTGGTACTGACCCTGGCCCTGGCCCTGACCCTGGTTGGGGCCCTGGTTCTGTCCCCGACTCAGGTCCGGGGCGAGTGGCGTGTACGAAGTCGCCGTGCGCGTCAGGAAGTTGTACCGGCACTCCTCGCAGAAGGGGGCCATCGCTTCGCGCGGGGTCCGGCACTGCGGGCAGAGCTCGGCCTGGGCGGTCGGCTCGCCGGTCGGAGGGTAGCCGTAGCCGTAGGAGGGCGCCGCGGGGGTGCCCGTAGGGGCAGTCATGCGGTGACCGCAGACCTCGCACCAGTCGTCGGAGGCGGACTGGTGCCCGTTCGGGCAGGTCGGCATCGCGGCGCTTCCTCCTTCTTCCTGCGCCATCGCGGCAGGCTCTTCGGCTTCGTCTTTGTCTTGTTTCTTCGTCTGTGCATTCGGCGTGCGGCTGAGCTGAGCGTCAGGCTTTTTTCACTCGAACGGTCTGGGTCGAACGCGTTTCAAGGGTCATCTCGTCCGCATCGGCGACCTTTGCCTTCAGCCGCACAGTACCCGCCGCCGCATCGACGACGTCCACCACCTTCGCGAGGAGCTTCGCGGTGTCCGCGTTGCCCGAGCTGCTCGCCAGCTGCACGGCGCGGCCGAGCTTCGCCGTCGCTCCGCCGACATCACCCAGTTTGCGGGCTTCGAGACCCTGCTGGATAGCCTGCGCGAGCTCCGCCTGCCCGGTGTAGTGGGCGACCTGGGCGTTGATGGCGGTCGAGGCGGCGAGGTCGTTCGTCCACACCGCGCGGACCAGCCCCTGGGAGAGGACGGTCGGGGCCTCGCCGGGCGCCCCCGGCATGATGAGCGTGGCGCGGGCGGCCAGCATCTCCTGTCCCACGGCCGCGCCCGGGACCCGTACGCACACGTGGTACTCGCGGGACTCGTCGCCCCATGAGCCCGTCGGGTAGTCCCCGGCGCGCGGGCCCGCCTCCGTACGCCGGTCCGTGAGGTCCTGGACGGCCGGCGCGACCTGCTTCACGTACTGGATCTCCACGCCCACCGGGGTCCACAGGCGCAGCGCGACGTCCGCGACCTCCTTGCCCATGACGTTCTCCATCATGTGCGTGAAGTCCTCGCTGAGGTGGGCCGGGTCGGCCACGATGTCGGCGGTGCCGAGCAGTGCGCTCGCGATGCCGGTGACCTCCCTGACCTCCCAGTCGGTCCCCACGCCGCGGGCGTCACAGGTGAAACGGCCCGCACAGGCGTCGAGGGTGGCGCGGAGCACCTCCGGCTCCTCGTGCTCGTTGCGGCCGTCGGTGAGCAGGATCCCGTGCCGGATCGAGGCGGTGGACTGGCGCAGCAGGCCGTCGGCGAGGCGCAGCCAGGTGCCGATGGCCGTGCCGCCGCCGGAGGAGAGGCCGCGCAGGGCCTCCTTGGCCTGGGCGCGGGTGGCGGCGTCGGCGGTCGCGAGGCGGCCCTGGCCGGGGTAGACCTCCTTGGCCACGTGCGTACCGGCGATCACGGCGAAGGAGGTGCCGTCGCGGAGGGTGTCGATCGCGGCGGCGGTGGCCTCGCGGGCCCCGCGCATCTTCTCCGGCGGGTACTCCATGGAGCCGGAGCAGTCGACCATGATCACGACGGCGGCGCCCTGCGCGGACGTCCGGGTGGCGGTGGCCCCGCCGGTGGAGGTGACCGTGACGATGGCGTGGACGTCGCGGCCGCCCTCCGGGAGGTACTCGTTCTGGTAGACCTCCACGTTGAAGCGCGGGGCGCTCGGCTTGGCGAAGTTCGCCATCGGTCGGTACTCCTCGCAGACGGGGATCAGGCCTGGACCGGGGCGGGGCCCTCGGGTGCGGCGAAGGGGACGACGGCCACGGTGACGTTGTCGTGCCCGCCGCCGTCGAGCGCGTGGCCCACCAGCACCTGCGCGCTGTGCAGGGGCCGGGTTGCGGCATCGGCGGGGAGCACCTGGGCCATGTCCCGGGCGGATTCGGCGTAGTTCCACAGGCCGTCGGTGCAGACCACGATCACACCGTCGTGATCGGGCTTGAAGGTGGCGGTGTGCGGTTCCAGGTCGTACGCGTCGGCCCCGAGCCAGCCGGTGATGGCGTGCGCGCGGACGTCGGCGTAGGCCTCGGCCTCGCCCATCAGACCCGCCGCGACCATCTGGGCGGCCCAGGAGTCGTCCTCGGTGAGGCGGCGGGGGAGCGCGGCGCGGTCGTCGGGGACCCAGTAGGCACGGCTGTCACCGACCCAGCCGATGGTCAGCAGGCCGCCGCTGACGACGGCGCCGACCAGGGTGCAGGCGGGGGCGTTCTGGGCGCCCGGAACCTCCGGAGCCAGCGCGTTCACGGCCGCGGCGGCGGCCAGGATCGCCTCGTGCATGGCCTCCTGGGGGTGGGCGCCGCGGGGCAGGGCGTCGAGCAGCGCCTCGTTGGCAGCGGCCGCGGCGGCGGCCGAAGCCTCGTCGGGGCGGCTGGCGGAGGAGACGCCGTCGCAGACGATGGCCACGGTGGCGGCGGAGCCGTCGGGCAGCGCGGTGGCCGCCACGGCGAAGGAGTCCTCGTTGCGGTGGTGGCGCAGCCCGCGGTCACTGACGGCCGCGACGCTCCCGAGCTCCTCCTCGAGGTGGTCCCGCTCCCGGGGCTGGGCGTGCCCGCAGTGCTCGCAGTACCCGTCGGTGTCCACCCGCCCGGCCCGGCAGGCCACACAGGTCTTCCCGGCGCCTTCGCCCTGCGGGGCGGTGCTCCCGTACGGGGCTTCGCCGCCGGGGGTCTGCCCTTGGCCCTGCGGGGCGGGGCCGTCGTACCTGGCTTCCCCGCCGGGGGTCTGCCCCTGGCCCTGCTGGGCGGGGGAGTCCTGGCGGGCTTCGCCGCCGGAACCGGGGCCCTGCGGGCCGGTGTTCCAGTGGTCCGCGCCCTGCGGGGCCGCGATGTCGTAGGAGGTGTCGGGCCCCGGGGCCGCCCCGGGGTTCCCGTGGGCGGGCTGCTGCCCGACAGGTCCGCCCGGCGGGGTCGTGCCGTCGTACGGGGCTTCGAACCCGGAGCCGTGGCTGTGCCCGTGCCCCTGCGGGGTTGCGGCGCCGTACGAGGGGGCGCCCTGCGGCCCCGGGCCTTGCGGGGTGGTGCCGTCGTACGGGGCTTCGCCCGTGGGGGTCCGGCCCTGCGGGCCGGCGCTGCCGTACGGGGCTTCGCCCGTGGAGGTGTGCCCCTGCTGGGCCGCGAGGCCGTACCGGGTTTCGGCCGCCGGGCCCGGATCCTGCGGGCCGGCGCTGCCGTACGGGGCTTCGCCCGTGGGACCTTGCCCCTGGTGGGCCGCGGAGCCGTACGGGGCTTCGGGCCGGAGGGGTGAGCCGTGGGGGTCCGGGGCGGCCGCGCCGCCGGGGTCCGGGGTGGCGGCCGTGTCGGACCAGCCCGCGGGGCCCTCGACCAGCGTGGGGGCGGCGGTGGACACGCTGCCCCAGCCGGGCGCGGGCTCGCCGGCGTACCCGGCGGCGGCCGACCCGCCGTATCCGCCGTGGGCGGTGGCGCCGGAGGGCCGGGACACGAGGCCGTCTTCGACCGACGCGGCTCCGCGCGTGGCCGGGACGGCGGCCGGAGGCGGGGCAACCGCCGCAGCGGCAGCCACCGGAGCCGGGGCAGGCGGGGCAACCGCCGCAGCCACCGGGGCCGCAGCCACCCCAGCCGGGGAAGAGGCGGCCGCCGACGGCGACGCCGGCCCCGTGGGGTCGGCGGCCGTCAGGGCGTAGCCGCACAGGCCGCAGAAACGGTCACCCTCCTCAAGGGGCTCCGCGCAGCTGGGGCAGCCCGACAGCCGATGCATCGACATCAATCACACCCACGTCCGGGGACGGAAACGGTTTGCCCGCTCCACCAGTTCGATCCTCTCCTCGCCCCGCTGCGCCAGCCGTGCCAGCACGCGGAACGAGCGCTCCAGGCCGAAGCGCAGCCCCCGCTCGTCCAGTTGGCAGCCGAGCAGCGAGGTCGGTCCGGGGTCGGAACCCCGGCTACCCGACAGTACCCAGTCGAGCGCCGCCCCCAGAACTTCCGCCCTCAGCCGCTCGTGGCGCAGCGAGTCCAGGCCGAACCTGCCCAGCGCCTCCACCTGCGCCGCGGCCGCCGCCAGATCGGGCAGCAGAGCGTCCTGCGGTGACCGGTCGCGCAAGCGTGCCCGTACGGCGGCCACCCGGGCGGCGGTGTGGTGGATCGACACCTCGGGCACGGATTCCAGCGTGCGCACCGCTGCGCCCCGGTCCCCGGCGGCCAGTTGCACCCGGGCCAGCCCGAAGGCCGCGCCGACGAACCCGGGGTCCGTGGCCCACACCAGGCGGTAGTACTCGGCGGCGTTGTCCAGCTGCCCCAGGACCTCGGCGCACAGCCCCAGCGCCAGCTTCGGCGCGGGTTCGCCGGGGAAGGCGTCGTAGACGGCGTCGAAGGACAGGGCGGCCGTCTCGTCCTCCCCGACGGCCAGGGAGGCGATGCCGCGGGCCCACACCACCCGCCAGTCGTCCGGATGCCCCTCCTCCAGCCGGGCCAGCGCCTCGGAGACGAGGGGCGCGTCGGTCTCGCCCAGTTCGAGCCGGGCCCGGAGTTCCCGCAGCCGCAGTTCGGCGGATTCGGCCGGAGCCGAGCTCAGCGCGGCCAGCAGGTCGGCGGGGGCGGAGGCCAGCAGACCGGCCAGGAAACCGGCGTTGGGGTCCGCCGCGTCGACCAGCGGCACGGGCAGCGCCAGCGAGGCCTCGCGGGTGTTCAGCGTCGACAGTGCCGGCTGCCGCGGAGCGGAGCCGCCGCCGGGCGCCGACGCCGAAGGCGTGGACAGCGGCAGCGGCAGTGGCGCCGCCGAGGGCGCCTGCCGCGGCGCGGGTACCGCGGGCCCGGCTCCGCCGGCGGCCTTGTGGGTGGCCGTCGTCACCAGCCCGGTCGTCCCGTACCCGGTGAGCGGGGCCGCCGTGGGGGCGGCCGCCGGGACGGCGGGAAGGGAGGCGGGCCCCGCCGCGGACTGCGGGACCGGGGGGAGCGCAGCGGGTGCGGCGCCCCGCCACCGCTTCACGGCGCGTGCGCCCAGCCGGGACACCTCCGCGCCCGGCTCGTCGGCGAACAGCAGGTCGTCCGGGACCCGGAGTTCGGGGCTGAAGAGCGTGGAGACCTGCGGCCTCGGCCGGCCCGTCTGGAGCGCGACGACCTCCCGCAGCACCCCCGTCAGCTGGTCCGCCATCTCCTGGGCGGAGGAGAACCGCCGTTCCGGATCCGGGTCGGTGGCCCGTACGAGCAGCCGGTAGAAGGATTCGTACCGACCGAACACCTCGATGTGCTGCGGGTCCGGCAGCGAGTCCACGAAGACGTTCGTGTACCCCTGGAAGTCGAAGGTCAGGACGGCCAGCGTGCGCGCCACCGTGTACAGGTCGGAGGCGACCGACGGGCCGACCTCCCCGACCTCCGGCGCCTGGTAGCCCACGGTGCCGTAGATGGCCGACTCCTCGTCGTCCATCCGCCGTACCGCGCCCATGTCGATCAGCTTCAGCTGGTCGGCCTGCTGGATGGCGTTGTCGACCTTGAAGTCGCAGTACAGGAGGTTCCTGCTGTGCAGGTGGCCGAGGGCCTCCAGCGCCTCGATGCCGTACGCGCACGCCTGCTCGACCGGCAGCGGATCGCGCCTGCCGTCCGGCCGGCGCCGCTCGTTGGCGATCTCCTTGAGCGATTTGCCGCCGACGTACTCCATGACGATGTACCCGTCCAGCGAACCGGTGCGCTCGTCCAGGTGCTCCACGAAGTTGTAGATCCGCACGATGTTGGAGTGCTCGATCTCCGCGAGGAAGCGCCGCTCCGAGATCGCGGCGGCCATCGCGTCCTCGTCCCCGGTGTCGAGCAGGCCCTTGAGGACCACCCACCGCCGGGCCACGGCCCGGTCCACCGCCAGGTAGACCCAGCCGAGGCCGCCGTGCGCGAGGCAGCCCGCGACCTCGTACTGGCCGTGGACGAGATCACCCTCGCGGAGCTTGGGGACGAAGGAGTACGGATGCCCGCATTTGGTGCAGAAACCTTCCGTCCGGCCCGGCCGCTCACCCCGGGCCCGACCCACCGGAGCACCGCAGTCCGAGCGCGAACAGAACCGCTTGCGCTCCGGCACCTCCGGATTCTCCAGCACCGCCTCCGAGGGATCCGGACGAGGCACCTCCGGTACGGCGACCAGCCCGGCCCCGAGGCGGCTGCGGCCCGAAACCCGGGCGGCCGTGGTCGAACTGCGCACCGACACAGAGCGGGTGGACTCGGCCCCCGACAGGGCGCGCGAGAGCCGCCCCGACACCGAACGGCGCGAGGAGGAGGAGCGCGAGGACCGGGAAGCCCGCGAGGACGAGGAAGAGGAAGCCGACCGTCCGGATCCGTGGGAGCTCTGCGATTCCCCGTGGCGCGCCGCGCTCGTCATCGCGGTCGGCACCGACACCAGCGGCTCCGCGCCCGCCGCGACGGCGCCGGCCGGCGCCAGCCCGCAGGTGTCGCAGTACAGCTCGCCGCCGCCCATGTCCTCGTACGAACCCGAGCAGCCGGGGCGCATGCACGCCGTTCCGATCAGACTCATGCGTCCCCCTCCCTCGGCCCCTCGGCCCATTCCCGATCCTGCGGTGACTGCGGTGACTGCGGTGACTGTGTTGACTGCGGTTGCTGAACCCGTGGTTGTTGCGGCTGCCCCAGGGCAAGTGTCTCCGCCGCCGCCCGCTGGTAGCGCAGAACGGCCTCCTCGGCGGCCCGGAGATCGCACGGCGCGCTCCACAGCATCCGCCGGGCCACGTCGTACCGCTCGATCAGCAGCGGGTCCTCCGCCATGCCGTGCCGGGCCACCTTCGCCTTGTAGGCGTCCAGCCGTCCGCGCAGCTCCGCCCGGACCGCCAGCGGAGCCGTCACCGCGGTCAACGATTCACGGGCCCGCAGCAGTTCCTCCTCGGCGCGTTCCTCCAGCGACTCCAGCAGCGGCGAGAGCCGGTGCCACTGGGACTGCCGCCGGTACTCGGCCGCCGCCGACAACTGCTCCTGCAGCGCCGTCGGCGGGCCGCTCACCGCGGGCACCTCGGAGGCCGCGATCTTCGCCAGTACCTCCCCGCGCGCCACCCGGGCCTCCGCCAGCGTCCGGTCGGCCCGCGAGAGCACGTCCCGCAGACCGATCAGCCGCTGCTCGGAATCCTGCCGGACGGTCAGTACGGCCTCGACCTCCCGGCGTACGTCCTCCAGCGCGAGCGCGGCCCGGTCGTAGCGCCCGGTGTCCGGACGGCCGCCCCCCGGGGCCGAACTCCCCGCCACCGCGACCCAGAACGCCAGCGGGTCCTCGATCACCCGGGCCCGCAGCTGCGCCAGCTCGGCGGTGATGGCCTCCAGGTCGTCGCCCGAGGGGTGTTCCCCCGGGCGGACCCCGACCGAGTGGGCCAGCGAGCGGGTCCGGTGCAGTTCGGCCGAGAGCAGGTCGATGCGGGCGGGCAGGGCCGACCACACCGAGTCGGCGGCGACCACCACGTCCAGGGAGCCCGCGTACAGCTCGTTCATCCGGGCCACCAGCTCGGCGAGCGAGAACCGCTCCGCCAGCGCCACGCCCTCCACCGCGGCCCCGGCGATCAGCACCCCGGGCCCGCTCAGCCGGTCCGTCAGCTCGACCAGGTCCTCGCGGGTCGGCCAGCGGCGCCGCTCCCGGATCGCCCGGGCGGCGGCCAGCGCCCCGCTGTAGGCGTCGAAGTACCGCCACAGCAGGGTGATGGACGCGTCGGCCGCGGCCCACCGCTCCTTGGTGACCCCGGTCAGCCCGGCGCCCTCCAGCAGCCGCCGCCCGGCATGGTCCTGGAGCGCGAGCAGGGAGGTCTCGACGGCCTCGTGCTCCGCGCCCAGCCGGGCCAGCGCACGGTCCACGCCGTCCCGGTCCATCACCGCGGGCTGTGCCCCGAACGACCGTGCCTCCACGGGCCCCGCCTCCGCCTTCGTCTTCGGTCTCCTGCCGTCGGGCTCCGAATCCGCCACCGGCCTCAGTCCCGGTACTTGGGCGCGGGCGGGCCGCTCACGCCGGGCAGCACGGGCTGGAGGTGGGTCCTGTAGGCGGTCATCCAGGGGCTGTTGTCACCGCCCGCACGGTAGTCCTCCAGCACCTTGTTGACCCGGCGCACCAGATCGCCGGCGTCCTTGTTCATGGCCACCCCGTAGAACTCCTTGGTGAAGGGGGAGCCCACCAGCTGGACCGACGGGTCCTGCGCGGCCTGGCCGGCCGCGAGGGCGTTGTCGGTGATGATGCCGTCCACCTCGCCCAGCTGCAGCCGCACCAGGCAGTCCAGCTGGTTGGGCACGCTGACGGGAACGGAACCGTACGACTGGGTGGCGAGCGCCGCCTCCGCCGTGGAACCGGCCGCCGTGCAGATCCGCTGGCCCTTCAGCGAGGCGTCGTAGCCGGTGATCTTGGAGGCCTTGGGTGCCAGCACCTGCTGGCCGGCCTCGAAGTAGGCCGTCGAGAAGGCGACGTCCTCCAGCCGCTTGCAGTTGATCGTCATGGTCCGCACGACGATGTCGACGGTGCCGTCCTTGAGCGCGGGGATGCGCTGGCTGGTGGGGATCGCCCGGTAGATGACCTTGTTGGGGTCGCCCAGGATGTCCTTCGCTATGGCCTTGACCAGAGCGATGTCGAAGCCATCGAGCTCGCCCGCCGGGTTGCGGTAACCCCATTTGAAACTGTTCTGGTCCACGCCCGCGACGAGGTGCCCCGCGGCGCGGATCCGCTGGATCGTCGAACCGTCCAGCCCGCTCGGCCGCAGGCTGGCCTCCGGGTCCTGGCAGGTGTCGCCCGGAGCCAGGGGGGCGACGGCCATCCTGGCCGGCTCGCGCACCTGCGGGACGTGCCCGTTCCCCGGGGCCGCCTGGGCCAGCGGCAGCAGGACGGCGGCGGCCGTCAGCGCGCAGGCGACGGCCATCGCACTGACCCCGCCCCAGCCGCGCAGCCGGCCCGCGAACCGCCGCACACCGCGCGGCCCGTGGCCCTCCTGCGGGTCGAGGCCCTCGTAGCCCTCCGGGCCCTCGTAGCGCTCCGGGACACCCTGGACCCCGGTGCCCGCGTACCGCTCCGTGCGCCGGACCTCGCGCCTGACACGTCTGCGCACCGCTCTCACCTGTACTCCGAAAGCCTGCGCCCGATGCCGAGCAGTGCCGCCGCCGCGCCGACGACCGCCAGGGCCGCCGCGCCTGTCACCAAACCGTCGAGCGCACCGAGACCGCCCTCGGCGGCCCGGGTGAACTGCTGCTGCTCGTGGGCCACAGCCTGTTCCAGCGAGGCGTCCACCGTGTCGAAGGCGGCGCCGCTGTACTCCTTGTGTTCCTTGTCCCCGATGACCTGGCCGAGGGCGCCCTGGTAATCGCCCTTCAAGTCCGTCTGCCGGGCCGCCGCGTGCAGTTCCTTCCACCGCTTCACGCCGTCCGAGGCACGGGTGACCGGCGTGCGGCCGGCCTCGTCGTCGGCGAGCTTCGACGCCGTCGCGAGACCCGCTTCGAGGTCCTTCATGTCGTTCCCGAAATCCACGTCGTACTTGTCGGACTTCTTGTCCTCGGCCAGTACGGCGCCGCGCGCGATCAGCGTCAGGTTCTCACTGGCCCGCGCCTGCAGCGAGGCGATCCGCGCGTCGTTGAGCACCTTCAGCGACTCCTGCCCCTGGGTGCGGGCCTCGCTCAGCCCCGACCGGGCGACCGTGTGCCCCGCGGCCAGCCACAGCAGCACCACCAGCGAGGCGGCCGTCGCGGCGACGAGCCCGTGGTTGAAGACGCGGTGGGTGCGCAGGTAGTTGCGCCGCTGAGCCCACGCCAGGGCGGCGAGCGCGAGCAGCCCCGCACCGATCGAGGCCAGCGGCAGGGAGCGGGCGTCGTCGTAGTCGGTGTAGAGCCGGCCGGTCTCCGCCTCGTAGAGCCGCTGGGCGGCCGGCAGCAGCTGGGTGCTCATCTGCTCGTTGGCGTAGCGGAGATAGGCACCGCCGAGCGGCAGGCCCTGCTTGTTCGTGGCCCGCGCCTGCTCGATCAGACCCGCGTAACGGGGCAGTTGCTCGCTCAGCAAGGTGATCTGCTTGCGGGAGTCGTCGCCGGCCCCGGTGTTCGCGGCCGCGCTCACCAGCAGCCGCGAGGCGTTGGCAATGTCCTTCTCGTACCGCAGGCGGACCTCGCGCGGCTCGTTGCCGCCGGCGAGGAACCCGCTGGAGGAGACGGTGTCGGCGTCCGCGAGGGAGCGGTAGATGCTGGCCGCGTCGGCGCTCAGCGGCTGGCTGCGGCCCACCACGTCGTCGGCGGCCGTCACCCGGCCGGAGATCTCCCAGACGGAGACCAGGCCGAACAGCAGGACCAGCGCGGCCAGTACCGCGCCGATGATCCGCAGCCGGCCGGGCTCGGTCGTGGCGGCGGCGCGCAGCTGCTCCACGCCCTCGGCCCAGGCGGTACCGCGTCCGGGCAGGCCGTCGGGTGGTGGCGCCGGCGGGCCGGAGGGCGCCGCGACGGCGCCGCCCGGCGCGGGCGCGCGTGATGTGATGGCCACCGTGACCTCCCCCTCGGTCCTGAGTGCTTGGCAGCAGTATGGCCTTAGTGAGAGTGGACCACAGCACCCGGTGCTGGATCAGTCACAATCCGCCCCGGTCCGTCCCCCTGATCTGGGGCTGCTTCGGCGTTCAGGCCGGGGAGGAGTTCGATGTTCCGCGTAGCGGGGCTGCTGGTCGGCGCGGGGGTGGTAGGTCACTCGTTCGGGTGGGGTGTCCGCATTCTGAGCCGCGGGGTGTTTGGCGGTTCTACGTTCGTGTGGTGACCGTATCGGGGGCAGTAGAGGTGGCCGGATTCGCCCGGTTCAGCTACCGCCTTCGCGTGTCGTCGACCGCGCTTGCCGCGCTGGTGGCGGAGTGGGACCGGTGTCGGTGGGTCTGGAACGAGTGCGTGGCCAAGTCGAAACAGGTCCACAGCTGGAATCAGGCCCGCCCGGAGAGCGAGGACAAGCGGACGTGTGGTCCGGCGCAGCTCGACAGGATGCTGACCGAGGCTCGCACGCGTACTCCGTGGCTGAGGGCAGGGGCGAGTGTTACTCAGCAGCAGAGCGTGCGGGATTTCGGAAAGTCCAGGGCGAAGGCACAGAAGGACATCAAGGACCGGCTGCCGCTGCCGCGTCGGGCCGGTATGCCCAAATGGAAGAAGAAGCGCGATGCGGATCCGAGCCTGAACTACACCAAGCGCGCGTTCCGGCTCAAGGACGGACGCCTGCACCTGGCGGGCGGGATCGTCCTGACAGTGGTTTGGTCGCGGGAGCTCCCCTCCGATCCGTCGTCGGTGCGGGTGTACCGAGACGGTGTCGGACATTGGTACTGCTCGTTCGTCGTCCCTGCGTCTACCGAACCCCTACCCTCGACAGGCGCGGTGATCGGCATCGACTGGGGAGTGGCCGAGACGGCGACTACTACCAGTGATGCCCATGATCTGCCGCACCCAGAACATGGCAAGAAGGCGGCGCTAAGGCTGGCCAGGTATCAGCGGACAATGGCCCGGCGCCGTGCCCCGAGAGGCAGGAAGCAGTCCAAGGGCTATCGGGCAGCGCAGAAGCAGGCCGCGAAGCTGTACAAGAAGATTGCCCGGCGGCGTCAGGACACCGCCCGTAAGTGGGCCAAGCGCGTGGTCCGTGACCATGACTTCCTGGCCGTCGAGGACTTCAAGCCGAAGTTTCTCGCCAAATCGACCATGGCGAGGAAGGCCGCTGACGCCGCCATCGGCACCACCAAGACGGCTCTGATCGAGATGGGTCGTAAGCACGGTCGTGCTGTGCTCTTGGTACATCCCGCGTACACCACGATGGACTGCGCGCAGTGCGGAGCGAGAGCCAAGCACTCACTGCCGCTGGGAGTGCGCACCTACACCTGCATCGCGTGCGGAGCCGTGTCCCCCAGGGACAAGAACTCCGCACGCGTGATGCTCGTCAGGGCTGGTCTGTGCCCTGCTAGTGCTGATCGTGGAAGACCTGGCCGGGCGCAGCTCGGCCAGGCAGCGTGAGCTAGGAATCCCCGCTCAACCCGAGGGGCAGAGTTCTTGCCTTCAGAGAAGGGGAGCAGTCAACGAAATGGGCACGGAGCTTTTCGTAGGCCTCCGGGCCGGCTCCGAGGGCGTCCAGGCCCAGCAGGCCGGCGCCCAGGACCGGCGGGGCCGTCACCACCGAGACCCGGGCGTACGGGGCCCGTTCGGCGAGCAGCGCCTCGATCCGGCCGTTCAGCTGCGGGTGGCGGGCCGCCAGCACGCTGCCGCCCAGGAGTACGGGCGCTTCCTCGGTCAGCAGGCCGAGCCGCTCCAGTGCGACGGAGGCCAGTGCGACCACCTCGTCCGCCTGCCGTTCCACCAGCGCCGAGGCCACCGGATCGCCGGCCGCGGCCGTGGCGAACAGCACCGGTACCAGCTCGTGGACGCGGCCGGGCGCGAGCGAGCCCAGGTGCACGGCCTCGATCAGCTCGTACATGGAACCCAGCCCGAAATGCCCGGGCAGCGCCGCCGCCAGTGCGGTCGGGCCGCCGCGGCCGTCCTCGGCCCGCGCCGCCCACCACATGGCCTCGGCGGCCAGTCCGCCGCCGCCGCCCCAGTCGCCGGAGATCTGCCCGAGCGCGGGGAAGCGGGCCGTGCGCCCGTCGGGCAGCATGCCCACGCAGTTGATGCCGGCCCCGCACACCACCGCGACCCCGCGCGGCCCCTCGGCCGCGGCCAGTCCCGCCCGCAGGATGGCGAAGGTGTCGTTGCGGACCTCGGTGGCCGCGCCCCAGCCGCGCGCTCCGATGGCCTGCGCGAGCAGCCGCTCCTCCACGGGGAGGTCCGCGTTGGCCAGGCAGGCCGAGACCTGGACGGCGTACGGGTTCCCGGGCGCGGGCCGGGACAGTCCGGCGGCCTCGGCCGCCTCCTCGACGGCCTGCCCGAGGACGTCCACCGCCGTTTCCACCCCGACGCGCGGGGGCTGGAAGCCGCCCGCGCGCCCGGTCGAGAGCACCGTGCCGTCCGCGGCGATCAGCGCCACGTCCGTCTTGCTGTTGCCCGCGTCGACGGCGAGGACCGCCGCGCCCGCGGACGGGTGGGCGGGTCGGCTCACGCCCATGCCAGGTGCTCCTTGTTGTGCGCGAGGAGCCGGTCGGTCAGCCCCTCGGCGAGGTCGTACTGGCCGACCAGCGGGTGCGCCAGCAGTGCCCTGAAGACCCGCTCGCGGCCGCCGCGCAGCGCCGCGTCCAGCGCGAGGTCCTCGTACGCCGTCACGTGGGCGATCAGTCCGGAGTACAGGGGGTCGAGGCGGGGCACGGCGAGCGGCACCGGTCCGGAGCGGTCCACCCGGGCCTGGACCTCGATGACCGCGTCGTCCGGGAGGAAGGGCAGGGTGCCGTTGTTGAGGGTGTTGACCACCTGCAGGGCGCTGCCGCCGTCGCCCAGCAGGGCCGCGGCCAGGTCCACGGCGGCCTCCGAGTAGAAGGCGCCGCCGCGCTTGGCGAGCAGTTCCGGCTTTTCGTCGAGCGCGGGATCCCCGTACAGGCCGAGGAGTTCCTTCTCCATCGCGGCGACCTCGGCGGCGCGCGAGGGCTTGGTGGCGAGCTCGCGGACCACCTCGTCGTGCGCGTAGAAGTAGCGCAGGTAGTACGAGGGGACCACGCCGAGCCGGTCCAGGACCGCGCGCGGCAGGCGAAGGTCGGCGGCGATGGCCTCGCCGTGCGCGGCCAGCAGCTGCGGCAGCAGGTTCTCGCCCTCGGGGCCGCCCTTGCGCACCCCCAGCTCCCAGGTGAGGTGGTTGAGGCCCACGTGGTCGAGGTGGATGTCGGCCGGGGTCAGGTCCAGCATCGCGGCGAACCGCCGCTGGAAGCCGATGGCGACGTTGCAGAGCCCGACGGCCTTGTGCCCGGCCTGGAGCAGGGCGCGGGTGACGATCCCGACCGGGTTGGTGAAGTCGATGATCCAGGCGTCCGGGTTGGAGCGCCGGACCCGCTCGGCGATGTCGAGGACCACCGGGACGGTGCGCAGCGCCTTGGCGAGGCCGCCGGCGCCGGTGGTCTCCTGGCCGACGCAGCCGCATTCCAGCGGCCAGGTCTCGTCCTGGAGCCGGGCGGCCTGCCCGCCGATGCGCAGCTGGAGCAGGACCGCGTCGGCGCCGGCGACGCCCGCGTCGAGGTCGGAGGTGGTGGTGATCAGGCCGGGGTGCCCCTGCTTGGCGAAGATCCGCCGGGCGAGGCCGCCGATCAGCTCGAGCCGCTCGGCGGCCGGGTCGATCAGCACCAGCTCGCTGATGGGCAGGGTGTCGCGCAGCCGCGCGAAGCCGTCGATCAGCTCGGGGGTGTAGGTGGAACCGCCGCCCACCACTGCGAGTTTCATCGTGACTAGCCTTTCACTCCGGTCAGGGTGACGCCTTCGACGAACGCCTTCTGGGCGAAGAAGAAGAGGACGATCACCGGGGCCATGACCAGCACGGTCGCGGCCATGGTCAGATTCCAGTTGGTGTGGTGGGCGCCCTTGAAGGACTCCAGTCCGTAACTGAGGGTCCAGGCGGCCGGGTTGTCGGAGGCGTAGATCTGCGGGCCGAAGTAGTCGTTCCAGGCGCAGAAGAACTGGAACAGCGCGACCGCCGCGATGCCGGGTTTGGCCATCGGCAGGACCACCCGCAGCAGGGTGCGCACCTCGCCGCAGCCGTCGACCTTGGCGGCGTCCAGGTACTCGTCGGGGATGGTCAGCAGGAACTGGCGCAGCAGGAAGATGGAGAAGGCGTCGCCGAAGGCCATCGGGATGATCAGCGGCCACAGGGTGCCGGACAGGTCGAGCTGTTTGGCCCAGAAGAGGTACATCGGGATGACGACCACCTGGGGCGGCAGCATCATCATGGCGATCACGAGCAGCAGCGACAGCCGCCGGCCGCGGAAGCGGAACTTGGCGAGCGCGTAGGCGACGGGCACCGAGGAGACCACGGTCAGCAGGGTGCCGAGGCCCGCGTAGAGCAGGGTGTTGCGCCACCAGGTCAGGAACCCGGGGGTGTTCCAGACCTTGGCGTAGTTGCCCCATTCCCAGGTGTGCGGCCACAGGTTGCGGGTCAGGGCCTGCTGGTCGCTCATGAGCGAGGTCAGGAAGAGGAAGACGAACGGCATGACGAAGAAGAGCGCCGCCGCGACGCCGAGGCTGTGCACGGCGACCCAGTGCAGTGCGGCCCGGCGGCGCGCGGTGCGCACGGCCCGGGCGGAATCCGCGCTACCGGAACCCCGGGTCCGGGTGGTGCTGCGGTCGATTACCTGAGTCATGGTCCTCAGTCACCTGCTTCGATCAGTCCGCCGCGGCGACGCATGAGCAGCGCGGTGAAGGCCATGGAGAGGGCGAACAGCACCAGGGCCACCACGCACGCGGCGCCGTAGTCGAAGCGCTGGAAGCCGAGGTTGTAGATGATCTGGGGGAGGGTCAGCGTGGACTTGTCGGGGTATCCGGGCTCGACCGGCTGGCCCGAGCCGCCGATCACCCCGGCGGCGACTTTCCCCGCCACCAGGGGCTGTGTGTAGAACTGCATGGCCTGGATCACCCCGGTGACCACCGCGAACAGGATGATCGGGGAGATGTTCGGCAGGGTGATGTGGCGGAACCGCTGGAGCGGTCCGGCCCCGTCCAGCTCGGAGGCCTCGTACTGCTCCTTCGGTACGTCGAGGAGCGCGGCCATGAAGATGACCATGAGGTCGCCCACCCCCCACACGGCGAGCGCGGTCAGGGCCGGTTTGGACCAGGCGGGGTCGGTGAACCAGCCGGGTGCGGTGATCCCGACCGAGTCGAGCAGGACGTCGACCGGGCCGGTGCCGGGGTTGAGCAGGAAGACGAAGGCCAGGGTCGCGGCGACCGGCGGGGCCAGGTAGGGCAGGTAGAACAGGGTGCGGAAGAGGCCGGTGCCGAGCTTGATCTTGGTGATGAGCAGGCCGATGCCGAGCCCGAAGGCCACCCGGCAGGCGACCATCACCACGACCAGCCACAGGGTGTTGCGCATGGCCGGCCAGAACATCGGATAGTCGGTGAACACGTACGACCAGTTCTCCAGCCCGTTGGGGGCCGGCGGGCGGAAGCCGTCGTACTTGGTGAAGGAGTAGTAGACCGTGGAGAGCAGCGGGTAGGCGAAGAAGACGCCGAACCCGATGAGCCAGGGCGACATGAAGGCCGCCGTGCGCAGCGCGGACCTGCGGCGCTTCGCACGGAGCTCGGGGGAGGGGGAAGGGGAGGGGGCGGTGGCGGGGGAGGTGCCCGTCGCGTTCATGGGGGCTACTTCGCCTTCGCGATGTCCGTGTCGATCTGCTGGTCGGTCTTGGCGAGACCGGCCGCGATGTCCGCGACCTCGCCCTTCTCGACCGCGTACGCGAAGTCGGCGAAGGTCAGCTGGTAGGTGCCGCCGTCGGCCTGGGCCGGGGTGGTGGTCGACTTCGGGTGCTTGGCGATGTCGAGGAAGGTCTTGAACTCCGGGGTCACCTGGAGCTTGGGGGAGTCCAGTGCGGCCAGCGTGGAGGGCACGTTGTGGATGGCGTTGGCGAAGTCCACGACCGCGTCGGTGTCGGTGGTCATGTACTTGGTCAGTTCCCAGGCCGCGTTCTGCTTCTTGCTCGCCGAGGAGATGCCCATGATCGTGCCCGCGAGGTAGCCCTTGCCGTAGTCGGCGAGCCGGTCGTCGGGGACGGGCATCGGCGCGGTCGCGATCTCGAACTTGACGCCGGCCTCCTTGGCCATGGCCGCCCGCCACTCCCCGTCGATCTGCATGGCGACCAGGCCCTGGTGGAAGGGGTGTTCCGCGCTCCACTCGTCGCCGAAGGTGGTGCGGAACTTCTCCAGCTTCTCGTAGCCGCCGAGCTTGGCGACCAGGTCCTTCTGCGCGGTGAGCATCTGCGCGAAGCCGGGGTCCTTGGCCAGGTTCGACTTGCCCTGGGCGTCGAAGTAGGACGGGCTCCACTGGGCGGCCATGCGCTGGGGGGCGGTCTCGTAGCCGTGGAAGGTGGGCATGATGCCCAGCTGCTCGTACGAATCGCCCTTGGCCACGGTCAGCTTCTGCGCGTCCGCGACGAACTCGCTCCAGGTCTTGGGCGGTCCGCTGATGCCGGCGGCGTCGAAGGCGGTCTTGTTGTAGACGAGGCCGTAGGCGTCGTTGAGCAGCGGCAGCGTGCACTGGTTGCCGTTGAACTGGGTGTACTGCAGGAGGGTCTTGGGGAAGACCTTCTCCTTGTCGACCCCGGACTTCTTCAGGAAGGGGTTCAGGTCGGTGAAGGCGCCGGAGTTGCAGAACTTGCCGACGCTGTCGGTGGTGAAGGAGGAGACCACGTCGGGGGCCTTGTCACCGCCCGCGCGCAGCGCCTGGTTGATCTTGTCGTCCGTCATGTTGCCCGTGACGTTCACCTTGATGTTCGGGTGCGCCTTCTGGAACCGGGCGATGTTGTCCTCGATGGCCTTGATCTCGCTCGGGGCGGACCAGCCGTGCCAGAAGTTGAGGGTGACCTCTTTGTCCGGGTCGTCGGCGGCCGTGTTGGCGGTGGAACCCGTACACGCGGTGGCGAGTACGGATATCGCGGCGACGGCGACGGCTGCGGCTGTCAGGCGGCGGGTTCTGGGCATGACGGAGTCACTCTCTGCGTGGGGGGACTTCCTGGAGGGGCGTTGCGGGTGGGGCGTTCGGGGCGGGTGGTGCGGTTCAGCGGCGCGAGGTGTCGAAGACCTCGTCGCGGGTGGCGGCCAGGGCGCTCTCCAGTGCCCCGCGCAGTACGGGCCGTTCCCGTACCTCGCCGGTCACGAGCAGGGGCCGGGACGGGGCGAGGTCGGCGAGCTCGGCTTCGATGAGCTCCCGCAGGGGTTCCCCGCCCGCGATGGTCAGCGCGCCGGAGAGGACCACGATCTCCGGGTCCAGCACGGCGACCAGCGAGGCGAGTCCGGTGGCGAGCGCGGTGGCGTACTCCCGCAGCAGCCGCAGGTGGGGCCCTTCGGGGGCTGCGGCCGCCTGGGCCAGCAGGGCGGCCGCAGCGGCGACCATCGCCCCGGACTCGGCGCCGTGCACGGCTCCGTGCACCGACCCGGAGGGGGCCGCGGGGGCCTCGACGCCGAGGCGGGCCGCCATCGAGGGCAGTACCTGGGCCCCGGCCAGTTCCTGGTAGCCGCCGGAGTTGACCCGGGTGACCTGGCGGACCAGCGGATGTCCGGGGACCGGCAGGAAGCCGACCTCGCCGGCGCCGCCGGTCCAGCCGCGGTGCAGCCGGCCGCCGAGCACCAGGGCGGCGCCCAGGCCCTCCTCGTTCCACAGCAGGACGAAGTCCTCGTGTCCGCGGGCGGCGCCCAGGCGCTGCTCGGCGATGGCGACGAGGTTCACGTCGTTCTCGTACTCGACCGGCATAGGCAGGGCCGCCGCCAGTTCGTCGAGGAGCGTGGGGGACTGCCAGCCCGCGAGGTGGTCGGCGTAGCGGAGCACCCCCGTGCGGGGGTCGAAGGAGCCGGGGGTCGCGATGACCACCCGGTGGATGTCCCCCAGGTGCAGCCCGGCGTCCTTGACGGCCTCGCCGAGGGCCCGGCGGACCTGCTCGACGGGGCCGGTGCCCGGGGCGTACGGGAGCTCGTGGCTGCCGATCACCTCGCCGGTCAGGTCGGCGACGGAGGCGAGGATCCGGCCCGGGGTGACGTCGAGTCCGGCGACGTGGGCGGCCCGCGCGTTGATCGCGTAGAGCTGGGCGTTGGGGCCGGGACGCCCGGTGGCGGTGCCGGTGGCGACGACCAGGCCGGCGGCTTCCAGGCGGGCCAGCAGCTGGGAGGCGGTGGGCTTGGAGAGCCCGGTGAGGTGCCCGATCCGGGTCCGTGACAGGGGACCGTGCGTCAGCAGGAGTTCGAGCGCGGCCCGGTCGTTCAGGGCGCGCAACAGGCTGGGCGTACCGGGGGTGGCGGCGGCGGGCATGGGGTGTGTTTTCTCCCTCACCGAGGTGAACTGTTAGGTAAGTTTCCTATCAGCGTGTGAGTCGTGTCAATGGCACTGCCCATACCGTGCTCCCGCCGTTGCCCCCGCACACCGTGAACACGCCGCTGCCCCCGCAGGTGGGACCTGCGGGGGCAGCGGCGTACGGGTGACGGGCGGGGGAGGGGCTACTTGGTGATCCGGGGGCCGGAACCCTGACCGCCGACGGCCGGCGGCGGGATCGCCGCGGTCGCCAGGGACTGCGGCGAAGCCGGGTTCGCCAGCGCCGACGGCGGGGCGACGGCGGCCGAGGGATCGGCCGGAGCCTCGTCCTCGGCGGGAGCCGCCAGGCCCCCGACGATCCCGATGCCCGCGGAGTCGAAGGAGTCCTTGATCCGCCAGCGCAGCTCCCGCTCCACGGCGAACTGCTGGCCCGGCATCGTCTTCGCCGACACCTTCACCGTCATCGAGGCCAGCAGCACCTCGTCCAGCCCCAGCACCTCCACCGGACCCCACAGCCGCTCGTCCCACGGGGACTCCTTGGCCATGGTGTCGGCGATGCCCTGGATGACCTCGCGGATGTGCGAGAGGCTCTCGGTCGGCTTGACCTGCACGGCCACGCCCGCCGTGGCCCAGCCCTGGCTGAGGTTGCCGATCCGCTTGATCTCGCCGTTGCGGACGTACCAGATCTCGCCGTTGTCCCCGCGCAGCTTGGTGACGCGCAGCCCCACCTCGACGACCTCGCCCGAGGCCACCCCGGCGTCGATCTTGTCGCCGACGCCGTACTGGTCCTCGAGGATCATGAACACGCCGGAGAGGAAGTCCGTGACCAGGTTGCGGGCGCCGAAACCGATCGCGACACCGGCCACACCGGCGGACGCCAGCAGCGGGCCCAGGTTGATGTCGAGCGCGCCGAGCACCATCAGACCGGCCGTGCCGAGGATCAGGAACGAGGCCACCGAACGCAGCACCGACCCGATGGCCTCGGACCGCTGGCGGCGCCGCTCGGCATTGACCAGCAGCCCGCCCAGCGCGGTCCCCTCGACGGCCTCGGCGCCGCGGTTCATCCGGGTTATGAGCTTGGTCAGGGACTTGCGGACCACGGAACGCAGGGCGAAGGCGATGACCAGGATGAGGAGGATCCGCAGGCCGAGGTACAGCCATCCGGCCCAGTTCTCCTCGATGAAACTGGCGGCGTTGGTGACGCTCTCGTGGGTCTCTCTGATCGTTTGGGAAGCGTCCGGGGTGTCGGCTGCGAGGGGGAACAGGGCGGCAGGCCTGGGCACGGCGGGGACCTCCAGATGTAGCGGTCTGTCCGCGAAACGGGGTGGCGGGCAGACCAACCACCCTAACG
The DNA here is from genome assembly GCF_041434015.1 of Streptomyces sp. NBC_00454. Taxonomy (GTDB): domain Bacteria; phylum Actinomycetota; class Actinomycetes; order Streptomycetales; family Streptomycetaceae; genus Streptomyces. The sequence goes on along the minus strand of NZ_CP107907.1, from coordinate 2,629,399 downwards.
GGGCACTCGGCCGAGCTTGTTGCCGTGTTCGAGGGAGAGACCAGACTCACGCGGGGATGAAGCGGATGTGGTCGAAAACACCTCGGACCCGTTACGGGCGCGTGGTGGCGCTTCGACCAGCCGTAAGGGGAGACTGGAAAGCAGATCGTCCCGGCGCGAGCCACGCGCCGCCGACGTACAAGGAGGCAGTCCGTGCCGCACGTCCTGGTCCTCAACGCGTCGTACGAGCCCCTCGGCGTCGTACCGCTCCGCCGCGCGCTCGTCCTCGTCCTGGAGAACAAAGCGATCTCCCTCGAGGAATCCGGCGCCTTTCTGCACAGCGCGACACGAGCCCTCCCCGCTCCCAGCGTGGTCAGGCTCAAGCGCTTCGTGCGGGTCCCCTACCGGGGGCCCGTTCCGCTCACCCGGCGCGCACTGTTCGCGCGGGACGGCGGCCGCTGCATGTACTGCGGAGCCGTCGCCACCAGCGTCGACCACGTCGTCCCGCGCAGCCGGGGCGGACAGCACGCATGGGACAACGTCGTCGCCGCGTGCCGCCGCTGCAACCACGTCAAGGCCGACCGCCACCTGGTGGACCTGGGCTGGCGCCTGCGACATCAGCCGGCTCCGCCGTCCGGACTGGCCTGGCGGATCATCGGCACGGGCCACCGGGACCCCCGGTGGATGCCGTACCTCGAGCCGTACGGCGCGGAAGACGCCCTCGACCGGATCGGAGTCACGGCGGCGGCGTCCTGACCGGCAGGATCCGCGAGGCACGGCCTACGGGGCCGCCGCGAAGGCCTCCGCCGCGATCAGGCTGCAGCCGAAGCGCGTGGCCCGCACATCGCAGGTGACGCGCACGAACCGCGCGGGCTCCACCGCCGTCAGGCGGACCGAGTCCACTCCGCCCGTAGAGGAGACCGCCGCCGCCGGGGTCCAGGAGACCCCGTCGGCGGAGGTCTCCACCCGGAACCGGGACGGGTACGCCTCCTGCCAGCGCAGGCGCAGCAGCCCGATGCGGGCGGCCGCCGGGAGTTCGGCCTGCCACCAGGCTCCGTCCGCCGCCGGGGAGGACCAGCGGGTGGCCGGGGAGTCGTCCAGGGCGGCCGAGGCCGGGAAGTCCGGGGTCTCGTCGGCGGAGGACGTGGCCCGGGCGCCCCGCAGGAGGTTCGGGCCGGCCGTGCGCGGGACGGCGCGGACCTTCAGCATGTGGGTCTCGGAGCCGGTCCCGGAGCCGAAGGTCACCGGTACCTCGTAGGTCCCCGGGGCCGTGCCGGCCGCCACCGCGACCTCCACCGGGACCACCGCCCGGGTTCCGCGCGGGGCCACCGCGGTCTCCGGGAGCCGGAGCTCGATCCCTGTCGGCGCTGCCGCAGACAGGGGGCCGCGGACCTCGCCCGGCCGCAGCGCGGAGAGCTCCGCCGGGACCCGCGCCGCGGGCCCGCCGATCTCGGCGTCCACCGTGTCGGCCAGTTCGAAGCGGGCCTCGGGTCCGTCCGCCGTCCAGGGGACCACGCTGTGCACGGCCGGAGCCGGGCCCGACCAGGTCAGCCGCACCGCGTCGGCCCGCAGGCCGCCGACGTCCGCCTGCGTCCAGCCGGAAGCCGCCGCCTCCGCGACCTTGCGCCAGCCCTCGCCCGGTACGTGTGCCTCGATCGCCGCGCCCCGGCTCCCGGCCGGCAGCGGGTCGGTCATCACGGTCACCGTCGACACCGGCCGGGCGGTGGACAGCTGGACCGTCCAGGAGTCCGCCGCCTTGGAGACGCTCCCGGTGGAACGGGCCGCGCCGGTCCACGCGTCGGCCTCGGCCGCCGCCCTGGAGAGGAAGGGGTCCAGTACCGCCTTGTCCACCCGGACGTCGCCCGCCGCCGTCTCGGACAGCGCCTTGCGGGCGGCCGAGAGGGCCTGCGAGGACTGCCAGGCCGCCGCCCCGTCCCCGCGCGCCTGCGCCTGGAGCACGTCCAGGGCCAGTTCCCCGGCCGCTCCGTAGCGCGCGAGGCGCGACAGCCAGGGACCGGCCTCCCCGGCGAGGCCCGGCAGCCGGTCCGGCGCCTCGCGCAGCACGCGGAACGCGGCCCGCAGCTTTTCCCCCGCCGCCGGATCGCCGGCGGAGCGCGTGCGCCAGAACTCCTCCACCAGCGGCGCCAGATAAGCCGATTCCGGCTGCGCGAGCCCGGAGGAGGCGGTGTTCCCGGCCAGCGCGGCCAGCGCCTCCCGGGCCTTGGGGTCCGGGCCGGCCAGTTCGGCCACGGCCGCCGCCCAGGATGCGGAGGCCCGGTAGCCGCGCGGGTTCCAGGCGAAGTCCGCCACCGTGAACAGGGGGACGCGGGACAGGGCGCCCTGGGGCATCCCGTTGGCCAGGACGGCCGCCGAACCGCCCGCCACCGCCGGGTCCCGCCCCGTGTACGGGCCGAGGAAGATCCGGTCCGGATCCCAGTCGTTGACCGGGTAGTTGTCCATGGTGACCAGGGGATGTCCGAGCGCGGAGCGCGCCCCGGCCAGTTCGCGCCCGGTGATCGTGCGCGGCACCACGCCGACGCCCGTCCAGGCGACCTCCACCCGGCCGTCCAGGGCCCCGGCCAGCGCGGTCCGGTAGGCCGTCGCGCCGTCCTGGTAGTACTCGGTCGGCAGCAGCGACAGCGCGGGTGACCCCGGATAGCGTGCGGCCAGGTGCGCCGCCAGTTCGCCCGCGACCTCCGCGTGCGCCTTCGCGGCCGCCGCCGGGCCCTTCCCGTAGTGCTCCTGGTCGGCCCGGCAGCCCCACTCCGTGTAGCTGACGTCCTGGAACTGCAGCTGGAACGCCCGGAATCCGAGGTCCCACATGGAGTCCACCTTGCGGGCGAGCGCTGCCCGGTCGGACGCCCGGGACAGGCACATGGACTGCCCGGGTGCGACCGCCCACGCCAGTACGACCTTGTTGGCGCGGGCCCGTTCGGCCAGGGTCCGCAGCTCCGCCGCCCGCTCCGCCGGGTAGTCCCGGCGCCAGTCCGTGGTCCGGTAGGTGTCGTCGCCGGGTGCGAGCAGCAGCCGGTTCTGCTTGGTGCGGCCCATGAAATCGACCTGCTCCAGCCGCTCGGCGGCCGTCCACGGGGTCCCGTAGAACCCTTCGGTGATCCCGCGTACGGGCGCGGTCGGCCAGTCCCGTACGAGCACCCCGGGAACCTTTCCGGCGCCGGAGGCGATCAGCTGGCGCAGCGTCTGCGCGGCGTGGAACAGTCCGTCGTCCCCCGTGCCCGCCAGCGCGACCGTGTCCCGCCCGCCGGCCCGGCCCACCGCCAGCCGGTATCCGCCGGCCGGCAGGTCGCCCGCACCGGCCGCGCCCAGCTCGGTCAACGCCCTTTCCGCATCCGCCCCTTGGATCCGCACGACGGGGATCCCCGCGGGCAGCGACTGCCCGTCGGCCCGCTCGTGCAGGGTCCGGACGCCCGCCCCGCGCAGGGCCTCGCGGACCACCCGGACGGCGTCCGGGTCCACGCCGTCGGGCAGCACCAGTACGGCCTCGGCGCCCAGCGGCACCGCCCGGGCCGGATCGGCGGCCATGGACTGCGGGCGCGGCCACACCGAGGGCCCCTCGGCCGCGGACCGCGCCGGATCGGCGCCGGGTTCCAGGACGGGTACGGGCCCGGGTACGGGGTCGAGCGCGGGCGCGGAGGCGGGCGCGGAGGTGGGCGCGGCTATAGAAACGGCCGAGGGATCGAGGGCGGGAGAGGGTGTCGAGGGTGCCGCGAAGGCGCCGGGCGGACCCACGGCCACCGACCCGCCCAGCAGTGTCCCGATCACGGCGACGGCCGCGGCCGTCGCCCGCTTGTTGCCCCTGAGCTGCACGTAGCCTCCTCGCCCCGAGTCGTCCCCCGCTCGTACGAATGGGCCCGAGCCCACCATCCGTACGGCCGGGGTGTCAACGTCTGAGGGTGATCTGACCTGGATACGCCAGGAATGCGGTGCGTCCGACTGGGTATGGCTGCGATGTTCTCCGGCGGTGTTCCATGGTTCTGACAGATCCTCACGCACAAAGGAGTGCCTGCCGTGAACACCGTCGATGTCCGGATAGCCCGCCCGCCGCTCGCCCACCTGCCCGCGCAGGGCGGACCCGCCGAGGGGCTCGCCCTCGCCGAAGGACCCCTCACCAGCGAGCCCCCGCTCGCCGATTCCGCGCACGCGCCGCTGACCAGCGAGCCCCCGCTCACCGACGAGGCCCCGCTGACCAGCGAGCCGACCACCTCCGCCGCGGCCGCCGCGGCGGGTGACTAGACAAGGATCCAGATGGACGACCTCGCCCGGCTCGCGGCCCTCTACGGCGTCGCCACCACCTACCAGCCCGCCGAGGACGTCACCGTCCGGGTCCCCGAGGCCACCATCGCCGCCGTACTGCGGCAGTTGGGGGTGGACACCGACACCCCGGAGTCGGTGCGCAGTTGCCTGGCCGGGGTCGAACGCGAAGCGGCGGACCGGGTGTTGCCGCGCGTGCTGGTGTGGTGGGCCGGGTCGAGGCCGCCCGCGGAGCTGGGCGCGCTGCCGCCCGGCACCCTCCTGAGCCTGGAGCCGGAGGAGGAAGCGGGGGAGCCGGGGGCGCCGGGGGAGGCGGTGCCGCTGCGGGAGCCCGGGGGCGCACTGCGGGAGCCGCCGCTCGGGGTGCACCGGCTCCACGCCGAGGCCCCCGACGGCCGCACCGCGTCCGCCACCCTGATCGTGGCCCCCGACCGCGCCCCGGCCGCGCCGGAGCGCACCCACGGGCTCCTCGTCCAGCTGTACTCCCTGCTCTCCGAGCGCTCCTGGGGCATGGGCGACCTAGGAGACCTGGCGGCGCTGGCGAGTTGGGCGGGCCGGGTCCACGGAGCCGGGTTCATCCAGGTCAACCCGCTGCACGCGGCAGTGCCCGGCACCCCGACCGACCCCTCCCCGTACCGCCCGTCCTCGCGCCGCTTCCCCGACCCGGTGCACCTGCGGATCGAGGACGTCCCGGAGTACGCCGACTGCCCGGACCGCGAAGCCCTGGCCGAACTGGCCGCCCGGGGCGGGGAGCTGCGCCGCGAGGTACTGGAGAAGGGGACGCTCATCGACCGGGACGCCGTCTGGGCCCTCAAGCGGGCCGCCCTGGAGCTGCTCTACACCGTCCCGCGCTCACCCGAACGGGAGGCGGACTACGGGAACTTCCGCGCCGAGCAGGGCGCGGAGCTCGACCTGCACGCCGCCTGGTGCGCCGGGCACGCCGGGGACGACCCGAAGACCCGGGCCGACTTCCACCGCTGGCTGGTCTGGCTGACGGACGCCCAGCTCGCCGCCGCCCAGCGTGCCGCCAAGGACGCCGGGATGGCGGTCGGCATCATCCACGACCTGGCCGTCGGGGTGCATCCGCAGGGCTCCGACGCCGTCGGGGCTCCCAAGGGGACGCCCTTCTACGCCAAGGGTTGCTCCGTGGGCGCCCCGCCGGACGCCTTCAACGCGCGCGGCCAGGACTGGGGGCTGCCGCCCTGGCGCCCCGACCGGCTGGCCGCCACCGGGTACGCACCCTTCCGGGCCCTGCTGCGCGGGGTGTTCCGGTACGCGGGCGCCCTGCGCATCGACCACGTCATGGGACTCTTCCGGCTCTGGTGGATCCCCGAGGGGACTCCGCCCGCCGAAGGCGCGTACGTGGGCTACGACGCGGAGGCGATGCTCGCCCTGCTGGTCCTGGAGGCCCACCGGGCCGGGGCCCTGGTCATCGGCGAGGACCTCGGCACCGTGCAGCCGGGGGTCCGTCAGGCGCTGGCCCGGCGCGGGGTGCTGGGCACCTCGGTGCTCTGGTTCGAGCGGGACTGGGGCGGTGACGGGGAGCCGCTGGAGCCGGCGCGCTGGCGGTCCGACTGCCTGGCCACCGCCACCACCCACGATCTGCCGCCCACGGCCGCCAAGCTCGCCGGATCCCACGTGGAACTGCGCGACCGCCTGGGCCTGCTGACCCGCCCGCTGGAGCGGGAGCGCGCCGAGGACGCCGCGGACACCGCGCGCTGGCTGGACGTACTGGAGGGCCTGGGCCTGGACACCAAGGGCGAGGAGGCCGCCGTACGGTCGCTGTACGCGTTCCTGCTGCGCACTCCGGCACGGCTGGTCGGGGTCTGGCTGCCCGACGCGGTGGGGGACCGGCGGCCGCAGAACCTGCCCGGCACCTGGGACCAGTACCCCAATTGGCGGCTCCCGGTCGCCGACGCGGAGGGCCGGCCGCTGACCTTGGAGGCGCTGGCCGCCTCGCCGCGCGCGAACGCCCTGCTGAGCGCGGTGCGGGGCGGGGTGGAACCCCGTACGGCACCCCCGGGCGCGCGCGTCGTTTAGGTGTTCGCTACGTTTGCACCGTGGACAAGAAGAACGCTCTGCGCGCCGGCGCCGTCACGGCCGGAACGACGCTGATGATGCTGCTGATGACGTCTCCCGCCCTCGCGCTCACCCGCGACGACGGTGACGACCCGGGTCCGGGCCTGAGCATTGCCGAGACGCTCGGCCTGTACGTGGCCGCGCCGATCGTGCTGTTCCTGGTCATCGCCGGTCTGGTGATCGTCGGCGACAAGTCGCGCAAGGAGCAGAAGGAGAGCTGACCCCGACGGGGTCTTCGCTCCACTCGACACTTCCGGAGCGCCGGAGGTCCGCACGGACCTCCGGCGCTCAGTCGTACCCGGTCCCGGTTACGGGACCCCCGCCAGCAGCTTGCGCAGCAGCCCGGTGAGCGCCGCGACCTCCGCGTCGTCGAAGCCCGTGAGCGCGGCGCGCTGCACCTCCAGCCCCGCCGTGACCGCCTCGTCGATGAGCGCGAGACCGCGGTCGGTGATCGTCACCTGGAGCCCCCGCCGGTCGTGCGGATCGGGGTTGCGGCACAGCAGCCCGGCCTTCTCCAGCTTGTCCAGCCGTCCCGTCATCCCGCCCGTGGTGAGCATGAGGGTGGCCGAGAGCTGCCGCGGCGAGAGCGTGTACGGGGCTCCGCTCCGGCGCAGGGTGGCCACGACGTCGAACTCGCCGCGCGAGATCCCGTAGCGGTTGTAGGTCCGTTCCATGGCATCGCCCATGGCCTTGGCGATCCGGTAGATCCGGCCGAATACGGCCATGGGGGCGGTGTCCAGGTCGGGTCGCACCGCGAACCACTGGGCGGCGATCGCGTCGACGGCGTCGGAGCCGTCGGCCGCGGGGGTGTGCTCGGTCATGGGCGCAGTATCCGGCTTCCACTCGGTTGTCTGCAAGAAAGTTACTTGACGATAAGTAACTTAGCGGTAAGCTACTTACAAGCGACCTACTCGGGGGAGAAGAACATGGCGGTCAAGAGCGAGCGGGAGAGGGTGACGGGGGAGCGGTCCCTGCTCACCGGAGTGGGGATCAGCGCCATCGGGATCGGCATGTACGTACCGTTCTCGCTGGTCTTCTTCCACCAGGTCACCGGCCTGTCCTTCGCCCTCGTCGGCGTGGTGCTCACCGTGACCGGCCTGGCCGGCCTCGGCTTCATGCCGCTCGCCGGCTCGGCCGTCGACCGCTTCGGCGCCCACCGCCTCAACCTCGTCCTCTACGCGGTCCGGGCCCTCGGCTTCGCCCTCTACCCGCTCGCCGGCTCACTGCCCGCCTTCGCCGCCGTCGCCCTGGTCACCGCGCTGGCCGACCGCTCCTTCAGCGTCGTCCAGCAGTCCCTGATCGGGGAGGTCGCCCGGGGCGCCGCCCGCGACCGGCTCCAGGCCTCCGTCCGGGCCCTGCAGAATGCCGGCATGGGCGCGGGCGGCCTGCTGGTCTCCGGGGTCCTGGCCGTCTGGGGCCCGGAGGGATTCGCCTACACCGCCTACGGGAACTCCCTGGCCTTCGCCCTGGCCGGACTGCTCGTCGCCCGGGTCCGCCCGCTGCGCAAGCCCGTCAATCCGTCCGACCGCCCCGCCCCCTCCACCGAGCGCCCGGCCGCCGGCTACCGCATGGTGCTGCGCGACCGCCCCTTCCTCGCCCTGACCGGCGCCAACTTCCTGACGGCGCTGGGTTACGCGGCCCTCTCGGTGCTCTTCCCGCTCTACATCTCGACCTGGCTGCACGGCCCCGCCTCGCTCACCGGTGCGGCGTTCACCGTCAACACCGTCCTGTGCGCCGGGATCGGCGTCCTGGTCGCCGGCCGGGTCCGCCGCTCCGGAGCCCGCCGCACCCGCTCGGCCGCGCTGGGCTCCCTGCTCTTCGCCGCCGCCTTCGTGGCCCAGATCGTCCTCGGCACCCTGCGCCCCGGGCAGGGCGCGACCATGGTCGCCCTGCTCGTCATCGTGGTCGTCTACACCCTCGGCGAACTGGTCCACAGTCCCGCCGGCGGGGCCCTGTCGGTCTCCGCGGCCCCCGAGGCCGTCCGCGGCCGCTACCTCGCCACCTACAGCCTGTCCTACTCGCTGGCCACCGCGCTGGCCCCCTCGCTCTTCACCGGTCTGATCGCCCTCGACGGCCGCCTGCCCTGGGCCGTCCTGGCGGTGGCCGCCGCCGTCGCGGCCCTGGCGCTGGTCCGGCTGGAGCCGCACCTGCCGGCCGAGGCCGTCCATGCGGAGCCGCCGGTGGTGATCACGGCCCCGCGGACCGGGGCCGCCGCCGGTCCGGCCGCACGGCCCGCACCCGCCGCCGTCTGACCCCCCTGCCCCTGCGAATCCCTGCCCGCGTCCCGCGTTCCTCACCTGCCCGAGGAGTCACCCGCCATGAAGCGCATCGCCACCATCGCCCTGACCGCCCTCGCCCCCGTCTCCTGGGGCTCCACCTACGCCGTGGCCTCCGAGCTGCTGCCGCCCGACCGGCCGCTGTTCACCGGGGTGATGCGGGCCCTGCCCGCCGGGCTGCTGCTCACGGCCCTCGCCCGGACCCTCCCCAAGGGACAGTGGTGGTGGAAGTCCGCGGTCCTGGGCGGCCTCAACATCGGCGCCTTCTTCCCGCTGCTGTTCCTCACGGCCTACCGGCTGCCCGGCGGGGTCGCGGCCGTGCTGGGCTCCGCCGGACCGCTGTTCGTCGTAGGACTGTCCGCGCTGCTGCTGGGGGAGCGGGCCCGGCTGCGGACCGTGCTCGCCGCCGTCGTGGCGGCCCTCGGGGTGAGCATGGTGGTGCTGACCGCCGAGGCGGAGCTCGACCTGATCGGGATCGTGGCCGGAGTCGTCTCCTCGGTCTCGATGGGCGCCGGCACCGTCATGACCAAGCGCTGGGGGCGCCCCGAGGGGGTCGGCCCGCTGGCCATGACCGGCTGGCAGCTGACCGCGGGCGGCCTGATGATCATCCCGGTGGCCGCGCTGGTGGAGGGGGCGCCTCCGGCGCTCGACGGCAGGGCCTTCCTCGGCTACGGCTACATGATGCTGATCAACACCGGGATCGCGTACTGGCTCTGGTTCCGCGGCATCGGGCAGCTCAGCGCCACCTCGGTCACCCTGCTCGGCCCGCTGTCCCCGCTGACCGCGGCCGTCATAGGCTGGGCCGCGCTGGGGCAGGCGCTCTCGCCCGTACAGGTGCTGGGCATGGCGATCGCCTTCGGCGCCACCGTCGCGGGACAGCTGGCGGCCGGGTCCTCGCGGTCCAAGAAGGAAACGTTCAGTTCTGCTGAAGAAATCGATCGAAATGATTCGATGGACCTGACGGGTGATTCGGTGCGACGGTAGGGCGAAGAATCGACAAACCGACCCCGAGGGGGAGACGCACAGTGGCCGTCATGGACCGCGACCAGACCGTTCCACAAGCTCCACAAGCAGAGCAGCAGCACAGCGACGAGGGCGCCCCGGCCAAGGCCGGGAACAAGAAGGGGGCCGCCGGCCTCGGCGTACTCCTCGCCCTGCTCGCGACGGTCGTCTGGTCCGGCAGCTTCGTCGCCACCCGGGGCATGGCGGACAGCATCCCGCCCGTCCAGGCCGTCTTCTGGCGCTGGACGATCGCCACCGTCGCCGTCGCACCCTTCGCCGCCCGGCAGGCCTGGCAGCAGCGGGCCCTGATCCGCAAGCACTTCGGCTACACAGCCCTCGCCACCCTCTTCGGCGTCACCCTCTACAACACCCTCGTGCACCAGGCCGGACTGACCACCTCCGCCTCCAACATGGGCATGATCATGGCCGCCTCGCCGGTCATCATGGCCCTCTACGCCCGTCTCGGCGGCGAACGGCTCGGCGCCCGGCGCACCTCCGGCCTCGCCCTCGCGGCCCTCGGCGTCCTGCTCCTGGTCGGCAAGGGCTCGATCCGCTTCGACTTCGCCGCCGGCGACCTGTGGATGTTCGCCGCCGCCCTCTCCTTTGCCACCTACAGCGCGCTCCTCAAGCGCAAGCCCGCCGAACTGGGCGGCCTCGCCTTCCTGATCACCACCTTCGTCCTCGGCGCCCTCATGCTGGCCCCCGCCTACGCCGTCTCCGTCGGCGTCCAGGGCGGCTTCGAGGTCACCCCCTCCACCGCCGGAATGCTCCTCTACGTCGGCGTCTTCTCCTCCGCCGTCGCCTTCTTCGCCTGGAACAAGGCCGTCTCGATCATCGGCGCCGCCCGCGCCGGAGTCGTCTACTACCTCCAGCCCGTCTGCGTCGCCGGACTCGGGTTCCTCCTCATCGGCGAGCACACCGGCCCCGCGCAGCTCCTGTGCATGGCGCTGATCCTCGGCGGCGTGAGCCTGGGTGCCCGGCGGTAGGTTCGGTCCCATGATCGAGTGGGACATCAAGAAGCTGCGGATCCTGCGGACCCTCGCCGACCAGGGGACCGTGACCGCCACCGCCGAGGCGCTGCACATGACGCCCTCGGCCGTTTCGCAGCAGCTGACCAACCTGGCCAAGCTGCTGGGAGTCCCGCTGCTGGAGGCCCAGGGCCGCCGGGTCCGCCTCACGGACGCCGCGCACCTCGTGCTGCGCCACGCCGAAGCGGTGTTCGCCCAGCTGGAGCGGGCCGACGCCGAACTCACCGGGTACCTGGCCGGGGAGGCCGGGGAGGTGCGGATCGGGGCCTTCTCCACCGCCGTACCGGTCCTCGTGGTCCCCGCGGTGGCGGCCCTGAGGCGCTCGCACCCCGGCGTGGAGGTCCGCGTACGGGAAACCGAGGCGGCCGAGTCCTACGAGCTGCTCTCGGCCGGGGTCGTCGACCTGGCGCTCTCCCTCGCGGCCCACGCCCCGACCGCCCGCGACCCCCGTTTCACCCGGATGACGCTGCTGGAGGACCCCCTCGACGTGGCCCTGCCCCCGGACCACCCGCTGGCCGGAGCCCCGGAACTGCGCCTCGCGGACCTCTCCGGGGACCCGTGGATCTACGGCGGCAGCGGGCCCTGGTCGGAGATCACCCGAGGCGCCTGCGAGGCGGCGGGTTTCGTACCGGAGCAGGCGCACTCGGCGTCGGGCTGGACGGCGATCCTGGCCATGGTCGAGGCGGGCATGGGCGTTGCCCTGGTGCCCCGGATGGTGTCGAGCCGGGCGTCGGGCGTCGCCGTCCGCGTCCTGTCGCAGGACCGGCCCACCCGCCACGTCATCGCGGCCCTGCGCCGCGGCTCCGAATCGGCCCCGGCGGTGGCGCACGCGCTGGCCGCCTTGCGGGCCGTGGCCGCCGCGCGGGAGTAGCCGCTGCGCGGGGCCGTCCCCTACCCGCCCTTCCACCGTTCCCCGGGCTCTGCCCGGACCCGGTCCTCAAACGCCGGACGGGCTGGAGATATCCAGCCTCGCCGGCGTTTGAGGCGCGGGGTCAGGCGGCGGCCGCGTCCGCGGCCTGGGCCTTCAGTGCTCGCTCGATGCCCGAGCGGGACTCCGAGACCAGTCGGCGCAGGGCCGCGTTCGGCTCGGCCGAGGCGAGCCAGGCGTCCGTGGTCTCCAGGGTCTGCTGGGAGATCTGGAGGGACGGGTAGAGGCCCACCGCGATCTGCTGGGCGATCTCGTGGCTACGGGTCTCCCAGACCTGCTTGACCACCGCGAAGTACTTCTCGGTGTACGGGGCGAGGAGCTCGCGCTGGTCGGTCTGGACGAAGCCGCCGATCACCGCCTCCTGCACCGCGTTCGGGAGCGAGTCGTCCTCGACGACCGCGGCCCACGCCTGGGCCTTGGCCTCCGCCGTGGGACGGGCCGCGCGGGCGGTCGCCGCGTGGCGCTCGCCCGCGGCCGTCCGGTCCCGCTCCAGCTCGGCCGCGATGGCCGGCTCGTCGGCGACGCCGGTGGCGGCCAGGCGCTCCAGGAACGCCCACCGCAGCTCGGTGTCGACGGCCAGGCCCTCGATCTCGGCCGAGCCGTCCAGCAGCGCCGACAGGTAGGCCAGCTGCTCCTCGGTGCGGGCCGTCGCCGCGAAGGCACGGGCCCACGCCAGCTGGTGGTCGCTGCCGGGAGCCGCCGCACGCAGGTGCTCCAGCGTGGCCTGCGTCCAGATGGCCAGGCCCTGCTCGCGCCAGGCCGGGTCGGCGTACAGGTCGACCGCGAGCCGCACCTGGCGGTGCAGCGACTGGACGACGCCGATGTCCGACTCCTTGCCGATGCCCGACAGGACCAGCGCGAGGTAGTCGCGGGTGGCCAGCTCGCCGTCGCGGGTCATGTCCCAGGCCGAGGACCAGCACAGCGCGCGCGGCATCGACTCGGTGAAGTCGCCCAGGTGCGCGGTGACGTTCGCCAGCGAGACCCCGTCCAGGCGGACCTTGGCGTACGACAGGTCGTCGTCGTTGAGCAGCACGACGGCCGGGCGGGTGCGGCCGGTCAGCTCGGGCACGACGGTCAGGTCCCCGTCGATGTCCAGCTCGATCCGGTCGGTGCGCACCAGCTTGCCGTCGACCAGGTCGTACATGCCGACCGCGATGCGGTGCGGACGCAGGACGGGCTCGCCCTTGGCGCCCGCCGGCAGCGCCGGGGCCTCCTGGCGGACCGCGAAGGAGGTGATGGTGCCGGAGGCGTCCGTCTCCACCTCCGGGCGCAGGATGTTGATGCCGGCGGTCTCCAGCCACGCCTTGGACCAGGCGGTCAGGTCGCGGCCGGAGGTCTCCTCCAGTGCGCCCAGCAGGTCGGACAGGCGCGTGTTCCCGAAGGCGTGCGCCTTGAAGTACGCCTGCACGCCCTTGAAGAAGGCGTCCTTGCCGACGTAGGCCACGAGCTGCTTGAGCACCGAGGCGCCCTTGGCGTACGTGATGCCGTCGAAGTTGACGAGGACGTCGTCCAGGTCACGGATCTCGGCCATGATCGGGTGCGTGGAGGGCAGCTGGTCCTGCCGGTACGCCCAGGTCTTCATGGAGTTGGCGAAGGTGGTCCACGCCTGCGGCCACCTCGAACCCTCGGCGTCGGCCTGGCAGGCGATCGAGGTGTAGGTGGCGAACGACTCGTTCAGCCACAGGTCGTTCCACCACTCCATGGTGACGAGGTCGCCGAACCACATGTGCGCGAGCTCGTGCAGGAGCGTCTCGGCGCGCGCCTCGTACGCGGCGTCCGTCACCTTCGAGCGGAAGATGTACTGGTCGCGGATGGTGACCGCGCCCGCGTTCTCCATCGCGCCCGCGTTGAACTCCGGCACGAAGAGCTGGTCGTACTTCGCGAAGGGGTAGTCGTAGGCGAACTTCTCCTGGAACCAGTCGAAGCCCTGCCTCGTGACGTCGAAGATGTGGTCGGCGTCGAGGAACTCGGCCAGCGAGGGCCGGCAGTAGATGCCGAGCGGGACGGACTGCCCGTCCGGGCGCTCGTAGGAGCTGTGCACCGAGTGGTACGGGCCCACGATCAGGGCCGTGATGTACGTGGAGATGCGCGGGGTGGGCTCGAAGCGCCAGACGTTGTCCTTGACGTCGGCGGCCTCCGGCGTGGGGGAGTTCGAGATGACCGTCCAGCCCTCGGGGGCCGTCACGGTGAACCGGAACGTCGCCTTCAGGTCGGGCTGTTCGAAGTTGGCGAAGACGCGGCGCGCGTCCGGAACCTCGAACTGGGTGTAGAGATAAGCCTGTTCGTCGACCGGGTCGACGAACCGGTGCAGACCCTCACCGGTGTTGGTGTACGCGCAGTCCGCGACGACGCGGAGCTCGTTGGCACCGGCGGCGAGGTGACCCAGCGCGATCCGGGAATCCCGGAACACGGCGGCCACGTCCAGCGCCTTGCCGTTGAGAACGACCTCGTGCACGGCCGGAGCGACCAGGTCGATGAAGGTCTCGGCGCCGGCCTCGGCGGATTCGAAGCGCACGGTGGTGACGGAGGGGTACGTGCCGCCCTCCTGCGCTCCGCTGAGATCGAGTTCGATCTCGTACGAGTCGACGGTGAGCAGCTTTGCGCGCTGCTGAGCCTCTTCACGGGTCAGATTCGTGCCTGGCACGCGTTCATCTCCTTTGATGGTGACGTAGGTCCGCCATCTTTCCACGCGGGACCGCGAGCCCGTCGGGAGATACCCTGCGTGGTCGATCGCTCACCGTGGGGCACGGTGATCGGCCCGCTGCGGGAACGCGAGGGCGGAAACCTGCCGGACAGCGGCGGGCGGCGGCGCGACGCTGATGGGCATGACCATCAGGTACTGGGCGAGGCCCATCGAGGAGGCGGCGCTCAAGGAGCTCCGCGTACGTGACGACGCGGGGCGGGAGTGCGTCCCGTACGCCGACGGCGAGGGTGGCGCGCCGTTGAGGTGCTGCCTGAGGCCGAGCGCGGCCGGGGAGCGGATCGCCCTCGTCTCCTACGCGCCCCTGCGGCGCTGGGCCGCCGCGACCGGCGCGGAGCCGGGCGCGTACGACGAGCAGGGACCCGTCTTCATCCACGCCGAGGACTGCGGCGGGCCGGCCGACCGCGAGGCGTACCCCTTCGCCAGGGCGGGCGTGCAGCGCACCGCCCGGCGGTACGGCGCCCGCGGGCACATCCTCGGCGGGCGGGTGCTCGACCTCGGCGACGACCCCGACGGTGTGATCGAGCGCGCCCTGGACGAGGCGTTCGACGACCCCGAGGTGGCCCTCGTGCACGTAAGGGCGGCCGAGTTCGGCTGCTTCCACTACGAGGTGCGCCGGCCCTGACACGGGGAAGGGGCGGCGCCGTAGCGGTGCCGCCCCTCACACGTGCGCGCGACCCGGGGTCAGCCCTGGCTCAGCTCCTCGGCGACGAGCTCCGCGATCTGGACCGCGTTCAGCGCGGCGCCCTTGCGGAGGTTGTCGTTGGAGAGGAACAGCGCGATGCCGTTCTCGACCGTCTCGTCGACACGGATGCGGCCCACGTACGAGGCGTCCTTGCCGGCGGCCTGGAGCGGGGTCGGGATGTCCGAGAGCTCGACGCCCGGGGCGTCCTTGAGCAGCTCGTAGGCGCGCTCCACGCTCAGCGGACGGGCGAAGCGGGCGTTGACCTGGAGGGAGTGGCCGGAGAAGACCGGCACGCGCACACAGGTGCCGGAGACCTTGAGCTCGGGGATCTCCAGGATCTTGCGGGACTCGTTGCGGAGCTTCTGCTCCTCGTCGGTCTCGAAGGAGCCGTCGTCGACCAGGTTGCCCGCGAGCGGGACCACGTTGTAGGCGATCGGCCGCTGGTAGACCTTGGGCTCCGGGAACTCCACCGCGCCGCCGTCGAAGGTCAGCTGGTCGGCGGTCTCGGAGACCGCGCAGGCCTGGCCCTTGAGCTCGGCGACGCCCGCCAGGCCCGAGCCGGAGACGGCCTGGTAGGTGGTGGCGACCATCGCGGTCAGGCCGGCCTCGTCGTGCAGGGGGCGCAGCACCGGCATCGCGGCCATGGTGGTGCAGTTCGGGTTCGCGATGATGCCCTTGGGGCGGTTGCGAATCGCGTGCGGGTTGACCTCGGAGACGACGAGGGGAACCTCGGGGTGGCTGCGCCAGGCGGAGGAGTTGTCGATCACGACGGCGCCCTGCGAGGCGACCTTCTCGGCGAGGGCGCGGGAGGTGGCGCCGCCCGCGGAGAAGAGCACGATGTCCAGGCCGGAGAAGTCGGCCGTGGAGGCGTCCTCGATGGTGATCTCGCGGCCCTGCCACTCGATGGTCGAGCCGGCCGAACGGGCCGAGGCGAACAGCCGCAGCTCCTCCACCGGGAACTTCCGCTCGGCGAGGATGCCGCGCATGACTCCGCCGACCTGTCCGGTGGCTCCGACGATTCCGACCCTCACGGTGACTCCCTTTGATCCGTACGACGCGGGCGCGCGTGGAGCCATCATGCGTTCGACCCCACGAGCCTTGTCCAATCCATTGTCCGAGGAGCGGACGGTGTGCGGAGTGTGAACCCCCGTGACAACTCCGTGGCGGCCGTGTTGCACCCCTGCTCACCGCCCCTTTTGCCAGGTCGAAGCCGGTTACGGTCCGGTCTGTCGCGTCCGTAATCCGGACGGGTCATCCGTACTTCGAACTCGGGGGGAACCACCGTGCGCTCCATCCGCCACCGCCGCCGGTCCATACCGGCGCTCGCCGCCCTCGCGGCCGCCGCCGTCGCCGCACCCGTCCTGCTCGCCGCCACCCCGGCCGCCGCCCACCCGCGCGAGGGGCGGCTGGCCAGGGAACTGGTGGAGGAGGTCACCGCCCGCGGCGCCTACCGGCACCTGGCGAAGTTCCAGCAGATCGCCGATGCCAACGGCGGCAACCGCGCCGCCGGCACGCCCGGCCACGCGGCCTCGGCCGCCTACGTCCACGACACCCTCGCCAAGGCCGGGTACCAGGTCTCGTACCAGGACTTCGACATCTACGAGGCCCGCACGAGGACCGAGAAGACCACCGTCGTCGGCGGCGCCGATCCGCGGGAGCTGGCCACCGCCGCCTTCACCTTCACCAAGTCCACCCCGGCCGGCGGACTGACCGCCCCGCTCGCCCTGGCCCGGGTCGACGAGAGCCCGGGCTGCACCGCCGACGACTACCCGGCCGGTGCTTTCGCGGGGAAGATCGCCCTGGTCAAGCGCGGCGCCTGCACCTTCGTGGAGAAGCAGAAGGCCGCCGCCGCGGCCGGCGCGATCGGCGTGATCGTCTACAACCACAGCGGGACCACTCCGGTCCGGGGCGGGTTCTCCTCGCCCGCCGAGGGGATCGTCCCGAGTGCCGGGATCACCCTCGCCGACGGCGAGGCGCTGACCGCGGCCGCCGCCAAGGGCGAGGTGACCGTACGCCTGGACCTGGACCAGGAGCACGTGAAGAAGACCACCCGAAACGTGATCGCCGAGACGAGGGGCGGCCGCTCCGACCGCGTGGTCGCGGTCGGTGCCCACCTGGACTCGGTCACCGAGGGTCCCGGCATCAACGACAACGGCTCCGGCTCGGCCGGTCTGCTGGAGGTGGCCCTCAAGCTCGCGGATGAGGGAGCCAACAAGAAGGGCAAGGGCAAGCAGACCGCCAACAAGGTCCGCTTCGCGTGGTGGTCGGCGGAGGAACTCGGCCTGCTGGGCTCCGAGCACTACGTGGCGCAGCTGTCCGACCAGCAGAAGAAGAACATCGCGCTCTACCTCAACTTCGACATGATCGCCTCGCCGAACCCGGCGCAGTTCGTCTACGACGGCGACGACTCGGACAAGACCGGTGAGGGCGCCGGCCCGGCCGGCTCGGCCCAGATCGAGGCGCTGATCAACGGCTTCCTCGACCGGAAGGGCAAGCCGCACGAGGGCAGCGACTTCGACGGCCGCTCCGACTACGGCCCGTTCATCGCGAACGGCATCCCGGCCGGCGGCACCTTCACCGGAGCCGAGGGCATCAAGACCCCCGAGCAGGCCGCGCGGTACGGCGGCACGGCCGGGGCCCCGTACGACCCGAACTACCACGGGGCGGGGGACACCCTGAAGAACCTGGACCTCAAGGCCTTCGACACCAACCTCGACGTGATCGCCCACGCGGTCGGCACGTACGCGCAGGACCTGAGCTCGCTGGGCAAGTGACGTAGCGCCCGAGGGGGGGCAAGCAGAAGGGGCGGGTACCCGATCGGGTACCCGCCCCTCCGTCATGCGGTCATGCGGTCACGCTGTCACGCGGGAACTGCCGTTACGGCAGGACCTTCTCGATCTGCACGCTGCCGGTGCCGGCGGCGGTGCCGCGGGCGTTGAGCAGCTTGACCTCGCCGAAGAACTGGCGGCCTTCCGGAGCGGCGCTGTTGACCAGCACGTTCGCGGAGACGGTCGCCGAAGCGCCGTTGGCGAGGTTGACCGCGGCGGCCTCGTCGACCTGGACGGTGCCCAGGGCGGCCGAGTAGTAGACGTCGCGGTAGTCGTACGTGGTGGACCCGGACGGGATCGCGTAGCCGATCACGTTGACGGTGTAGGTGCCCGCGGCCGGGTTGACCAGGCTCACGGCCTCCTCGGAGTCGCCGTCGGCGGAGGTGCCGACCTTGACGCCGTCCTTGTAGACCTCGAGGTCGAGGTCGGCGGCGGCGTCGGAGACGTTGCCGATCGCGACGTCGAGGCGGGAGACGCCCTCGCCGATGGTGATCTCGGTGGTCTGGGTCTCACCGGGGGCGATGGTCGGCTTGGCGACCTTCGCGGAGCCGAGCGGACCGCCCTGGAGCTTGCCACCGGAGATGGCCGCACCGTCGTTCTTGACGGTCCACTGGACCGGCGCCGGGGTGCCCTGCTTGACCTCGGGCAGGACCTTGACCGCGGGGTCGAAGGCCGCGCCGAGCACGGAGACGTCCAGCTTGAACGGGTTGTCGAGCAGCGGCGACGTACGGCGCGACTCGACCTCGATCTCCCAGACGCCCGGCTGCGGGTTCGGGTACGAACGCAGGTCGGGGCGGCACTGGTTCGCCGGGTTGTCGTAGTTCGGGTAGCACTGGGTCGTCGCGCTGTCCTCGACGCCCACACCGTACGGGTGGATCGAGATGAAGCGCGTCTGGCTGCCCGGCTTCAGACCGCCGAGGGCGACCTCGAGGGTCTTGGCGCCCGCGGGGACGGTCACGAAGTACGACTTGTGGCTGTTGCGCTGCACGGACGAGGTGTCCGAGTAGGCGAACGACGGCTTCTCCAGCGGGGTGGAGACGACGACCGTGGAGAGGATCTGCTTGTCGACGCCCTCGGTGAAGGGGTTGTCGAGCTCCAGGATGCCGCTGTGGACGCCGGCCGACTTGGCCTTGGCCTCGACCTTGACGGTGACCGGCTTGTTCAGCGGCAGCATGACGAGGTCAGAGCCGAGGATCTTGAACGTACCGTCGTTGTTGCGCCAGTTGAGCAGGTGCGGGGTGCTGTACTTGGCGCCCGTGGTGCGGGTGACGACGACGTCGTAGACCTTCTTCTGGCCGACCTTGAGGCCGCCCTCGCGGTCGTAGACGCCGGTGCCGAAGCCCGGGGTCTTCAGGAACTGGTCGATCGCGGTGTCGACCGGGGCCTTGACGGTGTACTCGTCGGCCTTCGCGCCGCGCTGGATGGACTCCCACGCGCCGGGGATGTTGATGAGGCCCGCGCCCTGGGCGTGCGCCGGGACGTCGTCGATCTTCTTCGCGCTGCTGGTGAGCGCGACGCGCAGGGTCGCCGGGGTGAGGGCGATGTGGCGCTGCTTGGCGGCCGAGATCAGCAGGGCGGTGGCGCCCGTCGCCTGCGGCGAGGACATCGAGGTGCCCTGCAGCATGGAGTAGCCGGCCGGGAGGTTGTAGCCGGCCTCCTTCACCGGGGAGCCGGGCAGCCACGTCTGGGTGGTGTTGATGGACGCGCCCGGGGCGGTGATGGTCGGCGTGAAGCCGCCGTCCTCACGCGGACCGCGCGAGGAGAAGGGGAACATGTTGTACTTCTTGGTCACGCCGGAGCCGTAGTTGGCGGCCCAGGTCTCCTTGGAGACCGCCGCGCCCACGGAGACGACCTTGTCGGCGAGACCGGGGTCGCCGATGGTGTTGATGCCGGGGCCCTCGTTGCCCGCCGAGATGACGAGCTGGACACCGTAGGTGTCGATGAGGTTCTTGTAGAGCTCGGAGCGCGCGTTGTTGCCGTCGTTCAGGGCCGGCAGGCCACCGATCGACATGTTGACGATGTCCACACCGCGGTTGACGACGAGGTCGATCATGCCCTCGGTCAGCGCGATGTTGGTGCAGCCGCCGGACCAGGAGCAGGCGCGCGAGGAGACGATCTTGGCGCCGGGCGCCTCGCCGTTCATCGCGCCGCCGAACAGGCCGTTGGCGGAGGTGATGCCCGCGACGTGCGTGCCGTGCTCGGACTCGATGATGCCGATGTTGACGAAGTCGGCCTTCTTGCCGACCCAGTCACCACCCAGCGGGTCCATCGGGACGTCCTTGCGGATCTGGATCACGAACGGGATCCGCTCGGCGACCTCGGTCGCCGGGTTGTCCGTGCCGAAGTAGCCGATCTGGTAGCCGTCCTTGTACGGCTTCATCGGCTCGTTGTTCGTGAAGTCGTTGTCCTGGTCGGTGTCGACGCGGACGGTCCCGGCGACCGGGTCGTAGAGCATGCCGAACCGGTCGGTGGTGTCCCCGTCCCGGTTGACGTCGCCCTTCATGTCACCGGTGGCGGTGATCGACTCGGTGAAGCGGCTCCACTGGAACGAGCCCGCCGGAGCCTTCCAGCTCGCGCCGCCCGCGGTGAAGGTGCCACCGGCGACCGGGGTGATCTGGGCCCGCCAGGTGGCGTCGCCGTCGGCGATCGGGTCGGTCGCGGTGACCCAGTCGACGATCTTGCGCTCGCCGGTGGTGGTCTTCTGGAGCGCGGGGTGACCGAGGTCGACGCCCGAGTCCAGGATGCCGATGGTCACGCCGCGGCCGTCGGCCGTCGGGTTCTTCTTGAGGAAGTCCAGCGAACCGGTCTCGAAGGACGGGTTGTACGGGTTCTTCGCGGGGGTGTTCTTGTCCGGCCCCGGGTAGGCCCCGGGGGCGGGCTTCGCCGCGCCGGACTCCTTGCCCGCATCCGGACGGGGGTCCGGAAGCTGGATCTCCTGCCGCAGGTCGATGCCGTGCACGGAGGACAGCTTGGCGGCCGCCTTCAGTGCGGCCTCGGCCTTGTCGGTCGGCAGGGTGGCGCGGACGTAGCCGAGCTTGTCGTACGTCTGGCCCACCGAGGCGCCCTTGACGTCGTTGAGCTGCTTCGCCACCTGCTGGGTCTCGCCGGGGGCGGTGGCCAGCATGACGGTGACGGTCTTCTCGCCCTTGGACTTGGCTTCCTGCAGCAGCTCGACGTCGGCCGAACCGAGCTTCTCCTCGGCCGACTTCACCGCCGGGTTGGCCGTGGGTTTGGCCGGGGGGACGTCGGTGCCGGTCGCCGCGAAGACGGGCATGGCGCCGGTGGCCGCGAGGGCGACCACCAGGCCGGCCGCGGCCGCGACGCGCACGGCGCGCCGGGACACGGGTATGGAGCTGGGGGAGTCGAGGGTCATCAGCATCCCTGGCTAAGTGAAAGATACGGTCCGGATTTCGGTGCCGGATGACCGGTCAGCTTCGTGTAAGCGACAGCCCTTTGGGGAGAGTTGTCACCGATCGAGACATGACATGGCGGACTCCCGCCATCTCACGGGATGCGCCAGGAGGCCCGTACCGGGACACAGCGGTACGGACCTCCTGGCTCAGAAGTTGATTTATCGATTTCCCGACCATCCGTCAAGGCCGGAGTGCGCTCCTGTCCCGGATCGGGTGTGACAACTTCGGGGCGGTCAGCGCTCGCGCGTGCGCGCGTAGTGCCGGGATGCTTTCGCCCGGTTTCCGCAGGCGGCCATCGAGCACCAGCGCCGGGTGCCGTTGCGTGAGATGTCGTGGAAGTGCAGGACACAGGTGTCGGAGGCGCACTTGCGGATCCGGTCGGGACCGGACTTCAGCAGCTCCAGGTAGTCGCGGGCGGCCGTCCATGCCGGGCCCCACGCCGGGTCGTCGAACTCGGAGCGCTCACCGGCGCCCTGTGCGGTCAGGGTGATCCGGATCCGGCCGTGTTCCAGGACGGCGTCGATCAGGGAGCGGGCGCTCGCGTCGGACGGGTCCGCGACCGCGCGGGCCAGTGCTTCGCGGGCGGTCAGCAGGTGCACCAGGGTGGCCGCGTCCGCGCGGAAGCGGCCGGCCAGTCCGGTGCTCTCCAGCCAGATCGCGAGCCCCTCGACGCGGGTGAGCCCGAAGGCCCCGGCGAAGAGGTCGGTGGGCTCGCCCTCGTGCATCCAGCGCGTGTTGATCAGGTCCAGGGCCACCGGTTCGCCGATCAGGGGGCGGGGGTCCGTCGCCGGTGTCGCCATCTCTCGGTCCTCCTGGTGCCCGTCTCGCTAACCCTCTAAGCGTACGGGAACGGTTGACGCTTGCAGTCCTAACCGTTAATCTTACTTTAGGGGGTTCGATCGCCCGTTCCGCGAGGGGCACGTCGAAAGGACCAGCCATGACGGCTCCGGTTCCCGCGTACCACTGGGGCTCACTGGCCGTACAGGAGCGGGTCGGCGTCCGCGAGGCCGCGGCCCATGTGGGCCGCTCGGTCGCACCGCGGATCAAGGAGGTCGCCGCGGACTTCCTGGCGCAGCAGCCGCACCTGGTCGTCGGCGCCGCCGACGCGCACGGGAGGCTGTGGATCTCGCTCCTGACCGGCGCCCCCGGCTTCGTACGGGCCACCGCGCCGGACCGGATCGCGGTCGCCGGCGGAGTCCCGGACGGCGATCCGCTCGCCGGGGCGCTGGCCACCGGCTCCACCCGGGTCGGGACCATCTCCCTCGACCCGCGCACCCGGCGCCGGATGCGGCTCAACGGGACCCTCGAGGCGACCCCGGGCGGGTTCGCGATCAGGGCGGAGCAGGTCTTCGCGAACTGCCCCAAGTACCTCCAGAAGCGGCAGCCTGTCCAGCTCGTCGCCGAAGGAGCCGGTGTCGTGCGGCGTGGGTACGCGCTCACCCCCGACCAGGAACGGGCCGTCCGCGCCGCCGACACCTTCTTCGTCACCACCACCGCCGAGGCGGACGGGGTCGACGCGAGCCACCGGGGCGGGCTGCCGGGGTTCGTGGAGGTGTTGTCGCCGACCGAGCTGGCCTGGCCGGACTATCCCGGGAACGCGATGTTCCTGACGCTGGGGAACCTGCTGACGGACGCACGGGCCGGGCTGCTGTTCCCGGACTGGGAGAGCGGGGCGCTGCTCCAGCTCAGCGGCCGGGCGGAGACCGAATTCGAGCCGGGCGGGTCCCGCCGGGTCCGGTTCCGGGTCGAAGCGGTGGTGGAGAGCGTGCACCCGGGGCGGCTGCGGTGGAGCACCCCGGAGTACTCGCCGGCGAACCCGGCGCTGCCTTGGCCGTGGCCGGCGCCGCCTCACCGGGGGAGTACGACGAGGTAGGCGGCCGGCTCGCGGTCGCCGGACGCGGTCAGGGCGGTGCGGACCACCGCCGCCTGCTGCTCGGGCCAGTCGCGGAGCTTGCGCGGGGTGAGGTGCAGGACGGTCACCCCGCACCGCTCCAGCGTCTCCCGCTTGCGGACCGACTCCGACCACTCCTCGTCCTCGCCCTGGCGCGGGGCCCGGGTGTCGATCTCCAGGGCGACGGCCTGCTCGGGCCAGTACGCGTCGACCCCTCCGAGGTGCGGGCCGCCGGGCAGGCGCAGGTCCACGTTCCAGACGGGCTCGGGGAGGTCGAAGCCGCGTACGAGCTGGTACAGCCGGTCCTCGGCGATGGCCCGGCCCTCCGCGAGCAGTGATTCGACGGCGTCGACCACGTGCGGCCGGTTCAGCAGCCGGGCCACCGTCAGTTCCCGTACCACGGCAGCCGGTTCGCAGTGCCCGCCGCGGACGGCTTCGCTGAGCAGCCGGCGGACCGTACCGGCGTCGGAGAGCTGGGCGACGGCGTCGGCGACGGCGCGGGCCACGGGGGCGACGGGCAGGCCGTTGACCTCCATCGGCCGGGGCGGGGTGTGCGTCCGGACGATGCGGACCTGCCCGGCGGACCGCAGCCGGCGGGTGTTCGGCACGAGGACGTCGATGTGGGGGAGGCCGGCCAGGGCGGGGGCGGCGGAGAACCGGTACAGCGCGAGGGCGGCGAGCCCGGTCACCATGACCTCGTCGCCGCGCCGCCCCGCGTACAGGAGCGCCGCGTGCAGCCGCTCCTCGCTGGTCGCGGGGCCGGAGTGGAGCAGGAACACCCCGGGCAGGATCTGCTGCCAGTCGCGGTCGGCGGCGTCGGAGGCGGAGACGCCGTGCTCGCGGAGCTGGGCCAGCGAGAGCACGCGGGGGCGGCTGCCGGTGAGGTGGGCGAGGGGGAGGGGCGCGTTGTGGTTCATGACGCGGTGATTCCCTCAGGCCATGGCCTTGCTAACCCCTGTTACACATCCGTCGGCAAATCGGGACAAGCCGGGGCTAAAGTACGGACGTTCGACTGCCGATGGAGTGCGCCGGTGAGCGGGCCCGGCGCCGCTCCCGGGGCTCCGCCCCGGACCCCGCGCCTCAAACGCCGGCGGGGCTGGATTTTCCAGCCCCGCCGGCGCTTGAGGCAGCCTCGCGGGGTCAGCCCGCCGCCGCGGTGTCGCAGGCCTGCGCCCGCAGGGCCCTGGCCAGGTCGTCCCGGGACTCCAGCACCAGGCGGCGCAGAGCCGGGGCCACATCGGCATGCGCGGCCAGCCATGCGTCAGTGGCGTCCAGGGTCTCCTGGGAGCCCTGGAGCGACGGGTACAGGCCCCGCACCACGTCGATGCCGATCTGGATCGACCGGTCCGCCCACACCCGCTCGATCGCGGCGAAGTACGGCGCGACGAACCCGGCCAGCAGCCCTCGCTGCGAAGGCTGCTGCATCCCCGCGATCGTCGCCTCGACCAGCGCGTTCGACAGCGCGTCCGACTCCACGACGGCCGCCCACGCCTGGTCCTTGACCGCGGCCGAGGGCCGCGCCGCCAGGCAGCGCACCTGGTGCCGCTTGCCCGACGCCGTGTCGTCCCGGGCCAGTTCGGCGGTCAGGACGGACTCGTCCACCGCCCCGTGCGCGGCCAGCGGCAGCAGGAAGTCCCAGCGCAGCTCCTGGTCCACCTCCAGCCCGTCGATCCGCGCCGAGCCCTCCAGCAGACCCAGCAGCAGCTGGAAGTCGCCCTCGGTGGCCGCGCTCGCCGCGAAGAACCGGGCCCAGGTCAGCTGGTGCTCCGACCCCGGCTCGGCGAACCGCAGTTCCTGCAGCGCGCACGCGGCCAGCACCCGGCCGCCCTGCTCCCGCCACTGGGGGTCCGCGTAGTGGGTGACCGCGGACAGCGCCTGGGAGTGCAGCATCTGGAGCACGCCGACGTCGGTCTCCCGGCCCGCGTGGGCCAGTACGAGCGAGACGAAGTCCCGGGCCGGCATCAGCGCGTCACGGGTCAGGTTCCACAGCGCCGACCAGCACAGCGCGCGGGTCAGCGGGTCCGCCACCGAGCCCAGGTGGGAGCGGAGCGTGGCCAGCGAGTCCGCGTCGAAGCGGATCTTGCAGTAGGTGAGGTCGTCGTCGTTGACCAGGACCAGGGCGGGACGCTCCTGGCCGGCCAGTTCGCCCACCACGGTCCGGGCGCCGGCCACGTCGGCCTCGGCCCGCGCGTAGCGGACCAGCGCGCCGTCCGCGTCCAGCCGGTACAGGCCCACCGCGACCCGGTGGGGGCGCAGCTCGTCGCCGTCCTGGAGCACCGCCAGCTCGGTCACCCGGCCGCCCGCGTCGCAGGTCACCACCGGGGTCAGCGCGTTCACGCCGGCCGTCTGCAGCCAGGCCCGCGACCATTCGGCCATGTCCCGGCCGGAGACCTCCGCGAGCACCGACAGCAGGTCGTCCAGGGTGGTGTTCCCGTACGCGTTGGCCTTGAAGTAGCGCCGCGCGCCTTCGAGGAAGGCGTCCCGGCCCACGTACGCCACGAGCTGCTTGAGCACCGCCGCGCCCTTGGCGTAGGTGATGCCGTCGAAGTTCAGCTTCGCGTCCTCCAGGTCACGGATGTCGGCCGTGATCGGGTGCGTGGACGGCAGCTGGTCGGCGCGGTAGGCCCAGGCCTTGCGGCTGTTGGCGAAGGTGACCCACGCCTGGTCGAAGCGGGTGGCCTCGACCAGCCCGAAGGAGCCCATGAAGTCAGCGAAGGACTCCTTCAGCCACAGGTCGTCCCACCACTTCATGGTGACCAGGTCGCCGAACCACATGTGCGCCATCTCGTGCAGGATGACGTTCGCGCGCCGCTCGTACGAGGCCTGCGTGACCTTCCCGCGGAAGATGTACTCCTCGCGGAAGGTCACCATCCCCGGGTTCTCCATCGCGCCCAGGTTGTACTCCGGCACGAAGGCCTGGTCGTACTTCCCGAAGGGGTAGGGGTAGTCGAAGATCTCGTGGAACAGGTCGAAGCCCTGCTTGGTGACGAGGAACACGTCGTCCGCGTCGAAGTGCTTGGCCAGGCCCTTGCGGCACATCGCGCCGAGCGGGATCGTCAGGTCCCCGCGCGTGTAGGTGTCCGTCACGTAGTGGTACGGGCCCGCCACCACGCAGGTGATGTAGGTGGAGATCGGCGCGGTCTCGGCGAAGCGGCGGGTGCAGCCCTCGCGGGACTCCTCGGCGCCGTTGCTCCAGACCTGCCAGCCCTCGGGCGCGGTCACCTCGAAGCGGTACGGGGCCTTCAGGTCGGGCTGCTCGAAGTTGGCGTACACCCGCCTCGCGTCGGCCGGCTCGTACTGGGTGTAGAGGTAGACCTCGCCGTCCTCCGGGTCGACGAAGCGGTGCATGCCCTCGCCGGTGCGGCTGAACGCGCAGTTCGCGTCCACGACCAGGACGTTCTCGGAGGCCAGGCCGTCCAG
The DNA here is from genome assembly GCF_041434015.1 of Streptomyces sp. NBC_00454. Classification (GTDB taxonomy): domain Bacteria; phylum Actinomycetota; class Actinomycetes; order Streptomycetales; family Streptomycetaceae; genus Streptomyces. The sequence goes on along the minus strand of NZ_CP107907.1, from coordinate 2,602,900 downwards.
GGCGATCCGGGCCCCGTCGAAGACGGCGGCCGGGTCCAGCTCGTGCCCGTTGAGGGTCACGGAGTTGACCGAGGGCGCGATGAGGTCCGCGAAGGTGGCGGCTCCCGGGGTGGCGGCCCGGAAGCGGACGGTGGTCACCGAGCGGAAGGTCCGGGGCCCGTCGGCCGGTTCGGCCTCGTCCACCGCGGACCTCAAGTCGAGGACCACCTCGTACCCGTCGACGGACAGCAGCTCGGCCCTCTCGCGGGCCTCGTCACGGGACAGATTCTCTCCGGGCACGTGCACTCCTTCGTGCGTGATCGCGATACCTGACCGAATCCTCCCATGGGGAATGCGTGTGCGGTCGGGGCGGTTGGGCAGGGAGGAACGTTCCGATCTGAGGAGAGACATGGCTGACACCCAGGACACCCAGGTGCGCGCGAAGACCCCGGTCGACTTCTGGTTCGACCCGCTCTGCCCCTGGGCCTGGATGACCTCCCGCTGGATGCTCGAGGTCGAGAAGGTCCGTGACGTCGAGGTGCGCTGGCACGTGATGAGCCTCGCCGTGCTGAACGAGAACAAGCTCGACGAACTGCCCGAGCGCTACCGCGATCTGCTCGGCCCCAAGGGCTGGGCCCCCGTGCGCGTGGTCGTCGCCGCCCAGCAGAAGTTCGGCGACGAGATCACCGGCAAGCTCTACACCGCGCTCGGCACCCGCTTCCACAACGAGGCCCAGGGCCCGACCCGCGAGGCGATCGCCGCGGCCCTGGACGAGGTGGGCCTGCCCGCCGAGCTGATCCACTACGCCGACTCCGACGAGTACGACGAGGTCCTGCGCGACTCGCACAACGACGGCATCAACCGCGTCGGCCAGGAGGTCGGCACCCCGGTGATCTCGGTGCCCGGCGCCGGCGGCGAGGAAGTGGCCTTCTTCGGCCCCGTCGTCACCCCGGCCCCGCGCGGCGAGGCCGCCGCCCGCCTCTGGGACGGCACCCTGCTGGTCGCCTCCACCCCCGGCTTCTACGAGATCAAGCGCACCCGTACCCAGGGCCCGCTCTTCGACTAGCTTCGACTAGCAGCGGTCCGCTTCCTCCCTTAACGTCCCCCTATGGGGACCAGCCCGGCACAGGAGGAACCGCTCGGCCGCAGTGGCGGCCGGGCGGAGCCCGCGATACCGAACGACAACGCCGCGCACGCCAGCCTGCCCGCACGCCCCCGAGACCGGGTGCTGCGGGCAGCTTGCGTCGCGGTGCCCCCGCTGTGGGCGGCCCTCGGGGTCCGGCACGCCGCCGGCACCCTGCGGCACTACCTCCGGGGCACGGGCCGCCCGTACCGGGTCGACGCGCGGGCGCTGCTCGCGGTGCCCGCCGTACGGGAAGAGGTGGACGCCCGGCTCGCCGAGTGGCGGGCGGCTGCCGGAGCCCTGGGCGAGCCGGGCGCGTACGCGGCGGACAGCGGCTGGCGCGGGGTGCTGATCGGCCGGCGGGCCGGCGCGGGCGGCAGCGCGGACTGGTGGCTGGCGCTGCGCGGGGCCCAGTACCGGATCAGCGGCACGGTACGGGTCCACGAGGACGGGTCCGTGGTGAGCGACTACCGCTTCCAGGTGCACAAGAGCTGGAACTTCGACCGCGGGGAATCGGAGTTCGGCATCCCCTTCGGTCCGTTCGCGCGGTTGCACGAGACGGGGCTGGCCCGGGAGTTCACGGCGGTCGGCGAGGTGGACGGCCTGGTGGACGCAGAAGGCCCCCGCGAGTCATGTCCTCGCGGGGGCCTACTGGTGGACACGCCCGCCGGCGAAGGTTGAGAAGACGATCACGAGGCGGACGGGCTTCGGGGGTGCGATCAGCCCTTGGCGGGGATCAGCAGCGGGGTGTTCGCCTTGGCGTCGGCGTAGCGCTTGGCCACGTCCTGCCAGTTGACGACGTTCCACATGGCCTCGATGAAGTCCACCTTCTGGTTCTTGTACTGCAGGTAGAAGGCGTGCTCCCAGGCGTCGAACACCAGGATCGGGGTGCTGGCCACGCCGACGTTGCCCTGGTGGTCGTAGATCTGCTCGACGAGCAGGCGGCCGCTGACGGGCTCGTACGCGAGCACGCCCCAGCCGGAGCCCTGGGTCGCGGAGGACGCGAAGGTCAGCTGCTTGCGGAACTTCGCGAAGGAGCCGAAGGACTCGGTGATCGCGTCGGCCAGCTCGCCCAGGCCGTCGGCCGCGGTGGGCTCGCCGCCGCCCTCGCCGGTCTTCGGGCTGGCCATGTTGTGCCAGTAGATGCTGTGGAGGATGTGGCCGGAGAGGTGGAAGGCCAGGTTCTTCTCCAGGCCGTTCAGCGCGCCCCAGTTCTCCTTGTCGCGCGCCTCCTCCAGCTGCTCCAGCGTGTTGTTGGCGCCCGTGACGTAGGCCGCGTGGTGCTTGTCGTGGTGCAGCTCGATGATCTGCGGGTTGATCACCGGCTCGAGAGCCGCGTAGTCGTAAGGAAGCTCAGGAAGCGTGTAGATGGCCATGCGTGTGATCCGGTCCCCTCGGCGTGCCAACTGCTTATTGCAATTAATGCGCAACTGCACGCTAGCAGCATCTGATCAAGGGGTGGCGTAAGGGGTCCCGGAGACGGCGAAGGCGCGCCCCGTGCCTTCGCACGGGGCGCGCCTTCGCCGTCTCCGGGGCAGGTCAGGCCCTGGCCGCCGCCCGGCGCTGCATCACGTACCCCGTGACGGCCAGTGCGAGGGTCAGGCCGCCGGTGAAGACGAGCTGGACCCGGGTGTCCTCACCCATGGCCATCAGGACCAGGACCCCGGCCAGTCCGGCCAGCGCGACCCAGGTCAGATAGGGGAAGCCCCACATCTTCACGACCAGCTTCTCGGGGGCCTCGCGCTCCATGCGGCGCCGCAGCACGAACTGCGAGACGGCGATGAAGCCCCAGACGACGAGGATGACGCCGCCGACCATGTTCAGCAGCCAGGCGAAGAGGGTGTCCGGATACCAGTAGGACAGCAGCACGGTGACGAAGCCGAAGCCGGAGGAGGCGAGCACGGCGCGGCGCGGCACCCGGCCCGTGACCTTGCCCAGGGCCTTGGGACCCTGGCCGCGGGAGACGAGGGAGTAGGCCATGCGCGAGGAGCCGTAGATGTTCGCGTTCATCGCGGACAGCAGGGCGATCAGGATGACCACGTTCATCACCTGGCCGGCGTGCGGGATGCCCAGGTGGTCCAGGGTGGCCGCGTACGGGCCCTCGGTGGTGACCGCCGGGTCGTTCCACGGCAGCAGGGTGACGATGACCAGCATCGAGCCGACGTAGACGATCGCGATCCGCCACATGGTGGTCTTCACGGCCTTGGCGACGCCCCGGACCGGGTTGTCGGACTCGGCGGCCGCGATGGTCACCGTCTCCAGGCCGCCGTACGCGACCACGGAGGCGAGCAGGCCGACCAGCAGCCCGTCCACGCCGTTGGGCAGGAAGCCGCCGTCGTGCAGCAGATTGGCGGAGCCGGGGGAGTCGGTGCCGGGCAGCACGCCCAGGACGGCCAGTACGCCGAGGCCCAGGAAGAGCCCGATGGCGCCGATCTTCAGGGCGGCGAACCAGAACTCGAACTCGCCGAAGTTGGAGACGGCGGCCAGGTTGGACCCGCAGAAGAGCGCCATGAAGATCAGCACCCACATCCACGAGGGGGTGCCCGGGAACCAGCCCGTCATGATGTGCGCCGCGCCGATGGCCTCGATGGCCACGCCCACGCACAGCAGGGTCCAGAACATCCAGCCCGCCGTGAACCCCGCCCACGGGCCGATGGCCCGGTCCGCGTGCACCGAGAAGGAGCCGGAGGCGGGGTTGGCGGCGGACATCTCGCCGAGCATCCGCATCACGAACATGACGAGCAGGCCGGAGGCGGCGTACGCGAGCACGATCGAGGGGCCGGCGGCCGCGATGCCGGCGCCGGATCCCACGAAGAGGCCGGCGCCGATGACTCCGCCGAGGGCGATCATCGAGAGGTGGCGCTGCTTGAGTCCGTTGCCGAGCGGGGATCCCGCGTCGCCGGCGGGCGGCGCGTCCTGTTCGCGGCGGGCGGCGGTGGTCTGGCTCATGCGGGTGACCTGTCCGGTGTGCGGGGGGACGGTAGGGAGTGCCCCAGTCTCACCCGTGTCCGATCTTCGGACGTTTCATGTCCGTTATCCGGACATGAGGATGACCGGGCGTGATCATCCCCGTACGCTGGCAGATCGGACGGGAGCGCACGAGGAGGGCCGAATGGACCACGGCGTACGGGAATTGGCCGCGACGGGCCGGGGGGTGCTCGTCACCGGAGCCTCCCGGGGCATCGGGAGGGCGATCGCCACCGCGTTCGCCGCGCAGGGCGACCGGGTCGCGGTGCACTGCACGGCTCCCGGGCCCGACGCCGGGCGGACCCTCGCGGAGCTGGCGGGCGGGGGCCACGTCCTGGTCGCCGGCGACCTCGCCGACCCGGCGCGGGTGGAAGCCCTCACCGCCGAGGCCGAGGAGGCGCTCGGCGGGATCGACGTGCTCGTGAACAACGCCGCCGTGATGGTCGCGCACCCCCTGCCCACCACCTCGTACGCCGACTGGCAGGCCGCCTGGCAGCACACGGCCGCGGTCAACCTGTTCGGCGCGGCCAACCTCTCCTACTGTGCGGCCCGCCGCATGATCGACGGCGGCCGCGAGGGGCGCATCGTCAACATCGGCTCGCGCGGCGCCTTCCGGGGCGAGCCCGACCACCCCGCCTACGGCGCCACCAAGGCCGCGCTGCACGCGCTGGGCCAGTCCCTCGCCGTTTCCCTCGCCCCCCACGGGATCGCGGTGGCCTCCGTCGCACCCGGCTTCGTCGCCACCGAGCGGGTCGCCGGCCGGCTGGAGGGGGAGGAGGGCGAGCGGATCCGGGCGCAGAGCCCCTTCGGCCGGGTGGGTGCCCCGCAGGAGATCGCCGCCGCCGTGCTCCACCTGGCCTCGCCCGCGGCGCGCTGGAGCTCGGGCGCGGTCCTCGACGTCAACGGGGCCTCGTACCTGCGCACCTGACGAGGTGCCCGCGCATCCGACGAGGTGCCCGCGCATCCGACGCGCGAAGGCCCCCGCGCAGTGTGCGCGGGGGCTTCGCGGGGGCCGGGCGGGAGGGTCAGGCCTTCGGTGCGCGCAGCTCCCGGATCCACGCCACCAGCAGCACCGCGGCCGCCGCTCCCGAGGACCACAGCAGTTGCGGCCGCGCCGAATCGTCGAACAGCATCAGCACCAGCACCGTGGCCATCGCGACCAGCGCCGCCCAGGTCGCGTACGGGAAGAGCCACATCGGCAGCGTCAGCCGCTCCGGCATGTCCCGCTCGATCTTCGGTCGCAGCTTCAGCTGCGAGACCGCGATCAGCGCCCAGACGAAGAGCAGCACCGCGCCCACCGCGTTGAGCATGTAGAGGAAGATCGTGTCCGGCCACAGCAGGTTCAGCACCACCGAGACGAACCCGAAGGCCACCGACGCGAAGACCGCCCGGCGCGGCACCCCGCCGGACGAGACCTTCAGCAGGGCCTTGGGCGCCTCGCCCCGCTCCGCCAGCGAGAACACCATGCGCGAGGACCCGTACAGGTTGGCGTTGAGCGCCGACAGCAGGGCCACGAAGATCACGACGTCCATGATCTGGCCGGCGTGCGCGATGCCGATCGAATCGAGGACCGCCACGTACGGGCTCTGCCCCGGCTCGAGGGAATCCCACGGCAGCAGGCTCACGATGACCAGCATCGAGCCCACGTAGAAGAAGAGGATGCGCCAAACGGCGCTGCGCACCGCGCGGGCCACGGACCGGGCCGGGTCGTCCGACTCGGCGGCCGCGATGGTGACGACCTCCAGACCGCCGAAGGCGAAGACGACGGCCAGCATGCCGGCCACCACCCCGCCCGCCCCGTTGGGGAAGAACCCGCCCTGGCCGGTCAGATTGGCCATGCCGACCGGGTCCGTGTCGGGGAGGAAGCCGAAGACGGCCAGCGTGCCGAGGATCAGGAACAGCACGATCGCGCCGACCTTGAGGGCGGCGAACCAGAACTCGAACTCGCCGAAGTTGCGCACCGCGGCCAGGTTGCTCACGGTGAAGACCACCATGAACAGGAGCACCCAGACCCACTGGTCCACCGAGGGCAGCCAGCCGCTGGCGATCTTCGCCGCCGCCGTCGCCTCCACGGCCAGCACCACGACCAGCAGGAACCAGTACAGCCAGCCCGCCGAGAAACCGGCCCACCGGCCCAGCGCCTTCTCGGCGTAGACGGAGAAGGAACCGGAGGCGGGCATCGCCGCCGACATCTCGCCGAGCGCCCGCATCACCAGCATCGCCAGGACGCCCGCGAGCAGGTACGAGCAGATGATCGCGGGACCCGCGATGGTGATGCCCGCGCCGGAGCCGACGAACAGCCCGGCGCCGATCACACCGCCGAGGCCCAGCATGGTCAGGTGGCGCTGCTTGAGGCTGTGGCTCAGGGGTTCCGGTGACGAAACGTCTACGGGGGAGGTCGGTTCGGGCAGGCGGTCGCGCATGAGGGGTGCTCGTACTCTCTGTGGCCTGGTGGCGGTGGGGGCCGCGAGGATTGGAGGGACCCCACAGTCTCCCCGCAGAGCCTCCCTCCGCGCAAAACGGACGACCAGTCGCTAGTGGGTCGTGATCCGGATCACTTCAACTCGGGCGTCGAGCCGGGTCTTTGTGCACTCCCCACCAAACCGGGCAGCGCGGCTTTGTCCCGGGCGACCCTGGGGCGACGCCGGTACCGGGACTAACGTCGGTGATCGTCCTTCTCGCCACGATCTTCGCGGAGCCCCCGTCATGAGCACTGCTTCCGTCTCCTTCCGGCCCGGCGCCGTCCTCGCCGACCTGCTGCCCGCGAGCGCGAGCCGCGTCCGCGACATCGCGCTCGTCGCCGGCGGAGCCGCGCTCACCGGACTGGCCGCGCAGATCGCCGTGCCCGTCCCCGGCTCCCCGGTCCCCGTCACCGGCCAGACCTTCGCCGCGCTCCTGGTGGGCACCGCCCTCGGCGCCCGCCGCGGCTTCCTCTCGCTCGCCCTCTACGCCCTCGTCGGCATGGCCGGCGTGCCGTGGTTCGCGGGCGGCACCTCCGGCGCGGGCGGGGCCTCCTTCGGCTACGTACTCGGCATGCTGCTCGCCGCCACCGTCGTCGGCGCCCTCGCGCGGCGCGGCTCCGACCGCTCGGTCCTGCGGACCGCGGGCACGATGGTGCTGGGCTCCGCCGTCATCTACGGGGTCGGCGTCCCCTACCTCGCGCTGTCCACCGGAATGACCTTCGGCGCGGCCGTCGCGGCGGGGCTGACGCCCTTCCTGATCGGCGACGCGCTCAAGGCCGCGCTGGCGATGGGCCTGCTGCCGGCCGCCTGGAAGCTGGTGGGCCGCCGCGGCTGACGCCGTACGCGGACCCTACGGAGCCGTGGGGCCGGTGCCGGTGCCGGTGCCGGTGCCGGTGCCCCCGGCCCGGAGGGCCGCGGCCTCGATCAGGGTCCAGCCGTCGACCTCCACCGGTCGGCGGTCGTCGGGCCGCCAGCCGCGGGCCAGGGCCTCGTCCAGCAGGGCCCGTACGGCGCGCGGTTCGTGCAGGTTCAGGTCGGCGCCCCGGGTGAAGCCCACGTCCCCGGAACCGAAGGGGGCCCCGCCCGGGACGTACCGGCCGGGGCCGTCGGCGAAGACGACGCGCAGCGGGCCGCCGCTGCCGGAGGGCTGCGGGGACAGGGTGAGGGTCTGGCGGCAGTCCACGGCCCGGCCGTCCTCGTCCCGGCGGTGACGGTGGCTCATCGTCCACATGTACACGCGCCCGTCGACGACCAGCCGGCGGGGCTTCTTCGCATTGCGGGGCACCGGGCCGAGGGTACAGACGGCGGCAGCCCCGGACCGCGAGGGCGGTCCGGGGCTGCTTGCGTCGTGCCTACGTTCCTACGTCCGCGCGGTTACGCGGCGAGGCGCGCGGCGGCCTTGCGGCGCACGTCGCGGACCACGCCGATGACGATCACCACGGCCGCCACCAGCAGCGACACCAGGACGGTCTCGCGGTTGTCCTTGTCGTAGACCATGTAGCCCAGGACGAAGGTGATCATCGCGGCGGTGGCCCAGGTCAGGTACGGGAAGAACCACATCTTCACCGTCACCTTCTCCGGAGCCTCGCGCATCAGGATCCCGCGCATCCGCAGCTGGGTCAGGCAGATCACCAGCCACACGAACAGCGCGATCGCGCCCGAGGCGTTCAGCAGGAAGCTGAAGACGGTGTCCTTGAAGGCGTAGTTGAAGTAGACGGCGACGAAGCCGAAGACCACCGAGCCCAGGATCGCGGCCGTCGGTACGCCCCGCTTGCTCACCTTGGCGAAGGCCTTGGGGGCATCGCCGCGCTCGCCCAGCGAGAAGGCCATGCGGGAGGCGGTGTACAGGCCCGAGTTCAGGCAGGACAGCACGGCCGTCAGCACGATCACGTTCATGATCTGTCCGGCGTGCGCGATGCCGATCGAGTCCAGGGCGGCGACGTACGAGCCCTTCTCGGTGATCGACTTGTCGTTCCACGGCAGCAGGGTCAGGACGATGAAGATCGAGCCCAAGTAGAAGACGCCGATCCGCCAGATCACCGAGTTGGTGGCCTTGGTGACCGCGCGCCGCGGGTCCTCGGACTCGCCGGCGGCCAGCGTGACGATCTCGCTGCCCATGAAGGAGAAGACGACCATCAGCACACCGGTGAGGACCGAACCCCAGCCGTTCGGCATGAACCCGCCGGTGTCGGTGAGGTGCGCGAAGCCCGCGCCCGGGTTGTCCGAGCCCGGCAGCACGCCGAAGACGGCCAGCATGCCGATGATCACGAAGCCGCCGATGGCGACGACCTTGATGCCGGCGAACCAGAACTCGAACTCGCCGTACGAGGCGACCGAGCCGAGGTTGGTGACCGTCAGCACCGCCATCACGATCAGGGCCCAGGCCCACTGCGGGACGGCCGGCACCCAGCCTTCGAGGATCACGGCCCCGGCGGTGGCCTCCACGGCCAGCACGACGACCCAGAAGAACCAGTACAGCCAGCCGATGGAGAAACCGGCCCAGCGGCCGAGCGCGCGGTCGGCGTACGCGGAGAAGGACCCGGAGTTCGGGCTGGCGGCGGCCATCTCGCCCAGCATCCGCATGACGAAGACGACCATCGCGCCGACCAGCGCGTAGGAGATCAGGATGGCGGGACCGGTTTTGGCGATACCGCCGCCGGAGCCGACGAAGAGGCCGGCGCCGATGACGCCGCCGATGGCGATCATGGACAGGTGGCGGTTCTTGAGACCGGCCTTCAGGCCATCGGAGGGCTGGGCGGAACCGGGTTCACCGGTCGGGTCGCCTGCCTTCTGAAGGGTCGTCGTGGAACTCATGGACGGATCCTTAGGTTCTCGGGGTGCGAGCCCGGGCATTCAAACCTGAGATGAACGCAGGACGGAAGACCCCAATCCGGATCGTTGCGATAGGGCGAACGTCCAGGACCTAGGTCCCACCGTGTCCCATCTGCGTCCTTTGGGTTTACTTGAGCTTTAGAAGTGACTTACGCGACACCCGCTGCGGCCCGTCGGGGGCGCTCGTGCCACACTCGACCCATGCGCGTGTACCTCGGATCCGACCATGCCGGCTTTGAGCTCAAGAACCACCTGGTGGACTGGCTCAAGAACAACGGCCACGAGCCCGTCGACTGCGGGCCCCACATCTACGACGCGGTGGACGACTACCCGCCGTTCTGCCTGCGCGCCGCGGAGCAGACCGCCGCGGACGCCGACGCCCTCGGCATCGTGATCGGCGGCTCCGGCAACGGCGAGCAGATCGCCGCGAACAAGGTCAAGGGCGTCCGCGCCATCCTGGCCTGGAGCGTCGACACCGCGAAGCTCGGCCGCGAGCACAACAACGCCAACGTCATCTCCGTCGGCGGCCGGATGCACACGCAGGACGAGGCCGTCTCCTTCATCGAGGCGTTCCTGGCGACCCCGTACTCCGGCGAGGAGCGCCACACCCGGCGCATCGACATGCTCTCCGCCTACGAGACCACCGGCGAGCTGCCCCCGATCCCGGCGCACCACCCGCAGGGCTGATCCCGCTTTCCGGCCGCGGCGCCTTCCGGGGCGGCGCGGCCGGTTTTTCTTTTCCGAGGAGTACCGCCGTGCCCGAGGGGCATACGATCCACCGCCTCGCCGAGGACCACACCGAGCGCTTCGCCGCCCGCACGGTCCGGGTGAGCAGCCCCCAGGGCCGGTTCGCCGAGAGCGCGGCCCTGCTCGACGGCCGCGAGCTGGAATCGGCCGAGGCGCACGGCAAGCACCTGTTCCTGGAGCTCGGCGACGCCTGGATCCACATCCACCTCGGCCTCTTCGGCAAGCTCGGCTTCGGGCCCGCCCCGGCCCCGCCGGCCACCGACACGGTCCGGCTGCGGTTGCTGAACGAGGAGCACTACGCCGACCTGCGCGGCCCCACCGCCTGCGCGCTGATCGGCGAGGGCGAGAAGAAGGCGATACACGACCGCCTCGGCCCGGACCCGCTGCGCCCGGCCGACGACCCGGACCGCGCCTGGGCCCGGATCTCCCGCTCCCGCACCACCGTCGCCGCCCTGCTGATGGACCAGAAGGTCGTCGCGGGCGTCGGCAACGTCTACCGCGCCGAGGTGCTCTTCCGGCACGGAATCGACCCGTACCGCCCGGGCAAGGACCTGACCCGCCGCGAGTGGGACGCGATCTGGGCCGATCTGGTGCTGCTCATGCGCGAGGGCGTGCGCAACAACCGGATCGACACCGTGCGTGACGAGCACCTGCCGGAAGCCATGGGCCGCCCGCCGAGGGTGGACGACCACGGCGGCGAGGTGTACGTCTACCGGAGGGCGAACATGCCCTGCCACATCTGCGGGGGCGAGATCCGCACCGCCGGTCTCGCCGCCCGCAACCTCTTCTGGTGCCCGGGGTGCCAGGGCCGCTAGCCGCGGGAACGGGAGCGGGCGGTGCAGCCCGGCGGTGCCGGAGGCCCGCCGGGCGCCCCGGGGCGGAGCCGGCCGGGCCTCCGCCGCGCTAGAAGCCGTGCGGCAGCCAGGGGGCCACGTCGCCGGCGAAGCCCCGCGACGCCGCCGTGAGCGCCCCCGCGCGGACCTCCCGCACCAGGCCGGCCGCGGCCAGCGAGTTCAGGGTGGTGCCGCCCAGATACGCCGCCCCGAGCTCCCGAACCGACAGTTCCAGATCGGCCGGGTCCTCCGTCCGGGTACAGGTGGCGGCCCCGTCCGCGCCGGCGGACAGCCGCCAGCGCCCCGCGTTCCACGGGCAGAACGCGTCCTCGACCTCCAGCACCACGTCCAGCGGAGCCCCGTAGCTCCGCGCGATCAGCGCCGCCGGCAGGTCCACGAGCCGCACGTGCAGGGAGTCGCGCAGCCGCGCCCGGGTCCTGCGGACATCGGAGACCAGGTGGAGCAGCGCATCGTCCGCCGGCCGCTTGTTGGCCCGGACGGTCCAGGTCAGGTCGATGGAGAACACGTACCGCCACAGCGCCGCGTACACCGCCGGGTCGAGCGCGTCGAGATCGGCGACGTCCACCTTGCCGTCCGAGCCGGACAGCTCCCAGTCGTCCTTGACCCGGTAGCGGGCGTACCCGACCACCTCGCCGTCCGCCCGCTCGGCGACCACGCACTTCAGCGGAGACGCGCCGTTGCGGGAGGACTCCGGGTCCAGCAGCGCCTGCTGCTCCCACCCCGGCTGCCGGGCCGGCATCCCGGGACGGCCCGCGACCAGCGCCGCGTAGACCCGCTCGCAGTCGGCCAGCGCCTTGCGCGGATCGACCAGCCGCAGCCGTACGTCGTCGGTCCCCGGCGGCACGGAGAGCCGTACGCGGGTGGTGTCGATTTCCACCGACATCGAGTACGCGCCCGTGCCGTAGCCGAAGCGCCCGTAGATCGCCGGATCCGAGGCCGTCAGCACGGCGAGCGGTTCACCACCCGCACGGACGTCGTCCAATTGCCGGCGCATCAGCGAGGTCAGCACCCCGCGCCTGCGGTGGGTGGGGGAGACGCCCACCATCGTGACACCGGCGGCGGGCACGAGCGCCCCGCCCGGCACGGAGAGGCGGAAGGAGAAGGCCCCGGCCGAGCCCACGCAGGTCTCTGCGTCCCAGACGCCGAGGGAGCGCTCCGTCTCGGTGAGCGACTTGTACAGCTCGCGCTCCTCAGCGGATTCCGGCACCCCACCGAACGCCAGTTCCAGATGGTCGTACCAGACATCCCACTCATCAGCTTGCAAAACGCGCATCTCAAGAGCCATACGGCCATCCCTATCAGGGCAATCCGTCCCGGTCGATCTCTTTTCGGTTGCCGATGGGCCCATCTCAGGGGGTACCCCTGCGCGCGCACAGCCAGGATGGATAGGGTCCCGAAGCAATGGCCGGAGCACGCGTGGAGACTCTCCTGGCCCGGACGCGCATGCTGTCGCACCGGGCCCGCACCGCCCTGCGCAAATCCGCCGTCGACTACTTCCGCGGCGACGCCTCCGACTGGCTCGCCTTCGGCGGACTGCTGCTCACCATCCCCGCCATCGCCTGCGGCACCCTGATGCTGCCCGTCTGGTTCTCGCCCTCCGCACTGGTCCTGCCCATCGTCGCGGGCGGCCTGCTGCTGCGCCCCGCCAGCCTCCTCGCCCTGTACGCGGCCTCCGCGGCCGCGCTCATCGTCGAAGCCCTGGTCCTCGGTCCGTACACCCAGGGCCCCGCCCGGGTCACCCCCGGCACCGTGCTGGTCGTCGCCGCCTGCGGATTCTTCGGGCTGGTCATCGCCCAGTTCCGCAGCCGCGTCGGAGTGCCCTGGCGGCGCGGCGGCACCATGCTCTTCGACCTGCGCGAACGCATCCGGGTCCAGAGCAAGCTGCCCGCCCTGCCGCGCGGCTGGCACCGCGAGATGGCCCTGCGCCCGGCCGGCGGCCAGTCCTTCTCCGGAGACTTCGTGGTCGCCGCCCGCACCAACGGCGGCCGCACCCTGGAGATCGTCCTCACCGACGTCTCCGGCAAGGGCATGGAGGCGGGCTCCCGCGCCCTCCTCCTCTCGGGCGCCTTCGGCGGCCTCCTCGGCGCCCTCCCGCCGCACGGGTTCCTGCCCGCCGCCAACGGCTACCTGCTCCGCCAGGACTGGGACGAGGGCTTCGCCACCTCCATCCACCTCGTCCTCGACCTGGAGACAGGCGACTACGAACTCCTCTCCGCCGGACACCTGCCCGCCCTCCAACTCAGCGCGGGCACCGGCCGCTGGCAGGAGGTCTCCGGCGAGGGCCCGCTCCTCGGCGTCTACGACGGAGCCGAATTCGTCCCGGCCCAAGGGAACCTGCGGCGCGGCGACGTCCTGATGCTCTTCACCGACGGCCTCGTCGAGACCGCCGAACGCGACATCAGCGAGGGCATGGACCGCCTCACCGGCGAGGCCGACCGCTACGTCGCCGCCGGCTGGGAGGGCGCGACCTGGCACCTGATCGAAAAGGTCGCCAAGGACGTCAACGACGACCGCGCGCTGCTCCTGATCCGCCGCTCTCCTTTTTAACGCGCCGCTCGCACGGCTCGGCCCTGGCGGGCCTCCCCGGCTTCGCGCCGCTGCGCCGGACTCCGTCCGTCGGTGGCCGGGCGGGGGTGCCGCCACTGCCGTCCGGCCGCGTGCCCGGTGGGCGGGTGCGGGTGGGTCGGCCCTGCGGGGCGTGGTCCCCTACCCGCCCTTCCACCGTTCCCCGGGCTCCGCCCGGACCCGGTCCTCAAACGCCGGACGGGCTGGAAGATCCAGCCTTGCCGGCGTTTGAGGCGCGGGGTCTGGGGCGGAGCCCCAGGGAACGGTGGAAGGGCGGGTAGGGGACAGCCCCGCAGGGCAACGCTCCGCAGGGCGGGGCCCGCCACGGCCACGGCCGCCGCCGCCGCCCGACCCCGGACCGATGGTCGGGTTTACCCCACCACCGGTCCGCCAGCTTCCGCCATGGTCACCGCCCCACCGCCCTCCGTAGCGTCACAGGCACGATCACCACCGGGTGGTCGACCGGCACGGAAGGCGGCACACCATGGGGCTCCGGCGCAGCAAGCGGCAGGCCGAGCAGCAACCGCGGCAGGCCGGGCAGCCCACCCCGGCCGTCGAGCTGCGCGGCGTCCGGCGGAGGTACGGCCGCGGCACCTCCGCGGTCCACGCGCTGCGCGGGATCGACCTCAGCCTGCCCCGCGGCAGCTTCACCGCCGTGATGGGTCCTTCCGGCTCCGGCAAGTCCACCTTCCTCCAGTGCGCCGCGGGCCTCGACCTCCCCACCGAGGGTTCCGTCCGCCTCGGCGGCACCGAGATCACCGGCATGAACGAGAACCAGCTCACCGAGCTCCGCCGCAGCCGCCTCGGCTTCGTCTTCCAGGCCTTCAACCTGCTGCCCTCCCTCACCGTCGAGCAGAACGTCCTGCTCCCGATGCGCCTGGCCGGCGGCCGTCAGGACACCGCGCGCGCCGCCGACCTGCTCGCCCGCGTCGGCCTGGAGGGCAAGGGACGGCGCCGGCCGGCCGAACTCTCCGGCGGCCAGCAGCAGCGCGTGGCCATCGCCCGCGCCCTGGTCACCCGTCCCGACGTGGTCTTCGCCGACGAGCCCACCGGAGCCCTCGACACCACCACCGCCTCCGAGGTGCTCGGGCTGCTCCGCACTGCCGTGGACACCCTCGGCGCCACCGTGGTCATGGTCACCCACGACCCGGCCGCCGCCGCCCACGCCGACCAGGTGCTCTTCCTCGCCGACGGCCTGATCGCGGACCGGCTCCCGCGCAGCTCCGCCGCCACGATCGCGGCCAGGATGACCACGCTCACCGCCCGCCCGGTGTTCGCGGGAGCTGCCGCCTGATGTCCCCGCGCCCCAACGGCCTGGCCCGCGCGGCACTGCGCTTTCGCCCCGCGGCCTTCGCCGGCACCTTCATCGCCCTGCTCATGACCGTCGCCATCGTTTCCGCCTGCGGGATCCTCCTGGAGAGCGGAGCGCGCGCGAGCCTCCCGCCGACCCGCTACGCCGAGGCCCCCGTGGTCGTCGCCGCCGATCAGCAGGCACGCCTGCGGGTGGGCAGCGGCGAGGGCTCCTACGAGACCACCGCGCAGGTCCCGGAGCACGCCCGGGTCGACGCCGCGCTCCTGGCCCGACTGGCGCCCCTGGGACGGGCGGTGCCCGACGTGGTGTTCCCCGTGCGGGACGAGACCCGGGCGGCCGCGGGAGCCGGGGCCGGCGCCGTCCTCGAGGCCTACGGCTGGGGCTCCACCGCCTTCAGCCCTACGGAGCTGCGCGCGGGCCGCGCCCCGGCCGGTCCGGGCGAAGTCGTGCTGGGCGGGGCCGCGGGCGCAGCCGCCGGGGAGGCGGCCGACGGGCCCGGCCGGGTCACGCTCGCCACCCCGGCGGGGGAGCGGGAGTTCCGGGTCGTCGGGCGCACCGACCGGCCCGGGGCCTGGTTCTCCGACGCCGAAGCGCGCACCCTGTCCGGACACCCCGGCGCACTCGACGCCATCGCCGTCTTCGGCGCCGACCCCGAGCGGGTGCGGGCCGCCGTCGACGGCCGGGCCCAGGTCCTGACCGGGCCGGACCGTGCCATGGACCCGGAGCTCGCCGGTGCGAAGGAGATCCTGACCGCCCTCGGCGGATCCTTCGGCGGCATCGCCACCCTCGTCGCCGTCTTCACGGCCGCGGGCACCGTCGCGCTCTCCGTCGGGCAGCGCTCCCGCGAGTTCGCCCTGCTGCGCGCCCTCGGAGCCACCCCGCGCCAGATCCGGCGCACGGTCGCCACCGAAGCCCTGCTCGTCGCGCCGCTCGCGGGCGCGCTGGGCTGCGTACCCGGCATCGCCCTCGCCTCCTGGTGGTTCGGACAGCTCAAGGCGAAGGGCGCCGTCCCGGACGGGGTAGACCTGGCCGTCTCCTGGATCCCCCTGGCCGCCGCCATCGGCATCGGACTCGCCGCCGCCCTGCTCGCCGGCTGGGCCGCATCCCGCCGCCCCGCCCGCATCCGCCCCGGCCAGGCCCTCGCCGCGGCCGCCGAGGAACGCCTGCGGCCCGGGTGGATCCGTACCCCCCTCGGCCTCGCCGCCCTGGCCGGCGGGGCCGTCTGCGCGGGGCTGGCCGCCACCGGCAGCGGCCCCGACGCCGCCAACACCTCGCTCGGCGTCGTCATGCTCTTCATGCTCGCCGTGGCCCTGCTCGGCCCGCTCGTCGCCCGCCTCTGCGCCGGCCTCTTCGGGCTCCCGCTGCGCGCCGGGGGAGCCGCCGGCGCGCTGGCCGCCGCCAACTCCCGTGCCCACGCCCGCCGCCTCGCCTCCGCGATCACCCCGATCGTGCTCGCCATCGCCTTCTCCTCCACGCTGGTCTTCCTCCACACCAGCCAGGACCGGGCCGTACAGCGACAGCAGGAGACCGGGCTCCTCGCCGACCACGTCGTCACCGATCCGCGCGACCCGGACCGGGCGGTCGCGGGCGGGGCCGTCGCCATCACCCGCACCTCCGTCCTGGCCGTCGTCGGCTCCGGCTCGGACCGCTGGATCCAGAGCGCCACCGCGCAGGGCGTCGCCGGGGACATCACCACCGTCCAGGACCTGGGCGTGCGCTCGGGGAACCTCTCCCGCCTGGCCCCCGGCACGGTGGCCGTCGACCGGACCCTCGCCGACGCCGCCCACGCCGGCGTCGGCGACCGCATGGACCTGCGCCTGCCCGACGGCACCCGCACCACCCCCGAGATCGTGGCCGTCTACTCCCGCGGCCTCGGCCTCGGCGAGGTCACCCTGCCCGCCGCCAACCTGGCCGGCCACACCACCGCCGGACGCCCCACCGAACTCCTGATCCGCGGCCCCGTCCCGGCCGGAGCCGGCCCGGCGCAGTCCGCCTCCGCCTGGACCACCGCCCAGAGCCTGGACCGCGAACTCAACGCCTGGGCCAACACCACCATGGCGGCCGTCCTCGGCGGCTTCGCGGCCGTCGCCGCCGCCAACACCCTGGTGATGACCGTCCTCGACCGCCGCCGCGAACTGCGCATGCTGCGCCTGGTCGGCTCCACCCGCCGCCAGGTGCTGCGGATGCTCCGCTGGGAAGCCCTCCTGGTCAGCGGCGCCGGCATCACCCTCGGCTCGGCCATCGCCCTGGCCACCCTCATCCCCCTGACCAAGGCCCTGACGGGCACCGGCCCCTACGTCCCACCCGCCCTCTACGCCTCCTTCGCAGCCGCCGCGGTGGCCCTCACCCTGACGGCCACCTCCCTCCCGGCCCGCCGCGCGCTCCGCCTGCACCGCCCCTGAACCACCACCCACCGACCACCGCCCCGGGCGTCTCCGCCCCGGTCCCCTTCGGCCCATCCGCCGCGCCCCGCCCCGGGGCGCCGCCTCGGGCTCTCAGCCCATCCGGCGTGCTCCGCCCCGGGCTCTTCCAGCCCGTCCGGCGTTTGAGGACCGGGTCCGGGCAGCGCCCGGGGAACGGTGGAAGGGCGGGTAGGGGACAAGCCCCGCAGGGCCGCCCACCCCCGGAGGCCCCCCACCCCCGGTCCTCACCGCACGAGCGCCGTCCAAGGCCCGATCCCGAGTTTCCCGGTGTTCCCCAGATCAACCGGCCGACTGAGCCGCAGCACCAGCTTCGGCGCACCCGGCCGCGGGGTGACCTCCAGCACCCACCCCTCCGCCGCCACGACGTCCGTCTCCGTGACGAGGTTGCGCCACACCATCGGCACATACGCGGCCCGCCCCGGCGCGATGACCACCTCCTGCGGGGGAGCGTCCACGTTCGCCGCCCCGGTGGTGATGCCCGCCGAGCCGTGCGCCACGGTCACTTCCACGGGCGCCTGCGCCTTGTCGAGCAGCCGCAGCTGCGGATACCCCTCCACCACGTAGGGCTGCGTCCCGCAGTTGACCAACTGCACGGACTCCGCCCGCAACCCCATGGCGGCGCTCCCGTCCCCCTCGACCAGCCGCACCCCGCCCTCGGGACACGCCTCCCCGGCCGAAGAGGCCCCCGCCCCGGCCCCCGCCGTCGCCCCCGCCCGAGGGCTACCCAAGGGGTTGCCGACAGTCGGCCCCGGCGCCGCCGGAGGCGCCGGCGGGGTATCGCACCCCGCCAGCACCGTCACCAGAACTCCCGCCCCGCCCAGGGCCCGCCCCCACCGTCTCCACGTCATCCCCCGACCCTAAGGCGCGGCGGATCCGGCCCGCCGGAGCCCCAAGCACCGGGTCCACGGCCCGGAGCCCGGGCCACTCGCCCCCGATTGGCCGGTCCGACGCCCCCGCGGGGCGCCTACCCTGCCCCCATGGACCGCACCCTCGCCGCTGACCTGGCCCGATTCCCCGCACTGCTCGACGCCACCCGCGACGCCGCCGCCGCGGCCCTCGCGGCACTGGACGTGCGTCCCGTCGTAGCGCCCCTCCAGGACGGCCCCCCGGCTCCGGAGCCGCTGCCCGAGCGCGGGACGGGCACCGAGGAGGCCCTCGCGGCCTTCGCCGGACGCTGGGCCCCGCGACTGTCGGCCTCCGCCGGACCCCGCTACCTCGGCTTCGTCACCGGCGGCGCCACCCCCGCCGCCCTCGCGGGCGACTGGCTGACCGCGGCGCACGACCAGAACTCCAACTCCGCCCTGGACGGCGGCGGTCAGGACCTCGAACGCGAAACCGTCGGCTGGCTCCGCGAGCTCTTCGGCCTCTCCGACGCGCACACCGGCACCTTCGTCAGCGGCGCCACCATGTCCAACACCACCGGCCTCGCCATCGCCCGCGAATGGCTGGGCGAACGCCTCGGCGTCTGTCCGGCCGAGGACGGCGCGGCCGCGCTCGGCCCGGTCCGGGTGCTGTCCGGCGCCCCGCACTCCTCCATCGCCAAGGCCCTCTCCGTCCTCGGCCTCGGCCGCCGCGCCCTGGTCCCCGTACCGACCCTGCCCGGCCGCGAGGCCGTCGACCCCGCGGCCCTGGAACGCGCCCTCGCCGACGAGCCGGGCCGCCCCGCCGTCGTCGTCGCGAACGCCGGCACCGTCAACTCCGTGGACTTCGACGACCTGCGCGCCATCGCGGCCCTGCGCGAACGCCACGACTTCTGGCTGCACACGGACGCCGCCTTCGGCGCGTTCGCCGCGCTCTCCCCGGAACACGCCCACCTCACCGCCGGACTCGACGCCTCCGACTCCGTCTGCGTCGACCTCCACAAGTGGCTCAACGTCCCCTACGACAGCGCCGTGCAGTTCACCCGCCGCCGCGACCTCCAGGCCCGCGTCTTCCAGAACTCGGCCGCCTACCTGGGCCCCCTCGGCGACCACCCCGACCTGGTGCACCTCACCCCGGAGAACTCCCACCGGCTGCGGGCCCTGGCCGCCTGGTTCACGCTGCGCGCCTACGGCCGCGAGGGCCACCGGGAGATCGTCGAACGGGACATCGCCTGCGCCCGCGCCCTCGGCGATTCCCTCTCCGCAGATCCGTCCTTCACGGTCCTGGCCCCGGTCCGCCTGAACGTCGTCTGCTTCACCCTCGCCGAGGCCCCCACCACGGCCCGTCTCACCGCCCTGCGCGAAGCGGTGGGCCCGGAGGTCTTCCTCACCCCCACCGTCTACGCGGGAACCCCCGCCCTGCGCGCCGCGTTCTCCAACTGGCGTACCACGCAGGCGGATGTGCGCCGGGTGGCGCAGGCCCTGCACACTGCGGCGAAGGAGCTCGGATGACCGACCGCCACCACCTGACGCCCCTAACACCCCTAACACCCCTG
This sequence comes from Streptomyces sp. NBC_00454, assembly GCF_041434015.1. Lineage (GTDB taxonomy): Bacteria > Actinomycetota > Actinomycetes > Streptomycetales > Streptomycetaceae > Streptomyces. The sequence continues at coordinate 2,583,220 of NZ_CP107907.1, read as the reverse complement.
ACCCTCGCCGAGGTCGAGGCCCTGGCCCGCGCCGCGCACGAGGGCCAGACCGACAAGGCCGGCCGGCCGTACGCGGAACACCTCGCGGCCGTGGCCGAGGGGGTCCGCGCCCGCGGCGGGTCGGACGCACAGCAGGCGGCGGCCTGGCTCCACGACTCGATCGAGGACGACGCCCTCACTCCGGCCTGGCTGGAATCCGCCGGACTCCCGCAATCCGTCAAGGAGATGGTCCTCGCCCTGACCAAACGCCCCGGCGAACCGGTCGAGGAGTACACGGCCCGCATCCTCGCCACCCCGGGCGCCCTGCTGGTCAAGGAAGCCGACCTCGCGCACAACGCGGACCCGGCCCGCCTGGCGGTCCTGGACGCCCCGACCCGGGAGCGCCTGTCCGTTAAGTACCTCTACGTCCGCTCCCTCCTGGGCCTCAAGGCCCCCTGAGGCAAACGCGCCACTGCCGATTCGTCACGAGACGGATAGCCGGGGCGCGTTGGTGGGAGGATGGTCCATGTGGGGGTACGCCTGATCGTGCCCCGGGCCGACCAGGGGACGACCGAAGGTGTGATCAGAAGTGGCCATTTCGCTGTCAGTAGTGGTTCTGTTGGCGATCATCCTCGTGGTGCTCGTCCGCGGAAATCACCTCAAGGCCGGCCCCGCGATCGTCGCGGTCCTCTTCGGCTTCTTCCTCGCGTCCAGCTCCATCGCCCCGGACGTCAACAACTTCCTGGACTCCCTGGCCACCACGATCGCCGGCATCAAGCTCTGATCCGAACCACGGACTCCGGACTCCGAAGCGCCGGGCCGCGGCCGGAAACGGGCCGCGGTCAGGTGGTCGCGGCGAGACCGATCCCCGTGATCAGCGCGAGCGCGCCGAAGCCCGCGACGAACCAGCCACCGATGAGCACGAACCGCCGCGCGAGCGTCATTCCGGTCGTCCCCCCGCGCGGCGCGAGCTTGAGCCGGCCGGCCCGGTAGACGCAGAAGGCCCCGGCAGGAATGAACATCGCGGCGAGCCGGAACATGCTGCTCGGCGAAGTCGCCTCCTGCGCCGCGATGTAGTGCCCGATCAATTTCCCACCCTCAATGCGGCCGATGATGTGGTGATCACCTCATGGCCCGGTCCGCGCCGTCAAGGGTTCGGAGATCCAGGAAACGCATCAGGGCCAGGTCGAGGAAACATCCTCTGACCTGGCCCTGAGCCATAAAGAGCGGGCGACGGGAATCGAACCCGCGTAGCTAGTTTGGAAGACTAGGGCTCTACCATTGAGCTACGCCCGCACAGCGTGCGCCGCGGATCCGGGGAGCGCGGCACGAACAGCATCCTAGCGGGTCGCGGCGGGGCATCGCACACCTCATTGCGGGCCCGCGTGTGCGCGGGGCGGGGGTTCCGTGGAAACACCGCGCGGCAAAGGGTCTTCGGGCATGTACCCTACGTGTCGCACCGACGGGGTGTGGCGCAGCTTGGTAGCGCGTCCGCTTTGGGAGCGGAAGGTCGTCGGTTCGAATCCGGCCACCCCGACCAGCAGTGTCTCCGACAGATCTCGCGACCTCGCGTTGATGATCGCGTTGTGGGCTGATTGCCGCTTGCGGTTACTATGCAAGCTGCGTGCCCGTGTGTCTGATGTACCGGGCCCGATCCACCGAACCGCTGAATCACAGCGTGACGGCGGAGACCCCCAGCAGTCAGCCACCAAGGAGACCAAACCGTGAAGAGCGCCGTGGAGACCCTGAACCCGACTCGGGTTCGGCTCACTGTTGAGGTGCCCTTCGAGGAGCTCAAGGACAGCCTCGACGCGGCCTACAAGAAGATCAACCAGCAGGTCACGGTGAAGGGCTTCCGCAAGGGCAAGATCCCCGCCCGGGTCATCGACCAGCGCTTCGGCCGCGGTGCGGTGCTGGAGGAGGCCGTCAACGACGCCCTCCCGAAGTTCTACACCGAGGCGGTCAACGAGGCCGACCTGAACCCGCTGGGCCAGCCCGAGGTCGACATCACGGAGCTGAAGGACGGCGAACTGCTGGCCTTCACCGCCGAGGTCGACATCCGCCCCGCGATCGAGATCCCGGACTACTCCGGCATCGAGGTCACCGTGGACGCCGTCGAGGTCTCGGACGAGGACGTCGAGAAGTCGGTCGAGCAGCTGCGCGGCCGCTTCGCGTCCACCAAGGACGTCGAGCGCGCGGCGGAGGACGGCGACGTCGTCACCATCGACCTCGAAGCCAAGGTCGACGGCGAGGTGCTGGAGGACGGTGTCGCCCAGGACGTCTCCTACACCATCGGCTCTGGTGAGCTTCTCGAAGGCATCGACGAGGCCGTCAAGGGCCTGGAGGCCGGTGGCGAGGCCACCTTCACCTCCCAGCTGAAGGGCGGCTCCGCCGAGGGCAAGGACGCCGAGGTCACCGTCAAGGTCACCAAGGTTTCCGCCCGTGAGCTGCCGGAGCTGGACGACGAGTTCGCCGGCATGGCGAGCGAGTTCGACACCCTCGAAGAGCTCAAGGCCGACAGCCGCAAGCGCCTTGAGAACATGAAGCAGTACGACCAGGCCACGCAGGCCCAGGAGCGCGTCCTGGAGAAGCTGCTGGAGCTCGTCGAGGTCCCGATCCCCGAGAAGCTCCTCGCGGACGAGGTCCAGACCCGCAAGCACAACCTCGAGCACCACCAGCTCGGCCAGATGGGCCTGTCCATCGAGAAGTACCTCGAGATCCAGGGCAAGACGGTCGAGGAGTTCGACGCCGAGACCGCCGAGCAGGCGATCAAGGGCATCAAGACCCAGTTCGTCCTCGACGAGCTGGTCAACAAGGAGAAGCTGAACGTCAACCAGGAGGAGCTCACCGAGCACCTCATGCGTCGCGCCGCTTCCTCCGGCATGTCCCCCGACCAGTTCGCCCAGGCCGTCGTCGAGGGTGGCCAGGTTCCGATGCTCGTCGGCGAGGTCGCCCGCGGCAAGGCCCTCGCGGCCGTCGTCGAGGCCGCCAAGGTCACCGACACCAACGGTGAGGTCGTCGACCTCTCGGACGACGAGGACGACGAGAACACGGTCGAGCAGGCCGCCGAGACCGTCGAGAACGCGGTCGAGGCCGACGGCGAGATCGCGGCCGACGAGGCCAAGTAACACCTGCCGGGCCTAGCCGGGGCACACCCCCGGAGCGGTACCGGAGCACGGCCCGAAGGGCCCGTACGCGGCTGCGTGCGGGCCCTTCGGCATGCCCGCCCGGGACCCCCGGGACCTTGCGCTCCGAGCGAACAGTTCGGGAAGCGGGATGGCGTTGTCCTACCTGCGCGTTAGGGTCCATGAATACGAGGGCACGGGAGTACCCGACGCCGGTGGACATCGTCCGCACGGTTGGTCCGCGCCCCAGAACGAGACGCTGAGACGGCACATGGCCGTCGGAGACGAGCAGGTGGATACGTGACGAATCTGAAGCCTTACGCCGCGGGTGAGCCGTCCATCGGTGGCGGCCTCGGCGACCATGTCTACAACCGGCTGCTCGGCGAGCGCATCATCTTCCTCGGCCAGCAGGTAGACGACGACATCGCGAACAAGATCACGGCGCAGCTCCTGCTCCTGGCCGCCGAGCCGGAGAAGGACATCTACCTGTACATCAACAGCCCCGGCGGCTCGGTGACGGCCGGCATGGCGGTCTACGACACCATGCAGTACATCCCGAACGACGTCGTCACCATCGGTATGGGCATGGCGGCCTCCATGGGCCAGTTCCTGCTCACCGGCGGAACCCCGGGCAAGCGCTTCGCGCTCCCCAACACCGACATCCTGATGCACCAGGGCTCCGCCGGCATCGGCGGCACCGCCTCGGACATCAAGATCCAGGCCCAGTACCTGCTGCGCACGAAGCAGCGCATGGCTGAGATCACCGCCCACCACTCCGGTCAGACCGTGGAGACGATCATCCGCGACGGCGACCGCGACCGCTGGTACACGGCGGAAGAGGCCAAGGCTTACGGCCTCATCGACGAGATCATCTCCGCCGCGTCCCTGGTTCCCGGCGGCGGCGGCACCGGGGCCTGATCCCGGCCCCGGCGCGCAGGGCCCCGTAGAGGGCCCCGCCCGCCCGCACCAGGCAAGCCTCAGCCCGCAGAACGCCACCAGGATGGTGAACACCCAGATGCACATGAACAATCTCTCTCCCGCGAGCGGCCTCTACACCGGCGCACCGGTGGACAACCGCTACGTCATCCCGCGCTTCGTCGAGCGCACCTCGCAGGGCGTGCGCGAGTACGACCCGTACGCGAAGCTCTTCGAGGAGCGCATCATCTTCCTCGGCGTGCAGATCGACGACGCCTCCGCCAACGACGTCATGGCGCAGCTGCTGTGCCTGGAGTCGATGGACCCGGACCGCGACATCTACCTGTACATCAACAGCCCCGGCGGCTCCTTCACCGCGCTGACGGCGATCTACGACACGATGCAGTTCGTGAAGCCGGACATCTCGACGGTCTGCATGGGCCAGGCGGCCTCCGCCGCCGCCGTCCTGCTCGCCGCCGGCGCCCCCGGCAAGCGCATGGCGCTCCCGAACGCCCGTGTGCTGATCCACCAGCCCTCGGGCGGCACCGGCCGCGAGCAGCTCTCCGACCTGGAGATCGCGGCCAACGAGATCCTGCGCATGCGCGACCAGCTCGAGAACATGCTGGCCACGCACTCCTCGACGCCGATCGAGAAGATCCGCGACGACATCGAGCGCGACAAGATCCTCACGGCTCAGGACGCGCTGGCGTACGGCCTGATCGACCAGGTCGTGGCCACCCGCAAGACTTCGAACTGATCCTTGCCGCCAGTTGGCGTGGGCACGTCGCCGGATTGGGCGATGTGAACCACGTCAAGGGGGCCCCGCACGGGGCCCCCGGCAAGGTACCGTCGGATATGAGGCACCAGGAGCGCTGAACCAGGCGTCTCCCAGGCGAAGGGGAAGCACCTCGTGGCACGCATCGGTGACGGCGGCGACCTGCTCAAGTGCTCGTTCTGCGGAAAGAGCCAGAAGCAGGTGAAGAAGCTCATCGCGGGACCCGGTGTGTACATCTGCGACGAGTGCATCGACCTCTGCAACGAGATCATCGAAGAGGAACTCGCGGAGACCTCCGAGGTCCGCTGGGAAGAGCTTCCCAAGCCGCGGGAGATCTACGAGTTCCTGGAGAGCTACGTCGTCGGCCAGGAGCCGGCGAAGAAGGCGCTCTCCGTAGCGGTGTACAACCACTACAAGCGCGTCCAGGCAGGCGAGAACGGCGGCGGGACGGGCCGCGACGACGCGATCGAGCTCGCGAAGTCCAACATCCTGCTGCTGGGTCCCACGGGCTCCGGCAAGACCCTCCTCGCGCAGACCCTCGCCCGGATGCTGAACGTCCCGTTCGCCATCGCCGACGCGACGGCGCTGACGGAGGCCGGGTACGTCGGCGAGGACGTCGAGAACATCCTGCTCAAGCTGATCCAGGCCGCTGACTACGACGTCAAGAAGGCCGAAACCGGGATCATCTACATCGACGAGATCGACAAGGTCGCCCGCAAGAGCGAGAACCCGTCGATCACGCGCGACGTGAGCGGCGAGGGCGTGCAGCAGGCCCTGCTGAAGATCCTGGAAGGCACGACCGCTTCCGTACCGCCGCAGGGCGGCCGCAAGCACCCGCACCAGGAGTTCATCCAGATCGACACGACGAACGTGCTGTTCATCGTGGGCGGAGCCTTCTCCGGCCTGGAGCGGATCATCGAGTCCCGCGCCGGCGCCAAGGGCATCGGCTTCGGGGCGACGATCCGCTCGAAGCGCGAGATCGAGGCGAGCAACCAGTTCCAGGAGGTCATGCCGGAGGACCTGGTGAAGTTCGGGATGATCCCCGAGTTCATCGGCCGTCTCCCCGTCATCACCTCGGTGCACAACCTGGACCGCGAGGCCCTGCTCCAGATCCTCATCGAGCCGCGCAACGCGCTGGTCAAGCAGTACCAGCGGCTGTTCGAACTCGACGGCGTCGAGCTGGACTTCGAGCGCGAGGCCCTCGAGGCCATCGCCGACCAGGCGATCCTCCGCCAGACCGGCGCGCGCGGCCTGCGCGCCATCATGGAAGAGGTCCTGATGTCGGTGATGTACGAGGTCCCGTCCCGTAAGGACGTGGCCCGCGTGGTCATCACCTCGGACGTGGTCCGCTCCAACGTCAACCCGACGCTGGTCCCCCGGATCGTCCCGAAGGACCAGGGCCCGCACGAGAAGTCGGCGTAGCTGCACCGAGCATCACGCAGAAGGGTCGCTCCTTCAGCCAGTTGGCTGGGGCGGCCCTTCTGGCTTTCGAAGATCAGCCAAAAGACGTGAAAATCGGCCATGCGTTCGAGTTCGTCTAGGTCCCGCGCTATCCGATGAGTTGACTACTGCCTGGTAGTGACCACGATCGGCAAGGAGCGGCTATATGAGCAAGGCGCGACGGATCATCGGCATGGCTGCGGCGACGGCATTGGCGGGTGCGCTGCCCGTGCTCGCGGCAGCGCCCGCGCAGGCCACCTCTGGGGACTGCACGAACTACATGCGTAACCTGGGCTACGTTGTCGGACCCAACGTGATCAGCGCGTGTGATCAGGGCACGACGGGTTTCTTTGGCGAGCAGGCCTGCTACGGGATACTGGTATCGCGGGGCGTGAGGCCGGACCACGCCAATGAGGCGTGTTACCAGGCGTCGCGTGACTGACGTCAACGGTCCAAGGGCCCAGCCTGTGCTGGGCCCTTGCCATGATCAGGCCTTGCTGCGCGAGGTGTTGTAGAGCTTCGCCGTCAGGCCCGCGACCTCGTCGAGGGAGGCGCCGCTGCCGCCGACCAGGAGCTGGGCCGGGTCCACGAGGTTGACCGTGGTCAGCATCGAGTAGTCGCCCCAGGCGCAGGTCGGGATCTGCATGGTCGAGGGCGTCTTGCCCGTGGCGGGCTTCAAGCTGGTCATCTTGACGACGGCGCACTTCATGATGGCGCCCTTGAAGCCGTCGGGGGTGAACTCCTTCGGAGTGCCGACCAGTTCGTACTTGAAGCCGAGCGCCTCCGCTTCCTTGTTGGGCTGGCTGTAGGTGGCATAGAAGGCGTCGACCGTCTTCTCAGGATCGGCTACCTGGCCCCAGTAGCCCTTGGCGCTGAGCTGCTTGCTCTTGGTGTCCGTGCCGACCTGGTACTGAGCGCCCGCGGACGTCGGGTTCTTGATGCCGATCGCCTCGAACTTCGTCTTCTGCTCGGGGGTGATCGGGGCGTCGGTCGAGGGGCCGCCGGCAGCGGGCGCCTTCTTCTGGAACTGGTCGACCTTCTCAGGGAAGGTCAGCTTGTAACCCTTGGTGTCGGCGGAGACGCCTCCGCTCGCGCCGCCGCCCTTCGTGAAGTACCAGCCGGCGCCCGCGACCACGGCGACCGCCACGACCACGGCGATGATCACGCCGGCCTTGGACTTCTTCGGGGGAGTGCCGCCGTACGGAGGCTGCTGCGGGTAGCCGCCGTACGGGGGCTGCTGCTGCGGCTGCTGCGGGTAGCCCTGCGGGGGGATTCCGGGGGGAGCCTGCTGCGGGTATCCGTAGCCGGGCTGCGGGGCGGGCTGCTGCCCGTAGGGGCCGGGCTGACCGGGCTGACCGTAGGGTCCCGGCTGCTGCGGCTGCTGCCCGTAAGGCCCCGGCTGCTGCGGCTGCTGGCCCCCGTACGGCCCTGGCTGGTTGTAGCTCATCCCGTGTCCCCCTGTGAGGTTGCTTATTCGTCCCACACATCCTTGCGGAAGCCGGAGGCGTACAGGGCGCCGGGCCCCGCTAAACCCGGTTTCATGACCGGACCGTTACGGCCCTAAACTGTGCTCCGTGACCGAGAACACGCAGACACCCAGCAGCCCCGACTCCGAACTGCCGACTTCGTACGCGCCGGCCGATGTAGAGGGGAAGCTCTACGAGCGCTGGGTAGAGCGTGGGTACTTCGAGGCGGACGAGAAGAGCGAGAAGCCTCCCTTCGCCATCGTCATCCCGCCGCCGAACGTCACCGGAAGCCTCCACCTGGGGCACGCCTTCGAGCACACGCTCATCGACGCCATCACCCGCCGCAAGCGCATGCAGGGCTACGAGACCCTGTGGCAGCCCGGCATGGACCACGCGGGCATCGCCACCCAGAACGTCGTCGAGCGCGAGCTCGCCAAGGAGGGCAAGTCCCGCCACGACCTGGGCCGTGAGGCGTTCGTCGAGCGCGTCTGGCAGTGGAAGGGCGAGTCCGGCGGGCAGATCTCCGGCCAGATGCGCCGCCTCGGCGACGGCGTCGACTGGTCGCGCGAGCGCTTCACCATGGACGAGGGCCTGTCCGAGGCCGTCCAGACCATCTTCAAGAAGCTCTACGACGACGAGCTGATCTACCGCGCCGAGCGCATCATCAACTGGTGCCCCCGCTGCCTCACCGCGATCTCCGACATCGAGGTCGAGTACCAGGACGACGAGGGCGAGCTCGTCTCCATCCGCTACGGGGAGGGCGACGCCTCCATCGTCGTCGCCACCACCCGCGCCGAGACGATGCTCGGTGACACGGCCGTCGCCGTTCACCCCGAGGACGAGCGCTACAAGCACCTCGTCGGCACCGAGATCGAGCTGCCGCTCACCGGCCGCCGCATCCCGGTCGTCGCCGACGAGCACGTCGACCCCGAGTTCGGCACCGGCGCCGTCAAGGTGACCCCGGCGCACGACCCCAACGACTTCGAGATCGGTCAGCGCCACGGCCTGCCCAACCTCGCCGTCATGGACGAGCACGCGGTCATCACCGTCCACGGCCCCTTCCAGGGCCTGGACCGGCTGGAGGCCCGCTCCGCCATCGTCGCCGCGCTGCGCGCCGAGGGCCGGATCGTCGCCGAGAAGCGCCCGTACACCCACTCCGTCGGGCACTGCTCGCGCTGCAAGACCACCATCGAGCCGCGGCTGTCGCTCCAGTGGTGGGTCAAGGTCGGCCCGCTCGCCAAGGCCGCCGGTGACGCGGTCCGCGACGGCCAGGTCAAGATCCACCCGCAGGAGATGGAGAAGCGCTACTTCGACTGGGTCGACAACCTCCACGACTGGTGCATCTCGCGCCAGCTGTGGTGGGGCCACCGCATCCCCGTCTGGTACGGCCCGAACGGCGAGATCGTCTGCGTCGGCCCCGACGAGCAGCCGCCGACCGGCGAGGGCTGGACCCAGGACACGGACGTCCTGGACACCTGGTTCTCCTCCGGCCTGTGGCCGTTCTCCACGCTCGGCTGGCCGCAGCAGACCGAGAGCCTGGCGAAGTTCTACCCGAACGCCGTCCTGGTCACCGGCTACGACATCCTCTTCTTCTGGGTCGCCCGGATGATGATGTTCGGCCTGTACGCGATGGACGGCACCCCGCCGTTCCACACCATCGCCCTGCACGGCATGGTCCGCGACGAGCGCGGCAAGAAGATGTCGAAGTCCTTCGGCAACGCGGTCAACCCGCTGGACTGGATGGACAAGTACGGCTCCGACGCCGTCCGCTTCACTCTGGCCCGCGGCGCCAACCCGGGCATCGACGTCCCGATCGGCGAGGACTGGGTCCAGGCCTCCAGCAAGTTCGCCAACAAGATCTGGAACGCCACGCGCTTCGCGCTGATGAACGGCGCCACGATCGAGGGCGACCTGCCGCCGGTCGAGGAGCTGTCGGCGACAGACCGCTGGATCCTGTCCCGGCTGAACACGACGGTCGCGCAGGCCGACGCGTTCTACGAGGACTACCAGTTCTCGAAGCTGTCGGACGCCCTCTACCACTTCGCGTGGGACGAGGTCTTCGACTGGTACGTCGAGCTGTCGAAGACGACCTTCTTCGCGGGCGGCGAGCCGGCCAAGGCCTCCGCCCGGGTCCTCGGCGAGGTCCTCGACGTCATGCTGCGCCTGCTGCACCCGGTGGTCCCCTTCGTCACCGAGACCCTGTGGACCACGCTGACCGGCGGCGAGTCCCTCGTGATCGCCGACTGGCCGAAGGACAGTGGCTTCCGCGACGCGGCCGCCGAGGCCGAGATCGAGGGCGTCCAGAGCCTGGTCCGGGAGGTCCGCCGGTTCCGCAAGGAGCAGGGCCTCGACGACAAGCAGAAGGTCCCGGCCCGCCTGGACCTCTCCGCCACGGCGCTGGCCGCCCACGAGGCCGCCATCCGCCAGGTGCTGCGCCTCCAGCCGGAGGGCGAGGCCTTCAGCGCCACCGCCACCCTGCCGGTCGGCGGCGCCACGGTCGCGCTCGACCTGTCGGGCACCATCGACATCCCGGCGGAGCGCAAGCGGCTGAGCAAGGACCTGGCCGCCGCCGAGAAGGAGAAGCAGCAGGCCGAGGCGAAGCTCGGGAACGAGGCCTTCATCGCGAAGGCTCCCGACAACGTCGTGGACAAGATCAAGGGCCGCCTCACCAAGGCCGAGGACGACATCGTCCGGCTCCAGGCCCAGCTCGAAGCCCTGCCCGTGGGCTGACGGCACCCGTAGAGCACAAGCGAAGGCCCCCACGCCGTCGGTCGACGTGGGGGCCTTCGCGGTATCTGTTCCCCGTGAGGGGGCGGGTGTCACAGCAGGCGGCTGCCGAATTCCGTCAGGATCAGCGCCGCGACCAGCACGTACAGGGCCAGCGGGACCAGCCAGTGCGGGAGGGCGCGGAGCCGGGAGCCGGCCGGCGCCAGGTGGCGGGTGACGTACCAGAACAGCGGGATCATCACTGCCCATACGATCATGCACCACGGACACAGTGCGCCGATCACGTACAGGCACTGGCTGATCAGCCACACCGTGAAGCCGAACCCGGCCGCGACCCCCGCCCACAGCCCGCGCCACAGCCAGCGGGGGAACACCGCCCCGGCCACCAGGGCCACGCCCAGCGCGGCGAGGGCGGCGAAGCCGGCGATGCCGAGCAGCATGTTCGGGAAGCCCAGCAGGTTGCCCTGCCAGGTGTTCATCACGTCGCCGCAGCTCAGCACCGCGTTGACGTTGCAGCCGGGGGTGAAGAGCGGGTCCTCCAGCGCCCGGATGCGGTCGTAGGTGAGGACTCCGGAGGCCAGCGCGCCGATCAGCCCGCCGATGAGCACGAGCAGGGGCAGGCCCCGCGAGACACGGACGGGGCGGGTTTCGTCGGGGGTCATTCCTCCGACGGTACGAAGCCGGACACCCCGGGCGGCAGGGCCGTTCGGCCATCATCACAAGATCCGGAGTGCCGTATATCACTTTTTAGGCGGCGCAGGCAGATCGGATCCGCGGCACCGACCACGGATGATGGGGGACATGCACGTCAAGCCCGCCGTCTCGGCACTCCACCGGGCCCTGGCCTCCGGCCGCCGGTTCCTCGAGAGCCGGACCGGGTCCCCGCGGGCGATGGACGTGCTCACGGCCGTCGGCTGCTTCGCCCTGATGGCCCTGGACCTGCCCGGTCTGGCCTCCGCCGACAACTCCCTCAACGGCCCGCTCGCCGCCGTGGTGCTGGCCGCGGGGTGCCTCGGCCTGCTGGTGCGCCGCCGCTCGCCCTGGGTCTCGTACCTCACCGCCCTGCTCTTCATCGGCTGGCTCCACGAGCTCACCCTGATCCAGTTCGCTCTCTACTCGGTGGGCCGCTACCGCGGGCGCCGCGCCGGAATCCTCGCCACCCTCGGGTACGTGGCCTTCGCGCTGGTGGTGTTCAGCGTGCCCGGCTGGCCCGAGCCGCGGGCCGATACGCTCAGCTCCTTCCTCAGCCTCGTCGTGCCCATCGGCGTCCTCGCCTCGGCCGTGGGCATCGCCGCGTACCGCCACGACCTCGTGCGCGAGCTCGCCGCGCGCCGGGCGGAGACGGCCGTGCTCCAGGCGGTGGAGCAGGAGCGGACCTCCGTGGCCCGCGACGTCCACGACTTCGTGGGACGCGAGCTGACCCTGCTGACGGTCCGCTCCGAGGTGCTGTCGATGCGGGCGCGCGAGACGGCGTACGCGAAGGACTTCGAGGAGCTCGCCGACACTGCGCGCAGGGCCCACCTGGTGCTCAACGAGATCATCGTCCAGCGCGGGGAACGGGCCGCGACCCCGGGCGTGGAGGGGCTGGCGGAGCTCGCGGAGGAGAGCGGGCGCGCGGGTTCCCCCGTACGGCTCGCCCTGGACCCGGGCGTGCACGGGCTTTCGCCGCTGCGGCAGGCGGCGGTCTACCGGGTGGTGCAGGAGTGTCTGACCAACGCCGCCAAGCACGCCCGCGGCGAAACCATCGACGTGACCATCTCGGCGGACGGCCCGCAGCTGCGGATCGCCGTCAGCAACGGCCTGCCGGAGCGGGGCCCGTCCCGGGCCCCCGTCTCGGCGGGCTCGGGCACGGCGAGCATGTCCGAGCGCGTGCGCAGCCTGGGCGGAACCCTGGCGGCCCGACGCACGGAGGGCTCGTACGAGGTCGTGGCGACCCTCCCGAAGGGCTAGCCAGGCGGGGGCGTCAGGCCTTCGCCGGGGCCAGCAGGCTGCTCAGCTTGTCCATGTCCTCGACGCAGCGGCCCGAGCCCAGCGCGACGCAGTCCAGCGGATCGTCCGCGACGAAGACCGGGATCCCGGTCGCCGAGGCCATCCGCAGGTCCAGGCCGGGCAGCAGCGCGCCGCCTCCGGTCAGGACGATGCCGTGCTCCATGACGTCGCCGGACAGCTCGGGCGGGCACTCCTCCAGGGTGGTGCGCACCGCCGCGATGATGGCCTCGATCGGTTCGTCGAGGGCGGCCCGCACGTCGGTGGCGTCCAGCTGGAGGGTCTTGGGCATGCCGCCGACCTTCTCGCGGCCCCGCACGGTGAAGGTGCGGGTCTCCAGCTCCGGCTGGTCCGGCACCGGCCACGCCGAGCCGATGGCGATCTTGATGTCCTCGGCGGAGCGCTCGCCGATGAGCAGCGAGTGCTCCTTGCGGACGTAGTCGATGATCGCGGAGTCCAGCTTGTCGCCGCCGACCCGCAGCGACTGGGAAGTGACGATTCCGCCCAGCGATATGACCGCGACCTCCGAGGTGCCGCCGCCGATGTCGACGACCATCGAGCCGCGCGGTTCGGACACCGGCAGCCCGGCCCCGATCGCGGCGGCCATCGGCTCCTCGATCAGGTGCACGGTCTTGGCGCCGGCCCGGGTGGAGGCGTGGATGATGGCCCGCCGCTCGACCGGGGTGACCCCGGACGGTACGCAGATCACCATGCGGGTGCGCACCCGGCGGCCGGGGACCGCCTTGCGGACGAAGTGCCGGATCATCTCCTCGGCGGCTTCGTAGTCGCAGATCACGCCGTCCTTGAGCGGGCGGATCGCGGTGATGGAGCCGGGGGTGCGGCCGATGGTCTCCTTGGCTTCGGTGCCCACGGCCAGGGCGGTGGTGGTACCCGCCTTGACGGCTACCACGGACGGCTCATTGAGGACGATGCCGTGCCCCCGTGCGTAGACGAGGGTGTTGGCGGTTCCCAGGTCGATCCCTATGTCGCGGCTGGAAGGGGTCTTGGTCGGACCCGTCTTTTCTATGCGCGCCTGCGGCATTTGTTCCCCAATCTCCTGTCCGCAAGGCTTGCATAACGATCCGGTCGCTCCGGGCGCCGAAGGTCCCGAAACGCCCGGGCCGAAGGTCCTTGCGGCTCTGATCCGTAGACTGGGTCCCGTGAGTGAGCAGCAGCCCGAGAGCCACGATGACAGCTTCGACGAGTTCGACCAGATCGTGGCGGAAGAGTCCGACCGCGATCCCGACCTGGCGGTGATCGCTGCGGGCAGCCGCACCCTGCGCGCGCAGGCCGGTCCGCCGTTGGGCGACCCGGTACCCGATGTCCCGACCGACCCCGAGGTGGCCCAGGCGCTGCGGGAGGTGGAGCAGGAGCTGTCCGGCCGCTGGGGCGAGACCAAGCTGGAGCCGTCCGTCACCCGGATCGCCGCGCTGATGGACGTCCTGGGCGAGCCGCAGCGCGCGTACCCCTCCATCCACGTCACCGGAACCAACGGCAAGACGAGCACGGCCCGCATGATCGAGGCGCTGCTGAACGCCTTCGAGCTGCGCACCGGCCGCTACACCAGCCCGCACGTGTCCTCGGTGACCGAGCGGATCAGCCTGGACGGGGCGCCGATCACCGCGGAGCGGTTCGTGGAGACGTACCACGACATCAAGCCGTACGTGGAGATGGTGGACGCGGCCGAGGAGTTCCGGCTGTCGTTCTTCGAGGTCCTCACCGGGATGGCCTACGCGGCCTTCGCGGATGCCCCGGTGGACGCGGCCGTGATCGAGGTCGGCATGGGCGGCACCTGGGACGCGACCAACGTGATCGACGCCGCGGTGGCCGTGGTCACCCCGATCAGCCTGGACCACACGGACCGCCTCGGCTCCACTCCCGGCGAGATCGCCCAGGAGAAGGGCGGGGTCATCAAGCAGGGCGCCACCGTGATCCTGGCGCAGCAGCCGGTGGACGCGGCGCAGGTCCTGCTGAAGAAGGCCGTCGAGGTCGATGCGACGGTGGCCCGCGAGGGCATGGAGTTCGGCGTCGTCACCCGTGAGATCGCGGTCGGCGGCCAGCAGCTGACGCTGCGCGGGCTGGGCGGCGAGTACGACGGGATCTTCCTTCCGCTGTACGGCGCCCACATGGCGCACAACGCGGCGGTGGCGCTGGCGGCGGTCGAGGCCTTCTTCGGGATCGGCGCGGACCACGCGCGGGCACTGGACGTGGACACCGTGCGCAAGGCCTTCGCCTCGGTGACCTCGCCGGGCCGCATGGAGGTGGTGCGGCGCAGCCCGACGGTGGTCCTGGACGCCGCGCACAACCCGGCCGGGGCGCTGGTCACGGCGGAGGCGGTCACCGAGGCCTTCGGCTTCAGCCGGCTGGTCGGGGTCGTGGGCGCGAGCGAGGGCAAGGACGTGCGGGGGGTCCTGGAGGCCTTCGAGCCGATCTTCGCGGAGGTCGTGGTCACGGAGAACACCAGCCACCGGGCGATGTCCGCCGATGAGCTGGCGGCCGTCGCGGTCGAGGTCTTCGGCGTGGACCGGGTGCAGGTGGAGCCGCGGCTGGACGACGCCCTGGAGGCGGCGATCACGCTGGCCGAGGAAGAGGCCGAGTACGGAGGGGCCGGGGTCCTGGTGACCGGGTCCGTGATCACGGTGGGCGAGGCCCGCCTGCTGCTGAAGAGGGGCTGAGGGATGCGCACGCTGTGTGCTTCGACGCTGATCGGCGAGTTCTTCGTGATCGGGTTCGCCGGACTGGTGGCGATGAAGGGCGACCTGAGCCAGGCCACGGTCTGGACGGTCTGCGGGATCGCGATGCTGCTGTCGGTGCTGCTGTGCGGGATGCTGTCCCGCCCGGGGGCCGTGCAGATCGGCTGGGCGCTGCAGATCGGGCTGATCCTGAGCGGGCTGGTCGTCCCGATGATGTTCTTCCTGGGCGCGGTCTTCGCGGGCCTGTGGTGGTGCTCGATCCACTACGGCCGCCGCATCGACGACATCAAGGCCCGCTGGGCGGCGGCGCAGATCGAGGTCGAGGCCCAGGCCTGACCGAGGTCGAGGTCCGGGCCCAGCCGAGGCCGAGGCCCGGGCCCGCCACGAACCCCTGTAGATTCGCCCTACCGCACCGTATGCCGCAAGGAGCCGAAACATGACCCAGCGCACGCTCGTCCTGCTCAAGCCCGACGCCGTCCGTCGAGGCCTGATCGGCGAGATCGTCGGCCGCATCGAGCGGAAGGCCGGCTGGACCATTCCCGCGCTCGAACTGCGCACGCTGGACCAGGAGACCCTGGAAGCGCACTACGGGGAGCACAAGGGCAAGGTCTTCTACGAGCCCCTCATGGGCTTCATGGCCAGCGGCCCGGTCGTGGCCCTGGTCGTCGAAGGGGAACGCGTGATCGAGGGTGTCCGCCAGCTGGCCGGACCCACTGACCCGATCGCCGCGGCGCCCGGCTCCATCCGGGGGGATTTCGGCACCGTGACCCGGGAGAACCTGATCCACGCCTCGGACTCCGAGGAGTCCGCCGAGCGTGAGCTGAAGCTGTTCTTCCCGGCGCTGTGATCACTCTTTCCTGACGGAACATCAGCCGAATAGCGCTCATGACCTGGGGCGACCGAAGTAATTTCGGTCGCCCTTTGGTATTACCGGTGATTACCGGGAACGCATCGACAGGACACGACGTCACCACTATGGGGGCGGGTATCCATTCCGGCGGGATCGCCGGAGTCCCGTCGCGCGGTGTCCGTACTTGCGGCACTACGATGGGGCCTCCACCCACACACCCACCTCGCCGACCTGACAGCAGCTGCTATCAACTGGAAGGCCAGACGCTCCTCATGGGGAACAAGGGGAACTACATGTCGTTCATCGGCCGTGACATGGCGATCGACCTCGGGACCGCCAACACGCTGGTGTACGTGCGTGGCCGGGGGATCGTCCTGAACGAGCCGTCCGTGGTCGCCATCAACACGAACACCGGCGGCATCCTGGCGGTCGGCTCCGAGGCGAAGAAGATGATCGGCCGGACGCCCGGCAACATCGTCGCGGTCCGGCCCCTCAAGGACGGCGTGATCGCCGACTTCGAGATCACCGAGCGCATGCTCCGGTACTTCATCCTCAAGATCCACAAGCGCCGCTACCTGGCCCGCCCGCGCGTCGTGGTCTGCGTACCCTCCGGCATCACGGGAGTGGAGCGCCGCGCCGTCATCGAGGCGTCCACGCAGGCCGGTGCCCGCCAGGTGCACATCATCGAAGAGCCGATGGCCGCCGCCATCGGCGCGGGCCTGCCCGTCCACGAGGCCACCGGCAACATGGTCGTGGACATCGGCGGCGGCACCACCGAGGTCGCCGTCATCTCCCTCGGCGGAATCGTCACGGCACAGTCCATCCGGGTGGCCGGCGACGAGCTGGACAACGCGATCATCCAGCACATCAAGAAGGAGTACTCCCTCCTCCTCGGTGAGCGGACCGCGGAGCAGATCAAGATCACCATCGGGTCGGCCTACGACCTCGACAAGGACGAGCACACCGAGATCCGCGGCCGCGACCTGGTCTCCGGCCTCCCGAAGACCGTCGTGATCTCGGCCGCCGAGGTCCGCAAGGCGATCGAGGAGCCGGTCAACGCGATCGTCGACGCGGTCAAGACCACCCTCGACAAGTGCCCGCCGGAGCTCTCCGGCGACATCATGGACCGCGGCATCGTCCTCACCGGCGGCGGCGCCCTGCTCCGCGGCCTCGACGAGCGGCTGCGCCGCGAGACGGGCATGCCCATCCACATCGCCGAGGACCCGCTCGACTCCGTCGCGCTCGGATCCGGCAAGTGCGTAGAGGAGTTCGAGGCCCTCCAGCAGGTCCTGGACGCCCAGCCCCGGCGCTGACCCTCCCCGGGGGGTACGAGGAACACCAACGATCCGCCGTACGGGTGCTACCGGGCCCGTGCGGCGGATCGTTGATATACAGGCAAGGTCCGGTGCGAGCCCCGGCTCCACCGGAGCGGCTTCGCCGCACGGAGAACTACGAGGAAGGCACGGCCGCCGCACGTGAGGGACACACGAGAAAGCCGGCTGCTCCTGGTGCTTCTGATCGCCATCGCGTTCGCATTGATCACGGTGGACATCAGAACGGGCGAGGAGTCGCCGGTCGACGGTGCCCGACAGGCCGCCGCAGCGGTCTTCGGGCCGGTCGAGAAGGGCGTGGCGAAAGGGGTCGATCCGGTCGCCAACGCCATAGGGGCGGTACGGGACTCCGGCGAGCGGCACAACCGCATCGCCACGCTGGAGCGCGAGAACGCGGCACTGAAGGCCAAGCTCGGCAGCGACGACCAGACCCGCAGCCGGATCCGCGAGCTGGACGAGATGCTCAAGCGCGCGGGCGCCGGACAGTACGGCATCAAGGGCGCCGAGGTCATCGCCATAGGAGCGGCCCAGGGCTTCTCCTGGACCGTGACCATCGACGCCGGCACCAAGGACGGCATCGAGCGCGACATGACGGTCCTCAACGGGGACGGACTCGTCGGCCGGGTCGCCACCGTCGGCCCCGACACCGCCACCGTGGTCCTCGCCAACGACCCCGACTTCACCGTCGGCACCCGCCTGGAGAAGACCGGCGAGCTCGGCTTCGCCACCGGACAGGGCGACCGCTCGCTGTCCGTGCAGATGCTCAACGGCAAGGCCAAGGTCGCCCCCGGCGACCGCCTCGTGACCTTCGGATCGCGCGGCAACAAGCCCTTCGTCCCCGGCGTCCCGATCGGCGAGGTGGTCAAGGTCGACCCCTCGCGCGGTGACCTGACCCGGACGATCTGGATCCGCCCCTACGTGGGCTTCTCCCGCCTGGACATCGTCGGCGTCGTGGTGATGCCCCCGCGCGAGGACCCGCGCGACGCCGTCCTGCCTCCCAAGCCCGAGGCACCCAAGCCCACCCCGACGGTCACCGTCACGGTCACGCCGTCGCCCGGCGCGTCCGGCAAGCCGGCCGACGAGTAGGAGCCGACCATCATGCGCTTCAACCGGATCCTGCTCTCGGCGACGCTCGTCGTGGTAGCCCTCGTCGTCCAGGTCTCCATCCTGGGAAGGCTCCAACTCCCCGGAGCCGTCCCCGACCTGGTCCTGCTCACCGTCGTCGCCCTCGCACTCGTGTACGGGTGCGTCAGCGGTGCGCTCATCGGCTTCACCGCCGGCCTCCTCACCGACCTGGCCCCGCCCGCCGACCACGCCGCCGGCCGCTACGCGCTCGTGCTCTGCGTCATCGGCTACGTCGCCGGCCTGGTCCGACCCGACACCGGACGCTTCCGCTCCGCCTGGGGCCCGATGCTCACCGTCGTCGGCGCGGCCTTCGCCTCCACCCTGCTCTACGCGGGCGTCGGCGCCCTGGTCGGCGACACCGCCGCCCGCCACGTGGGTCTGACCGGGCTGCTGTTCACCGCCGTCCTCTACGACCTGCTGCTCGCGCCCTTCACCGTGCCGTTCATCATGGCGCTGGCCCGCCGCGCGGAGAACGACCCGATGGCCGTCGAGGCCAACGGCGGCCCGCCGTCCGGCAAGGACATCGCCTCCGGCTGGCTGGCCGGCGGCACCGGCCTGCGGATCGGCAGCCAGCGCGGCGGCCTGCGGATGAAGACCGCCCGCAGCCGCGCCAACCGGGCCGGCCGGATAAAGGGCGTCAAGGGAATCAAGGGTGTGAAGAGCGTCAAGAAGCTGTGAGGGAGGAGTCCCCGTGACCAACATTCCGGAGACCGGACGCACCTCCCGGGTGCGGATCCGGCTCGTGATCATCCAGGTCCTCGTCTTCTCCCTGCTCTGCACCCTCGGCGGGCGCCTGTGGTACCTCCAGATCCGCAACGGCGACGAGTACTCCCACGAGGCCAAGAACAACCACGTCCAGCAGGTGGTCCAGCCCGCCGTGCGCGGCTCGATCCTCGACGCCCGCGGGGTCCCGCTCGCCGACAACGAGACCCGCCTCGTCGTCTCCGCCAGCCGCACCGAGCTGATGAAGATGAAGGACCGCGGCAAGGCCGTGCTCGCCCAGCTCGCCGGAGTCCTCGACATGAGGCCACAGGACGTCGCCTACAAGATCCGGCTCTGCAACAACGAGACCCCGCAGCCCTGCTGGAACGGCTCCCCGTACCAGCCGATCCCGGTCACCAACAAGGCCACCACCCAGCAGGCCCTGCAGATCCGCGAGCGCCCCGAGGACTTCCCCGGGATCACCGCCGAGCCCACCGCCGTACGCCGCTACCCGGCCCCCGGCGGCGCCAACACCGGCCAGGTCCTCGGCTACCTCGGCCCGGTCACCGACGCGGAGATCATCAAGGCGAAGACCACCAACTCGCCGTTCCTGCGCTCCGACCAGGTCGGCCGCTTCGGCATCGAGCGCACGTACGACAAGGAGCTCCGCGGCAAGTCGGGCGTCACCCGCTACGAGGTGGACAACCTCGGCCGGGTCATCGGCATGGCCAGGAACGACCCGGCAGTCCCCGGCGCCAACCTCGTCACCAGCATCGACGCCCGGGTCCAGGGCGTCGCCGAGTTCGAGCTGAACGCGGCCATGCTGGAGGCGCGCAAGCAGATCGACCGCAACACCGGCGTCCCCTACAAGGCGGACGCGGGCGCCATCGTCGTCCTGGAGTCCAAGACCGGCCGGGTCGTGGCCATGGCCTCCAACCCGAGCTACGACCCCAACGTGTGGGTCGGCGGCATCTCCGGCAAGGACTACGCCAAGCTCACCGCCAAGGAGTCCAACGTCCCGCTGATGAACCGGGCGATCCAGGGCCAGGCCGCCCCGGGCTCCATCTTCAAGGTCATCCCGACCGCCGCCGCGGTCAACGCCGGATACAAGTTCGACGGCGAGTACCCCTGCCCCGCTTCGTACTCCATCGGCGGCCAGGTCTTCAAGAACTTCGAATCCCAGGGCCACGGCAGCATCACCCTCGGCCAGGCCCTCGAAGTCTCCTGCGACACCGTGTTCTACGCGCTGGGCCACAAGGAATGGCTCAAGGACGGCGGGCTCAAGCCGAAGAAGAACCCGGCGCAGATCTTCTACAAGACCGCCCATCAGTTCGGCCTCGGCGCCGAGACCCACGTGGACCTGCCCGGCGAGGAGAAGGGCCGGGTCCCCGACCGCGAGTGGAAGCAGCGGTTCTGGGAGGCCAACAAGGACGGGTGGTGCAAGACCGGCAAGAAGGGCGGCACCTACGTCGAGCTGCTGTCCTACGAGAACTGCCTCGAAGGCAACCTCATGCGCGCCGGTGACGCCGTCAACTACTCCATCGGGCAGGGCGACACCCTCGTCACCCCGATCCAGATGGCCACCATCTACGCGGCCATCTCCAACGGCGGCACCATGTGGAACCCCACCATCGGCAAGGCCATCATCAGCGCCGACGGCAAGCACATCGAAGAGATCAAGCCCGAGGCCCACGGCAAGCTCCCCATGGACGAGCACACCCGGCAGCAGATGGTCGGAGCCCTGGAGGGCGTCGCCGTCCGCGGTACCGCCGCCTGGCGCTTCGGCGGCTGGCCCCAGAAGCAGATCCCGATGCACGCCAAGACCGGTACCGCCGAGGTCTACGGCAAGCAGACCACCTCCTGGTTCGCCACCTTCACCGACGACTACACGATCGTCATGACCATCTCCCAGGGCGGCACCGGCTCCGGTGCGTCGGGCCCCGCCGTCCGCAACGTCTACAACGCCATCTACGGTCTCGACATGGCCGGAAAGCAGGACCTGAAGGCGGCACTGCTGCTCCACCCCGAGGCCAAGCTCCCCACCATCCAGGCAGACGGCTCCATCGACTCACCCGAGATCAGGCCGTACGTGCCCCCGTCCCCGGAAGACCTGGCGCCGGCCCCGCTCGCCGGGCCGCCCGCCCCGCCCGCCGCACGGCAGGACTGAACCCTGATGCAGACCGCGAACAAGTTCTCCGTATCCCGGTACGCGCCGGAGCGCGGGGCGATGGCCAAGCTCACCGCCCGCGACTCCGTGGTGCGCCGGCTCGACTGGCCGATACTCCTCTCCGCGATCGCCCTCTCCCTCATCGGCTCCCTGCTGGTGTGGTCGGCGACCCGCAACCGGACCTCCCTGAACCAGGGGGACCCGTACTACTTCCTCTTCCGGCACGCCATGAACACCGGAATCGGCCTCGTGCTGATGATCGCCACGGTCTGGCTCGGCCACCGCACCCTGCGCGGGGCCGTGCCGATCCTCTACGGGCTCTCCGTCGTGCTGATCCTGGCCGTCCTCACCCCGCTCGGCGCCACCATCAACGGCGCCCACGCCTGGATCGTCATCGGCGGCGGCTTCTCGCTCCAGCCCTCCGAATTCGTGAAGATCACGATCATCCTCGGCATGGCGATGCTCCTCGCCGCACGGGTCGACGCGGGCGACCTCGCCAACCCCGACCACCGCACGGTCGTCAAGGCCCTGTGCCTGGCGGCCGCCCCGATGGGCATCATCATGCTGATGCCCGACCTCGGATCCGTCATGGTCATGGTCGTCATCGTGCTCGGCGTCCTGCTGGCCTCCGGCGCCTCCAACCGGTGGGTGCTGGGTCTGCTCGGCTCGGGCGTCGCCGGCGCCGTCCTGATCTGGCAGCTCGGCATCCTCGACGAGTACCAGATCAACCGCTTCGCCGCCTTCGCCAACCCCGAGCTCGACCCCGCCGGCGTCGGCTACAACACCAACCAGGCGCGCATCGCCATCGGCTCCGGCGGCCTGACCGGCTCCGGGCTCTTCCACGGCTCGCAGACCACCGGCCAGTTCGTGCCCGAGCAGCAGACCGACTTCGTCTTCACGGTCGCGGGGGAGGAGCTGGGCTTCGTCGGAGCCGGGCTGATCCTCGTCCTGCTCGGCGTCATCCTGTGGCGGGCCTGCGTCATCGCCCGCGAGACCACCGAGCTCTACGGCACCATCGTCTGCGCCGGGATCATCGCCTGGTTCGCCTTCCAGGCCTTCGAGAACATCGGGATGACGCTCGGAATCATGCCGGTGGCGGGGCTCCCGCTGCCGTTCGTCTCCTACGGAGGATCGTCGATGTTCGCCGTGTGGGTGGCCATCGGACTGCTCCAGTCGATCAGGGTGCAGCGGCCGATGTCGGCCTGATCGGCCCGCCCGGGGCCGCTTTTGCGCCGCTCTCCCCGTTCACCCTCACGTCGCCGTCCGTTCAGGACTAGGTTCGGTTCATGGTGGACACGAAGCGCGAGATCGAGCGGAAATTCGAGTTCTCTACGGCGAAACAGACCCGGCGCGGGGTGCCGGACCTGACGGGCACGGCCGCCGTCGCGGCCGTCACCGACCAGGGCACTGTGCACCTCGACGCCGTCTACTACGACACCCCCGACCAGCGGCTCGCGGCCGACGGGCTCACCCTGCGCCGCCGCACCGGCGGCGCGGACGCGGGCTGGCACCTCAAACTGCCCGTCGCCCCCGGCGTGCGCGACGAGATCACCGCCCCCCTCAGCGACACCGTGCCCGGCCCGCTGGCCGCCCTGCTCCGCTCCCGCATCCGCGACACCGCCCTGGAACCGCAGGTCAGACTGGTGTCCTCGCGCAAGGTCAGCCACCTCCTCGACGCCGACGGCGCGCTCCTCGCGGAACTGTCCACCGACGCGGTACGCGCCTGGGGGTCCCCCCGGACGGAGTCTGGGGGATGCGCCGAAACCACCGCCGCCTGGACCGAAGTCGAGGTGGAACTCGCCGACGGAGCGGACCCGGCGCTGCTCGACGCCGTGGAGAAGAAGTTCCGCAAGGCCGGGCTGCTCGTCTCTGCCGCCCCCTCGAAGCTGGCCCGGGCGCTCGCCGAAACCTCCGCCGAACCGCCGCCCCGGCCCCTGGGGGGCGGGCCCGAGGGCACGGCGGGCGCGTACGTGCTCTCGTACCTGCGCGAACAGCGCGACACCCTGATCGCCCAGGACCCCGCCGTCCGCCGCGGCCTGCCCGACTCCGTCCACCAGATGCGGGTCGCCACCAGGAGACTGCGCAGCGCCTTCAAGACCTACCGCCGGATCCTGGACCCCGCCGAGACCGGCCCGGTCGGCGGGGAGCTGCGCTGGCTCGCCGCCGAGCTCGGCGTCGACCGCGACCAGGAAGTGCTGCTGGAGCGGATCCAGACCGGGCTCGACGGACTGCCGCGCACCCTGCAGCTGGGCCCGGTCCGCGGCCGCCTCAAGGTCTGGAACACCGCCCGCCGCACCGGTTCGCGCCGGGCGGCGCTGGCCGCGCTCGACAGCCGCCGCTACCTGGCCCTGCTCGACGCCCTCGACGCGCTGCTCGCCGATCCGCCGCTGCAGAAGGCCGCCGGCCGGCCCGCCCGGGCGACCCTGCCCGTAACGGTCCTCGGCGACTACGCGCGCCTCGCCGGCCGGGTCGAGGGCGCGCTGGCCATGGACCCGGGCCCCGACCGGGACCTGGCCCTGCACGAGGCGCGCAAGGCGGCCAAGCGCGCCCGCTACGCCGCGGAGGCGGCGGCCCCGGCCCTCGGCAAACCCGCCCGCCGCCTGGCCGAGGCGCTGCAGGCGGTCCAGACCCTGCTCGGCGACCACCAGGACGGCGTGGTGGCCCGGGGCGCCCTGCGCGGCCTCGCCGTCCAGGCGGCGGGCGCGGGGGAGTCGGCCTTCACCTGGGGCGTGCTCTATGCCCGCGAGGAGGCACTGTCCGAGCGCCGGGAGCGGGAGCTCCCCGAGGTGTGGGCGGCGGCCTCGGCGCCCGCGTCGGCACTGCGGGCCGAGGCGGGCCCGTGACCGACGGGAGGCCCGGGGGCGGCGTGATCTTGCGGCGGGGGGCCGGCGGGCCTCGGGGTACGCTTGAGAGTCGCCCCCTGCCCGCTTCACGAAAGTCGCGTGATGACCGAGTCGGTCTTCCCTCAGCTTGAGGCCCTGCTTCCGCACGTCCAGAAGCCGATCCAGTACGTCGGCGGTGAGCTCAACTCCACGGTCAAGCCGTGGGAGAGCGCCGATGTCCGCTGGGCGCTGATGTACCCGGACGCGTACGAGGTCGGGCTGCCCAACCAGGGCGTCATGATCCTGTACGAGGTGCTCAACGAGCGCGAGGGCGTGCTCGCGGAGCGCACGTACAGCGTGTGGCCGGACCTCGAAGAGCTGATGCGCGAGCACAAGGTGCCCCAGTTCACCGTGGACAGCCACCGCCCGGTCGGGGACTTCGACGTGTTCGGGCTCTCCTTCTCCACCGAGCTCGGCTACACCAACATGCTCACGGCCCTGGACCTCGCGGGCATCCCGCTGGAGGCGAAGAACCGTACGGTCGACCACCCCATCGTGCTCGCGGGCGGCCACGCGGCCTTCAACCCCGAGCCGATCGCGGAGTTCATCGACTGCGCGATCATCGGCGACGGCGAGCAGGCCGTCCTCGACATGACCGAGATCATCCGCGCCTGGAAGGCCGAAGGCCGCCCGGGCGGGCGCGAAGAGGTGCTCCTGCGTCTCGCGAAGACCGGCGGCGTCTACGTGCCGGGCTTCTACGACGTCGAGTACCTGCCGGACGGCCGCATCGGCCGTGTCGTCCCGAACCGCTCCGGCGTGCCGTGGCGCGTGTCCAAGCACACGGTCATGGACCTCGACGAGTGGCCCTACCCCAAGCAGCCCCTGGTCCCGCTCGCCGAGACCGTCCACGAGCGCATGTCCGTGGAGATCTTCCGCGGCTGCACCCGCGGCTGCCGTTTCTGCCAGGCCGGCATGATCACGCGCCCCGTGCGGGAGCGAAGCATCACCGGCATCGGCGAAATGGTGGAGCGCGGCCTCAAGGCGACGGGCTTCGAAGAGGTCGGTCTCCTCTCGCTCTCCTCGGCGGACCACACCGAGATCGCGGACATCGCCAAGGGCCTGGCCGACCGCTACACGGACGACAAGGTGGGCCTGTCCCTCCCGTCGACCCGCGTGGACGCCTTCAACGTCGACCTGGCCAACGAGCTGACCCGCAACGGCCGTCGCTCCGGTCTGACCTTCGCCCCCGAGGGCGGCTCCGAGCGCATGCGCAAGGTCATCAACAAGATGGTCTCGGAAGAGGACCTGATCCGGACGGTCTCCACGGCGTACGGCAACGGCTGGCGCCAGGTGAAGCTGTACTTCATGGTCGGCCTGCCGACCGAGACCGACGAGGACGTGCTCCAGATCGGCGACATGGCGGTCAACGTCATCGCCAAGGGCCGCGAGGTCTCCGGCCAGAACGACATCCGCTGCACCGTCTCGATCGGCGGCTTCGTCCCCAAGCCGCACACCCCCTTCCAGTGGGCCCCGCAGCTGTCGGCCGAGGAGACGGACGCCCGCCTCGGCAAGCTCCGCGACAAGCTCCGCGGCGACAAGAAGTACGGCCGCTCCATCGGCTTCCGCTACCACGACGGCAAGCCGGGCGTCGTCGAGGGCCTGCTCTCGCGCGGCGACCGCCGCGTCGGCGACGTCATCCGCGCCGTGTACGAGGCCGGCGGCCGTTTCGACGGCTGGCGCGAGCACTTCTCCTACGACGGCTGGATGCGGGCCGCCGAGAAGACGCTGCCCGCCTACGGCGTGGACGTGGCCTGGTACACGACCCGCGAGCGCACCTACGAGGAGGTCCTCCCGTGGGACCACCTGGACTCGGGCCTCGACAAGGAATGGCTCTGGGAGGACTGGCAGGACGCCCTCGACGAGACCGAGGTCGAGGACTGCCGCTGGACCCCGTGCTTCGACTGTGGCGTGTGTCCTCAGATGGACACGAGCATCCAGATCGGTCCGACGGGCAAGAAGCTGCTGCCGCTGACGGTAGTGAAGTAACCGGCGGCTCCTGCTCGGCGCGATGCCCCTCACCGGGAACGGTGGGGGGCATTTCCCGTTCCCCGGGCCGGGCTGCCCGGCCGCAATCAGGGCCCCCGGTGCAACGGCGGGTGGCGGTGGTGTGTCCTTACGGGCATGGAACTCGACAAGTCGCAGCCGCAACCGCAGGGCGAGGGCTGTCTGGTGGGGGTCGTCCGGGTACCCGTGAAGGTCGTGGCGGTGCTGATCGTGCTGCCCGTACGGATGGTGTGGGACCTGCTCGTCGCCCTCGCGAGGATGCTGCACCGCTCGGTCCTGGGACCGCTGGGGCGGGGACTGGCCTGGTTCTGGGAACGGGCCGTGGTGCCGGTGCTGCGCGGGATCGAGTGGCTGATCGAGACCCTGGTCAAGCTGGTCTTCTACTGGCCCTGGGTGGGGCTGTGGCGGTACGCCGCGCTCCCGCTCGGGCGGGCGGTCTACGCGTACGTGCTGCGGCCGCTCGGGCAGGGGGCCGTCTGGATGGCGAGGGCGGTCTACGCGTACCTGCTGCGGCCCGTGGGCAAGGGGCTCAAGTGGGGCTCCTGGGCACTGGGGATGGCGGTCTTCGTCTGGCCGTGGGTGGGGCTGTGGCGGTACGTGGTCGTGCCGGTCGGGCGGGGGATCGGGTGGTGTGGGCGGGGCGTTTACGCCTACGGGCTGGTTCCGCTGGGGCAGGGGCTGTTGTGGCTCGGGCGGGCGTTCCACGCGCACGTGCTGCGCCCCTTCGGCGAGGGGCTGCTCCGGCTCGGCCGGGGCGGGGGCCGGTACCTGCTGCTGCCGTTGGCCAAGGGGCTGAGGTGGGGCTTCTGGGCACTGGGGATGGCGGTCTTCGTCTGGCCGTGGGCAGGGCTGTGGCGGTACGTGCTGGTGCCGCTCGGGCGGGGGATCGGGTGGTGTGGGCGGGGCGTTTACGCCTACGGGCTGGTTCCGCTGGGGCGGGGGTTGTTGTGGCTCGGGAGGGGGCTCCGGTGGCTGGGTGCGGCCGCGGTGCGGTACCTGCTCGTGCTGCCCGCGCTCGGCATCGGGTGGCTGGCCGGCGCCGGGTACCGGTACCTCCTCGTCCCCGTCGGGAAGGCCCTCGGGTGGCTCCTCGTCCGCGCCCTCGCCTACGGCGTCCTGTGGCCCTGCGTCGCACTGTGGCGGTACGTGCTCGCACCGCTCGGGTGGGGCCTGTGCACGTACCTGCTCGCACCGCTCGGGCGGTTGCTCGTCGGGGCCTGGCATCTCGCCGGGCGGGCGAGCCGGGCCCTGGGGCGCGGGCTCGTACTGCTGTGGCGCGGGCTCGTCGTCCGGCCGGTCGCCTGGGCCTACCGGCGGATCGCCACTCCCGTCGGGCACGCCGTCCGGGCCGGGTGGAGCGCGGCGCGCCGCGCGGTGCGGACGGCGTACCGGCACACCGTCACTCCGGTCGGCCACCTCGTCCGCGAAGTGTGGAGCACCTCCCGCCTCGCGGTGCGCGAGGCGCGGGCCGACGTACGGCGGATGCTGTTCGGGGGGCCCACCCGGGAACCAGTCAGGTCACGGGCGCGTACTCTGGGTAGTAAGACAGCCGTAGGCGACACGCCCGCCACTCCCGAGATCTCCCTGCACAAGCAGGGGTGAGCCGGAGGGCAGGACGCGGCCCGCCCGCAGGCTCCACAGACCTCAGGGCGACGCGCGAGCCGCGAAGCCCCGCACAAGGAGAAGAACCACTGGGCAAGCGACAGCCCGAAGGCCCGCCTCCCGCACCGGTGGTGCAGCGCATTCGTCTGCGCTACACCAAGCGCGGCCGCCTCCGGTTCACCAGCCACCGGGACTTCCAGCGCGCCTTCGAGCGGGCCCTGCGCCGCTCCGAGGTGCCCATGGCGTACTCGGCGGGCTTCACCCCCCACCCGCGCGTCTCGTACGCGAACGCCGCCCCCACCGGGACCGGCAGCGAGGCCGAATACCTGGAGATCGCCCTCGCCGAGCCCCGCGATCCCGCGAAGCTGCGCGAGCTGCTCGACGAGTCGATGCCCGTGGGCCTTGACATCATCGATGCCGTGGAGGCCCGTACGTCGGGGCTCGCCGAGCGGCTGACGGCCTCCGTCTGGGAACTGCGCCTGGACGGCGTGGATCCCGCGGACGCCGAGCGGGCCGTCGAGGCCTTCCTCGCCGCCGAGACGGTCGAGGTCCAGCGCCGCACCAAGAACGGCATGCGGACCTTCGACACGCGCGGCGCCGTGGTCACTCTGGAAACGGTTCCCGTATCGGCCACCGAACCGGCTGATAGGACCCGGGACAATGCCTGTGCGATACTGCGGCTGGTTGTTCGGCATCTGACACCTGCCGTGCGACCCGACGACGTCCTGTCCGGTCTCCGAGCTGTGGCCGACCTAACGCCGCCGGTCCCCGCAGCGGTGACCAGGCTGGCGCAGGGGCTCTTCGACGAGGAGTCCGGCACGGTGACCGACCCGCTCGCGCCCGACCGCGAGGCAGTCACGACCGCCCCACCCACGGCGGCCGTAGCCGCCGACGCGAAGGCGCCGGAAGGTCCCGCCGCGTAGGGATCGTCGTCGTCGCGCAGCCCTGGCACTCGGGAGCCACCTGGGTCGGGCCGCGCACAGACCTGAAGACTTCCGCCAGGCCGTACGAACTACCACGTACGGAACCGGCGGCCATTGAACTGAGCTCCCGTGTGGCGAACGCGCCCCGGAGGCCGGTTCCGCATTCACAGTGCGGAGCCGTGCCGGACCGGAAGTCAGCCGCGGCGCCCGGGAGCGTGACGGGAGAAACCCCGCATGCTCAACAGCGAAAACGACAACACCACCGCCAACAACGCAGCCGACAGTGGCAGCCCGAGCGACAACCTGCCTCCGCGCAGGCGCCGGCGTGCCGCTTCCCGGCCGGCCGGTCCCCCCGGCGGCCCGGTAGCCGCCACCGAGGCGGCCCCCGCACCCGTGGTGGCAGCCGCCCCCGCCGAGGAGGCCGCTCCGGCCGCCGCCCCGGCCCGTACCCGCCGCCGCGCCACCCGCGCCGTGGCCGCTCCCGAGGCCCCCGTGGCCGAGGTCGCGCCCGTCGTGGTCGAGGCTCCGGCCGCCGTGGCCGAGGAGCCCGCCGCTCCGGCCGCAGCTCCCGCCCGTGCCCGTCGCCGTGCCACCCGCGCGGTGACCGCTCCTGAGGCTCCTGTGGCCGAGGTCGCGCCCGTCGTGGTCGAGGCCGCGCCGGTCGAGGAGGCTGCTCCGGCCGCCGCCCCGGCCCGTGCCCGTCGCCGTGCCACCCGTGCGGTGACCGCTCCTGAGGCTCCTGTGGCCGAGGTCGCGCCCGTCGTGGTCGAGGCCGCGCCGGTCGAGGAGGCTGCTCCGGCCGCCGCCCCGGCCCGTGCCCGTCGCCGTGCCACCCGTGCCGTGACCGCCCCCGAGGCGCCGGTCGCCGAGGCCGCGCCGGTCGTGGTCGAGGCTCCGGCCGCCGTGGTCGAGGAGGAGCCCGCCGCTCCCGCCGCCCCGGTGCGTGCCCGCCGCCGTGCCACCCGCGCCGTGACCGCCCCCGAGGCTCCCGCCGCCGAGGTCGTCGCGGAGGAGGCCCCCGTCGCGGCTCCCGCCGTCAGGGCCGTCACCGTCGCCGACGCCGTGGACTCCCCGAAGCGCGGCGGCCGCCGTCGCGCCACGCGTTCCACCACCGCTCCGGCCGCCGCCGCGGCGCCGCAGCCCGCGGCTGCCGCCGCTGCCCCGGCCGAGGCGCCCGCCGCCCCGGCCCCGTCCAGGGGCAGCCGCCGCGCCGGTCGTCCGGCCGTCGCCGTGTTCCAGGCCCCGGTCTTCGCCGAGCCGATGTTCCAGACCCCGGAGACCGCCGCCATGGCCGCGGCGGCCGCTGCCGCAGCCGCCCCGGTCGACGAGTTCGACGAGGTCGAAGAAGAAGAGATCGAGCTCGAGGCCGAGGCCGTCGTGGCCCCGGCCCCGCAGCCGGCCGGCCGTCGCCGCCGCCGCGGTCGCGGTGCAGCCGCCGAGAGCGCCGCTCCGGCGGCCCCGGCCGCGCCGTCCGCTCCGGTCTCGCTGGCCGACGTAGAGCTCTTCGAGGAAGAGTCCGAGGCCGCCGAGCTCGAAGAGGCCGCCGAGGAGGACTTCGACGAGTCGGGCGACCGCCCGTCCCGCCGTCGCCGCCGCGGTGGCCGTCGCCGCCGTCGCGGTGAGGCCGCCGACCTCGACGAGTCCGCCGAGGAAGAGGCCGAGGCCGAAGAGGCCGATGAGGAAGAGGCGGAAGAGGACGAGGAGAACGGGGCCCTCGGCTCCAGCTCCAGCCGTCGTCGCCGTCGCCGTCGTCGCCGCAGTGGTGACGGCGGTACGGACGCCGACGCGGGCGACGAGGACGGCGTACGCACCGTCGTCAAGGTCCGCGAGCCCCGCCCGGCGCGCGAGCGCTCCGAGTCCGCCGCGGGCTCCGGCTCCACCTCCTCCGACGAGGTCCAGTCCATCAAGGGCTCGACCCGCCTGGAGGCGAAGAAGCAGCGCCGCCGCGAGGGCCGCGAGCAGGGCCGCCGCCGCGTCCCGATCATCACGGAGGCCGAGTTCCTGGCCCGCCGTGAGGCCGTCGAGCGCGTGATGGTCGTCCGCCAGTCGGGCGAGCGCACCCAGATCGGCGTCCTCGAGGACAACGTGCTCGTCGAGCACTACGTCAACAAGGAAGAAGCCACCTCGTACGTCGGCAACGTCTACCTGGGCAAGGTCCAGAACGTGCTGCCGTCGATGGAGGCCGCCTTCATCGACATCGGCAAGGGCCGCAACGCCGTCCTGTACGCCGGTGAGGTCAACTTCGAGGCGCTCGGCATGGCCAACGGGCCGCGCCGCATCGAGTCCGCCCTCAAGTCCGGCCAGTCGGTCCTGGTGCAGGTCACCAAGGACCCGATCGGCCACAAGGGTGCCCGCCTGACCAGCCAGGTCTCGCTGCCCGGCCGCTACCTCGTCTACGTGCCCGAGGGCTCGATGACCGGTATCAGCCGCAAGCTGCCCGACACCGAGCGTGCGCGCCTGAAGACCATCCTCAAGAAGATCGTCCCCGAGGACGCGGGCGTCATCGTGCGCACCGCCGCCGAGGGTGCGAGCGAGGACGAGCTGCGCCGCGACGTCGAGCGTCTGCAGGCCCAGTGGGAGGACATCCAGAAGAAGTCGAACCAGATCTCGACCTCTTCGCCGAGCCTCCTGTACGGCGAGCCGGACATGACCGTCCGCGTCGTGCGCGACATCTTCAACGAGGACTTCTCGAAGGTCATCGTCAGCGGTGACAGCGCCTGGGAGACCATCCACGGCTACGTGAACCACGTGGCCCCGGACCTGTCCGACCGGCTCTCCCGCTGGACCTCCGAGGTCGACGTCTTCGCGACGTACCGGATCGACGAGCAGCTCGCCAAGGCGCTCGACCGCAAGGTGTGGCTGCCCTCGGGCGGCTCGCTTGTGATCGACAAGACCGAGGCGATGATCGTCATCGACGTCAACACCGGCAAGTTCACCGGTCAGGGCGGCAACCTCGAGGAGACCGTCACCAGGAACAACCTGGAGGCGGCCGAGGAGATCGTGCGCCAGCTGCGGCTGCGCGACCTCGGCGGCATCGTGGTCATCGACTTCATCGACATGGTCCTGGAGTCCAACCGCGACCTGGTCCTGCGGCGCATGCTGGAGTGCCTGGGCCGTGACCGGACCAAGCACCAGGTCGCCGAGGTGACCTCGCTGGGCCTGGTCCAGATGACCCGCAAGCGCGTGGGCCAGGGTCTGCTGGAGTCCTTCTCCGAGACCTGCGTCCACTGCAACGGCCGCGGTGTCATCGTGCACATGGAGACCCCGACCGTGGTCGGCGGCGGTGGCAACGGCAAGCGCTCCAAGCGCCGCGGTGGCCGCGCCGACGAGCACGAGCACGACCACGAGATCGAGTCCGTCGAGACGGACGTCTACGAGATCGAGACCGAGGCGGAGGTGGCTGCCGAGGCCGCCGCCCCGATCGCGCTGCCGGAGCCCTCCTTCGTCGCCGACGAGGAGCTGTACGGCAGCCCGGCCGAGGCCGAGGCCGCCGCGGGTCTGAGCGGCCGTCGCAACCGCCGTCGCGCCACCCGCAAGGCGACCGCTCCGGCGGGCGCCGCGCGCGTCGCCGCGGCTCCGGCCCCCGTGGTCGAGCCCGAGCCGGTGGTCGAGGCCGAGATCGAGGTCGTCGAGGTCATCGAGCCCGAGCCCGTGATCGAAGCGGTCGAGGTAGTCGAGACGGTCGTCGCGGAGCCGGTCGTGGAGGAGGCCCCCAAGGGCCGCACCCGCCGCCGTGCCACCCGTAAGGCGACCGCTCCGGCGGGCGCCCCCGCCGAGGCCGCCCAGGCCCCGGAGCCGGTCGTCGCGGTGGAGCCCGAGCCCGTCGTGGAGCCCGAGCCCGCGCCGGTGGTCGTCGAGACCCCCGCCGAGCCCGTGATCGAGCCCGCGGCCGAGGCCGCGCCGGCCCGTCCGCGTCGCCGTGCCACCCGTAAGGCCACCGCACCGGCCGGTTCCCCGGCGGGCGCGGAGGCGGCCGTGGTGGTCGTCCAGGCGCCGGTGGAGACCCCGGCCGAGGTCGTCGTGGAGGAGGCCGCCCCGGCGGCTCCCGCCAAGAAGGCGGTCCGCAAGACGGCCGCCAAGAAGGCGACGACCACGGCGGCCGCGGCGAAGAAGGCCCCGGCCAAGAAGGCGGCGGCTGCCAAGAAGACCGTCGCCAAGAAGGCGGCGACGGCCAAGACGGCCGCCAAGAAGACCGTTGCGAAGCGGGCGACGAAGAAGACCGCGGCGGCCGAGCAGCAGACGCTGCCCTCCGTCTCGGCTCCGACGGAGGCCTGATCCGCGGATCCGGCTCCACCCGGTTGACCTGACCGACCTGCTTCATCCGGCCCCGCCCGGCACCCAACTCGGTGCCGGGCGGGGCCATTTGCATGTCCTGAAGTGATCAATCCGTTATCCACAAGATCATCTAATGTCGGACATTGCCAGTTGTTTACCGCGAGTTGGCAAAGCAAAGTGTCCCTACGCTTTGTGCGGCTGTCGCGGGGGGAACTGTTGGCGGCGGGGGAGGAGTTGGCGTGCGCTCAATGCCGCACGCCCCATGTGTTCTTGCAGCTCACCGCCGTGTTCTGACGTCTCGTCTCTGTTTTCGGCCGCCCTCCGGCGTCCTGCTGACACGACAGAGATGAAGCAATGCAGTGAACAAATCCTCCTTCGCGCCACACGGCGCCGCCCGGTGGTACGCCTCCCGGGGAACCCTGGCACTTTCGGCCACGGCCCTCGCCCTCGCCCTCACCACGGGACCCTTCCCCCTGACAGCCCCGGCCTCCGCGGCCGCCGGCTGCTCGGGCGTGGAATCGGACTTCAACGGTGACGGCATTCGCGACACGGCGATCGCCGACCCGGAAGCCACCGTGGCCGGCATCGCCAAGGCCGGAGTCGTACACATCGTGTACGGCGGCGGCAAGGGCAACCTCGAACTGACCCAGGAAGCCGCCAAGGCGGGCCCCTCCGAGGCGGGCGACCAGTTCGGCTTCTCCATGGCCGTCTACGACGCCGACCTCGACGGATGCAGCGACCTGGCCATCGGGTCCCCCTTCGAGGACGTCGGCACGCTCGTCGACGCGGGCCGGGCGGTCGTGGTCTACGGCTCCGCCACCGGTCTCGGTGCGGGCAAGGCGACGATCGAACACCGGCAGGGCACGGGCACGATGACCGCGATCGCCGCCGAGGCGGGCGACTTGATGGGCTACGCACTCGTGGCGGGCCAGTCCGCCGCGGGCGTGCCGTACCTGGTGATCGGTGCTCCGGGCGAGGACGTCGGCACGTCCGAGGACGCGGGCAGCGTGGTCTACATCTCCGGATCGACCACCCTCACGGCCGGCGTCGTCAACCAGGACGTCACCCTGGCGGGCCCGGTGCCCGATGTGGTGGAACCGTACGACCGCTTCGGCGCCTCGCTCGCCGCGACCCCGACCCACCTGGTGATCGGTTCGCCCGGTGAGGCCGAGGGGACGCTGGCCGAGTCCGGCTCGGTGACCGTCTTCAGCCACACCCTGGTCTCCGCCGTGCCCAAGCCGCTGCTCGCGCTGAACCAGGACTCGACGGGCGTCAGCGGCGGTTGCGAGGCCGGTGACGGATTCGGAACCGCCATCGCCATGGTGCCCTTCCGGGCTCCCGGGGCGACCAGCACCACCGAGTCGCTGCTCGCCGTTTCGAATCCGGGTGAGGACCTCGCCGGACTCGAGGACGGCGGCTCCGTCCTGATCTTCCGGCTGGACGGAGCGGGCGGGTACACCGAGACCTCCTCGATCAACCAGAACGTCCTCAACGTCGATGGGTCCATCCAAGCCGGCGACCACTTCGGACAGCGCCTCGCGGCCTACAACTCCGCCCCCGACAGCGAGACCACGGCGAGCACCGCGCGCCTCGCGGTCGGCGTGCCGGGTCAGGACGGGTCCAACGGCCTCACCGACCGCGGCTCGGTCCACCTCTTCCCGATGGTGGGCCCCCCGGGCGACTCCGACAAGCTCCTGGAGCCGGGCAGCGAGATCCCGACCCCGGCCGCCCCGCGCGAGTACGCGGGCCTGAGCATCGGAGGCGGATCCGGCGGGCTCTACGTCGGCATGCCGTACGGCCCGGCCGAGGGACGTGCCGTCTACGTGTTCCCGTGGACCATCGGCGGGGTCGGCGGAGCTCCGACCCAGACGTTCAAGCCCGGTCAGGGCGGTCTGCCGGCCGAAAGCAACACCTTCGGAACGGTGGTCCGATGATGCGCAAGCAGCAGAGGCAGCACGAGCACATGGAGCACGACGAGCCCCAGCCCCGGACCCAGCCGCCGGCGCCCGGGCTGCGCCGCACCCTCGCCCGGCGTGCGGCCTTCGCCGCCGTGACGGCAGGCGCCGTGCTGGTCTCCGGCCTCGGCCTGGAGACGTGGGCCGGATCCGGATCCGGAGCGGACCGGGCCGTGGAACCGGTGGGCACGGGTATCCCGGTGCAGACGGAGACCGAGGCGCGCTTGGTGGCCCGCCAGAGCGGTAAGCAGATCGAGGTCCTCGGGCTGCGCACCGAGCAGCGGGAGATCTTTGCCGCGCCGGACGGCACGTACACGGCCCGCGAGTACACCGAGCCGGTGCACGCCGTGCAGGGCGGCAAGTGGGTCGACATCGACAAGACCCTGGTCAAGCGGAGCGACGGCAGCGTCGCCCCCAAGGCCACCACCGTCGCGCTGACCTTCTCCAACGGAGAGGCCGGCAAGCCCTTCGTCACCATGCGCCGCGGCACCCGCGAAATGGCGCTGACCTGGCCCTACGGCAAGCTCTCCGCGCCCGTGCTCGACGGCGACTCCGCGACCTACCCGGACGCCCTCCCGGGCGTGGACCTCAAGGTCCGGGCCGAGGCGAACGGCTTCGGTCACCTGCTGGTCGTCAAGACCCCGGAGGCCGCCGCCGACCCCCGGCTGCAGCGTCTGGACCTGGGCCTGAAGTCCAAGGGCCTGACGTACAAGAAGGACGAGAAGGGGGCGGTCTCCGCCGAGGACAGCGTCGTCGGCGGCACCGTCTTCCAGTCGGGCGCGCCGTCCATGTGGGACTCGGCCTCCTCCCTGGAGACCGCCAACCGGGCCAAGGGCACCAAGGCCGTGGCCCAGTCGCTGTCCGCGGCCAGGGCCGATGCCCCGGCCGCGCAGAGCGCCCCGGTGGCCCCGGCCCTCGAAGGTCCGGGAGGCGGCGGCAAGGCCGTGCCCCTCGGGATCGAGGTGTCCGCGGACAAGCTGACCCTGGTCCCCGACCAGAAGCTGCTGCGCGACGGCTCCACCGTCTTCCCCGTGGTCATCGACCCGATCCAGAAGACCGCCGACCGCTCCGGCTGGACCGCCGTGATGGACGGCAAGCCCTCCGTCGGCGAGTGGCAGTACTCGGGCAGCGCGGGCATCGGAAAGTGCCCGACGGACTACAGCGCCGCGTCCTGCGCCGGTGTCGGCGTACGCCGTGTGATGTTCCAGATCCCGCTGTCCTTCTACAAGGGCAAGCAGATCATCAGCGCCGACTTCAGCGCCCGTGTGCAGCACGTGTACTGGGCGGACGCCCGCGCCGAACCCGCGCAGCTCTACCGGATCGGCGGCAACGGCGCCCACATCGACAAGCTGAGCAACTGGACCAACACCCAGTACAGCGCGCAGACGATGCTGGAGACTCTCAACGAGAAGATCCAGCCCACGTCCTGCGAGTCGCAGGCCAACATGCACTTCAAGTCCGCCACGAACGGCGGCCTGAGCAACAGCGTGCGTCAGGCGGCGAACGAAGGCTGGGACTCCATGCTGCTGGGCCTCAAGGCTCAGAACGAGGGCAGCTTCGGCGGCTGGAAGCGGGTCTGCGGCAACGCGTACCTGTCCATCAACTACAACACCCTGCCGGGTGCCATCGCCGCCGGCTCGATGTCGTCCAACCCCGGCGGCGCCTGCGTCACCGGAGCGAACCGCCCCTACACCGACGTGCCGCCCGTCCTGCGGGCCATCGCCAACGACGCCGACTGGGGCGAGCAGGTCAAGGTTCGCTTCCGCCTGGAGTGGAAGGACGCGGCCGGCGCGACCCAGGCCTACGAGGAGGACACGAACTTCAAGGCGCCGACGGCCTCGACGCCGTTCGAGCACACCGCGAGGTCGACGATCCCCGAGAACACGGTCGTCTCCTGGAGCGTCGTCGCGAACGACGGCGACGGCTGGGGCCCGTGGAGCGGCAAGTGCGAGTTCATGTACGACAAGTCCTTCCCGGGCAAGCCGGACGTGACCTCCGCGCAGTACCCGGCCACCACCGACTACCACGACGGTGTCGGGGCGGCCGGTACGTTCAGCTTCGCAGCCAACCCGAACGATGCGGTGCCCGACACCGACGTCGTCAAGTACCGGTACTCCTTCGACGGTGAGCCCGACCGCGAGGTGGCCAACGCCGCCGCCGGCGGCCCGGCTTCGGTGAACTGGACGCCCACCCGCTCCGGCCCGCACTGGGTCGACGTGGTGGCCGTGGACAAGGCGTCCCACCCGAGCGCCAAGGCCCGCCACAGCTTCTACGTGGCCGCCGGCGCCACCGCCGCCGCGCAGTGGAACCTGGCCGACAAGCCGGGTGGCGACGCCGCCGTGGAGGAGCAGGACAAGTACCCCGCGGGCTTCGGCCCGGGAGTCACCTTCGGCGTCCCCGGTCCGGGTGGGGCCATCGACTCGGCAGCCCACTTCGACGGCACCGGCGACAGCTGGGTCGACGCGGGCAGCAGGGTGCTGGACACCATCAAGGGATTCAGCGCCAGCGCCTGGGTCCGCCCCACGGACCTCAGCCGCGATATGACCGTGATCAGCCAGGACGGCACCGGCGAGCCGGGATTCGTCCTGGGCTACGACGCCACGGCCAAGACCTGGAAGTTCTCCATCCCGGCCAACGACGTGGAGACCATCGGTGAGTGGAAGGCCGTGTCCACCGGGGTCGTCCCGGCCAAGGACCAGTGGGTCCTGCTGACCGGTCTCTACGACGGTGTCACCGGCAAGCTCCAGCTGTACGTCAACCACGAGCTCAAGGGTGAGGCGGTCCGCCGCTTCACGTGGAACTCGTACGGTCCGCTCCAGATCGGCCGTCACATCGACAAGGCGGGCTACCAGGACGCCTTCAGCGGCGACCTCGCCGAGGTCCGCGTCTTCAGCCGTCCCCTGGTGCCGGGTCAGATCGCCGAGATCACCACGGTCAAGCCCGGGCGCAAGGGGTACTGGCCGCTCAACTCGGCGGCATCCGGGGTCTCCCCGAACATCGCCGGCGGCCAGGGCCTGACCCTGGTGGGCAACGCGGCCCTGTACACGCCGAACATGGACGACCCGCTGGAGGCTCCGCCCGCGCCCATGGTCGGCGCCGGGCACATGCTCCTGGACGGAAACGGGGACTACGCCACCACGGCCGCCGCCCCGGTCACCGGAACGGCGAGCTTCAGCCTCTCGGCACGGGTCCAGCTCACCTCGGCCCAGGCCACCGTCTCGCAGACGGTGTTCTCCCTGCCGGGCAGCAACGCCAACCGGGTCCAGGTCCGCTACCAGGCTTCCAATAAGCGCTGGGAGCTGGCCGTGGCCACCTCGGACACGGCGGGAGCCGCGGTCAAGGTCTTCTCCGACGACCAGGCCCTGCCGGACGACAACCCGGCGGGTCAGCACCTGGCCGTGGTCTACGACGCCTTCGCCGGTCAGATCCGGCTGTACGTCAACGGCCAGCTGGCGGCCTCCGCCAAGGGCGTGGACAACACCGTCTGGGCCGCCACTGGCGGTCTCCAGGTCGGCCGTTCGCTGCGCGGCAACGCGGAGTACTTCGCCGGAGCCATCGACGAGGTCCGCGCGTACGACGGCGCCCTCGACCCGACGGCCGTCATCCAGCTCGCCTCCACCGGTGAGCTGACGGACCGCTAGCCCATCCCCACCCGACAGGTGTGCCCGCCCCTCCCACGGGGCGGGCACACCTGTCGGCTCACGCACCACCTTCCTGCCCAACTCTGTGGAGTGCACTGATGTCTCTACGCGGCCGATTGCTCAATCGGCGCATATCCAGGCGGACACTGGGGTCCGTCGTCATCGGACTGAGCCTCGCTCTGTCCGCATCCTCCGTACAGGCCCTGGAGGTCACCCCCGGCTCCACCAAGCGGCCGGGCGTCCAGGACTTCGGGGACCCCGTCAAGGGCACCAAGGCCAAGTCCAAGGCCCGCCCCGCCAACGCCACCGCCAAGGCGGCCGTCAAGAAGCTGGACAAGCCCGTCTGGCCGGGCAGCGGCAGCACCGAGGTGCCCGTCACCGGGGGAGCCGCCGCGGCGTCCCAGGCCAAGGTCGGCGGCCTGCCCGTCACGGTGACCGGCCCGAAGGAGGCGGTGGCCGCACCGCAGGCGAAGGCCACCTCCTTCCACTCCGCGGTGCTCGGCGGCGCCAAGCAGCCCGCCAAGGTCCAGGTCGACGTGGTGGCCCCCGACCGGGCCGCCAAGCTCGGCGCGGGCGCGCTGCTGCGCGTCCAGCGCTCCGACCAGGGCACCGACGCCGCCCCGGTACGGGTGAAGGTCGACTACTCGGCCTTCGCCGACGGCTTCGGCGGCAGCTACGGCTCCCGTCTCGCCCTGGTCGAACTCCCGGCCTGTGCCGCGGTCGCCGACCCCGGCACCGCCGCCTGCCCGGAACTCCCCAAGCCGCTGAAGACGGTCAACGACCCGAAGACGAAGACCGTCTCCGCGGACGTCACCGCCCAGCCCCGCATGGTCGGCATGTCCACCATGGCGGCCGGCCCCGCCGCGGTCGGGCCCATCGTGGCCCTCACCGCGGGCGGTTCGGGCGCGCAGGGCAACTACTCGGCCACTCCGCTCGCCCCGTCGGCGAAGTGGAGCGTCTCGAACTCCTCGGGCGGCTTCTCCTGGTCGTACCCGCTGCGCACGCCCCCCGTCCCCGGCGGTCTCGTCCCGACGGTCGGCCTCGGCTACAGCTCGCAGTCCGCGGACGGCCGTACCTCCGACACCAACAACCAGGGCTCCTGGCTCGGCGAGGGCTTCTCGTACGAGCCCGGATACGTCGAGCGCCACTACAAGCCCTGTGCGAAGGACGGCCAGAGCGCCTCCGCCGAGCAGTGCTGGGCCTTCGACAACGCCACGGTGATGCTCAACGGTTCGTCGACCGAGCTGATCAAGGGCGACGCCGACGGCAAGTGGCGGATGGCGTCCGACGACGGCTCCAAGATCGAGCAGCTCACCGGCGCCGTGAACGGCGACAACGACGGTGAGCACTGGAAGATCACCACGACCGACGGCACCGAGTACTACTTCGGCAAGAACCGTCTGCCCGGCTGGGCCACCGGCAACGAGGAGACCTCCTCGGTCTGGACCACCCCGGTCTTCGGCAACAACACGGGCGAGCCCTGCTACAACGCGACCTTCGCGAACGCCTCCTGCCAGCAGGCCTGGCGCTGGAACCTGGACTACGTCAAGGACCGCCAGGGCAACGTCATGTCGTACTTCTACGGCAAGGAGACGAACCACTACGCCCTGAACGGCAAGACCGACGTCAACGGCACCGCGTACACCTCGGGCGGCTGGGTCAAGCGCATCGACTACGGCCAGCGCGAGGCCACCGTGTACTCCGCCAAGGCGCCGGCCCGCGTCGTGTTCACCACGCAGGAGCGCTGCCTGCCGACGGACACCTTCAAGTGCCTCCCGGCCGACTTCAAGAAGGAGAACGCCGCCTTCTGGCCGGACGTCCCGATGGACCGGTACTGCGCGCCGAGCACCAAGTGCAACGCCACCCAGGTCGCGGCGTCCTTCTGGACCCGCCAGCGGCTGACCGGCGTCACCACGCAGATCCGCAAGGACGCCACCGCCTACGACGACGTCGAGGCCTGGACGTTCACGCACCAGTTCACCGACAACGGCGACCAGTCGAAGACCCTCTGGCTGTCCAAGATCGACCACCAGGGCCGCAGGGGCGGCACCGTCGACGTCCCCTCGGTCGAACTGATGGGCACCCAGCTCAAGAACCGGGTCGACAGCCTGGACGAGAGCATCGCTCCGTTCTACCGCTTCCGTCTCTCCACCGTCCTGAGCGAGACCGGCGCCCAGCTGGACGTGAACTACGCCCCGGCGGAGTGCACCAAGGCCACCCTGCCCAAGCCGGGCGAGTCCACCCAGCGCTGCTACCCGGTCGTCTGGTCGCCCCCGGGCTTCCTCGACCCGATCACCGACTGGTTCCACAAGTACGTCGTCGCGCAGGTCATCGAGACCGACCGCACCGGCGGATCCCCCGATTCGGTCACGGACTACGAGTACCAGGGCCCGGCGGCCTGGCGTAAGGCCGAGCCGGACGGCCTGACCGAGGACAAGTACCTCACCTGGGGCGGCTGGCAGGGCTACGGCAAGGTCAAGGTGACCACCGGCGGCTCGGCCGCGGGCAAGACCCGGATCGACTACACGTACCTCCAGGGCATGGACGGCGACAAGAAGCCGGACGGCACGGCCCGCTCGGTCACGGTCACGGACTCCGAGGGCGGTACGTACACCGACTACAAGGAGTTCAGCGGCCACGAGCTGGAGTCCGCGACCTACGACGGCGACAAGCTCGTCTCCAAGGTCATCAAGACCCCGATGCGGCACTACACCGCGACGGACACCAATACCTGGGGCACCAGCCACGCCTCGTTCACCAGGACCGTCAAGACGCGCGGCTACACGGTGACCGAGGGCGGCGACGGCCGGCGCGAGGCCGAGTCGAACGCGACGTACGACCTCACGAACGGCACCGGTCGCATCCTGGAGTCGGAGGACCTCGGCGACCTGTCGACCGCGGCCGACGACACCTGCACCCGTACGACCTACACGGACAACGCGACGGCCAACATCCTTGGCAAGGCCTCGCGGGTCGAGTCCGTCTCGGTGAAGTGCGCCGCCACTCCGGACCGCAAGACCCAGGTCATCTCGGACGAGCGCACCTCGTACGACGGCCTCGCATTCGGCGCCGCACCCACCGTGGGCAACGCGACGCAGACCGAGCGCATGACGTCCCACAACGGGACGACGGCCACGTACCAGGTCACCGCGACGACTACGTACGACACCCTCGGCCGTCCGGCGTCCCAGACCGACGCCGTGGGCGCCGAGACCAAGACGGCGTACACCGACGTCAACGGCCTCATCTCCCAGGTCAAGGTCACCAACGCCCTGGGCCACGTCAACACGAGGGACTTCGATCCCGCCTGGGGTCTGGTCACCGGCCAGACCGATCCGAACGGCAAGCGCGGCGACCTCACGCTCGACCCGCTCGGCCGGCTGGTCTCGGTCTGGTTCCCGGACCGCTCGAAGAGCGCGGCCCAGACGCCGAGCATCAAGTACAGCTACAACTACCGTCTCGACAAGCCGGTCTCCGTGAAGACGGAGAAGATCGAGATCGACGGTTCCTACGGAGCCGAGTACGAGCTTTACGACAGCCTGCTGCGGCCGCGTCAGAAGCAGACGGAGGGTCCGTCCGGTACCCGCATGGTGGCGGACACCTTCTACACGCCGACCGGCAAGATCGCCAAGGTCAACGCCACGTACAACGCGGCGGGGGCGGCCTCGGACGAGCTTCTGATCGTCCGCAACGGCGATGTGGGCGCGCAGAACCTCTACGAGTACGACGGCCTGGGCCGCACCACCGCCAAGATCACCGCAGTGGCGGGCGGTGAGCAGTGGCGGACCACGATCGTCCATGGCGGCGACCGCATCCACGAGGACCCGCCCGTCGGCGGCACACCCACGACGACGATCACAGACACTCAGGGACGGACTACCGAAGTCCGCCACTACAAGGGTGCCTCCCCGGTGCCGAACGGGCCGACCGCCGGCTACGACACCACGAAGTACACGTACACGCCGACGGGCAAGCTGAAGCAGCTCACCGACTCGGCGAACAACGTGTGGTCCTACAAGTACGACCAGCTCGACCGGCAGATCGAGGTGGTGGACCCGGATTCAGGCAAGGGGACGATCACCTACGACGAGGCCGACCGCCCGGTATCCGTCACGGATGCCCGCGGAAAGACGACCTCGACGGTCTACGACAAGCTGGACCGCGTCCTCACGACGTGGGACGGCCCCGCGACCACCGGAACCAAGCTCACCGAGCAGCGGTACGACAAGGCGGGCTGGCTGGGTTACGGGTA
This sequence comes from Streptomyces sp. NBC_00454, assembly GCF_041434015.1. Taxonomy (GTDB): domain Bacteria; phylum Actinomycetota; class Actinomycetes; order Streptomycetales; family Streptomycetaceae; genus Streptomyces. The sequence goes on along the minus strand of NZ_CP107907.1, from coordinate 2,540,405 downwards.
CGCCTCGCTGCGCTACATCAATGCGACGGAGTACTTCGCGTCGGTGGTCCAGGCGATGGACGAGTTCTACCAGCCACTGAAGACGGCCTACACGGTCCCCGCCTCCTCGGGAACGGGACTCTCCGGCACCTATGTCTTCAGCACTGCCTACAACCGTGACGGCACCAAGCAGAGCGACTCGCTCCCGGCTGCGGGCGGCCTCGACGCCGAGACGCTCGCCTACGGCTACGACGACGTTCAGCGTCTGAAGAGCATGACGGGCACGACGTCGTACGTCACGAACGCGATCTGGTCCGGCCGTACCCTGCTCCAGCAGTTGGAGCTGAACAATGGCGGCAAGAAGGTCTGGCAGACCTTCCAGTACGAGACCGGCACCGACCGACTGCTGAATGCGAAGGTGGACATCTACGGGTCCACCACCGGTCCCGCCAAGGAGTCGAACTACTCCTACGATCAGGTCGGCAACGTCCGGTCCATCGCGGACACCGCCGGAAGCGGCACGCCTGACCTGCAGTGTTTCGCGTACGACTACCAGGCCCGCATGACGGAGTCCTGGACCCCGGCGGCCACCAAGGCCGCGGCCTCCGCGTCCGGCACGGTCGGCAGCCAGGTCCCGGTCTCGGGTTCGGGTCCGGCGGCCTGCAACACGGCCCCCGGCGCTTCTGCTCTGGGCGGCCCGGCGCCGTACTGGAACTCGTACACCTTCGACTCGGTCGGCAACCGCCTCACCGAGACGGCGCACGACAACGGCCTGAACGCCGCGAAGGACGTCAAGCGCACCTTCACCTACAAGGCGGGGACCCACCAGGTCCAGAAGGTCGTGGAGAACACCCCGACCGGTGACCGTCAGTACAGCTACGGCTACGACGCGGCCGGCAACACCACCACCCGCACGATCGGAGGCACCACTCAGACGCTCGAGTACGACTCCCTGGGCAACCCCGTCAAGAACAGCCAGCCGGACGACGTCACCACGCCGGGCAAGAACGAGGCGTCGGAGACGACGTTCCTCTACGGTCCCGACGGCGGCCGGGTCCAGCGCAAGGACGCCACCGGGACCACGGTGTACCTGCCGGGCATGGAGCTGCGCCTGGACGCGGGCACGAGCGTGGCCAAGGCGACGCGCTACTACGCCTTCGCGGGTCAGAGCATCGCGATCCGCACCCCGGACAAGAAGCTGTCCTTCCTGGCCTCGGACCACCACGGCACGGCTGAACTCGCGGTCGACGCGACAACGGGTGCGGTCACCCAGCGTCGTATGGACCCCTACGGAAACAGCCGAGGCACCCCGCAGGGTAGCTGGAAGGGTGAGAAGGGCTTCGTCGGCGGAACAATCGATGCGTCGACCGGCCTGACGACGATCGGGGCTCGTGAATACGACTCGTTCCTCGGGAAGTTCATCACCCCGGACCCAGTCGTGGACAACAGTGACGCCCAGCAGCTGAACGCGTACGCGTACGCGCACAACCGCCCGGTGTCGGCGAGTGACCCGAGCGGTCTGTACGACCCGGACGAGCGGAACTACTGCAACGGCCATAGCGACGAGTGCACGAACGGCCGGTACACCGGGAAGAAGCCCGACAAGCAGCCCGACCCGCCTCCGACCAAGGAAGCGGAGGAAAACTACAACAAGGCCCAGGGCGAGCACGACCGCACCAAGGCGAAGATCAAGGATGCCGTCAAGCAGATCACCAAGATCCTCATGGATGAGCTTGGTATCACTGCGGCCCTGGACTGCTTCTCCAGTGGCGACCTCGGTGCCTGTGGTGAAACGGCGCTCAACATCGCGAGCAGCTTCGCAGGTGGCATCGCCGGTAAGATCGCCAAGAAATACGGATGGCCGTCCCAATGGGGCAAGGCTCTAGAGCTGGGCAAGAAACTTGGCGGTCTGGCGAGCGACCTGATCTCCGGGGTCAAGGCGTGGTTCAAGACCTCGGAGAAACTCGAAAAAGCCAAGAATGCCCTGGATAAAGCCAAGGCCGCGGTCAAGCGCACCTGCCATAGCTTCCTCCCGGGCACCGAGGTGCTGCTGGCCGATGGAAGCAAGAAGAGCATCGAGGAGGTATCCCTCGGTGATCAGGTGCTCACCACTGACCCGTCGACCGGTGAGCAGGTGGTGCGTGCCGTCGTCGGCACCATCGTCACGCGCGATGACAAGGAGTTCGTCGACCTCACGGTCAGCACGCCGGACGGCGATGCGGCACTCGTCTCGACGGTCAACCATCCCTTCTGGGTCGCCAGTGAGCAGCGCTTCGTCGAAGCGGGCGATCTTCGCCCGGGAATGCTCCTGCGCACGCCCGACGGTTCGACGGTCACACTCGCCGCTACCCGGTTCTTCGGAGGCGCCCGGCAGACGCATGACCTCTCGATCGAAGGCGTTCACGCTTACTACGTAGCGGTCGGGTCGGCGCCCGTCCTCGTTCACAACTGTGACCTGGACCTCGGGGGCATCGATGAGTGGGACCGCGATCAGGTCACGGCTGTGATGGATTCATTCGACCGGACCGGGAAGCCCCCGACCGGGGTCATGCAGGGTGGCATCGATGCCGACAACGTCGGTGTGTACCGGGGCCATAACATTCCCAATGGCGGTAAGGACAAGCCGCTCGGGTATTGGACTGAAATGGATGTCTGGCCCACCGAGCCCGGTAAGCGGAATCGCCCCATGGGGCGGCTGGTCGTCGGAGAGCGTGGTGAGACCTGGTACACGCCTCACTACAAGCCGGGTACGTGGGTATCTCTACGAGAAGGGTGCGGCTGCGGTCGCTATGCCAAATAACAAGTGGGAGATGCTGAGGTCGGCCCCCGCCGACACGCAGGACCCTTATGTGATCAGCGCACGGGAGCGACTGGCGCGCTGGGAGGACCTTCCCATGTCGAAGTTCGACGTGGGGGACCGCCCGTATCTGATTTCCGAGGCGGAATGCCGGAAGGTCCTCGACGGGCTGGCCGGCGCGGGCGTCAGCATCCTGGAAGCGGACGCGAGTGGAGTCCTCAGCGAGGACGACTTCCTCGTGCTGCTCGGGCGGGTCTACGGGTTCCCCGAGTACTACGGTGAGAACTGGGATGCGTTCCTGGACTGCTTCGCGGATGTGGTCGAGGCGGATTCCGCTCCGATCGTCCTGGTCATCTCAGGGCTCTCATCCTTCTTCGAGTCGGATTTCCGGTCGTTTCTCCGGTGTCTGCACGAGTTGGAGTCCGTCACGGAGTCCATCCCCCTGTTCCGTTCGGTGATTCCGCGCAAGGTCGTGAACCTGTATCCGGGGCACTGGCCGGTACCGGCACCCTCGGCGGCCGGATAGGGCATCGGGCCCCGGTTTGACCCCTCCGACCGGGGCCCGTAACCTAGGTCGCTGGCGTGTCTATGCACACGCCAATCCACTGAGCACCTCACCTCCCGTACCGCCTCGCGGCTGGATCGGGGGAGGCCGGCCTGCGGTTGACGCGGGGCCGGCTGGCTTCAGGGGTTCCCGAACTCGAGTGAGAGAGAGATCCGCGTGTACGCCATCGTGCGCAGCGGTGGTCGCCAGCACAAGGTTGCTGTCGGCGACATCGTTGAAGTTGACAAGATTCCCACCGCCAAGGTTGGCGACACGGTCGAGCTCTCGACCCTGCTCGTTGTCGACGGCGAAGCCGTGACCAGCGACCCGTGGGTCCTGGCCGGCGTCAAGGTCACGGCCGAGATTGTGGATCACCACAAGGGTGTCAAGATCGACATCCTGCGTTACAAGAACAAGACCGGCTACCGCCGTCGCCAGGGTCACCGCCAGCAGTACACGGCGATCAAGGTCACCGGTATCCCCGCGGCTGCGAAGTAAGAGGGACTGAGACATGGCACACAAGAAGGGCGCATCGTCCACCCGGAACGGGCGCGATTCCAATGCCCAGCGGCTCGGCGTGAAGCGCTTCGGCGGTCAGGTCGTTTCCGCTGGTGAGATCCTCGTCCGCCAGCGCGGCACCCACTTCCACCCGGGTTCGGGTGTCGGTCGTGGTGGCGACGACACGCTGTTCGCGCTGCAGGCCGGTTCGGTCGAGTTCGGCACGCACCGTGGCCGCAAGGTCGTCAACATCGTTCCGGCCGCCTGATTCAGCTCCTGCTGATCTGAAGCGTTCGTAACACCCCGAGGGCGGATCTCAGCTCTTCCCGGCGCGAGCCGGGAAGAGAGGTCCGCCCTCGGCGCGTTGTCACATAGACACGTTTAATGGGTAGCAAGGCCTACCCACCCGGGCTTTCCGGGTTATTCCCGCTGTATCTGGAGGAACAACCATGACCACCTTCGTGGACCGCGTCGAATTGCATGTCGCCGCGGGTAACGGGGGCCACGGCTGCGCCTCCGTTCACCGGGAGAAGTTCAAGCCGCTCGGCGGCCCCGACGGCGGCAACGGCGGCCGTGGCGGCGACGTCATCCTGGTGGTGGAGCAGTCGATCACCACCCTGCTGGAGTACCACCACAGCCCCCACCGCAAGGCCACCAACGGCCAGCCCGGCGCGGGCGACAACCGCTCCGGCAAGGACGGCCAGGACATCATCCTGCCCGTGCCGGACGGCACCGTCGTCCTCGACAAGGAGGGCAACGTCCTCGCCGACCTCGTCGGCCAGGGCACCACCTACGTGGCCGCCGAGGGCGGCCGCGGCGGCCTCGGCAACGCCGCGCTCTCCTCCGCCCGCCGCAAGGCCCCCGGCTTCGCCCTCCTCGGCGTACCGGGCACCGGCGGCGACGTCGTCCTGGAGCTCAAGACCGTCGCCGACGTGGCGCTGGTCGGCTTCCCGAGCGCCGGCAAGTCCTCGCTGATCTCGGTGCTCTCCGCGGCCAAGCCGAAGATCGCCGACTACCCCTTCACCACCCTCGTCCCGAACCTGGGCGTCGTCACCGCGGGCTCGACGGTCTACACGATCGCCGACGTCCCGGGCCTCATCCCCGGCGCCAGCCAGGGCAAGGGCCTCGGCCTGGAGTTCCTGCGCCACGTCGAGCGCTGCTCGATCCTCGTGCACGTGCTGGACACCGCCACCCTGGAGTCCGACCGCGACCCGCTCGCCGACCTCGACGCCATCGAGGAGGAGCTGAAGCTCTACGGCGGCGGCCTGGAGAAGCGTCCGCGCCTCGTCGTCCTCAACAAGGTCGACATCCCCGACGGCAAGGACCTCGCGGACATCGTCCGCCCGGACCTGGAGGCCCGCGGCTACAAGGTCTTCGAGGTCTCCGCGGTCGACCGTACGGGCCTGAAGGAGCTGTCCTACTTCCTCGCCGAGGTCATCGCGAAGTTCCGCGCCCGTGCGCCGAAGCAGGAGGCGACCCGCATCGTCATCCGGCCGAAGGCCGTGGACGACTCGGGCTTCACCATCACCTACGACGAGGCCGAGGACGTGTACCGCGTGCGCGGCGAGAAGCCGGAGCGCTGGGTCCGCCAGACCGACTTCAACATCGACGAGGCCGTCGGCTACCTCGCCGACCGCCTCAACCGCCTCGGTGTCGAGGCGGCGCTGAAGAAGGCCGGTGCCCGCGCGGGTGACGGCGTCGCCATCGGTTCCGACGACAACGCGGTCGTCTTCGACTGGGAGCCGACCATGATGGCCGGCGCCGAGATGCTGGGCCGCCGCGGTGAGGACCACCGTCTGGAGGCGCCGCGTCCGGCCACCACGCGCCGCAAGGAGAAGGAAGCCGAGCGGGACTCCGCGCAGAAGGAGTACGACGAGTTCCGTCCCTTCTGACGGAACCCGCCCCCGGTGCCTCGGCCCGGTCCGGAACCCGGTCTCACGACCGGGCCCGGGCCGGGCCGTCCGTGCAGGTGGGGGTGGTCGGCGGGCGCACGGTCTTGAGGCTGCGTTTACCTGGGTGGCCTAGGATTCCCAGGTGACGAGCACCAATACCCCCAGCGTTTCCGTCGTCGTGATCGCGTACAACGACGCAGGGCTCGTGGGCGAGGCAGTTTCCTCGGCCCTCGCCCAGGGCTCCGCGGTCACCGAGGTCATCGCGGTGAACGACGCGTCCGCCGACGGGACCGGGCCGGTACTGGACGAGCTGGCCGCCCTCCACCCCCGCTTGAAGGTCGTGCACCGCACGAGCAACAGCGGGGGCTGCGGCACCCCGCGCAACGACGGCATCGAGGTGGCGACCGCCCCGTACGTCATGTTCCTGGACAGCGACGACGTCCTGCCCCCGGGAGCCGTCGACGCCCTGCTGAACGCCGCCGAGGAACACCGCGCGCCGGTCACGGTCGGCGCCTGCGTCCGCCGTGAACTGCCCGCGGGACGCGATGTCCCCTGGGTCCCCGGCCTCTACGCGCCGGGCGACGTCATCGACCGTCCGGCCGACCGGCCGGAACTGGTCCGGGACACGCTCTGCGTCAACAAGCTGTACGACCGGGCCTTCCTCGACAAGCACCGGATCCGCTTCCCCGACGGCCGGTTCGTCTACGAGGACTTCGTGTTCACCGCCCGCGTGCTGGCCGCCGCGCCCCGCATCGCGGTCATCGGCGACCTCGTCTACGTGTGGCACGTGCGCCGGGACGCCGCCCAGGTGTCGATCTCCCTGGACCGCAAGGACGTCGGCAACTGGCGTGCGCGCATCGAGGCCCACCGCACGGCCTCCCGGATCATCTCCGAGTCCTCGCCCGAGCTGGGCCGGGCCTGCCAGGTGAAGTTCCTGGAGTACGACCTGCGCATGTACCTGCGCGAGCTCGGCAAGGACCCCGAGTACCAGGCCGCCTGGTGGACCCTGACCCGCGACTACCTCGCCGGTTTCGCGGACGCCGACGTCGAGGCCGCAGCGGCTCCCGCGCGCTGGATCGTACGGGTGCTGCGCGCGCGCGAGGTTCCGCCCGCCCCCGCCGACCTGCGCCGGCTGACCGACTTCGCCGCCGATCCGCCCCGGCTGGCGCCCCCGTACGCGACCGGCCCCGGCGGGGCCGCGGTGTGGAGCGAGACCCTGCAGGTGGAGCTGGACGGGCTGGCGGAGCTGCCCGTGTCCGAGCTGCCCGTCACCGTCGATGCCGAGACGGCCGGCCGCGGGGGACTGCGGATCCGCGTGCACGACCTGTACGGGCGCCTCGCCGAGGCCGGCCCGCGCACGGTCCAGCTGCGCTTCCTGCCCCGCGGCGACGAGGGGAAGGCACTGTTCTCCGCGCCGGTGGAGCTGCGCCCCGCCGGGGACGGCGGCCACTGGACCGGGGAACTGCCCTTCCGCCTGACCACGCTGGCGGTCGCCGGGCGCGGCGCGGGTCGGCGCGGCATGCAGGCGTGGGACGTCAAGGTGGGCGTGGAGTGCGCCGACGGGAGCTCCCTGCTCACCTCTCCGCGCCCCCTCGGCAGCCTGCTCCACCGGCGGGTGCTGCCCAGCAGCCGGTACGGTGTGCTGTTGGCGCAGCCCTACCGCACGGCCGGCGGATCGCTGGCCCTGCGCCTCGCGCCCGGAGCGGCGGGCGCCATGAACCTCGTACGCAATCGCCTCCACCGGGCGCGCAAGAGCCGCGGTTAGAGCGCGGGAACAGCGGACTCCGGAAGACACACGAGACGGAACTAGGGAGATACGCATGACCTTTCTGATCACTGGTGGTGCCGGCTACATCGGGTCGCACGTAGTCCGCGCGATGCTGCTCGCGGGCGAGGAGGTCGTGATCCTGGACGATCTGTCCACCGGCAACGCCGACCGTGTCCCCGAGGGCGTTCCGCTGGTGGTCGGTTCCGTGCTCGACCGCAAGGTCCTGGACGAGACCTTCGCCCGGCACGAGATCACCGGCGTGGTGCACCTCGCGGGCAAGAAGCAGGTCGGCGAGTCCGTGGAGAAGCCGCTGCACTACTACGAGGAGAACGTGCAGGGCCTCACCGTCCTGCTCGGCGCGGTGGCCGACGCCGGCATCCGCAACTTCCTCTTCTCCTCCTCCGCCTCCGTGTACGGGATGCCCGACGTCGACCTCGTCACCGAGGACACCCCGTGCCTGCCGCTGAGCCCGTACGGCGAGACGAAGCTGGCCGGCGAGTGGCTGGTCCGCGCGACCGGCAGGGCCAAGGGCATCTCCACCGCCTGCCTGCGGTACTTCAACGTGGCGGGCGCCGCGACCCCCGAGCTCGCGGACACCGGGGTCTTCAACCTGGTGCCGATGATCTTCGAGCGGTTCGACAAGGGCGAGGGCGCCCGGATCTTCGGCGACGACTACCCGACCCCGGACGGCACGTGCATCCGTGACTACATCCACGTCGCGGACCTCGCGGAGGCCCACGTGGTGGCGGCCCGCAAGCTCGCCGAGTGGGGCGCGCGGGGCGAGTACGACGACCTCACCGTCAACATCGGCCGCGGCGAGGGCGTTTCCGTCCGCGAGATGGTCGAGCTGGTCAACGAGACCACCGGGCACACCGACCCCGCCTACGCGCCCGCGGTCTCCCCGCGCCGCCCCGGCGACCCGGCGAAGGTGGTCGCCTCCGCCGAGAAGATTGCGGCCGTGCTGGGCTGGAAGGCCCGCCACGACGTCCGCGAGATGATCACCTCGGCCTGGGAGGGCTGGGAGGCCAACCGCAAGGGCTGACCTCCCGACGAGGACCTGTGAAGCCGCCCGCCCCGGAAAGGTCCGGGGCGGGCGGCTTCGTACGTACCGGGTGGCGGCGGGCTCAGCGCTCCAGGAAGGAGAACAGCTCTTCCCACCGGTCGGTGATGTCGGCGCTGGAGTACCGCTGCACGTCGCGGAAGGCGGTGTCGCCGAGCCGGTCGCGCAGGGCGCGGTCGGACATCAGCCGGTCCAGCTGTCCGGCGAGCTCCATCGTGTTGCCGAGCCGGGCCAGCAGCCCGTCCTCGCCGTGCGTCACGATCTCCCGTACGCCCGGGGCGCAGTCGAAGGCGGCCACCGGCAGGCCCGCGGCCATGGCCTCCAGCAGGGTGATCGGGAACCCCTCGGCGCGCGAGGCCTGGGCGAAGACCGAGGCCCCGGTCAGCGCGCCGAGCACGTCGGCGGTGCTGCCCATCCACTCCACGGAGTCCTCGACCCCCAGCCCGGCGGCGTGCGCCCGCAGCGCGGGCTCCTCGGAGCCGGCCCCGTAGATCCGCAGGGTCCAGCCGGGATGCAGGGGGGCGACGTCCGCCCAGGCGTCGAGCAGCAGGTCCACGCCCTTCTCGAAGGAGAGGCGGCCGACGCTCGCCACGACCTTCTCGGTGCGCGGGGCGGGGGAGGCCGGCATGAACGGCAGCGGGTTCGGCATGCTGGCGACGTTGTTCATGCCCGACCGGATCCAGAGGTCCGCGTCCTCGGGGGTCAGTACGAGCATCCGGTCGACCTCCGGGTAGTAGCTGCGTACCCGCCGGGCCCGGGAGGACTTCTGGCTGGCCTCGAAGGACTCGTGGCTCATGCCGATGACGGTGAACCCCTTGGTGTCGGCGAGGGCCACCCACTCCATCGCCCAGATCTGGGTGACGATCACGACCCCGCCGGGGCGGGCCGCGCGCAGCAGATCGCCGAACCGGTCCGCCTTGGCCTGCATCGTCGCCCGGCGGGCCGCCTGGCGGCGCCGCTCGGGCGCGTTGAGCCGGCCCTTGATGCCGCTGAGCCCGCGCGCGGCGGCCGGGTGGGTCTCGTAGAGCGTCGTCGTCGCGTAGGGGAGGCCGGCGGGCAGTTTCTGCCGGAGTTCTTCGGCGACGGGGGTGATGCCGACGACGTGCACCCGGTGCCCGCGGTCGCTGAACAGCCGGGCCATCTGGTGCGACCAGGTGGTGACGCCGCCGAGCTCGTCGACGCTGTTGGAGACGAGGAAGACGTCCCGGCCGTCGGCGGCGGCGTCCTGCCCGGTGGCGGTGGCGGTGGCGGTCTGCTGGCTCACTTGCCGCTCCTGGTGAAGAACTTCTCGACGATCTGGCGGGCCGCGTCCCCGCGGTCGTACTCGCCGGACTCGGTGAGGAAGCGCCGGCGCGCATGGGCGTACTTGGCGTCCGCCTCGTCGAACGCGGCGACGGCCTGCAGGAGTTCCTCCGCCGTGGCCAGCACGGGGCCCGGGGCCTTCTCCTTCAGGTCGAAGTACGTTCCGCGGATGTCGGTCGCGTACTTCTCGTAGTCGTACGCGAAGAACAGCATCGGCCGGTCCAGGACCGCGTAGTCGAACATCACGGACGAGTAGTCGGTGATCAGCCCGTCCGCGAGCGCCAACAGCGGGGTGACGTCGTGGTACTTGGACACGTCGATGACCCGCCCCGCGACCGAGGGCGGCAGCACGGCGCTGTTGAGGTAGTGGGTCCGCACCAGCAGCGTGAAGCGGTCGCCGAGCCGGTCGGCGAACTCCTCGACGTCGAAGGGGAACTCGAAGCCCTCCACCGCGCCGTCCGCGTTCGCCCGGAAGGTCGGCGCGTACAGCAGGACCTTCTTCTGCGGGTCGATCCCGAACTCGCCGGCCAGGGGCCCGCGGATCCGCTCGCCGGTGTGCGCCTCGGCGCGGTGCGCCGCGACCAGGGCGTCGTTGCGCGGGTAGCCGGTGCGCAGCAGTACCCCGTCGCGCAGCCGGAACCCCTTGGCCAGGGTGCGGGTGTCGTGCTCGGAGCGGATCAGGAAGTGGTCGAAGCGGTCGAGGGCGCTCTGCAGACGGTCCTGGCCGGCCTTGCCCTGGGCCTTGGTGCGGGGCTCGTGGAAGCCCATGCGCTTGAGCGCCGAACCGTGCCAGGTCTGGATGTACGTGGTCCCCGGGCGCTTGGCCAGCGCCAGCGGGAAGCCCTGGTTGTCGACCCAGAACTCGGCCTGGGCCAGGGCGCGCAGGTAGGCCCAGCTCCAGCGCCGCACCAGGGTGGCCTCCTCGGGGAAGCCCCGGGGCTCCTTGCCCTCGTAGGACCAGATCGCCTCGAAGGGTGCGCCGCAGCGCACCAGCTCCTCGTAGATCGCCCTGGGGCTGTCGCTGTACTGCTTGCCCATGTGGCTCTCGAAGACGACCGTGCCCTTCTTGACCGGGAGCTTCGAGAAGACCTCGTGGTAGACCTTCACCTTCTGCTCGCCCGAGCCGAGGTTGCGGCGGGCCCGCAGGGCCTTGCGCAGGCTCCGCTTGACCAGGCCGGCGGCCTTGCCGTGCATCGCGTTGTTGATCAGCGACTGGGTGCGTACGGCGGCGGGGCCCTCGGCGGTCAGGACGTAGGAGAGGTTTCCCTTCTTGGTCATCTCCGGCTCGAAGCGGTCCGAGACCAGCCGGGTCAGGCGGGGGCGGACGCGCAGCCGGGCGGCGTTCTCCAGGTCGACCCCGCCGACCGAGACGCGGGTGGTGAGCCGGTCGCTGCCGGCCGTCAGTTTCAGGCGTACGTCCCAGACCGCGTCGATGATGCCGAAGGGGCGGATGGTGCTGCCGATGTCGGCGGTGACTTTCCACTCGATCGTGTCACCGGCGTGGCGCACGGATTCCACCGGGAAGCTGAACGACCGCACCCCGATCTGCCGGCGGGCCCGGAATTCGAGCGAGGCCTTCAGCTCCGATTCCGGCCGGATCCGCCCCAGCGGGTTCACGACGGAGCCGGTCAGGGTGACGGTGCCCCGGCCGTCGTCGGCGTACGAGGTGAGGCGGTTGCCCAGGGTGAGCGAGGTGAGCGGCGTGCTGGAGAAGCCCTGGGCGGTGACGTCCAGGATCCCCCGGCCCTCGGGATCGTCGAGGTGCTCGGCGCACCAGTAGACGCGGCCGTCGCGCTCGGCGAGCGGGGAGGTCAGCCGGCCCTTGTTGGTCATGGCCTCGGCGGCCGGGAGCAGGTTCTCCCAGTCCTCCTTGCCCAGCAGGTAGGCGCAGATGGCCTGGAGGTAGGTGACGTTGCGGTACGCGGCCGGGTCGATGCCGGCCAGGTAGCCGTTGGCGAGCCGGGCGAACTCCCGCCGGTAGTCGTCATCGAGCAGGGGCAGGTCCAGCAGGTGCAGCACCAGGTCGTGCTTGAGGAACTTGATGTCCTTCGCGGACTTGATCTGCTCGTGGCCCTTGGAGGCCAGCAGCTCGTCGACGCGGCGGTGGATCTCCATCCGGTGGACGAAGTTCTCGATCTCGTGGCGCCGGTTGCTGATCGACTTCGACGCGGCCTTCTCGACCACGTTCCAGAAGTAAACGTGGTTCGGGATCAGCGTGATGCGGCCGGCGGCCACGTAGGCCTGCGCGGAGAAGAGCAGGTCCTCGTAGTGGATGCCGACCGGGAACTCGAGCCCCTGCTCCAGCAGGAAGGAGCGCCGGTAGCACTTGTTCGTGGAGAGGGTGTCGAAGACCAGCAGGTCCGGGTACTCGGTGATCGACTCCAGCGTGCGGGTGCGGGCGTAGATCCACGGGTACCACTCGGTGGTCCTGCCCGACCTCTTGTCCAGGTGCACGCGTACGCACATGCCCGAAACCAGGTCGGAGCCGGTCTGCTCGGCGGCCTCCAGCATGTTGCGGCAGGCGTTGCGTTCCAGAACGTCGTCGCTGTCCAGGAACATGACGTACGCACCGGTGGCCTGCTTGATGCCGTGGTTGCGCGGGGCCCCGCAGCCACCGCTGTTCTCCGGCAGCTGGAAGGCGCGTACCCTCCCGGGGTGCGCGGCTTCGAGTTCCTTGGCGACGTCGTAGGACCGGTCCTTGCTGCAGTCGTCGACGATCACGACTTCGACCCCGCGCAGGGTCTGGTCCAAGACCGACTGGACGGCTGCCGGCAGACGCTCTGCGTCGTTGTAGACGATGACGACTACGGAGACGTCAGGCACGTGCACCTCTATCCCTTTGATTTATTCCCTTTATCCCCCTGAAAAAGCTACCGCGTGCCGCACTCGCCTCCGGAGGCCCTCTCGGAGGCGTGCATACTTCTCTGGTAGAGGTGAGTGGCTGGTCCGGTCGCCGACATCCACCCGTTCGGACCCGCAGGAAGTGTTCATGAAGCTATCCGTAGTAGTCCCTTGCTACAACGAAGAAGCCGTGATCGACAGCTTCGACACGGAGATCCGCAAGGTCCTGGACGCTCTCCCCATCGAGTACGAGGTCTGCTACGTCGATGACGGCAGCCGCGATGGAACCCTGGAGAAGCTCCGCAAGATCGCTGCGACCTACCGGGAGCAGACCCGCTACGTCTCCTTCAGCCGGAACTTCGGCAAGGAGGCCGGCATGCTCGCCGGTCTGCGCGAGGCGACCGGTGACGCCGTGGTCATCATGGACGCGGACCTCCAGCACCCGCCGGAGCTCATCGCCACCATGCTGGACTACTACCAGCAGGGGCACGACCAGATCATCGCCCGCCGTACCCGCGAGGGCGACAAGAAGCTCCGCACGGCGCTGAGCCGCCTCTACTACCGGGGCGTCAACCGGTGGGTCGACGTGGAGCTCACCGACGGCGTCGGTGACTTCCGGCTGCTGTCGCGCCCGGCCGTGGACGCCCTGCTGTCGCTGCCCGAGTACAACCGCTTCTCCAAGGGGCTCTTCTCCTGGATCGGCTTCGACACGGTCCACTTCGACTACCGCAACGCCCAGCGCGAGGCCGGCGAGACGAAGTGGAAGTTCGGGTCCCTGCTCAACTACGGCATGGACGGTCTGATCTCCTTCAACAACCGGCCGCTGAGAATCGGTATCTGGGCGGGCGTGTCGCTGGTCGCGCTGACCGGTCTCTACGCACTGGTGATCACGATCCAGGCGATCACCCAGGGCGTGGACTCCCCGGGTTACGTCACCCTCGTCGGGATCATGGTCGGCCTGGGCGGTGTCCAGCTGATCATGCTGGGCCTGATCGGCGAGTACATCGGCCGCATCTACTACGAGACCAAGCGCCGGCCGCACTTCCTCGTGAAGGAATCGCACGGGGTCGAGCCGCGCTCCCGCGACTCCAAGGACGCCCGCGACTCCCGGGACACCCGGGTGTCGACGGCCGAAGCCGCGGTCGCGGAGCGCAGCAGCTGATGTCGGCACCTGCGACGAACGGGGCGGGCGTGACGCCGCAGAAGCCGGGGCGCAAGGAACAGCTCGGCCAGATCTTCCGGTTCGGTCTGGTCGGCGGTGTCAACACCGGCACCTTCTACGTGTTCTACCTGCTGATGCACCCGTGGATGCCGTACTTCGCCGCCTACACCGCGGCCTTCGTCCTGTCGATGATCGGGTCGTTCTTCATGAACACCTACTTCACGTACCGGACCCGGCCGACGTGGAAGAAGTTCCTCCTCTTCCCGCTGACCAACATCACCAACTTCGTGATCCAGTCCGCAGGACTGTTCGCCCTGGTGACCTGGGCGGGCATGAACACCAAGATCGCACCGCTGGTCGCGGCCGTCGTGGCGATCCCGTTCACCTTCGTCCTCTCCCGGAAGATCCTCATCCCCGGGACCGGCGCCAAGGCCGCGGAAGCGGACCGGACCCCCGCGGAGTCCACGGTCTGAAACCGGAAAGCGGCCCCGCCCGGCCACCCCGTAGATTGGGCGGGCAGGGTCAGTTTTCCGGTGAGGGGCAAGGGGACAGAAGTGTCAGCGGCTAGGCAGGGCGTGCTCGACGCGCGCAGGATCGTGGTCAAGGTCGGCTCCTCCTCCTTGACCACGGCGGCCGGCGGTCTCGACGCGGACCGGGTGGACGCACTGGTCGACGTACTGGCCAAGGCGCGCAGCGGCGGCGAGAAGGAGATCGTCCTCGTCTCCAGCGGAGCCATCGCCGCCGGACTCTCCCCGCTCGGCCTGCGCCGCCGCCCCACAGACCTGGCCCGCCAGCAGGCCGCCGCCAGCGTCGGCCAGGGCCTGCTCGTCGCCCGCTACACCGCCTCCTTCGCCCGCTACGGCGTACGCGTCGGCCAGGTGCTGCTCACCACCGACGACACCAGCCGGCGCGCGCACTACCGCAACGCCTACCGGACCCTGGACCAGCTCCTGGCCATGGGCGCCCTCCCCGTCGTCAACGAGAACGACACCGTCGCGACCGACGAGATCCGCTTCGGCGACAACGACCGCCTCGCCGCCCTCGTTGCCCACCTGGTCCGCGCCGACCTCCTCGTCCTCCTCTCGGACGTGGACGGCCTCTACGACGGCGACCCGTCCCTGCCCGGCACCAGCCGCATCGACGAGGTCCACGGCCCCGAGGACATCGCACACGTCACCATCGGCAGCGTGGGCAAGGCGGGCGTCGGCACCGGCGGCATGGCCACCAAGGTCGAGGCGGCGCGCATCGCCGCGGCGGCCGGCATCCCGGTCGTCCTGACCTCGGCCAGCCAGGCCGCGGACGCCCTGGCCGGGCGGGTGACGGGCACCCTGTTCCACTCCACCGGGCGCCGCTCCACGGACCGGCTGCTCTGGCTCCAGCACGCGTCGGCCCCCCAGGGGCACCTCGTACTGGACGACGGAGCCGTGCGCGCCGTGACCGAGCGCGGCAGCTCGCTGCTGCCCGCCGGCATCGCCTCGGTCGAGGGCGACTTCGTCGCCGGAGACCCGGTGGAACTGCGTTCGGCCGACGGCCGCGCGGTGGCCCGCGGGCTCGTCAACTTCGACGCCAAGGAGCTTCCGCAGCTCCTCGGCCGCTCCACGCGCGAGCTCGCGCGGGAACTCGGACCCGAGTACGAGCGGGAGGTCGTCCACCGCGACGATCTGGTCCTGCTGCAGGGCTGAGGTTCGGTAAAACCGCCGCGCGGTGAGCCAAGGACTGGTCAACTGTGAGGGGCGGACAGGCGTAGCGCAGACAAGGAGGCGGCTGGTGAGACGAGCGCTGACCAGCGTCGGCACCGGGGACGGTGACGCCGTCGGCGGGAGCGGGAACGGGGACGGGGACGGGCGCGACACCTCGCGCCTCTGGCACGTCACCCTGAGCGTCTCCGGCAAGCCCGCGCCGCTGTCCGACGTCCGCCGGGGGCTGGAACAGCTCGCCCACGACCACCCCTTCCTGCTGACCAGCCGCTATGCCGACGACCATGCGGAGATCCGCTACTGGGAAGAGGCCCGCGACCTCCACGACGCCGCGGCCGTGGCCCTGCGCCTGTGGGGCGAACACCGCTCCTCGGCCCAGCTCCCGCCCTGGGAGATCGTCGGCCTGGAAGTCATCGACCGAGCCACCTACCACCAACGAGTGGCAGAAGGCTACGGCCCACCCCCGGCCCACCCGGTGGGCGTACACCCGTACTGAACGCGCTGCCTTCCAGCCCCGCGGGCCCAATCCAGCCCCGCGGGCCCAATCCAGCCCCGCGGGCCCAATCCAGCCTCGCCGGCGTTTGAGGCAGGGGGCACCCCCGGCGGTAGCTGGGGGAGGGTCCGGGCAGAGCCCGGGGAACGGTGGAAGGGCGGGTAGGGGACTCGGCCCCGCAGGGCCCACCACCCGCACCCGCCCACCGGGCCCCGCACCCGCCCACCGCGCCAGCCAACGGCCGGACCACGTCAAGACGGCGTCTCGCGAGCTGGAACCCCATCGGGCAAGCCCGACCCGGGCACTACCCTGGCGGCATGACCTCGCTCGATGCCGCCACCGCCACCTCGCCCGTCCTCGCCACCGCGCAGCGGTCCCGTACCGCCGCCGCGGCCATCGCCCCCCTCCCGCGGTCCGCCAAGGACACGGCGCTGCTGGCCATCGCGGACGCGCTGGAGGCCCGTACGGCCGAGATCGTCGCGGCCAACGCCGTCGACACGGCGAAGGCCGCCGCCGCCGGTACCAGCGAGATCGTCATCGACCGCCTCACCCTCACCCCCGACCGCATCGCGGCCATCGCCTCCGACGTCCGCGACGTCGCGGCCCTGCCCGACCCGGTCGGCGAGGTCGTCCGCGGCTCCACGCTCCCCAACGGCATCGACCTCCGTCAGATCCGCGTCCCGCTCGGCGTCGTCGGCATCATCTACGAGGCTCGCCCCAACGTCACCGTCGACGCCGCCGCCCTCTGCCTGAAGTCCGGCAACGCGGTCCTGCTCCGGGGCAGCTCCTCCGCCTACGCCTCCAACACCGCGCTCGTCGCCATCCTGCGCGACGCCATCGTCTCGGCCGGCCTGCCCGCCGACGCGATCCAGCTGGTCCCCGGCGAGTCCCGCGAATCCGTCCGCGAGCTGATGCGCGCCCGCGGCCTCGTCGACGTGCTCATCCCGCGCGGCGGTGCCTCGCTCATCAAGACCGTCGTCGAGGAGTCCATCGTCCCGGTCATCGAGACCGGTACCGGCAACTGCCACGTCTACGTGGACGCCCAGGCCGACCTCGGCATGGCCGTGGACATCCTCGTCAACTCCAAGGCCCAGCGGCCCTCCGTCTGCAACTCCGCGGAGACCCTCCTGGTCCACCGGGACATCGCCGCCGCCTTCCTGCCGCTGGCCCTGGACGCGCTCGCCGAGGCGGGCGTGACCGTCCACGGCGACGGCGAGGTGCTCTCCTACGCCGAGGGCAGCAAGGTCACGGCCCTGCCCGCCACCGACGAGGACTGGGCGGCCGAGTACCTCTCGTACGACATCGCGGCGGGAGTGGTCGACTCCCTCGACGACGCGGTCGCCCACATCCGCCGCTGGACCTCCGGCCACACCGAGGCGATCGTCACCACCTCGCAGGCCGCGGCGCGCCGCTTCACCCAGCTGGTCGACTCGACCACGGTTGCCGTGAATGCCTCCACCCGGTTCACGGACGGTGGTCAGTTCGGCTTCGGCGCGGAAATCGGCATCTCCACCCAGAAGCTGCACGCCCGGGGCCCGATGGGGCTTCCCGAGCTCACCTCGACCAAGTACATCGTCACCGGCGACGGTCACGTTCGGTAGCCATCGGCTGAACACGGTGTGGCCGGATTTCGGCGGATGCCCTGCCCAAAGCCGTCCTCCAGGTCTAGGCTGGTGACGTGCCGGACGACGTGGGGGGCCAACCGTTCCCGGACGACGGGGAGCCCGACGACGACCGCGGAGGCGCGGACAAGGACTTCGCCTCCGTGGTGTTCGACGAGGACTTCGTCCGGAACGCCGAGATCCGTGAACCGAGCGCCGCGGAGCGCCAGCGGGCCGCCGATCGAGCGCGCGCGGAAGCCGCCGAAGCGGCCCGGTCCGCCTTCGCGGGCGGCTGGACGGGCGACGAGGACCACGACGGGTACGGCTACGGCCACACCGACGGCTACCACTCCGACGAGTCCGGCTGGGAACAGGGCCACGGCTACGGCTACCCCGACGGCCCGTACGGGGCCTACGGCGGCAGCCTGCGCCCCTACCGCGGCCGCTCTCCGTGGCTGCGCCCGGTCGCCTGGGTCCTCGCCTTCGTGATGGGCCTCGGCATGGTCGCGCTGGCTTTCAGCGCCGTTTACCGCAGCGCCGCCGCCGGCGCGGACCCGGCTCCGGCGCCCGCGAGCACCCCCATGGGTGAAGTCACCGGCGCGGGCAAGTTTATGGACCGCGTCGGCCGCCAACCCTGAAGGTACGACCCCGCTCCCTTTCGCCGGAGCCGGGGGCTTCTCTGAAGCGGGGACAGCGGGGAGAAGCGATGGCCATGTCAGGAGATCCACCCGGCGGCACCCCCGAGGACACCGGAGGTGGCGACGACGACTTCCGCGCGGACGAATACCGCTCCGTGGTGTTCGACGATGACTTTGTCCGGGCTGCCCGGCTCCAGGAGTACTCCGCACAGGAGCGCATGGGTGAGCACGCCCGTGCCGTGCGCAGCCGGTCCATCTGGTCGAGCGGCGGCAGCCCGGCCGGGTCCCGCAGCGGCCTGGGAAGCGCGGCCCGGCAGGGCCGGCTGATCGTGCTGTGCATCGCGCTGGCGCTCGCCGCCGCCGTGTACATGGGGCTGCGCAATCCGTACGTGGCACCTGCCACGGGCCAGGCCGAGGCGCTCAGCAGCACCGTCGTCCCGCTCGCGCCCTCCGAGCCGGTCCAGGGCGGCCGCCCGGCCGACCTGTTCGCCAAGAGCCAGGCCGCGCAGTACCGGGTCGGGGCGGCCGGGATCACCCTGCCCGCCATGCGCCGCACCCACCACTTCACCGAGGAACAGGTCCAGGCGGCGCTCACCGTGGCCAAGGACTACCTGGTGCAGTCCTCGCTGGACCCCGACGTCCTGTCCGGAGCCGCGTCCCGGCCGGTGCGGGTCCTGCTCAACCCCGACCAGCTGCAGCAGTTCGACGAGAGCATGCTCACACCGACCGGCGACGGGCACCACGCCCTCACCGGCTGGCTGGTCCGCTTCGACCCCGCCATCGCTGTGGTGGCCGACACCCGGGTCCGGGTGAGCGGCACCCTCGCCGTCGAGGAGGTCGCCCCGGACGCGCTGGAGGTGACCTCCGACCACACCTTCGTCTACGCCGTACGCCCGGCCACCGGCCAGCCGCTCGTCGCGGACGGAGCCTCGCTCTTCACCGTCCGCCGGGAGCTGCGGCTGCGCTTCGGCCGCGACGACCTCACGGCCCGGCGGGTGGAGCTGGTCTCCGCCTACGTGATGGCGGGGCCGCAGGACTGCGCCGCCGACCCGGCAGAGGGCTTCCGCCCGCTCCTGGCCGGTGCCGGGCCGACGACGGTCGGCCCGGCCGCGAGCGACCCGTACGCCAGCGGCCACCCGCGGCGCACCTCGGGGCTGTGCGGGGTCCTGGCGCCGACGGCCACCCCGGACCAGGGCGTCAGCCCTGGTCCGTAGCCCCGTCCGAGCCCTTGTCCGAGCCCTTGTCCCCGGCCTGGCCCCCGCTCCTGTCCCCGGTCCCCGCGAACTTGTCGCGGAGCTTGCCGCCCAGGTCGGCGGTGCCGCCGGCGATGTCGCCGACCAGCTTCATCAGCGGGTCCTTGCTGGTGCGCACGGAGTCGGCGTAGTGCGCGGCGGACTGGCGGAAGGAGTCGGTCACCGAGGTGTCCTTGTCCTCCTCGCGCCGCGGGTAATGGCCGTCCATGATCCGCTGGTAGTCCCGGTTCTGCGACCACTTCTTCAGCTCGGCCGCCCGCACCGTCGTGAAGGGGTGCGTCCGCGGCAGCACGTTGAGGATCTTCAGTACGGAGTCGCGCAGATCGCCGCTCTTCTCGTACTCCTCGGCCTGGGCGAGGAAGGCGTCGACATTCATCTCGTGGAGGTGGTTGCCGCCCGCGAGCTTCATCAGCCCGCGCATCGAGGCCTGCACGTCCTGTCCCACCAGCAGCCCCGCCCGGTCCGCCGACAGCTCCGACTTGCGGAACCACTCGCGCAGCGCGGTCACGATCGCCATGATCGCCACATTGCCCAGGGGGATCCACGCGATCTTGAGCGCCAGGGTCGTCAGGAACAGCAGGATCGTGCGGTACACGGCGTGCCCCGACAGCGCGTGGCCCACCTCGTGGCCCACCACCGCCCGCATCTCCTCCTCGTCGAGCAGCTCGACCAGGCCCGTGGTCACCACGATGATCGGCTCGTCGAGCCCGATGCACATGGCGTTCGGCTTGGGGTCCTGCTGCACGTACATCTGGGGGACCTTCTCCAGGTCCAGGATGTAACAGGCGTCGAGCAGCATCGCGTGCAGGTGCGGGAACTGCGTCTCGCCCACCCGGACGGAGTCGGACAGGAACAGCAGGCGCAGGCTGCGCTCAGGAAGCAGCCCGCTCAGTGCCTTGAACACCGTGTCGAAGCCGGTCAGCTTGCGCAGCGCCACCAGCGCCGACCGGTCCGCGGGATGCTCGTACGCCCGCGAGGAAATACCGGGGAACCTCCTTCGGTCCCGCGCCGGTGCCTTTTCGAAACCCGTCTCCGTCATTGCGCCCTCCCCGTTGGTCCGTCCGTCTCGCGGTCCGTCTATCCTCTCCAACGCCTGAGTCGACGTGAGCGTGCCCCAGGCCCCCGCATACGATGTGAGCGAAGTCTCCGCCCGCTCCCCGACTCGATAGGTACCTGCCTGATGAGCCTCGCCTCCACCACCCACTCCCTGGTCGTCCTCGCCGCGGAGGGCGGCGCCGAGCACGGCGGCAACCACGACAGCCTGAACCCGTACCTGACCGGCGGCGCCGCCTTCTTCATCCTGGTGCTGCTGCTCTGGGTCACCACGCGTCTGAACCGCGACCGCTGAAGCCCGGACCTCGCGCACGCGCTCGAAGGGCGGGTCCCTCCCGCCCCACCGGGCCAGTAGGCTCTGCGCTCATGGGAGAGCAGGAAATGCCTACGGGCCCGGTCAAGCGCCGGCTCGGCGTGATGGGCGGGACGTTCGATCCGATCCACCACGGACACCTGGTGGCCGCCAGTGAGGTGGCCGCACTGTTCCACCTCGACGAGGTGATGTTCGTACCGACCGGTGAGCCGTGGCAGAAGTCGCAGCGGGCCGTGTCCTCCGCCGAGGACCGGTACCTGATGACGGTCATCGCGACCGCGTCCAATCCGCAGTTCTCGGTGAGCCGGATCGACATCGACCGCGGCGGGCCGACCTATACGATCGACACCCTCCGTGACCTGAGCGCGCTCAACGACGACGCCGACCTGTTCTTCATCACCGGCGCCGACGCCCTCGCACAGATCCTGACCTGGCGAAACGCCGAAGAACTCTTCGCGCTCGCCCATTTCATCGGCGTCACCCGGCCGGGCCACGTCCTCACCGACGACGGTCTGCCCGAGGGAGGCGTCTCCCTCGTCGAGGTGCCCGCGCTGGCGATTTCTTCCACGGACTGCCGCGCACGCGTCGCCAAGGGGGATCCTGTCTGGTACTTGGTTCCCGACGGCGTGGTCCGCTACATCGACAAGCGCGAGCTGTACCGCGGAGCCTGAGCTCCGGGAGAGAGGGGGCCCCGCGGTGAACGACCGACAGGAGCCGTACGACCCGTACGCGAGCCAGGAGCAGCAGCTCGTCGGCTATGACGCGTACGGGCGGCCGGTCTACGGCCAGGTGCCCGCGCAGCCCGCCCCCGCGGCCCCCCAGTACGAGCAGCAGTACGACCAGCAGCAGCCGTACGAGCAGCAGCAGTACGACCAGTCGTACGAGCAGCAGTACGGCTACGACTACCAGGCGTACGGGCAGCAGCCCCAGCAGCAGTACTACCCGCAGCAGCAGGAGCAGTACTCCCAGAGCGGCCAGGCGCAGCCCCAGGCCTACGGGTACGACACCCAGGCCACCCAGCAGTGGATCCCGCAGCAGGCCGCCCCCCAGGCCCCGGAGCCCGCGGCTCCCGAGCCGGAGTTCCGGCCGGCGGGCGGGCAGGTCCCGGAGCCCCGCCGGGCCGAGGGCGGGTCCGCGCAGGAGGCCTCGTACAAGACCGGGCAGTTCGACTTCATCGACCAGCCGGACGAGGACTCCGAGGACGTCATCGACTGGCTCGCCTTCACCGAGAGCCGCACCGAGCGCCGCGAGGAGGCCCGCCGGCGCGGCCGCAACCGCGTGGTGGCCGTGATCGTCGCCCTGGCCGTCTTCGTCGTGGCCGGGCTGGGCTACCTCTGGTACGCGGGCAAGCTGCCCTTCCTGGAAGGCCCCGGGAAGGCTTCGAGCGGCGCCGCCGCCACGGGTCCGCAGAAGCGCGACATGATCGTCGTCCACCTGCACAACACGAAGAAGGGCGGCGTCACCACGGCGCTGCTCGTCGACAACGTCACCACCAAGCAGGGCGCCACCGTCCTGGTGCCGAGCACGCTGAGCGTTCCCGGCGACGACGGCACGGGCACACCGCTCGGCAAGGCGGTCGAGGGCGCGGGCCTGGGCGTACGGGAATCCCTCGACACGGTGCTCGGCACCCACATCGGCGGCACCTGGCGGCTGGACACCCCCTTCCTGGAAACCTTCGTGGACCTGGTCGGCGGCATCGAGGTCGACACCGACGCGGCGGTCCCGGCGGACGACGCGGCCAAGGCCCCGGCCGTGGCACAGGGCCCCAAGCAGAGCCTCAGCGGTGCGATGGCCGTCGCCTACGCCACGTACCAGGCCCAGGGCGAGCCGGAGGCCAAGCGGCTGGACCGCTTCGGCAAGGTCCTGTTCGCCCTGCTGCGCAAGGTGCCCGGGGACCCGAAGTCGGCGGCGATGACCGTCGAGAGCACCGGGCAGATCCTGGACCCGGCGCTGAACGCGCAGGCCCTGGGCGCGCTGCTGTCCAAGCTCGGCGACCACGCCAAGGTGGGCGCGTACCGCACCGACGTGCTCGAGGTGAAGCCCGACGGCGGCCTCACGGACGAGGCCAACAAGAAGGTGGTCAAGGAGGTCCTCGGCGGCTCCGCCTCGGCGACCCAGGCCGGCGCCGCCCCGCGGGTGGGCGTCAAGGACGCCAGCGGAGACGACAAGGCGCAGACGGCGGCCAAGGCGGCGCTGGTCAACGGCGGCTACACGCTGGTGGACGGCGGCAAGGCCGACAAGACCGTTCCCGCCTCGCAGATCACGTACCAGGACGACGCCCAGCGGGACAAGGCGATCGAGGTCGCCAAGACGCTGGGGCTGCCCGAGACGGTCGTGAAGAAGGCCGACAACGCGGTGAACGCCGATGTGGTCGTGACGCTCGGCAAGGATTACAAACCGTCCTGAGCCTTCTGCGGCGGCGCCTGTGAGGTGCGGGTCCGCCCGCGCGGGACGTTCCGCGCGGGCGGTGACGGCGGTACATGAGACCCTTGTAAGGATCTGCCCGCCAACCCGAAAGCATGGCCAGTGACCGCCACGGACCGCTCCATCGAGCTCATCACCGCCGCCGCCCAGGCCGCGGCCGACCGGCTCGCGCACGACATCATCGCGTACGACGTCAGCGACGTGCTGTCGATCACCGACGCCTTCCTGCTCGCCTCGGCGCCCAACGACCGTCAGGTCAAGTCGATCGTGGACGAGATCGAGGAGAAGCTCCTGAAGGAGCTGGGCGCCAAGCCGGTGCGCCGCGAGGGCGACCGCGACGCCCGCTGGATCCTGCTCGACTACATCGACATCGTCGTCCACGTGCAGCACAGCGAGGAGCGTGTCTTCTACGCGCTGGAGCGCCTGTGGAAGGACTGCCCCGAGATCGACCTCCCCGAGGACGCCAAGCTCACCAAGGGCAAGGCCGAGGAGCACGCCGCCCTGCGCGCGACCCAGGGCGACGACGAACTGGACGGTGATCTGTTCTGAGCGCGACCAACGAAGGCACGACCAGTACGACCAGTGCGACTGGAACGACCGGCAGCGGTACGGCCGGCCGGAAGATCGTCCTGTGGCGGCACGGCCAGACCTCGTGGAACCTGGAGCGCCGCTTCCAGGGCTCCACGGACATCGAGCTGACCGAGGACGGTGTGGCGCAGGCACGCCGCGCCGCCCGGCTTCTCGCCTCGCTGGGGCCGGACGCCATCGTCTCCTCGGACCTGCGCCGGGCCTCGGCCACGGCCGCCGAGCTGGCGGGCGTCACCGGGCTGACCGTGACGCACGACGAGTCGCTGCGCGAGACGTTCGCGGGCGAGTGGCAGGGCCTCACGCACGACGAGATCCTCGCGAAGTACGGCGAGCAGTACGCGGCGTGGAAGCGCGGCGAACCGGTTCGCCGAGGCGGCGGTGAACTGGAGACCGAGGTCGCCGACCGGGCCGCTCCGGTGGTCCTGGAACACGCCGACCGGCTGCCCCCGGGCGGCACGCTCGTCGTGGTCAGCCACGGCGGCACCATCCGTACGACGATCGGCCGCCTGCTGGGCCTGGATTCGTACAGCTGGGAGAGCCTGGGCGGGCTCTCCAACTGCTGCTGGTCCGTCCTCGGCGAGGGCGCGCGCGGCTGGCGGCTGATGGAGCACAACGCCGGCACGCTGCCCGAACCGGTGCTCGGCGACGACGACTGAGACCGCTTCAGGGCGGCTCCCACCCGGATTTCACTTTCCGGCTGGTCACAGGCTAGAGTTCTTCTTGTTCGCAGCGCAGAACACCGGAAACGGGGGGAGCGTCGCGGAGAGCGGGGCTATAGCTCAGTTGGTAGAGCGCCTGCATGGCATGCAGGAGGTCTGGAGTTCAATTCTCCATAGCTCCACAATCAAGATCCCGTCCCCAACAGGGGGCGGGATCTTTGCTTTTGTCCTCAGCTGCCCAGGCGCACCCCGGCATGGCAGAATCGGACGGCCGGAGGGGACGACGACGGCCCGACGCGGGAGGGAGTCGCTGACGCATGGGTGCACACCGGCGGCGGTGCGACTGGTGCAACAACGGCACGCCGATCGTGCGGGACATGGAGCCGATCAACCCCGACTACCAGTACTGGTGCGAGGAATGCGCTCGGGCGCTGATCATAAAAGGCGACCCGATCGAGACGTACCGCGAGCTGGAGGGGGAGCCGATCTACGGCCGGCTGCTCGACGAGCACTGCACGCTGAAGCGGTTCTACCAGTTCGCGCGTGCGTGACGGCTCAGGTAGCCCAGGTAGGACGAACTGCCCCAGAACGGACATGGCCCGGGGTGTGCGGAAACCGATTTTTGGACCAGGGCCATGACCGTGTAATGTTTGGGACGTCGCCAAGGGGAACCGGAAACGGGGAACGAAGCGGCAAGCGGGACAAGGGGCTATAGCTCAGTTGGTAGAGCGCCTGCATGGCATGCAGGAGGTCTGGAGTTCAATTCTCCATAGCTCCACAGTAGGGAAGCGGGTCACCCGGATCGGGTGGCCCGCTTTTCGTTGTCCGCGCGTCGGGGCGTCCGGCCGGGGGAACGCAAGGGCGCCCGTGGTGGCCGCTGCGGTACCCTGACGCCATGCGTGCCGTACGCCTTCTGCTTACCGAGCCGCGCTGAACAGCACCGACCCCGCGAAACGGTCGGCCTCGGCGCGGCGCCCCCTCCTGTGCGAGGGGTTTTTTCGTTTGGGCAGGCAGAGACGGCAGAGACGATCGATGGAGCTTCAGAAATCATGAGCGAGACGAACACCCCGGCCCCCGAGGCGGCCGAGGCGCACCGCTACACGGCTGCCATGGCCGCCGACATCGAGGCACGCTGGCAGGACGTATGGGACGCGCAGGGCACGTACGAGGCCCCGAACCCGACCGGTGACCTGGCCGGGGACCCTGCGGTCGTGGCGCGGCCCAAGAAGTTCATCATGGACATGTTTCCGTACCCCTCGGGCGCGGGCCTGCACGTAGGCCACCCGCTGGGCTACATCGCCACCGACGTCTACGCCCGCCACCAGCGGATGAGCGGCCACAACGTCCTGCACACCCTGGGCTTCGACGCCTTCGGCCTGCCGGCCGAGCAGTACGCCGTGCAGACGGGCACGCACCCGCGCGTGTCGACCGAGGCGAACATCGAGAACATGAAGGTCCAGCTGCGCCGGCTGGGTCTGGGCCACGACCGGCGCCGGTCCTTCGCGACGATCGACCCGGACTACTACAAGTGGACCCAGTGGATCTTCCTGCAGATCTACAACTCCTGGTACGACGCGGAGGCGAAGACGGCCCGTCCGATCGCCGAGCTGGTCGCCGCCTTCGAGAACGGCTCCCGCGAGCTGCCCGGCGGCGCCTCCTGGGCCGCGCTGAGCGCCGGCGAGCGGGCCGACGTGCTGAACGAGTACCGGCTGGCGTACGCCTCGGACGCGCCCGTCAACTGGTGCCCCGGGCTGGGCACCGTACTGGCCAACGAGGAAGTCACCGCCGACGGCCGGTCCGAGCGCGGCAACTTCCCCGTCTTCAAGTCCAGGCTGAGCCAGTGGAACATGCGGATCACGGCCTACGCCGACCGCCTGATCGACGACCTGGACGCGCTGGACTGGCCCGAGGCCATCAAGCTGCAGCAGCGCAACTGGATCGGCCGCAGCGAGGGCGCGCGCGTCGACTTCGCGGTCGGCGACGCCGACGCCATCACCGTCTTCACCACCCGCCCCGACACGCTGTTCGGCGCCACCTACATGGTGCTGGCGCCCGAGCACGAGCTGGTCGGGAAGATCGTCCCGGCCGAGTGGCCCGAGGGCACCCACCAGCTGTGGACCGGCGGCAACGCGACCCCCGCCGAGGCCGTGGACGCGTACCGCAAGCAGGCCGCCTCGAAGTCGGACGTCGAGCGGCAGGCGGAGGCCAAGGACAAGACCGGCGTCTTCACCGGCGCGTACGCGACCAACCCGGTCAGCGGCGACAAGGTCCCCGTCTTCATCGCGGACTACGTGCTGATGGGCTACGGCACCGGCGCGATCATGGCCGTCCCGGCCCACGACAGCCGCGACTTCGCCTTCGCGCGCGCCTTCGAGCTGCCGGTGCGCTGCGTCGTCGAGCCCACGGACGACCGCGACGCGGACCCGCTGGAGTGGGAGGACGCCTTCTCCTCGTACGACGGCACCATCGTCAACTCGACCGGCGAGGGCGTGTCCCTGGACGGCCTGGGCGTGGTCGAGGCGAAGGCCGCGATCACCGACTGGCTGGCCGGGCGCGGCATCGGCGAGGGGACCATCAACTTCCGGCTGCGCGACTGGCTGTTCAGCCGCCAGCGCTACTGGGGCGAGCCCTTCCCGATCGTCTACGACGAGGACGGCGTCGCGCACCCGCTGCCCGAGTCGATGCTGCCGCTGGAGCTGCCGGAGGTCGAGGACTACTCGCCGCGCACCTTCGAGGCGGACGACGCGACCTCCAAGCCGGAGACCCCGCTGTCGCGCAACGAGGCGTGGGTCAACGTGGAGCTGGACCTGGGCGACGGGCGCGGTGTGCGCTCGTACCGCCGCGAGACCAACACCATGCCGAACTGGGCCGGCTCCTGCTGGTACGAGCTGCGCTACCTGGACCCGAACAACTCCGAGGCGCTGGTCGACCCGGCGATCGAGCAGTACTGGATGGGTCCGAGCGAGGGCGCGCCGCACGGCGGCGTCGACCTGTACGTGGGCGGCGCCGAGCACGCGGTCCTGCACCTGCTGTACGCGCGCTTCTGGTCGAAGGTGCTGTTCGACCTGGGGCACGTCTCCTCCGTGGAGCCGTTCCACAAGCTGTTCAACCAGGGCATGATCCAGGCGTACGCGTACACCGACTCGCGCGGTGTGTACGTACCGGCGGCCGAGGTCGAGGAGCGCGACGGCGGCTGGTTCTACCAGGGCCAGCCCGTCAAGCGCGAGCACGGCAAGATGGGCAAGTCCCTGAAGAACGCCGTCACGCCGGACGAGATCTGCGAGGAGTACGGCGCGGACACCCTGCGCCTGTACGAGATGGCGATGGGCCCGCTGGACGTCTCGCGCCCGTGGGACACGCGGGCCGTGGTCGGCCAGTACCGGCTGCTGCAGCGCCTGTGGCGCAACGTGGTCGACGAGGAGACCGGCGCCGTGACGGTGGTCGACTCGGAGCCGGGCGAGGACACCCTGCGCGCGCTGCACAAGGCGATCGACGGGGCCGGCGCCGACATGGCGGGCCTGCGCTTCAACACCGCGATCGCGAAGATCACCGAGCTGAACAACGCCCTGACGAAGGCGGGCCGGCCGCTGGAGCGCTCGGTCGCCGAGCGGCTGGTCCTGCTGATCGCCCCGCTGGCTCCGCACATCGCGGAGGAGCTGTGGCAGCGGCTGGGCCACCAGGAGTCGGTCGTCCACCAGGACTTCCCGGTCGCGGACCCGGCGTACGTGGTGGACGAGAGCGTCACCTGCGTCGTCCAGATCAAGGGCAAGGTCAAGGCGCGCCTGGAGGTGCCGCCGGCGATCTCCGACGCCGACCTGGAGCAGCTGGCCCTGGGCGACGAGGCGGTCGTGGCGGCGCTGGGCGGAGCCGAGATCCGCAAGGTGATCGTGCGCGCGCCGAAGCTGGTGAACATCGTCGTGTGACCGGTGAGGACCCTGATCTAGGGGTTGTCCCGTACGGGCAGGTTGGGGGTTCGATTGGAACCCGCGGCCTGCCCGTGGCGTTTACGGTGGAAGGGACCTAAACGGCTGGGGAAGGGAACCTCATGGAGGCGGCTTTTATCATCGTGGCCCTGGTGCTGCTGTTCGCTTTCGTGGGGCTCGGTGTCTATGTGACGACGAAGGTGGTCAAGGCCGCTGCGCGCGGCGTGGACCGGACCATCACCCAGGCCCGCCGCACCGTGGAGGACACCACCTTGAAGGCACGCAGCTTCGGCCAGGTCGGTGTCACGGGCGCGCTGGCCCAGCTGCGGCTGGACCTGCGGACCTCGATGCGGTCCACGCAGCAGGCGCTGTACGAGGGGGTCCAGGCGGATGCCTCGCTGAAGGAGTCGATCGAGCTGTTCGAGCGGCTGAGCGGGCACGGGCACGAGCTGGACGACGAGCTGAAGCGGCTCGAGGCGGAGCCCGACCGCAAGCGGATCGCGGAGAGCCTCCCGCAGCTGCGGGAGCGCACGGCGAAGATCACGCAGGCGGCCGACTCGCTGCGCTGGGCGGCACGCGACCGCGCCCGCCGCTTCGCGGACGACGACCTCTCGGTGCTGTCGGCCCAGATCGAAGTCGAGTCGGGCGCCCTGCGCGACTGGTCCCGGGAGTCGATCGACGACCTCCCCAACCCGGCCCCCGCAGCCTGGAACACCCCCCAGCCCCCTCGCCAGGCCCTGGCACAACCCACCCCGGCACCCCAGTACCCGTGGCAGAAGGCTCCCCGCCCGGAAACTACGACCTGAGCCGGGCGGAACCCTCCTTTCCTCAGCCCGTCCGGCGTTTGAGGACCGGGTCCGGGCAGCGCCCGGGGAACGGTGGAAGGGCGGGTAGGGGACAGCCCCGCAGGGCCCGCCACCCGCAGCCACGGACGGACGCCCCCCCGGGGAGCCCCACCGGCGGGCTTCCCGCCCCACCGCCGGAGGCAGCCGCGGAGCCCCAACGGCCGCGCCGACCCCCACCCCACCGCCGGAGGCAAGGGGCCGGGCTGCCGGAACACCCCCGCTGCCGGTAACCTCCGCCTCATGTCCCGCCATGTCGCGATCGTCACCGATTCCACGGCCTACCTGCCCCCACCAGCCATGGCGCGCCACGGAATCACCTCCGTCCCGCTGACCGTGGTCCTCGGCGACGAGGCCCTCGTGGAGGGAACCGAGATCTCGGCCCGCAGCCTGGCCCTCGCCCTGCAGAAGCGCCGCTCGGTCACCACGTCCCGCCCCAGTCCGGAGGAGTTCGTCCGGGCCTACCGGGCCGCCGCCGACGCCGGGGCGACCGGCATCGTCAGCCTGCACCTGTCCGCCGAGTTCTCCGGCACCTACGACGCCGCCGTGCTCGCCGCGAAGACCGCCCCGGTGCCCGTGCGCGTCGTGGACACCGGCATGGTCGCGATGGCCCTGGGCTTCTGCGCCCTGGCGGCGGCCGAGGTGTCCGAGGCCGGCGGTTCCCTGGACGAGGCCGTCGCCGCCGCGGAGAAGCGGGCCGCCGGCATGTCGGCGTACTTCTACGTGGACACCCTCGACTACCTCCGCCGGGGCGGCCGCATCGGCGCCGCGCAGGCCCTGCTCGGTTCGGCGCTGGCGGTCAAGCCGCTGCTGACGCTGGAGGGGGGTCGGATCGAGATGCTGGAGAAGGTGCGTACGGCCTCCAAGGCCATCGCCCGCCTGGAGGAGCTGGCCGTGGAGCGGGCGGGCTCCGGACCAGTAGATGTGGCCGTGCACCACCTGGCGGCGCCCGAGCGTGCGGAGAAGCTCGCGCAGCGGCTCCGCGAGCGGATCCCGGGACTGGTCGAACTACACGTCAGCGAGGTCGGGGCGGTGATCGGCGCACACACCGGGCCGGGGCTGCTGGCGGCGGTCGTATCCCCGCGCTGATCACTGGATCGGGTGAGGGGGTTGTCCACAACGGGCTGGCCGTCCACCGGAATTGAGGGCTCCGAACGGGGTTCCGGTTTCGGCCCTACCGTCGTGGCATGACTCTCCGTACACGTACTTCGTCCCCCGCCGGCGCCACCAGCGGCCCCGGCCGCCCCCGGCTTTCCGACGGCCGCCTGCGCCACCGTCGCGGCGACCGGTCCGTCCACCCCGAACCCGCCGTGGTGCGGCGCAGGGCCGAGGCGCTCCTGGGCGGCCACCCACCGGGGGCTCCGCTCCCGGACCCGCCTCCGGAGCCGATGTCGGCCGCGGCCCCCGTTCCGGTTGCCACATCGACTGCGGCCCTGGCTCCGGCGGCGGTGTCTTCGGGCGGGTCGGCCGACGGGGTGGAGCCCCGGGCCGGCGAGGGGGCGCTGCCGGACGGGGTCGCGCGGCGGCTTGCCGTGCGGGAGCGGCTGCCCGTGTGGCTGCAGACCCGGTGCGGGGTGGAGCCGCGGGCGGTGGCCGCCGTTTCGGTGGTGCTGGTCGCGGCGGTCGGGTTCGCCGGGCAGCAGTACTGGTCGGCCCGGCCGCAGCCGGTGACCGCGCCCGCCCTGGTGGCACCGCCGCCGACCGTCGCTGCCCTGTCCGCGCCGACCGCCGCAGGCGGCGGCCGGATCCTGGTGGACGTCAGCGGCAAGGTCCGGGACCCGGGGGTGCGCAGGCTGCCCGCCGGGTCGCGGGTGGAGGACGCCCTGGTCGCCGCCGGGGGCGTGCGGCCCGGGACCGACATCACCGGGCTCAACCGGGCCCGGGTTCTCATGGACGGCGAACAGGTACTGGTCGGGGCCCCGGCTCCGCCACCGACGGGCGGGGGCGCGGCGCCGGCTTCCGGGCCGCTGAGCCTCGGCACGGCCACGGCCGAGCAGTTGGACGGCCTGCCGGGGGTCGGTCCGGTCCTCGCACAGCACATCGTGGACTTCCGGACGGCCCGCGGGGGCTTCCGGTCCGTGGAGGAGCTCCGGCAGGTCAACGGGATCGGCGAGCGGCGCTTCGCCGATCTGCGGAAACTGGTCCGGCCGTGAGCGGGACCGGGGAAGTGGCGCGGCCCCCGACCGGCGGGGACCCGGGGCAGGTACGCTCCCGGCCGCCGACCGGCGGGGGCGAGGCGCGACCGCCGGACCTGCGGCTGGTGGTGCCGGCCCTGGCCGCCTGGGCGGCGGCTGCGTTCGCCCTCGGCCTACCCCTCGGGTGGAGCGCCTGGGCGGCGGGGCTGGGGGTGGGCGCCGCCGGGCTGCTGATGGTGGCCGGGTGCAGGCGCCAGGGGCCCTCATGGAAGGCCGGGACGGCCGTGGCGGCGGCCCTGCTCTGCGCGGCCGCCGGGGCCGCGGTGGCCGGGCTCCAGCGGGCCGAGGCGCGGGCCGGGCCGGTGGCGGAGCTGGCCGGGCAGCACGCCCGGGTGCTGGCGGAGCTCACCGTGGGCTCGGATCCCCGGACCGCCCGCAGCGGGAGCGGGCCACCGGTGGTGGTGCTCGACGCGGTGGTGACCCGGGTGACCGGGCCGGACGGTGCCAGGACCCGGGTGTCCACCCCCGTGCGGGTACTGGCGGGGCATCCGGACTGGGCCCGGTTGCAGCCCTCGACCCGGGTCGCCGTGGTCGCCCGGCTGGCGCCGGCCCGGGACGGGGAGCGGGCCGTCGCCCTGCTCCGGCCGGCCGGGGACACGCCACCGCGGGTGACCGGCGGCCCGGACGCCGTGCAGCGGATCGCCGGGCGGCTGCGGGCCGGGCTGCGCGAGGTCACCGACGATCTGGCGCCCGATGCCCGAGCCCTGCTGCCGGGGCTGGTGGTCGGGGACACCTCCCGGGTGGAGCCCGATCTGCACGAGGCGTTCCGGGCCACCGATCTGCTGCACCTGCTGGCCGTCTCCGGATCCAACCTGACCGTGGTGCTCTTCCTCCTCATCGGACCCCCGGCCCGCGCACAGCTGGCGGAGCGGGGTGGTCTGGCGCCACGCCTGGGGCTCTCCCTGCGGGCGACGGCCCTGTGCGGAGCGGGCCTGACCCTGGCGTTCGTGGTGGTGTGCCGGCCGGGGCCCAGCGTGCTGCGGGCGGCGGCCTGCGGGTCGGTGACCTTGCTGGCCATCGCCACCGGGCGGCGCAGATCCCTGATCCCGGCGCTGGCCGCCGCCGTACTGCTGCTGGTGCTGTACGACCCGTGGCTGGCCCGCAGCTACGGATTCCTCCTCTCGGTCCTGGCCACCGGAGCCCTGCTGACCCTGGCGCCCCGGTGGAGCGAGGCTCTGCGAAGCCGCGGGATGTGGCCGCGGCCGGCCGAGGCGCTGGCGGCCGCCGCGGCCGCGCAGGCGGTCTGCGCCCCGGTCGTCGCCGTGCTGTCGGCCCGGGTGAGCCTGGTGGCGGTCCCCTGCAACGTGCTGGCCGAGCTGGCGGCGGGCCCCGCGACGGTCCTGGGGTTCGCCGCGCTGGCGACGGCCCCGTTGTGCGGGCCGGTGGCGGAGCTGCTGGCGCGGTGCGCGGGGGTGCCGGCCGGGTGGATCGCGGCGGTCGCCCGGGGCGGGGCGCGACTGCCCGGGGCGGAGCTGGGGTGGCCCGGCGGGGTGGGTGGAGGGTTGCTGCTCGCCACGGCCACCTTGGCGGTGGTGGCGCTCGGTCGGCGGTTCGGGCTCAGGCGATGGCTTGCCTCCGCCCTGGCCGTGGCACTGCTCCTCGCCGTACTGAGGCCGCCGCTGCTCACTCGTACGATCAAAGGGTGGCCGCCGCCTGGCTGGAGCTATGTGCAGTGCGCGGTCGGGCAGGGGGACGCCGCCGTCCTCGCCGTCGCTCCGGGCACAGCCGTGGTGGTGGACGCGGGCCCCGAGC
Organism: Streptomyces sp. NBC_00454; assembly: GCF_041434015.1. Lineage (GTDB taxonomy): Bacteria > Actinomycetota > Actinomycetes > Streptomycetales > Streptomycetaceae > Streptomyces. The sequence goes on along the minus strand of NZ_CP107907.1, from coordinate 2,507,131 downwards.
CCGCTCCGGTGGACGCCTGCCTGCGGGAACTGGGCGTGAAACGGGTGCCGTTGCTCCTGCTGACGCATTTCCACGCCGACCACGTGGGAGGGCTGGTGGGGGTGCTGCGGGGGCGCACGGTGGGAGTGGTGCAGGTCACCACGCTGGAAGAGCCGCCGGGACAGGCGGAGTTCGTGCGGCGGACGGCGGCGGCCGCCGGGATTCCCGTCGTCCCCGCGATGGACGGGGAGCGGCGCCGGGCCGGGCCGCTGGAGTGGCAGGTGCTGTGGCCGCCGGCCGGGGGAGCGACGGCCGAGGGCCCCAATGATGCGAGCGTGGCCCTGCTGGTGCGGACCGCCGGGCTGACCCTCCTCCTGCTGGGCGACCTCGAACCGGACGCCCAGCAGGAACTGCTGAGGAACCATCAGGAGCTCGGGCCGGTCGACGTCCTCAAGGTGGCCCACCACGGCAGCGCCCACCAGGACCCCGACCTCTACGACCGGGTCCGGCCGCGTCTCGCGATCGTCCCGGTCGGCGCGGGCAACCGGTACGGACACCCCGCGGCGGGTACGCTCGCGCGGCTGCGGGCCTCGGGGGCGGTGGTGCTGCGCACGGACGAGGACGGCTCGGTCGCCGTCGCCGGCGGCGGCTCGCGGCTGCGGGCATTCCCGGTCATTCGACGACGGAACCGGCGCGGTCATACCGGGCGCGACCGCTCTGTTTGCCCACAACCCGACAGCATGATCGAATGCGTTTTCGCCAGAGCGGTCCAAGTCCACACAGCACGGGGGTGCATAAACCATGTTCAGTCGCAGACGGGGGATGGAGTCAGCGGGAAGTGCCAGTCCCCAGACATCCGCGACACTGACGCTTCCTCATACGGCACGGCTGCTCAGCTGCCGGGTTCTCGACACGGTCCACCAGCCGGTGCGGCAGGCCCAGTTCGAGGTGACCGACCCGATCGGCCGGAGGATCGTCAGCGGGGAGACCGACCCGTACGGCGGCTTCACGGCGACCGTGCCGGCGGGCGAGTACCGGCTGTCCGTCACGGCCGAGGGCTACGCGCCCTTCCACGGGGCGACGCTCGTGGGGGACCCCGCGCAGCCCGGCACCGGGGAGATCATCCTCGACGCGGTGGAGCCGCCGCTGCTGCCGCAGCCCGGCCACTGGGAGCTCGATCCGGCGCATTCCTCGATCGGGTTCTCGTCCCGGCACATCGGGCTCGCCCGGATCAACGGCCGGTTCAACACCTTCGCCGGCGCGGTGCGGATAGCCGACCGCATGGAGGACTCCTCCATGCACGTGATCATCGACGCGGCGAGCATCGACACCGGGCTGCGGATGCGGGACGACCACCTGCGCTCCGCGGACTTCCTGGACGCGGCCCGCCACCCGACCGTGGAGTTCTACAGCGAGCGGTTCATCCACCGGATCGGCAGCCGCTGGTCCGTGGCGGGCGCCCTGACCCTCCACGGGGTCAGCCGGTCCGTGACCCTGGACACCCAGTACCTGGGCCTGGGAGCGGGCATGGAGGGCGAGCCGAGGGCAGCGTGCCGGGCCACGGCCGAACTGCAGCGGGAGGACTTCACGCTGAACTGGCAGTCGATGCTGGCGCACGGGATCGCGGCGATCGGCTCGAGCGTGGAAGTGGCGTTGGACATCCAGGTCGTGCACAAGGCCTGACCGGGGCGCACCGGGGTCCTACGGGGCTTCGAGCCAGCCGTCGTACTCGGCGGCCAGATCGTCCAGGGCGGTGGCGTCGAGCCCTTCACGGGGGTCCTCGACGACCACCAGCCACTGGGCGTCCTCGGCATCGTCCTCGCCCGCCAGGGCGTCGCGGACCACCTGCGGCTCCTCCGGGAGGCCGAAGCGGTCGACCACCTCCCGGGCCACCTCTTCGGCGGAGTCGCGGTCGGGCAGGACCAGTACATGTCGCACGTTCACCCGGTCATTCTCCGGCACGGGGAAGGGGCCGCGGAGCGAGGGGCTGTCAGTACGACATGGGATGCTGGATCCGATGGCCACCAGGAAGAATTCCACCGACGATCCGCTTGCCCCCATCACCCTCGCGGTGGGGCAGGAGGACCTGCTGCTCGACCGCGCCGTGCGGGAGGTGGTGACGGCGGCCCGGGCCGCCGACGCCGACACCGATGTGCGCGACCTCGCCTCCGATCAGCTCCAGCCCGGCACGCTGGCCGAGATGACCAGCCCCTCGCTCTTCTCGGAGCGCAAGGTGCTGGTCGTGCGCAACGCGCAGGACCTGTCGGCGGACACGGTCAAGGAGGTCAAGGCGTACCTCGACGCGCCGTTCGAGGAGATCAGCCTCGTCCTGCTGCACGCGGGCGGGGTCAAGGGCAAGGGCCTGCTCGACGCGGCGCGCAAGGCGGGCGCCCGGGAGATCGCCTGCCCGAAGATGACGAAGCCGGCGGACCGGCTGTCGTTCGTGCGGGGCGAGTTCCGCACGCTGGGCCGCTCCGCGACCCCGGAGGCCTGCCAGACGCTGGTCGACGCGATCGGCAGCGATCTGCGGGAGCTGGCGAGTGCGGCGGCGCAGCTGTGCGCCGACGTCGAGGGCACGATCGACGAGACCGTGGTCGGCCGGTACTACACCGGCCGCGCCGAGGCTTCGAGCTTCACGGTCGCGGACCGGGCGGTCGAGGGCCGGGCGGCCGAGGCGCTGGAGGCCCTGCGCTGGTCCCTGTCCACCGGGGTGGCGCCGGTCCTGATCACCAGCGCGCTGGCCCAGGCCGTGCGGGCGATCGGCAAGCTCGCCTCGGCCCCGCGGGGAGCCCGCCCCGGCGACCTGGCGCGCGATCTCGGCATGCCGCCGTGGAAGATCGACCGGGTCCGCCAGCAGATGCGCGGATGGTCGGCGGACGGCGTCGCGGACGCCCTGCTCGCGGTGGCGGCGGCCGACGCGGGGGTCAAGGGCGGGGGCGACGACCCGGAGTACGCGCTGGAGAAGGCGGTCGTGGCGGTGGCCCGCGCGGCCCGCCGCCCCCGCGGATAGCCAGCCGTCCCTTCCGGATCCTGTCGGTCGGGCCCGGCTCCGCGCGGTCGGGTTCCCTCGACTGTCAGTGCCCGCTCCTAGGGTGCCGGTATGACCGTGCCCACCGTTGAAGAGTCCTGGATCCGCATCGAGAGCTGGCTCGCCCGGCATGCTTCCGTCAGCCACGGGCTGCTGCGGCCGGCGACCCTCCCGGAGGACATCGCGGCGGCCGAACTGCGGCTGGGGGTGACGTTCCCGCCCGACCTGACGCAGTCGCTGCTGCGCCACAACGGCGTGGAGCTCCAGGACGGGACGCTGAAGCTGGGCTACTACTACGGACCGCTGTCCGGCGTCGAGAACATCGTCAGAAGCACCGAGCTCCTGCGGGAGATCGCCGAAGACGTCGCCGAGGACATCGCCGAGGACGAGGCCGACCTCGACGAGGAGGAACGCGACCAGTACGCGTACTGGCCGCACGAGCGGCTGCTGGTCACCCTGGGCATCGGCTGGCAATCCTCCGACGGACTGTTCCTGGTCACCCGGCCCGGCCCGCACCACGGGCGGGTCGGCCGGTACTTCGACGAGGACGCCGCCTCCTTCACCCCCTGGCCGGGGCTGCGCGATGTCCTCGCCGACTTCGCCACGGCCCTGGAGAACGGCACCCCCTTCAACGGGCGGACGCCGCTCGCCTTCGAGGGCCGGCTGATCTGGGACGACGCCGGGACGATCGTCCCCGATCCGCGCTCCGCCCTCGCCCTCGCCGCCGAGGCCGCCGAACCGAGGGTCGAGCCCGCGACCGCGTCGGCCCTGTCCGCCCCGTACGCCCCGCCGTCCGACGGGGCCTACGCCGTCCTCACCTTCGGAGCCGCGGCCGTGCAGGCGCCGCCCGTGCAGCCGGACGTCGTGTTCGTGGCGGGGGTCTCGCCCGGGGACTGCTGGACAGGCTGGGCTCCGTGCCCGCGACCGCCGCGCCGCGCAGCCGGGAACAGGCGGGGCTGTGCGCCGCCGCGCCCTGGGCGGCGTACCGGCCGATGGTCCGGGCCGGGGCGTGCGGCGGCGGCCGCGGAGGCTGGTCGTACGCCATCCAGGAGGGCGGGGACGCCCAGTTCGGCCGTCCGGAGGTGCTGCGCCGACTGTCCCGCGGGACCCGGGTCGTGCGGCTGGCGAAGCAGGGGTTCGAGGTGCGCGTCACCGTCTTCGAGGACGGTGCGGAGCGGCCCGAGGCGGGCCGCCGGGTCGAATCGGCCCGCGAGGACTACGTGACCGACTCCGACGGCCGGCCCGTGCTCGGGCCCGGCGGGCAGCAGTGGCAGCGGATCGGCGTCGATCCCTGGCCCGGCTCGACGGCCGCGTACACCCGGATGCTGGCCGGGTTGGCGCAGGAATACGGCATCACTTGGGATCCGGAGGGAGAAGGCGACGAGCTGTTGGCGAGCGCGCTGCTGCTGCCGGTCCTCGCCGATGTTCCGCCCGCCCGGCTCCCGGTCTCCCACGTACGAGACTTCGACCTCGGCGGGCTCGTCGACCGGACTCCGCCGGAGCGGTTGCGCTCCGCGGCGGCGGCGCAGCTCGCCCGGCTGGCGTCCGAAACCGGCATCGACACCTACCCGGAGATAGTGCGGGCGTTGGAGCGGATCCGCCGGGACGAGCCGGTGGACCTCCCGGCCGACGAGGCCCTCGACCTGCGGATGAGGACCCTGTCGGCGGAGGCCCGTGCGGCGCGGGGACTGCTGGACGCCGCCCGCAACCACGACGACCCGGCGCCCGTCACCACGGCTGACCTCAGCGCGTGGGCCGTACGGGATTCGGCGGCCGGGGCGCTGCGCGAGTTCCTGCTGCTGCCCCTGCCCGCCGCGTTGGAAACGATCCTGAGCCGCCGCCTGTCCGTGCGGTGGCGCGACGACCTCGCAGCGGACCTGGCCGGCTAGGCCGTCTCTTTCGGATCTTGCCGGGCCCGCGCCGCCCGGCACCGCACCTCGCCGCACTGCCGCGGCACCCGAGTACGTCCAGTACGCGGGAGCCCCGACAGCGCGGCGAGGCACGGCACCGGACGACGCGGGCTCGACCGACAAGATCCGAAAGAGACGGCCTAGGCCGTCTCGTCCAGTTCCCCACCCCCCGGCAGGGTTCAGTGGGCCATCGCGTGGGCGGAGGAGGCGGCCGGGCGGCCGTGGGGGAGCAGGAGGGGTGCGGCCAGGGCGAGGGCCAGGGCCGGGAGGGCGAGGGTGGTGAAGCTGCCCGAGGCGAAGGCGGCGATGCCGATGGCCGCGCCCAGTTCGTGCGAGGTGCCGACCAGCCCGGAGGCCACGCCGGTGTGGTCGGGGGTCACTTCGGAGAGGGCCGAGGTCGTGGCGCAGACGAACGCCGCGCCGAGTCCGAGGGCCAGGAGGGCGAAGCCGGGGACCAGGCCCGTCCAGAGGCCGCCGAGGGTGGTCACGGCCGCGCCCGCGGCGGCCAGGGCGAAGGACCCGGCGGCGACGGGGCGCCAGCCGAAGCGGGGGACGAGCCGCGAGCCGAGGTGTGCGCCCGCCGTGACGGCCACCGCCGCGGGGAGGAAGGCCAGGCCGGTGACCAGCGGGCTCCGCCCGAGGGAGTCCTGGATGTGCAGGGAGCTCAGGTAGAACGCCGTCACGAGCAGGCCCGCCGCCCCCAGCATCACCGCGGAGCCGCCCAGCAGGTTCCGGCGGCCGGGCAGGGCCCGGGGCATGACGGGGTGGCGCGACTGGCGCTCCGACACCGCGAGGAGAACCCCCGCGGCCAGGGCCCCGGCGAGCCAGAGCCAGGAGCGTTCGGTCAGCCCGTAGACGAGCGAGGCCGAAGTCAGGGTCAGGAGGAGGACTCCCGGCACGCCCACCCGGCTCCGGACGGCCGTCGTCGCACCGCCGGGGGTGCGCGGCGCGCGGGCCAGCAGCAGCGGGACGAGGCCGAGGGCGAGCGCCCCGACGGGCAGGTTGACGTAGAAGATCCAACGCCAGCCGGGGCCGTCGGTGAGGATTCCGCCGAGCAGCACCCCGATGGCCGCGCCCGCGCCGCCGATCGCGGCCCAGGCGCCGAGGGCGCGGTGCCGTTCAGGGCCCTGGAACAGCACCGTGACCAGGGCCATGGCGGCCGGGGAGAGCAGCGCCGCGCCGAGGCCCTGCGCGGAGCGCGCCGCGATCAGGGTGGCGGCGTCGGTCGCGAGTCCGGACGCCGCCGAGGCGGCCGTGAAGAGGGCGAGCCCGGCCAGGAACATCCGCGGCGCCCCGAACCGGTCCGCCAGCCGCCCGCCGGCCATCAGCAGGGCGCCGAAGAAGAGGGTGTACGCCGTGACGACCCAGGTGAGTCCGGACCCGGAGAGGGTGAGGTCGCGGCTGATGGCGGGCAGCGCGACGTTCACGACGGTCACGTCGGCGATCAGCATGAACTGGGCCAGGCCGAGCAGGGTGAGCAGCCGCCACCGCTGCGGATGGGGGCTTCCGGAGTGGTGCGGGGTGTTCGAGGGCATGGCGAAGCCGCTCCTAAAGTTAACAGAGGTGTTAAGGATCTCGGATCCGAGTATGCGGTCCCGCCGGAGGAATGTGAACACCGGTGTTAAGTTTGACTCCATGGTCACCGACGCACCCCGCCCCCGCCGCGCCGACGCCGAGCGCAACACCGCCGCGATCGTCGATGCCGGCCTGGACTGCTTCCTCGCCGATCCGCAGGCGAGCATGGCCGCCATCGCCCGCGCCGCCGGGGTCAGCCGCGTGACGCTCTACTCGCACTTCCCGACCCGTGAGGCGCTCCTCGATGCCGCCCTCGACCGGGCGGTCGCCGAGTCCGCGGCCACCCTCGAGGCGCTCGACGGCGAGGCTGGGACAGGGACAGGGACAGGGACAGGGGCAGGGGCAGGGACCGGGACCGAGGCGGGGACCGGGACCTTCGAAGAGGCTCTCGCGCGGCTCATCCGCGGCTCGTGGCGACTGCTGGACCGGCACTCCGCCGTCTTCGCCCTGGTCTCCACTGCCCTCCCGCCCGAGCAGCTGCGCGAGCGGCACGACCGGGTCCTCGCCCCCGTCCGGCGCCTGCTCGGCCGGGGCCGGGAGGGTGGCGAGGTGCGCGCGGACCTGTCCGTCGACTGGCTGGTCGCGGTCGTCTACAGCCTCGTGCATGCGGCCGCCGCCGAGGTCCAGGCCGGCCGGATGTCCGCAGAGGAGGCGCCGGAGGCCCTCACGGCCACCGTGCTCGCCGCCGTCGCCGGATAGCGCGAAGCGGCCGGCAGCCGGCAGTCGGCGGCAGGCGGCAGGCGAGCGGCGGCCCGCCCCGGGCAACGCGAAGGCCCCGGCCGTCACCCTGGGGAAGGGTGGGGGCCGGGGCCTTCGGTACTGCTGTGCTGCTGTGTTGCTTTGGTTGCGCCGCACCCGCGTGGCGAACGCTTCGTGTGCGGCGCGGGGTGCCGGTCGGGAGCGGGAGAGAGGGCCCGCGGGATCCCTACCCGGCGATCACATCAGGAGCTCAGCCCTGGAGGGAGGCAGCCTTGATCGCCAGCGCCGACTTCTTGTTGGCGGCAGCGTTCTTGTGGATGACACCCTTCGAGACAGCCTTGTCGAGTGCACGCGCGGCGGCGCGAGAAGCCACGGTGGCCTTCTCGACGTCACCGGCGGCGACGGCCTCGCGGGCCTTGCGGATCGCGGTCTTGAGCGAGGACTTGACGGCCTTGTTGCGCAGGCGCGCCTTCTCGTTCGTCTTGTTCCGCTTGATCTGGGACTTGATGTTCGCCACGAAAGAGCCTTTGCAGGTTCAGAGATTTGATCTTCGGATTTGTGTCCCGGAAGCTTAGAGGGCATACGAGACACAGCTGCTCAGGCTACCAGGCGCGCTCCGACCGGCCCAAACCGAGCGCACTGCCCAGTCCATGGGACCATGGAAGCCTGCGTACAGATCCGACTTGGCGCAGACCGACGCTCACCACTTCGTTCCGACTGAGACCCGAGAATCAGGACACTGCGTGCCCGCGATCCCCAGCCACGTGCCCGAGCCGAGCCGTACCGACCCGGCGCTGATCCGCAATTTCTGCATCATCGCGCACATCGACCACGGCAAGTCGACCCTCGCCGACCGGATGCTCCAGCTCACCGGCGTGGTGGACTCGCGGCAGATGCGCGCGCAGTACCTCGACCGCATGGACATCGAGCGTGAGCGCGGAATCACGATCAAGTCCCAGGCGGTGCGACTGCCGTGGGCGCCGAACACGGGTGAGGACCAGGGCAAGACCCACATCCTCAACATGATCGACACCCCCGGGCACGTCGACTTCACCTACGAGGTCTCGCGCTCGCTCGCCGCCTGCGAGGGCACGGTCCTCCTGGTGGACGCGGCCCAGGGCATCGAGGCCCAGACCCTCGCCAACCTGTACCTGGCGATGGAGAAGGACCTCGCGATCGTCCCGGTCCTGAACAAGATCGACCTGCCGGCCGCCCAGCCGGAGAAGTTCGCCGAGGAGCTGGCGAACCTGGTCGGCTGCCAGCCCGAGGACGTGCTGCGGGTCTCGGCGAAGACCGGTCTCGGCGTGGACGTGCTGCTCGACAAGATCGTCGCCACGGTCCCGGCCCCGGTCGGCCCCAAGGACGCCCCGGCCCGCGCGATGATCTTCGACTCGGTCTACGACTCGTACCGCGGCGTCGTGACCTACGTCCGTGTCGTCGACGGCCAGCTCAACAAGCGCGAGCGCATCCGGATGATGTCCACCGGCGCCACGCACGAGCTGCTGGAGATCGGTGTCTCCTCCCCGGAGATGACCCCGGCCGACGGCATCGGCGTCGGCGAGGTGGGCTACATCATCACCGGCGTGAAGGACGTCCGTCAGTCCAAGGTCGGTGACACCATCACCAGCCTGAACAACGGCGCGACCGAGGCCCTCGGCGGCTACAAGGACCCGCGTCCGATGGTCTTCTCGGGTCTGTACCCGCTCGACGGCTCGGACTACCCCGACCTGCGCGAGGCCCTGGACAAGCTCCAGCTCAATGACGCCGCGCTGGTCTACGAGCCGGAGACCTCGGCGGCGCTGGGCTTCGGCTTCCGCGTCGGCTTCCTCGGCCTGCTCCACCTGGACGTGGTGCGCGAGCGCCTGGAGCGCGAGTTCGGCCTCGACCTGATCGCCACCGCGCCCAACGTGGTCTACCGCGTGGTCATGGAGGACGGCAAGGAAGTCTCCGTCACCAACCCGAGCGAGTTCCCCGAGGGCAAGATCTCGGACGTGTTCGAGCCGGTCGTACGGGCCACCCTGCTCGCGCCCTCCGAGTTCATCGGCGCGATCATGGAGCTCTGCCAGCAGCGCCGCGGCACCCTCCTCGGGATGGACTACCTCTCCGAGGACCGGGTCGAGATCCGCTACACCCTCCCGCTCGCGGAGATCGTCTTCGACTTCTTCGACCAGCTGAAGTCCAAGACGCGCGGCTACGCCTCCCTCGACTACGAGCCCACCGGCGAGCAGTCCGGCAGCCTGGTCAAGGTCGACATCCTGCTGCACGGCGACAAGGTCGACGCCTTCTCCGCCGTCTGCCACAAGGACGCCGCCTACGCCTACGGCGTGCGCCTGGTCGCCAAGCTGCGCGAGCTCATCCCGCGGCAGGCCTTCGAGATCCCGATCCAGGCGGCCGTCGGCTCCCGCGTCATCGCCCGCGAGACCATCCGCGCCATCCGCAAGGACGTCCTCGCCAAGTGCTACGGCGGTGACATCTCCCGTAAGCGGAAGCTGCTGGAGAAGCAGAAGGAAGGCAAGAAGCGCATGAAGATGGTCGGCTCCGTGGAGGTCCCCCAGGAGGCCTTCATCGCCGTCCTCTCCAGCGACGAGTCCGGCGGCAAGAAGAAGTAGGTGCCGTAGAGGCGCTGTGGATCGGACAGGCCCCCGTGCTGCGGCGCGGGGGCCTGTTTCGTTATGAATCGGCGCCCCAAGGGCTCTTACGCGCCAGGCGGAGGGCCCCTAGTCTGATCACTGCTCGATGGTTACTCGCCAGTTTATTTTTTAACGGGCGCCGCCAAGCCCTGACTCAGCCACCCTGACCCACCACCCAGTCAGTCCGCCCCTGTGAAGAACAGGCCCTGCCGCGTGGTCCGGAGGATGTCCGTGAGCGACACACAGACCTTGATCGAGAACCGTCCGCCCTCCGTGGCGACCCTCTTCCTGGAGCGTGTCGCCGCCACGCCGAACGCCGAGGCCTACCGCTATCCGGTCCCCGCCGCGGATGGGAAGGGCGGCCCCGACGACTGGAAGTCGCTCAGCTGGGGGCAGGCCGCAGAGCGGGTCTTCGCCATCGCGGCCGGAATCATCGAGCTCGGGATCCAGCCGGAACAGCGCGTCGCGCTGGCCTCCAACACCCGGGTGGAGTGGATCCTCGCCGACCTGGGCATCATGTGCGCCGGCGGCGCCGTCACGACGATCTACCCGAGCACGAACGCCGAGGAGTCGGCGTTCATCCTCTCCGACTCGGAGAGCCGGATCATGATCGCCGAGGACGGCAAGCAGCTGGCCAAGGCCCGCGAGCGCCGGGCCGACCTGCCCGAGCTCGCCCACGTCGTGGTCCTGGAGGCCGCCGACGCGGTGTCCGTCGAGGGCGACCCGGAGGGCTGGGTGCTCTCCCTCGCCGACCTGGAGGCGCGCGGCAAGGAGTACCTCGCCAAGCACCCCGAGGCGGTCAAGGAGCGGGTCGCGGCCATCACCGCCGAGCAGCTCGCCACCCTCATCTACACCTCCGGCACCACCGGCCGCCCCAAGGGCGTGCGGCTGCCGCACGACAACTGGTCGTACCTGGCCAAGGCCATGGCCGCCACCGGCCTGATCGGCAAGGACGACGTCCAGTACCTCTGGCTGCCGCTCGCGCACGTCTTCGGCAAGGTGCTCACCTCGGGTCAGATCGAGGTCGGCCACGTCACCGCCGTCGACGGCCGCATCGACAAGATCATCGAGAACCTGCCGGTCGTCCAGCCGACCTACATGGCGGCCGTCCCGCGCATCTTCGAGAAGGTGTACAACGGGGTCGCCGCCAAGGCCAGGGCCGGCGGCGGAGCCAAGTACAAGATCTTCCAGTGGTCCGCGGGCGTGGCCCGCGAGTACGCCAAGGTCACCCAGGACAACTTCCGCCGCACCGGCAACGCGACCGCGCCCCTCGGCCTCACGGCCAAGCACAAGATCGCCGACGCGCTCGTCTACTCCAAGCTCCGCGAGGCCTTCGGCGGCCGTCTGCGCGCCGCCGTCTCCGGCGCCTCCGCCCTCGCCCCCGAGATCGGGTACTTCTTCTCCGGCGCGGGCATCCACATCCTGGAGGGCTACGGACTCACCGAGTCCAGCGCCGCCTCCTTCGTCAACCCCGGCGAGGCCTACCGCACCGGCACCGTCGGCAAGCCGCTCCCCGGCACCGAGGTCCGCATCGCCGACGACGGCGAGGTCCTCCTGCGCGGCCCCGGCATCATGCAGGGCTACCACGGGCAGCCCGAGAAGACCTCCGAGGTCCTGGAGGCCGACGGCTGGCTGCACACGGGAGACATCGGCGAGCTGTCCCCGGACGGCTACCTGCGCATCACCGACCGCAAGAAGGACCTGATCAAGACCTCGGGCGGCAAGTACGTCGCCCCGGCGGAGATCGAAGGCCAGTTCAAGGCGATCTGCCCCTACGTCTCCAGCATCGTCGTGCACGGCGCCGACCGGAACTTCTGCTCCGCCCTCATCGCCCTCGACGAGCCCTCCATCCTGGTCTGGGCCGCCGAGAACGGCCTGGAGGGCAAGACGTACTCCCAGGTCCTGGCCGCCCCCGAGACCGACCGTCTCATCGAGACCTACGTCCAGACCCTCAACGAGGGCCTCCAGCGCTGGCAGACGGTCAAGAAGTTCCGCCTCCTGCCGCGCGACCTCGACGTCGAACACGGCGACCTCACGCCCAGCCTCAAGCTGAAGCGACCGGTCGTCGAGCGTGAGTTCAAGCACCTGATCGAGGAGATGTACGAAGGCTCCCGCGAGGCGTAGCACCACCGGCGGGGCGGTCCACCGCCCCGCCGGCCCTGGGGCGCGATGTGCGCGGGACCTGCCCGGCGGCGGTTGCGGGACAATGGGTCCATGCCTTCCGCACTGCCCGACGGTGAACCCATGCCCGAAGACGGCTCGCTGCCGCCGCACGCCCTGGCGGGCGCCGGGGACCGGCCCCTCGGGTTCTACCTGCACGTCCCGTACTGCGCCACGCGCTGCGGCTACTGCGACTTCAACACCTACACGGCCACCGAGCTGCGGGGTACCGGCGGCGTGCTCGCCTCCCGGGAGAACTACGCCGACACCCTGATCGACGAGGTCAGGCTGGCGCGCAAGGTGCTCGGTGACGATCCCCGGGCGGTGCGGACCGTCTTCGTGGGCGGCGGCACGCCCACGCTGCTGCCCGCGGGGGACCTCGTACGGATGCTCGCGGCGATCCGGGACGAGTTCGGACTGGCCGAGGACGCCGAGGTGACCACCGAGGCCAATCCGGAGTCGGTGAACCCGGAGTACCTGGCGGAGCTGCGGGCCGGGGGATTCAACCGGATCTCCTTCGGCATGCAGAGCGCGAAGCAGCACGTCCTGAAGGTGCTGGACCGCACCCACACGCCCGGCCGCCCCGAGGCCTGCGTGGCGGAGGCGCGCGCGGCGGGCTTCGAGCACGTGAACCTGGACCTGATCTACGGCACCCCGGGGGAGTCCGACGAGGACTGGCGGGAGTCCCTGGCCGCCGCGATCGGGGCGGGGCCGGACCACGTGTCGGCGTACGCGCTGATCGTGGAGGAGGGCACCCAGCTGGCCCGGCGGATCCGCCGGGGCGAGGTCCCGATGACCGACGACGACGTGCACGCGGACCGGTACCTGATCCTCGACTCGGTCATGGCCGAGGCGGGGTACTCCTGGTACGAGGTGTCGAACTGGGCCACCACGCAGGCCGGGCGCTGCCTGCACAACGAGCTGTACTGGCGCGGGGCCGACTGGTGGGGCGCCGGCCCCGGAGCCCACTCGCACGTGGGCGGGGTGCGCTGGTGGAACGTGAAGCACCCCGGCGCCTACGCCGCCGCCCTGGCCGAGGGCCGTTCCCCCGGCGCGGGCCGCGAGCTGCTCTCCGAGGAGGACCGCCGGGTGGAGCGGATCCTGCTGGAGCTGCGGCTCGTGGACGGCGTCCCGCTGTCGCTGCTCGCCCCGGCGGGCCTGGCCGCCTCCGGCCGCGCCCTGGCGGACGGCCTGCTGGAGCCGGTCCCGTACGAGGCCGGCCGGGCCGTGCTGACCCTGCGCGGGCGGCTGCTGGCCGACGCCGTGGTCCGGGACCTGGTCGACTGAGCCGTCCGGCCTCCGGCCTCCGGCTAGGCCGTGACGTGGTCGATCAGGTGTTCCACCGCGCCGAGCAGGGTGGGCTCCAGGTCCTTGTACGAGGTCACGCGCGACAGGATGTGCTGCCAGGCGGCGCCGGTGTTCTCCGGCCAGCCCAGGGCCCGGCAGACGCCCGTCTTCCAGTCCTCGCCGCGCGGGATCACCGGCCAGGCCGGGAAGGAGAGCGCGGACGGTTTCACCGCCTGCCAGACGTCCACGTAGGGGTGGCCCACGATCAGCACGTGCGGCGAGGTGACGGCGGCCGCGATGCGCGACTCCTTCGAGCCAGGGACCAGGTGGTCCACCAGGACCCCCAGCCGGGCATCGGCGGCCGGGGCGAACTCCGCCACCACGGCGGGCAGGTCGTCGATGCCCTCCAGGTACTCCACGACCACGCCCTCGATCCGCAGGTCGTCGCCCCAGACCCGCTCCACCAGCTCGGCGTCGTGGCGGCCCTCGACGTAGATCCGGCCCGCCCGGGCCACCCGGGCCCGCGCGCCGGGGACGGCGATGGAGCCCGAGGCCGTACGCGCCGGGGCGACCGGGCCCCGGGCCGGGCGGGTCAGGGTGACCACCGCGCCCTCCAGGAGGAATCCGCGGGGCTCCAGCGGGAACACCCGGCGCTTGCCGAAGCGGTCCTCCAGGGTGACCGTTCCGGCCTCGCAGGCCACCACCGCGCCGCAGAAGTCGATGCCGGCCACCTCGACCACGAGGCCGGGATCGGCGGGCACCTCCTGGGCGGGCTTGGCGCGCTTCCACTGCGGGGTCAGGTCGGGGGAGTACTCACGCATCCGGCCGAGGGTAGGAGAGAGCGCGGCCTCAGCCGTCCGACACGCCGAAGCGGGCCGCCAGTGTGTCGCGTTGCGCACGGACAAAGGCCGCATCCACCACCGCTCCGTGACCCGGCACGTACAGCGCGTCCTCCCCGCCCAGTGCCAGCAGCCGGTCGAGCGCCGCCGGCCACTGCCGGGGCACGGCGTCCGGACCCGCCTGCGGTTCCCCCGACTCCTCGACCAGGTCGCCGCAGAAGACCACCTCGCGGGTTCCGGGGACGAAGGCGGCCAGATCGTGCCGGGTGTGCCCGGGGCCCACGTTGGCCAGCAGCACCTGCACCCCGCCCAGGTCGAGCGTCCACTCGCCCGACACCAGGTGGCGGGGGACCACCAGCAGCTCCACCGCCTCGGCGGCCTCGGCCGGGTCCAGACCGTGCCGGACGGCGTCGGCCCGCAGGTCCTCGTGGCTGACGGACAGCAGGGCGTCCAGTCCGACGGGACCGTAGACCTCGGCCCCGGCGAACACCGATCCGCCCAGCACGTGGTCGAAATGTCCGTGTGTGAATGCGAGATGGGTCACGCGCCGGCCCGCCAGCCGCTCCGCCTCGGCCCGCACCTGCGCGCCTTCCCGGACGGAGGAACCCGGGTCGATGAGAAGGGCCGAATCCTCGCCCACCACCAGTCCCACGGTGCAGTCCCACACCGGCAGACGCCGCCGGCCGGCCCGTTCGGTGAGCCGTTCCCAGCCCGCCTCTTCCCAACGCACGTCCATGCCGCGACGCTACCTTGGCGGGCCGCCCTTGCTAGGGGCGTACCACCCCGCCGTACACTGACCGGGGGATCTCTGGCACTCGAATGCGCAGAGTGCCAGCAAACCGACAGCAAACCGGCGGCGGTCCGAGCCGCGGGCGAAGGAAACGACGGAGGTGTGCGCGATGCTCAGCGAACGCAGACTCGAAGTGTTGCGCGCCATCGTCCAGGACTACGTCGGGACGGAGGAGCCGGTGGGCTCCAAGGCGCTCACCGAGCGCCACCGGCTCGGCGTCTCGCCCGCGACCGTGCGCAACGACATGGCCGTGCTGGAGGAAGAGGGCTACATCGCCCAGCCCCACACCAGCGCCGGCCGGATCCCCACCGACAAGGGCTACCGCCTCTTCGTCGACAGGCTGGCGGGGGTCAAACCCCTGTCGACGCCCGAGCGCAGGGCCATCCAGAACTTCCTCGACGGGGCCGTCGACCTCGACGACGTCGTCGGCCGGACCGTGCGGCTGCTCGCGCAGCTGACCCGGCAGGTCGCCGTCGTCCAGTACCCGAGCCTGACCCGCTCGACCGTCCGGCACGTGGAGCTGCTCTCGCTGGCTCCCGCGCGCCTGATGCTCGTACTGATCACGGACACGGGCCGGGTCGAGCAGCGGCTCGTCGACTGCCAGACCCCCTTCTCGGACACCTCGCTCGCGGATCTGCGGGCCCGTCTCAACAGCCGCGTCGTCGGCCGCCGGTTCACCGACGTGCCGCCGCTCGTGCAGGACCTGCCGGAGTCCTTCGAGGCCGAGGACAGGGTGACGGTGAAGGCCGTCCTCGACACCCTTCTCGAAACGCTGGTGGAGGAGGCGGAGGAGCGGCTGATGATCGGCGGCACCGCCAACCTCACCCGTTTCGGACACGATTTTCCCCTGACGATCAGGCCGGTGCTCGAAGCGCTGGAGGAGCAGGTCGTGCTCCTCAAGCTGCTGGGCGAGGCCAATGAGTCGGGAATGGCCGTAAAGATCGGGCATGAGAATGCCTACGAGGGACTGAACTCCACGTCCGTCGTCTCGGTCGGCTACGGTTCGGGCGGCGAAGCAG
Source organism: Streptomyces sp. NBC_00454 (assembly GCF_041434015.1). Taxonomy (GTDB): domain Bacteria; phylum Actinomycetota; class Actinomycetes; order Streptomycetales; family Streptomycetaceae; genus Streptomyces. The sequence continues at coordinate 2,491,215 of NZ_CP107907.1, read as the reverse complement.
TCGCCAAACTCGGCGTGGTCGGACCGACCCGCATGGACTACCCCGGAACGATGGGAGCGGTACGCGCAGTGGCACGTTACGTCGGACAGATCCTGGCGGAGTCGTAAGTGGCCACGGACTACTACGCCGTTCTCGGCGTGCGCCGCGACGCATCGCAGGACGAGATCAAGAAGGCCTTCCGCCGCCTCGCGCGTGAACTCCACCCGGATGTGAATCCGGACCCGAAGACGCAGGAGCGCTTCAAGGAGATCAACGCCGCGTACGAGGTGCTCTCGGACCCGCAGAAGAAGCAGGTCTTCGACCTCGGCGGCGACCCGCTGTCCTCCTCGGGCGGTGGCGGCGGCGCGGGCGGATTCGGTGCCGGTGGCTTCGGCAATTTCTCCGACATCATGGACGCCTTCTTCGGCCAGTCCCAGCAGCGTGGACCGCGCTCGCGGACCCGCCGCGGCCAGGACGCCATGATCCGCCTCGACCTGGAGCTGGACGAGGCCGCCTTCGGCACGACCAAGGACATCCAGGTCGACACGGCCGTCGTCTGCACCACCTGCTCCGGCGAAGGCGCCGCCCCCGGCACCTCGGCGCAGACGTGTGACATGTGCCGTGGCCGCGGTGAGGTCTCGCAGGTCACCCGGTCCTTCCTGGGCCAGGTCATGACCTCGCGCCCCTGCCCGCAGTGCCAGGGCTTCGGCACCGTGGTCCCGACCCCGTGCCCCGAGTGCGCGGGCGACGGCCGGGTCCGCTCCCGCCGCAGCCTGACGGTCAAGATCCCGGCGGGCGTCGAGAACGGCACCCGCATCCAGCTCGCGGGCGAGGGCGAGGTCGGCCCCGGCGGCGGCCCCGCCGGCGACCTGTACGTGGAGATCCACGAGCTGCCGCACCCGACCTTCCAGCGGCGCGGGGACGACCTGCACTGCACGGTCACCATCCCGATGACCGCGGCGTCCCTGGGCACCAAGTGCCCGCTGGAGACGCTGGACGGCCTGGAGGAGATCGACATCCGGCCCGGCACCCAGTCCGGGCAGGCGATCCCGCTGCACGGCCGGGGCGTCACGCACCTGCGCGGCAACGGGCGCGGCGACCTGATCGTGCACGTCGAGGTCACCACCCCCGCCAAGCTGGACGCGGCGCAGGAGGACCTGCTGCGCCAGCTGGCGAAGCTGCGCGGCGAGGAGCGGCCGCTCGGCCAGTTCGCGCCGGGCCAGCAGGGGCTGTTCAGCCGCCTGAAGGACGCCTTCAACGGGCGCTGAGCCCCGCGCGGGAACCCGTACCGCAGGTACGCCGGGACCCGTACGAGAACCACCGCGAGCCCGGTCCGGGGATGCCCCGGACCGGGCTCGTCGCATGCCGCCGACGCGTTTGCGACAACCCGCGGAAGCGGACTATGCCAGGCGAATGCCGTGATTCGGTCCCATGAGCGGGACATGGCACGATGCAGTCCATGTCCTCCGCACCGAACGGTCTGTTCGCGTACCCGATCGTGCAGGCGCCCATGGCGGGCGGCGCGTCCTGTCCGCCGCTCGCCGCCGCCGTGTGCGAGGCGGGCGGGCTGGGGTTCCTGGCCGGCGGCTACAAGACCGCCGACGGCATGTTCCAGGAGATCAAGCGGCTGCGGGCGCTGACCCGGCGCCCCTTCGGAGTCAACCTCTTCATGCCGCAGACCGGTTACGTGGACCCGGCCGCCGTGGAGGTGTACCGCGGCCAGCTCGCCGGCGAGGCCAACTGGTACGAGATCTCGCTCGCCGAAGAGGACATCATCGGCACCTGCGACGACGGCTACGACGCGAAACTCGCCATTCTTCTCGAGGACCCCGTCCCGGTGGTCTCCTTCACCTTCGGCCTGCCTTCCCCCGCGGCGTTCACCTGCCTGCGCAAGGTCGGCACGTACACGATCGCCACCGTCACCTCCGTGGAGGAGGCGCGGGCCGCGCAGGCGGCCGGCGCCGACGCCGTGTGCGTCCAGGGCATGGAGGCGGGCGGCCACCAGGGCACCCACCGCGACGACCCGCAGGCCGACGGCACGGCGGGGCTCGGACTGCTCGCGCTCGTGGCACAGGTACGGGAAACCGTGGCCCTCCCGATCATCGCGGCGGGCGGCCTGATGCGCGGCTCGCAGATCGCCGCGCTGCTGGCGGCGGGCGCGGAGGCGGCGCAGCTCGGCACGGCCTTCCTGGTCTGCCCCGAGTCCGGCGCGGACCCGCTGCACAAGAAGGCCATGACCGACCCGCTCTTCGTCCGCACGGAGATGACCCGGGCCTTCTCGGGCCGCCCGGCCCGCGGGCTGGTGAACCGGTTCATGCGCGAGCACGGGCCCTACGCCCCGGCCGCCTACCCGCAGATCCACCACCTGACCTCGCCGCTGCGCAAGGCGGCCGCCGCGGCCGGGGACCCGCAGGGCATGGCCCTGTGGGCGGGCCAGGGGCACCGGCTGGCGCGGGCGCTGCCGGCCGGGGAGCTGGTGGAGGTGCTCGCGGCGGAACTCGCCGCGGCCCAGAACGTTTTGAAGGCAATGCAGATGAGGAGTGCGTCATGACCGCCCCCGTGTTCGTGGTCGAAGAGGTCCCCGCGGGGCCGGAGTTCGTACTGGACGGCCCCGAGGGCCGCCACGCCGTGTCCGTGAAGCGGCTGAACCCGGGCGAGGACGTGGTCCTCACCGACGGCCGGGGCCGGTGGATCGAGGGCGTGGTCAAGGCGGCGGAAGGCAAGGACCGCCTGGTCGTCATGGACCTGGAGTCCGTCATGGACGAGCCGGAGCCCGCCGTCCGGATCACCGTCGTCCAGGCCCTGCCCAAGGGCGACCGGGGCGAGCTGGCCGTCGAGACGATGACCGAGACGGGCGTGGACGCGATCGTGCCGTGGCAGTCCTCGCGCTGCATCACCCAGTGGCGCGGCGACCGCGGGGCCAAGTCCCTGGCCAAGTGGCGGGCCACGGCCCGGGAGGCGGGCAAGCAGTCCCGCCGGGTCCGCTTCCCGGAGGTGGCCGAGGCCATGTCCACGAAGCAGGTGGCGGCGCTGCTGGCCGGGGCCGACCTGGCGATGGTCCTCCACGAGGACCGCGACACCCCCTCCGGGGCGCTGGCCACGGCCGAACTGCCCACCGAGGGCTCCGTCGTGCTGGTGGTCGGCCCCGAGGGCGGGGTCTCCCCGGAGGAGCTGGCCGTCTTCGCCGAGGCGGGGGCCCACCCCTACCGCCTGGGCCACTCCGTGCTGCGGACCTCCACCGCCGGCACCGCGGCGGTGGCGGTCCTGCTGGCCCGGACGGGCCGCTGGTCCTGACGGGCGGCTGGTCCTGACGTGCCGCTGGTCCTGACGGGCCGCCCAGTCGACCGCCGGCCGTCACGGGCCGGTGTTGTCCACAGGCGCGGACGCCGCTCCCCGGCGGTGGATACGATGCCGGAAGCGATCAACGAACGTCACGGAGGGCTCAGCAATGGCCGGGGAACCGCAGGCCGACTGCCTGTTCTGCAAGATCATCGCGGGGAACATCCCGGCGACCATCGTCCGGGAGACCGAGACGACCGTCGCCTTCCGGGACATCAACCCGCAGGCGCCCACGCACGTGCTCGTCATCCCGAAGGCGCACTACCCCGACGCGGCCTCCCTCGCCGCGGCCGAGCCCCAGCTGGCCGCCGACGTGCTGCGCGAGGCCGGACAGGTCGCCGCCGAGGAGAAGATCGACGAGCACGGCTACCGGGTCGTCTTCAACACCGGAGCCGGCGCCGGCCAGACCGTCTTCCACGCCCACGCGCACGTTCTGGGCGGCCGCGGCCTCCAGTGGCCCCCCGGATAAGCCGTGTCCGTACGGGAATTCGTGGTGCTGGGCACCGCCAGCCAGGTGCCCACGCGCCACCGCAACCACAACGGCTACCTGCTGCGCTGGGACGGCGAGGGCATCCTCTTCGATCCCGGCGAGGGAACCCAGCGCCAGATGCTGCGCGCCGGGGTGGCCGCGCACGACATCAACCGGATCTGCGTCACCCACTTCCACGGTGACCACAGCCTCGGCCTCGCCGGGGTGATCCAGCGCATCAACCTCGACCGGGTCCCGCACCCGGTCACCGCGCACTACCCGGCCTCCGGGCAGAAGTTCTTCGACCGGCTGCGGTACGCCACGGCCTACCGCGAGACCGTCCAGCTGGCCGAGGAACCGGTGGCCGAGGACGGGATCCTGGCGCGCGGGGACGCCTACACCCTGGACGCCGTGCGGCTCTCCCACCCGGTGGAGTCCTTCGGCTACCGGGTCACCGAGCCCGACGGGCGCCGCATACGGCCCGAACTGCTCGCGCTCCACGGGATCAAGGGGCCGGACGTGGGCCGGATCCAGCGCGAGGGACGCCTCGGAGAGGTCACCCTCGAGGAGGTCAGCGAGGAGCGCCCCGGGCAGCGGTTCGCCTTCGTGATGGACACCCGGCTCTGCGAGGGCGTCGAGACCCTCGCGCAGGGCTGCGACATGCTGGTCATCGAGTCGACCTTCCTCGACGAGGACGTCCGCCTCGCCACCGACCACGGTCACCTCACCGCCGGGCAGGCCGCCCGGGTGGCGCGGGACGCGGGGGTGCGCCACCTCGTGCTGACGCACTTCTCGCAGCGCTACGGCGACCCCTCGGAGTTCGAACGCCAGGCCCGCGCGGCCGGGTTCGAGGGCGAGCTGACGATCGCCGCCGACCTCGTACGGGTTCCCGTGCCGAAGCGGGCGTAGTCCCGGGGCGGGACCGGTGCGGGGCGGACGGCGGGCCGGAGGCCGGCGCGGGGCCCGACAGCGGGCCCAGGCCCGGGCTCGGGCTCGGGCTCGGGCCCGGGCTGCGCCAGAGGCCAGGCAGGGGGCGGGACCGGGCTACCGGGAGCCGGCTCCCGCCCGCCGGCGGGCGGGAGCCGGCTCCCGGGTCCGGCGGGCCGCTGTCGGGGCGAGCAACAGCACCCGGAGCGGGGCCAGCCGGAGCGGGCGGGCCGGGAGGCCGGCGAGTTCCACGACCTCCAGCTCCGGCGCGCCGACCCTCGGCACCGAACCGGCCGGGGTCCCGGCGCCCGCGGCCAGCACCGCGGCCGCCACCCCGCCGCGCCGCCGCACCGAACCGGGGGTCAGCGGGCGTCCCCCGACGTGCAGGGCCACGGCGGCCATCGGCCCGGCCACGGCCAGCAGCAGGCCCCCCAGGGCCAGGCCCATGCCGGGGAAGCCGAAGCCTTCGGCGAGCAGGCTTCCGGCGACGGGCCCGCAGGCCACGCCGAGGGAGGACGCGGAGCCGACCAGGACCGCCCAGCGCCCGCGCGGGTCCAGCGCCGCCGCGAGGCCGATGGCGTAGGAGAGGACGACGGGGTAGAAGGCGTTCCACAGCACCTCCCCGGCGGCGAAGGTGCCCAGGCCGTGCGCGTGCGAGGCCAGCACCACGCAGCCGGCGATGAGGGCGGTGCCCGCGCCCACCGGGACGGCCCGGCCCAGCCGCGCGCCGAGCGCGGAGGCGGCGGTGACCCCTAGCAGTCCGGCGCCGAGCGCGGCCGCGAAGACGATGCCGAGGGTGACCTCGGACAGGCCCGCCTGCTGCGCGCCGATGCGGCCGCTGACGCCCCACAGGGCGTTCTGCGCGAGGGACCACAGCATCAGGGCCCCGGCCAGCACCATCCCCGCGCGCGGGTAGGGCAGCCGCCCGCGGACCCGTACGGCCCAGCCCGCCGCGGCCCGGCCCCGTACGGCCCGGTCCCCCGCGACCCGGTCCCCTGCGGCCGGTGCGCCGAGGCGGCCCGTGGCGGGCCAGCACGCCATCGCGATCAGGGCGATCGCGGCGAAGGGCAGCCAGTGGCCCCCGCCGAGCCGGGGCAGGGTCAGGTACAGCGCCCCGGCGGTCGCCGAGACCGACAGCAGGCCGAGCGAGGAGGTGCGGTGCGGGTCGCGCTGCGCGGCGATCCCGGAGGCGGCCACGGCGGTGGCCGTCCCGGAGCCGAATCCGCCGACGACCGCGCCCGCGATGACGAGCGGGAGCACCGTGGTGGCGGCCGCCGTGCCGTAGCCGAGGACGGCGAGGAGCAGTCCGAGCCGGGCCAGCGGGCGGGGCCCGTGGCGGGGGATGCGGGAGGCGAGGGCGAATCCGGCGGCGGCGGAGCCGAGGAGCAGGATCGAGCCGATCAGCCCGGCCTGCGCGGGACTCAGCGGGAGGTGCGCGTCGAGCCGGCCGACGACGGTCGGCAGCAGGTACGGGGCGGTGTAACCGGCGGTGAAGAGCGCGACGAGCGGCCAGGCGGCGGGCGGCGCGGGGGTGTGGTCCGACACGGGTGTTCCAGGTGGTGCGCAGGCGGAGCGAGGGGTTCCGCACAAGAGGCGGGGCCCCTGTCTATCAAGAGGCCGGAGCCCCGGAACAGGGCGTTCAGGCAGTGATCTGCGTCACACTGTATTCCCGCTGCTTTCCGGCCGCGCTCCGCTGTCCTTCCAGGCGGGAAGGACAGGGCGACGGCCGGGCGTCGACCCATTGCAGAAACGAACCACCAATAATTCGATCAAGACCGATTCCAGCGGAACGCGTGTCGAACGGGGAGTACATCGTGAGCAGTCGGGACAGCCGCAACAGCCAGGACAGCCGAACCGCCGCCGTGGACCCGCTGGGCCCGCTGCGCGACCCCCAAGAGCCGGGCTGCGACGTCTTCCTGACCGGAACGGTCTTCCTCGACATCATCTTCACCGGCCTCGACTCGGCCCCGGTGCGCGGCACGGAGTCCTGGGCGCGCGGCATGGGGTCCAGCCCCGGCGGCGTCGCCAACATGGCCGCCGCCCTGGCCCGGCTCGGGCTGCGGACCTCGCTCGCCGCCGCCTTCGGCGACGACCACTACGGCGAGTACTGCTGGGACGCGCTGGAACAGGGCGAGGGCATCGACCTGTCGATGTCGCGGACCGTGCCCGGCTGGCACAGCCCCGTCACGGTCTCCATGGCCTACGAGGGCGAGCGCACGATGGTCTCCCACGGCCACGAGGCCCCGCCCCCGTCGGGCCCCGGGCCGTTCCCGCAGTGCCCGCCGCGCGCCCGCGCCGCCGTGGCCTCGCTGGGCCCGGGCGGCGGCGAGGCCTGGGTGTCCGAGGCGGCCCGGCGCGGGGCGCGGATCTTCGCCGACGTCGGGTGGGACGAGAGCGGGCAATGGGACCTGGGGGCGCTGGCCGATCTGGAGCACTGCGAGGCCTTCCTGCCCAACGCGTGCGAGGCGATGCGGTACACGCGCACCGACTCCCCGCGCGCGGCGGCCCGCGCCCTGGCCGAGAAGGTCCCGATCGCGGTGGTGACGATGGGCTCCGAGGGTTCGTACGCGGTGGACGGGCGGACCGGGGAGAGCGCCGAGGTCCCCGCGATCCCGGTGGACGCCCTGGACCCGACCGGCGCGGGCGACGTGTACGTGGCGGGCTTCCTCACCGGCACCCTGGCCGGCTGGCCGCTGGCGGACCGCCTCGCCTTCGCGGGCCTGACGGCGGCCCTGTCGGTGCAGGAGTTCGGCGGATCCCTGTCGGCCCCCGGCTGGCCGGAGGTGGCCGCCTGGTGGCGGACCGCCCCGGAGGCCGTGCGCGGACGGTACGGATTCCTGGACGATCTGGTTCCGCCGGGCGCCGCCCCGGCCCGCAGGCGCCGGGCGGTTCCGACCATCGGCTTCCGCCACTCGGCGTAGCTCCGGAAGGCTTGTAAAACCCCTCGGGGATGCGGCGGGGGCGACGTAGGCTTGGAGATCCGGAGGCCGTCGACCGGCGAGGCCCCTCAGTGGGAGGTATGTGCAGGCCACAGTGCCGGCCCATGACTCAGACACCGACAGCCAAGACCCCCGCGCCGGGGCAGGCGCGAGCCCACTTCACCGTCCCGGCCACCCACCCGATGGTGTCCGTCCTCGGCTCGGGCGACGCCCTGTTGCGCGTGATCGAGAAGGCCTTCCCGAAGGCCGACATCCATGTTCGGGGCAATCAGGTCAGCGCGATCGGCGCGGCGGCGGAAGTCGCACTGATCCAGCGCCTGTTCGACGAGATGATGCTGGTGCTCCGCACCGGGCAGCCGATGACGGAGGACGCAGTGGAACGCTCGATCGCCATGCTCAAGTCGAGCGGCAACGGCGAGGGCCCGGACGAGTCGCCCGCCGAGGTGCTCACCCAGAACATCCTCTCCAGCCGCGGCCGCACGATCCGCCCCAAGACCCTCAACCAGAAGCGGTACGTCGACGCGATCGACAAGCACACGATCGTCTTCGGCATCGGCCCCGCCGGTACCGGCAAGACCTACCTCGCCATGGCCAAGGCGGTCCAGGCCCTGCAGTCCAAGCAGGTCAGCCGCATCATCCTGACCCGCCCGGCGGTCGAGGCGGGCGAACGCCTGGGATTCCTCCCCGGCACCCTCTTCGACAAGATCGACCCGTACCTGCGCCCGCTCTACGACGCCCTGCACGACATGATCGACCCGGACTCGATCCCCCGCCTGATGGCGGCGGGCACCATCGAGGTGGCGCCCCTGGCCTACATGCGCGGCCGCACCCTCAACGAGGCCTTCGTCGTCCTCGACGAGGCGCAGAACACCACCCCCGAGCAGATGAAGATGTTCCTGACCCGGCTCGGGTTCGACTCGAAGATCGTCGTCACCGGTGACGTGACCCAGATCGACCTGCCGGGTGGCGCCAAGAGCGGTCTGCGTCAGGTCCAGGACATCCTCGAAGGGGTTCCCGACATCGCCTTCTCGCGGCTCACGTCCGAGGATGTCGTCCGGCACAAGCTGGTCGGCCGTATCGTCGATGCGTACGAGAAGTACGACGACAGCCAGGACGGGAAGCCGTCCCGGAACGGCTACCAGCGGAAGTAGACCCCAGCGCACCATGTCGATCGACGTCAACAACGAGTCCGGAACCGAGGTCGACGAGCAGGCGATCCTCGACATCGCCCGCTACGCGCTCACCCGGATGCGGATCCACCCGCTCTCGGAGCTCTCCGTCATCGTCGTCGACGAGGAGGCGATGGAGCAGCTCCACATCCAGTGGATGGACCTGCCCGGACCCACCGACGTCATGTCCTTCCCGATGGACGAACTGCGTCCGCCGTCGAAGGACGAGGAGGAGCCCCCGCAGGGGCTCCTCGGTGACATCGTGCTCTGCCCCGAAGTGGCCAAGAAGCAGGGCGAGGACGCGCCGACGCAGCACTCCATGGACGAGGAGCTCCAGCTCCTGACCGTCCACGGGGTGCTGCACCTGCTCGGCTACGACCACGAGGAGCCGGACGAGAAGGCCGAGATGTTCGGCCTCCAGGCGGCCATCGTCGACGGCTGGCGCGGCGAGCGCGGCGTGACCGGCCCGTCCCCGGCCCCGACCGTCTCGTGACCAGCGACCCACAGCTGATCACCGGGGCCGTACTCCTGGTGGTGGTGGCCTGGTTCGCGGCGTGCGCCGAGTCCGGGATCGCCCGGATCTCCACCTTCCGCGCCGAGCAGGCCGTACGGGAGGGCAGGCGCGGAAGCGCGAAGCTGCTCCAGGTCGCCGCCGACCCCACCCGCTACGTCAACGTCGCCCTGCTGGTCCGGATCACCTGCGAGATGGCGGCGGGCGTGTTCGTCACGTACGTCTGCCTCGACGAGTTCGGCGAGAACTGGACGGCGCTGCTCGTCTCCATCGCCGTGATGGTGCTGGTGTCCTTCGTCGCGGTGGGCGTGTCCCCCCGTACGATCGGCCGCCAGCACCCGCTGAACACCGCGACGGCGGCCGCGTACGTCCTCGTACCGCTCGCCCGCGTCATGGGGCCGATCCCGCAGCTGCTGATCCTCCTCGGCAACGCCCTCACCCCCGGGAAGGGCTTCCGCAAGGGGCCCTTCGCCTCCGAGGCCGAGCTGCGCGCGATGGTGGACCTGGCGGAGAAGGAATCGCTGATCGAGGACGACGAGCGCCGGATGGTGCACCAGGTCTTCGAGCTGGGCGACACCCTCGTGCGCGAGGTGATGGTGCCGCGCACCGACCTCGTCTGCATCGAGCGGTACAAGACGATCCGTCAGGCGACCACGCTCGCACTGCGGTCCGGATTCTCGCGCATCCCCGTGACCGGGGAGAACGAGGACGACATCGTCGGCATCGTGTACCTCAAGGACCTGGTCCGAAAGACGCACGTCAGCCGGGAGTCGGAGACCGACCTGGTCTCCACGGCGATACGGCCGGCGGTCTTCGTGCCCGACACCAAGAACGCGGGCGACCTGCTGCGCGAGATGCAGTCGGTGCGCAACCACGTGGCGGTGGTCATCGACGAATACGGCGGCACCGCCGGCATCGTCACCATCGAGGACATCCTGGAGGAGATCGTCGGCGAGATCACCGACGAGTACGACCGGGAGATCGCGCCCGTGGAGGAGCTGGGCGGGGACCGCTACCGGGTCACCGCGCGCCTGGACATCACCGACCTCGGGGAACTGTTCAAGGTCGACTCCTTCGACGACGAGGACGTGGAGACGGTCGGCGGGCTGCTCGCCAAGGCCCTGGGCCGGGTGCCGATCGCGGGCGCCTCGGCGGTGGTGGACCTGCCGGACGGGCGGCCGCTGCGGCTGACCGCCGAATCCCCGGCCGGACGCCGGAACAAGATCGTGACGGTGCTCGTGGAGCCGGTGGCTCCGGCGGCCGCGGCGGAGGAAGAGGCGCAATGACACCGGCCGAACTGCGCGAGTTCTGCCTCGGCTTCAACGCTGCGGTGGAGGAGTTCCCCTTCAATCCGGAGACCTCGGTCTTCAAGGTCCTGGGCAAGGTGTTCGCGCTGAGCGCGCTGGACGGGGACCCGCTGAAGGTCAACCTGAAGTGCGAACCGGAGCTGGCGGTGCGGCTGCGGGCCGAGCACGAGGCGATCGTGCCCGGCTGGCACATGAACAAGCGGCACTGGAACACGGTCACGGCGGGCGGGCCCGGCGGGCTCCCCGACGCGATGGTCCGGGAGCTGGTCGAGGACTCGTACGACCTGGTGGTCGCCGGCCTGCCGAAGGCGGAGCGGCTGCGGCTCGACCGGCCGTGACACGGCGGGCCCGGGCCGCCCCGGTCCGCCCTGTGGAATCGGGGTAGGGCCCAAGGTCACCGATCACGGGACCTTCAGGGCGCCGCAACCACTTACGCAGCGCTTAGTTTTATCCCTGCGCCACCAAGATCCCGGGGGGACACCGGGGGTGGAGGGGAGAGCGCGTCGGCGGGGTCGTCGTGCGGCCCCGCCGACGCGCTCCATATGCTTCGGGCTATGACCGACAGCACCGGGATCGACCCCGAAGACATCAAGATCATCACGCTGGCGCGCAGCGCCCGGGCCCGCAACGGGGTGCCCGAAGGGGCGGCGGTCCGGGACGAGACCGGCCGTACGTACGTCGCCGGAACGGTGACGCTGGACTCCCTGAAGCTGAGCGCACTCCAGACGGCCGTCGCCATGGCGGTGGCCAGCGGAGCCCAGTCCCTGGAGGCGGCCGCGGTCGTCAGCTCGACGGACGCCCCCGCCGAAGCCGACCGCGCGGCGGTCCGCGACCTCGGCGGCCCGGACACCCCGGTCCTGCTGGCGGGCCCGGACGGCACCCTGAAGTCCACGACTCCGGCCGGGGCCTGACGCCCGGGGCCCTCCGAAGGCTTCGCGGCCGGCCGGGTCCTACAGCGGCTGCCCGCCGCGACCCGTCCGGCCGACGCCGCGCGGCGAGAAGGTGACCGGGCCGATCCAGCCCTGGTGGACCAGGGCCACCTGGGAGGGCAGCGGGGTCACGGGATCGAAGTTCCGGCCGCGGGACCAGTTCGCGAACAGCCCCTGCGTCGTCTCGACGGCGGTCACCACCATGGTGACCCCGTGGCCTTCCTCGGCCCAGGTGTTCCACAGCGCCCAGCCGTCCGGCCTGGGTTCGACTCCGAGCCGCGCGCACATCTGCTCGTAGTCCTCGTCCGTCCCGGCCGGCATGACACCGGGCTTGAACACGCAGGCCCCGACGAGCCGCAGCAGGGGGCGGTCCGGCTCCGTGCAGCCGTCGCCCTTGAAGTGGTAGTTGCGCAGCGTTCGGGAGAGGGCGTCCAGATCCCTTTGGAGCGGCGCCGGGTGCTCCCCGCCGGACGCCTCGACCACGACGCGGTGGGCGAGTCGCTCGATCTCCCGGAGGTAGTCGAGCTCGGAGAGTTCGGGTGCGGTCATGATCCGGAGTGTGGCAGGGGCGTGTGCCGGGCGGACACCTGTTTCCGCTGCCGCCGCTGCCGCCGGGTCGGCCCGGCGGGGCCGGGCTCCGGTCAGGCCGCGAGGGCCCCGGCGGTGGGTGCCGGGCGGCGGCGGATGACCATCGCCATCAGGGCGGCCATCGCGCACAGCGCGCCCGAGGCGTACCAGACGAGGTCGTACGAGCCGAAGGCGTCGCGGGCCAGGCCGCCCAGGAAGGCCACCAGCGCGGCGCCCACCTGGTGCGAGGCCAGGACCCAGCCGAAGACGATGGCGCCGTCCTCGCCGTAGTGCTCGCGGCACAGGGCGATCGTCGGCGGGACGGTGGCGACCCAGTCCAGGCCGTAGAAGACGATGAAGAGCAGCATCGGCGGGTGCACGGACGGGGCCAGCAGCATCGGCAGGAAGAGCAGCGAGATCCCGCGCAGGGCGTAGTAGACGACGAGGAGGCGGCGCGCGTCGAAGCGGTCCGTCAGCCAGCCGGAGAACACCGTGCCGACCACGTCGAAGACGCCGATCACGGCCAGGAGCCCGGCCGCCGCCGTCACCGGCATGCCGTGGTCGTGGGCCGAGGGCACGAAGTGGGTCTTGACCAGGCCGTTCGTGGAGGCTCCGCAGATCGCGAAGGTACCCGCGAGCAGCCAGAAGGGCCCGGTCCGGGCCGCCCTGATCAGTACGGTGACCGCCCGGCGGGCCGCTCCCGGAACGGGCGCGGGCTTGGCGGCGTACGTGCCTCCGTACGGGGCGGTCCCGATGTCCGCGGGGTGGTCGCGCAGCAGCAGCCAGACGAAGGGCACGACGACCAGGGCCGCCAGGGAGACGGTGACCGCCGCCGGGCGCCAGCCGTGGTGTTCCACCAGCCAGGCCAGCAGCGGCAGGAAGACCAGCTGGCCGGAGGCGCCGGCGGCGGTCAGGATGCCGGTGACCAGGCCGCGCCGGGCGACGAACCAGCGGTTGGTCACGGTCGCGGCGAAGGCCAGGGCCATGGAGCCGCTGCCCAGGCCGACCAGGGCGCCCCAGTACATGACCAGCTGCCAGGCGGAGGTCATCCACACCGTGGCCACCGAGCCGGCGGATATCACCGTCAGTGCGATGGCCACGACCCGGCGGATTCCGAAGCGGTCCATCAGCGCGGCCGCGAACGGCGCGGTGAGCCCGTAGAGCGCGAGGTTCACGGAGACGGCGAGGCCGATCGTGCCGCGGGACCAGTCGAACTCCTGGTGCAGCGGCTCGATGAGCAGCCCGGGGAGGGAGGCGAAGGCGGCTGCGCCGATGATCGTCACGAAGGAGACGGCCGCGACGAACCAGGCGCGGTGGATGCGGTGAGCGGTGGCCCTGGGGGCGGGGGAGGGTGCTGTCTGCGTCGTCACGACGACAGTTTCCGGCCAGCGGGGTCCCGTACGACAGTGGCCTGACCGACACGCTTCGATATGATCGGGCCATGGATGTCGCCGAAGGTGCCACCGTGGATGCCGCCGTGGAGTTCAAGCCGCACCGTGTCGTCGTGCTCGCGCTCGCCGGGCTGCTGCCCTTCGAGCTCGGCATCCCCCACCGGATCTTCGGCCGGGCCAAGGATCCGGCCGGACGGCCGCTGTACGAGATCCTCACCTGCGGGCTGGCCCCCGGCGCCGTGCCCACGGACGCCGACTTCGCGATCCAGGTCGGGCACGGGCCGGAGCTGCTGGCCACGGCGGACACGGTGGTGGTCCCCGCCTCGTACGAGCTGGGCCCGGTCCACGGGGAAGGCCGTCTCACCCCCGAGCTCGCCGAGGCCCTCGCGCACATCAGGCCCGGTACCCGTCTCGTTTCCATCTGTACGGGTGGTTATGTGCTGGCCGCCGCGGGGTACTTGGACGGCCGCCGGGCCACCACCCACTGGTCCTCGGCCGAGCACTTCCAGCGCACCTTCCCCGCCGTGCGGGTGGACGCGGGCGTGCTCTACACCGACGACGGGGACGTGCTGACCTCCGCCGGAGTCGCCGCCGGCATCGACCTGTGCCTCTACATCGTGCGCCGCGACCACGGCGCGGCCGTCGCCAACGACGTGGCCCGGCGCACCGTCGTACCGCCCCACCGGGACGGCGGGCAGGCGCAGTTCATCGAACGGCCGGTGCCGGAGCCGCAGCAGGCCAGCACCACCGCGGCCCGCGCATGGGTGCTGGACCGGCTGCACGAGCCGGTGCGGCTGAGCGACCTGGCCCGGCAGGAGGCCATGTCGGTACGGACCTTCACGCGCAGGTTCCGCGAGGAGTCCGGGGTCAGCCCCGGCGAATGGATCGTCGGGCAGCGGGTCGAGCGGGCCCGGACGCTGCTGGAACAGACCGCCCTGCCGATGGAACGGGTGGCGCGGGAGGCGGGGTTCGGGACGGCGCAGTCGCTGCGCAAGCACGTCCAGGCGGCGCTCGGGGTGAGCCCGACGGCCTACCGGCGGACGTTCCGGGAGGCGGAGGCCTCGGGTGGGGCTGCGGGCGAGAGCGGGCCCACTCTGACATCTCCTGATGGGCCATCAGTTGGTGCCGGGTCCGTGCATTGACTTATCCCGCCACCCGCTCGTGAATGGCCCCAGTCGGGGTACGGGAACCCAGGGGGCGGGCAGTGCGGACATCGGCGCGGAGCAGAGGGTGGTCGGCTGCCGTCGGCATGGCGGTGCTGGCAGCCGCGACCGGAGGCGCGCTGAGCCCGCCCGCCGCCGCCGAAGGGGCCGGGCCGAGCGCCGGGCCGCCGGGCCAGGTGGAGTTCCCGACGCACTGCCTGCCGCCCCAGGAGGCCGGACTGCCTCCCGCGGACGGGCCCACCACCGCCCGGATCACCGTGGACAACCAGGCGCCGCGCGTGGGCGACATCGTCACCGTGACCTATCAGGTGATCAGGACCCCCGCCGTGAACCCGCTCGCGGCCGGACTCCCCGCCGACGTGCTCACCCCCACCGGCCGGATCGTCCTCGGCGGAGCGCAGAGCGGCGAGGTCACGGTCGTCGGAGCCAAGCGCAACGACCCCGTCAACGCGGGCGACCCGCTGCCCGCCGTCACCATGACCGGCACCTTCACCGTCACCGCACCCGGTGAGATCACCCTCGCCCCGGGCGGCTACACCCTGCACACCAGCCACCTCATGGACCTCGACACGATCTGCGCCGCTGCCGCCGCGACCCCGGACCCGGCCCCGAATCCGGCCCCGAACCCGACCCAGGACCCGACCTCGGCCCCGGCCCCCACGACGACTCCCACGACGGCTCCGAGCCCGGAACCGAACCCCGTCCCCCTCCCCGTCCTGACACCGGTCGCCGAGCGGCTCGCCGCGACCGCCCTCCCGACGGCCAACCTGCGCTCGGTCGCACTCGCCACGGCCTCCGGGAGCCCCGGCGCCAAGGTCAAGGTCACCGGTTCCGGCTTCGTCCCCGGCGCGGCGGTCACCGTGGCCGGGCGGGCCGGCGTCGCCGAGACCGCCGACCGGGTGACGGCGAAGGCGGACGAGCTGGGCGTGGTCCTGACGGAGCTGCCGGTCACGGACAAGGCGACCGCGGCGGTCGTGGCCTACGAGGGCCCGGCCTGGTCGGCGGCGGAGGGCTCCGGACCGGCGGCGTACACGGTGATCGACGTCCTCCCGGCGGCGCCGGGCACCCAGAAGGTGACGGCCGTCGTGGAAGGGGGCGAGCTGGGCATGACCCAGCAGGGCGAGGCCGTGACCCTGGGCGCGGTCCCGTACGGGGACGGCGGCGCCGCGGCGGGCAGGATCGGCACCGTCACCGTCAAGGACGCCCGGGGCGGCCCGGCGGGCTGGTCGCTGATCGGAAAGGTCACCGATTTCACGGGCTCGGGCGGACTCCGCATCCCGGGCGCCTCCCTGAGCTGGACCCCCTCGTGCGTGGCGGCCGCCGGCAGCCCCAGCGCCTGTACGCCCGGCAGCGCGGGCACGGTCGGACCGGAGGGCGCGCTGCTGGCGTCCACGCCGGACGCCACGGTCGTCGGGGGAACCTTCACGATCGACGCGACGGTCGCGCTCCAGGTGCCCCCGTACACCGCGCCGGGCGCCTACACCGCGGTGCTGACCCTGACCCTGTCGTGACGGGCCAGGCCCCGGCCCCGGCCATGGCCCACCGGAACGGGCACCGGCACGGGCTGCGGTCGGCCGTGGCGGCGTCCCTGCTGCTGCTCGCCGCCGTGCTCCTGCTCGCGCCCGCCGGGACGGCCGCCGCCGCCGACAACGGGCAGTGGTCCGTGCTGCCCGCCGCGAACACCCTCGGCCAGCGGCCCTACTTCTACCTCTCCGCCGCCCCAGGCGCGGCCGTCTCCGACACCGTCACCATCGCCAACCGCACCGATCAGCCCCGCACCTTCCGTCTCTACGCCGCCGACGCCTACAACACCGCCCGCGACGGCGGCTTCGCGCTGCGCGGCCCCGACGAGCCGCGCACCGCCACCGGCGCGTGGACGAAGCTCGCGCGGGAGCGGATCACCGTCCCGGCGCGTACCGCGGTCGGCGTCGGCTTCACCCTCACCGTCCCCGACCGCGCCGAGCCCGGGGACCACCCCGGAGCCATCGTCGCCCTGGAGGACGGGCCGACGGGCACGGCGGCGCAAGGGGCCGGCCGGCAAGGAATCGGGGTGCAGCAGGCCGTCGCCGCCCGCGTCTACCTCCGGGTCGCCGGACCCACCGCACCGGCCCTCGCCGTCGAGGACCTCCGGGTCACCGGTCGGGCCGCCGCCGGCGCGGAGATCTCGTACACGCTCCGCAACCTCGGCAACGTCACACTGCGCCCCCGCGCGGCCCTCGCCGTCACCGGAGCCCTCGGCCGCACCCTGCGCTCCCGCACCCTGACCGGCCTGCCCGCCGAGCTGCTTCCCGGTCAGGAGATCCGGCTCACGGCCAGCTGGGAGGACCCCCCGGCGCTGGAATGGACCCGGATCACGGTGACGGCGGGGGCCGACGGAACCAGCTCCCGGGCCACCGCCGGCCACGCCGCGCACCCCGCTCTGAACGGTCTCCTGGCAGCCGCTCTCGCGCTCCTGGCCGCAGCCTGGTCGGCGCTGGGAGCCGCATCGGGGAGAATGGCCCGTATGAGCGATCGTTCCCCCGAGACCACCAGCCCGCACCGTGCGGGCTTCGCCTGCTTCGTCGGCCGCCCCAACGCGGGGAAGTCGACCCTGACCAACGCGCTCGTGGGTACCAAGGTCGCGATCACCTCCAACCGGCCGCAGACCACCCGCCACACCGTGCGCGGCATCGTGCACCGCCCCGACGCCCAGCTCGTGCTGGTCGACACGCCCGGCCTGCACAAGCCGCGCACGCTGCTCGGCGAGCGCCTCAACGACGTCGTGCGCGCGACCTGGTCCGAGGTCGACGTCATCGGCTTCTGCCTGCCCGCGGACCAGAAGCTCGGCCCCGGCGACAAGTTCATCGTCAAGGAGCTCGCGGGGATCAAGAAGACCCCCAAGATCGCCATCATCACCAAGACCGACCTCGTCGAGTCCAAGGTGGTGGGCGAGCAGCTCATCGCCGTCCACCAGCTCGCCGAGGAGCTGGGCTTCGAGTGGGCCGAGATCGTCCCGGTGTCGGCGGTCGGCGACAGCCAGGTCCATCTGCTGGCGGACCTGATCGCGCCGATGCTGCCCGAGAGCCCGCCGCTGTACCCGGAGGGCGACCTCACCGACGAGCCCGAGATGGTGATGGTCGCGGAGCTGATCCGCGAGGCCGCGCTGGAAGGCGTACGGGACGAGCTCCCGCACTCCATCGCGGTCGTCGTCGAGGAGATGATCCCCCGGGAGAACCGCCCGGCGGACCGTCCGCTGCTGGACATCCACGCGAACCTCTACATCGAGCGGCCGAGCCAGAAGGGCATCATCATCGGCCCGAAGGGCGCCCGCCTGAAGGAGGTCGGGATGAAGTCGCGCAAGCACATCGAGGCGCTGCTCGGCACTCCGGTCTTCCTCGACCTGCACGTGAAGGTCGCCAAGGACTGGCAGCGCGACCCCAAGCAGCTCCGCAAGCTCGGTTTCTAGGCGGGCGGGTTCCTACGGGAGCCGCCGCACCTTCACCACGTTGTCCGTACGGGTCCCGGGCCGGCCGTCAGGCTGGTCCTGGGCCCGTACGTGTTCCTCCGCCAGCAGCACCTCCCAGGCGCCGGCCGCCAGCTCCAGCTGGGCGAGGACCTGGTCGGGGGTCGGGAAATCGATCTCCGGGCGGTCCTGCTGCCAGGACGCCCAGCCCGCGTGGCCGACGACGAGCAGGATCCCGCCGGGAGCCACGGCCGCGGCGGCCCGGCGCAGGATCCGCTCGCGCGGGAACTCGCCGAAGGTGTGCAGGAAGCACGCGGAGACCAGGTCGTACTCCCCGGCCGGGAAGGACTCCGCGAGGTCGTGCCGCTCCCACTCGGTGCGGTCGTCGACCCCGGCGTCGGAGGCGTGGACGGCTGCCCGCTCCAGGGCGACCCCGGAGATGTCCGTCCCGGTGACGTGCCAGCCCCGCCGGGCGAGCCAGACGGCGTCGCCGCCCTCGCCGCAGCCGAGGTCCAGGGCCCGCCCCGGGGCCAGCCCTTCGGTTTCCCGGGCCAGGACGGCGTTGGCTTCGCCGCTCCAGACCTTGTCGCTCTCGCGGTAGCGGGTGTCCCAGTACTCCTCGCCCACGACGGTGGCGTCTGCGCCGGCGGGCTCGGGGGAGCGGTGGTGCTCGTGCGGCATGGGGACCTCTTCCGGTCGGTACGGGTGCCTGCGCCTCCGATGCTCCGCTCCCGCGGCCCGTCCGGCCAAGCAACTTTGCGGTTTCCGCAAACCGTGTCCGGACCGCCCGGACCGCCCGGACCGCCCGGCCGCCCGGGTCGCGGCCCTGGTCCCCGGCCCCGCTACAGGGGCCGCTCCGCGATCAGGGCCGTGCCCACCCGGCGGAAGCCCAGGCGGCCGTAGATCCGGGCCACGTCCTCGTCGCCGGCCGAGAGGAAGACCGTACGGGCTCCGTGGGCCAGGGCGTCCGCGACCAGGGCCGCCGTCACCGCGAGGCCGAGCCCCTGGCGGCGGGCCGACGGGAGGGTGCCGACACCGACCACCTCGGCGACGTCGCCGACCGGGATGTACTGGCCGGAGCAGAGCACCGCGCCTTCGCGCACGGCGGCCGCCAGGGCCGTCCGGGCCGACGCGATCATTCCGGAGACCCGGACCCTGCGGGCCTCCGAGGCCGGGTCCTCCGCGGCCACCGCGAGCTCCGCCGGGCCGCCCTCGCCCACCGCCGTACCGGGCGCGGCGAAGGCCAGCATCGGCACGGTCACCGCACTGCGCAGCAGCGGGTCGGCCGCGCCGAGCACGCGTACCTCCGGATCCACGGGCAGCGGTACCGCCTCGGCGGCCGGGTCCAGCACCATCAGCGGGTGCGCGTGGACGTGCAGCCCGGCGGCCTCCGCCGCGGCCCGCAGGGAGGGGGTGGTTTCGGCCACCCACTCGAAGGACTCGGGGACCTCCAGCTCCCGCTGCCGGGCCAGCACCCGCTCCACGTCGGCCGCCGAGACCTCCGCGCCGCCGAGCGCGGGGCGCGCGTAGTACGGCCAGCCGTCGCTCTCCTGGACGAACAGGGTCAGCGGACCGAAGTCCTCGGCCCGCGCCCCGCCCGCCCGCGGTGCGGTGTCGTAGTAGCGCTCGAGCTCGGGCAGGCTCCCGGGATTCACAGTCATCCGGCCATCCAAGCAAAACGGCAGCTCAGGGGCACTTCAATTGATGCCCCTGCGCCGCTGAGCCCCTGCGCCCCTGAGCCGCTTCGCGCGTACGGCTAAGCGCCCTCCTTGAGCACCCGCGAGATCAGCGCCCGCTGCGCCTCCGAGAGGTTCGGGTCCTGGCAGAGCACCGTCCGCCCGTCCACCGTGATCCGGTACGAGAACCCGTCCCGGATCCCCTCCGCCGGGGGACCCGGTGGACCGGGCCGCAGCGCCAGCTGCGCCAGGGCCTGCCACTCGGCCTCGTCGGGCAGGCCCGAGGTGTCCACCTCGGCCCGCCGTTCGATCCCCGCGAAGCCGCCCGTCCGCACCACCTGAATCCGCATGAGGGGCTTTCTACCCCAAGCCGACCGCGGACCACGCCTTCTGGAGCGCCTGGTGTTCGGCGCCGCCTTCCCCGTACCGGGCCACGGCGGCGGCGACCGTCAGGCGGGCGAAGTCCGCGAATCCGGCCTCCGGGGTCAGTTCCCCGCCGGTCAGGGTGTCGTACCAGATCTGGCCGGTCCGCTCCCAGGCCTTGCCGCCGAGCTCGCTCGCCGCGATGTAGAAGGCGTGGTTGGGGATGCCGGAGTTGATGTGCACGCCGCCGTTGTCGCGGGAGGTGCGCACGTAGCCGTCCATCGTCGCCGGCTGCGGGTCCTTGCCGAGCTCGTCGTCCTCGTACGCGGTCCCGGGCGCCTTCATCGACCGCAGGGCCATGCCGCTGTCGACGGCGGGCCCGAGCAGCCCGGCACCGATCAGCCAGTCGGCCTCCTCGGCGGTCTGGTTCAGTGAGTACTGCTTGATGAGGGAGCCGAAGACATCGGACATGGACTCGTTGAGCGCGCCCGGCTGGTCGTGATAGGCGAGGTTGGCGGTGTGCTGGGTGACTCCGTGGGTCAGCTCGTGCCCGATGACGTCCACCGAGACGGTGAAGTCGAGGAACAGGTCCCCGTCGCCGTCGCCGAACACCATCCGGCTGCCGTCCCAGAAGGCGTTGTTGTAGAGCCGGTCGTAATGGACGGTGGCGTCCAGCGGCAGGCCGGAGCCGTCGATCGAGTGGCGCCCGTAGGCCTTGAGGTACAGCTCGAAGGTGGCCCCGAGCCCGGCGTAGGCCCGGTTGACGCTGACGTCCTTGCTCACGTCCTCGCCCTCGCCGCGGACCTTCTTGCCCGGCAGCCGGGTGTGGTGCTGGGCGTCGTAGATGGTCCGCCGGGGCGTCTCGGAGGGCCCGTCCCCGGCCGGCGGCAGGACGGCCAGCTGCCGCCGGACGCGGTTCGAGGCGTCGAGCTCCAGGGTCCGGCGCGCGGCGGCCGCGCGGGCGGGGTCGACGGACTGGGCGATCTTGTCCAGGAGGTGCGGCGGCACCACGGTGCAGAAGACGGGGTGGCGGTGGCTGTGGGAGGCATCCATGCCCGGCAATGTGGCAGCGGGTGACGCGGATGTCACTAGTTGCGACCATGATTCATTCGCTTGTGTCACATGTCTGTCGCGGAGGCGACGAGGCTTGCGTTACGGCGCATCACTGGCTGTGGTGTGGCGTCCGCGTCCGGTCGTCTCGCTGGTGCGGGACGGCTGGGGCCGGTGACGGGGCCCCGCTTCGCCGCAACGCCAGCGCGCGTGCGCGGATGTTGCGGGAGCCGTTGTGGTCTGCGTGATCAACGAATCCGCAGGACCGGCAAGCGAAGCGGGCCTGCGAGACCCGGTTCGCCTTGTCGACGTGGCCGCACCGGGAGCAGGTGCGGGAGGTGTGCGCCGGATCGACGTACGCCACCGGCACGCCCGCCCGGCGGGCCTTGTACGTGATGAACTCGCCGAGCTGGGCGAAGGCCCAGCTGTGCACCATGGCCCGTTGGGGCTTCCTCGGCCGTCACGCTGCAGCAGGTCGGACTCGCCTCGGCGGTGTGTGGCCAGCATGGCGAGTTGCTCGGCACCGGCTGTGATGCCCACCGCCTTGAGGCGCCCGCTCGTCGTCCAGATCGAAATGGTGCGCGCTTCGGCCTGCCACGACAGCATGCGGTCGTCGTACGGCTGGGCCGCGTCGGGTCGGAAGGACGGCGGTTTGCCTCCGGCAAGGCTGCGTCGTCTCGAATTCGGCCTGCCGGGCCTCCTGGCCTGCAGCTTCGCCTGCAGGGTCGTGCAGGCGTCGGCTGCCTTCTTGATCGTATGCTGTGCGGCCTGCGCACCCAGGCTCCAGCGTTCCTTCACCTCGGCGTAGGTGTGCTTGCGCAAGTCGAAATTCTTGTACGCCCCCTGTGCGAATGCGACTTCGGCAGCCCATGAAGCGGCCTCGTTGCAGGCCCGGAGCGTCGCTGCGAGTGCCGACGCCTGTGTGGGCGTCGGCAGTAGCTTGACCTGCACCACCAGCTTCATGGCTGATGAACGTAGCCAGCCGTACGGTCGGTCGAGTGGAGATCGCGCATGCGTCATCACGGCGAGCGATGATGCGATCGTACGTGCGATCTGAACGCCCCTTGGTGGATCGGACCGACCTGCCGTACCAAGAGAGGCTTAGCTCACAAAGGGTGCAAAACGGACCCCCGGGTCTTGCATACTGAAACAGGCCCCGCAATCCGGGGCAGCTCGGTTAGGCTCGGCCCATCATGCGTTTCGGGCTGCTTCTCCTTAGCTGCCGCGGCGAGGGTCTGTAGTCGTAGGCCGGCCCCCTCCCCGCGGAGTTTGGTGTTGCGGTTTTGCGACCGTCCGTCGGCCGTCCCAGCGAACTACACGCGGACACGCGAGGAGCCCTACGTCATGAGCCAGCACACTTTTGTCGGTCGCCCCACGCCCATCACGAACGCGACCCACACCCAGAAGCCCTCCGGGATGCCGATCCACAAGTACGGCTCCTACGAGCAGGTGGACATCCCGGACCGCACCTGGCCCCAGGCCCGCGTCACGAAGGCCCCCCGCTGGCTGTCCACCGACCTGCGCGACGGCAACCAGTCGCTGATCGACCCGATGACCCCCGCCCGCAAGCGCGAGATGTTCGACCTGCTGGTGCGCATGGGCTACAAGGAGATCGAGGTCGGCTTCCCGTCCTCCGGCGAGACCGACTTCGCCTTCGTGCGCTCCATCATCGAAGAGGGCGCGATCCCGGACGACGTGACGATCTCCGTACTGACCCAGGCCCGCGAGGACCTGATCGAGCGGACCGTGGAATCGCTGGTCGGCGCCAAGCGCGCCACCGTGCACCTGTACAACGCCACCGCCCCCACCTTCCGCCGGGTCGTCTTCCGCGGCTCGAAGGAGCAGATCAAGCAGATCGCCGTCGACGGCACCCGCCTGGTCATGGAGTACGCGGAGAAGCTGCTGGGCCCGGAGACCACCTTCGGCTACCAGTACAGCCCGGAGATCTTCACCGACACCGAGCTGGACTTCGCCCTGGAGGTCTGCGAGGCCGTCTGCGACGTGTGGCAGCCGTCCGAGGGCCGCGAGATCATCCTGAACCTGCCCGCCACCGTGGAGCGTTCCACGCCCTCCACCCACGCGGACCGCTTCGAGTGGATGGCCCGCAACCTGACCCGCCGCGCGCACATCTGCATCTCCGTGCACCCGCACAACGACCGCGGCACCGCCGTCGCCGCCGCCGAGCTGGCCCTGATGGCCGGCGCCGACCGCATCGAGGGCTGCCTGTTCGGCCAGGGCGAGCGCACCGGCAACGTGGACCTGATCACGCTGGGCATGAACCTCTTCTCGCAGGGCATCGACCCGCAGATCGACTTCTCGCAGATCGACGAGATCCGTCGCACCAGCGAGTACTGCAACCAGATGGAGGTCCACCCGCGCCACCCCTACGCGGGCGACCTGGTCTACACCGCCTTCTCCGGCTCCCACCAGGACGCCATCAAGAAGGGCTTCGACGCGATGGAGGCCGACGCGGCCGCCAAGGGCGTCACCGTCGACGACATCGAGTGGGCCGTCCCGTACCTGCCGATCGACCCGAAGGACGTCGGCCGCTCCTACGAGGCCGTCATCCGGGTCAACTCGCAGTCCGGCAAGGGCGGCATCGCCTACGTCCTGAAGAACGACCACAAGCTGGACCTGCCGCGCCGCATGCAGATCGAGTTCTCGCGGATCATCCAGGCCAAGACCGACTCCGAGGGCGGCGAGGTCACCCCGAAGGCGATCTGGGACGTCTTCCAGGACGAGTACCTGCCCAACCCCGAGAACCCGTGGGGCCGCATCCAGCTGCGCTCCGGCCAGACCACCACCGACAAGGACGGCACGGACACGCTGACCGTCGAGGCGGTCGTGGACGGCGTGGAGACCGTCCTGGACGGCACCGGCAACGGCCCGATCTCGGCCTTCTTCAGCGCGCTGTCCGACATCGGCATCGACGCCCGCCTGCTGGACTACACCGAGCACACGATGAGCGAGGGCGCCTCCGCCGTCGCCGCCTCGTACATCGAGTGCGCGATCGACGGCCGCGTCCTGTGGGGCATCGGCATCGACGCCAACACCACCCGCGCCTCCCTGAAGGCGGTCATCTCCGCCGTCAACCGCGCGGGCCGCTGATCCCCGTCCGGCTGATCCTCGCCCGTGTGGGCGGTCCGGAACCCCGTTCCTCCTTCCGGAGGGCGGGGTTCCGCCGTTTCTGCACCCGTTCGGCCAGGGAGTTCGCGGGGGGCGCGGATCGGCCAAGTACGGGGGTCGGCGGATGTTGTCTTGTCACACTGCTGACGCATCCTCACCGATGTGGCTAACATCACCCAACCCGGCGATGTTGCCGGAAGGTTACGGAGGTGCGACGTGCTGCCAGTTCGGGGTGGGGACGGCCGGAAGCTGACGGTCTGGGGCATCCGCACCACCTGGAACACCGTGGGGGACGGGGAGTTCTTCTGCCCCGACTGCGGTGGGGACCGCAACTACCGCCGGCGCACCGGGCGCCGCCGGTTCACCGTCCTGGGTGTGCCGCTGCTGCCGCGCGGGCACGCCGGGCCCGTCGTCGAGTGCCAGGGCTGCCGCGAGCGCTTCTCCACCGACATCCTCGACCACCTCACCACCACCCGCTTCTCCGCGCTGCTGCGCGACGCCGTGCACACGGTGACGCTGGCCGTGCTGGCCGCGGGCGGGACGGCCTCGCGCAGCGCGCTGGAGGCCGCCGTGGGCGCCGTACGGTCCGCGGGGTTCCAGGACTGCACCGAGGAGCAGCTGGAGTCCCTCGTGGAGGCGCTGGCCACCGACGAGGGGCGGCTCGGGCTCTACGACGGCCCCGACTGCTGCGGCGCGGCGCTGTCGATCGAGCTCCACGAGGCCCTGGAGCCCCTGGCTCCGCACCTGGCGGCGCCGGGGCGCGAATCGATCCTGCTGCAGGGCGCGCGCGTGGCCCTGGCGGACGGCCCGTACATCCCCGCGGAGCGCGAGGTGCTGTCCACGGTGGGCGCGGCCCTGCGCATCGACGCGGACGAGGTGGCGCGGCTGCTCTCGGCGGTCCGGGCGCCGTAGGCCCGGCCGGCCCGGGGGCCCGCGCGAGGTCCCGTACGAGGTCTCGCGCGGGCCCCGCGCACGTTCAGGCGGTGCCGCGCCGGACCGGGGCGGGGTGGGCCGTGATGAAGCGGCGCAGGGCCTCGCACAGGGCCTCGGGGTTGTCGAGGGAGATCAGGGTGCGGGAGTCCGGGATCTCCACGTACTCGCCCCGCGGCAGGAGACCGGCGAGCCGGCGCCCGGTCGCGGGCGGCATCATCCGGTCCTGGGCGCCCCAGACGACGAGGGCGGGGCGGTCGAAGGTGCGCAGCCGCTCGGCGGCCCGGAGATAGGTGTCCTTGCGGGTGCCGCGCAGGAAAGCGGTGAGATCCCGCCGGATCGCCGGGTCGCCGAGCAGCGGGCCGTACCAGCGCAGCACCAGCTCGTGCGGGATCGGCCGTGCGGCCATGCCGCCCAGAGAGGTCTGCATCCCGGCGAGGAAGGGCGAGCGGAAGCTCTGCAGGAGCAGGCGGAGCGCGCCGGGGATCCTGCTGGCGGCGTGCAGGGTCTTGCCCTGGAAGCCCGGCGGGTAGTTGTCGAGGGCCTCGCAGGAGGCGAGGACGAGGCGGGCGATCCGTTCGTCCTGGACGCCCACGAGGAGCTGGGCGATCCCGGCGTCGTTCTGGACGAGCGTCACCTCGCGCAGGTCGAGGCGGTCGAGGAACTCGGCGAGCAGGGCGGCGACCCCTTGGGCGGAGAGGTCGGCGCCGGGGTCCATGGGGCGGCGGTGGCCGCCGATGGGGAGCACCGGGACGAGGACGCGGAAGTCGGTGCGCAGCCTGTCGACCACGGGCTGCCAGACGGATTCGTCGAAGCCGAGGCCGGGGACCAGGACGAGCGTCTCGCGGGCAGGGCCGGGGGCTGCGTCGGCCGCTGCCTCGGTGTCGGTGTAGTCGATGGTGCCGGAGCGGAGCGCGATGGCGGGCATGCGGGTCCCTCTCGGTGGATCCACTGGATGGTCCGATCGAGGTGAGGCTAGACCCGGGCCCGCGAGCCTCAGGGGCCCCCTCCCGTCTCACCCCTCGGTCGCGGGGCCTGCGGAGGGTCCGTAGCGAGCGGAATCGGCCCTCTGGCGAGGTAACGATCCGGCGCTACGCGCCCGTATTCATGATCCTTGCGCGCCGTTTGAACCGCGGAGCCCCTCCATCCGTGTCGGGTGTTTCCGACAAATGGACAGCCGGAAGAAGGCCTTCAAGTTTGCGAGGATGAACGATTGCGAAGCCTTAACCCGCACGTCATCTCGTAGGGCCTTCGCGTTCGTGCAGGGAGAACGATTCGTTCCGTCCGGCGGCGCCTATAGCGGACCCGGTGGGTCCACCGCCACTGGAGAAACCTCCAGATCGAGGGCTCCCGTACGTCAACACTTTGTGGAAGTCGACGATATCTGTGAGCGGCCACACAGGCGTTCAATTCCGGTCACACGACGAGACGCCGCAGGTAACACAGCGGAGCTTCGATTCACGTGAATGCACTGACAACCCTGGCGGATAAACGGGTTAACGACCTACTCCGTCGAGGGATAACCAGATTCCTCTCGTTACCTACCTTTTGAAGGGCAAGGCAGAGATGGCACGTGTCGCCGCCCGGCTTTCCAGCGGAGAGCCCAGCACGCACCCGGTCGACGAGGTGCTCCCCCTCCCCAAGCTGGCGCTGTACGGCTTCCAGCACGTACTCGCGTTCTACGCCGGTGCGGTGATCGTTCCGATCATCGTCGGTGGCGCCCTCGGGCTCACCACCGAGCAGCTGGTCTACCTGATCAACGCCGACCTCTTCACCTGCGGCATCGCCTCGATCATCCAGGCGTGGGGCATCGGCCGGATCGGCGCGCGACTGCCGCTGATCCAGGGCGTCACCTTCACCGCGGTGTCCCCGATGATCGCCATCGGTCTCGGGGCGGGCGGCAAGGAAGCGGGCCTGCTCGTCATCTACGGCGCGGTCATCACCGCCGGCCTTGCCACCTTCGCCTTCGCCTGGCTGCCGCCCAAGGTCTTCGGCACGGTCATGCGGCTCTTCCCGCCGGTCGTCACCGGCACGGTCATCACCGTCCTCGGCATCGTGCTGATCCCCGTCGGCCTGAACGACGCCGCGGGCGGCCTCGGCAGCCCCGACTTCGGTGACCCGAAGAACTTCGCCTACGCCGGCGGCACGATGCTCTTCATCCTCATCCTGATGAAGCTCGGCAAGCCCTTCCTCTCCAGCATCTCCATCCTGCTCGGCCTGGTCGGCGGCACCGCGGTCGCGTTCCTGCTCGGCGACGCCAAGTTCGGCGACGTGAGCAAGTCGGACTGGATCGGCATCAGCACCCCGTTCCACTACGGCGCCCCGAAGTTCGAGTGGTTCCCGATCGTCCTGATGCTCATCGTCATGCTGATCACCATGGTCGAGACCACCGGTGACACCTACGCCGTCGGCGACATCGTCGGCAAGAAGGTCGACAGCGAGACGGTGGCCCGCGCCCTGCGTGCCGACGGCGCCGCGACCGCCCTCGGCGGCATCCTCAACTCCTTCCCGTACGTGGCCTTCGCCGAGAACGTCGGCCTGGTCCGGATGACCAAGGTCAAGAGCCGGTTCGTCGTGGTCTCCGCGGGCGTCATCATGATCGTCCTCGGTCTGCTCCCGAAGGCCGCCGCGATCGTCGCCGCCGTCCCGCACGGAGTCCTCGGCGGCGCCGCGACCGTGATGTTCGCGATGGTGGCCCTGGCCGGTATCCAGACCCTGGCCAAGGTGGACCTCAAGGAGGAGAAGAACGCGCTGGTCGTGGGCGTCTCCCTGGCCTTCGCGCTGCTCCCGGCCACGGTTCCGGTGTTCTTCAAGGACCACATGAACTCGGACCTCTCCTCGCTGCTCAACAGCGGTGTGACGCTCGGTGCCACGGCTGCGATCGTCCTGAACCTGATCTTCAACGGTCTGGGCAAGGGCGATGCGCACAACGTCTCGCAGGACGACGTCTCGGAGGGCGACGCTCCGGCGGCGGACGACGCTCCGGCGGCGGACGACGAGGCCACCACGGCAGCCATCCCGGCACAGTCGGCCGAGGGCGAGCCCGCCCCGGCGCCGACCGCCTGATCCTCCCAAGGGGTGTCCCCGCCGGGCCTGGTGCCCGGCGGGGGCGCTGCCGTTCCCGCTCCCGTGGCCGTCCTGTCAGTGGGGTACGGGAGAATGGGCCCATGAGTCTGTTCCGCGACGACGGCATCGTGCTGCGCACCCAGAAGCTGGGTGAGGCGGACCGCATCATCACGCTGCTGACCCGCGGCCACGGCCGGGTCCGGGCCGTCGCCCGCGGCGTCCGGCGCACGAAATCCAAGTTCGGCGCCGGGCTGGAACCCTTCTCCCACGCCGACGTGCAGTTCTTCGCCCGCGGCAACGAGCTGATCGGCCGCAGCCTGCCGCTCTGCACCCAGACCCAGATCATCGCCCCGTACGGCAACGGCATCGTCACCGACTACGCCCGCTACACCGCCGGCACCGCGATGCTGGAGACCGCCGAGCGGTTCACCGACCACGAGGGCGAGCCCGCCGTGCAGCAGTACCTGCTGCTCGTCGGCGCCCTGCGCACCCTCTCCCGCGGCGAGCACGCGCCGAACCTCATCCTCGACGCCTTCCTGCTGCGCTCCCTCGCCGTCAACGGCTACGCGCCCAGCTTCGACGACTGCGCGAAGTGCGGGATCCACGGCCCCAACCGGCACTTCTCCGTCGGGGCGGGCGGGGTCATATGCGGGGACTGCCGGGTCCCCGGCAGCGTCGTACCCTCGTCGGAGGCCATCGCCCTGCTCAGCGCCCTGCTGACGGGCGACTGGGGGCATGCCGACGCGTGCGAGGCGCGTCACGTGCGGGAGGGCAGCGGGCTGGTGTCCGCCTACTTGCACTGGCATCTGGAGCGCGGGCTACGCTCCCTGCGATACGTCGAGAAATAGGAGCTGGGC
Organism: Streptomyces sp. NBC_00454; assembly: GCF_041434015.1. Taxonomy (GTDB): domain Bacteria; phylum Actinomycetota; class Actinomycetes; order Streptomycetales; family Streptomycetaceae; genus Streptomyces. Next base: position 2,462,015 of record NZ_CP107907.1, on the reverse strand, counting down.
ACATGGCACGACGCGGGATTCTGGGACGCTCTCGCCGCGAGTACAAGGTTCCCGAGCCGCACCCGTCCGGTGAGCGCCCGCCGAAGATCCCCGGCGAGCTGGTTCCGAACCACGTCGCGATCGTCATGGACGGCAACGGCCGCTGGGCCAAGGAGCGCGGGCTGCCGCGCACCGAGGGCCACAAGGTGGGCGAGGGTGTCGTGCTCGACGTGCTCAAGGGCTGCCTGGAGATGGGCGTCAAGAACCTCTCCCTCTACGCCTTCTCGACGGAGAACTGGAAGCGCTCGCCCGACGAGGTGCGCTTCCTGATGAACTTCAACCGCGACGTCATCCGGCGCCGGCGCGACGAGATGAACGAGCTCGGCATCCGCATCCGCTGGGTCGGCCGCATGCCGAAGATGTGGAAGTCGGTGGTCCAGGAGCTCCAGGTCGCCCAGGAGCAGACCGTCGACAACGACGCGATGACCCTGTACTTCTGCGTCAACTACGGCGGCCGCGCGGAGATCGCGGACGCGGCGCAGGCCATCGCCCGCGACGTGGCGGCGGGCAAGCTGGACCCGTCGAAGGTCAACGAGAAGACCTTCGCGAAGTACATCTACTACCCGGACATGCCGGACGTGGACCTCTTCCTGCGCCCCAGCGGCGAGCAGCGCACCTCCAACTACCTGCTCTGGCAGAGCGCGTACGCCGAGATGGTCTTCCAGGACGTGCTGTGGCCGGACTTCGACCGCCGCAACCTCTGGCAGGCCTGCTACGAGTACGCCCAGCGCGACCGCCGCTTCGGCGGGGCCGTCCCGAACCAGGGAGAAGCCACCACCGGCTGACCTTGCCGGAGCTACCCTCGCCGTCATGAACACGACAGGCGAGACGGTCGACTTGTACTACGCGGCCGAGCGGGGGGACTTCCGCGAACTGGGCCGGGTCCAGGCGCGCAGGACCGAGACGGGCCGCAGGGAGACGGCGCTCTGCCTGCTGATCCCGCTCATCGTGCTGGGAGTCGGTGGCGGGAAGGCGGGCGCCGTCGGTGTGGAACTGGCGGTGCTCGCGGGGGTCGGGCTGCTCATCGGCATCGGCGTGCGCCTCGGGGTCCTCCTGTCCGGGGCGCGCCGCCAGTACGCGAGCGTGGCGGGCGGCGGGGAATGGCAGTGCACGCTCTCCGACGGCGGGCTGACCTACCGGATGCCCGACGGCACCTCGCTCCCGTACTCCTGGGACCGGGTCTCCGGCTGGACCGAGACCCGGAGCCTGTTCGCCTTCCGTCACCCGGGCACGGACCTGCTCGGCTTCCTGCCCAAGCGCGGCGCGCTGACGCCCGAGGAGCTGGACCGCGCGCGGAACATCGTCGCCCGGAACGCGCCGCCGCTGTAGGGTCCGCTGTCATGGACATGCAGGGGGAGCAGGTCGAGGTACGGCTGGTCTACGAGACCACCGCGGCGGATCTCGCGCAGGCGATCCGGGTGCGCGACACCCGGTTGCCCGCGGGGCGGCGCCGGCGGTGGCTGCTGTGCGGATTCGGGGGAGTGCTGGTCTGCTTCGGCGCCCTGGCGGCCTTCGGCCCCCGGCCGGGCAGCGGACCGCTGGCCACCCTGATCGGCGGAGTGCTGATCCTCGCGCTCACGCTCTTCGGCCCGTGGCTCACCGCGCGCGCCTTCGCGGGCCTGCTGGCCAAGGCGGGGGAGACCACGGCGCTGGTGACGGCCACCGGGCTGCGGCTGAGCACCAAGAACACCGAGTCGCGCATCGACTGGGCCGCGCAGCCGCTGTACGCGGAGACGGCCGACACCTTCGTCACGCTCAGCGTCACCAAGCGGGCCGCGGCGATGACGATCCTGCCCAAGCGCGGGGCCGCGTCCCCGGCGGACGTCGACCGCCTCCGGGCCCTGCTCGACGCCAACCTCCGGCGGATCTAGCCGGCGGTCGCCGCGCAGTCCGCGCAGGTGCCGAAGATCTCCACCGTGTGGGCGACGTTGACGTAGCCGTGCTCGGCCGCGATGGCCTCCGCCCACTTCTCCACCGCCGGGCCCTCCACCTCGACCGCCTTGCCGCACTTGCGGCAGACCAGGTGGTGGTGGTGGTCCCCGGTGGAGCAGCGGCGGTAGACGGACTCGCCGTCGCTGGTGCGCAGTACGTCGACCTCACCGGCGTCCGCGAGGGACTGCAGGGTGCGGTAGACGGTGGTCAGGCCCACGGAGTCGCCGCGGTGCTTGAGCATGTCGTGGAGCTCCTGGGCGCTGCGGAACTCGTCCACCTCGTCCAGCGCCGCCGCGACGGCGGTCCGCTGCCGAGTGGATCGTCCTCGTACTGGCGCGGTATTCATCTCGCCAGGCGCAGTCGCCACCGGTTCCTCCTCGTTTCGGCCTCGGCCCATTGTGCCAGTCACAAGGGTGCCCGAGGCCTTCAGACCCTTACGTCATCGCGCGTGCAGACCTCTTCGTCGGCCCGCGCGGCCTTCGCCCGGCGCCGGGCCAGGGGGGTGGACGCCGCCGTCATGACCACGAACACGGCGATGGCGAGCAGCACGATGGCGCCGCCGGAGGGCGCGTCGACGTAGTACGTCGCGGCCGTGCCGGAGAGCGAGACCAGGACGCCGATCAGCATGGACAGGCTCAGGGTGGCGGCGAAGCCCCGGGTGACGCGCTGGGCGGCGGCGACGGGGATCACCATCATGGCGCTGACCAGCAGCAGGCCGACGATGCGCATCGCGACGGTGACGGTGACGGCGGCGGTGACCGCCAGCAGCAGGTTCAGGAAGCGCACCGGCAGGCCCGTGACCCGGGCGAACTCCTCGTCCTGGCAGATCGCGAACAGCTGGCGGCGCAGGCCGACGGTGACCGCGATCACGAACACGGCGAGGACCACGGCGGTGATGGTGTCCTCGGCCGAGACGGTCGTGATCGACCCGAACAGGTAGCTGGTCAGATTGGCCGTGGAGCCGCCCGGAGCCAGGTTGATGATCATCACGCCGCCGGCCATGCCACCGTAGAAGAGCATGGCGAGCGCGATGTCCCCGCTGGTCCTGCCGCGGGAGCGGATCAGCTCCATGCCGACCGCGCCGATGACCGCGACCAGGGTGGCCATCCAGACCGGGCTCGTATTGAGCAGGAAGCCGAGCGCGACACCGGTCATGGCCACGTGCCCGATGCCGTCGCCCATGATGGCCTGGCGGCGCTGCACGAGGTACGTACCGATCGCGGGGGCCGTGATGCCGACGAGGGCGGCGGCGATCAGGGCCCGCTGCATGAAGGCGTAGTCGAGGAGGTCCATCAGCTCAGCAGTCCCGTCCGGAGCGGCTCGGCGTCGTGCGCCGCGTGGGGGTGTACGTGGTCGTGGCCGGGCAGCGCGTGCTGACCCAGGGCCTCCGGGGGCGGCCCGTCGTGCATGACGCAGCCGTCGCGCAGGACGACGGCCCGGTCGATCAGCGGCTCCAGCGGGCCCAGCTCGTGCAGGACGAGCAGGACGGTGGCGCCGGCGGCGACCTGGGTGCGCAGGGCGTTCGCCAGGACCTCCTGGTTGGCCAGGTCCACGCCGGCCATCGGCTCGTCCATGATCAGCAGTTCGGGTTCGACGGCGAGCGCGCGGGCGATGAGCACCCGCTGGTGCTGCCCGCCGGAGAGGGCGTTGACCGAGGCGTCGGCGTGGGAACCCATGTCGACCAGGTCCAGCGCGCGCTCGACGGCGGCCTTGTCGCCCTTGCGCAGGAACCCGAAGCGGGTGCGCGCGAGGCGGCCGGCGGAGACCACCTCGCGGACGGTGGCGGGGACCCCGCTCGCGGCGGTGGTGCGCTGCGGGACGTACCCGATGCGCGACCAGTCGCGGAAGCGCTTGAAGTCCGTACCGAAGAGCGAGAGCTCCCCGGAGCTCAGCGGGACCTGGCCGACCACGGCGCGCACGGCCGTGGACTTGCCGGAGCCGTTGGCGCCGAGGAGCGCGACGACCTCGCCGCGGCGGACGGCGAGGTCGATCCCGCGCAGCACGGGGCGCGAGCCGAGCGAGGCCGTGGCCCCGCGCAGGGATATGACGGGCTGGTCCTGCGCCTGCGTGGGCTCGGACTCCATGGCTCGCGCCTCCGTTGCTACTACTGCCATTACTTGTTGCCGAGCGCCTTCTGCAGGTTCTTCAGGTTGGACCGCATGACCTCGAAGTAGTCAGCGCCCTGGGACTTGTCCGTGATTCCCTCGAGGGGGTCCAGGACATCGGTCTTCAGGCCGGTGTCCGTGGCGAGGGTCTTGGCCGTCTTGTCGCTGGCCAGGGTCTCGAAGAACACCGTCGAGACATTGTCCTTCTTCGCGATGGCCTGCAGGTCCTTCATCCGGGCCGGGCTCGGCTCGGACTCGGGGTCGACGCCGGAGATGCCCTCCTGGTCGAGCCCGTAGCGCTCGGAGAGGTAGCCGAAGGCGGAGTGGGTGGTGATGAAGGTCTTGGAGGCCGTGTTCTTCAGGCCGTCCTTGAACTCGGTGTCGAGCGCGCCCAGCTTGGCGACCAGCTCGTCGGTGTTCTTCTTGTAGTCCGCCGCGTGGTCGGGGTCGGACTTCTCCAGGGCCGCGCCCACGCCCTTGGCGATCTCCGCGTACTTGACCGGGTCGAGCCAGACGTGGGGGTCCTCGCCGGCTTCGCCGTGGCTGTGGTCGTGGTCGTCGGCGGCGCCCTCTTCCGTGCCGTGGTCGTGGCCGGAGTTGCCGTGCACCTCCAGCTTGGTGAGGGTGGCGGCGTCGACGATGTTCTTCACGCCGGACTGGGCGACGGCCTTGTCGACGGCGGGCTGCAGCGTCTTGAGGTAGAGGACCACATCGGCCTCACCGAGCTGCGCGGTCTGCTTCGGGGTGATTTCCAGGTCGTGCGGCTCGACCCCGGGCTTGGTCAGGGTGTCGACCTTCACGTGCTCCTTGCCGATCTGCTCGGCGAGGAACTGCATCGGATAGAAGGACGCCATCACGTCGAGCTTGCCGTCCTTGCCGCCGGTGGCTCCGGCAGCGCCCGAGCAGGCGGTGAGGGCCGTGGCGGCGAGGGCAACGGCTCCGGCGAGGGCGGCGGTGGGTATGAGGCGTCGTACGTTCATGACATCCATTTTCATCAAAGATGGAAACGATTGTCAAAAACCCAGGTGGGAGAGGCGCAGGGCGTCCGCGGAGGGGGGTCCCGATTTGAAAGGGGGGGTGCGGGCGCCGGTAACCTTGAGGCTTCGCCGTTCGTCCTCGTAAATGAAGAGAGCACCGTGGCCGCCGACAAGATCGAAACCATCGTCAGCCTGAGCAAGCGCCGTGGCTTCGTTTTCCCGTGCAGTGACATCTACGGCGGCTCCCGTGCTGCCTGGGATTACGGTCCGCTCGGTGTCGAGCTCAAGGAGAACATCAAGCGCCAGTGGTGGAAGGCGATGGTCACCGGACGTGAGGACATCGTCGGCCTCGACTCGTCCGTGATCCTGGCCCCCGAGGTCTGGGTTGCCTCCGGCCACGTCGGCACCTTCTCGGACCCGCTGACCGAGTGCACCTCCTGTCACAAGCGCCACCGCGCCGACCACCTGGAAGAGGCGTACGAGGCCAAGCACGGCCGTGTGCCCGCCAACGGCCTGGCCGACATCAACTGCCCCAACTGCGGTGTGAAGGGCCAGTTCACCGAGCCCAAGCAGTTCTCCGGCATGCTGGAGACCCACCTCGGCCCGACCCAGGACACCGGCTCCAAGGCGTACCTGCGCCCCGAGACCGCCCAGGGCATCTTCACCAACTTCGCCCACGTGATGACCACCTCGCGCAAGAAGCCCCCGTTCGGCATCGCGCAGATGGGCAAGTCCTTCCGCAACGAGATCACGCCCGGCAACTTCATCTTCCGCACCCGCGAGTTCGAGCAGATGGAGATGGAGTTCTTCGTCAAGCCGGGCGAGGACGAGCAGTGGCAGGAGTACTGGATGCAGGAGCGGTGGAACTGGTACCGCGACCTCGGCATCCGCGAGGAGAACATCCGCTGGTACGACCACCCGAAGGAGAAGCTGTCCCACTACTCGAAGCGCACCGCCGACATCGAGTACCGCTTCAACTTCGGTGGCAATGAGTTCTCCGAGCTCGAAGGCGTGGCCAACCGCACCGACTTCGACCTCAAGGCCCACTCCGCGGCCTCCGGCCAGGAGCTCGTGTACTTCGACCAGGAGACCAAGGAGAAGTACACCCCGTACGTCATCGAGCCGGCGGCCGGCGTCAACCGCGCCATGCTCGCCTTCATGCTCGACGCGTTCAACGAGGACGAGGCCCCCAACGCCAAGGGCGTCATGGAGAAGCGCACCGTGATGCGCTTCGACCCGCGCCTGGCCCCGGTCAAGGTCGCCGTCCTGCCGCTGTCCCGCAACGCGCAGCTCTCGCCGAAGGCCAAGGGCCTCGCCGCGGACCTGCGCAAGTTCTGGAACATCGAGTTCGACGACGCTGGCGCCATCGGCCGCCGCTACCGCCGTCAGGACGAGATCGGTACGCCGTTCTGCGTCACCGTCGACTTCGACACCCTCGACGACAACGCGGTGACCGTGCGCGAGCGCGACACCATGAAGCAGGAGCGCGTCTCCCTGGACCAGATCCAGAGCTACCTCGGCAGCCGCCTGCTCGGCTGCTAGGTTCCCGCCGCGAGAACGGCAGTGGCCCGGCGCGCGATGCGCACCGGGCCACTGCCGTTTTTTCAGGGCCCGGTCAGGGCCCGGTCGGAGCCCGGTTACGCGGGCGCCGGACCCCCCGCGGCCGAAGCCGCCAGGGCCGCGGCCCTGGCCTGGCCCTCGGCCTGGGTCCGCTTCGAGAAGCGGATGGTCCAGAAGATCAGCGAGAGCAGGAAGCCGTAGATCAGGAGAGGGCTGACCACGACCATCGTGTCCACGCTCAGCAGGTACGCCAGCACCACGCGCAGCGAGGCCTCCACCAGGTAGGCGACGCCCCAGACGGTGGTCATCTTCCGCATCGCCTTGCGGAAGTCGGGGTACTGCCAGAGCCCGTTGAAGTACGCCACGCCCTCCTTGGTCCCGTCGGTGCCGAACTTCCGGCCGAAGTAGAACATCAGCGGGCGGGGAGCGAAGAGGGTGGCGATGCAGAGCGCGCCGAAGAGCCCCGTCACCCCCGAGTCCTTGATGAGCAGGGCGCGGGCCGAGTGCGTGCCGATCAGCGTGACGAGCGCGGTGATCACCAGGAAGACCAGGGTGACCACGGCGAACTCGTCGACCTTGCGGCGCCAGGCGAGGTGGACCACGGAGTCCACCACCGGCCAGGCACCGCTGACCAGCAGCGCGGCGAACTCGCTCCAGCCCCGGTCGGTCAGCATGTTGTACGTGAGGATCGGCGCGACCACGTTGAATCCGATGGTCAGGATCCAGCCGATGGCGGCAGCGGCTCCAGACCGGGCCGGTGGGCCGGACTGTGCTGCCGGTACTTCCTGAGCGGACAAAGTTCCCCCTGGAACAGACCTGATGAAGTGCGGTAAGGGGAACGTAAGAACGCCGCAGGGGTGTGACAAGGGGCCGGGGCCCAAAATGATGATCAAGCCGTCCGGAATGGCCGGTTCCTGACTTCAGGCGCGCAGGCCCCGGATGATCAGGGCGGTGACCGCCTCGAACTCCGCGATGATGCTCGGCGAAAGCCAGTCCGCCGCGTACTGCGGATCGTGGAAGCGGCCGGTGGCATCGAACACCGCGCGGGCGGCGGCCGGGACGTCGGCCGCGCTGAGCGATCCCTCCGCGACCCCCTCGCCGATGATCCGGGACAACTGCTCGATCAGCTCGGTCAGATGCCGGTCGACCACACCGCTGTTCTCGGCGAGCAGCACGATGTACGTCGCGAACAGCTCCGGGTCGTCACCCGCCTTGTGGCGCTTGGCCTCGAACAGTGCCTCCAGCCAGGATTCCAGCTTGGAGGGGGCCGGCTCGGCCGGCGCCGAGGCGATCTCCTCCAGCATGACCACGCTCTTGGCGAGCCAGCGGTCCGTGACGGCCTCGCGCAGCGCCGCCTTCGACGGGAAGTGCCGGTACACGCTGCCGTGGCTGACGCCCAGGGCTCGCGCCACGTCGACCACGGTCGCCTTGGTGGGGCCGAAGCGGCGCAGCACCTCCTCGGTGGTGGCGAGGATGCGCTCGGGGCTGAGGGGCTCGGCGGCTGCGGGGGGCATGAGTACGACCGTACAGCCGGATCAGTGCTCGCTGTCCAGGTGGGCCATCTGCGCCGCCGGATACCGCTCCCCGGCCGCGGAGCCGACCGGAACCGCTTCCTCGATGGCGGCGAGGTCGGCGGGGGACAGGCGTATCTCCAGGGCGCCCAGCGCCTCGCCGAGCCGCTCGCGGCTCCGGGCGCCCACCAGCGGCACGATGTCCCCGCCGCGCGAGAGCACCCAGGCGATGGCGGTCTGCGCGACGCTGACGCCCTTCGCGTCGGCGACCTTGCGCAGGGCGTCGACCAGGTCGAGGTTCCGGTCGAGGTTGTCGCCCTGGAAGCGCGGGCTCATCCCACGGAAGTCGTTCGGGGCCAGCTCCCGCTCGCGGGTGAAGTGCCCGCTGATCAGGCCGCGGGAGAGCACCCCGTACGCCGTGATGCCTATCCCGAGCTCCCGGGCGGTCGGCAGGATCTCTTCCTCGATCCCGCGCGAGATCAGGGAGTACTCGATCTGGAGGTCGGCGATCGGGGCCACGGCGGCGGCGCGGCGCAGGGTGTCTGCGCCGACCTCGGAGAGCCCGATGTGGCGGACGTGCCCGGCCTCGACGGCCTCGGCGATGGCGCCGACGGTCTCCTCGATCGGGACGGAGGGGTCCACGCGCGCGATCCGGTAGATGTCGATGTGGTCCCGGCCGAGCCGCTGGAGCGAATAGGCCAGGAAGTTCTTGACGGCCTCCGGCCGCCCGTCGTACCCGGTGAATCCGCCTTCGACGGTGCGCAGGGCGCCGAACTTCACGCTGGTCAGCGCCTTCTCGCGGGCCGCGGCGGGCGCGGTGCGCAGGGCTTCGCCGATGAGGAGCTCGTTGTGCCCCATCCCGTAGAAGTCGCCGGTGTCGAGAAGCGTGACGCCGGCATCCAGGGCAGCGTGGATGGTGGCGAGGGACTCGGCCCGGTCGGCCTCCCCGTAGAGGGCGGACATCCCCATGCAGCCCAGCCCCAGCGGGAAGACGGAGGGGCCGGTGGTGCCGAGGGTGCGGTGTGCGGTCTGGGTGCTGGTGCTCTCGTATGAGGTCATGGAACGAGAATGACATGACGGGTGACAGATTTCAATATCTGTCACCCGTCATGTGGATGAACCGCGGAACGGGCGCCGTCAGGCCTCGGGGTGGGCCAGGCGACTGAGGAGGGTCACGGCGTCCTCGCGCGGCACCGGCCGGAAGAACTCCGCGTCGACCCGCTCCACGGCGGCGATCGCCCGCGGCGCCAGCTCGGCCCCGGCTCCGGTGACGCGCAGCCGCTTGGCGCGGGTGTCCGCGGGGTCTACCTCGCGCGCGACGAGCCCCTTCTGCTCCAGGGTCCGCACCACCTGGGAGGTCATCTTCACGTCGGTGCCGGCCTGCTTCGCCAGGGTCTGCTGGTTGGGATGTTCGCCCTGGCCGTTGAGCCACCAGGTGCAGGCGAGCAGGACGAACTGCACATGGGTCAGGCCCAGGGGGCCCAGGGTCGCGGTGATGCCGCGCTGCCAGCGCAGCGTGGCGTGCCAGAGCAGGAATCCGGGGCTCTCGCCGGGGGTCAGGGCCATCGGCCGGTCAGCCCCGAGCGGCCTGGGCCAGTGCGGCCCGGACCAGTGCGGCCATGGTCTCGGGCCAGTCGCCCGTGATGGCCGGGCCGATCTCCGGGCCGACCTCGTCGGCGCCCTCGCCGGTGATCTCCATCCGGTACACCACCCGGCTGCGGTCCGGGCCGAGCGCCTCGATCCGGTGGCTGGTCCGCAGGACCAGCCCGGCGAAGCGTGCCTCGTCGACGAACGACTCGCCTTCGACCGCCTCCGCGACGAGCAGTTCCACGGGGTCCTGGCCGGCCGGGGTCATCGTGATCAGGGCGCCCGCCGCGAAGGGGCCGCGGAGCTCGATCTTCTCGATGTCGGCATTCCAGGTGCCCCAGTTCTCGACGTCGGCCCACAGGGCCCAGATCGCCCCGGGCGTGGCGGTGGTCTCGATGCCGTGCTCGTACTTCCACATGGTGGCCTCCTCGGCAGATGTTCTGTACGCAGACTATCTCTGCGCAGAGTATCTGTCCAGGGGGCCGGCCCCGTGTCGCCCGGAGGAGGTCAGCCGGCCAGCCGCAGGGTCAGGGCGGCCGCCGCGACCAGGGTCAGGACCGCCGCCGGGGCGAGTTCGTAGTCCTTCGCGCGCAGGTGCGCGATGACGGCCCCGATGAAGTAGAGCGTCACGCCCACGGCGGCCGCGACGCCCAGCGGGGCCAGCCACAGGCCCGCGACCAGGCCGATCGCGCCCGCCGCCTTGAGGCCGGCCAGGCGCGGCAGCCAGGAGTCGGGCACGCCCACCTTCTGCATGTTCGAGACGATCGCGGGGTTGCGTCGCAGCGTGAGGGCGGCGGAGGCGGTGAGGGTGAGGGCGAGCAGGACGCCGACGACGGCGTAGGCGATGAACATGATGAACTCCAACGATCGGCGATGTCAGATCATTGAATATCATCAACGATCGATAGGCCACAATCATTTCCGAGTTGTTACGATGTGGCCATGACGGCGCCTCAGGAGTCCTCGCACCACCCGCAGCGGCTGGGCCTGCTCCTGGCCTGGCACGGATCGGTCACCCAGACCCGGATGAAGAAGGCGCTCAGCGCCGCCGGGCTCACCCCGCGCCACGCGATGACCCTGATGCACCTGTCCGACGGCCCCGTGGGCCAGCGGGCGCTGGCCGAACGGCTGGAGGTGGACCCGAGCGTGCTCGTGGGGATCCTCAACGACCTGGAGGGCGAGGGCCTCGTCGAGCGCCGCCGGGACCCGACCGACCGTCGCCGCCACAACGTGGCCATCACCGACGCCGGGGCCGTCGTGCTCGCCAAGACCAACGCCGCCCTCGACGCGGTCGAGCTCGGCCTCTTCGCGGGCCTCTCGCAGCAGGACCAGGACGTCCTGCGCGGCCTGCTGGCCAGGATCGACTCGCGCGCCGAGGACTTCGACTGCGCGGAGTAGGGCGAGGCCGCCCGGCCGGGCACGACGCCAGGCGCAACGCCCTGCCTACGGTCAGACGCGCGGCGGAGCGCCCGTCCGGGCCGGGTCGGGCTCGGGCTCCAGGGTGCGGGCCGTGCGCAGGGCCGTGGCGCGGGCCCACCGGCCGCTGGTCAGGAGGCCGACGACCAGGACGAGCAGCCCGCAGACCGTGATGATCCACCAGGCGGGCTCGGCCGCCGCCAGGAAGTCGGCGGCGGACGCGGGGCCGGAGCCGGCCCCGGGGGCGGACGCGGAGCCCGCCAGTCCGGCGGCCAGTACCGCGCCCACGACGGCCACGCCCAGGGTCCCGCCGGTCTGCCGGCTGGTGGAGGCGACCGCGGCGGCCACGCCCGCCTGTGCGCGGGGCATCCCGGAGACCGCCGTGTTGGTGATCGGGGCGTTCACCATGCCGAACCCGAGCCCGAAGAGCACGTACCCGCAGAACAGCAGGGGTGTCGAACTCTCGGCGGAGAAGGCGGCGAACAGCAGCCCGCTCGCGGCCATGGTCACTCCGGCGACCACCAGCGGCAGCCGCGGCCCCCGGGTGCCGACCAGCCGCCCCGACACGGGTGCGCACAGGAAGGCGAGCGCCGCCATCGGCAGCATGTACAGCCCGGCGTGCAGCGCGTCGAGGCCCCGTACCTCCTGGAGGTAGAGGGTGTTCAGGAACAGGAACCCGGACAGCGCGGCGAAGGCGCTGATCGCGATCACCGTGGCCCCGCTGAAGGGGGCGCTGCGGAAGAACCGCGGGTCGATCAGGGGCTCCGCCCGCCGGGGCTCGTAGGTCAGCAGCCCGGCCAGGGAGCCCACGGCGAGCGCCGCGCAGCCCAGGATCAGCGGGGAGTGCCAGCCGGCGGCCGGGGCTTCGATGATCCCGTAGGTCACCGAGCCGAGCAGCCCCATGACCAGCAGCTGTCCGACCGGATCCGGGCGGCGGGGGTGCTCGGCCCGCGACTCGGGGACGTAGCGCAGGGTCAGCGCGAGGGCGAGGAGTCCGACGGGGAGGTTGATCCAGAAGATGGACCGCCAGCCCACGGTGTCCACGAGCAGGCCTCCGACCAGCGGTCCCGCGGCCATGGAGATACCGACCACCGCACCCCAGGCGCCGATGGCGCGGGCCCGCTCGCGCGGGTCGGTGAAGGTGTTGGTGATGATCGACATGGCGACGGGGTTGAGCATCGAGCCGCCGACCGCCTGGACCATCCGGAAGGCGATCAGCCAGCCCAGGCTCGGCGCGAGCGAGCAGAGCACCGACCCGGCGGTGAAGAGCACGAGCCCGACGGTGAAGACCTTGCGGCGCCCGATCCGGTCCGCCGTGGAACCGGCCAGCATCAGCAGCGAGGCCAGGACCAGCGTGTACGCGTCGATCGTCCACTGCATGCCGGCGACGGAGGCGCCCAGTTCGCGGCGCATGGAGGGGAGGGCCACGTTCAGTACGGTGTTGTCCAGGCTGACGATGAGCAGGCTCATGCAGCAGATCGCCAGGACGAGCAGGCGTCTCCTGGGGCTCAAGTCACGCATGATGCCGATAGTACGCCTAACTAAAGAAATATGAGGACCGGCGCGTCTGCGCGACAATGGGGGGATGACCACGCTCCCCCCGCCTCTCGCGATCGGCCCGCACACCGTGCAGCCCCCGGTGGTGCTCGCGCCGATGGCCGGCATCACCAATGCCCCGTTCCGTACCCTGTGCCGCGAGTTCTCGGGCGGCAAGGGGCTGTTCGTGAGCGAGATGATCACGACCCGGGCCCTGGTCGAGCGCAACGAGAAGACCATGCAGCTCATCCACTTCGACGAGACCGAGAAGCCCCGGTCCATCCAGCTGTACGGGGTCGACCCCGTGACGGTCGGCAAGGCGGTCCGCATGATCGTCGAGGAGGACCGCGCCGACCACATCGACCTCAACTTCGGCTGCCCGGTCCCCAAGGTCACCCGCAAGGGTGGCGGCTCGGCCCTCCCGTACAAGCGCAACCTGCTGCGCGCGATCCTGCGCGAGGCCGTCGCCGGCGCCGGCGACCTCCCCGTCACCATGAAGATGCGCAAGGGCATCAACGACGAGCACCTCACCTATCTCGACGCCGGCCGGATCGCCGTCGAGGAGGGCATCACCGCCATAGCCCTGCACGGCCGCACCACCGCCCAGCACTACGGGGGCACCGCCGACTGGGAGGCCATCGCGCGGCTCAAGGAGCACGTCCCCGAGATCCCGGTGCTCGGCAACGGGGACATCTGGTGCGCCGAGGACGCGCTGCGCATGGTCCGCGAGACCGGCTGCGACGGCGTGGTCGTGGGGCGGGGCTGCCTGGGGCGGCCGTGGCTCTTCAACGACCTGGTCGCGGCCTTCGAGGGGCGCCCCGAGGACTTCCACAAGCCCACGCTGCGGGAGGTCGGGCAGACCATGCTCCGCCATGCCCAGCTGCTGGGGGAGTGGATCGGCGACGAGGCGCGCGGGGTGATCGACTTCCGTAAGCACGTGGCTTGGTACACCAAGGGCTTCTCGGTGGGTTCGGAGATGCGGCAGAAGCTCGCGGTCACCTCCTCCCTGGCCGAACTGGACGCTCATCTGAGCGAGCTCGATCTGGACCAGCCGTGGCCCGAGAGTGCGGACGGTCCGCGCGGCCGTACGTCCGGAAACAACCGGGTTGTCCTGCCCGAGGGCTGGTTGAAGGATCCGTACGACTGCGCGGGCGTGAGCGAGGAAGCCGAACTGGACACGTCCGGAGGCTGAGAAATCGCTGGCAAACCGTGCCAGCGGCGGCGTGACATACGCCACGCATGGGTGAGGTTTCGCTCAGATGAGCGCGTAAGTCACGGGTAAGACTTTCAAAGGGTGGCACTGGGTGCCACCCTTTGTGCGTTCAAGTATTGAACGCAAATGTATCGATGATCGCTCATCCGAGCGTGAACAGGCCTCAGTGAGCCCCTCAGTCTTCGGGAGATGAAGGCTCTTCGTATGTTCTGGCTACTCGCCAGTTACATTCGATCTGCTGGCGGGTGGGTGGTTACGGCCACATGACGGCCAAGTGGACGTACCCATAAGCCTTCGATCTGGGTATGTTCCTGGCCGTCAGGGCAGCCACCGAGCCTCGAGGAGTCGAGACCCGTGTCGGAAAACAAAGATCAGAAGTTCGTCTACGACTTCACCGAGGGCAACCGCGACCTCAAGGACCTTCTCGGCGGCAAGGGTGCCAACCTCGCCGAGATGACCAACCTGGGTCTGCCGGTCCCTCCCGGCTTCACCATCACCACCGAGGCCTGCAAGGTCTACCTCGAAAGCGGCGAGGCCCCGGCCGCGCTGCGCGAGGAAGTCAGCGCGCACCTCGCCGCCCTCGAGGCGAAGATGGGCAAGAAGCTCGGCCAGTCGGACGACCCGCTGCTGGTCTCCGTGCGTTCCGGTGCCAAGTTCTCGATGCCCGGCATGATGGACACCGTCCTCAACATCGGCCTCTCCGATGCGTCCGTGACCGGCCTCGCCACCCAGGCCGGTGACGCGCGCTTCGCGTGGGACTCGTACCGCCGCCTCATCCAGATGTTCGGCAAGACCGTCCTCGGAGTGGAGGGCGAGCTCTTCGAGGACGCCCTCGACCAGGCCAAGGCCGCCAAGAAGGTCACGGTCGACACCGACCTCGACGCCGCCGACCTCAAGAAGCTGGTCACCCGCTTCAAGAAGATCGTCGCGAAGGAGGCCGGCCGCGAGTTCCCGCAGGACGCCCGCGAGCAGATGGACCTCGCCGTCGAGGCGGTCTTCAACTCCTGGAACACCGACCGCGCCAAGCTCTACCGCCGCCAGGAGCGCATCCCGAGCGACCTGGGCACCGCCGTCAACATCTGTTCCATGGTCTTCGGCAACCTCGGTCCCGACTCGGGCACCGGCGTCGCCTTCACCCGCGACCCGGCCAGCGGCCACGCGGGCGTCTACGGCGACTACCTCCAGAACGCCCAGGGCGAGGACGTGGTCGCGGGCATCCGCAACACCGTCCCGCTGGCGGACCTGGAGGCCATCGACAAGGCCTCGTACGACCAGCTCATGACGATCATGACGAAGCTGGAGAACCACTACAAGGATCTCTGCGACATCGAGTTCACCATCGAGCGCGGCCAGCTGTGGATGCTCCAGACCCGCGTCGGCAAGCGCACCGCCGGTGCCGCCTTCCGCATCGCGACCCAGCTCGTGGACCAGGGCCTGATCACCGAGGCCGAGGCGCTCCAGCGCGTCAACGGCGCGCAGCTGGCGCAGCTGATGTTCCCGCGCTTCGACGAGGACTCCAAGACCGAGCTGCTCGGCCGCGGCATCGCCGCCTCCCCGGGTGCGGCCGTCGGCAAGGCCGTCTTCGACTCGTACACGGCCGTCAAGTGGTCCCGTTCCGGCGAGAAGGTCATCCTGATCCGCCGCGAGA
The DNA here is from genome assembly GCF_041434015.1 of Streptomyces sp. NBC_00454. Taxonomy (GTDB): domain Bacteria; phylum Actinomycetota; class Actinomycetes; order Streptomycetales; family Streptomycetaceae; genus Streptomyces. Next base: position 2,446,491 of record NZ_CP107907.1, on the reverse strand, counting down.
CCAACCCCGACGACCTGGACGGCATGATCGCCGCCGAGGGCATCCTGACCTCGCGCGGCGGCAAGACCTCGCACGCCGCCGTCGTCGCCCGCGGCATGGGCAAGACCTGCGTCTGCGGCGCGGAGGACCTCGAGGTCGACACCAAGCGCCGCCGGATGACGGTCGGCGGTCAGGTCATCGAAGAGGGCGACGTCGTCTCCGTCGACGGCTCCACCGGCAAGGTGTACCTGGGTGAGGTACCGGTCGTACCGTCCCCGGTCGTCGAGTACTTCGAGGGCCGCATGCACGCCGGAGCCGACGACGCCGACGAGCTGGTCGGCGCCGTGCACCGGATCATGGCCTACGCGGACCGCGTCCGCCGGCTGCGCGTGCGCGCCAACGCCGACAACGCCGAGGACGCGCTGCGCGCCCGCCGCTTCGGGGCCCAGGGCATCGGCCTGTGCCGCACCGAGCACATGTTCCTGGGCGAGCGCCGCGAGATGGTCGAGCGCCTGATCCTCGCGGACACCGACAAGGAGCGCGAGGAGGCACTGAGTGCCCTCCTGCCGCTCCAGAAGAAGGACTTCGTCGAACTGTTCGAGGCGATGGACGGGCTGCCCGTCACCGTCCGGCTCCTCGACCCGCCGCTGCACGAGTTCCTGCCCGACATCACCGAGCTGTCGGTCCGCGTCGCCCTCGCCGAGTCCCGCAAGGACCACAACGAGAACGACCTGCGCCTGCTCCAGGCCGTCCACAAGCTGCACGAGCAGAACCCGATGCTGGGTCTGCGCGGTGTCCGCCTCGGCCTGGTCATCCCCGGCCTGTTCGCCATGCAGGTCAGGGCCATCGCCGAGGCCGCCGCCGAGCGCAAGAACGCCAAGGGCGACCCGCGCGCCGAGATCATGGTCCCGCTCGTGGGCACGGTCCAGGAGCTGGAGATCGTCCGCGAGGAGGCCGACCGGGTCATCGCCGAGGTGGAGGCCGCCACCGGCACCAACCTCAAGCTGACCATCGGCACCATGATCGAGCTGCCGCGCGCCGCGCTGACCGCCGGCCAGATCGCCGAGGCCGCGCAGTTCTTCTCCTTCGGTACGAACGACCTGACCCAGACGGTGTGGGGCTTCTCCCGCGACGACGTCGAGGCCAGCTTCTTCACCGCGTACCTGGAGAAGGGCATCTTCGGGGTCTCTCCCTTCGAGACCATCGACCGCGACGGCGTCGGCTCGCTGGTCCGCAGCGCCGTCGAGGCCGGCCGGGCCACCCGCCCCGACCTCAAGCTCGGCGTCTGCGGAGAGCACGGCGGCGACCCCGAGTCCGTCCACTTCTTCCACGAGGTCGGACTGGACTACGTCTCCTGCTCGCCGTTCCGGATCCCGGTCGCGCGCCTGGAGGCCGGCCGCGCCGCCGCCGAGGCGAAGGGCAGCGACAGCCGCTGACCGCCCCCTGGCCCCGTCGTGGGGCCCGCTTGGACTGCGCCTGCCCCCGGGTTCCCTGACACCCGGCGGCAGGCGCGCCTATTTCCCGGCTGTTCCCGGATGTTCGCCGCTGTTCCCGGCTCTTCCGGTCGATCCCGTCGTTCCGGGCCGTTCCGGGCGGGCCCGGCCGGGTCAATATTGGTTCAATGTTGTTCCATACGCCTTAACGGCACCAGGCGGTGGACGGATCCCCACCCGTCCACCGCCTGCCGCCTATCCGCCGGACACGTCGGCGCTTCCCGGTGCGACCGACCGCCAGGCCCCGCAAAGCCCCCCACGGCCTTCGCGGAGCGTTTCGGTCGCGCCGGAGTGTGCCCGGCGGAGTACAGGATTTCGGTTGTCACGCCCCCGCCGAAAGGGGTTTCAACTGTGGCTGAAAGGCCATGGTGACCACGTGTGACGGCGTGCATACTCATGGGGCGGGGGGATTGCGGTTGCACAGGTGGGGGTTCGGTGCTGCGTATCCATTTCACTGGAGTGGACCTCGCTCGCGTAAGGATGGCAGGTCGTCCCGATGCGTTGTGGGAAACGATTCTGAGTTTTCACCGTTTAAGAGACCGGCGAGATACCCGGCTCTTCGGTGAATGGCGCACGGAAACCCGGAGCAGGTTGAATGGTGAAACACGGCTGCTGGGTGCGCTGATACCCAGCCGGGGCTATTTCCCCGATTTCCTGACCCCGGTGGAGGGTCAGTACGGATGGGACGTGGGCCTCGACGCCCTGCGCGGGATCCGTCCCGAGCGGATGCGCCGGGAGCTCGCCATCCTCGGCCGGAGCGCGGGTGAGGGCTCCGGCATGGCAGCGGCCTTCGGTATGCCCGCGGATTCGGGTGCCCGAGCGGCTATGGGTGCCCGCGCGGCTACGGGCGCCGACGCCCCCGTCCCGCGGCGGCTGCGGGACTTCATGGAGGGTGCCACCGCGCACCTGCCCCGGCTCATGGGCGAACTGCGCGGCTACCACCGGGCCGCCGTGGAGCCCTACTGGACGCACATCCAGGCCCAGATCGAAGCCGAGCGGGCCGCCCGCGGCCGTGCGCTGCTCGACGGCGGAGCGGACGAGCTGCTCGCCTCGCTGCCGTCCATGCTGCGCTGGCGGGCTCCGGTCCTGGAGTGCGACTACCCCGTGGACCGTGACGTACGGCTACGGGGGCGCGGGCTGCTGCTCCAGCCGTCCTTCTTCTGCCGGCGCACGGCGGTGACCCTGCACGACCCGGAGCTGCCGCCGGTGCTGGTCTACCCGGCCGCGGCGCAGCTGGCTTCGGCCCAGCCGGGCGGGGAGGCGGCCCGTCCGGCGGAGGAGCAGCGCCGGTACCGCCAGCGCACCCTGGGCAAGCTCGTCGGGCACACCCGCTCGGTGGTCCTCGAGGCCATCGGCGACGGAGCCACCACGAGCGAGCTGGCCCGCCGTGCCGGGGTCTCGCTGGCCTCCGCGAGCCAGCACGCCGGGGTGATGCGGGAGGCCGGCCTGGTGACCACCCTGCGCCGGGGCAACGCCGTCCTGCACACGGTCACGCCGCTGGGGGCGGCGCTGCTCAAGGGGACGTGAGGGCCCGATAGGACATGTGCTCGAACACACGCTCCGGTTATCGAATTCATGTGCGTTGAATTCCGAGCTCCGGAGCGTGTTTTTCGGCGCTGTCTGGCCTGATGTGACCTATCGCGGGACTTTCTCCCCTGGGTGGGCTTCGCCTTGGGGGAGGATGGTGGAGCAATGAACCACTTCGCCGCCGACGCCGACATCTCCGGCCGCGCCGACCTCGACGTCGTGCTGCGCCGCTTCTACACGGCCGCCTTCGCCGACCCGGGGATCGGGCCGTTCTTCACCGAGCTCGCCGGCACCGACCTCGACGTGCACCTGCCCCGGATCACCGACTTCTGGGAGCGGGCCCTGTTCCGCAGCGCCGACTACCGGCGCAACGCCTTCGCCCCGCACGCCGCCCTGCACTCGGCCCGCGAGCTGACCGCCGAGGACTTCGGCCGCTGGGTGCAGCTGTGGCGCGCCACGATCGACGGACTGCACCGCGGTCCGAACGCGGAGCGCGCCAAGGCGATGGGCGAGCGGATCGCGCTGACCATGCACAAGCGGCTGAACGGCGCCGAGGCCCCACTGCAGAGCTCGGACGGGCTCGGCTTCATCCCGCTGGCCGCCCTGGAACTGGGGCTGGCAACCGCCTGACCCCTGCCTGACCCCGCCTGACCTGCGCTTTCAGGTCATCGGAAAAAAGTTCGCGGGGGAGCGATGAGTTTCCCGGGGCGCCCCGGTCTACCTCTCGAAAGCAACGGAAACGCACCGAGAGAAGAGAGACCGCGATGTCCTCCACCATGATCTTCGTCAACCTGCCGGTCAAGGACCTCGAGGCCACCAAGACCTTCTGGAGCAAGCTCGGCTACGGCTTCAACGCCCAGTTCACCGACGAGAACTGCGCCTCGATGCCCATCACCGAATCGATCGTGGCCATGTTCCTGACCGAGGCCCGGTACAAGGACTTCACCCACAAGGCCATCGCGGACGCGACCAAGACCTCCGAAGTGCTGCTGTGTCTGAGCGCCGAGAGCCGCACCGCGGTCGACGAGCTCGTCGACGGGGCCCTGGGGGCCGGGGCCACCGAGCCCCGCCCCGCCCAGGACCACGGCGTCATGTACGGCCGCGCCTTCGACGACCTCGACGGGCACACCTGGGAGATCATGTGGATGGACCCGTCGATGATCCAGGGCTGAGCCCCGGGCCGGGATCCGGCCCGGTCCTCAGGACGAGGTCGCGGCGGTCCGCACCGGGTACGTCCGGACCGCCACCTCCTCGTCGTCCAGGCAGCGCCCCGACTCCAGGTCGAAGCGCTGCTTGAGCAGCGGGGAGGCCACGAAGGCCCGGCCGGCCGCCGAGCCGACCAGCCCGCGCGAGAGCACGTACGCCCCGGTGAAGGGGTCCCGGTTGCCGATGGCGTACGGGCGCCCCTTGCGGTCGACGAACACCGCGGCCTGGCTCCCGTCGGGCAGCAGGGCCGCGACCCCGCGCCCGGGGACCAGGGAGGACAGCTCGCACACCGTCAGCCAGCCTTCGTCCACCTGCAGTTCGACGGTCATCGGGTGCCTCCTACGGGCTCCAGGGTGAGGATCGCCAGGTCGGGCTTGACCTGGTCGCGCTCGGGGACGAACTTCACGGTCGGGTCGGGGGCGCCGGGCGCGTTGACGAAGGACACGAACCGGCGCAGCCGCTCCGGGTCCTCCAGCGTCTCGGCCCACTCGTCGCGGTAGTGCGCCACGTGGTCCGCCATCAGCGACTCCAGCTCGGCGCAGAGCCCCAGCGAGTCGTGCACGACCACGTCCCGCAGGTGGTCCAGGCCGCCCTCCAGCCGGTCCAGCCAGGTGGAGGTGCGCTCCAGGCGGTCGGCGGTGCGGATGTAGAACATCAGGAACCGGTCGATGAGCCGGACCAGTTCGGCGTCCGAAAGGTCCTGGGCCAGCAGATCGGCGTGGCGCGGGGTGGCTCCGCCGTTGCCGCCGACGTAGAGGTTCCAGCCGCTGGCCGTCGCGATGACCCCGAAGTCCTTGCTCTGCGCCTCCGCGCACTCGCGGGCGCAGCCGGAGACCGCCGACTTCAGCTTGTGCGGGGCGCGCAGCCCCCGGTAGCGCAGCTCCAGGTCGATGGCCATGCGCACGGAGTCCTGGACCCCGTAGCGGCACCAGGTCTGGCCCACGCAGGACTTCACCGTCCGCAGGGCCTTCCCGTACGCGTGCCCGGATTCGAATCCGGCGTCGACGAGCCGGGCCCAGATGCGGGGGAGCTGGTCCACGCTGGCGCCGAAGAGGTCGATGCGCTGGCCGCCGGTGATCTTCGTGTAGAGGCCGAAGTCGCGGGCCACCTCGCCGATCACGATGAGCTTGTCCGGGGTGATCTCGCCGCCGGGGATGCGCGGGACGACCGAGTACGAGCCGTTGCGCTGCATGTTCGCGAGGAAGTGGTCGTTGGTGTCCTGGAGCGCGGCCTGCTCGCGGTCCAGGACGTAGCCGCTGGCGCCCAGGGTGGGGGCGAGCGAGGCGATGATCGAACCGAAGGCCGGCTTGCAGACCTCGCAGCCCTCGCCGCCGCGGGCGCCCTCGCGGCCGTGGCTGTCGAGGAGCTGCTCGTACGAGGTCACGCGCAGGGTCCGGACGATCTCGTAGAGCTCGGCGCGGGTGAAGGGGAAGCAGCCGCACAGCCCCTTGTCGGCGGCGGCCGGCAGCAGCTGGCCGATCACCTTGAGGCAACTGCCGCAGCCGGTGCCCGCCTTGGTGCACTTCTTCACCTCGGGCAGGGTGGTGTGCTCGGTGATGGCCTTCTTGGTGACGTTGTGGCAGGAGCAGATCACCGCGTGGTCGGGGAGCGAGGCCGGGCCGAGCGCCACCGGCGCCCCCACCCCGGCGGGCAGCACCAGCTGCTCGGGGGTGACGGGCGGCACGGAGCCGGTGAGCGGGCGCAGCAGCCCGTAGGAATCGGCGTCGCCGACCAGGACCCCGCCGAGCAGGACGCCTTCGGAGGAGACGACCACCTTCTTGTAGACCCCGGAGCGGGAGTCGGAGTAGACGACGTCGAGGCTGCCTTCGGTCGCGCCGTGCGCGTCGCCGAAGGAGGCCACGTCCACGCCGAGCAGCTTGAGCTTGGTGGAGAGGTCGGCCCCGGTGAACTCCTTCTCCCGGCCCAGCAGGTCCTCGGCGGCCGTCTCGGCCATCTCGTAGCCGGGGGCGACCAGTCCGTAGACGCGGCCGTCGGCGGCCAGCGCGCACTCGCCGATGGCATAGATCTGCGGGTCGGAGGTGCGGCAGTGGGCGTCGACCGCGATGCCACCGCGCTCGCCGACGGTCAGGCCCGAGTCGCGGGCGAGCTGGTCGCGGGGGCGGACGCCCGCGGAGAAGACGACCAGATCGGCGGGGACCGTGGAACCGTCGGACAGCTTCATGCCGCTGACCGAACCGTCCTCGCCCGTCACCACCTCCTGGGTGCCGACGCCCGTATGGACGGTGAGCCCCATGTTCTCGATGGTGCGCAGCAGCGCCGCGCCGCCGCCCTCGTCGACCTGTACGGGCATCAGCCGGGGCGCGAACTCCACGACGCGGGTGGCCAGTCCGAGCCCCTTGAGCGCGCCCGCGGCCTCCAGCCCGAGCAGCCCGCCGCCGACCACGGCGCCGGTGGTCCGGGTCTTGGCATACTCCTCGATCGCGAGGAGGTCCTCGATGGTGCGGTAGACGAAACAGCCCGGGGCGTCCTTGCCGGGGACGGGCGGCACGAAGGGGTAACTGCCGGTCGCGAGCACGAGCACGTCGTACGGGAACACCCGCCCCGACCGGGAGGTGACGGTACGGGCCTCCCGGTCGACGGTCTCGGCGGGGTCGTCGAGGTGCAGGGTGATCCCGTGCTCCGCCATGAACCCGGCCGGGGTCATCGACAGGTCCTCCGGGGTGCTGCCGGAGAAGTACGAGGTCAGGTGCACCCGGTCGTAGGCGGGCCGGGGCTCCTCGCAGAGCACGGTGATCCGGTGCGTGGCGGTGGCGCCCCGCTCGGCGAGTGCCTCCAGGTAGCGCTGGCCGACCATGCCGTGGCCGATGAGCACGATGGCGGGGGTGGGCGTGGGCGTGGCTGCGGCCATGATCAGGAGCCTCCGTCGTCGGTGAGCAGGTGGAACAGGTCGGTCGGGCCGTGCTCGTCGGTGAGAGCGGCGCTCTCCTCCCAGCTGCGGGCGAGGGCCCCCACGCTGGAGAGTTCGCCGAGCAGGACCCCGCCGACGAGGCGGTCGCCGCGGACGACGACCTTGCGGTAGGTGCGGCGGGTGGCGTCGGTGAGCCGGACCACGTCGTCGCCGGGGAGCGGGGTGGTCTCGCCGAAGGCGGCGAGGTCGAGCGGGTGGTCGCCGCCGGCGGTGAGGGTGAGGCGGGTCAGGGCCCGGGTCCCGGTGTAGGGGGTGCCTGCGCCGGTCTCCCGGGTGGTTTCGATGCCCCGGCCGGTGCCGAGGAGTACTCCCGCGAGGGCGTCGGCCTGGTCCAGGGCGGGGCCGGCCAGGCCGTAGACCCGGCCCGCGTGCTCGGCGCAGTCGCCGATGGCGTGGATGCGGGGGTCGCTGGTGCGGAGCTCGTCGTCGACGAGGATGCCCTTGCTGACCGCGAGGCCGGCGGCTTGGGCCAGGCCCGTGCGGGGGCGGACGCCGCAGGCGAGGACGACGAGGTCGGCGTCCAGGCGGTAGCCGTCGGCGAGTTCGACCCCGGTGACCCTGCGCGGCGTTCCGGGCTCTGCCCGGACCCGCGCCTCAAACGCCGGCGGGGCTGGATTTTGGCTGATGCCGCCGGCAAGGTGCGGCTGGAAAATTTCAGCCCCGCCGGCGATTGAGGCGCGGGGTCCGGGGCGGAGCCCCGGGAGCGGAGCTGCGGTGGTGGTCGACAGCCCGCGCACCCGGCATTCCGTGTGGATCTCCACGCCCAGGCCGGCCAGGTGCAGCCGCAGCAGCGCCGAGGCTTCCGCGTCGAGTTGGCGCTCCATCAGGCGTTCGCCCTGCTGAGCCAGGACCACCTGGGCGCCGCGCTCGGCCAGGGCGCGGGCCGCCGAGACGCCGAGGAGGCCGCCGCCGATCACCACCGCGCGCACGCCGGGACGTACGGCCCCGGACAGGGCCAGGCAGTCGTCCATGGTGCGGAACGCGTGGACCCCCTGGGGGAGTTCCCGCCCTTCCGGTTCGAACAGGCCGCGCAGGGCGGGGAGCACCGGGTTGGAGCCCGTGGCCAGGACCAGGGTGGAGTACGGCTCGACCGTTCCGTCGTCGCAGTGCACCACCTGTTCCGCCCGGTCGATCCGGACCGCCCGGACCCCCCGGCGCAGCGCCGGGCCGGGGGACGGGAGCGTGATCACCTCCGGCGCGTACCGGCCCGCCAGGACCTCCGCGAGCAGCACCCGGTTGTAGGGGGAGTGGGCCTCCTCGCCGAGGACGGTCACTCCCGCGCCGAGCCGGGCCGCGACCCGCAGGCCCGCGAGCCCACCGCCGATCACCACCACACGCTGCTGTTCCGAGGTCATGACACGAGCGTGCGCGGCCGCTGTTTCCCCGCCGCATCGCGGTTGTTACCCGCACGGAACGCCGACCTCAGCGTCCGGGTTAAGGGTCCGTGAGGCGTTCCTCAAGGCCGCCTTAAGGATCACCGGGAGGGCCGGAGAGCCGCCCGGAGCGCCCTTAGCGTGGCCCGTATGCGAGATGCGGCGGTACGGGTCAAGGGCGGGATGCTCGGTGGGGCGGGGGTCGTGACCCTGCTGTGGGCCGCCCAGGTGCAGCCCTCGGCCCGGCTCGACGCCCTCTTCGCGACCGCCGCCCACCTGTCCGGCCTGCTCGCCGGGTACGGGGTCCTCGTGCTGCTGTTCCTGATGGCCCGGGTCCCCGCCGTCGAGCACGGCGTCGGCGCCGACCGGCTCGCCCGCTGGCACGCCCTGGGCGGCCGCCACGTCCTCCTGCTCTGCTTCGGGCACGGGCTCCTCGCCCTGTGCGGGTACACCGTCCACGAGGGGATCGACGTCCTCTCCGCCGTCCGGGGCCTGCTCGGCTACCCGGCCCTGGCCGCCGCGGCCGCCGGCACCGTCCTGCTGGCCGCCGTCGGCATCACCTCCGCCCGATCCGTACGCCGCCGGGTCCCGCACGAAACCTGGCGCGGGGTGCACCTGCTGGTCTACCTCGCCGCCGCCCTGGCCTTCGGGCACCAGCTCGCCGGGCCCGACCTGGCCCTCGCCGCCTGGTTCTGGGCCCTGGCGCACGCCGTCGTCGCCGTCCTGCTCGTCTGGTACCGCGCCGTGGTCCCCGTACGCCAGGCCCTGCGGCACGCGCTGCGCGTCGCCGAGGTCCGCGCCGAGGGGCCGGGGGTGGTCTCCGTCGTCGTCTACGGGGAGCACCTCGCGGAACTGCGCGCCGAGCCGGGGCAGTTCCTGCGCTGGCGGTTCCTCCAGCGGCGGCTGTGGCACACCGCGCTGCCGTTCTCGCTGTCGGCGCCGGTCCGCGGGGACACCCTGCGCATCACCGTGAAGGCCCTCGGCGGCCACTCCCGCCGGATCCGCCGGCTGCGCCCCGGCACCCGGGTCATCGCCACCGGCCCCTTCGGGGCGCTCACCGCCGCCCGGCGGACCCGGACCAAGGTGCTGCTGATCGCCGGCGGCGTCGGGATCACCCCGATGCGGGCCCTGTTCGAGACGCTGCCCGGCGGGCCCGGGGACATCACCCTGCTCTACCGGGCCGGGGCCGAGGAGCAACTGGTCCTGCGCTCCGAGCTGGAGGCCATCGCCGCCGAACGGCGGGCCGGGCTGCACTACCTGCTCGGGCGTTCGGACGAGGCCTACGATCCGCTGGCTCCGCGGGCGCTGCTCGGGCTGGTCCCGGACCTGGCGGAGCACGACGTGTACCTGTGCGGGCCGCCGGGGATGGCGGACGCCACCCAGTCGGCGCTGCTGCGGGCCGGGGTGCCGGCCGGCCGCATCCACTCGGAGTGCTTCGGCTTCTGAGCTGCCTGATCCCGATCCTGACTCCGCTCCCGCTCCCGAGAGGCCGTTGCATCATGCGTCACCCGCTCCACGTCGCCCTGTCCGTGTCCGTACCGGCGGTGTCCGTACCGGTCGGGCCCGGCCCGGCCGTCGCGGCGGTCGCCCGGCACCGCAGGCCGCGTACCTCCCCGGCGCACATGGCGCGGGCCGCGCTGGCCTGCGTACCGCCCGCGCGGCGGCTGGCGGCCGGGCTCGGGCTGGCCAGCGTGCTGGCCGCGAGCGTGCTGACGGTGGTGGTGGACCCGGCGGCTCCGGCGGCCCCCGACCGGGTGCCTTCCAGTGGAACCTCAACCTTTGCGCAAGTTTCCCGGGATTGATGGCTGTTACAGCCAACGGCTCCGTAGGGTCGGGGCCGTGCCTGACATATCGACAACCATGATCATCATCTTGTGCGTGGCCGCCGCGGCGGCCGGCTGGATCGACGCCGTCGTGGGCGGCGGCGGCCTGCTGCTCCTGCCCGCCCTGCTGCTCGGTCTGCCGAACGCCCACCCCGCCACCGTCCTCGGCACCAACAAGGCCGTGGCCATCGTCGGCACCTCGGGCGCGGCCGTCACCTACCTGCGCAAGACCACGGTGGACGTGAAACTGGCCGTCCGCATCGGACTGGCCGCCCTCATCGGCTCGATGGGCGGAGCCGCCCTGGCCGGCGGGATCAGCAAGGACGCGATGCGCCCGCTGATCATGGCCGTCCTGGTGGTGGTCGCGGGCTTCGTCATCTTCCGCCCCGCCTTCGGCACCGCGCCCGGAGCCACCCCCGTCAGCCGCCAACGCGTGCTGCTGGCCATCGCCCTGGCCGGTCTGGGCATCGGCTTCTACGACGGCCTCATCGGCCCCGGCACCGGCACCTTCCTCGTCCTGGCCCTGACCGCCCTGCTCCACCTCGACCTGGTCACCGCCTCCGCCACCGCGAAGATCGTCAACGTGTGCACCAACGCCGGGGCGCTCGCGATGTTCGCCTACCAGGGCATGGTGCTGTGGCAGCTGGCCGCCCTGATGGCCGCCTTCAACCTCGCCGGCGGCATGATCGGCGCCCGGATGGCGCTGAAGAAGGGGAGCGGGTTCGTCCGCGGGGTCCTCCTGACGGTGGTCGGTGCCCTGGTCGTCAAGCTGGGCCTCGAACAATGGGGCTGACCTGGGGCGTAAGGTTCGGGACGTGCCCCGTCTCGAAATATCAGACCTGATCACCGTCACCGACCCGCACAGTCTGGCCCGGTTGCCCGTACGCCGCGGCGACGTGGTCCGCAGGCTCGCGGACAGCGGTGACCGGCGCGGGGCGCGTATCGCCGCGCAACTGCCGGCCGGCCCCGACGACGTACTCGATCCGCTCGCCGTCGACCGCCTGATGATCGGTGCACACACCGGGATGCAGCGGCTCAGCGAGGAACTGCGCCTCGACGAAGGACTGGCGCGGATCCTCGGCCCGGTCTTCGAAACCGTCCGCGAGCTCACCGGGCGCCGCGGCCGCTTCCGCCTCGTCGACATCGGCTGCGGGCTCGGCCACCTCGTCCGCCGGCTCGCCGCCACCGGCGCCCTGGGACCCGGCGTGGAACTCATCGGGGTCGACCTCGACGCCGCGCTGGTCGCCGAGGCCGACCGGCTGGCCCGCTCCGAGGGGCTCGACTGCCGGTTCGTCCACGGCAACGCCTTCGACCTCCCGGAGGTGGCCACCGTCTACGTCTCCACCGGAATGCTGCGCCGGTTCCGCGGCCCCGACCTCGCGGAGTTCTTCCGGGCCCAGGCCGACTCGCCAGCCCTCGCCTTCTGCCACTACGACATCGCCGCCACCCGGCTGGCACCCGTCGGAGCCTGGATCCACCACCGCGCCCGCACGCGCGATCCGCTCGCCCGCCACGACGGGTTCGCCGCCGCCCTGCGCGCCCACTCCGACGAAACCCTGCTGCGCGCCGCGAACGTCCCGGGCATCCGGCCCCTGGTCTACGGACCCCCGCGGCCGGCCCGTCCCTTCCGTACCGCCATGCGCCCGGTCATCGGCATCCGGCCGGAGCTGGAGGCCCCGCTGCGCGAGGCCCTCGGACGGTCCTCCGGGCGGCTGGTGGGCGCGGAGCGCCTCGGCGCGGGCGGCCCGTGGCCGAGCAGGGACGGAGCGGAGTCCGGCGCCGGCGCTGGTTAGTCAGTAGGTGCCCGTGAGGTGGGCGAAGACGACCACGTTGCCCTGGTAGCCGGTGCGCGGGGAGAAGCCGCCGCCGCAAGTGATGACGCGGAGCTCGGCGCGCGGCGAAGGCCCGTAGACGCGCGCGTCGGGAAAGGCCTTGGCGTCGTAGACCTCCACCGCGTGGACGGTGAACACGGCCGTACGCCCGTCAGCGCGGGCCACCTCGATCAGGGCCCCGCGGCGCAGCGCGCCGAGGTGGTAGAAGACCGCCGGGCCGGTGGCGTCGTCCACGTGTCCCGCGACGACCGCGGTGCCCGTGGCGCCCGGGGTGGTCCCGTCGCGGTACCAGCCGGCCAGGTCCCGGCGGGCGGGCGGCGGCACTTCGAGGCTGCCGTCGGACTGCAGGCCGAGCCCCATGAGCGGGGCGTCCACCCGGATGGACGGGATCCGGATCCGGGTGGGCGGGGATCCGGGGAGCGCGGAGATGGACCCCGGGTACTGCGCCTGGGCGCTCAGCGCCTCGCCGGGGGAGGGCAGCGGGGGCCGGACCTGCTCGCCGGAGCCGCTGCCGACGAGCCAGGCGCCGATGCAGGCGGCGAGCGCGACGAGCCCGCCGCGGCGGGCTCGGCCTGTTTCCATGCGGGCCCCTAGGTCGCGTTGGTGAGTGTCCGTCGCCCGGCCCCGCGAACGGGGGGACCTCGCGGGGCGGGCGACGGGGGGCGGTACCGGTCGGACCGCGGCCGGGGCCGCGGTGGGCGTCCGTCAGCTCTGCGTGCCGCTCGCCCGGCGACGCAGGAGCCAGATACCGCCGACGGCGGTGGCGGCCAGCACTGCCACTCCCGCCGTGATCTTGGCGGGGTCGGCGGTGGTGGTCGTGCCACCGCCCACCCCGGTACGGACGTGGCCCTGCGGGCCGCGGTCGTGTTCGGTGACGATCAGGTCGCCGGTGGCGAACTTGCCGTTCGCGCAGGTGGCGCCGATGCCGTAGGTGCCCGGGTGGACGGAGTGGCCGACCTGGAACTGCCCCACGACCACCTCCTTGTGGGTCCCCGGAACCAGCTTGAAGCGGCCGCCGCCGACGGTGGAGGCATCGCCCTCGGCGTGGCTGTCGGGGCCACAGGCACGGGTGTTCACCGTGACGGTGGTGCCGGGGGAGGCGGACTTGGGCCACACCTCCAGGGGGGCGAAGTCCCCGGGCGCGAAGGCCGCCATCCCCAGGTCCGCGGCGGCGACCGCGCCCGCCACCGGTCCGGCGAACGCGAGAGCGGTCAGCGCGGTGGCGGTGAGCACGTGGGCGGTGCGTCGGCGCATGGTGGGTCTCCTGGGGACACGGGGTCGTGTTCCCGAGGTAACCGGCGGTGGCGACCGGGCGCCTGCTGATGTCCTGTCAGATTTGCCGCGGGCGCTCATCCGCGGAGCTGTTTGTGCAGCTCAAAGGCGGCGAGGCGGCCATCCGTGTACCCCCACCCCGTCCGGGTGACCGCGCCCTGCCCGGGGTGCCCCCGGGCGGATCCCTACGCCGGGGGCAGGGTGATCGTGGCCGAGGCGCCCGTGGGGCTGGCGTTCGCGAGGGTGACCCGGGCTCCGATGACCTGGGCCTGGCCCAGGGCGATGGTCAGGCCGAGCCCCGTGCCCTGGCCGCGTTCGGCCGCGCCCGTCTGGAACCGCTGGGGCCCGTCGCGCAGCAGGTGCTCGGGGAAGCCCGGACCCCGGTCGAGGACCGTCACCGCGTTCCCCGTCACCGTCACGGTGATCGCGGCCCCGCCGTGCCGGTGGGCATTGACCAGCAGGTTCGTCAGGATGCGCTCCAGCCGCCGCACGTCCGTGCGCACCTGGCTCCCGCCGTCCGCGCCCCGCACCCGCGCCGCCACCCCCGAACGCCGGGTGATCGACTCCACCAGCGGCCCCAGCGGGTGGACGTCCAGCTGGGCCTCCTCCCGGTCCGCGTCCAGCCGGGCCACCTCCAGGAGGTCCTCCGTCAGCGTGCGCAGCGCCGCGACCCGGTCGCGCACCAGCTCCGTGGGCCGGCCCGGAGGCAGCAGTTCGGCGGCCGTGTGCAGTCCGGTCAGGGGGGTCCGCAGCTCGTGCGCCACGTCCGCGGTGAACCGCTGCTCGGCCACCAGCCGCCGCTGCAGGCTCGCGGCCATCGTGTCCACGGCCGAGGACAGCTCCGCCACTTCGTTGCGGGTCCCGGGCACCCCCGAAGGTCCGATCCGGGCGTCCAGTTCGCCGGCGCTGATCCGCCGGGCCGTCTCGGCCGCCGACCGCAGGTCCTTGCTGAGCCGGCTCGCGAGCAGCGATCCGCCGAACGCCGCGAGGGTGACGACCGCCGCTCCGGACACCGCCAACTGCTGGTCGAGATCGAGCAGTTCCTGCTGGTCCGAGACCAGTGACTGCCGTACGGAGAGCACTTGGTCGCCGCCGACCGGCCGGGCGGCCCAGACCGCCGGGCGGGGTCCGTCCAGGTCGAGGTAGGTGGTGCGCTCCCCGGCCAGGGCAGCCCGGCGCAGCGGCTCGGGGAGGGCGGGGCAGTCGATCCGGGCATCGGCCTCGCCCACCTTGTCGAAGTCCAGCTGGCCCGTGAGCTCGTAGACCTGCCGTACGCGCACCAGTTGCGCGGTGGCGCTCTGCCGGGCGGCCTCGGCGACCTGGCGGACCCGGGCCTCGTGGATCAGGATGCCGATGGTGAGGGCGACGAGCGAACAGCCGGCGGCGAGCAGCACGGAGATCTTCCAGCGCAGGCCGAGGGCGCGCACGAGCTGGCGGCAGCGCAGCAGGGCGGGCCTCACCGGGGACCACTGCCCTTCCCGGAGGTCGGCGCCGGCTGCGCCGGGCACTCCCCGGGACCGGCGATGGCGTTGCCGAAGTGCTTCTCGTCGCTGACCACGACCATCCGCACCCCGTCCCAGTGGTAGCGGACGGTGTGCGCGGATCCGTCGTCGTCGGCGGTGCGGACCAGCAGGTCGGTGCCCACGGTCTCGGGGCTCAGCCGGCGCCCGCTGGTGTGCAGGATCGGCAGGAGCTTCCCGCCGGCCGCGGTGTAGACGGCGAGGATCGAGCGGCCGGTCTCGGTGTCCGCGGCGACGATCAGCTCGGGCTTCCCGTCACCGGTCACGTCCTTGTACCGGGGCGGTCGCAGCCCGGGGCGGCCCGGGGAGGGGATCTCCTTCTTGGTGGCGAAGGACTTCATCTGCCGGTCCGCGTACAGGACCTCCCGTACGTCGACCTTCTCGATCCCCTCGGGCCCCACTGCGGGCGCCCCGTCGAGCGGCGTCGGCGGTGGCGCCTGGCTGGACACCGCCGCGCCGCCCGCCTTCGGGGATTCCTCGGTCCACACCGGCCACAGCGGCTTCGCCCGCGGCTGGGCCGAGACCGCCGGCGCGGGCTCGCCCCGCCCGAGGCCGCCGGGCGCGGCGCAGCCGCCGAGGCCGACGCAGAGCAGGGCGGCGGCCAGGAGGCTGCGGCGGGTCAGTCGAGACATGGGGGGGCCAGAACCGTGAGGTGGTGGGGAGGGAGGAGACTGACGGTGGACGGCGTCGGGGACTGTCAGTGTGAGTCGAGGGAGGGCTGTATGGCATCGGTCGATCGGCCGGAGGGCCGGGGCGAAAGTACGAGATCGGCACCGGCAACGGCACCCGTGCCCATCCCCTTGCCCATGCGCGGAACGGAACCGGAGGAGCTCCCGTTCTTCGTCTACGGGACCCTTCGGCCGGGCGAGGTCAACCACCACCTCTTCCTGCGCGGCCGCACCGCCGCCGAGGAGCCCGCCCGCCTCCCGGACGCGGCACTGTACGAGGGCCCCGGCTACCCGTACGCCGTCGACCGCCCCGGCTCCGCCATAGCCGGGGAGCTGATCACCCCGGCCCCGGGGGCGTACGGGGAACTCCTGGCCGCGCTGGACCTGCTGGAGGAGTACGAGGGCCCGGGGAGCCCCGGCAACATCTACGACCGCTCCGCCCGCCAGGCCCTGCGCCCCGACGGCACCGCGGTCCGCGCCTGGGTCTACCTGGCGGCCCCGCCCCTGGCCCGCCGGCTGGCGGACTCCGGTACGGAGATCCCCGGCGGCGACTGGCTGCGCCGAGGCTAGGCCGTCTCTTCCGGATCTTGCCGGGCCCACGCCGCCCGGCACCGCACCTCGCCGCGCTGCCGGGCCACCCGAGTACGTCCAGTACGCGGGAGACCCGGCAGCACGGCGAGGCACGGCACCGGACGACGCGGGCTCGACCGGCAAGATCCGAAAGAGACGGCCTAGGCCGCCACCATGCGGCTTACAGGCCTTCCGCGCCCCGGTTGCGCAGCCGCTGGCCGTACTGCTGGAGGACCCACAGCTCCTCCTGGACCGCCGCCAGCTGTTCCGGCGAGCCCTGGTGGCCGAGGCGGGCCATCGTGCCCTGGATCTCGTGCACCCGGCGGTCGACGGCGCGCAGCCGGACCTGGACCAGCTGGACCCCGGCGTAGATCTCGTCGACGGTCTTGGCGTGGATGGCTTCGACGACGAGCTCGGTGACGAGCGCGCGGACGGTGTCGTTCGGGGCGGCTTCCCGGACCCGGGTCAGATAGTCCTCGGTGCCCAGGGAGGCTCCGCCGGCGTCCAGGATGGCCTGGCGGACGGCCGCGTAGGGCGGCGCGGTGAATTCGTCCATCCCGTACGCGTCGAAGGCGGGGGAGACCAGGGCCGGGCGCTGGAGCGCCAGTTTGAGCAGCTCGCGCTCGGTGATGTGGGCCGGGCTGCGCAGGTTCAGCGCGGGGCCCGCGGGGGCGGCGGCCGGCGCGGCGATGTCCTCGTACGCGTGGCCGGAGCGGCCACGGCGCTGCTGCTGGGGCTGGTTGCCGCGCTCCCGGGCCCAGCGGTCGAGCTGGGCGATCCGCTTGACCACGAACTGCTCGTCGCGCATGCCCAGCATGCCCGCCAGCTGGACCGCCGACTCGTGCTGGATCCCGACGTTCTTGATCTTCTTGATGATCGGGGCGGCCTCGTCCAGGGCGGCCGAGCGCCCTGCCGGGTTCTCCAGGTTGTGCCGGGCCACGATGTGCTTGAGTGCGAACTCGAACAGCGGGGTCCGGGCCTCGACCAGCGCGGCCACGGCCGCGTCGCCCTGTGCCAGGCGCAGGTCGCAGGGGTCCATGCCGCCCGGGGCGATGGTGATGGAGGTCTCGGCGGCGAACTTCTGGTCGTCCTCGAAGGCGCGCAGCGCGGCCTTCTGCCCGGCCGCGTCCCCGTCGAAGGTGAAGATCACCTCGGCGGTCGCGTTGTCCATCAGCAGGCGGCGCAGGATCTTGATGTGGTCCCCGCCGAAGGCGGTGCCGCAGGTGGCGATCGCGGTGGTGACCCCGGCCATGTGGCAGGCCATCACGTCGGTGTAGCCCTCGACCACGACGGCCCGGGAGGTCTTCGCGATCTCCTTCTTGGCCAGGTCGATGCCGTAGAGCACCTGGGACTTCTTGTAGATCGAGGTCTCGGGGGTGTTCAGGTACTTGGGGCCGTTGTCGTCGTCGCGCAGCTTGCGCGCGCCGAAGCCGACCACCTCGCCGCTGATGTCGCGGATGGGCCACATCAGGCGGCCGCGGAAGCGGTCGATGGGCTTTCCGCTGCGGCTGTCCTGGGCCAGGCCCGAGGTGATCAGTTCCTTGTCGCTGAAGCCCTTGCCGCGCAGGAAGCGGGTCAGGTGGTCCCAGCCGGCCGGGCTGTAGCCCACGCTGAAGTGCGCGGCCGCGGCCTGGTCGAAGCCGCGCTCGGCCAGGAACTTGCGGCCGATCTCCGCTTCGGCGCTGCCCAGCTGCTCCGTGTAGAAGAGGGCGGCGGCCTTGTGCGCCTCGACGAGCCGGATGCGCTCCCCGCGGCCGCTGGAGCCGGCGGTGTAGCCGCCCTCTTCGTACCGCAGGGTGATGCCGGCCAGGCCGGCCAGGCGCTCGACCGCCTCCGAGAAGGAGAGGTGGTCGATCTTCATGACGAAGTCGAGGGTGTCCCCGCCCGCCTGGCAGCCGAAGCAGTGGTAGAAGCCCTTGCTGGGGCTGACCTGGAAGGACGGGGACTTCTCGTCGTGGAACGGGCAGAGGCCCTTGAGGTTGCCGCCGCCGGCGTTGCGCAGCTGGAGGTACTCCGAGACCACGGCGTCGATAGGGACCGCGTCCCGTACCGCCTTCACGTCGTCGTCGTTGATCCGTCCTGCCACGCGGGCAAGTCTACGGCCGGGGGCCGACAATCCCGTCAGGCCCCCTCCGCCGGTACCAGGGAGGAAAGCGGAACCGTGGGATCCGCCAGCCTTTCGCGATCTACGGGCGCCTTCGACCTGATCAGGGCCTGGATGTGCTCGGCGACGTCCCACACGTTGACGTTCATCCCGGCCAGGACCCGGCCGTCCGACAGCCAGAAGGCGATGAACTCCCGCTTGCCCACGTCCCCGCGGATCAGCACCTGGTCGTAGCCGCCCACCGGGGCGTACCCCGAGTACTCCAGGCCCACGTCGTACTGGTCCGAGAAGAAGTACGGCACCCGGTCGTAACTGACCTCCTGCCCCAGCATCGCCCGCGCGGCCGCCGGACCCCCGTTCAGGGCGTTCGCCCAGTGCTCGACCCGCAGCCGGGTCCCCAGCACCGGATGGTGCGCCGCGGCCACGTCCCCGACCGCGAAGATGTCCGGGTCCGAGGTGCGCAGCGAGGCGTCCACGGCGATCCCGCCGCCGTGCTCCCGGTCCACCAGGGCCAGTCCCGAGGTCTCCGCGAGGGCCGTGCGCGGCGCCGCCCCGATCGCGGACAGGATCGCGTGCGCCGGGTGCTCCTCCCCGTCGTCGGTGCGCGCCGCCAGCACCATCCCGTCGTGCCCGACGATCTCGGTCAGCCGGGCCCCGAAGTGGAACCGGACCCCGTGCGAGGCGTGCAGGTCCGCGAAGAGCCGGCCGATCTCCGGACCGAGCACCGCGTGGAGCGGGGTGGCCTCCGGCTCGATCACCGTGACCTCGGCCCCGTACCCGCGGGCCGCCGCGGCGACCTCCAGGCCGATCCAGCCGGCGCCCGCGATCAGCAGGTGCCCGTTGTCGCGGCCGAGCCCGGCCAGCGCCCCCCGCAGCCGTTCGGCGTGCGCGAGGCGGCGCAGGTGGTGCACCCCGACCAGCCCGGTGCCGGGGATGTCCAGCCGGCGCGGCTCGGCGCCGGTGGCCAGCAGCAGCTTGTCGTAGGGCAGCGCCGTGCCGTCGCCGAGGACCACCTTCTTGGCTTCCCGGTCGAGCTGGACCGCCGGCTGGCCGAGATGCAGCTCGATGTCGGAGGCCGCGTACCAGGAGGGCTCGTGGACGAAGACGCTCTCGCGCTCCTCCTTGCCCGCCAGGTATCCCTTGGAGAGCGGTGGCCGCTCGTAGGGATGGTCGCGCTCGTCTCCGATGAGGATCACCCGCCCCGTGAACCCCTCGGACCTCAGCGTCTCGGCCGCCTTAGCTCCGGCAAGCCCTGCGCCGACGATGACGAATGTCCGGTGTGCGTCGACCACCTGATGCCTCCTCATAACCTCTCCGCCACATGCGACCACATGCGAGCGTCCCGCACTGAGCCTGCCGCGTGAAGGGGCAGTGGCCCGATCGGCTCACCCTTCGGCGCGTCGCGTGCGCATCGTGAGCCGTGAGTGCAGGGAGCGCGCGGAGGCGTCCGTGAGCATCGCGATCTGGTCGACGACCGCGCGTTTGCGGGCCCTGTCGTCCGGTGCGGCGTCGAAGACGGCCCGGAACTGCGGGTCCAGGCCCTCCGGCGCCCGGGCGCTCAGCGCCTCCGCGAGCTCGGCCAGGACGATCCGCTGATCGGCGCGGATCCGCTCCTGCTCGTCGCGCTGCATGACGTACAGGTCGGCGACCGCCTTGAGGACGGCGCACTCGTTGCGCGCCTCGCGCGGGACCACCAGCTCCGCCCCGTACCGGGTCAGGCGGCCGGTGCCGTACGCCTGCCGGGTGGCCCCCTCGGCGGCCAGGCAGAAGCGGCCGATCAGCTGGCTCGTGGCGTCCTTCAGACGGGCCTGGGCCACGGCCGAGCCGTCGTACCCGTGCGGCCACCAGTCCTGCTCCATCAGCCGGTCCAGCGCCTCGCGCAGCTCCTCCGGCTCGGTGTCGGCCGGCACGTACCGGCCGATCGCCACCCGCCAGATCGCGGTGCGCTCGGGCTCGGCGAAGAGCAGGTTCGGGTCGAGGTGGCCGGCGTGCAGGCCGTCCTCGAAGTCGTGGACGGAGTACGCCACGTCGTCGGCCCAGTCCATGACCTGCGCCTCGAAGCACTTGCGGTCGGCGGGCGCGCCGCGGCGCAGCCACTCGAAGACCGGCAGGTCGTCCTCGTACGCGCCGAACTTCACCGATCCGGGGTCGGTGGGGTGGTCCCCGCGCGCCCAGGGGTACTTGGTGGCGGCGTCCAGGCAGGCCCGGGTGAGGTTGAGCCCCACGCTGACCAGCTCGCCGGTGGCCGGGTCGGGGACGAACCGCTTGGGCTCCAGCCGGGTCAGCAGGCGCAGCGACTGGGCGTTGCCCTCGAAGCCGCCGCAGTCCTTGGCGAACTCGTTGAGGGCTTCCTCGCCGTTGTGGCCGAAAGGAGGGTGTCCCATGTCGTGCGAGAGGCAGGCGGCCTCTACCAGATCGGGATCGCAGCCGAGTGCGGCGCCGAGCTCACGGCCGACCTGGGCGCATTCCAGGGAGTGCGTCAGGCGCGTACGGGGACTCGCGTCCCAGTCGTACGAACGCGTACCGGGGGTGACCACCTGGGTCTTCCCGGCGAGGCGGCGCAGGGCCGCGGAGTGCAGTACGCGGGCGCGGTCGCGCTGGAAGGCGGTCCGGCCCGGCCGTTTGTCGGGCTCGGCGGCCCAGCGCTCGGTGTCGGCGGGATCGTAGGGCGGACGGGCGGACGCGGTGGTGCCTTCCAAGCCTTCCATGCCCGAAACGGTAACCGGAGTCACCGACAAGAGGAGCAATCCGAGCAATCCGAACCAACACGCCCTTTAAGCGGTGGCCAGTTCCAGCGGCCCGCTCCGCTCCTCGTACCGCTCCTCCTCCCGCGCCGCGAGGGCTTCGTCGTAGCGCTGGAGCACCAGGCGGGCCAGCGCCGGATGATCGCCCAGCGGGGCGGCGGCCGCTCCCGGCGCGGCGGCGGCGCTCGCGGAGGCGAACCGCCCCGGGGCGGTGAAGTACGAGGCCACCGCGGGCCGGTGGCAGCCCCGGGCGGCCAGGGCCCGTACCGCTTCGGGCACGGTGGGCGCGGCGGCCGAGGCGTAGGCCGCCACCACGGGCACCCCGCCGAGCCGTTCGGACAGCAGGGCGGCGGTGGCCCGCGTATCGGCGGCGGACTCGGGGTCGCGCGATCCGGCGGCGGCCAGCACCACCGCCGACCCGGTGGCCCAGCCGGCCTCCACGAGCCGCTCGTAGAGGGCTTCGACCAGCAGCGGATGCGGGCCGAGGGGGGCCGCCACCCGGGTCCGCAGGTGCCCGGCGCGGGCGGCCGCGGCCGGCAGGTCCCGCTTGACGTGGGTTCCGCGCCCGAGCAGCAGCGGCACGAGCACGGCTTCTCCGGTGGCCCGTTCGAGCGTGTGGTCGAGCAGTGGCCGGTTCAGCTCGACGTGCCCGAGCCGGACACGGAGGCGGGGGCGGAGCTCGCGGACCCGCTCGAGCAGGGCTTCGACGGCGGGGAGGGCGCGCGGGTCACGGCTGCCGTGGGCCACGGCGACGAGGGTGGGCTGCATGGGGGGACTCCCTGGTGTCGGGGGCGCAGCCCGCTGAGCTGCGTGCCGAGCTGGGCGGTGAACCGGGTCAGCAGCTCCGCGGTGGTGGCGGGCTGGAAGGGAAGGGACTCGGGAGGGTGCGCCGGCTCCGTCATGAACCGATCCTGCGCGCCGCACGTTGCCGGTGCGTTGCGCCGGGGTGACGGGTCTTTTCCACCTGCTCACAGGGAGGTGGACGGTGAGGGGCGGGTGCGCTGCGGGGGCGTCGATCCCGGCGGCTCCGGCAACCGCGCGATCTTCCTCGGCGTCCTGAGCTGCGGAACAGGTACCGGGAACAACACGGGGGTCGGGCATGCGCGGGATCGGGACACGGCTGACGGGGCGGCTGCGGCTGCGGCGGCTGCGGCCGGGGGCGCTGGTGCCCGGGAGCGTACGGGCCCGGCGGCGGGCCGTGCAGCTGGTGATGGCCGGCTGCGTGGTGGCGCTGCTGCCCTCCGCGTGGACCCACGCGGCTGCCGGATCCCGGCTGCGGACCACCGCCGACGCGCCCGCCGCCGAGGTGGCGGTGGTCTTCGGAGCCGGGCTGTGGAACGGCCGCCCGACCCCGTACCTCGCGAACCGGCTCGACGCCGCCGCCGAGCTCTACCGCGCGGGCAAGGTCAAGGTCGTCCTCGTCACCGGGGACAACAGCCGCACCGAGTACGACGAGCCCGACGCGATGCGCGCGTACCTGACCGGCCACGGCGTGCCCGACGGGCGGATCGTCAGCGATTTCGCGGGATTCGACACCTGGGACTCCTGCGTCCGGGCCCGGGAGGTCTTCGGGGTCCACCGGGCGGTGCTCATCAGCCAGGGCTTCCACATCCGCCGGGCGGTCGCCCTGTGCGAGGCCGCGGGCGTGGACTCGTACGGGGTCGGCGTCGCGGACGCACACGACGCGACCTGGTACTACGGCGGCACCCGCGAGGTGTTCGCGGCGGGCAAGGCGGCGCTGGACGCGGTGTTCAAGCCGGAACCGAAGTTCCTGGGGCCGAAGGAGGAGGGGGTGTCGCGGGCCCTGGCCGCTCTGGCAGACTGACGCCACTCATCGGTGTATGCCGATTAGTCATATGCCCATTAGTCTCGTGTGTCAGGGGTCGTGGTTACCGTGGCTGTAGTGGATCTGAGCGACAAGGTCGTCGTCATCACCGGCGGGGCCCGCGGCCTCGGCGCGGCGGCCGCACAAGCCGTCGTGGACGGCGGCGGCAAGGTGCTCATCACCGACGTCCTGGAAGCCGAGGGCGCCGAGACGGCGGCCAAGCTGGGCGACTCGGCGCGCTTCCTCAAGCACGACGTGACCAGCGAGTCCGACTGGCAGGCGGCGCTGGAGCACGCGGTCGCCGAGTTCGGCCGCATCGACGGCCTGGTCAACAACGCGGGCATCTCCACCGGCCAGTTCCTGGAGCACGAGAGCGTCGAGCACTTCCGCCGGGTCCTCGAGATCAACCTGGTCGGCGTCTTCATCGGCATCAAGGCCGCGATCCCGCTCATGCGGGAGAACGGCGGCGGCTCCATCGTCAACATCTCCTCCGCCGCCGGCCTCACCGGTCTCGCGCTGACCGCCGGGTACGGGGCCTCGAAGTGGGGCGTGCGCGGACTGTCGAAGATCGGCGCGGTCGAGCTCGCCGAATCCCGGATCCGCGTCAACTCCGTCCACCCCGGCATGACGCTGACCCCGATGACCGCCCCGATCGGCATCCAGCCGGGCGAGGGCAACTACCCCGGCGCCCCGCTGGGCCGCGTCGGCCTCCCCGAGGAGATCGCCGCCGCCGTCGCTTTCCTCCTCTCGGACGCCGCGGGCTACATGACCGGCGCCGAGCTCGCCGTCGACGGCGGCTGGACGGCCGGCCTCACGGTGAAGTACCTCACCGGGCAGTGAAGTACCTCACCGGGCAGTAGGGCCCGCGCTGAGGTGCCCGTACAAGAGGCGTAACCGGGCGCGGCGGCGGGCGTAACACCCGCGACGCATGGTGAGGCGCATGCACACCCCGGGAGCCGCACCGGCCGACACCGCCTCCTCCGCCGTCACCGTCACCGTCACCGCCACGGCCACCGACAGCGTGACCGCCACGGCCACCGACAGCGTGACCGCCACGCACTGCCCGTACTGCGCGCTGCAGTGCGGCATGAACCTCCGCCCCGAACCGGGCGGAGCGTCGGTGACGGTGGAGGAGCGCGCGGACTTCCCCGTGAACCGGGGCGCGCTGTGCGGCAAGGGCCGCACCGCCCCCGCCGTGCTCTCCTCCCGGGTGCGCCTCACCGAGCCGCTCGTCCGCACCCACGCCGGCCGGCTCGAGCCGGCCACCTGGGAGGAGGCCCTCGACGCCGTCGCCGAGGGCCTGGCCCGTACCCGAGGGGCGTACGGGGCCGACGCGGTAGGGGTGTTCGGCGGAGGCGGGCTGACCAACGAGAAGGCCTACGCCCTCGGGAAGTTCGCCCGCGTCGCCCTCGGAACCTCGCAGATCGACTACAACGGCCGGTTCTGCATGTCCTCGGCCGCCGCCGCGCACCAGCGGGCCTTCGGGCTCGACCGGGGGCTGCCCTTCCCGCTGGAGGACATCCCCCGGACCGGCTGCGTCATCCTCGTCGGCTCCAACCCCGCCGAGACCATGCCGCCCGCCCTCCGGTTCTTCCGGGAACTCCGCGAGAACGGCGGCACGTTGATCGTGGTGGACCCGCGCCGCACGCGGACCGCCGAACAGGCCGACCTGCACCTGGCCCCGCGCCCCGGCACGGACCTGGCACTGGCCCTCGGCCTGCTCCACCTCGTCGTCGCGGGCGGCCACACGGACGAGGAGTTCATCGCCTCCCGCACCACCGGCTGGGAGGAGGCCCGCGCGGGCGCGATGGCGCACTGGCCCGAGCAGGTCGAGCGGATCACGGGCGTACCCGTGCCCAAGCTCCGCGAGGCGGTCCGGATGTTCTGCGCACCGCAGTCCGCGATGGTGCTCACCGCCCGCGGCCCCGAGCAGCAGTCCAAGGGCACCGACACCGTCGGCGCCTGGATCAACCTCTGCCTCGCCACCGGCCGCGCCGGCCGCCCGCTCTCCGGCTACGGGTGCCTCACCGGGCAGGGCAACGGCCAGGGCGGCCGCGAACACGGCCAGAAGGCCGACCAGCTCCCCGGCTACCGAAAGCTCACCGACCCGGCGGCACGCGCACACGTGGCCGGGGTCTGGGGCATCGACCCCGCGGACCTCCCCGGCCCCGGCCGCAGCGCGTACGAACTCCTCGACTCCCTCGGCACGGACGTCAGGGCCCTGCTCCTGATGGGCTCCAACCCGGTGGTCTCCGCCCCCCGCGCCTCCCACATCGAGGACCGCATCCGCTCCCTGGACTTCCTGGCCGTCGCGGACGTGGTCCTCTCGGAGACCGCGGCCCTCGCCGACGTGGTCCTGCCCGTCACCCAGTGGGCGGAGGAGACCGGCACCACCACCAACCTGGAGGGCAGGGTCCTGCTCCGCCGCCAGGCCCTGACCCCGCCCCCGGGCGTCCGCAGCGACCTGGAGGTCCTGCACGGACTGGCCGCCAGGCTGGGCATGCCGAAGGCCTTCCCGGTCTCGCCCGAGGAAGTCTTCGAAGAGCTCCGCCGTGCCTCGGCGGGCGGCCCGGCGGACTACGCGGGCATCACCTACGCCCGCATCGAAGCCGAACAGGGCGTCTTCTGGCCCTGCCCGGCCGAGACCCACCCGGGCACCGAGCGCCTCTTCCTCGACCGCTTCGCCACCGAGGACGGCCGGGCCCGCTTCGTCCCCGTCGTCCACCGCGACTCCGCCGAGGTCCCGGACGCCGAGTACCCCCTCCTCCTCACCACCGGCCGGGTGGTCGCCCAGTACCAGTCGGGCGCCCAGACCCGCCGGGTGGACGAGCTCAACGAGGCCGCCCCCGGCCCCTTCGTGGAACTCCACCCCCGCCTCGCGGCCCGCATCGGCGCGGTCGACGGAGCCCCCCTCGCGGTCACCTCCCGCCGCGGCCGCGCGGTGGCCCCGGCCCGCATCACCGACACCATCCGCGCGGACACGGTCTTCATGCCCTTCCACTGGCCGGGCGAGGGCCGCGCCAACACCCTGACCAACCCGGCGCTGGACCCCGTGTCCCGGATGCCGGAATTCAAGGTCTGCGCGGTCCGCGTCGAGCCGGCCTAGGCGTGTCCGGGGACCCGGCGAAGGTCGGCGCCAGCGCCGCCACCAGCCGCCGGGCGTACTCCTCCTCCGGGCCGGAGAGCTGCGGGTACTCGGCCGTGAAGTGGTCCCACTCGTGGCCGACGTTCCCGTACGCGGCGATGTCCTCCATGGTCACGCCCGGGTGGCGCAGCGGCTGTTCGGGGGCCAGCCGGAACACCTGGTCCAGCAGGGCGTACGGCAGGTCGAACGCCTCGGCCAGCAGGACCGCGTCATAGAGGTCCTTGCCCTGCGGGTAGGAGTCGCTCACCAGCCACAGCAGCTTCCAGGCCAGGGACAGCGCGGGGGAGGCTGCCAGGACCACGGCCCCGCAGGCGAGTTCGACCGGCTCGGGTTCCTCGGGCAGCCGCTCGTTGAACACGAAGTCGAGCTGGACCTCCCCGCCGGGCAGCCCCGGCACCTCCCACGGCAGCACCATCCGGGTCCCCGGCACCCGGTCGTACGTCCAGATGCCCTCGCAGACCGCCCCGGACTCCTTGATCCCGGCCCGCCGCGCCGCGCCGGCGGCGATCCCCTCCAGCATCCGGGCCGTCCGCCCGTCGTCGATGTTCCAGCTCCGCGGTACGACCACGAAGTCCAGGTCGCCGGGCTCTCGTGCGGCCTCCCCGAACCAGTCGGCGAGCAGCACGCTCCCGCGCAGCACCAGTGAGTCCCCCCACGGGGATTCCGACACCGCCAGGAGTACGGCGTCCAGCGCCGCCCGCCGCGCCGCCAGCCACGCGCTCGTCCGGGCCGGGTCGTCGAAGACCGGGTCGCCGGCCCGGTAGGCGTTGTGGAACTGCTTCAGCGAAGGGTCGAAGACGGCCCGCTGGCGGACATCGTCCCCGGCCACCGCCCGCAGCGTCGCGGGAAGGTCGTGCTCGCGGCGCGTCACCTCGTCCAGCGGCTCCTTCGGCAGCTCGTCATCGCGCCACCCCAACTCACGCCACGTCATCGGTCGTCCCCTCCTGCGTCCTCGGCGGACTGGTCCTCGGACTCCTCCTCGTACTCCTCGTCGTACTGCGCATCGAACTCCGCGAACCCCTCGAAATCATCGAGCCACTGCCTGACCCGCTCGGTCGACCGGCCCCGGAAGGTCGGATAGATGGCGCCGAGCAGTCGCTCTTTGTAGTCCATACCCTGTTCGGGGCCGGCCAGATGCGGGTACTCGGCGGCGAAGTGCCGCCATTCCCGGTCGACCCTCGGCTTGATGACGACGTCCTGCAGGTCCGGCTCCCGGCCCATCGCTATCGGCCACTCCTCGAACACCTCCAGCAGCAGCTCGTACGACAGCGGATACTCCTCGGCGAGCAGCACGGCGTCGTAGAGGTCCTTCCCCTGCGGATTGGCGTCGCTCGCCAGCCACAGCAGCTTCCAGGCCAGGGACAGCGCGGGCGTGGCGGCCATGACCAAGGCCCCGCAGGCGAGTTCGACCGGTTCCGGTGCGACGGCCAGCTTCTCGTTGAACACGAAGTCCAGCTGGACCTGCCCGGCGGGCAGCCCCGGTACCTCCCAGGGCAGCACCATCCGTGTTCCCGGCACCCGGCCGTAGGTCCAGATGCCCTCGCAGAGGGCCCCGGAATCCTTGATCCCGGCCCGGCCCGCCGCGGCGGCGGCGATCCCGTCCAGCATCCGGGCCGTCCGGCCGTCGTTGATGTTCCAGCTCTGCGGCACCACCACGAAGTCCAGGTCGCCCGGCTCCCGGGCCTCCTCCCCGAACCAGTCGGCGAGCAGCACGCTGCCCCGCAGGACGAGCGAGTCCACCCACTCGGACTCGGCGACCGCCAGCAGTACGGCGTCCATGGCGGCCCGCCGCGCCCGCGCCCAGGCGGCGGTCCGCTCCGGGTCGTCGAAGACCGGATCGCCGGCCCGGTAGCCCCGCGCGAAGTGCTTCAGGGAAGGATCGAAGACCGCCTGCTGACGTACGTCGTCCCCGGCCACCGGCCGCAAGGTGCGGGGCAGTTCCTTCTCTGCCCGGGTGGCCTCGTCCAATGGCTCCCGGGGCAGCTCGATGGGCTCCCATCCGAACTCGCTCCACTTGCTCATCGCGGCCCCTCCTCGATCCACCCGTCGTCCACCGACAGATCGCTGTCGTACAGCACGAACTCCCGCTCCTGCGAGTCGATCTCGTACCCGGCGCCCACCAGCTCCGCGATCAGCGCGTCGCAGGCCCGCGAGGCTCCCGCCGGCCCTGCCGCGCCCGCGCACCGCTGCGTCACGAAGCGTTCGTGGCGTCCCCCGACAAGGGCCCGGCGGGCGTTCCACGAGACGTGCGCCCCGTGCGGGACCACCAGGGACTCCAGGGCGGCGCGGTCGTAGTCGGCCGGGAGCAGGAGTTTGACGTGGTGCTCGAAGTACCCGCCGCCCGGGCCCGGCCGGTCCGTGGTCCAGGGGACGGTCTCGACCTTGACCCGGACCGGGTCGAAGCCGGCGGCCCGCAGTGCGGGGACGAGTCGCTCGTGGCTTTCGCGGTCGGGCAGCGTCAGCATCGGCTGCGAGACCATCCGGCCCCGGGCCAGCAGGATGTGGGTGACCTTCAACTCCCGCGCCCCGGACCACGCTTCGAGTCGGTCGAGCTCCGCCGGATCCGGGCAGCGCACGGTGACATGGGTTTCGTACACAGACATGGCAGTGATCTTCTCGGACATGCGTCCGATCCGCATCGGGGTTCTGGTCCGGGGGTAACGATGGGTTACGCACCGGACCCAGAAAGTGCCCGCACGCCCCTCGTGGCAGTGATGTGTCGTACGCCACACTGAGGTGCGGTGCCCCCGTCCTCGGAGCCCTGTGGAGGTCGCCCCCGTGCAGACCCAGAGCCTGACCGTCAGCGTGAGCCCGCCCGCAAACGCCGCCGCGGAAGCCGAAGCCGCCGCGGGCGAAGAGCCCGAGGCGGACGCCGTGGACGGGGAGGAGCCCGAGGAGGAGCCCGAGGTCCGTGAGCTGGCCGAGCAGGTGCCCGTGCAGCGCAAGCGCACGGGGGACAGCTCCGCCGGAGCGGGCCCGTCCGCCGACCTGTTCCGCCAGTACCTGCGCGAGATAGGCCGCATCCCGCTGCTGACCGCCGCCGACGAGGTCGATCTCGCGCGGCGCGTGGAAGCGGGACTGTTCGCCGAGGAGAAGCTCGGCAGTGGAGAGCGGCTCGATCTCCAGCTCACGCTCGACCTGGACAAGCTCGTCGTCATGGGCCGGATGGCCAAGCGCCGCCTCATCGAGTCGAACCTGAGGCTCGTCGTCTCCGTCGCCAAGCGCTACGTGGGCCGCGGACTGACCATGCTCGACCTGGTCCAGGAGGGGAACCTCGGACTGATCCGGGCCGTTGAGAAGTTCGACTACGCCCGCGGGTACAAGTTCTCCACCTACGCCACCTGGTGGATCCGCCAGGCCATGTCCCGGGCCCTCGCCGACCAGGCCCGGACCATCCGCGTGCCGGTCCATGTGGTCGAGCTGATCAACCGCGTCGTCCGCGTCCAGCGCCGCATGCTCCAGGAGCGCGGGTACGAACCCACCGCCGAAGAGGTCGCCGCCCACCTGGAGCTGACCCCCGAGCGGGTCCTGGAGGTGCTGCGCCTCGCCCAGGAGCCGGTCTCGTTGCACGCCCCCGTGGGCGAGGAGGACGATGTCGCGCTCGGCGACCTCATCGAGGACGGCGACGCCGCCTCGCCCGTGGAATCGGCCGCGTTCTTCCTGCTCCGCGAGCACCTGGAAGCGGTCCTGTCCACCCTCGGCGAGCGGGAGCGCAAGGTCGTCCAGCTGCGTTACGGGCTCGCAGACGGCCGCCCGCGCACCCTGGAGGAGATCGGCCGGATCTTCGGCGTGACCCGCG
This sequence comes from Streptomyces sp. NBC_00454, assembly GCF_041434015.1. Lineage (GTDB taxonomy): Bacteria > Actinomycetota > Actinomycetes > Streptomycetales > Streptomycetaceae > Streptomyces. The sequence goes on along the minus strand of NZ_CP107907.1, from coordinate 2,416,682 downwards.
AGCGGATCCGCCAGATCGAGTCCAAGACCCTCAACAAGCTCCGCGACCACGCCTTCGCCGACCAGCTCCGGGGATATCTGGACTGAAACGGGAAGGGGGCGCCCCGAAGGACGCCCCCACCCGCTCGCGCCGGAAGGTCAGTCGACCTCGGCCACCGCCTGGGCGAACTGCGCCGCGTACAGCCGCGCGTACGCGCCGTTCGAGCCCAGCAGTTCCTCGTGCGTGCCCTGCTCCACGATCGAGCCGCTCTCCATCACCAGGATCAGGTCGGCGTCGCGGATCGTGGACAGCCGGTGCGCGATCACGAAGGACGTGCGGCCGTGCGCGAGGCGCGCCATCGCCTTCTGGATCAGCACCTCGGTACGGGTGTCCACCGAGCTCGTCGCCTCGTCGAGCACCAGGATCACCGGGTCGGACAGGAACGCCCGCGCGATGGTGATCAGCTGCTTCTCGCCCGCGCTGACGCCCGCGCCCTCGTCGTCCAGCACCGTGTCGTAGCCCTCGGGCAGGGTGCGGACGAACCGGTCCGCGTGCGCCGCCCGCGCGGCCTCCTCGATCTCGGCGCGCGTCACCTCGCGCGAGGCTCCGTAGGCGATGTTCTGCGCGATGGTGCCGCCGAACAGCCAGGTGTCCTGGAGCACCATGCCGATGCCGCTGCGCAGTTCCTCGCGGGTCATCTTCGCGATGTCCACGCCGTCGAGGGCGATCCGGCCGCCCGTGACCTCGTAGAACCGCATCAGGAGGTTGACCAGCGTGGTCTTGCCGGCGCCGGTCGGGCCGACGATCGCGACCGTGTGGCCGGGGTCGACCGTGAGCGAGAGGTCCTCGATCAGCGGCTTGTCCAGCTCGTAGCGGAAGGCGACCTTGTCGAAGGTGACCTGTCCGCGCACGGTCTCGGGGCGCTCCGGAACCTCGACGTCCGGGTCCTGCTCCTCCGCGTCCAGCAGCTCGTAGACCCGCTCCGCGGAGGCGACGCCGGACTGCACCAGGTTGGCCATCGAGGCGACCTGGCTCAGCGGCATCGAGAACTGCCGCGAGTACTGGATGAAGGCCTGCACGTCACCGATTGACAGGGTGCCGGAGGCGACCTTCAGACCGCCGACGACCGCGACGAGCACGTAGTTGATGTTCGAGATGAACATCATGACGGGCTGCATGATCCCGGTGACCAGCTGCGCCTTGAACGAGGCCTTGTACAGCTCCTCGTTCTGCTCGGCGAAGAGGGCGGCGGACTCCTTCTGCCGGCCGAAGACCTTGACCAGCGTGTGGCCCGAGTACATCTCCTCCACGTGCGCGTTGAGCGCGCCCGTGGACTTCCACTGCGCCACGAACTGCGGCTGCGACTTCTTGCCGATCTTCGCGGCCACGTACCCGGAGACCGGGATGGTCACCAGGGCGACCAGAGCCAGCACCGGGGAGATCCAGAACATCATCGCCAGCACGCCGACGATGGTGAGCAGCGAGTTCATCAGCTGCCCCATCGTCTGCTGGAGCGTCTGCCCGATGTTGTCGATGTCGTTCGTGGCCCGGCTGAGCACCTCGCCGCGCTTCTGCTTGTCGAAGTACGACAGCGGCAGCCGCGACAGCTTCGCCTGGAGGTCCTCGCGCATCCGGTACACGGTGCCGTTCTGGATGTGGTTGGACAGCCGTGTCGCGACCAGCATCAGCAGACCGGCGAGCGTGAAGACGGCCAGCGCCCACAGCGCCACCGCCCCGACCGCGCCGAAGTCCACGCCCTTGCCCGGGGTGAAGTCGGTGCCGGACAGCATGTCCGCCATGCCGCCGTCGCCGTGGGCGCGCATCCCCTCCAGGGCCTGTTCCTTGGTGAGCCGCGGATCCAGGTTCTTGCCGACGATCCCGGCGAAGACCAGGTCGGTGGCCTTGCCGAGGATCTTGGGACCGGTCACCGAAGCGGCGACGGAGCCGACGACCGCGACGACCATGCCGAAGAGCTTGGCCCGGTCGCGGGCCAGCTCGCGCAGCAGCCGCTTGCCCGAGCCCTTGAAGTCCATGGACCGCGTCGTCGGCGGTCCCATCATCATTCGTCCTCCGGGCCCGCTCATGCGGCCTCCGCCTCCGTCAGCTGGGAGAGCACGATCTCCCGGTAGGTCTCATTGCCGGCCATCAGCTCGTGATGGCGTCCCTCGCCCACGACCTGCCCCTCGTCGAGGACGATGATCCGGTCGGCGTCGCGGATCGTGGAGACCCGCTGGGCGACGATGACCACGGTCGCTTCCTCGGTCTCGCGGGCGAGCGCGGAGCGCAGCGCCGCGTCCGTCGCGTAGTCCAGGGCCGAGAAGGAGTCGTCGAACAGGTAGATCTCCGGGCGCTGTACGAGCGTGCGCGCGATCGCGAGCCGCTGGCGCTGTCCACCGGAGACGTTGGTTCCGCCCTGGGCGATGGGCGCGTCCAGCCCGCCCTCCAGCTCGGAGACGAAGCCCTTGGCCTGCGCCACCTCCAGCGCGTGCCACAGCTCTTCGTCGGTGGCGTCGGGGCGCCCGTAGCGCAGGTTGGTGGCGACCGTTCCGGAGAACAGGTACGGCTTCTGCGGCACCATGCCGACCGTCTTGGCCAGCAGCTCCGGGTCGAGGCGGCGTACGTCCTCGCCGTCGACGAGGACCTCGCCGCCGGTCGCGTCGAACAGCCGGGGGACCAGGCCCAGCAGCGTGGACTTGCCGCTGCCCGTGGAGCCGATCACGGCGGTGGTCTCGCCGGGGCTGGCCACCAGGTCGACCCCGCGCAGGACGGGGGACTCGGCACCCGGGTAGTGGAAGTCGGCGCCGCGCAGTTCGAGGCGGCCGTGGCTCAGCAGCTTGCGGACCGGGTCGGTGGGCGGGACCACGCTGGAGTCGGTGTCCAGGACCTCCTGGACGCGCTCGGCGCAGACCTCGGCGCGCGGCACCATCATGAACATGAAGGTGGCCATCATCACGGACATGACGATCTGCATCAGGTAGGCCAGGAAGGCCGTCAGCTGGCCGATCTCCATGCCGCCGCTGTCGACGCGCATCGCGCCGAACCAGATGACGGCGACGCTGGAGATGTTCACGACCACGATGACGGTCGGGAACATCAGCGCGAGCAGCTTGCCGGCCGCCAGCGAGACGCCGGTGAGGTCGGCGTTGGCCTCGCGGAAGCGGTCCTTCTCGTAGTCGTCGCGGATGAAGGCGCGGATCACCCGGTTGCCGGTGATCTGCTCGCGCAGGACCCGGTTCACGGTGTCCAGGCGCGTCTGCATCTTGCGGAACAGCGGCCGCGTCCTCAGGACGATCGCGCCGACCGACAGACCCAGGACGGGGACGACGGCGAGCAGGACGCCCGACAGCTTCACGTCGAGCGAGAGCGCCATGAAGATGCCGCCGACGCACATGATCGGAGCCGAGACCATCAGGGTGAAGGTCATCAGGACGAGCATCTGGATCTGCTGCACGTCATTGGTCGTACGGGTGATCAGCGACGGCGCGCCGAACTGGCCGAGCTCTCGTGCGGAGAAGCTCTGCACGCGGTCGAAGACGCCGGCTCGCAGATCGCGGCCGAAGGCGGCGGCGGTGCGGGCGCCGAAGTAGACGGCGCCGCAGTTGCAGACGAGCTGCACGAGGGAGACGCCGAGCATCAGGGCGCCGAAGCGCAGGATGTAGCCGGTGTCGCCGTGGACGACACCGTTGTCGATGATGTCGGCATTGAGCGTGGGCAGGTAGAGGCTCGCGCTGGTCTGCAGCAGTTGCAGCAGGACCAGCACGGCGATCGGTTTCCGGTACGGACCGAGGTGGGTCCGCAGAAGTCGTATGAGCACGCGCAGGCTCCGGTCGGCATATCGAGGGGGTTCACCCCATCTTCGGCCAAACGGGTGCCCGATCCCCACCGGTTTTCGCAAAGCCCGGCCAAAAGGAGTAGACCGGGCTGCTCGGGTCCTAAGCCTCCGCGAGCCGCTCGTGAGCCCTTCGCGAGCCCGTCGTGAGCCCTTCCCGAGCCCTTCGCGCCGGGCTCAGAAGGCGCCCGGGTGGATCTGCTCCCGCGTGGCGATGTACTGCTGGCGCACGCCCTGCCAGGCGGGGTACTCCTCGTCCGGCTCGAAGACCTGCGCGGCCGGGGCGGGCCACACCGGAGGGGTGTGCGGGGTCAGCGTGCCGCGTGCGACGCCCAGCGCCCACGCCGCCTGACGGGCCGCGCCCAGGGCCGCGTAGTCCGCCGGCGCCGGTACGACGATCTGTGTGCCGAAGAGCCCCGGTGCGAAGGCCTGGACCGCGGGCAGCTCGGCCGCCGCGCCCAGCAGGAACACCCGGCGGATCTCCACCCCGCGGCTGCGGAGCACGTCGAGCGCGTCCACCAGCCCGCACAGCATGCCCTCGAAGGAGGCCCGCGCCAGGTGCTCCGGCTTCATGGAGTCCCGGCGCAGCCCCGACAGGGTCCCGGCGGTCTGCGGCAGGTTCGGCGTCCGCTCACCCTCCAGGTACGGCAGGAGTACGAGTCCGTGGGCGCCCGGGGTCGACTTCAGCGCGAGCTCGCTCAGCCCGTCCAGGTCGGTGCCCAGCAGTTCGGCGGTGCCGCGCAGGGCCCGTACCGCGTTGGAGACGTTGACCACGGGCAGGTGCATCCCGGCGGCGTCCGCGAGCGAGGTGATCAGCCCGCCCGGCTCCGACAGCGCCTCGTGGTGCACCGCCATCACCGACCCGGACGCGCCCAGCGAGACCACCGCGTCGCCGGGGCCCATGCCGAGCCCGAGCGCGGCGGCCATGGTCTCGCCGGTCCCGGCGGAGATCAGCAGCCCCTCGGGCGTGGTCCCGGCGGCTTCGCAGGGGCCGAGCACCTCGGGCAGCAGCGCCCGGTGCCCGAGCGCCAGCTCGACCAGGTCGGGGCGCCAGGAGCCGGTGGCCGCCGACCAGTACCCGGTGCCGGAAGCGCCGCCCCGGTCGGTGGTCCGCCGGGCCGGGCGGCCCAGCAGCTGCCACACCAGCCAGTCGTGGGGGGACATCACCACGGCGACCCGGCGGGCGGCCTCGGGCTCGGTACGGGCCAGCCAGGCGAGCTTCGCGAGCGGCTGCGCCGAATGGGGGACGGAGCCGACGGCTTCGGCCCAGGCCTGGCGGCCGCCGAGGGAGTCGATGAGATCGGCGGCGGCGACCTGGCCGCGCTTGTCGTTGCCCACCAGGGCGGAGCGGACGAGGCCGCCCTGCGCGTCCAGTGGCAGCACGGCGTGCTGCTGGGCGGAGACCCCGATGGCTTCGACGCCTTCGAGGAGCCCGCCGCCGGCGGCCTCTCCGAGGGAGAGCAGCCAGGCCTGCGGGTCCGTCTCGTGCGGTACGGCGTCGCCGGTGGGCTGCGGATGGGGGGCGTACCCCTGGCGCAGCACGGCGCCCGTCTCGGTGTCACAGACGACGATGCGAGTGAAGGCGGAAGAACTGTCCAGCCCGGCGACTATCCCCATGCGGAGAATTCTGCCGCACGTATGGACGAACTCCGCCGCCCCGAGCCCCGCGGGGCCCCGGCCGGAGACCGGCCGGGGCCCCGCGGGGGTTGTCCTGGAGGTTGCCGTCAGGTGTTGCTGGTGCCCCAGTCGTCCTCGCCGGCGCCGCTGCCGCCGACCCGGGCGCGCAGGCCCCGTACCCGCCCGGCCAGGGCGTCGGGCACGGCGTCGCCCACCTTGTCGCTCACCGCGGCGAAGGCCTTGCCCGCGAACTCGCGGCCGCTGTGACCTGCGGTCTCGGCGGCGTTGCGGACGACCGGACTCTGCGCCAGCTCGCGCGCGGACTTCTTCAACTGTTCATAACGCTCGCGCCCGGCCCGGGTCCCGAGCACGTACCCGAGGGCCAGTCCGACCGCGAACGTGACCTTGTACCGCATGCCTGTCACCCTTCGTCGTGTGGTGCCCGGCCTGCTGTCGATACCGATTGGCGGAGCACCCCCCTGCTTGCGCTAATCTATGACTCGCAACGGGCGCTCGCCCCCTGGCCAAGGCCGGAGGTGGGCTGTTCGGTGCAACGCAGCAATCCCCTGTAGCTCAATTGGCAGAGCAGCCGACTGTTAATCGGCAGGTTACTGGTTCGAGTCCAGTCGGGGGAGCGCGGTCCCCTGTAGCTCAATTGGCAGAGCAGCCGACTGTTAATCGGCAGGTTACTGGTTCGAGTCCAGTCGGGGGAGCAAGAGAGAACGAGGACCCCGTGTGGGTCCTTTTTCTTTTTTTCTGCCCCGGTCCGGAACCGCGCGGAGCCCGATGCGGTCTCTCTGGGCAGGCGAAGCCGATCATGCGAGGCATCCGAGGCAGGAGATCGTATGAGCGGCTATGCTGCGGCAGACGGCGCGCACACATGTACGCGCCACGCCGTGAAGGGGCGGTAGCTCAGCCGGTTAGAGCAGCGGACTCATAATCCGTCGGCCGTGGGTTCGAGTCCCACCCGCCCCACCACCGCAGGCCAGAAGAATCCTTCTGACCTGCGAAAACGCGGTTCTCGCAGCGGTGGGATCCCCGTGTCGGTGTGGCGACCGTGAGGCGATGCCCGTCCCCCGCAAGCCCGTAGAGGTCTGTGACCTGGGGTTTCGTTCGATTCGTCGGTGGGGTGCGTGGTGATGGGTCCCACGGCCGTTGTCCGGGCAGGGGTTGCATCCCCGGTCGCTCCTGTTCCTCGTGAGCGTCCGACTCCATGGGCATCGGGCGAACCTCTTGAGGCGGGCCCGCTCCGGCCGGCGGGGTCTGCGATTCCGGCTTCTCCGCCCCCGGCATCCTCTTCTGCTTTCGCCTCACGCGCGCCGGACCAGAGTGCTGACGAAGCCGTGTTTGTGCCCGTCCACGGCGGCGAGCGCTACGGCGCCTACTTGCTGGACCACATCAGATGCCTGGCGGAAACCCGCCTCGACCCCTCCGACTTGATCCGCCGCACCCGGCACGGGACATCGATGCGATGACGTCGACCTGCTCTGTGGAGGTACCCCTCCAGCAGCTGCTTCCGGCGCCCGGGTGCGGTCGTAGTCGCCCCGTGAAGTCTGCGAAGTAGGCTGCCGCGTCGAACAGAGGAGCACTACGCATGACCTTCCGCTTGAGAGCGATCAGCTGTGACGAGCATCTGGCCTTCATCAAGGACCGGCCCTCCGTGAGCCACATGCAGGTGCCCTCGTGGGGGGATGTGAAGCCGGACTGGCGGGCGGAGAGTCTCGGATGGATCGACGAGACCGACCGGATCGTCGGGGCGGCGCTCGTGCTGTTCCGGCCGCTGCCGAAGCTCAAGCGATACCTCGCCTACCTTCCCGAAGGCCCGGTCATCGACTGGTACGCCCCGGACCTTGAGCGGTGGCTCGAGCCGATGCTGGCGCATCTCAAGACCCGCGGCGCGTTCTCGGTGAAAATGGGTCCGCCCGTGATCGTCCGACGCTGGGATGCAGAAACGGTCAAGGACGCCATTGCGGACCCGCGGGCAGGCCGGCTGCGCGATGTCGAGGCCAGTTCGTGCGAACCGCGGGCCTTCGATGTCGCCGACCGGCTACGCCGCTTGGGGTGGCAGCAGGGCGAAGTGGGTGGTGAGGACGGGTTCAGCGCGGGGCAGCCGCGCTACGTCTTCCAGGTCCCGCTTGCGGGGCGGTCGTTGGACGAGGTTCAGCGCGGGTTCAACCAGCAGTGGCGCCGCAACGTCAAGAAGGCCGAGAAGGCCGGCGTCAAGGTAGTCCAAGGCGGCTACGAGGACCTGCCCGCCTTCTACGAGATCTACAAGGAGACCGCGGAACGCGATCGGTTCATCCCCCGCCCGCTGGCCTACTTTCAGCGCATGTGGACCGCACTCGGGGCGGAGGACGCGGACCGGATGCGCCTGTATCTCGCCCGTCACGAGGGCGAGGTGCTGGCCGCGGCCACGATGCTGACCGTTGGTGAGCACGTCTGGTATTCCTACGGGGCCTCCACCAGCCGCAAGCGTGAAGTGCAGCCGAACAACGCCATCCAGTGGCGGATGATGTGCGACGCCCACGAACTGGGCGCGAGCGTCTACGACCTGCGCGGCATTACCGACACCCTGGAGGAGTCCAACCACCTGCTCGGCCTGCTCCGGTTCAAGGTCGGCACCGGCGGCCAAGCCGCCGAATACCTCGGCGAGTGGGACTTTCCGCTCAACAGACTGCTCCACAAGGCTCTCGACCTTTACATGTCTCGCCGCTGAACCGAGGGGCGCCCACGTTCTGATCGTGGACACGGATCCGGTCTCGGTGGAACGGCGGCTGAGGGCAGGCGCACCGTCGGGTCGCCGCCCAGCTGGGCTTGGCCGAGGGCGCGTCCGTGACTGGTTGCGGGCGTTCGCCGGGCAGGCGGAGGATGCGCGCCGCCACTTCGCCATCGCTCTGGTCGCCGAGCCGGCGGCGTGCGGGTCGAAGGTGAGCCCGGGAAGCCTCTTAACGAAGGCTTCCCGGGCGGGGATTGCTCGCGAGGCTTGCAGAGGGCCTCGCCGACGGGGGATGCGGCGAGGCCCTGCCCAGACGGTATAGCCCGCAGTCGGTCTGCGGACCGCAGGATCGGTGAATTGCATAAGTTTGCAATTTCATAGATGCTGTGGGTGCTGTGTCCGTAGGTAGCCGCGGGCACAGCACCAGCTGTCTGCCCCGGCGTGCGGGGTGATGAGAAGGGTGCGAGACCGTGCCGGTTCCGCTGTATCAGGCCAAGGCCGAGTTCTTCCGGATGCTCGGGCACCCCGTGCGGATACGGGTTCTTGAGCTGCTCCAGGACGGGCCGATGCCGGTACGGGACCTGCTCGCCGCGATCGAGGTCGAACCGTCTGCGCTCTCGCAGCAGCTCGCGGTGTTGCGCCGGTCGGGGATCGTGACCTCCGTGCGTGACGGCTCGACCGTGGTCTACGAGCTGGCGGGCGGGGATGTCGCGCAGCTGATGCTGGCGGCTCGGCGCATTCTGACCGAGGTGCTGACCGGGCAGAGCGAGCTGTTGGAGGAGCTGCGGGAGTCCGAGGTCCCGGCCTCGTGACCGTGACCACCTTCCTGGCTTCCGTGCTCGGGCGGGTCCGCTCGGTGCTGCCGGCGCGGGCTGATTTCGCGGTCATGGGTCGTAGTCCCCGCCGGGATCTGCTGGCCGGTCTGACCGTGGCGATTGTCGCTTTGCCGCTCGCGCTCGGCTTTGGTGTGTCCTCCGGGCTGGGCGCGGAGGCGGGGCTGGCCACCGCGGTGGTCGCGGGCGCGCTTGCCGCCCTGTTCGGCGGCTCCAACCTCCAGGTGTCCGGGCCGACCGGTGCGATGACCGTGGTGCTGGTGCCGATCGTCGCCCAGTACGGGCCCGGTGGCGTGCTGACGGTCGGACTGATGGCCGGTGTCCTGCTGATTGGCCTCGCGCTGCTGCGGGCCGGGCAGTACATGAGGTATGTGCCGGCGCCGGTGGTGGAGGGGTTCACCCTTGGTATCGCGTGTGTGATCGGCCTTCAGCAGATACCCAATGCGCTCGGTGTGGCCAAGCCGGAGGGGGGGAAGGTCCTGCTCGTGGCCTGGCGGGCGCTCGTGGAGTTCGTGGCGTTCCCGAACTGGACCGCGATCGGTCTCTCGGCCGGTGTCGCGGCGGTGATGCTGGCAGGGGCCCGCTGGAAGCCGACGATCCCGTTCTCGATCGTCGCGGTGATCGCCGCGACCGTGCTCGCGCAGGTCTTCCACCTGGACGCGGCGGCCCCGATCGGTGACCTGCCCTCCGGCCTGCCCGCCCCTTCCCTCGCTTTCCTGGACCTGTCCGCCCTCGGCTCGCTGCTCGCCCCCGCTGTGGCTGTCGCGGCGCTCGCCGCGTTGGAGTCTCTGCTGTCGGCGACGGTCGCGGACGGGATGACGGTGGGGCAGCAGCACGACCCGGACAAGGAACTCTTCGGTCAGGGCATTGCCAACCTGGCGGCCCCGCTGTTCGGCGGCGTCCCCGCGACGGCCGCGATCGCGCGGACCGCGGTCAACGTCCGTACCGGCGCCTCCTCCCGCCTGGCCGCACTCACCCACGCCGCAGTGCTCGCGGTGATCGTGTTCGCTGCGGCCCCGCTCGTCTCGAAGATCCCGCTGGCCGCGCTCGCCGGCGTGCTCCTGGCGACGGCGATCCGCATGGTGGAGGTCGGCTCGCTGCGGGCGATGGCGAAGGCGACGCGCTCGGACGCCGTCGTACTGGTCCTGACCGCCGCCGCGACCCTGGTCCTCGACCTCGTCTACGCGGTGATCATCGGGCTGGTCGTCGCAGGTGCCCTCGCGCTGAAGGCGGTGGCGAGCCAGGCGCGGATGGAGCAGGTGGACTTCCGCCCGGATCTGCCCGGTGAGCACAGCGACGAGGAGCACGCCCTGCTGGCGGAGCACATCGTGGCCTACCGCATCGACGGCCCCCTCTTCTTCGCCGGCGCCCACCGCTTCCTCCTGGAACTCTCCGAGGTCGCCGACGTGAAGGTGGTGATCCTGCGGATGTCCCGCATCACGACGTTGGATGCCACAGGCGCCCTGGTGCTGAAGGACGCGGTGGAGAAGCTCAACCGGCGCGGCATCGCCGTCATGACCTCCGGCATCCGGCCCGGCCAGCGCCAGGCCCTGGACGCCGTCGGCGCACTCGACCTGCTGCGCTTGGAGGGACGTGAGTACGCCACCACCCCGGAAGCCATCGCCGGGGCCCGCAAACACCTGGAGCAGGCGGGACTGCTGCCCCGTACGCATCACCGACCGCACCGCATCCGGAAGGCCGCACGATGACCGTCCCCGCCGACCGCCGCATGATCGAAGTCTCCGGCACCGAGGCCCTGTGGCTCCTCGAAGGCTCCAGCCAAGGCCGACTCGTCTACGTCCAGCGGGAGCTGGCCGTGGTCCGCCCGGCCGTGCACGTGATGGAGTACGGGCGCATCGTCGTCCGCTCGCCCGTCCAGGCGGCCACCATCCCCGGGCGTGTACTGCTGACCTACCAGGTCGATGAGATCCGCACCCCGGCCGGAACCGGCTGGACGGTGACCGCTCACGGGCCGGCGGACGTCATCGCCGATGCGGACGAGGCCGCCCACTACCGGCGCACCCTGCCCGGCTGGGCCCACGGCCCGCACGACACCCTGCTGCGTCTGCACCCGCAGCAGGTGTCCGGGTTCCGCCTGGCCCGCACGGTTTCGGGGGCGGGCCGGTGAGTGTCCGGGTCGAGACGATGCCCTACCGGCACGTGCTGGACGTGCCGGCCACCGGCCCGGCCGTCCGCATTGCCCGCGAGACCACCGAACGGGTCCTGGTGGAGTGCGGCGTGGGCCTTTGCCATCCCAGCGTCGGCCCGGCCCTGCTGATCCTGGCCGAGCTGGTCACCAACGCCGTCCGCCATGCCGCCCTGACCTCTCCGACGATCACGGTCACCTACGCGCACGGGCCGGGGGCGTTCGCGTTCGCCGTCCACGACCGCCACCCCTACCAGCCCGCCCTGTTCGGGGCGCTCGCCACCGCCCCGGGCAGCGGTCTGGCCATGGTGGTCGCAATGACGATGGAGCTGGGCGGCACGGCCCTTGTAAGGCCGGACGTGGACGGGCGCGGCAAGGCCATCTGGATCACCCTCCCCCTGTGAAGCCGAGGAACTGACGATGACGATCGAATGGCGGTACACGACCCGCGAGGACCTGGGCGTGCTGTCCCTGGCGGGCTACCTCGGCGCGGAAGCCGTGGACCGGTTCACCGGCGCCATCGGGTGGGCTCTCGCCCGGGGCACCGGACCGGTCATCCTCGACCTGACCGGACTCATGGGCTGGTCGGCCGGAGGGCAGATCGCCGTCGCCCAGGCCGCACGCCACCTCGCCGAGAACGGCCGCCGCCTGGAGCTCGCGGCGATACCCGCGGACGGCTCTCTCGTACCCGACGCCACGTGCCCGCCCGTCGCCGTCCACTGCGACCTCTCCGCGGCCTTGGCCGCCCACGGGGCCCAGGACGCGGTCAAGCAGTGGCGCACCGATGACTGGCCGGACCCGAATCATCCGGCCGCACCCGCCCTCACCTGAACACCAGCACCAGCACGATCTACGAGAACGGCAAGGACACCCACGCCATGAGCGACATCATCGTCAAGGATTCCAACGGCACACCGCTCGCCGACGGCGACTCGGTCACCCTGATCAAGGACCTCAAGGTCAAGGGCACCTCCGAGACCCTCAAGCGCGGCACCCTGGTCAAGAACATCCGTCTCACCTCCCGTCCGGGCGAGGTCGAGTGCAACACGAAGCAGGTCAAGGGCCTGGTCCTGCGGACCGAGTTCCTCAAGAAGGCCTGACCGGCGAAGGACCCGCTCTGCGAGGGTCGAACGTCACGAAAGCCGCCCACCGGGTCCCAGGAGTTGCAGGGATCTGCAATTGTGGAGGTCACAAGGTGTGAAGAGGGGCGAGCGAATGCCCCGCTGAAGGAACGGTTCCGGGTGGATGAGATGGGCAGTCACGGCAGGGGTACCCAGGTGAGCACACCGCTGTACCAGCTCAAGGCGGAGTTCTTCAAAACGCTGGGGCACCCGGTCCGCATCCGCGTCCTGGAACTCCTGGCCGTACGTGAACACGCGGTCGCCGAGATGCTGCCGGAGGTCGGGGTGGAGGCGGCGAGCCTCTCCCAGCAGCTGGCCGTCCTGCGCAAGGCCAACCTGGTGGTCACCCGTCGCGAAGGCTCCAACGTCTACTACAAGCTCACCCACCCCCAGATCGCCGAACTGCTGCGGGTCGCCCGCGGCATCCTCTCCGGCGTCCTGGAGGGCCAGGCCGAACTCCTGGCCGACCTGCGTGCCACCAGCCACATCTAGGCGGCACACCCGGCGCAGGCCCCGTCAGGGCCGCGCCCCACATGCGGCGGCCGTCTTCCGTTAGTGCGGGTTCAACGCGCTTCTGACACCGGAAGACGGCCGCTCCTCACTTCTGGGCGTGCTGGCCGAGGTAGAAGAGCAGCCATACGAACCCGGCGAACAGGTGCGTGCCGAAGATGTAGAAGAAGGCACGCAGCGCGACGCCCTTGGCCAGCCACCGTTCCTGTTTCGCCGCCTCGCTCTGCGCGGGCCTGTCGTCCGTCATGACGGTTGCCCTCCTATCCGGGTGTCGGGTTCATCCTGGGCTGGGATGTGCGGGCGGACAAGGATCTTCATGCCGTGCTCGCCGGCATGCTCGATGACGGCTGCCACCTCGCTCGCCTCGACCGTGCGGGTATCGACGACGGCGCCGGTGCCGAGGTAGGTGATCTCGTAGAGCTGGACAGCCCGGGGCTCAATACTGTTCATGGGGTTCCCTCGGGCAGGATGAAGCGGACGATGACCGCCTTGCCGCGCCCGCCAGAAGCGGGCTCGATACGGACGTCGCCACCGAAGGTGCGTGCCAGGTCGGCCACCGTGCGTAGCCCCTGCCCTGAGGCCCGGTCGGCGTCGGCCAGCGTGATGGGACGCGGGTCCAGATCTGCGACGGAGACCACGAGCATGTGGTCCGTCACGTGGAGGGTGACCTCGGCCTCCGGGGACTGCGGGGCGTGGCGGACCGCATTGGTGACGAGCTCGCTGACCACGAGCAGCACGGCCCCGAACAGGGAGGAGGCGCCCTGCAGGCCGAACAGAACCAGGGATCGTTCCGTGCGCTCGCGGGCGGCCCGTACCGAGCCCGGTACCAGCGGCACCGTCCACGTGTGCCTGCGCGTCTGCGGCAGCGCCGGCTGCCCGCTGGGGTGCCGGGCCATCACCGCGGCCTCGAACAAGACCGTGACGCCATCCGATTCACTGGCTGTCCCCGCCGGTGGCCACGCCGTGATCGTGGGCCACGCGCAGCGCATCCTCCAACTCCTCCGCGGCCTGCGCCTCCTCGAAGGCATCGTCAACCTCCCGCGCAGCCCGGAGACGAGCCCGCGCCACCCGGACCCGTTCCAGCGCCGCTTCCTCGAACCCGGCCACACCGCAACCCCCGTCCATAGAATCCAGAACTAGTAAATTGCATAACTCTGCAAGTCTAGCGGGTGTGGTTCCGCCGGACACTTGACTGTGGGCGGGGGTCAGTGGATCCGGTGAACCCGCTGGCTGGTCAGTTCGTACCGGGCTCCGATCACGGCCAGCCTGCCCGCCGTGATCCTGGGCGTGAGGTCGGGCTCGGCGACCAGGCGGGAGCGCACCAGCCGCACGTTCACCGTGATGGCGGCATCCACGCGCTCCGCGCCTGCAAGCGTGCGGTCGATCGCCGGACGGATCTGGTCGACCAGGTACTGCATATGGCCGGGCAACAGCTCCCCGCCCTGGGCTGCGTGGACGGCGGCGGTCACGGCACCGCACGACTGGTGCCCGAGAACGACGACGAGCGGGATGCCCAACTCCAGTACTCCGTAGGTGATGCTGGCGAGGACCGCCTCATCGAGAATCGAGCCTGCCGAGCGCACCGTCAGCAGGTCACCCAGGCCCTGGTCGAAGACCAGCTCCGGCGGGACTCGGGAATCGACGCAGCCCAGGACCACGGCGAAGGGATGCTGGCCGGTGACCAGCGTTTGCCGTACGGCCCGCGTCCGGTCCGGATTCTGCTCGTGGAACGTCCGCCAGCGGGCATTGCCCGCCGCCAGTTCCAGTAGCGCGGCCTCGGGAGTCCTGGGCCGCCGGCCCTTCCCCTCGGGCCGGGTGACGGTCGAGGTCGCGGCGGTATCGGACACCAGCCCGGCGACCACCGCCACCGCCCCGGTCAGCGCCGCCCGGACAAGTTGGCGCCGCCCCGGCAGCGCATCCCGTTCAGCATCACCTGTCATGCAGGCACAAAGTATGCGCATCCCGGTCGGCGCGCGGGCTGCCGCTACAGGCTTGGTCCGACCTTGAGGAAGTCTTGGACAAAGGCCCTGGTCAAGTTGAGATGTGCCGGGCCGCGCGATGCGCGCGACGAGCCCGCGATCGCACAGCCAGGCCAGGCCAGGCCAGGCCAGGCCAGGCCAGGCCAGGCCAGGCCAGGCCAGGCGTTCGGCGGAGAAGTGCGCCTTGTCCGCGCGGAGTTTGACGGTCGGCGCCGCCGTGGTCCCCCGGCGGGACCGGACGGCGGGTACGCCGCGGATGAGCGGCTTGAGGGCGAGGCTGTCGTGTACAGCACCCACGACCGGCATCATGCCGCACGAACATCAAGTCGCGTGAGACAACCTCTAAGCCTTGATCGGTGCGGCCGACCTGGCGGCCTGCTCGATCTTCGCGCGGTAGGCCGCACGGGCTTCCTCGTCGATCTGCTTCTCGTGTTCGGGGCGCATCCCGGTCCGGCCGTCGAGGCCCTCGCGCAGGATGTCGGCGTGCCCGGCATGCCGGTTGGACTCGCCGAGGACATGGACCATGACGGCGAACAGGTTCGTGTCGGCATAAGGCTCCGGCCACCACGGCACGTGGCCGGGGGCGTCGAGGGGAAGCGTGTTGATCGTCGTGTCCGAGTGTTCCCACGTGCGCCGGTAGAACCCGATGATCTGATCGCGGGTCTCGTCCTCGGCCGCCCACTGATCGCTGCCGTCGGAGTCCTGCCACCGGGACAGCGGTTCCGGGGAAGGGCGGTCGAAGACCTCGCCGAAGTACCTGGCCTCGACGTTGGCCACGTGTTTGACCAGGCCGAGGAGGTTGGTCCCGGTCGCCGTCAAAGGCCGGCGGGCGTCGTACTCGGACAAGCCGTCGAGCTTCCAGAGCAGCGCCTCGCGGTCCCGCCGCAGTCTCCCGTGCAGGTTGTCCTTCGCGAATTCATCGATCATGCGGCATGGCCCTTCCATGAGCTGTTCGTGGTCTCAAGATCCCGTATGTGGTCCGCAACGGCCGGCAGAGCCGAGGCTTAGGACTCCTTACATAATGAGCCACCGGGAATGACTGCCTGTCAGAGAGACCTGGGGGTGGGGTGCGTGACGGCTCGCGGCCGACCCGACCTGCGACGGTTACTGTGCAGGAGAACTGCACGCATGCTGTTCGGTGCCGTTCTCTGATCCCGTTGAGTAGTTCGGGACGGGGACCGGGGAGGCGGGCGGGTGCCAGGTGAGAATCCAGCCGGCGGTAAGCACCGCCGCGCCGCCCGCCAGGGCGATGGCGCCGCCTGTTCCGATGCCGGCGGCCACCGAGCCGAAGCAGGCCGGCCCGACGCCCTGCAGCGTCATGCCGCCGGAGCCGAGCAGACCGAAGGCCTGACCCTGGCCGTCCTGCGGCAGGGCGTCCAGGAACGGCCGTTGCAGGCCGAGGTCGTAGGCGAATCCGAATCCGCAGAGCAGCAGCAGACAGGACGAGGCGCCCACTCCGGGCTCGGTGGCGAAGCCGACCAGCGGCAGTCCCATCAGCGCGATCAACGGGACTATCAGTCGTTCCCGGGTGGGCGGCCGTAGCAGTCGCCCCACCAGTAGGTCACCGACCAGCATGCCGACCGGCAGGCAGCCCATCAGCACCGCGTACCAGCCGGGCGCGAAGTGGCGTCCTCCCGCGTAGGCGACGATCAGGCCTTCCGCGCCCGCCACGAACGCGGGCGGTAGCCACTGGGCCAGCATCAGTCGTCGCACCGTGTGTCCGCGCAGCAGCAGGCCGGCACCGTGCAGGCTTGCCCGGACGGCCCCGCCCTCGCCCCGAGCGGTGCCGGGTGTGCCGCCGAAGTCTCCCGGCTGCAGCCGGGGCAGCCGGAGGCGGACAGCGAGCGCGCAGCCGAGGTAGAGGGCGGCGCTCACCGCGAGCGCCCGGTGCGGGCCGAGTACCGCGACGACCGCACCTCCCAGCGCCAGACCGAACAATTGCGCGCCGGAGGCAGCGATGTTGTTCAGTGAACGGCCCAGTACATAGGCGTCGCCCTCCAGCCACTGCGCGACCAGCCGACTCGACGCGCCGCTGAACACCGGTGTGGCGAGGGCGACCAGCGCCACGACACCGAGGCTCGCCGCGATCGGCATCCGCACCAGGGCGAGCAGCAGGGCGGCGGCGCACTCCAAGGCGTAGCCGCCGGCGATGAGCGCGCGGGGCGGCAGTTGGTCGGCCAGTGAGCCCAGCAGCAGCGAGCCGAACAACTGCGGGAGAAAGCCCATGCCGAAGGCCAGTGCGCTCAACAGCGCGGAGCCGGTGGCCGCGAAGACCAGCACCGAGAACGTGGTGATCCGCAGCGCGTCCGCGGTGATCGCGACGGCGCGGGTCGAGAAGAGCAGCCGGAATCGCGGCTCGGCCAGCACCTCCCGGTAGGTGGCACGGTGGTTGACCTGCGCGGGTTCGGCGGTTGGGATCATGACGCCCAGCCTCGCCGTGCGCCCACGCCACTCACCAATGATTCGTCGCTGGACGAATCGGAATGGATGTCCCGGGGTAGCATGGCCGGGTGCTGCGCTTCGAAGTCTCCGTCGAGGACCTGCTGCGCAGCCGCTTCGCAGTGTCGCCCGCACTGGACCTCTGCCTACTGCTGCGCTCGCTCGCCGGCCAAGGCCAGCCGCTGCCGCGAGCCTGGGCCGCCCGGCTCATGCCGGCCTTTGAACGGCTTCGCCGCGAGACCGAACTGAACGCCGCCCTCGCGCTGCAGACCCCGCAAGGCGGACCGAACTTCGTCGCCCCGCCCCCGCGCGGCCTGAACCAGACCTGGGCTGACGACCTGGCCGTGATCCGGGCCACACCGCTGGAAGCGGCTCGCCACGAATTCGCCGCCACCGCGACCGGCCCGTCCGCCCGTGATCCCCGCGTACGCGCAGTGCTGGACTCGACGGACGCCGTCTCCAGGATCGCCGAGGCGATGGGCCAGGCGTGGCACGAGCTGCTCGCCGCGGACTGGCCGCAACTGCGCGCGATCTGTGAGCGCGATGTCGTGCACCGGGTGGGTGTGATCGGCGAACACGGATGGGCGGCGACCATCGAGAGCCTGCACCCGGGCGTCGCCTGGCGCGCCGGCGGTATCGAGATTGGCTTCTTCCGAGGCGGAACAGTCCGCCTCGCCGGCGACGGGCTCCTGCTGATCCCTTCGGTCTTCGTCGGGCATATCGCCGCCCACCTGGAAGACCCCTGGCCCAGGACCTTGGTCTATCCAGCCCGCGGCACCGCCGCCCTGTGGGGCGAACAGGAGACCGTCCCCCAACCGGACGCGCTGACCGCTCTGGTCGGCCGGGCTCGGGCTCGGCTGCTGTTGGCGCTGGACGCCCCGGCCAGTACCAGCCACCTCGCCCGAAGCCTCGCCATGGCACCCGGCGCGGTAGGCGACCACCTCGCCATCCTGCGAGGCGCGGGGCTGCTCGTTCGCGCCCGGTCCGGACGGTCGGTGCTCTACCGGCGCACCCCGCTCGGCGAGGCACTGGTCGCCGGTTCGGGCTGAGGGCTCAGATCAGCACTGTTCTCTGAGGCGCCGCCAGCAGACGATCGCGCAGCCGAGGGTGAGGAATGCCTGGTGGATGTCGGCGCGGACTTCCCAGCGGATACGCAGTCGGCAGAACCAGCGCAGAAGTGCGAAGGCCGCTTCGACGACCCAGCGGTTCTTGCCCAGGCCGCTTCCGTACCGGGCGGCACCTGGTTGCCGGGCGCGGAGGTAGACGGTGCGGGTATCCAGTCTCCGATGGTGCAGCCGACGCAGGATGTTGGTGAGGCGATCGCCTCACCAAGTCCAATTCGGCAAGGCTGAGCTGGATCGAGCAGGATCGAAACGGGCGGTAATGTCAGACTCTCTGGGGAAACCCCAGGCGAGACGGGTCACGCCAATAGGTTCGAGTCCCACCCGCCCCACTGCGAGCCGCAGGTGAAGAAACGATCTCACCTGCGGCTTTGGCGTTTCCGGAGCTTTATCCGGTTTCCCTGGCGGGGGGAGAAGCGTGGCAAGAGTCCCCGAGGGAGCCGCCGGGGGTGGGTCAGAAGGCCTCCGTTTCGTCTGCCAAGTAGCGCAGGACGTCCGTCAGGTCGCCGCGGCGGGCGAAGGCTGCGCGCTGGCGGTGGGCGCCCGAGCCGTCGCGCAGGAGCGACGCCATGGTTTTCGCGGCGTGGTCCAGGTCGCCGGAGGCGGCCAGGTCGGGGGCCACCAGGTCGAGCAGGGCTTCCGCCAGGTCGGCCGCCGGGAGTTCGGTGCCCGTGTACGGGTCCAGGCCGAAGCCTTCGAGGCCGTCGTGGGCCGCACGCCAGCGCGCCAGGCGCAGTACGTCGTCCCGGACGGGCGGCTCGGGGCGCTGCTCGGCGATCTCCCGCAGGGCCGTCGCGACGAGGGCGCGGGCCAGTTCGGCCTGGAGGACGGCCGAGTCGAGGTCCGGGGACATGTCGGGCGCCCGGATCTCGAGCGTCGGCCAGTTCCCCGACGGGCGCAGGTCCCAATAGACCATCTTCGTGTCGAGGGCCGCCCCGGAGCCGAGCAGGGTCTGCACCGAACGCCGGAAGTGGGCCGTCGAGGTGAAGTGCGGGGGCAGGCCCGCCGAGGGCCAGCCCGCCCAGGCCATCGCCCGCCAGCTCGCGTGGCCGGTGTCACGGCCGCCCCAGAAGGGCGAGTTGGCCGCGAGTGCGATCAGTGTGGGAAGCCAGGGTCTGACCCGGTTGGACACCGCGACGGCCGTGTCCACGTCGAGGGTGCCGATGTGGATGTGCCGGCCGCAGCTGACGAGGGTGTCGGTGAGGGCGCCGAAGCGCCGGTGCTGCTCGCGCTGGCGCGGCTCGTCATCGGTGAGGTGGAGCGGGCCCTCCACGGCGAACACCGGCGAGGGGGCCGCCAGCAGCCGGCAGCCGTGGGCGCGGGCCGCCCGCGCGAGGGTGCGCCGCAGTCCGGCGAGCTCCCTGCGCAGGGTCGCCGCCGAGTCGGCGACCGGGGTGGAGATCTCCACCTGGTAGCGGGTGCCCTCGGGGTGCAGTTCCTGGGGGAGTCCCGCGGCGGTGGACAGGACGAGCGGGGCGGCCGGGACCACCCGCAGGGTGCGGGCGTCGATGAGGAGGAACTCCTCCTCGACCCCCACGGTGAGCGGGAAGACCGCCCCCGTCGCGCTCGGGGTGTTGGTGCTCGTGGTGCTGGTGCCAGGTTCGATCACTGCGCCTCCCTGGACATACGAGTCTTTTCATCATGAGCTGAACTCCAGGCGAGGAGCGCACGTCTATTCGGTCAAATGTCCGGTGATAGTGGCGAGTTACCGGCAGGATCCGGCCCGCCGCGGGGCCCCGGATTCCGGTGGGGCGATTGTTTCGGGCGGGTGGCGGGGGGTGCGGTCCGTCGAAAATCCGGCCGGACCCCGGGTGGTGCCTGGTTAAGATCCGATGTGACTCGTACAACGGCTCCACCCTCGCCCACGCGCCCCAGACGCCGCATATTCGCCGACCTGACCCCGCTGAAGACCTCGGCGGACTACCGGCGCCTGTGGATCGGTGGAACCATTTCCTGGCTCGGTCAGGCGATGACCGCCCTCGCGATCTCGCTCCAGGTCTACGAGATCACCGGCTCCAGCTTCTCCGTCGGACTGGTCGGGCTCTTCTCGCTCGTCCCGCTCGTCGTCTTCGGCCTCTACGGCGGCGCCATCGCCGACACCGTCGACCGCCGCAAGCTCGGCCTCTACAGCTCCCTCGGCCTGACCGCCCTGTCGATCGCTCTGGCCGGCGCCGCGCTCCTGGACTACCACCGGGTCTGGCTGCTGTACTCCGTCGTCGCGCTCCAGTCCTTGTGCGGGGCGCTCAACGGGCCGGCTCGCTCCGCGATGATCCCGCGGCTCCTGCCCAACGAGCAGCTGCCCGCCGCCAACGCGCTGAACTCCGTCACCATGACCTTCGGGATGACGGCCGGCCCGATGCTGGGCGGGGTCATCGTCGGCTGGTGGGGCTACCAGGCCGCCTACTTGATCGACGCCGTCACCTTCAGCGCCGCCCTCTACGCGATGTGGCGGCTGCCGTCGATGAAGCCGGAGCGCGAGGAGGGCGAGAAGGGCCGGGCCTCCGTACTCGACGGCCTGCGCTTCCTCGGCACCCGGCCCAACATCCGGATGACCTTCTTCTCCGACCTGGCCGCCATGGTGCTGGCCCAGCCGAAGGCGCTGTTCCCGGCCATCGCCGTGCTCTGGTACGGCGGCGACGCCAAGACCGTCGGCCTGCTCGTGGCCGCGCCCGCGGTGGGCGCGCTGCTCGGCGGGCTGTTCTCCGGCTGGCAGGGGCGGATCCGCCGGCACGGGGTGGCGATCCTGATCTCCGTCGCCGGCTGGGGGCTGGCCATCGCCGTGTTCGGGCTGACCCGCAACCTCTGGCTCGGACTGCTCTTCCTGGCCCTGGCCGGCGCCTCGGACACCGTGTCGATGGTGTTCCGCACCACCATGCTCCAGGCCGCGACCCCCGACGACATGCGGGGCCGCCTCCAGGGCGTCTTCATCGTGGTCGTGGCGGGCGGTCCCCGGCTCGGCGACTTCCTCGCCGGGACCGCCGCCGACCTCACCTCCCCGGGCGTAGCGATCACCGGCGGCGGGCTCGCGTGCGTCCTCGTACTGGCCCTGCTGGCCCTGCGGTGGCGGGGGTTCGCCCGCTACGACGCGCGGTCGCCGCAGGCCTGAGCGGGGCCGGGGCCTAGGCGTCCACCGGCTCCCGGGTGCGGTCGCCGCCCTGCGCGCCCGTGTTGGCGGTGCCGGTGGGCTCGAACAGCAGGATCGCCGCCTCCTCGTCGGCCTGCGGGCAGTGCTCCACCCCGCGCGGGACCACGTAGATCTCGCCGGGGTTCAGTACGACGTCCCCGGCCCGGAGCCGGATCGTCAGGGTGCCGCTGACGACGAGGAAGAGCTCGTCGGTGTCCTCGTGGGTGTGCCAGACGAACTCGCCCTGCAATTTGGCGATCTTGACCTCGTAGTCGTTGACGCGGGCGATTCGGCGCGGGGCCCACTGCTCGGTGAAGCCGGCCAGCTTCTCCGCGATGTTCACCGTGCGCGTGCTCTCGGATGTGGTCATGCGGACAGGCTGCCCGGTGCGGCGGGGCCCGGTCTTGTACGTTCCTGACATGGCCGCGATATCCCGTCCGCTCAGCACGGTCCACGCCTGGAAGCCGCCGGTACCGGGCATCGCGGAGGTCTTCCACGCCCGGTTCACCGACCACGCCTACCCGGCCCACGTCCACGACACCTGGACGCTGATGATCCTCGACGGCGGCCGCGTCGACTTCGGGCTCGACCGCGAGCGGCACGGGGTCGGCGTCTCGGACACCGTGATCCTGCTCCCGCCCGGGGTGGTCCACGACGGCCGCACCGTCACCGAGGCCGGCTTCCGCAAGCGCGTGCTGTACCTGGAGACCTCGCTGCTCCCGCCGTCGCTGACCGGAGCCGCCGTGGACGCCCCGTTGCTGCTCGACGGCGCCCTGCGCGAGCGGGTCCACGCACTGCACCGGGCGCTGGGCGGGCGGGACGATCCGCTGGAGGCGCAGTCGCGGCTCGTCTTCGTCCAGGAGCGGCTGCGCGGGTGGCTGGAGGGGCGGCCCGAGATCCCGTACGGGGTTCCGGATGCGAGGACCGCCATCCGACTGCGCGAGCTCCTGGACGCGCGGGTCCTCGGCGGGATCACCCTGGACGAGGCTTCCGCGCTCCTGGGACACGCCCATCCCAGCCACCTGATCCGCAGCTTCCGGCAGGCGTTCGGGCTCCCTCCGCACGCGTACCTCACCGGGCTCCGGGTCGCGCGGGCGCGGCGGCTGCTGCTCGCGGGGATGCGGCCGGCGCAGGCGGCGACGGCGTCGGGGTTCTACGACCAGGCGCACCTGACGCGGCACTTCGGGCGCCATGTGGGGATCAGCCCGGCGAAGTTCGCCCGATCCGGCCGGACGTGAAGGGAAGTTGGCGGGTTCGTTGCCGGTGCGTTGCCGGGCCTTCCGTTCTCTTTCGATTCGCCATATGACAGTTCGGTAGACCTGCTTGCTCCGGTCGCCCCGCTGACTCCCCTTGATCCAGCTGGAGGTGGGCCGCGGTGACACCCCGACGGCCCAGGCCACCGCGAGGCTGCCGCTGACGGTCGACGGAACCGCCACGGGCAAGGTCCTCGACTCCGAGGGGATCGTGGTCGACCGCGACGGCTCGTACCTGGTGACCGACGAGACCACCCCGGCGATCCGCCGCTACAGCCGCACCGGCCGGGTGCTGGAGACGCTGCCGGTCCCGGACTCCTTCAAGCTCGCGCCCGAGGGCCGGGCCACCGGCAACCAGACCTTCGAATCGCTGACCCTGCTGCCCGGTGGGCACACCCTGGTGGCGGGGGTGGAGGGCGTGCTGGCCGGAGACGGGAAGGACGCGCAGGGGCGGACGCTCCAGCGGATCCAGACCTGGGAACGGCGCGTCCGCGACGGGCAGTTCGTGCTGGGCCGCCAGTACGCCTACCCGGTGGACGCCGGGCACGGACTCGTGGAACTCGCGCCGACGCCCGACGGCCGGCTCCTCGTGCTGGAGCGCGGGTTCACCCAGCAGTTCAAGATCACGGTCCGGCTGTACGTTGCCGATCCCCTCGGCGCGACGGACACCTCGAAGGTGGCCGCGCTGACCGAGGGCCCGGGGCTGCGGACCGCGCGCAAGACGGCGATCGGCGACTTCGACGGCTGCCCGACGCCGGGCGCGCCGTCGAAGCTGCCGCAGAACCACCCGCTGGTCGACAACGTCGAGGGCATGGCGGTGACCGGCCACGACGGGCTCGGTCGCGTGCGGCTGCTGCTGGTCAGCGACGACAACGAGCTGGCGCAGCAGATCACCCGGCTGTACCGGATGGACGTGAAGCTGCCGCCGCGGACCTGGGGCCGCTAGCCCTTCGGCTCCTCCAGCGGGACGATCCCGCGGGCGACGCCCAGGTCGACCAGGTCCTGGGGGCGGATGCGCAGCTGGTCCGCCGTCGCCGGGGCCGCCTCCGGGGGGCGCTTGAGGATGGCCGCCGCCAGTTCGGGGGCGATCACCGAGAAGTAACTGTCCGGCGTGACCCAGGTGTTGCCCGGCGCGGCCAGGGCCAGGGCCCCGCCCGAACCGCCCTCGCCGATCAGGAGGGTGGTCACGGGGACGGTGGCCGAGGCGAGCACCGCGAAGGTGTCGGCGATGGCCGCGCCCGCGCCCGCGTGTTCGGCGGCGGCGTCGTTGGCCGCGCCCGGGGTGTCCACCAGGGTCAGCACCGGGATGCCGAGCCGGTCCGCGAGCCGGATGACGCGGGCCGCCGTACGGTAGCCCGCCGGACGGGTGGCGGTGCCGCACTGGGCGGCGTACGCGACCGCCCCGCCCTGTCGGAGGCCGAAACCGCACAGCATCCCCGGGTCGGTGCCGCCGGCCCGGTCGCCCGAGAGGGGCAGGCGCAGGTCGAAGTACGCGTCCAGGTACTGCGGTGCGTGCGGCCGGCCGGGGCGGCGGGCCTGCCGCACCGCGTCCCAACCGGTGGGCGGAAGCGGTACGTCGGCCAGCGCGGCCGGCGGTGCGACGGCCTCGGGGGATCGGGGCGCGGCGAACACCCGCAGCCAGGCCGCCAGGGTCGCGGGCAGCTCCGCCGCGGGGACGACGGCATCCACGTGCCCGGCGGCGTACTGCCCCTCGGCGGTGTAGGCCGCCGGGTCCGCGTCCGCCGGCCGCACCCGGGAGCCGGCGAAGCCGACCTGGGCGCCGGGCAGCGCGAGCACCACGTCGGCCCCGGCCCCGAGGGTGGCCCAGCCGCCGCCGGTGGTGGGGTCGCGCAGCACGGCGATCTGCGGCAGGCCCGCGGCGCGGGTGAGGGCGGACTGGCGGGCCGCGCGCTGGAGTTGGGTCAGCGCGAGCATGCCCTCCTGCATCCGGGATCCGCCGGTGGCGATCAGCGACACCAGGGGTAGGCGGTGGGTGCGGGCGTGGGTGTAGGCGGCCTCGATCCGGTCGCCGGTGCGGTGGCCGAGGGATCCGCCGAGGAAGCCGAACTCGAAGGAGATCAGGGTGGCGGGGTGGCCGTCGACCAGCGCGGTGCCGATGACCACGGACTCGTCCTCGCCGGTCCGCTGCGCGGCGCGCTCGCGGGAGTCGTCGTAGCCGCTCCAGGCGAGGGGGCCGTCGGGGGCCGACTCCCCGGGCGGGACGGGGAGTTCGGCGAAGCTGCCGGGGTCGGTCACGGAGGCGATGGCCGCGCGGGCCGATGGGCGGATCGTCACGGGGTCACCCTAGGGCCTGTCGTCCATTGGCCGGCTGGTCCGTGACGAACGTCGCTTACAGCAGGGCTAGATCGGGGATTCCCAGGTCAGTGTGGTGCCGCGGGTGCCCGAATCCGTCTGGCCGTCGTCGGAGACGGTGAGGCGGGCGCGGGTGGGGACCGCGTCGACCTCGACCTCGATCGAGCTGACCCCCGAGCGGCGGTGTGCCGCGGCCAGGGCGCCGCGCAGGGCCGAGAGGAGGTCGGTGGCCACCGGTTCCGGGAGCAGTGCGTCCACCGCGCCCGCGAAGTGGACCGACGGCTGGAAGCCCAGCAGGACCGCCGCCCCGCCGGTCTCGCGCAGGACCCGGCCGCGGAAGGTGGTGGGGGCGTCGGTCGGGGGTTGCTGGAGGGTGAAGATGGCGGTGCGGACCTCCTGGATGGTGGAGTCGAGCTCGTCCACCGCCCGGCTGAGCTCGTCGCCGACCGTATCGCCCGCCGGGGAGGAAACGGAGCGCTTCCTCGTGCTCTCCAGCATCATCTCCGTGGCGAACAGCCGCTGGACCACCAGGTCGTGCAGGTCCCGCGCGATGCGGTCGCGGTCCTCGTAGACCGCCAGCTGCTCGCGGTCGTGCTGGGCGTCCGCCAGGACCAGGGCCAGGGCCGCCTGCGAGGCGAACTGCGAGGCGAGGAGCCGGTCCACCGCGTCGTACGGCGGGCCGCCCCGGGACCGGGGCAGGGCCAGGGTGCCGATCAGCTGGCCGCCGCTCTGGAGCGGGAGCATCATGCTGGGGCCGAAGCGCTCCCTCACGTGGGTGGTCATCCGGGGATCGGTCGCGGAGTCCTCTATGAAGACCGGTTCGCCGCCCAGGAGTTGTTCCAGGACCGGGGAGCCCGGCGCGATGGCCGTGCCGATCAGGTCCCCCGGGTCCCCGTGGGTGGAGGCGGCCACGATCTCCATGCCGCCCTCGGGGGTCGGCTGGAGGACGACCCCCGCCTCCGCGTCCGCCAGCATCCGGGCCCGTTCGGCCACGCACATCAGCGCGTCCGCCGCGGGCCGGCCCGCCAGCAGGGTGGTGGTCACGGCGGCCGCGCCCTCGATCCAGCGCTCCCGGCGGCGCGCGGTCTCGTACAGCCGGGCGTTGCCGATCGCTATCCCCGCCTGCGAGGCCAGGACGCGCAGCAGTGCGATGTCCTCGTCGGTGAAGGGGCCGCCGCCGCGCTTCTCGGTGAGGTAGAGGTTGCCGAACACCTCGGTGTGGACCCGGATCGGGACGCCGAGGAAGCTGCGCATCGGCGGGTGGCCGGGCGGGAAGCCCGCCGAGCGGGGGTCCTGGCTCAGATCGTCCAGCAGCAGGGGGCGCGGGTCGGCGATGAGCGCGCCGAGCAGGCCGGAGCGGCCGTCCGGCAGGTGGCCGATCGCGGCCTTCTCGGCCTCGGTCACCCCGGTCGTGAACAGTTCGGTCAGCCGGATGCGCTCGGGGTCGACGACCCCGAGCGCACCGTAGCGGGCCGCGCACAGCTCGGTCGCCGAGTCCACGATGTGCTGGAGGGTGGTCCGCAGTTCGAGTTCGGAGCCGACGCTGAGGACCGCCTCCAGGAGGACGGGCAGGCTGGAGGGGTGCCCGTCGCCGTCGTCCGGGGGGAGCGGTTCGGCGTGCGTCATTCGGCCAGCGGGTTCAGAACCATGGGGGCGATCTTCCCTTCCAGCATCATGCCGAGACCCAGTACCGCGCAGATGTCGGGTCGTTCCGCGATGGCCACCGGCATTCCGGTCGCGTCGCGGAGCATCTGGTCCAGGCCGGGCAGCAGGGCGCTGCCACCCACCATCATGATCCCTCGGTCCGTCAGGTCCGCCACCAGGTCCGGCGGGCAGTCGCGCAGCACCTTCCCGATGCCGTCGAGCACGGCGGTCAGCGGGGTGTAGATGGCGTCCCGGACGGCCGCGGTGTCCACGTGGACGGACCGGGCGAGTCCGGTGGACACGTCGCGGCCGTGGATGAGGGTGGAGGCCGGGCCCTCGGCGGTGATGCCGTTGCCGTGCAGGGCCAGCTGGAGCGGGCGGACGGCCTGGCTGGGCAGCATCAGCTCGTGCGCGTGGCGCAGGTGCTGGACCACCGCGTGGTCGATGGCCTCGCCGCCGACCGGGATCCGTACGGCGGTGACGATCGAGCCCAGCGACAGGACGGCGACCTGGGTGGCCGCGGCCCCGCACACCATGATCATCGTCGCGGTCGGCTGCTCCACGGGCAGGCCGCAGCCGACGGCCGCCGCGATCAGGGTGTCGACCAGTTCGACGCGGCGGGCGCCGAGCCCGACGAGGGTTTCCACGGTGGCCCGCTGGGCGAGCGGGTCGGCGTCGTGCGGGGTGCAGGCGGCGGCCCGCAGCCGCGGCTTGCGGCGCAGGGCGCGCCGCAGCTTCTCGCCGAGGAGGTGGCGCAGCATGCGCTGGGCCATCTCGATGTCCACGACGGTGCCGCCGGAGACGGGGCGCACGACGCGGATGTAGTCGGGCGTGCGGCCGGTCATCCGTTCGGCGAAGGTGCCGACGGCGATGAGTGCGCCGGTCCGCGTGTTCACCGCGGCGACGCTGGGCTCGTCCACGACCAGCCCGGCGCCCTTGACGTAGACGCGGGTCCTGGCTGCTCCGAGGTCGACGGCAACGTGGCAGCGGCGCAACTGCTCAAGACTGACGGTCACGGCAGATCCTCCCGAGAGCGCTGACGCAAGAAGACCGGCGGGTGCCGGTCACACTTCGTATCTTCTCGGGTGAATTACCCGTATTGCCCGATTTGATGCTCCGGGTGGGGGGTGTCGTGCGATACGGAAGGGGTGCGAGAGGCGCCGGAGGGTGCTGCACGGGGGTGGATTTCTGTCCCGACAGGCGCGACCATGCCCGCACTGATCGTGCTACTGGCGCGTAACAAGGTAAAGGGGACTCCATGCTGACGGCCCGCCAGAGACTGCTCGCCCTCCTGACGCTCTGCCTGGCGCTGCTCGCCGCGCCCGTCCTCCCGGCCCAGGCGGCCGTCCCCGCCTCCGGACACGTTCCGGTGGTCTTCGTCCACGGCTACAACGCCGATCCCGGAGTCTGGGGTTCCCTGCGCGAGGACCTGCGCGCCGACGGGTACGCCGACTCCGAGCTCTTCTCCTTCGGCTACGACACCCACCAGTCCGTCAACGAGGTCCTCTCCAGCCGGCTCGCCGCCTACGTGGACGAGGTCC
The DNA here is from genome assembly GCF_041434015.1 of Streptomyces sp. NBC_00454. Taxonomy (GTDB): domain Bacteria; phylum Actinomycetota; class Actinomycetes; order Streptomycetales; family Streptomycetaceae; genus Streptomyces. The sequence continues at coordinate 2,388,517 of NZ_CP107907.1, read as the reverse complement.
GCCGCCAGACCGGCGCCGCCCGCGTGGACCTCGTCGCCCACTCCTTCGGCTCGCTCGTCACCCGCTGGTACGTGAAGTTCGGCGGCGGCGGCGCCTTGGTGGACCACTGGGTCTCCCTGGCCGGCCCCAACCACGGCACCTCCACCGCCTGGGCCTGCGCCCTGTGGGACCAGGCCTGCCGCGACATGACCCCCGGCTCCTACGTGGTGAAGAACCTCAACGCCGGCGACGAGACCCCCGGCGCCGTGAAGTACGCGACCTTCTGGTCGAACTGCGACGAGGTCATCAACCCCGACGACAGCGTCCCGCTCACCGGCGCCGCGAACACCCCCGTGGGCTGCCTCAAGCACAACGACCTGCTCGGCGACGACCCCACCTCGGCGGGGGTACGGGCCTTCCTGCGCTCCTAGCCCAGCGTCAGGGCAGGTCCGCCCGTACGGAGACCTCCTGGAGCAGCCCGTACGTGAACTCCGCGACGCACGCCCGCCCCGACGCGGTGAACGCGAGCCGCCACCGCGTCGGCGCGGTCCCCTCCATCGGACGCACCGGCGCGAAGGCCCGCGCCACCTCGTCCACCGTCGCCGACCAGGGCAGCAGGTCCTCCGCCGACTCCAGTACGGGGCTTCGCGCCCCCGGAGCCCGCACCAGCCACTCGTTCCAGACGGCCCCGTCCGGCGCGGCGAGCACCTCGAAGCGCAGGTCGGGCCAGAGCGGTACCCGCCACAGCAGGGCCTCGCAGGTCAGATCGCCGATCGCGCGGGACCCGGTGGACTCCGGCGGGCCGAGCACCGAGCGGTAGCGGGCCAGGGCGCCCCGGGAGCGGGGCGATCGGACCATGGCCTGCCAGCGCTTGTTGGCCTCCCGCTGCTGCGCGAGCGAGGCGCCGAGCCGGTGGCGGGCCTCCTCGGCCAGACCGGGCTGGAAGTCGGCCATCCGGCGCAGCAGCACCAGCTGGAACTCGGTCGGGCCGAAGGCTTCCCGGGTGACCGGGCTTGGGTTCACGGACATGGAGGAAACGATTCCACACAGGATCCTTACGTTCCCGCGATGCGGATGTTGCCGCTGAACGCATAGCCTGCGGGCGCCATGAACTACTGCCCCGCCTGCCGGAGACACCTCAACGGCGCGCTCGCGTGCGCCGGGTGCGGAACCCCGGCCGAATACCTGATACCCGCCGCGCCCGCCGGACCGGCCGCGGCTCCCGCCGTGGAGCCGACGCCCGCCGCGCTCGCCGATGTGTACGCCGACTCCCTCGTCGTACTGTCCGGCCCCGAGCGGGGCCGGGCCGGTGCCCGCCGCCGCGCCGGGCACCGGCGGCGCCGCCGGACCGTGCTGACGATCGGACTCGGGCTGGTGCTCGCGACCGGTGCTTCGGTGGCGATGGCCCGGCTCGCGACCGACGGGGAACGGTCCGACCGGGCGGACAGGGTGGAGCTGACGGACAACGCCGGTCCCACGGCTCCGGCCCCGCTGCCGAGCCTGGAGGGTGCCCCGGCCGCGCCGTCGGCCCTGCCGTCGGGGAAGGGCCCTGCCACCGCGAAGGCCACCGCCGGGGCTGCGAAGACGGGCGGGCCGGGCCGCGCCACCGGGGAGCCCGGGACGCCCGGAGTCACGCCGCCGGCCTCCGCCTCGGGGGCGCCGGGGCCGACGCGGAGCGCTCCGGGGACAGGTGGAACCGTAAAGCCGACCGCACCGGGGCAGCCCGCGCCGAGCGGGTCGGTCAGTCCGACGCCCACGCCCACTTCAACGCCCAGCCCGACGTGCCGGTTCTGGATCTTCTGTTGAGCGGCCGGGCCGGGCTCAGCCCAGCATCCGCCTGAGCAGGTCCCGCAGGACCGTCCGCTCCTCGGTGGAGAGGCCGGCCAGCGGTTCGCGCGCGAAGTCCAGAGATTCGCGCAGCCGGTCGGCGGTCTGCAGGCCCTCGTCGGTGGGCGCGGCCAGCTTCACCCGGCGGTCGGCCGGGTCCGGGCGGCGCTCGACCAGACCGCGGGTCTCCAGGCGGTCCACGATGCCGGTGATGTTGGACGGCTCGCACTTCAGCTTCTGGGCGATCTTGCGCATCGCCATCGGCTCCAGCGAGAGCAGATTGAGGACGCGGGCCTGGGCCCCGGTGAGCTGGTGGCTGGCGGCCGCGTGCTCGTATTCCTCGTGGTAGCGGGCCACGACGGTACCGATGAGCTCGACGACCTCAACGGTCAGGGGGTCTACGCGACGACTGGGCATGGAACCAGCGTACCCATTTACTTGACAACATGAAATATCCAGGCGCATGGTTGTTTCACGTTGTGAAGCATTTCCACCCCCATCCTGGAGCGACGCATGTCCGAGATCCCTGCCGTCAGCCGTGAGTGGCACCTCGTCCGCCGCCCGCAGGGCTGGCCCGTCGCCGAGGACTTCGCCCTGCGCGAGGCCCCGGTGAACGCCGAGCCCGCCGCCGGCCGGATTCTGGTGCGCAACCTCCACATGTCCGTGGACCCGTACATGCGCGGCCGGATGAACGACGCGAAGTCCTACGTCCCGCCCTTCCAGCTCGACCAGCCCATGCAGGGTGGCGCGGTCGGCGAGGTCGTCGCCTCCGCCGCCGAGGGCTTCGCCGTCGGTGACCACGTCCTGCACCCGCTGGGCTGGCGCGAGTACGCGGAGCTCGACGCCGCGCACGCCACCAAGGTCGACGCCTCGCTCGCCCCGCTCTCCGCCTACCTCGGCGTGCTCGGCATGCCGGGCCTGACCGCCTACGCCGGCCTCTTCGAGGTCGCCTCCTTCAAGGAGGGTGACGCCGTCTTCGTCTCCGGCGCCGCCGGTGCGGTCGGCAGCCTCGTCGGCCAGTTCGCGAAGATCAAGGGCGCCTCCCGCGTCATCGGCTCCGCCGGATCCGACGAGAAGGTGACGCTCCTCACGGAGAAGTACGGCTTCGACGCCGCCTTCAACTACAAGAACGCCCCCGTCGCCGAGCAGCTGCCGCAGGCCGCCCCCGAGGGCATCGACGTCTACTTCGACAACGTCGGCGGCGACCACCTGGAGGCGGCCATCTCCGCCCTCAACGTGAACGGCCGGGCCACCCTGTGCGGGGCCATCGCCCACTACAACGACACCGAGGTCGCGCCCGGTCCGCGCAACCTGATGATGGTCATCGGCAAGCGCCTGCGCCTGCAGGGCATCCTGGTCAGCGACCACGCCGCGCTGCAGCCGCAGTTCGTCCAGGACGTGGCCGGCTGGCTGCGCTCCGGGCAGCTCGTGGCCGACGAAACGGTCGTGGAGGGCGTGGAGAACGCCACCGAGGCCTTCCTCGGAATGCTGCGCGGGGACAACACCGGAAAGATGATCGTTTCTTTCACCCGTTAGGCTCACTCCACACCGTCGTGACGCGTGGGCGCGAGTCGCGACGATTTACCAGGAGGATCTTCTTACATGTCCATCCAGCAGTCCGACGTTCTCTACACCGCCGTCGCCACCGCCGAGAACGGCCGTGACGGTCGCGTCGCCACCAACGACGGCTCGCTCGACGTCGTCGTGAACCCGCCGAAGGAGATGGGCGGCAGCGGCGCCGGCACCAACCCGGAGCAGCTCTTCGCCGCCGGCTACAGCGCCTGCTTCCAGGGTGCGCTCGGCGTCGTCGCCCGCAACGAGAACGCCGACATCTCCGGCTCCACGGTCACCGCCGAGGTCGGCATCGGCAAGAACGACGAGGGCTTCGGCATCATCGTCAAGATCTCGGCCACCATCCCGAACGTGGACGCCGCCACCGCCAAGGACCTCATCGAGAAGGCCCACCAGGTCTGCCCGTACTCCAAGGCGACCCGTGGCAACATCACGGTCGAGCTCGCGGTCTGATCTGCGGATCTCCCTGCTCGAAGCTCGCTGAGAGGTCCCTCGGACCTCGCTCGCGGCGAGTGCTTGCCGAAGGCCGCACCCTGGCACCGGGGTGCGGCCTTCGCCGTGCGCGGCGCCGGTCCTAGACTGGCTCCATGCGTGATCTTGCGGGGGGATTCGGCTATCTGCTGGCCGGACAGCGATGGGTGTTCCGGCACGGCCGGTGGCTCGGCTTCGGACTGCTGCCGGGGCTGGTCTCCCTGGTGCTCTACGCCGGGGCCCTGATCGGCCTCGGCTACGGCGCCGACGACCTGACCGCCTGGGCGACCCCCTTCGCCGACGGCTGGTCCTCGCCGTGGCTCGGGCTCTTCCGCGGGTTCCTGACCGCCCTGCTCTTCTCCCTCGGGCTCTTCGTCGCGGTGATCACCTTCACCGCCGTGACCCTGCTCGTGGGCCAGCCGTTCTACGAGTCCCTCTCGGAGCAGGTCGACCGCAGCGAGGGCGGCGAGGTCCCCGAGTCGGGGCTCACGCTCTGGCAGGAGCTGTGGATCTCCGCCCGGGACAGCCTGCGGATCCTCGGCAAGGTCCTGCTCTACGGGATCCTGCTCTTCGGCCTCGGTTTCATCCCGGTCCTCGGGCAGACCGTGGTCCCGGCCGTCGGATTCTGCGTCTCGGGCTTCTTCCTGACCCAGGAGCTCACTTCCGTCGCCCTGATGCGCCGCCGGGTGGAGCTCTCCGGGCAGCTGGAACTGCTGCGCTCGCGGCGGATGCTGGCGCTCGGCTTCGGGGTGCCGCTGGTGCTGGCGTTCCTGGTGCCGCTCGTCGCCGTGTTCCTGATGCCCGGCGCGGTGGCCGGAGCGACGCTGATGGCCCGGGACCTGGTGGGCGCCGACGAGTCGTCGGAGCCGGAGCCGGAGCAGGGCCGGGCGGCCACCGAGGCCCCCGGGGAGACCCCGGCCGGCAGCTTCGGGGCCTTCGGCGCGCAGGCCTAGGCGGCCGTTGCCGCTCCGGTCCCGTCCGGCCTGCGGAAGAGCGCCGTCCAGAGGAAGGCCTCGCCGAAGGAGGCCGAGGCGGGCGGTTCGTCGTTCATCCGGCGCAGCTCGACCTCCGCGAGGTCGGAGAACACCCAGCGCAGTGCCTGAGGCGTGTACGCGAGGCCGCCTTCGAGGCGGGCCCGGCCGTAGAACTCGGCGTCGGGCAGCTCGGACCCCATCGCGCCCGAGGCGAAGCAGGTGAGGGCGAAGCGGCCGCCGGGCGCCAGGAGCCGCTCCAGCAGGGCCAGGTAGCTGACGCGGCGGTGCGGGGGCAGGTGGTGGAAGCAGCCGGAGTCGTAGATCAGGTCGTACGGTCCCACGAGCGCGGCCCCCGCTTCGCCGAAGGCGTCCCCGTGGTGGAAGCGGACCGCCGAACCCGCCGCACGGGCTCGCTCCCCGGCCCAGGCCAGGGCGGTGGGGGAGAGGTCGACGGCGTCCACCTCGAAGCCCAGCGAGTCCAGGTACAGGGCGTTGCGGCCGGGGCCGCAGCCCAGGTCGAGGGCGCGGCCGCCGCGGGGGATCAGGCCGCGCTCCAGGCAGGAGACCAGGTTCTCGTCGGGCTTCGCCGCGAAGAACGGCACCGGCCGGTCGCGGTCCGCGTAGAAGCCGTCCCACCAGGAGGCGCCGTCGGGCGTCCAGCGGTCGGCCTCCGGTGCGAAGAGCGAATCCATCAGGGCGAGCACGTCGTCGACACTGCGTACGTTCCGGTCCATTCGAACCCCTTTCCCGTGTCCCGATTTTATCGGTGGATACGGCAAAAGCCCAGGTCAGGCCTGGTGTGGTGATCGACTGGCCGGTCCCGTGGCCGCCTGGGGCGCACCGGCCGGTCCGCCCCCTCACGGGTGCGGGCGACGGTCGCCCGGGGCCCCCGCCGAGGGCCGCCACGGCACCTTCCACCGCCGCGCGGGGCCCGGTTTCGCGAGGAGTTCGCGGGCCGCCGCCGTCAGGCTCCGACCGGCGGCCCGGCCTGCGGACCGACCTCCAGTCCGACCTCCTGCCCGACCTCCGCCAGGGCGAGCGACGGCGTACGGTCGTCGGCCTCGGCCAGCAGCGCCCCGCCCGGGGCCCATACGGCCGCGCCGCCGCATCCGGTCCACGGGCCGGCCGGTCCGACGTGGTTGGCGAGGGCCACGTACATCCCGTGGTCCCGGGCGATCCCGGGGTGGATCGTGCTCCGCTCGGCGATGCCGCCGCCCGTCCCGTAGAGCGAGCTCGCCAGGTGGACCCGGCAGCCGGCGGCCGCGCCCGCGCCGGGCACCTCCGGGAAGTGGTTGTCGTAGCAGATCCCCAAGGAGAAGCCGATCCCGCCGAGTTCGAAGCGGCCGGGGACCCCGCCCGCGGCGAAGACCTCCTGCTCGTGCCGGTAGAGGTGCTGCTTGACGTACGTGGTCACGTGCGCGCCCCGCGCGTCGTGCACCAGGGTCGCGATGACGGGCCGGGGGCCGTCCGCGCGCAGGGCGACGTTGACGGCGGTGGCGGTCCCGGCGGAGCGGACGGGGTCCAGTCGGGGATCCTCGGGCCCGCTCAGCCACAGGCCGGGGTCGGCGGCGATCGCGGGCAACGCGTAGCCGGTCAGCACCAGCTCGGGGAAGACCACCAGCTCCGCACCCTCCTCGCGGGCCCGGACGGCGAGGGCGGCCGCCCGTGCGGCGTTGGCGGGCACGTCGGCGGGGGCGCAGGTCAGCTGCGCGGCGGCGATCTTCACTGGATTTCTCTCAGGATGCCCCGGAACTTAGCCCGGGAGGAATGGGTCCTTGGGGCGGAGCCGCGGAGTGGCGGACTTCGCTGTACATCTGACCTGCAGTCTCTTTCGTTGTCAGTGGGGGAGACTAGCTTGGGGAGCGTGTCGACAGCATTGATGGACCTTGGGGAGGCCGGGCATGCCCGGCACACCTTCCGGGTCCGCGTGTCGTCCACTGCGCTTACCCGGCTTGAGGCGGAGTGGGCGCGGTGCCGGTGGGTGTGGAACGAGTGCGTGGCCATGTCCCGCAAGGTCCACACCCGGAACAAGACGGCCAGCGAGAAGGTGACGTGTGGTCCGTCGCAGCTCGACAAGATGCTGACCGAGGCCCGACGCTCGATGGCGTGGCTGCGTGAGGGCAGCAGCGTTCCGCAGCAGCAGATCATCCGGGACTTCGCCAAGTCCCGCGCGAAGGCGCTCAAGGACATCAAGGCCCGGTTGCCGATGCGGCAGCGTGCCGGGATGCCGAAGTACAAGAAGAAGCACGTAACGGATCCCACGCTCAACTACACGCAGCGCGGCTTCCGGCTGAAGGACGGGCGTCTGCATCTGGCCGGGGGCATCAGTGTGACCGTGGTGTGGTCGCGGGATCTGCCCAAGCCGCCGTCGTCGGTGCGTGTGTACCGGGACAGCCTTGGGCACTGGTACGCCAGTTTCGTGGTCCCCGCGACCACCGAGGCACTGCCCTCCACGGGCGCGGTGATCGGCATCGACTGGGGTGTGAGGGAGACCGCGACCACCACCTCCGACGATCACGACCTGCCCCACGGCGAGTACGGCAGGAGAGCCGCCGGTCGCCTGGCGCACTATCAGCGGTTGATGGCCCGCCGCCGCGCACCCAGGGGCAAGGCCCAGTCGAAGGGCTACCGTGAAGCCCGGCGTCAGGCTGCGAGGGCGTACAAGAAGATCGCCCGGAGGCGCCAGGACACCGGCCGCAAGTGGGCCAAGAAGGTGGTCCGCGACCATGATGCCCTCGCGGTGGAGGACTTCCGCCCGAAGTTCCTCGCCAAGTCCACCATGGCCCGCAAAGCGGCAGACGCCGCGATCGGCGGCGCCAAGACGGCCCTGATCGAGATGGCGCGCAAGCACGGGCGCATCGTGCACCTTGTCCATCCCGCGCACACCACCATGGACTGCGCGCAGTGCGGAGCGAGAACCAAGCACGCACTACCTCTCTCGGAACGTACCTATACCTGCACCGAGTGCGGAGCCGTGTCCCCCAGGGACAAGAACTCCGCACACGTCATGCTGGTCCGGGCTGGTCTCAACCCGGCTGGTGCCGATCGCGTAAGACCTGACAGCCCGCTGGGCCGCCAGGCTGCGTGAGCCAGAAATCCCCTCCCATTAGGGAGGGGAGGATTCAACCGGACAGCATGCCAGCCGGGGCGCGGGCCGCCCGCGGCGGTGCCGGGCGGTGCGTGCCTACGCCGCCGCGCGGCTGGGGAGTTCGCCGCGGCGGCGTACGAAGCCCAGCTCGGTCAGGTTGAGGGCCGCGACCGCCCCGGCCAGCAGGGCGAGCGCCCCCAGGGCGGGCAGCGCCGCCGCGACGGGGAGCAGGGCGAGGACGGCCGCCGCCGCGGTCAGCCGGGTCAGCGACCACTTGTGGAACAGGTGCCAGCGCGTGTACCCGTACGTGGCGAGGTAGAGCGCGCAGCCCCCGTACAGCAGGGCGGTCACGGCCAGTGGCAGCCGGCCGCCCGGCCGGGCGACGGCCTCCGCCATGCCGACGGCGACCGCGATCACCGAGGCGATGAGGGAGAGGTGCCCGTACGAGAGCACCTGGCGCACCACGTCGGCCGGTACGGCCGCCGCCTGCAGCCCGTGCCGGATCGCGTCGGCGGCGAGGTGGAAGTACACCCACCACAGGCCGCAGGCCAGGGTGAACGCCGTGGCGACGGCCAGCAGCGGGCCCGCGGCCAGGTGCTCGCGGGCGGCCACCGGAGCCCCGATCGCCACGATGGACTCCCCGAGGGCGATCATCACGAACAGCCCGAACCGCTCCGCGAGATGGCCCGAGTCGAAGGGGATGCGGATCATGTGGCGGCGCGTCAGCCGGGGGGAGGCCAGGTCGGCCGCGGCGGCCAGCGCCCACAGCCCGGTCCGCGCCCACCCGTCGAGGAAGGCCCCCGTCACCAGGAGGGGCCCGCTGAAGACCACGGACAGGGCCACCGGGGACGGCCGCAGGCGCAGGCCGGGGTGGACGAGCAGGGCGAGCGCGAGCCGCGCGCCGAGGTAGCCGCAGGCGAAGAGCGGTCCGCGCTCCCCGAAGACGCCGGGAACGGCCAGGGCCATCATGAGTCCGCACAGACCGATGGCGAAGAGGCCCAGCCGGGTCCGCGCGCGGTCCGCGTCATGGGTGTTGGCGTGGACGGTGGCACCGACCCACACCCAGTAGACCGGCACGAAGACGATCAGGGCGCGGCCGACGCCGCCCCAGGTGTGGTCGTGGTGCAGGAGCGCGGACACCTGGGTGACCGCGAACACCAGGACCAGGTCGAAGAACAGCTCCGACCACGAGACCTTCTTCTCGGCGGGTTCCCCCTCCGCGACCGCGCCCGTCGCCCCGTCCGCGTTCATCTCCACGGCCCCCATGACCATCCCCCTCGTAGATCCCCGGGGGACAGGATGCCCGGCCGCTCCGGGGCGTCAGGCCGGGGGGCCCTGGAGGAGCGTCAGGAAGGAGCGGAAGGCGCCGGGCATGTCCACCGACTCCGGGGCGAGCAGCCACTGGTACTGCAGCCCGTCCAGCACGGCGACCAGCAGCGGGGCCACCTGTTCGGGGGTGAGGCCCGAGGGGAGGCGGTCGCCGAACTCGCCGCGCAGGACCGCCGTCATCTCGGAGCGCACCTGCGCGTACCGCTCGGTGAAGAACTCCCGCGCGGGGTGGCCGTCGGTGACGCTCTCGCCGAGGAGCGCCGAGAAGGTCTGCACGATTCCCGGGCGCATGGAGTTGTAGTCCACCAGCGAGGCCAGCAGGTCGAGGCGCCACTCGCCGGCCGCGGGGCGGCTGCCGCCGCCGGTGTCCCAGCGGTCGCGCTCCTGCAGGACGGCGACCAGCAGCGCCTCCTTGGTGGGGAAGTAGTGCAGCAGCCCCTGCTGGGTCAGGCCCACGCGTTCGGCGACCGCGCCCAGGGAGGCGCCGCGGTAGCCGCGCTCCGCGATGACCTCGACGGCCGCGCGGACGATCTCCGCCCGCCGTTCCTCACTTCTCGCCCTGGCCATCGCCCCGGCACCCCTTCCGCTTCAGCCTGCCAGCAGGACCGTACGGCATCCTGATATCACGAACAGATAACGAACCCTACCGCTCTACAGGTAATCGGTCCACCATGGAGCCAGCACCCGCGCTCAATGAGGAGGCATGGCCGTGACCGACGCCGATCAGGTCCGCAACGACGCCGTAGAGGCGGCACTGGGCAAGCTGGACCTCGACACCAAGGCCCGGCTGCTGGCCGGCCAGGACATGTGGTCCCTGCCCGCCGTCCCCGAGATCGGGCTGAAGTCCCTGGTCATGTCCGACGGCCCCATCGGCGTCCGCGGAGTGCGCTGGACCGCCGACGACCCGTCCATCGCCCTGCCCTCCCCGACCGCGCTCGCCGCCGCCTGGGACCCGGAGCTCGCCCGCCGCGCAGGCCGCCTCCTCGCCCAGGAAGCCCGCCGCAAGGGCGTCCACGTGCTGCTCGCGCCCACCGTCAACCTGCACCGCTCGCCGCTCGGCGGCCGCCACTTCGAGTGCTACTCCGAGGACCCGTACCTCACCGGCGAGGTCGGCAGCGGCTACGTGAAGGGCGTCCAGGACGGCGGCGTCGGCACCACCGTCAAGCACTTCGTCGGCAACGACGCCGAGACCGAGCGGTTCACCGTCGACAGCGTCATCGCCCCGCGCCCGCTGCGCGAGCTGTACCTGGCCCCCTTCGAGGCCATCGTCGCCAACGCCCACCCGTGGGGCATCATGACGGCCTACAACCGGGTCAACGGCGTGACCATGACCGAGAACACCCACCTCGTCAACGAGGTGCTGCGCGCCGAGTGGGGCTTCGACGGCTACAACGTCTCCGACTGGATGGCCGCCCGTTCCACCACCGGCGACATCCTCGGCGGCCTCGACGTGGCCATGCCCGGACCCGTCACCGTCTACGGAGCCCCGCTCGCCGACGCCGTCCGCGCCGGTCAGGTCCCCGAGTCCGCCGTGGACGAGGCCGTGCGCAACGTCCTGCGCCTCGCCGCCCGCGTGGGCATCCTGGAAGGGGCCCCCGCCGTCGTCGGCGAGGTCCCGGCCGCCATCGACGGCCAGGCCCTGGCCCGCGAGATCGCCGCCCGCGGCTTCGTCCTCGTCCGCAACGAGGCCGTCTCCGGTGCGGCGCGCGCCCTGCCGCTCGACACCACCGCGGGCCGCACCGTCGCCCTCATCGGCGCCGCCGCCCGTGACGCCCGGGTCCTCGGCGGCGGCTCCGCCACGGTCTTCCCCGAGCGGATCGTCTCCCCGCTGGACGGCCTCACCGCCGCCCTCGCCGACAGCGCGCTCACCTTCACGGTCGGCGCCGACCCGAGCGACGAGCTGACCCCCGCCGACAAGGGCTTCGAGCTCCGCGCGATCTGCCGCGACGCCTCCGGCGCCGTCCTCGGCGAGGGCTCCCTGCCGAGCGGCCAGGTCCAGTGGATCGGCGACGACCTGCCCGAGGGCGCCACGTACGAGACGATGGCGAGCATCGAGGTCACCGGGCGGTTCGTGCCGCGCGAGAGCGGCGAGCACGCCTTCGGCACCCGCGGACTGGGCGCCTTCACCCTGGCCGTTGGCGGGGAGACCCTCTGGGACGGCGTCCAGGCCATGGGCAACGAGGCCGACCCCTTCGAGGCCTTCTTCGGCGCCCCCAACGAGCGGGCCCGGATCACCCTCGCCGAGGGCGAGGCCGTCGAGGTCTCGCTGACCTACCAGGTCCCCGACATGACCGCACTGCCGCTCAAGGCGATCATGTTCTCCTTCCTCCACCTCGGCCCGCAGCGCTCCGCCGACGAGCTCATCGCCGAGGCCGTGGAAGCGGCGCGCGCCGCCGACACCGCCGTCGTGGTGGTCGCCACCACCGAGCGGGTGGAGTCCGAGGGCTTCGACCGCAAGGACCTCGCGCTCCCGGGCCGCCAGGACGACCTGGTCCGGGCCGTGGCCGCCGTCAACCCGAACACCGTGGTCGTCGTCAACGCCGGCTCCCCGGTGGAACTCCCCTGGCGCGAGGAGGTCGCCGCCGTGCTCCTGACCTGGTTCCCCGGGCAGGAGGGCGGGGCCGCGCTGGCCGACGTACTCCTGGGCGAGGCCGAGCCGGGCGGGCGGCTGCCCACCACCTGGCCCGCGGAGTTCGCCGACGCACCGGTCACCGAGGTCACCCCGACGGCAGGGGCCCTCGAATACCGCGAGGGGCTCTTCATCGGCTACCGGGCCTACGAGAAGCAGGGGATCGCCCCGGCCTTCCCCTTCGGCCACGGCCTGGGCTACACGCAGTGGGAGTACGAGTCCCTGGAGGTCACCCCCACGGCCGCGCGGGTCCGCCTCACCAACACCGGCACCCGGCCGGGCCGCGAGACCGTCCAGATCTACCTGGCCCCCGTCGCCACTGCGTTCGACGGCGCGCAGAGCGCGACGGAGGAGCGCCCGGCGAGCTGGCTGGCCGGCTTCGCGAGCGTGAGCGCCGGACCCGGCGAGAGCGTCGAGACCGAGATCGCCCTGCCCGCCCGCGCCTTCGAGATCTGGGACGAGGAAGCCCGCGCCTGGCGGTCGATCGGCGGCGCCTACGAGGTCCGCGCGAGCCACTCGCACGGCGACACCCGCCTGACCGCGCCCCTGGACCTCTAGCTCCGGGGCCGGATGCGGCACCCAAGAACCGGACCGGGGGCGGGCCCTGACACCCGCCCCCGGTTCCGCACGTCCGGGAAAGTCAACGCGGAGGCTGCGGGGACGTCACCTGTCGGTGCGCCAGTTCCGCGAGCCGCGCCTGCCCGTCCTTGCCCGGGTGGAACCAGTCCCAGTGGCTCAACTGGTCCGCCGCGAAGGGGTACTGGAACACCGCGCCGCCGTCGTAGCGGCACAGCTCGTCCTTCGCGCAGACCTCGCGCAGCGCCTCGTTGTACTCGACCACGCGCGCCCGCACCTGCTCGCGCCGGGCCGTGGCCGTGGCGGCCGTCGAGGTCGGCTCGGCGAGCATCGACTGGCAGATGCCGAGCTTCCAGATCTGGCGCACCATCGGATCGTCCTTGCCCTGCTCCCACAGTCGCTGCAGGTCCGGCACGCTGGACACGTACACCTGCGAGGCGGGCGAGGCGGCCCGCAGACCGGCCAGGGCCTTCTCGAAGCCGGAGCGGAAGGCCGCCACCGGGGTCATCGACGAAGCCGAGGGGCGGCAGGCGTCGTTCGAGCCGACCATGACCGTGACCAGGCCCGGCTGGTGCGCGGCCGCCGAGGCCAGCTGCCCCGGCAGGTCCGCCATCCGGGAGCCCGTCACCGCGTAGTTCCAGCTGCGGGAGGGAGCCTCGGCCTCCCCGAGCAGCCGGGCGGCCAGCGAGTGGACTTCCGGGTCGTCGCCCGTGGCCCAGGAGGCCTCCGGGCAGTCGGCCAGCACCGAACAGGCGTCGAAACCGCGGGTGATGGAGTCGCCCACGGCGGCCACCGAGGCCGGAGCCGTGTTCCACCGCGGCGCGGCCTGTGCCCCCCGTTCGCCCCCGGACTTCGCTCCGTCGGCCGAACACCCGGCCAGCGCCCCCGTCGCGGCGATCAGCAGGGCAACCGCCGCGCCCGCACCCGGAAGCGTCCGACGCGCGCGGCGGCGTGGGGCGGTGGTGCGCATGCGGGAGGTCCCTCCTCGTCGCCCCGCGTCCTCACGGGGGCGTCCTGCTGAGTGAATGCTCTGGGTTTACGGGCCTTGGAGCGACCGTACGTCACACCATGACCCCCGGCGCACGGTAGCTTTTTCCCGTGGCGTTTCGGCCGCAAGTCCCGCAACGCAATGTCAAATAATTTCCGTTACATTACATCACGTCACATACTGTCCGTTTTCTGGAGTTTATTCCCGACCTCGTCCCACACTGGAGGTCCCGGTGACGACACGTGGAGTCCTGTACGTGCATTCCGCACCGCGTGCGCTCTGTCCGCACGTGGAATGGGCCGTTGCGGGCGTGCTCGGGGTGCGGGTGAACCTCGACTGGATCCGTCAGCCCGCCTCCCCGGGCACCTGGAGAGCCGAGTTCTCCTGGCAGGCCGAAGCGGGCACCGCCTCGAAACTCGCCTCGGCCCTGCGCGGCTGGCACCTGCTCCGCTTCGAAGTGACCGCGGAACCCTGCCCGACCGCCGAGGGAGAGCGCTACAGCTCCACCCCGCAGCTGGGCATCTTCCACGCCGTCACCGGCATGCACGGCGACATCCTGATCCCCGAGGACCGGCTGCGCGCCGCCCTCGCCCGGTCCGCCCACGGCGAGACCGACCTGGAGGCGGAGATCGCCAAGCTGCTCGGCAAACCCTGGGACGACGAGCTCGAACCCTTCCGCTACGCGGGCGAGGGCGCCCCGGTGCGCTGGCTCCACCAGGTCGTCTGAGCCCGGCTCAACGCGAAAGGCCCACCCGGATTCACCCGGGTGGGCCTTCGTGCGTACTGCTGGGGATCAGACGGTCCGGAACGCCAGGGAGACGTTGTGGCCGCCGAAGCCGAACGAGTTGTTGATCGCGGAGATCGGGCCCTCGGCCGGGAGCTTGCGGGGCTCGTTGCGCACGATGTCCGCGTCGATGTCGTCGTCGATGTCGTCGAGGTTGATCGTCGGCGGGGCGAGGCGGTGGTACAGCGCCAGCACCGTCGCGACGGTCTCGATGCCGCCCGCGCCACCCAGGAGGTGACCGGTCATCGACTTCGTGGCCGAGATCGCGATGTGGTCGAGGTCGTCGCCCAGGACCTTGCGCAGGGCCTTCAGCTCGGCCGTGTCACCCTGCGGGGTGGACGTGGCGTGCGCGTTCACGTGGACCAGCTCGGCCGGGTCCAGACCCGTGTTGTCGAGCAGGTTCTGCAGGGCGGCCGAGACACCGCGGCCGGTCGGCTCGGGCTGCGCGATGTGGTGGCTGTCCGCGGACAGACCCTGGCCCAGCACCTCGCAGTAGACCCGGGCGCCGCGCGCGGCGGCGTGCTCGGCGGACTCCAGGATCACGACGCCGGCGCCCTCGCCGAGGACGAAGCCGTCGCGGGCCTTGTCGTACGGGCGGGAGGCCGTGGTCGGGTTCTCGTTGTTCTTGGACATCGCCATCATGTTGGCGAACGCGGCGATCGGCAGCGGGTGGATCGCCGCCTCGGTGCCGCCCGCGACGACCACGTCGGCGCGGCCGGTGCGGATCATCTCGACGGCGTAGCCGATGGCCTCGGCGCCCGACGCGCAAGCGCTGACCGGAGTGTGCACACCCGCGCGGGCGTTGACCTCCAGGCCGACGTTGGCCGACGGGCCGTTCGGCATGAGCATGGGGACGGTGTGCGGGGAAACCCGGCGCACACCCTTTTCCTTCAGTACGTCGTACTGGTCGAGCAGGGTGGTCACGCCGCCGATGCCGGAGGCGATGACGGTGCCCAGGCGCTCGGGCGCGATCGACGCGTCCTCGCCCGCCGGGGCGGTGTAGCCGGCGTCGGCCCACGCCTCGCGGGCCGCGATGATCGCGAACTGGGCCGAGCGGTCCAGCTTGCGGGCCAGCGGCCGGGGAAGGACGTCATTGGGGTCCACGGCGGCCAGTGCGGCGATACGAACCGGGAGTTCGGCAAAGCGCTCGCCCTCGAGGGGCTTTACGCCGGAACGGCCGGCAAGCAGACCTTCCCAGGTCGAAGCGCTGTCGCCACCCAGCGGAGTGGTTGCGCCGATACCGGTGACGACCACGGTGCGATTGGTCGGGCTCACAGGAATTCTTTCTCCACGTCTCAGGGGGTGCTGAATTGTCACGGCGCCACCGCCAGGTGGCGACAAACGCTCGTCAGTCTTACTTCTGGTGCTTCGCGATGTAGTCCGCGGCGTCGCCGACCGTCTTGAGACCCTTGACGTCCTCGTCCGGGATCTTGACGTCGAAGCGCTCTTCGGCGGCGACGACGACCTCGACCATGGACAGGGAGTCGACGTCCAGGTCGTCGGTGAAGGACTTCTCGATCTGGACGTCCTCGACGGGGATGCCGGCAATCTCGTTGACGATCTCGGCGAGACCCTCGACGATCTCTTCCTGGGTGGCGGCCATGTGGCGCTCCTTCTATAGCTAACTGGGTTGGATCAGGGTCAGGGACGTGAATCCCGGGCCCTAGGGGAGGGTAACGACCGTCGCGGCGTAGACGAGTCCCGCCCCGAAGCCGATGACGAGCGCGGTGTCGCCGCTCTTCGCCGCTCCGGTCGCCAGGAGCCGCTCCATTGCGAGCGGGATCGAGGCGGCCGAGGTGTTGCCGGTGGTTTCGACGTCACGGGCGACCGTGACGTGCTCCGGCAGCTTCAGAGTCTTCACCATCGAGTCGATGATCCGCATGTTTGCCTGGTGCGGGATGAAGACGTCCAGGTCGTCCACGGTGATCCCGGCGGCGTCGAGCGCCTGCTGGGCCACCTTGGCCATCTCGAAGACGGCCCAGCGGAAGACCGCCTGACCCTCCTGCGTGATGGCCGGGAACTTCTCGCCGCCGTCCTTGCCGAGGTACTCGTCCCACGGCACGGTCTGCTTGATGGTCTCCGACTTGTCGCCCTCCGAACCCCACACGGTGGGGCCGATGGCCGGCACGTCCGAGGGACCGACGACCACGGCGCCGGCGCCGTCGCCGAACAGGAAGGCCGTCGCGCGGTCCTCCAGGTCGGTGAGGTCCGAGAGCCGCTCCACGCCGATGACGAGGACGTACTCCGCGGAACCTTCCACCACCAGGCCCTTGGCCAGGGTCAGGCCGTAGCCGAACCCGGCGCAGCCGGCGGAGATGTCGAAGGCGGCGGGCTTGCCCGCGCCGATGCGGTGCGCGATCTCGGTCGCGACGGCCGGGGTCTGCTTGAAGTGCGACACCGTCGAGACGATCACGGCGCCGATCTTCTCCGGGGCGATCCCGGCATCGGCCAGCGCTTTGCCGCAGGCCTCCACCGACATCGCGGCGACGGTCTCCTGGGGCGAGGCCCAGTGCCGCGTCGCGATGCCGGAGCGGGAGCGGATCCACTCGTCGGACGAGTCGATGGTCTCGAGGATGACCTCGTTGGGCACCACGCGGACCGGGCGGTAGCCGCCGACCCCCAGGATGCGGGCGTACGGGGAGCCCTTGGCAGGCTTGATCTTCGACATGCTGTGTGGGCTCCTTCTCTCAGGCCGACTGCTCGGCGACAAGCGCCGCGGCCTTCTCGAGATCGTCCGGGGTCTTCAGGGCCACGCTCGGTACGCCCTTCAGCGCGCGCTTGGCCAGACCCGTCAGGGTGCCACCGGGGGACAGTTCGATGATCCCCGTGACGCCCAGTGCGGCGAACGTCTCCATGCACAGGTCCCAGCGGACCGGGTTGGCCACCTGGCCCACCAGCCGGGCGACGACATCGGCGCCCGTGGTCACGACCTGACCGTCCTTGTTCGAAACATAGGCCGTCGTCGGGTCCGCCGGGGAGAGGGCCGCTGCGGCCTGCTCCAGGGCGAGGACCGCCGGGGCCATGTGGTGCGTGTGGAAGGCGCCCGCGACCTTGAGGGCGACGACCTTCATGGAGCCTTCGGGCTTCTCGGCCTCGAGCGCCGCGATCTGCTCCATCGTGCCGGCCGCGACGATCTGGCCCGCGCCGTTGATGTTCGCCGGGGTCAGACCCAGCTTCTCCAGGTGCGCGACCACGACGTCGGGGTCCCCGCCGAGGACCGCGGCCATGCCCGTCGCGGTGATCGCCGCGGCCTCGGCCATGCCGAGCCCGCGGGTGCGTACGAAGGACAGTGCCTCGGTGTCGGAGAGCACACCGGCCTGGACGGCCGCGGTGATCTCGCCGACGCTGTGACCCGCGACGGCGCCGAACGCCGTACCCGCGCCGAGGGCGTCGGCGGAGAGCAGGCCGGCGGCCACCAGCAGGGGCTGTGCCACGGCCGTGTCGCGGATCTCGTCCGCGTCGGCCTTCGTGCCGTAGTGGGCAAGGTCGAGCCCGATGGCGTCCGACCAGGCGGCGACGCGGTCAGCGGCACCGGGAAGGTCGAGCCAGGGAGTCAGGAAGCCGGGCGTCTGTGCGCCTTGGCCGGGAGCGACGAGTACGAGCACCCTCACACTCTCTCTTGTGTTCGGTCCGCGCCGCCCGTGGGGACAGGGACGAAGAACCTTCGGGGTAATTGTTGATGTCCGACAAAAGTCTAGGACTGGGGATCGCCGTCGGCCAGACGCCCAAGGATCAGGGCGATCCGCAGAGTGAACGCAGAACGGACATCGGAGGGCGACCATCCGGTGACGTCCGTCACACGTCGCAGCCGGTAGCGCACGGTGTTGGGGTGCACGAACAGCATCCGAGCTGCGCCTTCGAGGCTGCTCGCCTGCTCCAGGTACACGCTCAGGGTCTCCAGTAGGGCCGAGCCGGCCTCTTCGAGCGGTCTGTAGATCTCCTCCACCAACTGCTCGCGCGCCGAAGGGTCCGAGGCGATCGCGCGCTCAGGCAGCAGATCATCCGCCAGCACCGGCCTGGGAGCGTCCTGCCACGCCGTGCACGCCTTGAGCCCGGCGGCCGCGGCCTGCGCCGACTTCGTGGCGTTCAGCAGGTCGGGAACCACCGGACCGGCCACCACCGCACCCGCGGCGAACGGGCCGATCAGCGATTTGGCCACCTGCATCGGATTGTCGCTGCCACCCGCGATGACCACGAGCCGGTCCCCGAGCACACCGGTGAGGACCTGGAGCTTGTGATGGCGGGCCGCGCGGCGGATCGCCTCGACCGTCAGCTCGCTGTCGCCCTCCGGCGCGGTGCCCAGCACCACGCACACGTGCTCCGGCGAATTCCAGCCGAGCGCCGCGGCCCGCGACAGCGCGCCCTCGTCGGCCTCACCGGAGAGCACCGCGTTGACGACCAGCGACTCCAGCCGGGCGTCCCACGCCCCGCGCGCCTCGGCGGCCTGCGCGTACACCTGGGCGGTCGCGAAGGCGATCTCCCGGGCGTACACCAGCAGCGCCTCGCGCAGGATCGACTCGTCGCCGGGCGCGGCGACCTCGTCGATCGCGGTCTCCATGACCTCGATCGTGGTCCGCACCATCTCGACGGTCTGGCGCAGCGTGATCGCCCGGGTCAGCTCGCGCGGAGCCGTCCCGAACACATCCGTGGAGATCGCCTGAGGGGTTTCCGGGTGCCGGAACCACTCGGTGAACGCGGCGATGCCGGCCTGGGCCACCAGTCCGATCCAGGACCGGTTCTCCGGGGGCATGTTCCGGTACCACGACAGGGTCTCGTCCATGCGCGCGATGGCGTTCGCGGCGAGCCGTCCGGAGGACTTCTCCAGCCGTCGCAGCGTCGCGGCGTGTGGATGCGCGGGGGCCGGATGCGCGGGATGGGTCGCTGGTGACTGCTCGCGTTCGGGTTGGGGCACGTGACAAGACTGCCCTATCGGGGCGGGTGCGCGGAGTCGGGTCTCACCCGGGCCCGTGTGGACGTCCCGGGGGCGTGGTGCGCCCGGGGACTACGGTGGCCTCCATGATTGATGTACGGCGAGGCGCCTACCGGTACGAGGGTGGGGACCGGGCCGCCGGGATCACCACCCGGCACGCCTTCTCCTTCGGGCACCACTACGACCCGGACAACCTGCGCTTCGGCCCGGTCCTGGCGTGCAACGAGGAGACCCTCGCCCCGGGCGCCGGCTTCGAGGAGCACCCCCACAGCAACACCGAGATCGTGACCTGGGTGGTGGAGGGCGAGCTCACCCACCGCGACAGCACCGGCGCCACCACCCTGGTCCGGCCCGGCGACGTACAGCACCTCGGCGCCGGATCCGGCGCCCGGCACGTGGAGCGCAACGACGGCCCCGGGCCGCTCCGCTTCGTACAGCTGTGGCTCGCCCCCCTGGAGCCGGCCGGGGAGCCCTCGTACGCGCTGGTCAGGGGCATCGCCGACAGCACGCCCTACGCCGTGCCCGCGGCCGGGGCCGTCCTGCACGTACGGCGTCCGGGCGCGGGCGAGCGGGTCGCCGTACCGGCGGCCGCACACGTGTACCTGCACGTCGTACGGGGGGACCTGCGCCTGGACGGAAAGGATGCCGACGACGGCGTCGAGCTCGGCCCCGGGGACGCGGCACGGATCACGGGTGAGACGGACCTGGAGCTGGTCGCCGGATCCCCGTCCGAGCTGCTGATCTGGGAACTTCCCTGACGTTCGGTCCTTCAGGGGGCGGTGGCGAGGGCGGCGGCCCGTGCGCGGATCAGCGGGAGCTGACCGTAGAGGGCGGTGCCGGGGCACTCGGTGGCGAAGGCGTCGCGGTGGCCGGAGATCCGCTGGAAGGCGACCCTCTGGCCGGACGTGAACCTGCCGTTGTCGATCGTGGCGGTGAGGGTGACGCTGCCCGCGGGGTCGTGGCCGTACCGGGCGAGCTTCCAGGCGGAGATCCGGGCCACGGAGTCCTCCGCCGCGTCCGGCGCGTCCTGGCCGGTGTAGTCGCCGATCACGGCGATGCCCGTGGTGTCCGTGTTGAAGCCCAGTGTGTGGGCGCCGGTCACGGGCCGGTCGATGCCGCCCTTGCGGCCCTCGAAGACCGTGCCGCACTTGTCGACGACGAAGTCGTAGCCGATGTCCTTCCAGCCGTTCGTCCTCACGTGCAGCGTCTGCAGACCGCGCACGATCGCCGCGGAGTCGGTGCAGTCGTACGCATTGCTCTGCGCGGTGTGGTGCACGAAGACGGCCTCGACCTCGTTGCCGTAGGCAGGCTCCTCGGGGCTGAGCGATTCGTCGGCGCCCCACTCGGCGCGGCTGACGATCTGCGGGACCGTCACGGCTGACCGGGCGGATGCCCTGGCCCCGACCGCGAAGGCCGCCGGCCCGGTGCGCACCGCGCGGGCGCTGCCCGGGTCGACCATGTCGAGGCGCAGGCCGGCCGGGAGGGCGGAGCCCTTGCCGGTGACCCGTACCTCGACGCCGTCGGAGGGGCCCGCCCACAGGGGCTCGGACGCCCCGCGCAGCCCCGGGCGCGAAGCGCCGTCGCTCGCCGCCCCGCCCTCGGAGCCGAGGGTGGTCCACCGGGACCACTCGCCGGTCTGCTCCGCTCTGGTGCGCACCTGTAAGCCGCCCTCGATCACGCGGCCGGGATCGTTCCAGGAGACGGCCAGCATGCTGAAGACGGAAGTGTCCTCGTCCTTGAACGTGGCCCCGGCGCCGCCCGCTTCGAGTGCGACGGTGCGCACCTCGGGGCGGGCGGGACCGTTGCCCGTCACCCCCTGTAACGCGAGAACGCCGCACAGGACCGTGGTCGTGGTGGCAGCCGTCAGCCAGATCCTGCGGGTTCGCACCCGGTTCTCCCCGAGGTTCACGGTGAATGAGAACCGGAATCTATCGATCCCCGACCGGGCGCCGTGTCAGACGGAGCGGCCGAGCTCCGCGAGCACCGCGTCGGTGAACGGAGGCCAGGCCTCCACGGCCCACGGGCCGAACGGGCGGTCCGCCAGCGCCACGCACGCGGCGCGCGCGTCCGGGTCCACCCAAAGGAAGGTCCCGGCCTGCCCGAAGTGGCCGAAGGTGCGCGGCGAGGAGCCGGCGCCCGTCCAGTGCGGGGACTTCCCGTCGCGGATCTCCACGCCGAGGCCCCAGTCGTTGGGGGACTGGTGGCCGTAGCCGGGCAGGACGCCCTTGAGGCCGGGGTGGACCACGGAGGTGGCCTCGGCGACGGTGCGCACGTCCAGCAGCCGGGGCTGCTGGAGCTCGGCGGCGAAGCGCACCAGGTCGGCGACGGTGGAGACGCCGTCCTTGGCGGGGGAGCCCTCCAGGCTGCTCGACGCCATGCCCAGCGGCTCGAAGACGGCCTGGTGCAGGTACTCGGCGAAGGGGATGCCGGTGGCCTTCGCGATGTGGTCGCCGAGGACCTCGAAGCCCGCGTTCGAGTACAGCCGGCGCTGTCCGGGCGGGGAGACCGTACGGTGCTCGTCGAAGGCCAGGCCGCTGGTGTGCGCGAGCAGGTGGCGGACGGTGGAGCCCTCGGGGCCGGCGGGCTCGTCCAGCTCGATCGCGCCCTCCTCGTAGGCGACGAGGGCGGCGTAGGCGGCGAGCGGCTTGGTCACGGAGGCCAGCGGGAAGCGGTGGTCCACCGGGCCGTGGGCGCCGAGCACGGTTCCGTCGGCGCGGACGACGGCCGCGGCGGCGGTCGGAACCGGCCAGTTCTCGATGATGCGCAGACTCTGCAAGCTCTCCATGCGGCCGAGGGTACTTGCTTGGAGTGCACTCCAAGGTTTTAGCGTGGAGTCATGAGCCTGACGCAGACGCGGTACACGATCAGCGAGGTCGAGGCCCGGACCGGTCTGACCCAGCACACACTGCGCTGGTACGAGCGGATCGGCCTCATGCCGCACGTGGACCGCTCCCACTCGGGCCAGCGGCGCTTCAGCGACAAGGACCTCGACTGGCTGGCCTTCGTGGGCAAGCTGCGCACCACCGGAATGTCGGTGGCGGACATGGTCCGCTACGCCGAACTCGTCCGCGAGGGCGCGCACACCATGGACCAGCGGCGCGAACTGCTGGAGCGCACGCGCTGCGAGGTGCGGGCGCGGATCACCGAGTTGACGGACGCGCTCGCGGTATTGGACTTCAAGATCGATATGTATGCGATGAATGCAGCTTCGATGAATGCGGCTTCGACGAACACCATCTCGGAAAAGGCGGATCGGGCATGAGCGGGATCGAGAAGATCGAGAAGGTCGAACTGGGCAAGGGAGGCCCCCTGGTGGGCGTCCAGGGCCTCGGCTGCATGGGCATGAGCGAGTTCTACGGGGACACGGACGAGGCGGCCGCCCGGCTGACCCTGGACGCCGCGCTGGACGCAGGGGTCACCCTCTTCGACACCGCCGACGTCTACGGGCGGGGCGCCAACGAGGAGTTCCTCGCCCCGTTCGTGGCCGCGCACCGCGAAGAGATCACCCTCGCAACGAAGTTCGCCATAGAGCGCAGCGACGACCCGATGTACCGGGGGATCCGCAACGACCGCGCGTACGTCCGCCGGTCGGTGGAGGACAGCCTGCGGCGGCTCGGCACCGATGTGATCGACCTCTACTACATGCACCGGCGCGACCCGGCCGTGCCGTTCGCCGAATCGGTCGGCGCCATGGCGGAGTTGGTGCAGGAGGGCAAGGTGCGCCACCTCGGGCTCAGCGAGGTGACCGGCGCCGAGCTGCGCGAGGCGCACGCGGTGCACCCGATCGCGGCGCTCCAGTCGGAGTGGTCGCTGTTCAGCCGGGACGTGGAGCGCAGCGCGGTGGGCGCGGCGGCGGAGCTGGGCGTGGCCTTCGTGCCGTACTCCCCGCTCGGGCGCGGCTTCCTGACCGGCGCGTTCGCGGACGCGGCGGCGGAGCTGTCGGCCGGCGACTTCCGGAAGTACCAGCCCCGTTTCACGGGGGACAACGCGAAGGCGAACGCGGCGCTGCTGGCGCCGGTACGGGAGATCGCGGCGGCCCGGCAGGCCACGCCGGGGCAGATCGCCCTGGCCTGGGTGCACCAGCAGGCGCGGGTGCACGGGCTGACCGTGGTCCCGATCCCGGGGACCCGCAAGGCGGCCCGCCTCGCGGAGAACACCGGGGCGACCCGGATCACCCTGACGGACGCGGAGCTGGCGCTGCTGGAGCCGATCGCCGCGCAGGTCTCGGGGGACCGCTACCCGGACATGTCCTCGACCTCGGCGGCGCGCGAGGCGTAGGCGGGGCCGGGGCCGGGGCCCAGGCCCCGGCTCCGCTCAGGCGCCCGCTGTGAAGCGGTCGCGGAGGGCGGCGTACTCCGCGTCCGTCAGGAGCCCCGCGCTGTGCAGTTCGCCCAGGTGCTGGAGCCGGTCGCCGGAGCGGGCCCGGGGGAGCGAGGCGACCGAGGCGACCGGGGAGCGGCCGCGCAGGGCGGCGAGGACCGCCGCCGCGAACGGCAGGGATTCGTGCACGGCCCCGTAGCCCACGCCGAAGACGGCCGAGGACAGGTCGTGGTCGGGCCGGGGGTCGCCCGCGAGGCCTCGGGCGAGCAGGCGCAGGTGGCCTCCCGCCCGCTCCGGGGAGTGCCATTCGACACCCGTCAGGGCGGTCAGCGGATACCGCTGGTCGCCCGCCTTCCATTTGGTGCTGGTGGCCCCGGTGCGGGACCAGTGGAAGGTGACGGCGGCGCCGTCGAAGGCGAGCCGGGCGTCGTAGGCCTTCAGGGCGGCCGGGGGCTGCTGGACGGGGACCAGGAAGCGGTCGGCCGGTTCGGGCGGCCCCATCCGCTCGCGCAGGTCCGCCGCGAAGGCGGCCGCCCGGTCGGCGCCGGCGCCGGGCAGCACCAGGCGGTACGGATCGCAGACCTCTCTCAGCTGCCCCGCCGCGGCTTCCATCAGCGGGTCCGCGCCCGCCCGCGCCGAGGCGCGCAGCACGACGGTGTCCCGCCGCCCCACGCTCAGACTCACCCCCGACAACGCTTCGAGGGGGATCCGGCGTTCCCCGAGGGCATGCCAGAGCCTGGGAGTTCGCATCCCCCGTGCGAAGCGGATGAGTATCGAGTCCGTGGTGCGGTCGAACTCCCAGACGGCATGGTTTCCGGCCAGTACGTCACCCATGCGGCACATCGTAAAGGGACCGACCCCTGCGCGTCCCCCCGCTGTGAAGCCCCTTTTCGGGGCGTCTACGCGTGTCAGGAGCCGTTCGTGCCGGAAATTCCGCGTCGGCAGGCGTCGCCGCCGGTGGCGCACACCATGGAACCGAACGTGCCGGTTCCGATTTTGGCGAAGTTGTCCAAAGAAGCGGTGCCTGGCTCGAAGTAGCCGGTGTGGCTCTTGGCTCCGGCCGCCGACAGCACCCGTGCGCCGAAGTCCGGGGAGACCGGATCCGCGCCGTGGCCCAGGCCCCCGACCTCCAGGTGCGGTACGTCCGCGATCCAGTCGCCGGAGTCCCGCATCGCCCAGACCCGCGCCGAGGTCCCGAGGTCCTCGACGTTCTCCGCCCGCATTCCGGGGCTGCCGGCCACCGCGATGTCCGTGACCCGGCTGGGCAGTTCGTGCGCGGCGATCCCGCAGACCACCGAGCCGTAGCTGTGGCAGAACAGCGCCACGCTCGCCCTGCCCGGCAGCGAGGAGGCCAGCGCGCGCAGCTTCACGGCGCCGTCCGCGGCCATCCGGCCGGTCGCCGCGTCCATGCCGACCCCCGTGGGCGCGGTGTACCCGGCCCAGGCGATGACCGCCGTCCGGCTGTCGGGCGCGGCCGCGCGCTCGGCCTCGTACAGGGACTCGGCCATGCCGGCGGGGGCGGTGAGGCGGCGCTGGGTGCGCTCGAAGGTCAGCGCGTCCGTATCGACACCGGGGACGATCACCGAGATCCGGCGGGCCGCGTCGAGATCGCCGAAGACCTCGGCGACGAGGCCGCTCCCGGTGGGGTCGAAGGTGAGGATCTGCCGGTCCGGCTCGGCGAGGGATTCGAAACGGTGGGCGCGCCGGGTGGCGTTGGTGCGGTCGGCGGGAGCCAGTGTGACATCGCGCCCGTCGGCCTCCTCCTCCCGGGCGGCCTGCTGCAAGGCGATCCGGTTGGCCCCGTAACGGGTCTCGGACGGCGCTCCGTCGAGGTTGCCGACGACGAGCGGGTACGCCTGCGCCAGCCGGGCGCGCTGGGCTCCGTCGAGCCCGGCGAAGAAGTGGGCCACCAGCGGGGCGGGGGCGTCGGCGGCGGGCAGCGCCCGGCCTTCGAAGCGGGCCCGGGCCCAGGAGGCGAGCGCGGCCTGGCGCGGGGAGATCCCCTCGTCGGGCCGGTGCACCGCGGTCCAGCCGGTGGTCGCGAGCATCAGGAAGACCACCGTCAGCGCGAGCAGGGTGCGCAGGACGGCCGGGCGCGCGACGTGGTCGACGGCGTGGGGGTGGGCGGGGCCGGGCAGGTTCACTGCGCCCAGACTAGGAGACCGCTGCGGGCGGTGGCGCGCGGGGTGACCGGAGTCACCGCCGACCGTGCGAAGCCGCCCAGAGCGGGTGATCTCGTACGGGACCGCCTACGGGGCCACGTGCGCCGGCGGGTGCGCCGCGCGCGGCCGAGGCTCCGGCTGCCCGCGATCGGGCGGGGAGCGGCAGGTCAGGCCGGGTGGCTCCAGCCGGCGGCCAGCGCCGGGCCGATCTGGTCGAGGTAGGTCTCGGTCATCCGCCGGATCGTGGCGACGCTGATGTCCTCGCCCTGACCCCAGAGCCGGCCGGTGACCCTCATCACGCCCGAGAACGCGGCGACGGCCACCCGCGGCCGCGGATCGGCGTCCACGTCCAGCCCCTCGCGCTCGGCGATCAGCAGGGCGATCCGCTCCTCCAGTTCGGTGGAGCGGCGCAGGTGCACGGCGAGCAGGGCCGGAGTGGACTCGATGAGCCGGTAGCTGCGCATGTACAGGTCGACCGGGACCACCTCGGAGATGGCCTCGTCCACGGTGTCCCAGGCGTCGAGCACGGCCGCGCGCATCGCTTCGAGGGGTCCCTCGGTGGGCGGGCGGGCTTGCAGCGCGGCGACGAAGTGGGATTCGACCAGGTCCTGGACCGCGAAGGCGACCTCCTCCTTGTTGGCGAAGTACCGGAAGAAGGTCCGCTGGGAGACGTCCACGGCGTCGGTGATCTCGTCGACGGTGGTCTCCTCGTACCCCTGGGCCACGAACAGCAGGAGCGAGGCGCGCAGCAGCGCGTCGCGGGTGCGGCGTTTCTTGCGCTCGCGCAGGCCGGCCGCCGGCGCGGACGGCGCGGGCCGCTGATCGGTCATCACGGCGGGCGGGTCCTTTCTGACGCGGAGTGAGTGGGCGGTCAGGCTACCTGTGACGGACCTGACAGTGGCTGTCTGACTAAGCCGTTTGTGAAGTGTCAGTCGCTGTCACTAGCCTGTTCGCATGACTAGTCAGATCACCGTCGACGACCAGGACGATCAGGCGCTCACCAAGGAACCAGGGCCCGCGCAGCCCCGTACCGGACTGCGCGGACACCCCTGGCTGACCCTCTTCGCCGTCGCGATCGGCGTCATGATGGTCACCCTCGACGGCACGATCGTCGCCGTCGCCAACCCCGCGATCCAGAAGGACCTCGGGGCCTCGCTGGCGGACGTCCAGTGGATCACCAACGGCTACCTGCTCGCCCTCGCGGTCTCGCTGATCACCGCGGGCAAGCTCGGCGACCGCTTCGGCCACCGCCAGACCTTCCTCATCGGCATCGCCGGCTTCGCCGTCTCCTCGGCGATCATCGGCTTCTCCAGCGGGGTCGAGCTCGTCATCGGCTTCCGCGTCGCGCAGGGCGTCTTCGGCGCACTGCTGATGCCCGCCGCGCTCGGCCTGCTGCGCGCGACCTTCCCCGCCGAGAAGCTCAACATGGCCATCGGCATCTGGGGCATGGTCATCGGCGCCTCGACCGCCGCGGGTCCCATCGTCGGCGGCCTGCTCGTGGAGAACGTGAGCTGGCAGTCGGTCTTCTTCATCAACGTGCCCGTCGGCATCGTCGCGCTCGCCTTCGGCCTGTTCATCCTGGTCGACCACCGCGCCGAGAACGCCCCGCGCTCCTTCGACATCCCCGGCATCCTCCTGCTGTCGGTCGCGATGTTCTCCCTGATCTGGGCCCTGATCAAGGCCTCCGAATGGGGCTGGGGCGACCTGAAGACCCTGCTCTTCCTGGGGCTGTCCGTCCTGTGCTTCGTGGCCTTCGCCCTCTGGGAGAACCGGGTCGCCGAGCCGCTGATCCCGCTCGGGATGTTCCGCTCGCTGCCGCTGTCCGCGGGCACCGTGCTGATGGTCCTGATGGCCTTCGCCTTCATGGGCGGGCTGTTCTTCGTGACCTTCTACCTCCAGAACATCCACGGTATGAGCCCCGTCGACAGCGGCCTGCACCTGCTGCCGCTCACCGGCATGATGATCATCGGATCGCCGCTGGCCGGCATAGCCATCACCAAGGTCGGCCCGCGCATCCCGCTCGTCGCGGGCATGGTCGCCACCGCCGCGGCCTGCTTCGGGATGGCGCAGCTGACCCCGCAGACCGGCACCCTGACCATGTCGCTCTGGTTCGCCCTGATGGGCTTCGGACTGGCGCCCGTCATGGTCGGCGCCACCGAGGTCATCGTCGGCAACGCCCCGCTCGAACTGTCCGGCGTGGCCGGCGGGCTCCAGCAGGCCGCGATGCAGGTCGGCGGCAGCCTCGGCACCGCCGTGCTCGGCGCGGTCATGGCCAGCAAGGTCGACAGCGTCTTCGGGGACAACTGGGCCGCCGCCGAGCTGCCGCCGCTCACCCCCGAGCAGACGGACCTCGCGGCCAAGGGGGTCCAGGTCGGCATCGCCCCGGTTCCGCCGGGGGCCCCCGACCAGGTCGCGCAGGCCATCACGGGCGTCGCGCACGACACGTTCGTGTCAGGGATGAGCACCGCCTTCACCGTCGCCGCCGTGGTCGCGGTGCTCGCCGCGGTCGTGGCCTGCTTCACCAAGCGCGGGGAGAACGCCGCCGCGGGGGCCGGGGCCGCCCACATCTAGGCCCGACACCGCCGGCCCACCGCCTGCGGGCCCACGGCCCGCCGGCCCACCGCCCGCCGGTCGGCCACTGACCGGCGCCGCCCGGGCTGCCCGCTGCTGCCCGGGCGGCGCCACCGGCGCTTCCGGCGGCCCCTGCCCGCCGATCGCAGGGGCCGCCGGAGCGTCAACTCCGTACGTACGACAGCCCCGCCGGACGGTTCCGGCGGGGCTGTCGCCTATCAGGGTGGACCAGGGCGCGGCCCCTTCCGCTCGCCCGTCGTCGCAGGTCAGCGTGGGGTCGGCGGAGCTTCCGGAACCGGTCCGGGGCCCGTCCGTCCACCAGGAGTTGACCCGTCATGCGTACGTGGAACACCCATCGTTTCGGGGGCACGGTCGCCGCAGCCGCCGTACTCGCCGCCACCCTGCTGATCCCGGGCACCGCCGGCTCCGCCCATGCGGCGGCAGGGGCCGGAAAGGGGGCCGGTCGGGGGGCCGGCCACGCCTCCGGGCCGCCGCCGCTGGGGGTCTGCGCCACCGGGCAGCTGTGCCTGTGGGCGAAGCCGGAGTTCAAGGGGGCCCGCAAGACCCACGAGCTCAGCACCCTCGACATCAACAGCTGCACCGCCCTGCCCGCCGGGACCACCGCCCAGTCCATCGCCAACCGGACCGGGCGCCCGGTGACCACCTACCAGTCGGCCGAGTGCGCCGAGACGGGAGAATTCCAGACCTATCCGGGCGACGGGGTGTGGCTGCCCCAATCGCCCTACCAGGTGCGGGCGTTCAAGGTGTGGGAGCGCTGACGGCCCCGGCGGCCCGGTCAGCCAGGTCATCCCGGTCGGCCCCGGGATCCTGAGCCGCTTCGGGGTCCTGGGGCGGGCCGCCCTGGGCGCGGACCCCCGCGCCCGGAGCGGCCCACTCGGCCTCCTCGGCCCCCGCGGCCCCGGAGCCCGCCCCGGTGAGCCGGGCGACCTCGGCGCGCAGCGCCCGTACCTCGCCCGCCAGTTCGGCGATGGCCGCCGTCTGGGCCCGTTCCACCAGGTCGTCGCGTTCGAAGCGGGAGATGAACCAGGCCGCGATGTTGGCGGTCACCACACCCAGCAGCGCGATCCCGGACAGCATCAGCCCCACCGCCAGCAGCCGGCCGAGCCCGGTGGTGGGGGAGTGGTCCCCGTACCCGACCGTGGTCATCGTCGTCACCGACCACCACAGGGCGTCCCCCAGGTTCTTGATGTTGCCGCCGGGCGCGTCCCGCTCCACGCTCAGCACGGCCAGCGAGCCGAACATCAGCAGCCCGACCACCGCGCCCGCCACGTACGTGGTCAGCCGGATCTGCGGGGCCATCCGGGCCCGGCGGCCCACCAGCAGCAGGGTGGAGACCACGCGCAGCAGCCGTAGCGGCTGGATCATCGGCAGCAGCACCGCCGCCAGGTCCATCCAGTGGGTCCGGATGAAGGCCTTCTTCGCCCCCGACAGGCCCAGCCGCATCAGGTAGTCCACGGCGAAGGCCGCCCACACCACCCACTCGGCGTGCGTGCAGGCCCGGTGCACGGCCGGATCCGCGTCGGGCGCCACGATGGGCACGGCGTAGGCGACGGCGAATCCGAGGGCGAGCAACAGGAGCGGCGTCTGCGTCCGGCGCTCCCACCGCGACTGGCGGGAGGGTTCCTTCATGAGGGCATGGTAAAGAACGAGTAAGGGGCGCTGGGACAGATGTCCCAGCGCCCCCACGGAAGGGTGACGGCTACGCGTCGCCGCCCGCCGCGCCCGGGTCGGCTGCCCTGACGTCCAGCAGCTGGTACCGGTCGATGGCCTGCTTGAGCGCCGAGCGGTCGATCTTGCCCTCCTTGGCCAGCTCGGTCAGGACCGAGAGGACCACCGACTGCGCGTCGATGTGGAAGAACCGCCGCGCCGCACCGCGCGTGTCGGCGAAGCCGAAGCCGTCCGCGCCCAGCGAGGTGTACGAGCCGGGAACCCAGCGCGAGATCTGGTCCGGGACCGCCCGCATCCAGTCGGAGACCGCCACGAACGGACCCTCCGCGCCGGACAGCTTGCGCGTCACGTACGGGACCCGCTGCTCCTCCTCCGGGTGGAGCAGGTTGTGCTCCTCCACCGCGACGGCCTCGCGCCGCAGCTCGTTCCAGGAGGTCGCCGACCAGACGTCCGCCTTGACGTTCCACTCGGCGGCCAGGATCCGCTGCGCCTCCAGCGCCCACGGCACGGCCACGCCCGAGGCCATGATCTGCGCCCCGACGGCGCCCGTGGTGCCCGCGGAGACCCGGTGGATGCCCTTGAGGATTCCGTCGGCGTCCACGTCCGCCGGCTCGGCCGGGTGCTGGATCGGCTCGTTGTAGACCGTCAGGTAGTAGAAGACGTCCTCGGCGTCGGGCCCGTACATCCGGCGCAGCCCGTC
The DNA here is from genome assembly GCF_041434015.1 of Streptomyces sp. NBC_00454. Lineage (GTDB taxonomy): Bacteria > Actinomycetota > Actinomycetes > Streptomycetales > Streptomycetaceae > Streptomyces. Next base: position 2,357,928 of record NZ_CP107907.1, on the reverse strand, counting down.
CTTGACGATGTGCGCGATCTCGTACCCGTACGCCGGGTCGTACGCCACACAGCCCGGGTTGGTCGACGCCAGCAGCTGGGAGTGACCGTCGGCGTGCTGGAGACCCTCACCCGTGAGGGTGGTCCGGCCGGCGGTCGCGCCGAGGACGAATCCGCGCGCCAGCTGGTCGGCCATCTGCCAGAACTGGTCACCCGTGCGCTGGAAACCGAACATCGAGTAGAAGACGTAGACCGGGATCAGCGGCTCGCCGTGCGTCGCGTACGCCGAACCGGCGGCGATCAGCGAGGCCGTGCAGCCCGCCTCCGAGATGCCGTCGTGCAGCATCTGGCCCGTCGGGGACTCCTTGTACGCGAGCAGCAGGTCGCGGTCGACCGCCTCGTACTGCTGGCCCAGCGGGTTGTAGATTTTGGCGCTCGGGAAGAAGGCGTCCATGCCGAAGGTGCGGTACTCGTCGGGCGCGATCAGCACGAAGCGCCGGCCGATCTCCTTGTCCCGCATGAGGTCCTTCAGGATGCGGACGAAGGCCATGGTGGTGGCGATCGACTGCTGTCCCGAACCCTTCTTGGCGGCCGCGTACGTCTTCTCGTCCGGCAGCTGCAGCGGCTTGGCGCGCACCACGCGGGTGGGCACGTACCCGCCGAGCGCGCTGCGGCGGTCGTGCATGTACTGGATCTCGGGGGAGTTGCGGCCCGGGTGGTAGTACGGCGGCGCGCCGTCCTCCAGCTGGGCGTCCGTGATCGGAATGTGCAGCCGGTCGCGGAAGCGCTTGAGGTCGTCGGCCGTCAGCTTCTTCATCTGGTGGGTCGCGTTGCGGCCCTCGAAGTTCGGACCCAGGGTCCAGCCCTTGACCGTCTGCGCCAGGATCACCGTCGGCTGGCCCTTGTGGGCCTTGGCCGCCGCGTACGCCGCGTAGACCTTCTTGTGGTCGTGACCGCCGCGGCCCAGGTGCTGGATCTGCTGGTCGGACATGTTCTCGACCATCGCCCGCAGCCGGTGGTCGTCGCCGAAGAAGTGCTCACGGATGTACGAACCGGATTCGGTCGCGTACGTCTGGAACTGCCCGTCCGGGGTGGTGTTCATCTTGTTGACCAGGATGCCGTCGCGGTCCTGCGCCAGCAGCGGGTCCCAGGAGCGGTCCCAGATCAGCTTGATGACGTTCCAGCCGGCGCCGCGGAACTGCGACTCCAGCTCCTGCATGATCTTGCCGTTGCCGCGGACCGGGCCGTCGAGGCGCTGCAGGTTGCAGTTGACGACGAAGGTCAGGTTGTCCAGGTTCTCGCGGGCCGCGATGGACAGCTGGCCGAGCGACTCCGGCTCGTCCATCTCGCCGTCGCCGAGATACGCCCATACGTGTGACTTGGAGGTGTCCGCGATGCCGCGGGCCTGCATGTACCGGTTCATCCGGGCCTGGTAGATCGCACCGAGCGGACCGAGGCCCATCGAGACGGTCGGGAACTCCCAGAAGTCCGGCATCAGGCGCGGGTGCGGGTAGCTGGACAGGCCGTACGGGGCCTTCGACTTCTCCTGGCGGAACGCGTCGAGCTGCTGCTCGGAGAGCCGGTCCAGGAGGTAGGCGCGGGCGTAGATACCGGGGGAGGCGTGCCCCTGGAAGAAGATCTGGTCGCCGCCGTCGCCCTCGTCCTTGCCCCGGAAGAAGTGGTTGAAGCCCACGTCGTAGAGGGAGGCGGAGGAGGCGAACGTGGCGATGTGGCCGCCGACCCCGATGCCGGGACGCTGGGCGCGCGAGACCATGACGGCCGCGTTCCAACGGGTGGCGTTGAGGACCTTGCGCTCGATCTCCTCGTTGCCGGGGAAGAAGGGCTCGTCCTTGGTGGCGATCGTGTTGACGTAGTCCGTGGAGCGCATCTCGGGCACGGCCACGCGCTTTTCGCGGGCCCGCTCGATCAGCCGCAGCATCAGGTAGCGGGCACGCTCACGGCCCCGCTCGTCGACGGCGGCGTCCAGGGAGTCGAGCCACTCCTGCGTCTCTTCCGGATCGAAGTCCGGGACCTGGCTCGGCAGGCCGCCAATGATGATCGGGTTGCGATCGGATGCGGAAGCCACGCTGTTCCTTCGCTGTCGGGGGAGTCGTGCCTTGGGGTTCGCCGCCTCCCATGGTCTTACGCTCGGCGGAAATCGTCACCTTTACCACTCGGTAATCCCTGGAGTCAGGGGGGATTGCGGGGGTCGGGGTGACGAGACCGGCCAAACCGCAACCTTACGCCCACCTAGATCAACGCCTTCGCAAGGCCGTTCGTCCCTCAAACAGGTAGGAAAGTCCCGAGGCGATGCCGAATGAGGTGGAATGGTGTGGGATGAATCACCAGAGGTACATACGGAGGGGCTGAAAGTTGCGGCGAGACGGCCGCAATCGTCACCGTTTCGACGGTCTCGGCGGCCGGGTACTTGCGCGATCCGCCGCGCCCGTGTGGACTACGCCCAATGCTGCGCGTACGCGCGCTGCCGAAGAACATTCACCGAACATGAGCAGGAGGCACCCCGTGAGCGCGACCGCGGACCACGCGGAGAACCTGGCCGCCAGGCTGGGTTTCCAGTCCGAACAGGTGGTCCAGGAGATCGGCTACGACGACGATGTCGATCAGGAATTCCGTGATGCCGTAGAGGGTCACGTCAGTGAGGTCGTCGATGAGGACTACGACGACGTCGCGGACGCGGTGCTTCTGTGGTTCCGGGAGGACGACGGCGACCTGACGGACGCCCTGGTCGACGCGACCGAGCTGGTCGAGGACGGCGCACTGATCCTGCTGGTGACTCCCAAGACCGGCAAGGACGGTTTCGTCGAGGCCAGCGACATCAGCGAGGCCGCCGAGACCGCCGGCCTCTCTCTGGCCAAGGGACTCCCCGTCGGCAAGGAGTGGACCTCCACCCGCCTGACGACGCCGAAGACGGCCAAGTCCAAGCGCTGAACCGCGCCCCGCAGCCAAGCGGACACACGCACCCCGCCGACCGGAATCGTCCCGGTCGGCGGGGTGTGTGCGTTCGGCGGCGCCGTGGGCCCGCGGCATAGGCTGGCCCCCGGGACATCACCCGGACGGCCCAACGCAGGGATGCAGGAACGAAGGGATGCGACAGATGGCGATCGAGGTCGGCAGCAAGGCCCCGGACTTCGAACTCAAGGACAACCACGGTGCCACCGTGCGGCTCTCCGACTTCCGGGGGGAGAAGGCCGTCGTGCTGCTCTTCTACCCGTTCGCCTTCACCGGCGTCTGCACCGGGGAGCTGTGCGAGCTGCGCGACCAGCTCCCGCGGTTCCAGAACGACGACGTGGAGCTCCTCGCGGTCTCCAACGACTCCGTCCCGACCCTGCGCGTCTTCGGCGAGCAGGAGGGGCTGGAGTACCCGCTGCTGTCGGACTTCTGGCCGCACGGGGAGACCTCCCGCGCCTACGGGGTCTTCGACGAGGACAAGGGCTGCGCGGTCCGCGGCACCTTCGTCATCGACAAGGACGGCGTGGTGCGCTGGAGCGTCGTCAACGGCCTGCCGGACGCCCGTGACCTGAATGAGTACATCAAGGCCCTCGACAGCCTCTGAGGGCCTCTGGGAGCCTGCGGGGAACGTCCGGCAGGCTCGGGGGCACGTTCGACTCGAATAAGCCCGTACAGGCGGGAACCCGTCACTAGGATCGAAACGTTGATCCTGTGAATCGCACGACGGGGCACCGCCCCACACAAAAACCTTATGGAGGACCCGTGGGAGTCAGCCTCAGCAAGGGCGGCAACGTCTCGCTGACCAAGGCCGCGCCGAACCTGACGGCGGTCATCGTCGGTCTGGGCTGGGACGCTCGCACCACCACCGGTGTCGACTTCGACCTCGACGCCAGCGCGATCCTGACCAACGACCAGGGCAAGGTCGCCAGCGACGCGAACTTCGTGTTCTTCAACAACCTGAAGAGCCCGGACGGCTCGGTCGAGCACACCGGTGACAACACCACCGGCGAGGGCGAAGGCGACGACGAGGCCATCAAGGTCAACCTCGCCGGCGTTCCGGCCGACGTGGCCAAGATCGTCTTCCCGGTCTCGATCTACGAGGCCGAGACCCGTCAGCAGAGCTTCGGCCAGGTCCGCAACGCGTACATCCGCGTCGTGAACCAGGCCGACAACACCGAGCTCGCCCGCTACGACCTCTCCGAGGACGCCTCGACCGAGACCGCCATGGTCTTCGGCGAGCTGTACCGCAACGGCGCGGAGTGGAAGTTCCGCGCCATCGGCCAGGGCTACGCCTCGGGCCTGCGCGGCATCGCGCAGGACTTCGGCGTCAACGTCTGAGCCTGATCCGTCAGAGCTGATTCGCCAGAGCAGCAGCTCACCCGTCCGGCGCCGTGCACTGTGTGTACGGCGCCGGACCGGCTTTACGCACGGCCGCACCGCCACACGGCCGCGCCGCCACCGCCGTACTGCCACACCCGCCGTACTGCCACACCCGCCGTACTGCCACACCGCCGCACTGCCACACCGTTGTCCGGGGAGGACCACAACATGGGCGTCACACTCGCCAAGGGGGGCAATGTCTCCCTCTCCAAGGCCGCACCGAACCTCACCCGGGTTCTGATCGGCCTCGGATGGGACGCGCGCTCGACCACGGGCGCCGACTTCGACCTCGACGCCAGCGCGCTGCTGTGCGGCAACGGCCGGGTGCTCGGGGACGAGTACTTCGTCTTCTACAACAACCTGAAGAGCCCCGAGGGCTCCGTCGAACACACAGGGGACAACCTCACCGGCGAGGGTGAAGGTGACGACGAGTCGATCATCGTCGACCTCACCAAGGTGCCGGCCGCCGTGGACAAGATCGTCTTCCCGGTCTCCATCCACGAGGCCGAGGCCCGCCGACAGAGCTTCGGCCAGGTCAGCAATGCGTTCATCCGCGTCGTGAACGAGGCGGACGGCCAGGAACTGGCCCGCTACGACCTCACGGAAGACGCTTCCAGCGAGACCGCGATGATCTTCGGCGAGGTGTACAGGTACGGCGGCGAATGGAAGTTCCGTGCGGTGGGGCAGGGGTACGCGTCAGGGCTCCGGGGCATCGCTCTAGACTTCGGGGTCAACGTTTCGTAAAGCCGTACAAGACGATGGGATGCCAGTGGTTCTGAAAACCTTCGGCTGGTCGTTCGCAGTCACTGCGCTCGGACTGGTCGCAGCGGTGCTCTACGGGGGCTGGACAGGGTTCGGGATCGTCGCGATCCTCACCATCCTCGAGATCTCGCTGTCCTTCGACAATGCGGTGGTCAACGCCGGAATTCTGAAGAAGATGAATGCCTTCTGGCAGAAGATCTTCCTCACGGTCGGCGTGCTCATCGCGGTCTTCGGCATGCGGCTGGTCTTCCCCGTCGCCATCGTCGCGATCAGCGCCAAGATCGGTCCCATCGAAGCCGTCAAGCTGGCGATGACCGAAAAGGAGCACTACCAGCAACTGGTCACGGACGCCCACCCGTCCATCGCCGCCTTCGGCGGAATGTTCCTGCTGATGATCTTCCTCGACTTCATCTTCGAGGACCGCGACATCCAGTGGCTCGCCTGGCTGGAGCGCCCGCTCGCCAAGCTCGGCAAGATCGACATGCTGTCCGCGTGCATCGCGCTGATCGTTCTGGTCGTCACCTCGATGACCTTCGCCACCCAGGCCCACCAGCACGGCGGCGCCCACGTGGACAAGGCGCAGACGGTCCTGATCTCCGGCGTCCTCGGTCTGATCACGTACATGATCGTCGGCGGTCTCTCCGGCTACTTCGAGAACAAGCTCGAGGAAGAGGAAGAGGCCGAGCACGAGGCCGAGGAAGAAGCCAAGAAGAGCGGCAAGTCCCCGGTCTCGGCCGTCGCCATGGCCGGCAAGGCCGCCTTCTTCATGTTCCTCTACCTCGAAGTCCTCGACGCCTCCTTCTCCTTCGACGGGGTCATCGGCGCCTTCGCCATCACCAACGACATCGTGCTGATGGCCCTGGGCCTCGGCATCGGTGCCATGTACGTCCGGTCGCTCACGGTCTACCTGGTCCGCCAGGGAACCCTCGACGACTACGTCTACCTGGAGCACGGCGCGCACTACGCCATCGGCGCGCTCGCCGTGATCCTGCTCGTCACCATCCAGTACCAGATCCACGAGGTCATCACCGGCCTCGTCGGCGTCGTGCTCATCGCATGGTCCTTCTGGTCCTCGGTGCGCCGCAACAAGCGCCTGGAGCTGGAGGGTTCCACCGCCGAGGCATGACCTCGGCGGTAATGCGGAACGCTCAAGTGCGGGGCGGTCCGGAGGGTCCACGGACCCACCGGGCCGCCCCGCTTCCGTGTGCAATCAGGCCATCAAGGGCTGCAGGGGGGTTGAGGGATGGGATTCTTCGACGGCATCAGGGGCAGTCGCGGTGAGCACTTCCAGTCGGGCAGTGCCTCGTCCAACGCGATCGAGCTGACCAAACGCCATCCGACGGTGTCGCTCACCAAACAGGGGGCGGTACACGGCAATCTGCGCGTGAACCTCTCCTGGCGGATGCGCACCTCGGACATCGGCGGCCGCACCGCCGGCCAGAGCGGGCAGCTCTTCCGCCACCCGTTCAAACTGTTCAAACCGGACATGGTGCAGGCGCACACCCAGGGCATGGTCAATGTCGACCTCGACATCGGCTGCCTCTACGAGCTGACCGACGGAACCCGGGGCGTCGTCCAGCCGCTGGGCAACCTCCACGGGGACATCAACAGCCCGCCGTACGTGAAGCTCAGCGGCGACGACCGCTTCGGTGCGCCCTCCGGCGAGACGATCTTCGTCAACCTCGACCACGCCGAGGCGATCAAGCGGCTGCTCGTCTTCGTATACATCTACGACCAGACCCCGGCCTTCGACCGGACGCACGCCCTGGTGACCCTCTTCCCGATCACCGGGCCGCGCATAGAGATCCCGCTGGAGGAGCGCCACCCGCAGGCGCGCTCCTGCGCGGTCGTCTCCCTGGAGAACGTCAAGGGCGAGCTGATCGTGCGCCGCGAGGTCAAATTCGTCTACGGGTTCCAGGCCGAGCTCGACCGGCTGTACGGGTGGGGCCTCCAGTGGGGCCGGGGTTACAAGACCAAGGCCTGAGGCGGCGGGCGCGCACCTCAGTGGCCTCAGTGGCTCGGCGGCTCAGTGGCCTCAGCGGCGGATGAACTGGGGACCCTGCACCGGCAGCCGGAAGGACGGGTCCCCGCCCGGAGCCGGAACCGCGGCCGGAGACACCGGCTGCGGGTACCCGTACGCGGGCTCCTCGGCCGGCGGGGCCTGGGTGGGCGGGGCCGGCAGCACCGGAGCGGGCGGCACCGGAGCGGGCTCGGCCGCGGCCGCCGGGGCCTCGGGGGCGCCCTCGTCCACGGAGATCCCGTGGTCGGTGGCCAGCCCGACGAGGCCGTTGGAGTAGCCCTCGCCGAGCGCGCGGAACTTCCACCCGTCGCCCCGGCGGTACAGCTCGCCGCAGATCAGCGCCGTCTCGGCGCCGGTCTCGGGCCGTACGTCGAAGAAGGCCAGCGGTTCGGAGCCGCCGGTGGCGGTGGCGTCGTAGAGCAGGATCCGCAGGTCGTGGACCCGCTGGAAGGGCACGTCCTCGGCGGAGGCGACGACCAGGATCCGGTCCACGGCCGGGGTGACGGCCCGCAGGTCCGCCTGGACGGCGTCGGTGATCCCGTCGCCGAGCTGCTTCTTGCCGAGCCGCCAGACCGCCCCCGAAGGGTGGCGGGGCTGGTTGTAGAACACGAAGTCCTCGTCCGACCGGACCCGTCCGTCCGGGCCCACGAGCAGCGCGGATGCGTCCACGTCGGGAACACCCGGCCCGCCGGTCCAGCGCAGCACCGCCCGGACCGCCACGGCGGCCACCGGGATGTTCGAGCCCTTCTGCATCGCGTGCGTCATGGCGGTCATCCTGCCCTCCCGGGCGGGACGGGGACAATGCGGCCCCCCGTAGACCTTGTCCCCGCGAAAAGTCCTGGGCATGGTGCAAGGGTGGCTACAGGGCGGGCGCGGAGGTGCATGGTGCACCCGGCCCGGCCGGAACCGTCCGGTACGAAGGTGGTGACCTCAGCGGACCAAGGACCTGCTCCGGATCTCTGACCAGCGACGGTTACCTGGATTTCATGTGCATGGGGAACTCTGGAATCTCATTCGTACGTACTATTACCGGCCATGCCAGTCGGGCCGCCGAGGCAGTACGGGGGAAGCACATGCGTCATTTCGGGCACATATCGCCCACCGTCCGCAAGGACCTCTTCCACCAGGAGCCGGCCGAGTTCACCGCCGCCTCCCCCGCCCGCACGCTCGCCGCCGCGCTGGGAGCCACGCTCTACAGTCCCGCCACCCGGACCCAGCTGGCCCGTGACGTCCGCAAGCAGGCCGGCCGGGGAGTCGTCTCCATGGTCCTGTGCCTGGAGGACTCCATCAGCGACGCCGACGTCGCGGACGGCGAGGAGAACCTCGTCCGGCAGTTCGCCGCCCTCGACGCGGCGGCGGGCGAGGGCCTGGGCGAGGGCCTGGGCGAGGGCACGGACCGGGGCTCGGGCGAGGGCCCGGCCGGGGAGCTCCCGCTGCTCTTCATCCGGGTCCGCACCCCCGAGCAGATTCCCGACCTGGTGCACCGGCTCGGCGGCTCGGCCGCCCGGCTGTCCGGATTCGTCCTGCCGAAGTTCAGCGAGAGCCGCGGAATGGCCTTCCTGGACGCCGTGGCCCAGGCGGAAGCGGCGAGCGGACACCCCCGGCTGTACGCCATGCCCGTCCTGGAGACCCCCGAGCTGCTCCACCTGGAGACCCGCGTCGAGGCCCTCGCCGGAATCTCCCGCACGGTCAACAAGTACCGCGAGCGGGTCCTGGCACTGCGCCTGGGCGTCACCGACTTCTGCTCCGCGTACGGACTGCGCCGCACCCCCGACATGACCGCCTACGACGTGCAGATCGTCGCCGGTGTGATCGCCGACGTGGTCAACGTGCTCAGCCGCGCCGACGGCACCGGCTTCACGGTCACCGGGCCCGTCTGGGAGTACTTCCGCAGCCAGCAGCGGCTCTTCAAGCCGCAGCTGCGCCGCAGCCCCTTCCAGGAGGAGGGCGTCGAGGAACTGCGCACCGCCCTGATCGAGCACGACCTGGACGGGCTGCTGCGCGAGATCGAGCTGGACCGGGCCAACGGGCTGATGGGCAAGACCTGCATCCACCCCGCCCACGTCACCCCCGTCCACGCGCTGTCGGTGGTCTCCCACGAGGAGTTCAGCGACGCCCAGGACATCCTGCGCCCCGAGAGCGGCGGCGGCGGAGTGATGCGGTCTGCTTATACGAACAAAATGAATGAGGTGAAGCCCCACCGGGCCTGGGCGGAGCGCACGATGCTGCGCGCCGAGGTCTTCGGTGTGGCGAAGGAGGAGGTCGGCTTCGTCGATCTCCTCACGGCCGGGCTCCAGGTGTGAGCGGGCCGTTGACTGCGAGGAAGGGCAAGAAGATCGAAGCCGTGTGGTCGGGAACGTGGGTCGCGAGCCGGCTGGGCGTCGGCCTGGAGGAAGGCGCCGGCCCCGGGACGCAGACCGGCGGGCCCCGGCTGGCCGAGCTGCTCGGGCTCGCCCTGCGCCGCAACCCCAAGCGGGCGCACCTGCTGGTCTCGCAGGTGCTGGGCAAGCACGTCCCGCAGTCCCCGGCGGTCGTCTACGCCGCCGGGTACGGGCTCGGCGTACGGGTCCGGGAGCTGCTGGGCGAGGAGGAGGCGGCCTCGGCGGTGGTCCTCGGGTACGCCGAGACCGCGACCGGGCTCGGCCACTGCGTCGCCGACGGCCTCGGCCGCGCCCCGTACCTGCACTCCACCCGGCGCCCCGTGCCCGGCGTGGAGCCCGCGGGCGGCTTCGAGGAGGCCCACTCGCACGCCACCTCGCACCTGCTGCTCCCCGAGGACCCGAAGCTACTGGCCGGCTCCGGCCCGCTGGTCCTGGTCGACGACGAGTTCTCCACCGGCAACACCGTCCTGAACACCATCCGCGACCTGCACGAACGCCATCCGCGCGGGCACTACGTGGTCGTAGCCCTGGTGGACATGCGCTCCCCGTCCGACCGCGACCGCCTCACGGCCTTCGCCGAGGGCCTGGGCGCCCGAGTGGACCTGATATCCCTCGCCTCCGGCACGGTCTCCCTCCCGGAGGGCGTCCTGGCGAAGGGACAGGCCCTGGTGGAGGAGTACGAGGCTGCGAGCGCGGCCGCCGCCGAGGCCTCTCCGGCCGGGCCGCCGGGGGAAAATCAGCCCCTGCGGCGTTTGAGCAGCGGGGTCCGGGGCAGCGCCCCGGCAGACGACCCGCACCCGCCCACCCGCGTCGCCCTCGACTGGCCCACCGGCATACCCGACGGCGGCCGCCACGGCTTCACCCCGGCCCACCGCGAAGCCCTGGACGCGGCCCTGCCCGCCATGGCGGACCAGCTCAATGCCGCGCTGGGCGACGGCCCCGCACGGGTCCTCGTACTCGGCAACGAGGAGCTGATGTACGCCCCGCTGCGCCTCGCGCAGGCCCTGGAGGCCTCCGGCGCGGCGGCCGAGGTCCGCTTCTCCACGACCACCCGCTCCCCGGTGCTGGCCGTCGACGACCCCGGCTACGCCATCCGCACCCGGCTCGTCTTCCCGGCCCACGACGACCCCGCGGACGGCCCCGGCGACCGGTACGCCTACAACGTCGCGGGCGCCGGCTTCGACGCCGTCGTCGCCGTCGTCGACTCGGCCGGGGACACCCCCGAGCTCCGCACCGGCCTCCTCGCGGCCCTCGCCCCGCACACCGGCCGGGTCCTGCTGGCCGTCATACCCTCGTACGTCCCCGACCGGCAGGAGCCGATCATGACCGCCGAGCCCCTGCGCGGCCCCGCCTTCTCCTCGTACGCTCCGGAGGACGTCGGCTGGCTGCTCCAGGACTTCTCCGACGTGGAGCTGGAGGCCCCGACCGAGGAGCGCGAAGAGGCCATCCAGGCGGGCGGCGCGCACTACGCGGAGTCCCTGCCGGTCGAGTACCAGCCGTCCCCGGAGTACCAGCAGCTCTACCAGAGCGCGCTGACCGCCTCCGCCGCCCGCATGGCCCGCGCCGTCGGAACCGTCACCGAGACGGTGCTCGCCGAGCGGTCCCCGTCGCCGGTGCTCGTCTCCCTGGCCCGCGCCGGCACCCCCGTGGGCGTCCTGATGCGCCGCTGGGCCCGGGCCCGGCACGGCCTGGACCTGCCGCACTACGCCGTCTCCATCGTGCGAGGCCGCGGCATCGACGCCAACGCGCTGCGCTGGCTGGCCGCCCACCACGACCCGGCCGACATCGTCTTCGTCGACGGCTGGACCGGCAAGGGCGCCATCAGCCGCGAGCTGCGCGAGGCCCTGTCCGAGTTCGAGGGGTTCAATCCCGAGATCGTGGTCCTCGCCGACCCCGGCTCGTGCGTGGAGACGTACGGCACCCGCGAGGACTTCCTGATCCCCTCCGCCTGTCTCAATTCCACGGTTTCCGGACTCGTCTCGCGTACGGTGCTCAGGTCCGACCTGGTCGGGCCCGCCGATTTCCACGGCGCGAAGTTCTACCGCGAGCTCGCCGGAGCCGATGTCTCCGTCGCCTTCGTCGACACCGTCGCCGCCCACTTCGAGGAGGTGGCCGAGGCCGTGGACGCCGAGGTCAAGGAGCTCCTCGCCGCCGACCGCACGCCGACCTGGGTGGGCTGGCAGGCGGTGGAGCGGATCAGCGAGGAGTACGGCATCCACGACGTGAACCTGGTCAAGCCGGGCGTCGGCGAGACCACGCGGGTGCTGCTGCGCCGGGTGCCGTGGAAGATCCTCGCGCAGCGCGGCGCGGGGGCCGACCTGGACCACGTACGACTCCTCGCCGAGCAGCGCGGGGTGCCGGTGGAGGAGGTCGACGGGCTGCCTTACACCTGCGTAGGCCTCATTCACCCCCGCTTCACGCGCGGCGCCACGGGCGCCGACGGAAAGGCTGTGTCAGCCAAGTGACCGTCCTCGTAGCCAGTGACCTCGACCGCACGCTCATCTACTCGAACGCAGCGCTCGCCCTGACCATGCCGGACCCGGAGGCCCCGCGGCTGCTGTGCGTCGAGGTCCACGAGAGCAAGCCGCTGTCGTACATGACGGAGACGGCGGCGGAACTGCTGGCGGAGCTGTCGGCGAACCCGGGCGTCGTCTTCGTCCCGACCACCACCCGTACCCGCAAGCAGTACCAGCGCATCCGCTTCCCCGGGCAGCCGGCGAAGTACGCGATCTGCGCCAACGGCGGCCAGCTGCTCGTCGACGGGACCCCCGACCGGGACTGGCGCCGCCAGGTCGCATCGCGCCTCGCCGAGGAGTGCGCCCCGCTGGAGGAGGTGCACGCGCACCTGCTGTCCGCCGCCGACCCGGCGTGGCTGCGCAAGGCGCGGGTGGCCGAGGACCTCTTCGCCTACCTGGTCGTCGAGCGGGCGCTGGTCCCGCCGGAGTGGATCAAGGCGCTGACGGAGTGGGCCGAGGCCCGCGGCTGGACCATCTCGCTCCAGGGCCGCAAGATCTACGCCGTCCCGCGCCCGCTGACCAAGAGCGCGGCGATGCGCGAGGTGGCCCGGCGTACGGGGGCCACCACCACCCTGGCCGCCGGGGACTCGCTGCTGGACGCGGACCTGCTGCTCGCGGCGGACGCGGGATGGCGGCCGGGCCACGGCGAGTTGGCCGACGCCGACTGGACGGCGCCGCACGTCACTTCGCTGACCCTGGCGGGGGTGCTGGCCGGTGAGGAAATCGTGCGCGCATTCACCCGCGAGGCCGAGCGACTGGGCACACTGGGATCATGACCAAGGGCAACAGCACCAAGATCACAGACGAGCTCTACCGCTACATGCTGGCGCACAACCCGCCGCTGGACGAGGTCCAGCAGGGGTTGGTGGCCTCTACCTACGCGGCGTTCCCGGACTCGGCCGGAATGCAGTCGGCGGAGGAGCAGGGCCCGCTCCTGGCCTTCCTGGTCCGGCTGACCGGCGCCCGGCACATCGTGGAGGTCGGCACCTTCACCGGCTTCTCCTCGCTGTCGATGGCGCAGGCGCTGCCGGCGGACGGCCGGCTCATCGCGTGCGACGTCTCGGAGGAGTGGACGGCGTACGCGCGCGAGGCCTGGGCGAAGGCCGGGGTCGCGGACCGCATCGAGCTGCGGATCGCGCCCGCCCTCGAGACGCTGCGCGCGATGCCGGCCGAGCCGCACATCGACATGGCGTACGTGGACGCCGACAAGCAGAGCCAGATCGCCTACTGGGAGGAGCTGGTTCCCAGGCTCCGTCCGGGCGGGCTGATCGTCACCGACAACACGCTGTACCACGGCACGGTGCTGGACGAGTCGGCGACGGGTGCGGCGGCGGGCGTCCAGGCCTACAACGACCACGTCGCGGCGGACCCCCGCATGGAGTCGGTGATGCTGGCGATCTCCGACGGCATCACCCTCTCCCGCAAGCGCTGACCGCAAGCGTTAGCCGCAGCCGCCCCCACCGCAGCAGCCGCCTCCGCCGCCCATAGGCGCGGCGGGGGCACTGCTGGTCCCGCCGACGGCGACGGCGGAGAGCAGCTTGACGGTGTCGGAGTGCCCGTCCGGGCAGTCGGCGGGCGCGGAGGACTCGGCCATGGGCCGGCTGACCTCGAAGGTGTCTTCGCAGGTCCGGCAGCGGTATTCGTAACGGGGCATGCGGTACAGGCTACGCAGTCGCCCCCTGCCCGGGAAGCGCCACGGCCCTGCACCCGGGGAGCGCCACGGCCCCGCCTGCGGCCAGGGCCCGCAGGCGGGACCGGCGGGCCCGGGCCGCACCCCCGTGTCGGCCCGGGCCCGCCGGTGCATCAGCGCAGTACGGTGCCGGCGGTTGCCGCCAGGAGGCCGAGCTCCGCCCGGGTGGGGGCGCCCTCCCAGTCGCCCCGGGAGGCCACCGCGAAGGCGCCCGTGGTCACCGCCCGGTCCAGGCGGGCGGCGGTGTCCAGGCCGTCCAGGAGGGCGGAGAGGTAGCCCGCCACGAAGGCGTCGCCCGCGCCGACGGTGTCCACCGCCCGGACCGGACGGGCCGGGACATGGAGCGAGGAGCCGTCCTCGGTGTGGGCCGTCGCTCCGGCCGCGCCGAGTTTGACCACCACCTCGCCGACTCCGAGCGCCAGGAGCTCCTTGGCCTGCACGGCCGGGTCGGCCGGGGCGTCCGGGGGCAGGCACAGGGGGAGTTCGTCGTCCGAGGCGATGAGGACGTCCACGGCCGGGGCCCACTCGCGGAGCACCGCCGCCGCCTCTTCGCAGGACCACAGCCGGGACCGGAAGTTGACGTCGAGGCAGACCAGCGCCGAATGCTCGGCCGCGAGGCGCAGGGCCATGGTCGCCGCCGACCGGGCCGAGCGGGACAGGGCCGGGGTGATGCCGGTGAGGTGCAGGATCCTGGGAGGGGCCGCCGTGAAGGCGCGCTCCAGCGAGCAGGCCTTGAGGCGCGAGCCCGCCGACCCCGCCCGGTGGTAGTGCACCCGGGTCAGCTCCGGCAGGCGCGGCTCCGAGAGCATCAGCCCGGTCGGGGCCCCGCCCTCGTCGCGGGAGGCTCCGCCGACGTCCACGCCCTCGGCACGCAGCGTCCGTAGGACCAGCTCACCGGCCTCGTCCTCGCCGACCGCGCCCGCCCAGCGGACCGCGTGGCCGAGCCGGGCCAGGCCGATCGCGACGTTCGACTCGGCGCCGGCGACGGAGACGTCCATGGTCCCGCCGAGGCGCAGCGGGCCGCTGCCGCGCAGGGAGAGCATCGTCTCCCCGAAGGTGAAGACCTCGGTCCCGTCCGTGTTCATGCGCGGATTCATGTGCGGATTCATGCGCACACCGCCAGGAACTCCGCCGCCCGGCGCCGCAGCGCGGCCAGGTCGCCGCCGTCGGCCGCGTCCCCGATCAGCGGGGAGCCGATGCCGACCGCCACCGCGCCGGAGGACAGGTACTCGGCCGCGGCAGCCGAGTCCACCCGGCCGACCGGTACGAACGGCAGGTCGGGGAAGGGCGCCCGCAGGGCCCGCAGGTACGCCGGTCCGCCGATCGAGCCGGGGAACAGCTTGAGCGCGGCAGCCCCCGCCGCGTCGGCCGCCATGACCTCGGTCGGGGTGATGACCCCGGCCAGCACCGGCAGGCCCTGGCGGACGGCTTCGTCCACGCCCGCGCCGAGCCCCGGGGTGACCATCAGGTTGGCCCCGGCCCCGGCGGCCCGCTGGGCGTCCTCGGCGGTGAGGACCGTACCGGCCCCCAGCCACGCCTCGTCGCCGAGCTCCTTGCGGGCCCGGCCGATGACCTCCAGCGCGTCGGCCCCGCTGAGGGAGACCTCGACGAGGGACACGCCCTCTTCCACGAGGGTCATGACGGTACGGAAGGACGCCTCGGCGTCCCTGCCGCGGACGATGGCGACGAGCCGCTCCTGTCGCAGCGCTGCGCCGAACTCCATGGGAATGCCTGCCTTCTGATGTGGTGGGGGGTGGGGGAAGGGAATGCGAGTGGTGGTGGGGGCTCACCACTCGGCGAAGGAGCCGCCGTCGTGGCGCCACACGGGGTTGCACCAGGCGTGCCCCTTCTTGTCGGCGGCGCGGACGGCCGCCTCGTCGACCTCGACCCCGAGGCCCGGCCGCTCGATGCGCACGAGCGAGCCCGCGTCGAAGCGGAAGGGTTCGGGGTCGGTGACGTAGTCGAGGAGTTCGGCGCCCTGGTTGCAGTGGATGCCGATGGACTGTTCCTGGATGAGGAAGTTGGGGGTGGTGAAAGCGACTTGGAGGCTGGCACCAGGGCGACGGGCCCGAGCGGGCAGTGCGGGGCGACCTGGGCCCCGTAAACCTCGGCGAGGGAGGCGATGCGGCGCAGCTCCGAGATGCCGCCCGCGTGCGAGATGTCGGGCTGCAGGATCGCCACGCCGGCTTCGAGCGGGGCGAGGAACTCCCGGCGGGCGTTGGCGGGGGAGACCCGGCCGTGGAAGTCGAGGCCGAAGTCGCGGTCTTCGCCGAGGACTTCGCGGGCCGTCTCGGCGCGCCCCTCGACCACGGGCTCGCCCCAGCCGACGAGGCCCTCGTCGGTCTCGATACGGGTGATCTTCACTGCGGACGGTGTCCTCTCCAGGTCGGGGTGGCAGGACCGGGATGCGGGGTACTACGGGTACTACGGGTACTACGGGTTCTCCGGGGGCTACGGGTGGTCGCGCTGGGCCATGTCGAGGAGGTCGAGCACGGCCCTGCGGGCGCCGTCCGGGTTCCCCGCCCGGACCTGGTCGACCACGGCCAGGTGGATCGCGTGCGGGTGCTCGAACTCCCCCTTGTGCACAGTGCGGTCGCGTTCCACGAGGGCCGGGATGATGACCCGGTACATCTGGGTGAAGAAGAGGTTGTGCGAGGCGGTCAGCAGCGCCAGGTGGAACGAGGCGTCCGCCCGCACGTGCAGCACCGGGTCGCTGTCGCTCGCCGCCATCGCGTCCAGCGCCGCGTCCAGCGCGGCCAGGTCCTGCTCGGTCGCCCGTACGGCGGCCAGCGCGGCCGCGGCCGGCTCGATCGAGCGGCGCAGTTCCAGGAGGTCCGAGAAGAAGCAGTCGGGTGCTCCGGCCGCGAGCTTCCAGCGCAGCACGTCGGCGTCGAAGAGGTTCCAGTCGGTGCGCGGCCGGACGAAGGTGCCGCGCTTCTGGCGCGCGTCGAGCAGGCCCTTGGCCATGAGCACCTTGATGGCCTCGCGGAGCACGGTCTGGCTGACGTCGAGCTCCTCCATGAGGCGGGGGAGGTCGAGCGTGGATCCCTCGTCGTAGATGCCGTCGAAGATCCTGCGGGCCAGTTCCTCCACGGCGGCCTTGTGGATCCCCCGGCCGGCGTAGGCGGCTTCGCTGCTGCTCATTCCGGTTTCCCCTCTCCTGCCGGGGCTTTCGTCCCTACTTGCTCCCCTGACAAGGCAAAGAGTTGCACAAGTAATCGTTAATTAGCAATTATTGCGTCGCGGAACCGGAGCACCTGATTCCGGCACTCCTCGCCCCGTTCCCCATGCCCCGGAGACACCGATGTCCCTCAGCCGCGACCCGGCCGCCGTGACCGCGCGGCAGGGTGGTCATGACCGGTCCGGCCTGCCCAAGCGCAGGATCGGGAAGTACCGCTTCGCGATCCTGGCCGTGCTCTTCGTCAGTACCGCCATCAACTACCTGGACCGCAGCGTCCTGTCGATCGTGGCGCCGGACGTGTCCCGGGACCTGGGCGTCTCGCCCGAGACGATGGGCTGGCTCTTCTCCAAGGGCGGCCTGACCGGCGCCCTGCCCTTCGTCGCCGCCCTCGTGGGCGTGCTGTGCGGAGGCAGCTGGTCCGACTGGACGGTCAAGCGGGGCATTCCTGGTCACCGAGATCGCCCCGCAGCGCATGCTGGGCGTGGCCGGCGGCGTCTTCGACGTCTTCGGCAACCTCGCCGGCATCGTCGTCCCGATCGTCATCGGCTACATGATCGGCGACAGCGGCTCCTTCACCTCTCGCTGCTGCTGATCGGCTCGATCACGATCGGCGGCGCCCTGTCCTTCCTCTTCCTGGTGGACAAGGTCGAACGCATCGAGGCGTAGCCCCGGTCGCCACCGCGGCTACGGTCGCTACCGCCGGCCGGCCGTCGCCCGCTGCTCCCGAGCCGCCTGCTCGGGGTGGCGGGCCCGCCAGTACGGGTTGTCGTGCGGCAGGGCGCTGCCCACCCGCCCGTACATCCCGAACCACATCAGCATCACGCCGACCACGAAGCTGAACAGCACGTTCTGGATGCGGAAGGCCAGGAAGTTCATCCCCGTGTCGAGCAGCGCCAGGTTCACGAACCCGCTCGCGATGAAGAGCAGACCCAGCACGATGTTGAGCGTCGAGGCGAAGCTCCCGCCGACCACCATCCCGGCGATGAGCAGGGCCCCTATACAGATGGACAGGACGCTCAGCGCGCCGTTGGTGTTCAGGGCGAGCACCGTGTCGCCGCCGGTGTTGAAGAACCCGATCCGGTGGATCAGCCCGAGGATCCCGAAGACGACCAGCAGCAGGCCCGTCAGGCCCGCGCCGACCCGGTAGACCTTGTTGAGCTTGTGGTCGGCGGGCAGGTGTTCGTCGAGGCTGGCGTTGACGGGGTGCATGAGGCGCTCGAGGCGGTGCGCCAGCGCATGGGGCTCCGGCGGAACGCGGGAGGGGTCGGGCTCGTGGGCGACGTAGGGCGCGTAGTGCTCATGGGGTTCCGTGCAGCCGTACGCGGCGTGGGCCACGTAGGGCTCGTGGGACGCGGGGGGCATGGGGGGCGCGTGGGGCGCACGGGGCTTGTGGAAAGTGTGGGCAGCCATAACGCCCTCCTCTGGTCCGTTCCCGGCACCTCCCAGCATCCATCGATGCCCACCCCGCGACAACCCAGGACCGAAGGACCGAGAACCGGGGCCCGAGAACCGGGGGCCGGGCTCAGGCCTGGCCGCGCTCCGTCCGGATCCCGCTCACCACCCGGTTCACCGCATCGCGCACCTGTCCCATCTCCAGCAGGAACGCCCAGTAGTCCGGATGCCGGCCCTCCAGCCCCGCGACCGCCCGGTCCACCCGGGCCACCGCCTCGTCCAGCGGCCGCGCATGCCGCGGATCGGGCACGCTGCGGCCCGCCATCGCCAGCCGCTGCGCATCGCGGATCGCGAACCGGGTCCGGTCCACCTCCGCCTGCGGATCTCGCGCCACCGCCTCAAGCCGCGTCAGCCGGTCCTGCGCCGCCGACACCGCCTCGTCGGTCGAGTCCAGCGCACCCCGCACGGCCTCGACCAGCGCCGTCACATCGGCCCAGCGCTGCTCGTCCCGGGCGCGGGCGGCCTCCCCCAGCCGGTCCTCCGCCTGCGCGACATCCCGTACCGCCTGGTCGGGCACGTGCTGGAGGTCCTGCCAGCAGGCCGCGCTGAACCGCCGGCGCAGCTCGCTGAGTACGGGATCCACCCGGTCCGCCCGATTGCGCAGCGCCTGCGCACGGGTCCGCAGGCTCACCAGCCGCCGGTCGATCTCCGCCGCCCGCTCCGGGAGCCGCGCCGCCTCGGCCCGTATCCCCTCGGCGTCGCGCAGGATCCGGTCGGCGCGCTGGACGGTCTCCTGCACCCCGTGCTGCGCGGCGCCCTGGTTCAGCTTGGTCAACTCCGGACCCAGCGCGGCGAGCCGGGCCGCCAGGTCGTCGGCGCGGATGCCCTTGCCGCGTACGTCGTCCAGCGCCGTGCTCGCCGCGAGCAGCGCGGCCCTGGCCCGCTCCCGGGCGGGCGCCACCCTGGCCAGCTGCGTCTCCGCCTTGTCCAGCAGCGGCTGCAGACCCTGCGCGAAACGGTCGAGCTCGCCCTTCACCCGTACGAGCTCCTCGCGCGCCCGCGTCAGCTCCTGAGTCGCCCGCGTCGCCGCGGCCGCCTCCAGCTCGGCGCGATCCAGGTCATGTGCGTCGACGGCCTCGATGTACACGTGGCTGACCTGGTCGATCCGCTGCCCGAGCGCGACGAACCCCTCGCCCGCGCGCCGCGCTTCGGGCGATCCGTCGGCCGCCGCGATCGTCTCGATGGAGATCCGCAGATCCCGCTGCGCGGTGTCCAGCTCGTAGAACGCGGCCGCGGCGGCATCCTTCGCCGCCTGGGCATCCGCCCGCCGACTCTCGTCCCGCCCGCCACCGAACCACCGCCGGGGTGCCGTCGTCACAGTCGCTTCTCCCGTACCCCGTCCGCAATGCCCCTGCCCCGGTCCATTCTCCCTCACGGGAACGGGTTTGCGTGGGGGGTACGCCCTCCATGTAGGCTGTCCACTCATCCACGGGTGCGTAGCTCAGGGGTAGAGCGCCGCTCTTACAAAGCGGATGTCGGCGGTTCGAAACCGTCCGCGCCCACCAGTGGAAAGACCCCCTGCCGATCATGGCGGGGGGTCTTTTGCGTTCCCGGGTGGCGGGCGCTTCGAGCGGTCGTGCGGGGGCGGGACGGTGGGGTACGTGGGAAGCGGATGGCGGGATAGTGGAGGCATGTGCCGATCCATTAAGACGTTGCGTCCGCCCGCGATTCCGGAGAAGGCGACCGAGGAGGAGATCCGGGCCGCCGCGCTCCAGTACGTACGCAAGGTGTCCGGCTTCAGGGCGCCCGCCGCGCACAACCAGGAGGTGTTCGCCGCCGCCGTCGACGCGATCGCGGAGGCCACGCGGGACCTGCTGGACGGGATCCAGGTCCGGGGGGCGGCGGAGCGGATGACCGCTTAGGCGGCTGCCGGGACTGCGGTCTCTTCCAGGGGGACCACCGCCACTGGGCAGGTCGTGTGGAGCAGGACCGCGTTGGTGACCGAGCCCAGGTGCGGGGAGAGCGGGCGCTTGCGGTGGCGGCCGATGACCAGCAGGTCCGCGGCCTGCGAAGCGGCGACCAGGTGGCCGGCCGCGTCGCCGGGTGCGGTGAACTGCTCGACCTGGACCTCCGGGAAGTGCTCGGCGTGCGGGCGCAGGTGGGCCGCGGCCAGGGCGCCGATCTCGTGGGCGCCGGCCGTCTCCGTGTGCACGGCCGTGCCGATGGTGCCCGCGGTGGTGAAGGTCCGGCCGGGCCAGGCGTGCGCGATGACGACCTGGAGGCGGGCACCGCGCCGGGCCGCCTCGCGGAAGGCGAAGTAGGTGGTGCTGTCGTCGGGGGCCGCGCTGTTGAGGCCGAGCACGACCTGCCCGTACGGGTCGCGCACGGGCGGCTCGGCCCGCGGTACGACCACCACGGGGCAGGCGGCACGGCTCGCGCAGGCGAGGCCGTTCGAGCCGAGCAGGAGGCTGGCGAAGCCGCCGCGGCCTCGGGAGCCGAGGACCATCAGCTGGGCGTCCGCGCCCAGGCCGGGCAGTACGCGGTCGGGGGCGCCGGGGTGGGAGGCGTACTCGATCGGGGGAAGCCCGGCGCGGCCGTCCAGGGCTTCGCGGACCCGGATGAGCACCGGGTCGTCGTCGAGGCCCGGCTCCTCGAATCCGCCGGACAGGGCCGAGCCGATCGAGTTCATGTAGAGACGGGCGTGCACGATGCGCAGCGGTGCCCCGACCATCAGGGCTTGGGAGACGGCCCATTCCAGGGCCCGGTTGCCGTTCGCGGAACCGTCGACGGCGGCGATCACGGGGCGCGGGCTCTGGTCCATGGCGGGCTCCTTGTGGGGCAGCGGTGCGTGGCCTCAGCCTTGCCGGGACCGCCTCCGGGCGGGAGTGGGGAAAGTCCCGAAGGGGCCGGGACCATCGGCCACTCCCACTCCCACCCCCACTTCCACTCCCACTTCCGTGTCCGCTCCGCCTCGGCTCAGCCGGCGTGGCCCGTGCGGCGGCGCAGGAACCAGGCGCCGGCGCCGAGGGCGCTCGCCACGAACGCTCCGCCGATGGCGATCTGACCCGGGCTCATGGAATCGACGCTGCCGCCGAGCCCGCCGCGGGCGGCGCCCGGGGTGATGTTCAGGGCGACGGTGACGCGCTCGCCGCCGGGGCCGCCGCATTCGAAGGTGACGGGATGCGAGCCGGCGCTGACGTTGCGGAAGGTGGTGGCCGCGCCGAAGAGGTTGGTGGCCTCCGCGTTGCCCGGGGTCAGCCATACGTCGCCGAAGGCGCGGGAGGAGGCCTTGCCGGTCTTCGTGCCGCAGCCGGTGACGTTGAGGCTGACCCGGCCGCCCGGGGCGACGTTGGTCGGGGAGACGTTGCCGGAGGGGCCGGCGTGGGCGAGGGTCGCGGGGGCGGCGGCCGAGATGACGAGGGCCGCGGCGGCGACGGCCAGCACGCGGGGGAGCGGGCGGTGCGAGCGGGGACTGCGGGGGGTGGCGGGCATGGAGAGGACTCCTCGGGCTCCGGGAACAGCGCGGCGCGGATTCGGGTGCGCACCGTGCCTTGGACGCTAGGAGCCCGGCGCGGACGCGGCGATCGCTGCCGGGTGAACGGGTGAGCCACTGCTCCGCCCGGGGGAGTCCGCGCCTGCGGGCTCTCAGGCGGCCGGGGCCGGGGCGGGGGTCCGGGTGGTGGGGCGGCGGACGACGAAGGCGGCCAGGGCGCCGGCGGCGAAGAGGGCGATCAGGGAGACCGCGGTGCCGAGCCAGGTGGTGCCGAGCCATTGGGTGCCGAAGTAGCCGAGGGCCACGCTGTACCCGGCCCAGGCGATGGCGGCCAGGACCGACCAGGGCAGGAACTCCCTGACCTTGCGCTGGGTCTTCCCCGCGCCGAGGGAGACCACCGAGCGGCCGGCGGGGGCGAAGCGGGCGACCACCACCAGCGCGCCGCCGCCGCGGGCGAGGGCGATGCCGAGCCGCTCCTGGGCGCGGGTGAGCCGACGGGACCGGGCGATGGCCCGGTCGAGACGGGCCCCGCCGCGCCGGGCCAGCCGGTACGCGGCCATGTCACCCAGCACCGAGGCGGTGACGGCCGTCACCAGCAGGGCCAGGATGTCGGGCACCTGGGCGTGCACGGGCGCCGGGCCCGTCGCCCCGGCGGCGGCCGCGGCGGCCGCTGCCGCGGTGATCACCAGCACCCCGCTCGGCAGCACCGGCAGGAACACGTCGAGCAGGATGGACAGCGCCACGAGGGCGTAGATCCATGGGCTCGAAGTCAGCGAGCCCAGAGTCTCAAGCAAAGCGGGACTCCCCAGTCCGGTTGACGTGCTTCGGCGTGAAGCGCCGCTACGTCGCGGGGGAGCGGCAGGGGCGGCTGACAGCGGAACAGCGTACGCCGGACGTCCACGGACCGGACGCCCGGGGGGTGAACGGGCCCCACCGTGTGTCCCGTGCCTGCGCCGGACCTGACCGACAAGATCCGAAAGAGACGGCCTAGGCCGTCTCTTTCGGATCTTGCCGGGTCCGCGCCGCCCGGCACCGCACCTCGCCGCACTGCCGCGGCACCCGAGTACGTCCAGTACGCGGGAGCCCCGGCAGCGCGCCGAGGCACGGCACCGGACGACGCGGACCTGACCGACAAGATCCGAAAGAGACGGCCTAGCCCGGCGGCGGCGTGAGATCCCGGTCCAGGACCGTCACCAGACGGGGTCCCTTGCGGGCCTGGTCCAGCCGGAGCCGCGCGGAGCGGCCCGACAGCGCGAGCGTCATGAGCTGGTTGCCGAACCACGGGCCACCCGTACGCCGCCAGCTCAGCGGAGGCCGGCCCGTCCGGCCGTGCCGGGAGAAGCCCCGGCCCAGCCACCGGCCCACCCGTGACCAGCCCAGCCGGAAGCCCCACTTCACGGCGGTGTGGATGGAGTTGTGCACCGGCGAGCACGTCAGCTGGAACACCCGCGCCGTACTGGGTATTCGGGGCTCGGCCACATACGCGTGATGCACGTCCCCCGAGAGCACGCAGACCGTGGCCGGAGCCCGCGGACCCGTCCCCACTTCCTCCAGCAGGTCGCTGAGCGCCGCGAACGAGCCCGGGAACGCCGCCCAGTGCTCCAGATCGCTGCGCCGCCGCAGGTCCTCCCCGATCCGGGCCCACCGGGGTCCCCGCTCCCCGCGGCACAGCGCGGCGTTCCACACCTCCGCGTCGTGCACGAGCGGAGGCATCAGCCAGGGCAGTGAGGACCCTATGAGGAGGTGGTCGTAACCGCCGTGTCCGGCCAGGGCGTTGTCGCGCAGCCACTGCTGTTCCGCAGGGTCGAGCATGGCCCGGCCGTCCTCATCGAGCACCCGGGCGGCCCGGGTGTCCACCATCAGCAGCCGGGACCGGCCGAAGTCGCGGCGGTAGCTCCAGCGGACCGTGGAGGGGTCGGCGTCCGCCGAGGCGGCGAAGGCCCGTAGCGCGTCGGTGCCGTCGGGGGTCCCGCGGACCGCCGCGTACAGGGGGTCGGCGGCCAGCTCGGCGGGGGAGAGGTTCCCGAGGTGCTGGTACACCCAGTACGACATCAGCCCGCTGAGCACCCGCTCCTGCCACCACGGGGTGGCGCGCATCTCCGCCAGCCACGCGGCGGAGGTGTTCCAGTCGTCGATGACGTCGTGGTCGTCGAATATGTGCAGGCTGGGGACGGTGGAGAGCAGCCAGCGGATCTCCGGGTCGAGCCAGGACTCGTAGTAGAGCCGGGTGTACTCCTCGAAGTCCGCGACCTGGGCGCCGGGCGCCTCGCGGAGGTCCCGGCGGGCCGCGAGCCACTGGCGGGTCGGCTTGGACAGCTGGTCCGCGTACACCTGGTCGCCGAGGAGGAGCAGCAGGTCGGGCCGCTCCGACCGCGGATCCGCGGCCAGCTGCGCGGCGAGGGTGTCGAGCGCGTCGGGGCCGTGCGGTCCGTGCCGGCCGGCGGGCGGGGCGGCCTGGCGGCAGGAGCCGAAGGTGATGCGCAGGGCGGGCCCGCCGTTGGCGGCGGCGGAGCCCGGTCTGGCGGTGGACGGCGTGGTGATGGTGCTCGCGGGGAACGGGCTGTCGGGGAGCGGCCAGACGTGGACCCCGTCGAGCAGGACCTCGTACGCCGTGGTGGAGCCGGGGGTCAGGCCGGTGACGGTGACCAGGGCGTAGTGATGGCCCGCGACCTGGAAGGTACGGACGCTGCCGCCGGAGCCGTCGGCGCAGCGCACCTCGGCGGTGCAGGGGCGGTCCGCCTCGATCCATATCGTGGCGGAGTCGCCCGTGTCCCAGTCGACGTGGCGCAGCAGCGGTCCAAGACGCATTGCGGCCATGCAACTCCCCCTCCTCCGAAGATCCGTTGACCAGTCCTGTGGCCGTTCTCTTCGTCCCTGTGGTCACGGTACGACGGGGAGGGGGCGGTCCACCTCCCCCTGGTGGGGGAAAGATCCTTGGCCAGGGGTGGAGGCGGGGTGGTGCGTCAGCAGCCGTTGAGGATGTTGACCAGGGCGGTCTTCTCCGTGGAGTCCATGCTCAGGGCCCAGTACTGCTTCACGTCGACCCACATGCGCGCGTACGTGCAGCGGTAGGCCGTGCGCGGGGGCAGCCACTTGCCGGGGTCGAGGTCGCCCTTGGCCTGGTTGACGTTGTCGGTGACCGCGATGAGCTGCGGGCGGGTGAGGTCGTTGGCGAACTGCTGGCGCTTGGCGGTGGTCCAGGAGTTGGCGCCGGAACGCCAGGCCTCGGCGAGCGGAACCACGTGGTCGATGTCGAGGTCCGAGGCGGCGGTCCAGGTGGCACCGTCGTACTCGGAGTACCAGCTGCCGCTGACGGCCGCGCAGGCGGAGTCCTGGACGACGTTCGAGCCGTCGCGCTTGAGGACGGTCTCGCGGGTGTTGCAGGTGCCGGAGACGGTGCTCCAGTGGGGGAAGAGGTCGCGGCTGTATCCGGCGGTGGTGCCTTCGGTCTTCGGGGTGACCGTGGCCAGGTAGGAGCGGGCGGCCGCGGCGCTGATGGGGGTGGGAGGGGCGGCCGCGGCGGTGGGGGCGGTGAGCAGGGTGGTGAGGGAGGCGGCCGCGACTATTGAGGCGACCATGCCAAGTCGACGCGCGTAGACGGAGGGCGTGGAGAACATGAGGGGCTCCTGAGTGGGGGCGGGAACTCTGCGGGGCGTCGCCATGGTGGCGGCGCCGGGTTTCCTGGGGATGGGCGTCAGGTGACAGTGTGAAGACATGAGCATGTCATGGCGAGGTCTTCAACCCGACGGGAAATAACGGAAGTTGCTATTCCAGGTCTGCTGGTCGACCGGATGTCCGGCCCACGGTCCGACCGCTGACGGGCCCGCTGCCCGGCCCACCGCCCGGCCGGACGGGGTCGCTCGCGGGCCTGGGTGTGCCCAAAGTCCCATTTCGGGAGGTGGGGGGCGTCGCGTACTCTGGAGGAGCAGAAGGGGAGTAGCTCTTTGCCGGACCGTCGACATACTGCTGGGTCACACCAGCCGGCGCCCGGAGGCAGACCGGATACGCATGTGTGTCGGGTCGGCCAGCGAGACCTTCGGCCGCAGTGTCCTGCGCGTATGCACGCGTACGTACTTCAGGACGCCGCCGAGCCGAAGCGACCCCTGATCACTCCTGGTCTCTCGGTACCGATGGCGTCCTGCCCGACCGATTGAGGTTCCACCCCGTGTTCAGCTTCACCGTGATGGCGATCGCCTTCGGCGTCGTCTTTCTTGCCGAGCTCCCGGACAAGACGGCCCTCGCCGGCCTGATGCTCGGCACCCGTTACCGCGCCTCGTACGTCTTCGTCGGCGTCGCCGCCGCCTTCGCCGTGCACGTGGCCCTGGCCATCGCCGCCGGCAGCGTGCTCACCCTGCTCCCGCACCGGCTGGTGCAGGCCGTCGTGGGCGTGCTGTTCCTGGCGGGTGCGGCGATGCTGCTCCTGAAGAAGAGCGACGGCGAGGAAACGGTCAAGCCGCCGGCCGACCAGTCCTTCTGGAAGGTCTCGGGGGCCGGCTTCATGCTGATCCTGGTCGCCGAGTTCGGTGACCTGACGCAGATCATGACCGCGAACCTCGCCGCGCGGTACGACAACCCCGTCTCGGTCGGCCTCGGAGCGGTGCTCGCGCTGTGGGCCGTGGCCGGAATCGGGATCCTGGGCGGCCGGACGCTGATGAAGTACGTGCCGCTGAGCCTGATCACCAAGATCGCGGCCGGCGTCATGGCGGCGCTGGCGGCGTTCTCGCTGTACGAGGCGATCGCCGGGTAGCCAGTGCTGTGACCGGCCGGCCGGCTGTCCGCGGCGGTGGCGCTGCGGATGCCGTCCGGCCCCTGGCGCCGATGTCTGTGTGCGGCGCCCGCGTGTGCCTGCCTGCCGGGCGATGTCGGTGGTGTCTGGGACGCTGCGGGGATGGAGCTGACGTTGCAATTGACCATCGACTGCGCGGATCCCCAGGTGATGGTGGCCTTCTGGAGCCAGGCGCTCGGGTACGAGCCGGAGCCGCCGCCGGAGGGCCATGCCACCTGGCGGGAGTACTGGCAGGGCATGGGGGTGCCCGAAGAGGAGTTGCCGGAGGGGGCGGCGGAGAACCCGGAGTCGATCGTCGATCCGCAGGGCCTGGGGCCGCGGGTGTGGTTCCAGCAGGTTCCGGAGCCGAAGGCGGGCAAGAACCGGATGCACCTGGACCTGAAGGTCGGTGGCGGGCGCGATGTGCCGGTGGCGATCCGGGCCCGTCGGGTCGACGAGATGGTGGGACGGCTCACCGAGGCGGGCGCGACCGTATTGCGGATCATGGACGAACGGGAGGGCTACTACGCCATCGTGATGCAGGACCCCGAGGGCAACGAATTCTGCGTCGCCTGACGCGCCCGGTCGGCGTGCCCGCTTCCGGGACCCGCCACGGCTCGACCAGGTGCGCGGCCGAGCCCGTCTGACGTTCGCGCGGCCATCAGCCCAGCCGGGCGTCGTCCCCCGGCTGGGCTGATCGTGGCGAGGGCTGCGACACGGACGGACTGCGGCTGCGGGGTTCGGTGGCGGGGGCGGGCCGTGGCACGCCGCCTCGTGGCGTTGGCCGTCCCTTTCGGGCCGCCGCGGGCCTTGTCGGGCCTACGGTGGCTGGTGCCGCGTTGCTGCGTGGTCACCTTGCCGAGGCGTCCGAGTGAGCCCGGCGCGAGTCGCGGCCTCCGCCCCGCCGTGCGCTGCGCCCGGTGTTGCGACCGTTCGGCCGTCCCGGCCGCAGCACCGGACAGCCCGTGAGCCTTGCCGCGCCGTTGGCCGGCGGCCGGGGAGCTACGCCTGGCGGAGGGTGAGGGCGATGTCGCCGTTGGGGGCGGTGGTGACTTCGATGGAGGTCAGGTCGGGGACGTGGGCGGTGGGGGCGTGGGCGGCGGCGCGGGGGCCTACGCCGATGACGCGCATGCCCGCGGCCTGGCCCGCGGCGATGCCGGCGGCCGAATCCTCGAAGACGATGCAGTCGGCCGGATCGACGCCGAGGGCGGCCGCGCCCATCAGGAAGCCCTCGGGGTGGGGCTTGCTGGCCTGGACGGACTCGGCAGTGATCCGGACCCGCGGCATCGGCAGGGCCGCCGCGGTCATCCGGGCCGTGGCCAGGGCCGCGTCGGCGGAGGTGACCAGGGCGTGCGGGAGGGCGTCGATGGCCGCCATGAACTCCGCAGCGCCGCCGACCGGGACCACGCCGTCGGTGTCGGCGGTCTCGCGGGCGAGCATCACCGTGTTCTCGGCGAAGTTCTCCTCCATCGGGCGGTCCGGGAGGAGGATCGCCATCGTGGCGTAGCCCTGGCGGCCGTGGACGACCTTGAGGGCCTCCCGCGGGTCCAGGCCGTGGGCGACGGCCCAGTCGTGCCAGCAGCGTTCGACCACCGCGTCGGAGTTGACGATGGTGCCGTCCATGTCCAGGAGCAGGGCCTTGGCGGTCAGGACGGCGTTGGCGGTGGTGGCCTGCACGGCGGGGCTCCAGACGGGGCGGGAAAAGAGAACAAGTGGTTCCGTCCCCCGGTCAGGGGTTGAGGACGGAACCACTTTGTTCCTGAAGAATACAAAACAAAGCGGGGTCCGCGCCAGCTGAGGAGATGTGTTCTATCCCTCCAGGGCTTCTATCCCTCCAGGACGCGGCGCGTTTCCGGGCCGTAGACCCCGTACGGGTCGCCCTCGATGTCGTTCTCCCACTGGAACGTCGAGACCGCCGACCGTGTCTGACCACCGAATTTGCCGTCGAACTTGCCCCGGTAGACCCCCTGGGCCGACAGCAGCCGCTGGAGCTTCTCCACCTCCGGGCCCGAGTCCCCGTACTGGAGCGTGGCCGCCTGCGACGGCGGGGGAGGGCTGGAAGGGCGGCTCGGAGACGGGGAAGGAGAGGCCGCCGGAGCCGACGAGCGGCTCTGGCTCGGGGTCGGAGAGGGAGAGGCGGAGCGCGAGGGGCTCGGGGAACGGGACAGGGACGGGCTCGGCTTGGCGCTCGCCGAGCTCTGCGCGGGGGCGGCCGACGGCAGGCCCGTCAGGGGAGCGGTGGGTTGCACGTCGAGGAGGACGGTATCGGCGTCGGGCTTGCCGGAACCCGAGAAGGCGGTCACGGCCAGGGCCGCGGTGGCGACGATCGCCACGGCCGCGGCGATCGGGAGGACGCGTATGCGGCGGCGCGCGCCGGCCGGGCCGGGCATCGGCCCGGATGCCGGGACGGCGCGCAGCTGAACCGTTTCGTCGGGCCAGGGCACCACCGGGACCCCGTACGCCGGGGTGTGCTCCTCCGGCGCGGCAAGCGGCACCGGCCGCGTACGGGGCTGCTGCGGCGGGGCCGCGGCCTGGCCGGGGTCGGGCAGCGAGACGTACGGGCGGATCCGCAAGGACTCGCATCGGCAGTCGTCTCTCACGGCGCCGCAATCTGGACAGCGCTCAGCGCTCACTGGTACCCCTCCCTGGCCACTGCCAGCGATTATGCAGACCTGCGGAGCCCCTCCCAACCCGCCCGACAGGCCATAACCGGACACACCGCTCAGGATGGAGTAGTCGATCAGCCCTGAGGAGGAGTCGATGGTTCAGGACGTGGCCACGGAGTCCGACCCGAGGAAGTCCGGTCCCGGCGCCGAACACGCATCGCGCGAGGTGCTCGTCTCCATCGGCGCACTGCTGCTGGGACTGCTGATCGCCGCACTCGACCAGACGATCGTCTCGACGGCCCTTCCGACGATCGTCAGCGATCTCGGCGGGATGGCCCACCTCTCGTGGGTCGTCACCGCCTACATGCTCGCCTCGACCGCCGCCACCCCGCTCTGGGGCAAGCTCGGAGACCAGTACGGGCGCAAGAAGCTCTTCCAGTACGCCATCGTGCTGTTCCTGATCGGGTCCGCCCTGTGCGGGCTCGCTCAGAACATGCCGCAGCTCATCGGCTTCCGCGCGCTGCAAGGCCTGGGCGGCGGCGGGCTGATGGTGCTGTCGATGGCGATCGTCGGCGACATCGTCCCGCCGCGCGAGCGCGGCAAGTACCAGGGTCTGTTCGGCGCGGTCTTCGGAGCGACCAGCGTGCTCGGCCCGCTGCTGGGCGGGCTGTTCGTGGACCACCTGTCGTGGCGCTGGGTCTTCTACATCAACCTCCCCATCGGTCTCGTCGCGCTCGTCGTCATCGCCGCGAGCCTGCACATCCCGGTGCGCTCCGAGAAGCACACCATCGACTACCTCGGCACCTTCCTCATCGCCTCCGTCGCGACCTGCCTCGTGCTCGTGGCCTCGCTCGGCGGGACCTGGGGCTGGAGCTCCCCCGAGATCATCGGACTGGCCGTACTGGGCGTCGTGCTGCTGATCGCCTTCGTACTCGTCGAGCAGCGGGCCGTGGAGCCCGTGCTCCCCCTCAAGCTGTTCCGGATCCGCACCTTCACCCTCTGCTCGCTGATCAGCTTCGTCGTGGGCTTCGCGATGTTCGGCGCGATGGTCTACCTGCCGACCTTCCTCCAGGTCGTCCAGGGCGTCTCGCCGACCATGTCGGGCGTCCACATGCTGCCGATGGTGCTCGGCATGCTGATCACCTCCACCGGCTCCGGCCAGATCGTCAGCCGCACCGGACGCTGGAAGGTCTTCCCGATCGCGGGCACGGCCGTGACCGCCGTCGGGCTGCTGCTCCTGCACCAGTTGGAGCGCACCAGTTCCACCTGGGAGATGAGCGCCTACTTCTTCGTCTTCGGCGCCGGCCTCGGACTGGTCATGCAGGTGCTCGTGCTGGTGGTGCAGAACTCGGTCAGCTACGCCGACCTCGGAGTCGCCACCTCCGGTGCCACCTTCTTCCGCTCCATCGGCGCCTCCTTCGGCGTCGCCATCTTCGGCACGGTCTTCACCAACCGGCTCGACGACAAACTCTCCTCCGCCTTGGCCGGGCTGCCGCTGCCGCCCGGGGTGGACGCCTCGCGGCTTGAGGCCGACCCGCGGGCCATCGCGGCCCTTCCCCCCGCCCTGCGGCCGAGGGTGCTGGACGCCTACTCCACCTCCATCACCGACGTCTTCCTCTACGCCGTGCCCGTGGTGCTGGTGGCCTTCGTCGTGGCCTGGTTCCTCAAGGAGGACAAGCTGCGCGGCTCGGTGACGGCGCCCGATGTCACCGAGACCCTCGCCTCGAACCCGGTCCACCGCTCCTCCCGCGACGAGGTCGCCCGCGCCCTTTCGGTGCTCGGGACCCTCCAGGGCCGCAAGCACGTCTACGAGAAGATCACCGAGAAGGCCGGCTACGACCTGCTGCCCGCTTCCAGCTGGCTGCTGCTGCGGATCAACAAGTACGGCTCCGCCGAACCCGCCATGCTCGCCGAGCGGACCATCGTGCCGTTGAAGGCCATCACGGACGCGGCCCGCCAGGTCGAGGAGCGCGGGCTGGCCGTGCGCGAGGGACTGCCGCTGGTCCTGACGGAGAAGGGCCGGGAGAGCGCGCTGAAGCTGTCGGCGGCCCGCGAGGACTCCCTCGCCGAACTGCTCGGCGACTGGTGGGGCCCGGACCGCCCGACCGACCTGTCGAAGCTGGTCGCGGAGATCAACGCGGAGCTCTGCGGATCCGACTCCGAGGAGCCGTACGAGACCCTGCCGCGCCGGGACCACTCCGCCACGCCCTGACCCTCAGACCAGGCGCTTCTCGAACCAGTGCTCCGCGTACGGGCCCGAGTTGTACGCGGGTATCTCCGCGTACCCGTGACGCGCGTACAAGGCACGGGCCTCCACCAGGTCCGACCTGGTGTCCAGTCGGACGCACTCGGCGCCCAGCTCGAGGGCGGCCTCCTCCAGCGCCCCCAGCAGGGCCGCGCCGCCGCCGGTGCCGCGGGCGCGCGGGTCCACGTACACCCGGGTGAGCTCGGCCGTGGCGGGGTCCAGCAGGCGTATGCCGCCGCAGGCCAGGGGCCGGCCGTCCAGCCTGCCGACCACGAACTGCCCCGTCGGGGCCGTCAGCCCCTCGTCCGGGAAGTCCAGGAGCCCCTGGTCGATCTCGGCCTCGGTGACGGCCCGCTCCCAGTACCGGCCCGCGACCTCCGCGTAGTACGCGCGGCGCAGCACGGTGGCGTCCGGGGTGCTGAATGCCTCGCGGACGACCCGCCAGGTGCCCGCCGTGTCCGTCGCGTCAGTTGTCTCGGTCGTGTCCATCGTGTCCATCATGTCCGCCGTGTCCGCCGTAGTGATCCTCGTGTCGCTGGTCATGGCGCCATTGTGGAGCGGGCCGGGCCGGGTCCGCGTTGGAATATCCACAGGCGCGGGCCGATGATAGGAAAAAGGACAAACCGTGCGCATGAAGGGCGTGAACCTCATGTCGGAGCATCCTGACTGTGTCCTGGTCCGCCGCGCCTACGAGGCCTTCGGCCAGCGCGACATGGACAAACTGAGCACGATGATGACGGCCGACGTCATCCAGCACATGCCCGGCAGCAGTCCCATCTCAGGGCACCACAAGGGGCGGGAGGCCGTCTTCGACCTCTACCGGCGGCTCTTCGAGGAGTCGAACGGAACGCTCCAGGTCCATCTGGACAAATTGCTCGCGGACGGCCGCGGCCACGTCATGAGTTTCCACACATCGCGCGCGGACCGCGGCGACCGCGGGCTCGAGATCCACGAGGGGATCTTCTTCACCCTCGTCGCCGGGAAGATCAGCGACCTCGACGTCTGCATCGAGGACATCGACGAGAGCGACGCCTTCTGGAGCTGATGGCAGCCGACGTCAGCTGACGCCAGCCGACGTGAGAATCGGATGAAAGTGCAAGGGCCCGGAGCTGATGCTCCGGGCCCCGCGTCGTTCACGCCTGCTTCGGCGCCGCCTGCTGCACGACCTCGAAGGACCACACCGAGGACCCCGTGGACGCAGGCTTCGGGCGCTCGCCGCCACCCGCGCCGCCACCCTGGTGGGCCGCCTTCATCGGGCCCTCCATCCACGCCTGGAAGTCCTCCTCGGAGCGCCAGCGCGTGTACACCAGGTACTGGTCGGTGCCCTCGACGGGCCGCAGCAGCTCGAACCACTCGAACCCGTCGGACCCCTCCACCGCACCCGCCCGGGAGGCAAACCGCTGCTCCAGGACCTCTCGCTGTTCGGCCGGGACGGTCAGTGCGTTGATCTTCACGATGCTCATGCGCGCCATCCTAGGTATCGCGCGGGGGATATCGTCGTCCGGGTAAATGAAGGACGCGGTATCAAACGCGGTATCAAACGCGGCAGCCAGGCAAAGTCAGGGTTGCGGTCAACAGGGCGGGAGGCCGGCGAGGCGTGGCTAACGCGGCGGAGCACAGCGGTGCGAACGGACATGCCGGGGTCATAGGCGGTAGCGGCGGCAGGCTTGGGGCGGCACGCCTCATGCTGTGGGCGCTGGCAGGGCTGCTCGCCGTCAGGCAGGCCGCCGTGGTGCTGCGCGTGCCACCGGGCGAGTGGCTCAGCGATTTCCACCTCCCCGGCACCCCGGGCAGCCTGCCGGGCCTGCTCTACGAGAACGGCCAGTTCACTGGGACCCCCTTCGCGGGGCTGGTCCTCAAGCCGCTCCTCGGCTTCGCCACGCCCTCCCTGGAGGTGGCCTGGACCTGCGTGACCCTGCTGTTCGTCGCCGCCATCGGGCTCGTCGCCGCGCGCGGCCTGCCCGACCCCGTGCCCCGGCGCACCGCGCTGCTGGCCGCGCCCGTGCTGGTCGCGCTGATGATGGTCTCGCTGCCCGTCCGCGAAGCCGCCTCGCCCGGCCAGACCGCCGTGCTGCCCGTGCTGCTGGTGCTGCTGGCCGTGTTCCGGGTTCCGGCCGACCGCCCGTCCGGGTTCCTGATCGGCCTCGCCGCCGCCCTCCAGCCGGCGCTGCTGCTCTTCGCCCCGCTGCTGTGGCTGACCGGGCGCAAGCCCACCGCGCGCGCCGCCGTCGCGACCTTCGCCGGGGCCACCGCGCTGTCCTGGGCGGCCCTGCCGCGCGACTCGTGGACGTACTGGGTCCAGCACCTGGCCGGCACCGGCCTCGGCGGCGCCCCCGACAGCCTCGCCAACCAGTCCGTGCACGGCGCGCTGCTGCGCCTGGGCCTGTCCGGGCCCGGCGAGATCCTGATCTACCTCGCCCTCGCGGCCGCCATCGCCTGGTTCGGCCTGCGCCGCGCCGCCCGCTACGCCCGTGACGGGCAGCTGCTGCTCGCCGTCGCCATCACCGGCTGCGTGGCCGTCGCCGTGTCCCCGACCGGGTGGCGCCACCAGCTGCTCTGGGTGCTGCTCGCGGTCGCCGGCAAGGTCGGCAAGCGGGCCGCGGACCGGCCCGTGTGGCCGGTGGCGGTGGTCCTCGCCATGACCCTGCCGAGCGACGTGCTGCTGCCCAACCTGGCCGCGCTGGCCCCCGTACGGGACAACGTGCTGCTGCTCGCCGCCGTCGCCGCGGCCTGCGCCGTGCCGTTCCTGCCGCGCTCGTCCCCGTACTGGCGCGAGCCCGTGCCGACGGCCTACGGGCGGCCCGCCCCCGCACGGTGGGCGCGGATCCCGCTGCTGCCGTTCTGGCGGCGCGTGCTCTCGCGCCCCAACCTGTTGCTGGAACTGCTCCTGATACGGGTCGGGTACTCGCTGTACTCGCACATCCGGGCCGCCGCGCCCACCAGCCGCACCCTCGCCGAGGGCAACGGGAGCCAGATCCACGGCATCGAGAAGGCGCTCGGCATCGACATCGAGCACGCGGTGAACCACGCCGTCGCGAAGACGCCCTGGCTGGAGGCGTTCTTCAACTTCTACTACACCTCCTTCCACTTCGTGGTCCCGCTGACGATCCTGGCCGTCCTGTACTGGCGCCGCCCCAAGGACTACCGCTGGGCGCGGGCCTCCCTGGGCCTCGCCACCGTGCTCGCCCTCATAGGTTTCTGGCTGTACCCGCTGGCACCGCCGCGCCTGATGCCCGACCTGGGCTTCATCGACACCGTGCACGGGGTACAGGACCTGGCGAACCCGAGCTACGGGGCCATGACCGCGATCTCCAACCAGTACGCGGCGATGCCCTCGCTGCACTTCGGCTGGTCGCTGTGGTGCGGGGTCGTGATCGTGACGCTCGCGCCGAAGGGCTGGCAGAAGCTGCTGGGGGCGCTGCACCCGACGATCACCGTGTGCGCGATCGTCGCCACCGCCAACCACTGGGTGCTCGACGCGGTCGGCGGCGCGGTCGTCGTCGGCGCCGGTTTCGGACTCGTCTACGTGCTCTCGGGTCCCCGGGGCGATGCCGTGCCGGCCGGGGTGTCCGTGCCGCGGCCGCGGGTGCCGGAGCGGGTCGGAGCGGGGTCCGCGGGGCGGACCAGGGCCTGACCGGGTCGGGGTCTGGGGCCGGGTCCGGGGCCGTGGCCGGGCGACGACGAAGGGGTGCCGGGGCGGTGTAGCATCCCGCCCCGGCACCCCTTCGCGCTGGATCGCCGCGTCCTGCCATGGTCCGCCCGGGGGGTGACTCCCGCCACTCGGGGCGGGTCGGCGGAGCCGGGGTCGGGCCCTGCGGGGCTTGTCCCCTACCCGCCCTTCGCCCGTTCCCCGGGGCTGCGCCCCGGAGCCCCGGGACGAGTGTCGGGTGCGGGTCCGCTGTGGCTGGGCGCGCAGTTCCCCGCGCCCCTGACGGGGCTGCGCCCCGGGGCCTGCGGATCGCGTGCGGGTCCGTTGTGGCTGGGCGCGCGGTTCCCCGCGCCCCTGGCGGGGCTGTGCCCCGATCAGGCGGCGGGCAGGTTCGCCATGACCAGGGCTATCGCCGCCTGCGCCGTGTCGGTCTCGCCGAGGACGGTGGTCTGGCGGGGGCCGCGTACGCGGAAGCGGCCGTCGGGCAGGGGCTCGACGGCGGGCGCGGTCACGGCGAAGGGATGGCCCTCGGAGGCGCTGAACCAGAGGGTGAAGTGGCTGGTGTACGGGTACAGCCGGCGCAGCTCCGGCTCGGCGCGGGCGGCTTCGATGAGCGCCAGGACGCCCTGGCTCATGACGCCCTGGCTCATGGGCTCGGACCCGTTCTCCTCGGCCATCCGCCGCCAGGTGGTCGGCAGCCGCTGCCAGCGTCTGGCGCTGGGGTCCTCAAGGTTCATCCGGGCAGTCTGGGGGCCGGGCCGCCGTCAAGGCAATGATCTCGAAGGCGGCGAGAAGGTAACGACCGCCGGGTAACAACCGAGGGACGGCAGGGGCCGGGCGTGGGAGGTGAGGCCCCTGCCGTCCTGGATCACGGGTCAGCCGTGGCTGACCCGCAGCTCCTTGATGCCGTTCAGCCAGGCCGCGCGCAGTCGGCGCGGGCCGTCGCCGACGAGGCGCAGGTCGGGCAGGGCGTCGGCCAGGGCGTTGAACATCAGGTCGATCTCCATGATGGCCAGCGACTTGCCGAGGCAGAAGTGCGGACCGCCGCCGCCGAAGCCCAGGTGCGGGTTCGGGTCGCGGGTGATGTCGAAGCGCTCGGGGTCGGTGAAGACCTCGGGGTCGTGGTTGGCGGAGGAGTAGAACATGCCGACGCGGTCGCCCGCCTTGATCTTCTGACCGCCCAGTTCGGTGTCCTGGGTGGCGGTGCGCTGGAAGGACACCACGGGGGTGGCCCAGCGAACGATCTCCTCGGCGGCCGTCGAGGGGCGGGTCGCCTTGTACAGCTCCCACTGATCGGGGTGGGTCAGGAAGGCGTGCATGCCGTGGCTGATGGCGTTGCGCGTGGTCTCGTTGCCCGCGACCGCCAGGAGGAGGACGAAGAAGCCGAACTCGTCGGAGCCCAGGTTGCCCTGGCCCTCGGCGGCGACCAGCTGCGTGACGATGTCCTGGGCCGGGCACTCCTTGCGCTCCGAGGAGAGGTTCATCGAGTAGCCGATGAGCTCCATGGCCGCGTTGCCGCCGACCTCCGCGGTGATCGCGTACTCCGGGTCGTCGTAGGCGATCATCTTGTTCGACCAGTCGAAGATCCGCGAGCGGTCCTCCTGCGGTACGCCGATCAGCTCGGCGATGGCTTGGAGTGGGAGTTCGCAGGCCACTTGCGTGACGAAGTCGAAGCTGCCGTCGGCCGAGGCCGCCAGGGCCTCCGAGACGATCTTCCGGGCGCGGTCGCGCAGGGCTTCTTCCAGTCCGCGGATGGCCCGCGGGGTGAAGCCCCGCTGCACGATCTGGCGTACGCGGGTGTGTTCCGGGGGATCCATGTTCAGCATGATCAGACGCTGGGCATCTATCGCATCGCGCTGG
Source organism: Streptomyces sp. NBC_00454 (assembly GCF_041434015.1). GTDB lineage: Bacteria > Actinomycetota > Actinomycetes > Streptomycetales > Streptomycetaceae > Streptomyces. Next base: position 2,321,040 of record NZ_CP107907.1, on the reverse strand, counting down.
ATGTGCTCGTTGAAGCGGATGATCGCCGTGTTCGTCGTGGAGGAGAACAACTCCGGGTGCGTGGAGACGTACTTGACGTCCGCGTGCCGGGTGACGGCCCAGTACCCCTCGTCGTCGAATCCGGTGATGCCCCGCTCCTGCGGGCACCACCAGACGGGTGCGGTCTCCCGCAGCTGTGCGAACTCGGGGTAGGGGACCCGGTCTTGGAGCAGGTCCGGGTCGGTGGCGTCGAAGCCTTCGGGCAGCGCGGGGCAGGGCATCGGGCGACTCCAAAGTCTGACGGCCCATCAGAAGTTGGCTTGAAGGTAGTAACGAGTTCTAGAAGTGACAAGGGTCCCCGCACCAACTGTTGCGTGTGGAATCCGTGTAAGCCACGTGCAAGACCCTTGCGTACCGGGTCTTCTGGTCATAAGACTGCGGGGAGAACTAGAACGCGTACTAGTTCGGGCGGGGCGCCGGGACGGCCCGTCCGTCAGCTGAGGCGCGCTAGCCGAGCGCGCTGTGCGCTACGCAGGAGCAGGAGAGGACGAGCTCATGGCCGCGGAACCCGTCATCGTCGAAGCCGTACGCACCCCCATCGGCAAGCGCGGGGGCGCACTCGCCAACCTTCACCCCGCCTACCTTCTCGGCGAGACCTACCGCGAGCTTCTCGCCCGCACCGGGATCCAGCCCGACTGCGTCGAGCAGATCGTCGGCGGCACCGTCACCCACGCCGGCGAGCAGTCGATGAACCCCGCCCGCAACGCCTGGCTGGCCATGGGCCTCCCGTACGAGACCGCCGCGACCACCGTGGACTGTCAGTGCGGCAGCTCCCAGCAGGCCAACCACATGGTCGCCAACATGATTTCCGGCGGCGTCATGGACATCGGGATCGCCTGCGGGGTCGAGGCCATGAGCCGCGTCCCGCTCGGCTCCGGATCCAAGCACGGCCCCGGCAAGCCCTTCCCGGACGAGTGGAACGTCGACCTCCCGAACCAGTTCGAGGCCGCCGAGCGCATCGCCCGCAACCGGGGCCTGACCCGCGAGGACGTGGACAAATTGGGGGTCCTGTCCCAGCAGCGGGCCGCCGACGCGTGGGCCGAGGAGCGCTTCAAGCGCGAGACCTTCGCCGTGCAGGTCCCGACCACCGAGGCGGAACAGGCCGCCGGCCAGGGCATGTGGCGGCTGGTCGACCGGGACGAAGGGCTGCGCGACACCTCCATGGAGGCGCTGGCCCGGCTCAAGCCGGTCATGCCGACCGCCGTGCACACCGCCGGGAACTCCTCGCAGATCTCCGACGGCGCCTGCGCCGTGATGTGGGCCTCGCGCAAGATGGCACGCGCGCTCAAGCTGCGCCCGCGCGCCCGGATCGTCGCCCAGACACTGGTCGGCTCCGACCCGCACTACCACCTGGACGGGCCGATCGACGCGACGCGGGCGGTGCTCGGCAAGGCGGGGATGTCGCTGAAGGACATCGACCTCGTCGAGATCAACGAGGCCTTCGCCTCCGTCGTCCTCAGCTGGGCCCAGGTCTTCGACCAGGACCTGGAGAAGGTCAACGTCAACGGCGGCGGCATCGCGCTGGGCCACCCCGTCGGCGCCACCGGCGCCCGGCTGATCACCACCGCGCTGCACGAGCTGGAGCGGCGCGACAAGGAATTCGCCCTGATCACCATGTGCGCGGGCGGCGCGCTGGCGACGGGCACCATCATCCAGCGCCTGTAGTACGCCGGCGCCGGCCTCCGACCCTGTGGGATGGGATGGCAGAAGGCCCCGGTGGCCGGACCTGGGGAGGTCGGCCGCCGGGGCCTTCGCATGCGTCTGCTGCTACCGCGTGGCGCTGCTACCGCATGGTGCTGCTGTGTCTGTTGCCGCTGGTGGCTTAGTACCAGTGGTGGTTCTGCCAGAAGCTCCAGGCGCCGACGGGGCTGCCGTAGCGGGAGTTCATGTAGTCCAGGCCCCACTTGATCTGGGTGGCCGGGTTGGTCTTCCAGTCCGAGCCCGCCGAGGCCATCTTCGAGGCCGGCAGGGCCTGGACCAGGCCGTACGCGCCGGAAGAGGAGTTCGTGGCGGTGTGGTCCCAGCCGCTCTCGCGGGAAACGATGTTGTTGAACGCAGCGAACTGGGCCGGGTCCTTGATCATCTGCTGGGCGATCGCCTTGGCGCTCATCGGGGCGGCCTGCGCGGGAACCGCGGCCAGCATGGAACCGGCGACGCCCAGGGCGAGGACGGTACCCGCGAGGGTCTTCTTGGAAGCGGCGATGCGGCGGATGACTGCGTTGGACACGGATTGACCTTCCGAAGGGGACAGGGACGGTCGCAGGCATGCCGAAGACATGCGTGAGCCACTCACGCGAAGGAGAGGGGTTCGTCGGGGGGAGCGGGAGACCGGGGGTGAACCCGGGGGGATCTCCGTCCGCCCTGCGACTCATCCAGTTCTACGGGGGTTCCCGGGCCCTGGCAACGCCCCCTCTTACTAGTGGTCCTCGCAGCCGGGGCGCAACGACCCCCCACCGGCCGGGCAGGCATCAGAGCAGGTGAGGGCCGGTATGGAGGGGTGCGTAGGGGACGTTTAAGGACTACTATCCCGGCTCGTATGTGACCTAGGTCCTGTGGGGCGGGTCACCGCCCCAGGCCCCGGATCTCACCCAGCGTGCCTGCCCGTACCCCTTTCGGGGGAAGGCTCACGGACGGATCCGCCCCCCGCATCGAAGGCCACGGGCGCGTCGAAGGCCGCTTTCCGCGTGGCCCGCCGCAACGCCTTCAGCAGGGTCGTGCCGAGCGTGAGGGTCAGTACGACCGTCAGCGCGGCCCGGCCCAGGTCCCAGCCCACCGAGGTCGCCAGGCAGTACGCGAGGAAGCGCGCCAGATTTGCGGCCACCGGCTCACCGGGGTGGAAGGAGATGCCCTGGCCCATGCCCTGCAGGATCACCCAGCCCTGCAGGTTCATGACCGTGCCGTACGCGAAGGAGCCGAGGAACCCGTACACCGCGAGCAGCGCCAGCTCGGCCCGCCCCCGGATCCGCTCCGGGCCCGGCAGCAGCCCCGCGCCCAGCGAAAACCAGCCCATGGCCAGCATCTGGAACGGCATCCACGGCCCCACCCCGCCCGTGAGCAGGGCCGACGCGAACATCGTCACCGCCCCGAGGACGAAGCCGAAGCCGGGCCCGAGGACGCGGCCGCTCAGCACCATCAGGAAGAACATCGGCTCCAGACCGGCCGTACCCGCCCCCAGGGGACGCAGCGCGGCCCCCACCGCGGCCAGTACGCCGAGCATGGCTACGGCCTTGGCGTCCATCCCGTCGTCCGCGATGGTCGCGACGACCACCCCGACCAGGAGCGGGAGCAGGGCGGCGAAGAGCCAGGGGGCGTCCTGGGAGTGCGCCAGGCCCGACTGCGCGTCGGCGAGCAGGGGCCAGCCGAAGGCGGCGATGCCGATGAGGGTGACGAGGACCAGTGCGGCGGCGGCACGGGGGCCGATGCGGATGGGGCGGGGGCGGGGGCGGGTCATGGCTTGCCCCCGTCTTGGGCCGGGGGCTGCGTTTCGAGGGCGGCGGCGACCTGGGACACCGTGAGCCAGTGGCCCGGGGCCAGGATCTTGGCCACCTGCGGCGCGAAGGCGGGGGAGGAGACCACCACCTCGGCGGTCGGCCCGTCCGCGACCACCTCGCCACCGGCCAGGATCACCACCCGGTGGGCCAGCTCGGCGGCGAGCTCCACGTCGTGCGTGGCCAGCACGATCGCGTGGCCGTCGGCCGCCAGGCCGCGCAGGATCTCCACCAGACGGGCCTTCGCCGCGTAGTCCAGACCACGGGTCGGCTCGTCGAGCAGGAGCAGCGCCGGGCGGCCGGTCAGTACGAGCGCGAGGGCGAGGGCCAGGCGCTGGCCCTCGGAGAGATCGCGCGGGTGGGTGTCGTCGGGGACATCGGGGAGCAGAGAGGTGACCAGGGCCCGGCAGGTACCGGCCGGGCGGCCGGCGTCGTGGTCGGCGGCGGCGCACTCGGCGGCGACGGTGTCGGCGTAGAGCAGGTCACGGGGCTCCTGCGGCACCAGGCCGACGCGAGTCACCATCTCGCGGGGAGGGGTGCGGTGGGGGGTGCGGCCGCTGACGGTCACCTGGCCGGTGGTGGGCTCGAGCGTGCCGACGAGGGTGGCGAGGAGGGTGGACTTGCCGGCGCCGTTGCGGCCCATCAGGGCGACGATCTCGCCTTGCGCTACCGCGAGGTCGATGTTGCGGAGGACCTCTGCGCGGCCGCGGCGGAGGGAGAGGCCCTTGACGGTGGCCGGGTCCGTGCCTTGCCCTGGGGGCGGGGGCGCAGGCGTCGTCCGGCCGCGCCGGAGCAGGCGCGCGAGCATGCGGGGGCCGCCGGAGCCGGGGCCCTGCGGGCGGCCGTCCCCTACCCACCCTTCCACCGTTCCCCGGGGCTGCGCCCCGGACCCCTGGCGGGGCTGCGACCCGGACCCGCCTCCGGGCTTCGCCGAGGTGGTGGACAGGCGCGACCGGAGCGGAGCGGCTCGGCGGCGGGCGTCGCGGACGGAGAGGGGGAGGGGGGACCAGTCGGCGAGGCGGCCCAGGGCCACCACCGGGGGGTGGACCGGGGAGACGGCCATGATCGAGGAAGGGGAGCCGAGGACGGGTGCGGCGCCCGGGGCGGGGAGGAGCAGGACCTGGTCGGCGTACTGGACCACCCGCTCCAGGCGGTGCTCCGCCATCAGGACGGTCGTGCCCAGATCGTGGACCAGTCGCTGGAGGACCGCCAGGACCTCCTCCGCGGCCGCCGGGTCCAGCGCGGACGTCGGCTCGTCCAGGACGAGCACCCGCGGGTGCGGGGTCAGGACCGAGCCGATGGCGACGCGCTGCTGCTGGCCCCCGGAGAGGGTGGCGATGGGGCGGTCGCGAAGGTCGCCCAGGCCGAGCAGGTCCAGGGTCTCCTCGACGCGGCGGCGCATGACGGCGGGGGGAAGGCCCAGGGACTCCATGCCGTAGGCGAGCTCGTCCTCGACCACGTCCGTCACGAAGTGGGCCAGCGGGTCCTGGCCCACCGTGCCGACCACGTCCGCCAGCTCGCGCGGCTTGTGCGTACGGGTGTCACGGCCCGCGACCGTGACCCGGCCCTGGAGCCGGCCCCCGGTGAAGTGCGGGACGAGGCCGGAGACCGTCCCGAGGAGGGTGGATTTGCCGACGCCGGAAGGGCCGACCAGGAGCGTCAGTTCGCCCTCGGGGATGACGAAGTCCGCGTCGCGGAGGGAGGGGGACGGCGCGCCCTCGTATGTCACCGACACCTGGTCGAAACGGATCACAGCGACGCCTCCTTCGGCGGTACGGGTGCCACGAAGGCGGGAAGCAGGCCGATCAGGATCACCGCGGCGGGAAAGAGGGGGAGGGCCGGGGCGACCAGGGGGATCACGCCGGGGCGCAGCCCCTCCGGGTCCAGGGACGCGGCCCGGATCAGCAGCGCGGCGACCGCCGCGCCCGACCCGGCGACGAGCCAGGACCGCAGCCCCCACCGGTCGGGCCGGTACCGGGTCCGGATCGAGCGGCGGCCGCCGAGCCGCAGCCCGGCGAGGGCCAGGGCGAGGCCGATGAGGAGGATCGGCAGGCCGTACACGGCGCCCTCCGCCGCGAGCAGCCCGTACGTACCGGCGCACATGCCGAGTAGTCCGCCGAGGGTCAGGACGTTGGTGGTGTGCCGGACGGCGGCCGGGACCCGCGCGGTGCGGCCGTAGCCGCGCGCGTCCATCGAGGCGGCGAGGGCGACGGAACGCTCCAGCGCGCCCTCCAGCACCGGCAGGCCGATCTGCAGGATCGCCTTCACCCCGCCCGTGGGCCGCCCGCGCAGGCGGCGGGCGGTACGGAGCCGGACCACGTCCGCGACCATGTTCGGCGCGAAGGTCATCGCGACGACCACGGCGACGCCGACCTCGTACAGGGCCGCGGGCAGGGACTTCAGCAGCCGGGCCGGATTCGCGAGGGCGTTGGCGGCGCCGACGCAGATCAGGAGCGTGGCCAGCTTCGCGCCGTCGTAGAAGGCGAAGACCAGCTGCTCGGCGGTGACCCGGCCGCCGAACCGGATGCCCTGCGCCCAAGCGGGCAACGGGACCTCCGGGAGGGTGAACAGGGTGTGCGAGCCGGGGATGGGGGAGCCCAGGAGCATGGAGAAGAGGAGGCGCAGGCCGATGACGAAGAGGCCGAGCTTGACGAAGGCGCCGTAGGAACGGGCCCAGGGAGCGTCCGTACGGCGCGCGGCGACGACGTAGCCGGCGACGCCGACGATGAGGCCGAGCAGGAGGGGATTGGTGGTGCGCGAGGCGGCGGTGGCGAGCCCGAGCGCCCAGAGCCACCAGGCCCCCGCGTGCAGGGCATTGCTCCGACTGGCCTCGGGAGGCGTGATCCTTTTGTACGTCGGCACCCGCCGGGCCCCCTTCGCCGCCCGGTCCGCGGCGGGGCGGGCCGGGGTCAGGTCGCCGGGTGCGGCGCCGTGCGTGGTGCCGTTCGTACTGCGGGAGGCCCGCGCGGGCGGCCGGACGCCGTAGCCGTCCGCCCCGCCGGCGCGGTAGCCCGCGTCGGCGGGGTCCTGGGTCACCGGGTGCGGCGGCGGCGCGATTGCCACAGGGCGGCCGCGGCCAGGGCGGCCACCGCCGCGATGCCCGCGAGGAGGCCCGCCGAAGGGCCGCCGCTGCTCTTGCCGGTGGCCGCGTCGGCCGGGGCATCCGCGACCGGCTCCCCGCAGCCCTGCTTCGGGTACCCCGAGACGGAGCACAGCAGCGCCGCGCTGTTGTAGCGCAGCGGCTTCGCCACCTCGGCCAGGGCTTCGGCCGCGGTGGCGTCCGGGCCGAGCTGCGCGCACGCGGTGCGCGGGGCGTCCTGCGGCGGGGTGTCGCCCGTCGGGGCGTCCGCCGGAGTGCCGAAGTCGATGACCACGGCGATCCGCTTCTTGCCGTCCACCGCCGGGGTGGCCGCGCAGACCGCCGCGAAGTCGGGGCCGGTGCGCGGCGCGGGGGCCTGGGCGGCGGCGTCCTTGCTGACCACGAAGTGGAAGCCCTGCACGGAGCCGTCCGCCGGACGCGCCGAGGAGGGGCCCTGGGTGGCGTACTTCCACTGGCCGCCCGTGCCGTCCCAGAAGGACCAGTAGCGGTAGGTGGAGGCGAGGGCGGGGGACGCGGCCAGGAGCGTGAGGACCAGGCCGAGCCCGAGGAGCACCGGCGTCAGACGGCGGCGCATCAGAGCTGGTTCTTCTTCCGGCGGCCGCTCAGCACGATGCCGATGCCCATGCCGGCGGCGGCGCCCGCGCCGATCATCCACCAGACGTTCTTGTTGCCGGAGTCCTCGGAGGTCTTCTTGCCGGAGTCGCCCTCCTGGGAGCCGGTGGCCTTGGCGGGCTCCGGGCCCGTCGCGTTCAGCGCCGCCACCAGGTCCGTGGAGCCGAAGGCCTTCGGGTCGGTGCCGGTCGCGTGCGCGGCCAGGATCAGGGTGCCGAGGCCGGCCGGGTTGCCCTTGGCCCACTCGGCGGAGTTGGCCTTCAGCCACTCCAGCGCGCCCGCCGCCGACTGCTTGTGCCCGGCCGCGGCCAGGGAGATCACCGCGTCGGCGGTGTTGCCGGTGTCGGCGGTCGGCTGGTCGGAGCCCGGGGTGACGGCGGTGAGGTGGCCGTCCTTCTTCAGGGCCTCGGCCAGGTATCCGGCCGCGCCCTGGGCGGCGGCCGCCGGGTCGCCGGCGGTCGCCGGGCAGGTCAGGGGGGCCGCCGGGGTGTCGGTGGCGGCGGGGGAGACGACCGTGCCCTTGCCGAGGCCGGCCAGCGCCGCGGCGGCCGTCGCGCCGGCGTTCGCGGACAGCTTGCCGTCGGCCGGCTGGAACGCGAAGGCGCCGCGGTCGGCGGCCGGCTCGGCGGAGCAGCCCAGCTGGAAGGCGAGGAGCGCCTCGTACGGGGACTTGCCCGCCTTCGACTTGAACTCGGCCGGCTTCTCGCCGACGACCGTCAGGGCGCTGATCACGAGGGCGGTCGAGTCGGCGTCCGTGCCACCGTCCATGGCGCCGCCGGGGTTGTTGCTCCAGCCGCCGTCCTCGTTCTGCACGGACTTCAGCCAGCCGACGGCCTTCTTCACCGTCTCGTCGTGGCCGCCGACCGCGGCCAGCGCCTGCACGGCGACCGCGGTGGCGTTGGAGTCGATGAACACCGAGGCGTCGCAATCCTTGGCGGTGTTCTCGCGGAAGGAAGCGAAGGAGCCGTTGGCGCACTGCTGGCCGACGAGCCAGTCCACGGCCTGCGGGGCGGGCTTGACGCCGGCCGTGTGCTGGCCGAGGAGCGCGAACGACTGCCGCCACACACCGTCGTAGGTCGGGTCGCCCTTGCCGAAGAGTCCGGAGGGGATGGCCGGCGCCGGGGTGGGCACGGGCGCGGCGAGGGCCGCCGGGGCGGCACCCACGCAGAGCACGGCGGAGGCGGCGAGCGTTGCGGCGCTGCGGCGGACGTTCATGTGGGGCGGGTGCCTCTCCTGTGGGGATCCGGAGGCAGGCGGCACAGCAGGGGCTGGCACCGGGCTCCGGCTCCGTTTACCTCGACGGTGCCGGCCGCCGGAGGAACCGGCGGCTCGAGCCGCGCACCTCCGGTACGGGGCATTCCGGCTCCCCGCCCCGGCGGAGCCGAGGGAGGGTCACGGTTGCGGGTCAGCGCCGGAATTGCACCGGCTTCCCCCCGTACGAAGGTGTTGACGACGCCCATACTCTACCGGCCCGTAGCCCGCGCACCTGGTGGCGCCGGCCCGGGGCACCCCTTACTGGACCTCCCGCCCGGCTCCCCGCGGGGGTGTCCGCAGGGGCGTCCGCGGGGCCCTCTACAGCCCGCGGTACGTCACCGGGTCGCTGCCCGGCACCGCCTCCGCGCGGCCCTGCTTCACCAGGCGCCGCAGGTGGGCTTCGGCCTCCGAGACGGCGATGTTGCGGGAGCCGTACGGGATCTGCTCCCAGGGCCGGTTCCACTCCATCCGCTCGGCCAGCGCCCACGGGGTCAGCGGCTGCGCGACGAGCAGTTCCCACAGCCCGGTCAGCCGCTCCTCGTGGTGGTCCAGGAGCTCCCGTACGCGGCCGGGGGCGTCGGTGAACGCGTACTGGTGGGCCGGGAGCACCTCGGCGGGCTCCAGGCGGCCGATGCGTTCGAGGGAGTCGAGGTAGTCGCCGAGGGGGTCGGTGACCTGCTCCGAGGAGGGGTCTTCGTAGAGGCCGATGTGCGGGGAGATCCCGGGCAGCAGGTGGTCCCCGGAGAAGAGGCGGCCGTTGCCGGGCAGGTTCGCCGGGTGCTGTTCCTCCAGGTGCAGGCAGACGTGGCCGGGGGTGTGGCCGGGGGTCCAGATGGCCCGCAGCCGGCGGCCGGCCAGCGGCAGCAGCTCGCCGGGGACGATCTCCCGGTCGGGAACCGCGGCCCGCAGCCCGGGCAGGGTCCGCATGCGGCCGCTCGCGCGGGCGGCCCGCAGCGGGGCGATGTGCTCCTCGGGGGCTCCGGCGGTGGCGAGCTTCTCGCTCATGTAGTCGAACCAGACGCCGGGCTCGGAGGCCCGGGTCCGTACGACGACCTCGGTGTCGGCGGCGTGCATGGCGATCCAGGCGCCGGAGGCGTCGCGGACCTGGCCCGACAGGCCGTGGTGGTCGGGGTGGTGGTGGGTGATGACCACGCCGTGGATGTCGGCGATGGAGAGGGAGAGGGCGCCGAGCCCGGCGACGAGGGTGTCCCAGGACTCGGGGTCGTCCCAGCCGGTGTCGATGAGGACCGGGCCGCTGTCGGTGTCGAGCACGTGGACGAGGGTGTGGCCGAGCGGGTTGTCGGGGATGGGGACCTTGATGCCCCACACGCCTCCGCCGTGGTCGGTGACGTGAGGCGTCGCGGCTGACGTGTCCGGCGACCGGACCGGTGACGTGTCCTCTGCCATGAGGGGCTCCGTTCCAACGAGAACATGTTGCAATAGTCGCCCAAGTCGACCATCTTGCAGGCTTCCTGACTAGTCGTTGGATCTTCCGGCCCGCTCACAGTCCCGGTTGTGTCAGGGCCGTGGACTCCTAGAACTAGAACTGGTATCAGTTCTGGAACGCCCAAGCCGCAGGAGGCATCAGCCATGACCGAGCTCGTCGAACACGGACAACTGCTCATCGGCGGGGAGTGGACGGACCCGCTGGGCTCCGACACGATCAAGATCGTCTCGCCCCACACCGAGCAGGTCATCGGCAGCGTCCCGCACGCCTCGAAGGCGGACGTGGACCGCGCGGTGGCCGTGGCCCGCACCGCCTTCGACGAGGGCCCCTGGCCGCGCATGGGCCTCGACGAGCGGATCGCGGTCGTCACCCGGATCAAGGACGCCATAGCCGTCCGCCACGAGGAGATCGCCCGCTCGATCAGCTCCCAGAACGGATCCCCGTACTCCTGGAGCGTCCTCGCCCAGGCGCTCGGCCCGATGATGGTCTACGACGCCGCGATCACCGTCGCCCGCGCCTACCCCTACGAGGAGTACCGCCAGGGCGTACTCGGCCCGATCCTCGTACGGCGCGAGCCGGTCGGCGTCGTCGCCGCCGTCATCCCCTGGAACGTCCCGCAGTTCGTCGCGGCCGCCAAGCTGGCGCCCGCGCTGCTCAGCGGCTGCGCGGTCATCCTCAAGCCGTCCCCGGAGGCGGTCCTCGACTCCTACATCCTCGCCGACATCGCCCGCGAGGCCGGAGTACCCGAGGGCGTGCTGTCGATCCTGCCCGCCGACCGCGAGGTCAGCGAGTACCTGGTCGGCCACCCGGGCGTGGACAAGGTCGCGTTCACCGGCTCCGTCGCGGCCGGCCGGCGCGTCATGGAGGTCGCCTCGCGCAACCTCACCCGCGTCACCCTCGAACTCGGCGGCAAGTCCGCCGCCGTCATCCTCCCCGACGCCGACCTCGGCTCCACCGTCGACGGCATCGTCCCGGCGGCCTGGATGAACAACGGCCAGGCGTGTGTGGCCCAGACCCGCATCCTCGCCCCGCGCAGCCGCTACGAGGAGTTCGCCGAGGCGCTCGCCGCCAAGGCCGGGGCGCTGGTCGTCGGCGATCCGCTGGACCCGGCCACCCAGGTCGGCCCGCTGGTGGCCAAGCGGCAGCAGCAGCGCTCGCTCGACTTCATCCGGATCGGCCAGGAGGAAGGCGCCAAGGTCCTGTCCGGCGGCGGCGTCCCGGCGGGCCTGGAACAGGGCTGGTACGTGGAGCCGACCCTCTTCGGAGACGTCGACAACTCGATGCGGATCGCCCGCGAGGAGATCTTCGGCCCGGTCGTCTGCCTGATCCCCTACGGGGACGAGGCGGAGGCGCTACGGGTGGCCAACGACTCGGAGTTCGGGCTCAGCGGCAGCGTCTGGACGGGGGACGTGGAACACGGCGTGGACTTCGCGCGGCAGGTGCGCACGGGCACCTTCAACGTGAACACCTTCAGCCTGGACATGCTCGGCCCGTTCGGCGGCTACAAGAACAGCGGCGTCGGCCGCGAGTTCGGCCCGGAGGGCCTGAGCGAGTACCTGGAGCACAAGATGATCCACCTCCCGGCCGGATACGAGCCCCCCGCGGCCGGTGCGTGATGGGCGACCGTGTGGGCGAGCGGATGGGCGACCGGTGGCTGGTCGAGGTGGACCGAGGTGTCTGCATCGGCTCGGGCATGTGCGTGAACCACGCCCCGGAGGGCTTCGCCCTCGACTCGGCCCGCCAGTCGCACCCGCGCGCGGCGGAAACCGACGCGAACGAGCCGGTACTGACCGCGGCGGAGGGCTGCCCGGTGGAAGCGATCTCGATCGCGCTGGCCGGGAGCGGGGAGGCGGTGTTCCCGCCGGAGGAATAGGGGGCGGGGGCTGCGGTGGGCTGCGGGCTGCTCGGTGGCTTTGACGGTCCCTGGGGGCGTCCCTCCAGTCCAGTGTCCTTCCGGGCCGGGCCGGTCCGTCAAGGGCGCTCCCTTCGGTCGCGTCGCTACGCGATGGCCTGCGGCCACCCTTGACCGACCGACCCGTCCCGGAATGCCACAAGACTTCCGGGATCCCCCCGGGGGATGGCCTGGGGGTGACATACGGAGGGGCGGCCGTGGCCAGGGACGTGCGGGGGCGGTCCCGCCGGTCAGCCGACGCCCGGACGGCCGGAAGGGGCCCGCTGCCCCCGATTGGGGGCGCGGGAAGTTCAGGAGACCCACCCGACACCGATCGAGGACCCTTCCCGAGCCCGTCGCACGCCAACCCGCACGAAAGGACGAGCACCAGCCCCCCAGATGCTTTGGGGCGCATCAGATCGCTACACAGTCGCGCTCGGCTTAGCGACTGACGACCGTCTGGGGCTGGGCATAGGCCGCCCACGGCCGTTCGGGGTGCCGCCTGGCGTGCGCCTGCGGACCATCGATGTCCAGCCCCACCCAAGGGGCGTGTTTGTCCTCTTTTGGTAGCTGGGTGGGAGTCGAACGATCAGTTCTCAGACTGTGAGGACGAGATCAGTGCCTTTAGGCGACGTGATAGCCGCAGTAGCGGCAGTCGCCTTCCTGTGGTGCGGGCAGTGATCGTCGGAGGTTTGCACGCCCACCACGGACGGTTGGATCGTCGCCATGCGACGTCAGCCGCCCCCGAAGGGGCTGGCGGCCCACCTCTAGCCCCGGACGGTGGTCAGTCGCTAAGCCGAGCGGCAGTGCGTAGCGATCTGACGCGCCCCCCGACCCTGCGGGGCTGGTGATCGTCCGTGGGTGCGGGTTGGCGTGCGACGGGCTCGGGAAGGGTCCTCGATTGGTGTCGGGTGGGTCTCCCGAACTTCCCGCGCCCCCAATCCGGGGCAGCGGGCCTCTTCCGACCCTCCGGGCGTCGGCTGACCGGCGGGACCCGCCCCGGGGGCTGCGACACGGCCGTCCCTCCCCATTTGACCCCCAGGCCATCCCCCGGGGGGATCCCGGAAGTCTTGTGGCATTCCGGGACGGGTCGGTCGGTCAAGGGTGGCCGCAGGCCATCGCGTAGCGACGCGACCGAAGGGAGCGCCCTTGACGGACCGGCCCGTCCCGGAAGGACACTGGACTGGAGGGACGCCCCCAGGGACTGTCAAAGCCACCGACCCACCCGCAGCCCAAGCCAGCCCACCCCCGGCCCCGTTCCACGTACCGAAACGTGTGACACTCCTGCGACCGCCGCGGGCCGAACTTCGCCCGGTGGCTTCGCAAGGGGTGGGACGAACATGAGCGGGACCAGCGACACCAGCAACACAAGTGTGTCCGGAGAAGCAACGGAGCCAGCCGAGCCGGCCGCCCCCGCAGCCCCCGCCGACCCCGCACCCCCGCAACAGCCCGCCCAAACCCGCAGCCGTACAGCCACCCGGCTCAAGTGGCTGGCCGTGGTGGCCGTCGGGGTGGGGGTGGTGGTTGCCGGGAGTCTGCTGGCTCCGGAGGCGCGTCCGGCGGCTCCGCGGGGCAACTGGGTCAAGGTCGACGCATCTGCGCAGCAGTCCGTGTACTCCGGGCCTGAGCCGACTCAGGCGATGGTGTGGGAGGACTTCGATGTCGTGACGGCCGACGCGGGTGTCGGTCCTGACGTCGACGGCGGTAATCCGATGCTCGAGGCCTGGGGCGACTGTGCTGCGGGCTATCGCAGTTTCGAGTTCGTGAGCGACAGCCAGCTGACCGGGCTCGTGAACGGGCTGGTCGCCCGCGGCTGGACGATGGACGCCCGCCTGACCGAACCGGTGCTCGGGTACTCCCTGTTCAAGGGCGGCTGGCGGCTCGACGCGTACGCCAAGGGGCCCCGCAACGCCAACCACTTCAGCCTGCTCGCGCTGAAGGGCACTCCCGAGTGCGAGAAGCGGATCAAGGAACACAAGCGATGAACGACCCGCACAGGAGGAAGCGGATGCGGATCAAGTGGGCGGTCGGCGCCGTCGCGACCGGCGCGTAGGGGTGTCGGTGGGGCGCAGTGGCCGGCGCGTCCCGTTCTCCGCCCCGTCCGCCACCGGCGGGATCAGGCCTTTTCCCGAGCCCCCGCCGGTCTCCCCGCCGCCCCGGCCGACCCGCTCGCCCCCGCCCCCGTGAGGTCGATCAGTCGGCACACGGTCTCGATGTCGATCTTGACCTGGGCGATCGATGCCCGGCCCGAGAGCCAGGTGATCAGTGCCGAGTGCCAGGTGTGCTCGATGACCCGGACCGCCGACAGCTGCTCCGCCGTCGGCGGGGCGTCCAGGCCCATCGCGTCCAGGATGATGGCCGTCGTCAGTCGGGAGACCGTGTCCACCTCGGGGCTCACGCTGCGGTCGGCGAAGGTGAGGGCGCGGACCATCGCGTCCGCCAGGTGCGGCTCGCGCTGCAGTGCGCGGAAGGCGCGCATCAGGGTCTCCGCGACCCGGGCTGCGGGGTCGTCCCCGGCCGGCGGGCGCTTGCGGAGGGTTCCGTGCATGTGCTGGAGCTGGTCCTGCATGGTGGCGACGAGCAGGTGCACCTTGGAGGGGAAGTAGCGGTAGAGGGTTCCCAGCGCGACGCTGGACGACTCCGCGACCTCCCGCATCTGGACGGCGTCGAAGCCGCCCTTGCTGGCCAGCTGTGCGCTGGCGTGCAGGATCCGCCTGCGTCGCGCCTCCTGGCGCTCCGTCAGGGGAGGGGACGCCGGTGTGGTGACGGCCGAGGTCACGGCTGAGGTCACGGCCTTCGCTTCCGCTGTCATCTGTCCCGTTCCAAGGCGTTCCCTGTTGTTGCGGGTGGGGTGTTGCGGGGCTGCTGTGCGCCCAGCATGTCAGGCGTCCGAGCCGTGGCGCGAATCACCTGCCACCCCTCTTACGGTGTGGTTTCCGGCCGGTAGATTCAATGGTCTTCAACGGATCAAGTCTGAAACTTGTTCTACATTATGCGAGCGGTTACGCTCCGGCGAAAGTGCAGGGAGAAGGGGGCCGAGAGTGACCGCTGAGGCCATGGTGACGAGCCCTTTCGTGGGTTCCGCCACCGACGACAGCCGCCCGTTGCGGATCGCACTCCTCACCTATAAGGGGAACCCGTTCTGCGGCGGACAGGGCGTCTACGTACGCCACCTCGCGCGGGAGCTCGTCAACCTCGGGCACAGCGTCGAGGTCATCGGCGCGCAGCCCTATCCGGTCCTCGACCGCGACGCCGTCACCGGCGCCGGGGCCACGCTCACCGAGCTCCCCAGCCTGGACCTCTACCGCAGCCCCGACCCGTTCCGCACTCCCAAGCGCGACGAGTACCGGGACTGGATCGACGCCGTCGAGGTCGCCACCATGTGGACCGGCGGTTTCCCCGAGCCGCTGACCTTCTCGCTGCGGGCGCGCAGGCATCTGGCCGCGCGCGCCGGTGAGTTCGACGTCATCCACGACAACCAGACCCTCGGGTACGGGCTGCTGGCCGAGCTCGGCGCGCCGCTGGTGACCACGATCCACCACCCCATCACCGTCGACCGCAAGCTGGACCTGGCCGCCGCCAAGAGCCGCAGGAGGCGTGCCTCCGTGCGGCGTTGGTACGGCTTCACCCGCATGCAGGGCCGCGTCGCGCGGCGGCTGCCGTCGGTGCTGACCGTCTCCGGCTCCTCGCGGCAGGAGATCGCCGAGCACCTGGGCGTGCGCGACGAGCGCATCCACGTGGTCCACATCGGCGCCGACACCGACCTGTGGTCGCCCGACCCCTCCGTGGCCGAGGTGCCCGGACGGATCGTGACCACCTCCAGCGCCGACGTCCCGCTGAAGGGGCTCGTCCACCTCGTCGAGGCGCTCGCGAAGCTGCGTACCGAGCAGCCCGACGCCCACCTCGTCGTGGTCGGCAAGCGCGCCGAGCGCGGGCCGGTCGCCCGCGCGATTGAGACGTACGGGCTCCAGGACGCCGTCCGCTTCGTCAAGGGCATCACCGACGCCGAGCTGGTCGACCTGGTGCGCAGCGCCCAGATCGCCTGCGTGCCCTCCCTCTACGAGGGCTTCTCGCTCCCGGCCGCCGAGTCCATGGCCACCGGGACCCCGCTCGTCGCCACCACCGGTGGTGCGATCCCCGAGGTCGCGGGCCCCGACGGCGAGACCTGCCTGGCGGTGCCGCCCGGCGACGCGGGTGCGCTGGCCGCAGCCCTCGGCCGGCTGATGGAGGATCCGGAGCTGCGCGCCAGACTCGGGGCGGCCGGCCGCGAACGGGTGCTGGAGCGGTTCACCTGGGCCAAGGCCGCCGAGGGCACCGTCGTGCACTACCGCGCCGCGATCGAGCGGGCCGCGCGGGAGCGCCGTAGCGGCGCCCGTAGCGGCAGTGCCCGGTAGTGCGCGGTAGCACCCGCACCCCGCAGTACCCGGTGATCTTCACCTTCCGTCCGATGCCGTACCCCTCTCACCCCCGCGACCGCGAAGGCAGGACCACGTGCTGACCGTCGATTTCTCCCGGTTCCCGCTCGCCGCAGGCGACCGCGTACTCGACCTGGGCTGCGGCGCAGGCCGGCACGCCTTCGAGTGCTACCGGCGCGGCGCCCAGGTGGTCGCCCTCGACCGCAACGGCGACGAGATCCGCGAGGTCGCCAAGTGGTTCGCCGCCATGAAGGAGGCCGGTGAGGCCCCGGCCGGGGCCACCGCCACCGCCATGGAGGGCGACGCCCTCGCGCTGCCGTTCCCCGACGAGTCCTTCGACGTCGTCATCATCTCCGAGGTGATGGAGCACATCCCCGACGACAAGGGGGTGCTCGCCGAGATGGTCCGCGTCCTCAAGCCCGGCGGCCGCATCGCCATCACCGTGCCGCGCTACGGCCCCGAGAAGATCTGCTGGGCGCTCTCCGACGCCTACCACGAGGTCGAGGGCGGCCACATCCGCATCTACAAGGCGGAGGAACTGCTCGGCAAGATGGAGTCCGCCGGCCTCAAGCCCTACGGCACGCACCACGCGCACGGTCTGCACTCGCCGTACTGGTGGCTCAAGTGCGCCTTCGGCGTGGACAACGACCAGGCGCTGCCCGTCAAGGCGTACCACAAGCTCCTGGTCTGGGACATCATGAAGAAGCCGCTGGCCACGAGGCTCGTGGAGCAGGCCCTCAACCCGGTCATAGGCAAGAGCTTCGTCGCCTACGCAACCAAGCCGCACCTCCCGGTAGCAGCCGCCGCCGCGACGGCCGCCGCGGGCGCCGAGAAGTGAGCTCGCCCGAGCGCACCGCACCCGAGCACCTGGTCCTGGACGGCGTACTGACGGCCGAGGAGGCCGCCCAGACGGTCGCCGGGATCCTCGCCGCGCAGCGCGCGGACGGGGCCATCCCGTGGTTCCGCGGCCACCACCTCGACCCGTGGGACCACACCGAGGCCGCGATGGCGCTCGACGCGGCGGGCGAGCACGAGGCCGCGGAGCGGGCGTACGACTGGCTGGTCCGCCACCAGAACGAGGACGGCTCCTGGTACGCGGCCTACGCCGACCGCGCGGACGGGGTCGACACCGCCGCGCCGCAGGACGCGAGCCGCGAGAGCAACTTCGTCGCGTACCTCGCCGTCGGTGTCTGGCACCACCACCTGTCCACCGGGGACGACGCCTTCCTCGACCGCATGTGGCCGGCCGTGTACGCGGCCGTGGAGTTCGTCCTGCGGCTCCAGCAGCCCGGCGGCGAGATCGGCTGGAAGCGGGAGGCCTCCGGCGAGGCCGTCTCCGACGCCCTGCTGACCGGGTCCTCCTCCATCCACCAGGCCCTGCGCTGCGCGCTGGCCATCGCCGCCCACCGCGAGGATCCGCAGCCGGACTGGGAGCTGGCGGCGGGCGCCCTCGGGCACGCGATACGCCGGCATCCGGAGCGGTTCCTCGACAAGTCCCACTACTCGATGGACTGGTACTACCCGGTCCTGGGCGGCGCCCTGACCGGCGCGGAGGCCAAGGCCCGCATCGAGGAGCGGTGGGAGGAGTTCGTCGTACCGGACCTCGGCGTGCGGTGCGTGCTGCCGAACCCCTGGGTGACGGGCGGGGAGTCCTGCGAGCTGGCGCTCGCGCTGTGGGCGATGGGGGAGTCGGACCGGGCGCTGGAGATCCTGCGCTCGATCGGTCACCTGCGGGACGACAACGGCATGTACTGGACCGGGTACGTGTTCCAGGACGGGGCCGTCTGGCCCGTCGAGCAGACCACCTGGACGGCGGGCTCGCTGCTCCTCGCGGTGGCCGCGCTGGGCGGCGACGAGGCCACGGGTGTCGTCTTCGGCGGGCTGAGCCTGCCGGTCGGCCTGGAGCCGGACTGCTGCGGCTGAACCGACCGCTGCGACTGCTGTGACCGGGTGCCCGTCGTCCCCCGGTCGGCCGGAGGACGACGGGGGTTCAGCGGCGGTACAGCCGGCCCGCCACGGCGTGGCCGATGACCAGGTAGGCGACGGCAGCGATGCCGTAGCCGACCACCACCTGGACCCAGGCGCGGCTGAAGGTGAACAGGTCGTACGACCAGCCGGCCAGCCATGTCGCCGCGTCGTGGATGAAGTCCACCAGGGCGTTGCCCTGGTTGGCATCCAGCAGGTACAGCAGGATCCACAGGGCGATCAGGAAAGCCATGACGTCGGCCACGACCGCGACGACGCGGCCCGCCTGGTTGCTTCCTCGGGTGTGCACTCGCGTGTGTGTGGGCATGAAGCGCGTCTTGCCGCCGCCGCGCCGGGTAAACCCGAACGGATCCCCCGGGTGGCGCAGTCGCGGGACCCGGGTGAGGCTGCGGGGGACACCTCAGTCCCCGGAGGCAACCCGTGTCCCTTCCCACCCGAACCGTACGATTCCGCCGCGCCCTGACGGCGGTGCTGTTGTCCTGCGCCCTGTTGGGCGGCGCCACCGCCTGCGGCTCCGGCGGCGACGACACCGCGGCCCAGAGCGAGGACATCTCGGTCGCCATGGCCGCCTTCGCCGAGGCGGACGCGGCGGCCTCGGCCGAGGACGCGGAGGCGGCGGCCGCCGCCGCGAGCGCCTCGCCCTCGGCCAGCAGCAGCGCGGAGGAGAAGCAGAAGTTCGCCAAGACGCGCTTCGTGGCCAATGCGGGGCTCGCGGCCGGCGCCACCTACCAGTGGATCATCAAGCCGTACCGCGACGGCAAGTTCAAGAAGGGCGCCAAGGGCCGTAAGTTCGCGCTGGTCAAGGCGGGCCTGGCGGGCGCCTTCGCGTACAACCGGCTGAAGGCGGCGAGCGAGAACGCCAAGGGCGACCCGCTGCTGTCGAAGGCGGTGGGCCCGCTGACGGCGGGCATCGACTCCCTCAAGGGCCTCGGCTCCAAGCTCCGCAAGGGCCAGGCGGGCGACTCCGACATCGGCGCCTTCGAGAACATCATCAACGGCGTCAAGGAGGCCGGGAAGAGCGCCGGCGCCACGGTGACCGACAAGGTCCCGAGCGCGGGCCAGCTGACCGGCTGACCGGCAGACCGCTCATGGAAACGGGCCGGACCGGATTGTTCCGGTCCGGCCTGTTTCAATGAGGGGGTGATCGAGTACGTGTTCTTCGCCGGTGCCGCCGCCGGTGCCGGCTGGCTCCTGCGCCGCAAGCACCTCCAGCGCCGGGCCACCGCCCCCGTACCCGGGATCCCGTGCATGGCGCGGCACCCCGCCGGCGCCGGCCGCTGGCGCAGCGGCCGGGTGTACGCCGACCAGGGCGCGCCCCGCTGGCAGCCCAGCCGGGGCGAGCCCGTCCTCCTGACCGGCGCCCGGGCCACCGGCGTACGGGTGCCCTCGGTGAAGGAGGGCATCTCCATCAACCCCGGCTCGCGGATCGTGACCTGCGCGTACGAGGGAGTCGCCCCCGGCATCGAGATCGCCGTGATGCCGCTGGACCTGCGCGAGCTGCTCGAGGCCGTGCCGGAGGCGGCCCCGGGAGCGCTCGGAGGTTCGGTTCCGGCCAACGATTGACGGATGCCGTCGGGGTGCGATTCCGTACCCGCGGCTAGGGTGAGGTCTCCTCAACTAGCTTCGTGGAGACGGAACATGCGCTTATCTGCCCTGTCTGTCACAGTCGCGGTGATGGCCGCGACGGTAGCCGCGGGAGCGGCTCCGGCCACTGCCGACACCCTGGCGAGCCCGGTCGTCCTGGAGGCCGGTACCGGCATCCACCACAACACCGCGACCGTCACCTACGAGCGCGTCGACGGCACGGTGAACTCGGTCAGGATCATCTCGCTGGCCGCCGCTTCCGGCGAGCCCGACTGCGTCTGGGTGGAGTGGAACGACCCGAAGGACACGGGGGACGGCTGGGCCGCCCTCAATGCCGAGCCCGCGTGCCACGGCGGCACCCTGGAGGAGACCCTCAACCGGGTCATCAAGGCGCCCAAGGGGTACCAGCTCAAGGTGCGCCTGGCCGCCTACCACGACGGCGGGCCCGAAGCGGTCCACAAGGACATCGCGAAGCTCGTCTAGCCGGTCGCGCCGGGCAGCGTCCCGCCTCGGGCGGACGCTGCCCGCCGCCGGCCTAGCTGTTCAGCTCCGCCAGCACCCGTAGCGTGTGCGGGTCCGGGGCGGTCAGGAGCAGGTCGGTGACCGGGCCCTTGCGCCACAGTTCGAGGCGTTCCGCGATCCGTTCCCGGGGGCCGATCAGGGAGATCTCGTCGGCGAAGGCGTCCGGGACGGCCATGACGGCCTCCTCCTTGCGCCCGGCCAGGAACAGCTCCTGGATCCGGTGCGCTTCCTCCTCGTAGCCCATCCGCCCCATGAGGTCGGCGTGGAAGTTGCGGGCCGCGTGCCCCATTCCGCCGATGTAGAAGCCGAGCATCGCCTTGACGGGCAGCAGCCCCTCGGCGACGTCGTCGCAGACCTTGGCCCGCGCCATCGGGGCGATCATGAACCCTTCGGGGAGCTCGGCCAGCGAGGCCTGGTAGACGTCGGTGCGGGTCGGAGACCAGTAGAGCGGGAGCCAGCCGTCCGCGATGCGGGTGGTCTGGGCGATGTTCTTGGGGCCCTCGGCGCCGAGCAGGACGGGCAGGTCCGCGCGGAGCGGGTGGGTGATGGGTTTGAGCGGTTTGCCGATGCCGGTGCCGTCGGCGCCCCGGTAGGGGTGGCTGTGGAAGCGGCCGTCGAGCTCGACGGGGGCCTCGCGGCGCAGCACCTGGCGGATGACGTCCACGTACTCGCGGGTCGCGGTGAGCGGGCTGGAGGGGAAGGGGCGCCCGTACCAGCCTTCGACCACCTGCGGTCCGGAGAGCCCGAGGCCGAGCATCATGCGGCCGCCGGACAGGTGGTCCAGGGTCAGGGCCTGCATGGCGGTGGCGGTGGGGGTGCGGGCGGCCATCTGCGCGATGGCGGTGCCCAGGCGGATGCGCGAGGTGTGCGCGGCGATCCAGGTGAGGGGTGTGAAGGCGTCCGATCCCCAGGCTTCGGCGGTCCACACCGAGTCGTAGCCGAGGTTCTCGGCCTCGGCGGCGAGGTCCAGGTGGTCCGGGTTGGGGCCGCGGCCCCAGTAGCCGAGTGCGAGTCCGAGGCGCATGTACGGTCCCCTCCGCGATGCCGGTTCAGCCTTATCTGACGATGCGTCAGGTGACTGTAGGGCAACGGCCCCCCACCCGGAAGGGCGGGGGGCCGCTGTGGGGTTACGCAGCTTCGTGCCGGGGTCAGCCGCGCTGGATCCCCGAGGTGTCGTTCAGGACGCCGCGACGGCCGTCCTGGGTCTGCGCGATCAGCGTGGCCGGACCGCGCTGCTCCACGGCCAGGTACCAGGTGCCGGGCGCGAGCTCCGCGATCGGAGCGGGGTTGCCGTCCTCCCCGAAGAGCGGCCGGGCCACCGGAACGGCGAACCAGAATGGCGTGAACTCGGCCGCGGGGGCCGGTGCGGCCACCGCGTCGTGGTGGACCGGGGCGGCGTCCTGGTGGACCGCAGCGGGCTCCGGGGAGCCGCCGTAGGGCGGGACCGGCTGCGGGGTGGCCCCGTACGGCTGCGGCTCCTGCTGGCCCGGGTACCCGTACCCGGCGCCCGGCTGCGGCTGGGCACCGTACGGGGACGGCGCGACGGCGCCGGCCGGCTTCGGCTCGGGCACCAGCTGGCCCGCGAGGGCCGGAACCTTCGCGCCGAACAGGACCACGCCCGCCAGCGCCAGGGTGGCGAGGAAGGAGATGACCGAACCGGGGCCCAGGTCCACCCCGGTCGGGCAGGTGATCAGGACCCAGAGGGAGGACCACAGGGCGGAGACGGCCAGCACGGTGCCCCAGGCCTGGAGCGGCAGGCCGGCGACCTTGCGGGACTCGGGCTGGAAGCGGGTGGCGATCAGCAGCCCGGCGGCGATGAAGCCCATCAGGAAGACCGAGGGCAGGGCCAGCCCGCTGTAGTCGGTGTCCCAGGCGCTCGGCATGTCGACGCGGTTGCTGGAGTAGAAGTCGAGGAACGAGGCGATGAACAGCAGTACCGCTGCTCCGATCACCACGCCGTCGCCTCGAGTGAGGGAGCGGATGTTCACGTCTGGTGTGTCCTTCTCGGTCTCGTCGTCTCGTGGTGCCGTGGTCGCACGCCATGACGGAGTGGCGGGCGGCACCATGGTACGGAGGTCTACCGCGACCGGGAGGATCGGGGCGGCGGACCGTCCCGGGGGACGGTCCCGTCGCACCTACCCGCCGAGGAACCCGACGATGCCGTCCGCGATGCCCTGAGCCGCTTTCTGCCGCCACTCCGGACTCGACAGCTGCGTCGCGTCCTTGGCGTCACGCATGTTGCCGCATTCGATGAACACCTTGGGGCGAGTTGAGAGGTTCAGTCCGCCCAGATCGTCGCGGATCACCAATCCGGTACCGCTGCCGAGGTAGTTGGCGGGCGCCGAACCGGTGGTGCGGGCGAAGTTCCCGGCGATCCGCTCGCCGAGCCGGCGGGAGGACTCGACGATCGGCGCGGTGTCCGCGCCGCCGCCCTTGACCTTGGCCGGGAGGATGACGTGGTAGCCGCGGTTGCCCGCCGAGACCCCGTCGGCGTGGACCGAGACGACGGCTTCGGCGCGGGCCTCGTTGCCGATCCGGGCGCGTTCGTCGATGCAGGGGCCGAAGGGGCGCTCCGTGCCTGCCTCGTGGGTGAGGACCACCTTGAGGCCCTTGGCCTCCAGGACGGTGCGCAGACGCCGCGAGACGTCCATGCTGAACTCGGCTTCCATGTAACCGGCGTTGGTGGTGGTGCCGGTGGTGTCGCACTCCTTGAGGTTGGTGCCGATGTCCACCTGGCGGTTGATCTCGGTGGTGTGCTTGAAGTTGCCGGTGTTGTGGCCGGGGTCGATGACCACGACGCGGCCCGCGAGGGGCTTGGCCGCCGGGGTGGTCGCGGCGGCTCCGGATCCGCCCGGGGCCGGAGCGGGGGCGGGGGAGGCCGTGGGGGCCGGGGTCGCCTGCTTGGAGGCCGCGAGCGGCATCACGATCCGGGGCGGGCGGGAGTCGTCGGAGGCGGACCCGCCGAGCACCTCGGTCAGCACCCACCCCGCCAGACAGGCGGGGGCGAGCGCGGCGACCGCGACGGCCAGGGTGGACCGGCGCGCGTACCAGGGCCGGTCCGGGCTGACCGAGGAGGCGGACTCGGGGGGCGGGGGGCTGTCGTCGTTGCGCACCCGGCGATGCTAGACCGGGGGTCGGTCGGGTGTGCGGACCATGGGCCATCCGGGGGCGCGGTGCGCTTATATGCCAGGGCGGCGGGGCCGGATGCCCGGCCCTGCCCCGTAGTGCTGGGGTCCCGGCGGCTCAGATGCCTTCGCCGGTGCGCCGCAGCACGCGCAGGGAGTCGGTCACCGAGACCTCCTCGAAGGCGCCGGAGGCCAGGGCGCGCAGGTAGATGCGGTACGGGGCCTGGCCGCCGTCGGCCGGGTCGGGGAACACGTCGTGGATCACCAGCGTGCCGCCCGCGGCGACGTGCGGGGCCCAGCCCTCGTAGTCCCCGGTCGCGTGCTCGTCGGTGTGCCCGCCGTCGATGAAGACCAGCCCGAGCTTGCCGCCCCAGGCTGCGGCGACCTGCGGGGAGCGGCCGACGATCGCGATGACGTGGTCCTCCAGGCCGGCCTTGTGCAGGGTCCGGCGGAAGGTGGGCAGGGTGTCCATCAGGCCGATCTCCGGGTCCACGACGCTCGGGTCGTGGTACTCCCAGCCCGGCTGCTGCTCCTCGCTGCCCCGGTGGTGGTCGACGGTCAGCGCGCTGACCCCGGCCTCGCGGGCGGCGTCGGCGAGCAGGATGGTGGACCGCCCGCAGTAGGTCCCGACCTCCAGCAGCGGCAGCCCGAGCCGCGCCGCACCGGCCGCGGCCTCGTACAGCGCGAGCCCTTCTCCTACGGGCATGAACCCCTTGGCGGCCTCGAAGGCGGCGAGGGTCTCCGGCTTGGGGCTGGCCATGGTGTTCCTCCTGCGGGTGGGGTGCGTCGGCGGCCCATGCTGCCCTACCCGCTGGTAGGACGCCATGCCCGGGTCGGCGGGACGCTGCGCGGAGCCGCTACGCGGACGGCCCCGGGGGGCGGCGTCGATCCGGCAGGCGGGACCGACCAGGCGGGGTCGAGGGCGATCAGGTGGCCGGTGATGGCGGTGAGGTCCTCGGACGGGGCGGCCCGGTCGAAGAGCGCGGGGAACCGCTCGGCCCGGTAGCGCGCATGGGCGCCTTGCGAAGTCCACTGGCTGAGGACCAGGAACTCGGCGGAGTCCCGCTGTCCGAGTACGCCTCCCAGGAAACCGGGGGCGCTGTGCATCCCGGGAGTCCATACCGAGGCCTGGGTTCGGGCGAACCGCTCGGTCCGGTGGGGAGCGACCGTGCAGTGGGCCAGTCGCACGAGGCCCGAACCGGGGGCGAGCGCGAGGTTCTCGCCGATGTCCTGGCAGTGTTCGAAGAGGCGGACGTCGATCTCGTCGAAGGTGCGGTGCTGCCCTGCCGCCAACTCGTCGTGGTCGTCGGCCATGAAGCGGTCATAGCTCCGCTGGTCAGCCCAGAAGGCGAGCACGTGCGCCGTCCCGGCCCCGCTCCAGCCTCCCCGCTGGCCCAGAAAGCCCGGCAGCCGGCTCAAACGGGTCCATCCCCGCTGGGCGCGATCGAACCCGGCCCGGTCGGTCACCTCGCAGCGGATCCACTTCGTCAGCACGCCGGAACGGTAACAGGAGCCCCGGTCAGCGCCCTTGGGTCCGGTCGGTGATGAGGGCGGCCAGCCGTCGGGCGGGCCCGGTGGGGCCGGCGGGGTGCAGCAGCTCGGTGCGGTGGACCAGGCGCGGGGCGCGGACCTGGACCGCCGTGACCCCGGGGAGGGTCGCGGCCAGTGACCGGGGGAGCGCGGCGAGGCCGTGGCCGGCGGAGGCGAGGGCGGCCAGGCCGTGGACGTCGGTGCCGAGGTGGCGGATCCGGGGGAGGAATCCGCCGGCGCCGCAGACGGCGCGCAGCCGGTCGAGGGGGACGGCCGTGTCCGGGGCGTCGATCCACTGGGCCTGGGCCAGGTCGGTCAGTCGCACCGCCGTGCGCCGCGCCAGCGGGTGGCCGGCGGGGAAGAGCACGGCCAGGGGTTCCTCGGCGGCGGCGAGGGTCACGGTGGGGCCGAGGTCCGGCAGCGGCAGGGGGTCGCTGGGTGCGGCCACGCCGTCGACGAGTCCGAGGTCGGCGCGCGCGGTCAGCACCTCCTCGATCACCGACTTCCGCCCCAGGACGCGCACTTCGATCTCCACGGGGCCGCTGGAGTGCAGCCGGGCGAGGGCCCGCGCGACGGCCGGGCCGAGGGCCGCGGGGGAACAGGCCAGCGTCAGCCGGGCGTCGGGGGCCCGGTGCAGTCGCGCGATGTCGGCGCGGGCCGCGTCCAGGCGCAGGAGCAGCGCGGGGGCGTGCTCCATCAGCCGGAGGCCCGCTGCCGTGGGCGCGACGGGACGGCGCTCGACCAGCCGGGTGCCCAGGTCGGCTTCGAGCGCGGCGATGTGCTGGGAGACGGCCGACTGCGTGTAGCCGAGGACCGAGGCGGCGGTGGAGAAGGAGCGGTGTTCGAGGACCGCGACGAAGGTGCGGAGCAGATGCGGATCCATGAGCATCAGTATCGCTTATGGGAGTACCAGGGATCATCGTTGGACCTGATGCCAGGACGGATCGCAGGATGGCTCCCATGAACGACACGCACGGCAAGACCGACACGAACCACCACACCGCCCGCATCGCCCTGATCGCGGACCGCTCGGACGCCGTCCGCTCCCACGCCCGCGTCCCCGGCCTGCTGGAGGCGCTGCGCCTGCGCGAGGGGCTGGACCTGGACGCCTACTGGATCCCCACCGAGGAGGCCGGCGAGGGCATGGACGGCTTCGACGCGGTCTGGGTACTGCCCGGCAGCCCGTACCGCAGCGAGGGCGGGGTGCTGACGGCGATCCAGGACGCCCGCGAGAACGGCATCCCCTTCCTGGGCACGTGCGGCGGCTTCCAGCACGCCCTGCTGGAGTTCGCCCGTACCGTCTGCGGCCTGGACCGGGCCGGCCACGCCGAGAACGACCCGGGGACGGCCGACGAGGACGCCGTGGTCGTCCCGCTGGCCTGCTCGCTCGTCGGCCACGAAGGCACCGTACGGGTCACCCCCGGCTCCCGCGCCGCCCGGCTGCTCGGCGCCGATCGGACCGTGGCGCGCTACCACTGCAACTACGGCCCCAACCCCCACCACCTGGACCTCCTGCGGGCCCACGGCATGACCTTCACCGGCACCGACGAATCCGGCGACATCCGCATCGCCGAACTCGCCTCCCACCCCTTCTTCCTGGCCACCCTCTTCCAGCCCGAACTCGACGGCGACGGCACCCGCGCCCACCCGTTCATCACGGGCCTCGCCGCTGCCGCCGTGGACCACGCCCGGACCCGCTAGCCGCCGGGGGAGGGGCGTCGCACTCGAACCACACCGTCTTGCCCGTGGAGTTCGGGTCCGTGCCCCAGCGGTCCGCCACCGCTTCGACGAGGAGAAGCCCGCGACCACCCTCGGTGAGTTCCCCGTCGCCCGTCTCGCGTGCCACCCGTGGGGGCGCCGGGCAGCCGTCCGACACCTCCACGCGGAGCCCGTCCGGCCGGCGGAGGATGAGCACGGCGCAGCCGCGGCCGGGGACGTGGCGTACGACATTGGCGACGAGCTCGGTGAGGGCGAGCTCAGCGGCGTCGGAGAGCCCGGCGAGGTCCCACTGGGCGAGGTACATCCGCAGGATGCGGCGCATGTGGCGGGCGGAATGGTGACCGACGGTGAAGCCCATGCGGTAACTGCCCGCAACTTCGCCTGATGAGTGCCCGGTTGTGAGATTCATGTCACCAGGCTGGAGCGGAGTGGTTACGCTCGGCTATGGACCGAAACGAACGCCGCACGGTGTGCACTTGGGGGTGACCGCTCCATGGTCAACATCCGCGATCTCGATCCCAGCGCGTCTCCGCTGGACTACTACGGCTCCGAACTGCGCCGCCTCAGGGAGGAAGCCGGGCTGAAACAGGGGCAGCTGGGGGCCATCGTCTTCTGCACTCCCTCCCTGATCGGACAGATCGAGACGGCGAGGAAAGTACCGACCCGGGACTTCTCGGAACGGGTCGACGCGGCGCTCGGCACCGGGGGCGTCTTCTCCCGGCTGGTGGGGTTGGTGCTACGGAGCCAGCTGCCCACGTGGTTCCAGGCGTACGCGGAGATGGAGGCGCGGGCCACGTACATCTCCACCTTCCAGGCGCAGCTGGTGTACGGGCTGTTGCAGACCGAGGCGTACGCACGGGCGATCCTGGGCGTACGGGGCGAAGAGGGCCTGGACGGGAAGGTGGCCGCCCGCATCGAGCGGCAGCGCATCCTGGACCGCGAGCACCCGCCGCTGATGTGGGTGGTGCTGAGCGAGGCCGTCCTGCACCAGGAGATCGGTGGCCGGGAGGTCATGCGGGATCAACTCGCGCACCTCTTGGACCTCCGGAGGCGGGAGTGGGTGAAGGTGCAGATCCTGCCTTTTGAGGTGGGTGCCCATGCGGGGGTGATGGGTTCGTTCAACCTGCTGCGGTTCGACGACGATCCGGATCTGGTCTACACAGAGGACTTCATCCAGGGTCATATGACGGCCAATCCCCAGGCCCTCCGGGAGGGTTCGAGCCGTTACGATCACCTGCAAGCCGCCGCCCTCTCCGTGGAGGACTCGGAGGCGCGGATCGCCCGTGTGATGGAGGAACGCTATGGACAGCATCCAGGACCTGACGGGCGCGCAGTGGCGTAAGTCCTCGTATAGCGGCGACACCGGCGGCGACTGCGTCGAGTGCGCGCCCCTCGGCGCCACCGCCTGGCGCAAGGCCTCGTACAGCGGTGACACCGGTGGCAACTGCGTAGAGGTAGCCACCCAGCCCTGCCGGATCGCCGTGCGCGACTCGAAGAACCCCGACGGTCCGGCCTTCACCGTCACCCCCGACGCGTTCGCGGTGTTCGTCCGCGGGCTCTGACCCCGCGGTGGCCACCACGTCGGGGCGCTCGTTCGCGCGTGCGAAGCTGCGGCTACGCTCATCGGCATGCTGAACCGTGTTCCGTTCAACGAGGCGCTGCTCTCCACCGTGGGCACCCCCAAGCAGAGCAAACTCCTGGACAGCAGTCCGCGGTCACGGGTGTGGCGGGTGCGGCTGGCCGACCGGCGGCTGGTGATCGTCAAGCAGGTCACCGACGACGGGGACACGGGTGCCGACGCGGACACGCGCTTCGCGCGGGAGGTCGCCGGGCTGCGGCTGGCGGGGCGGGCCTCCGGGCCCGCCGTGGCCCCCGAGGTGCTCGCCACGGACCCGTCCTCGCGGGTGATGGTCCTCGAGCACCTGGAGGACCTCGGCAAGACGGACGACTGGATGCCGGGGTACGCCGAGTCACTCGCCCGGCTGCACGCCCTGACCGGGCCCGCAGACGCGGGGGTGCTACCGGTCTGGTCGGGGCCCACGGCCTCCGACGCGGAGTCCTTCCTGGCCCTGGCCAGGGCGCTCGACGTGCCCGTGCCGTCCACGGTTCCCGATGAACTCGCCGGTCTCCTGGACCGGTTGGACCCCGGCCCGCACCATGCGCTGCTGCACGGCGACCCCTGCCCCGGCAATGACCTGCGTACGGCCGACGGCGTCCGTTTCGTCGACTTCGAGCGGGCCTCGCTCGGCAACGGCCTGAACGAACTCGCCTACTTCCGCATCGGCTTCCCCACCTGCTGGTGCGCCATGTCGGTCACCGCGACCCCGCTCGCGGAGGTCGAGGACGTCTACCGGAGCACCTGGCGCGGCCTCACCGGGAAGGACGTGCCGGGTGACCTCGCCGACGCGTGCGCGGGCTGGCTGATCCAGGGCGACGCGCTCGTCGAGCGGGCCCACCGCGGGACGGTCGACCAGCTCGCCCGGGTGCTCACCGAGGACTTCACGTGGGGCTACGTCTCCGCCCGCGAGCGGCTCGTCCACCGTCTGGGCGCGGTCGCCGACATGACCCGCGACCACGATCACCTGCACGCCGTCGGCCGCCTCGGCTCCGCCCTGGCCGGCCGCCTGCTCGAACGCTGGCCGAAGCTGCGTCCGCTGCCCGCGCCCGAGGCCCGCCCCTGGTTCTAGGGCAGGCCCGGCCTCGGCGACGGGCCCCCTGCCACGACTGCTTGACCGCACAGGGGTTCCCGCTACGCTGTCCGCCGCGCCGCAGCGGCGTGACGCCACCGAGACGGCCGACGGGGGAAGCGTGGAGCCATGGCATTGAGCGCGAAGTGGGAAGAGATCTTCGGCGCCGACCCGGGACCGGTGCCGGCGCAGGGCGGCGGTGCGCGCATGACCCTGGCCAGCGCGGCCGCCGCCGGTGACGGCGGGGGGCCGGGGATCCAGTTCAGCAAGCAGCCCTGGACCAGCGCCTCTGGAGTCGCGGCCCAACTGCGGACCAGCTCGAACGAGGCCATCGCCGACCTCGGCCACGACGGCAAGGAAGGCTCCGGCGGCGCCACGGGTTTCGACGCGACCGCCGCGCTCGCCGAAATAGGGGGCTCCTGGAAGGACCGCCTCACGAGCGTGCGCGGGGAGTGCGACCGCCTCTCCGAGGCGCTGCACACCGTGGGCAAGTCCTTCGGCGAGACCGACGACCAGGTCGGCGCCAACCTGAAGGCCGCCACCCCGCAGCCCTCCCCGTCCCCCCGGGCCCGGTGACGCCGCCGTGCCCACCTGGCAGCAGCTGCGCGATCTGAAGCTCTCCGACTACACCACCGCCGCCGACGGTTACGGCAAGGTCAGCAGCCGGGCCGACGCCGCCAAGGGCCGCGTCGACAACGAGATGCTGAGCAAGCTCCACGAGACCCAGGAGAGCGACGCGTCGAAGGCGGCCGTCGGCGACCTGTCCCGGCTCAGCCGCAACTACCAGTACCTGCACTCCGAGTGCGGGCTGATCCGTACCGCGCTCAACGGACTCGCCACCGAGCTCGCCGGACCGCAGAAGAAGCTCAACCAGGCCCTGGAGGACGCCGTGAACCTCAAGTTCACGGTCAACGCCGACGGCTCGGTGCACTTCCCCGCGCCGGTCCCGCTCCTTACCGTCCCGGCCCAGGGGGCGACCGACAGCCCGAGGCCGCCCCTGCTGCCCGACCCCAACCAGGCCAAGGCCCAGGACATCGCGGACCGCATCGCGGGCGCGGTCGGCGACGCGAACGAGATCGACGGCCGGTACGCGGGCACCCTGCGCAAGCTCAAGGCCGCCCCCGGCCTGGACGTCACCGACGCGATGCTCACCGACGCGGCCCAGGACACCAAGGACGTCCAGAAAGCGACCGGGCACTTCCTGCCCGAGTCGGCCATTCCCCACGACAAGTCGGCCGCCGACAACCGCGCGTGGTGGGACGGGCTCACCCAGGAGCAGCGCGACGAGTACTCCACCCTCTATCCGGAGCGGATCGGCGCGCTCGACGGCCTGCCGTCGCCCGTCCGGGACGATGCCAACCGGATGGTCCTCGCGCAGAGCCACGCGCAGGTGGACATCGACCTGCAGAACCTGGGTCCGGAACCGTCGAAGATGATCGCCAACCCGTCCGGCTCCTACCCCGTGGCCATCACCAACCCGGCCTGGCGGACCTGGAACGACTCCAAGAACCGCCTGAACGCCCAGCTCAAGGGCATGGACGCGATCCAGAAGCGGTTCGACAACACGGGCAAGGAGGGCCTCCCGCAGGCCTACCTGCTCGGCTTCGACACCAAGGGCAACGGCCACGCGATCATCGCCAACGGCAATCCGGACACCGCCAAGAACACCGCGGTGTACGTCCCCGGCACCACCTCCAAGCTGGAGGGCATCGGCGGCGACATCAACCGCATGACCAACCTGTGGAACGACACCCAGGGGTTCCCCGGCTCGCCCAGCACCTCCACCATCACCTGGCTCGGCTACGACGCACCCCAGTCGATCGTGCCGGAGGCGATGGAGAAGCACTTCGCGCACGAGGGGGCGCCCAAGCTCAACCAGTTCATGGACGGACTGGCGACCGCGCAGGGCGGTCCGGACGCGAGCCACACCACGGTCATCGGCCACAGCTACGGCTCGACGGTGGTCGGCGACGCGACCCTCAAGGGCCATCTGGGCGCCGACGACATCGTGGTCGCGGGCAGCCCCGGCATGCTGGTCGGGGACGCGCGCGACCTCGGCATCGGCAAGGACCACGTCTACGCCGAGGCCGCGGGCGACGACCCGGTCCCGCTGGGCGGCAAGATCGCCGGCCTGGGCGGCCACAAATGGGGCGTCCAGACCTGGCACGGGATTCCGTACGATGCCGGATACATCGAGACGGTGCCCTCCGACGAGGCCTTCGGGGCGCACCGGATGAAGACCGACACCAGCGGTCACAGCGACTACTGGAACAGCAACACGCAGAGCCTGCACAACCAGGCCGCGGTCGTCGTCGGCCGGTACGACCAGGTCAAGGAGTGACCCCGCACATGCCCCGCACCCCCGGCCGGGCCGCCACGGCCCTCGCCGTCGCGCTCGCCCTCACCACGCTCACCACGTTCATGACGGGATGCTCGAACACCGTGGACAAAGCCAACGCCGGTCTCGCCTACACGCCGACCGTCCTGTCCGTCGAGGACGCCCGGACGAAGACGAAGGCCGTCTCCAGCCAGATCTACGACCTGATCGGCATCAAGAACGCCAAGACGACCCCGGGCGGCGCGAGCGTCTCCCTCAACTCCAAGGACCCCGACCACCTCTTCATGATCAACCACCCGTGGTCGGTCTACGGGACCTCGGACGAGGAGCTGACCCAGGGCTTCCAGCGCCTCAAGGAGGCCCTGCCGCAGCACGGCTGGAAGATCAAGGCGTACGGCCCCAACTCGAGCCCGGCGAAGAACCTCGAACTGACGGCGGACTCGCAGGAGGGACCGTTCTCGCTCAACGTGGTCCTCTCGACCGCCGTGGACCCGGCGAAGAACGCCCCGTCCGCGAGCACGGAGTCCGGGATCATCGTGCACGTGGTCTCGGCCTACTTCAGGGCGCCCGAGGGGACGGACCTGAACGGGGAGAACTGACGGCGGGTCCGAGATCCGTCCCGGGACCCTGTGGTGTCGACCACCCTTGCCTTCATCCTGCAACGAACTGCCTCTACCCTGAGGCGGGTTCGAGCGGCGGCCAGGCCGGTCGGACGGCCGCAGGGATCACCGGGGGACGGGCAGCATGGGCAGCGGACTGAGCGACGACGACAACATCGACGGCGGCATAAAGCCGCTCGCGGCGAGCGATCCGACCCGGATCGGGCCGTACCTGCTGCTCGGGCGGCTCGGCGCCGGGGGCATGGGGCGGGTGTTCCTGGCCCGGTCCGAGGGCGGGCGGACGGTCGCCGTGAAGGTGGTGCACGAGGAGCACGTCTCGAACGAGCAGTTCCGTGCCCGCTTCCGCCGCGAGATCGACGCCGCCCGGAAAGTCGGCGAGCGGTACACCGCGCCCGTCCTGGACGCGGACCCCGACGCCGACCGGCCCTGGGTGGCCACCGGGTACGTTCCCGGGCTCTCGCTGGAGCAGATCGTGCGCCGGCACGGGCCCCTGCCCGTGGACTCCGTACACGCCCTCGCCGACGGCCTGCTGCACGCGCTGGCGGACATCCACTCGGCCGGGATCGTGCACCGCGACCTCAAGCCGTCGAACGTGATGCTGACCGTCGAGGGCACCCGCGTCATCGACTTCGGCATCTCGCGCGCCCTGGAGACCTCCGTCGAGTCCCTGCTCACCAGCACCGGCCTGGTCGTCGGCTCGCCCGGGTTCATGTCGCCCGAGCAGGTGCGCGGGCAGCGCGCCGGGGCGAAGAGCGACGTGTTCACCCTCGGCTGCGTCCTGGTGTACGCGGCCACGGGCGAGCTGCCGTTCGGGCACGGGGCCAGCAACCAGCACGCGGTGATGTTCCAGATCGTGGAGGGCGAGCCGGCCCTGGAGAAGGTGGAGGACGAGGCCCTGCGGGCGTTCATCGGCCGCTGCCTGACCAAGAGCGTCGACGAACGGCCCGGCGTGGACGAGCTGCTGGAGGATCCCGAGCGGGTCCGCCCGAAGAAGCTCGGCGGGGCCTGGCTGCCGCCCAAGGTGGTGGCGCGCCTGGCCCAGCAGGCGGCCCGGCTGCTCGACGCGGAGGCCGAGCCCGCGCGGGAGCCGGCGCCGGAGGGCGGCTCCGGGCGCACCGACCGGGCGACGCTCGACCTGCGGGCGAAGGACGGCGCTGCCGGGGCCGTTGCCGTGCCGGTAGCCGATCCGGCGACGGATCCGGTGGTCGGGCCGGCGGCCGGGGGCGCGACTTCCGGGAGCGAGCGGCAGGCCCGCCGGCGGCGTTGGACCGTGGCCGTACCGGCCGTCCTCGTGTTCACGGTCGGCGGTGGCACGGTGGCCCTGATCCAGCCGTTCGGTGGCGGTGACGCCAAGGGTCAGCAGGCTTCGCCCCCGGCCAGCACTGCGCCCGTGACCCCCGGCGGCGGCTCGCCCTCCGCGGTGGGCGGTTCGCCGGCCCCCGGTTCGCAGAGCCCCCCGGCCCCCACCGACCCCGCCCAGGCGGGCCAGGTCGGCGGAGCCGCGGACGCGGGTGGCGGCGCGGGTACGCCCGGCGGCGCCGGCACCCCGGGCGGAGCGGCCGGCGCGGGTGGCGCGGGTGCGGGAGGCGGCGCCAGCAAGGGCGGCGGGGCCGTCGCCGGGGGCTCCGGCACCGGGTCCACGCCGGGCGGCTCCGGCTCCCCGAGCGGCTCCGGTTCCCCGAGCGGGTCGGGCTCCCCGAGCGGCGGCGGATCGCCGAGCGGCGGCTCGTCCGGCGGCGACGCGGTCCCCTCGTACTTCGCCGGTACCTGGACCTACAAGGCCGACTTCAACATCGGCCAGCCGGAGACGGTGATCATCACCCGCTCCGGGGCCGTCCGGCTGATCAGCGACACCATGGGGCACTGCGAGTACATGGCCAAGGTGGTGTCGGTGGGCTCCGGCGGAAGCCGGATCAACATCAGTTCGGCGGCGCTGGACCAGTCCAAGTCCAACGGCCAGTTCTGCGGGACGCTGGACGCGTCGTTCTTCACCAAGAGCGAGCCGATCGGCATCCAGCACAACGTGGGGCCCTCGCACGGCGACGGTTACTACTACGAACGCTGACCCGCCGGGGCCGCGGGGCGGCCGCACGCCGCCGCATCGCAGAAGTGAGAACACGTTTCAGTTCTGACCTTCCGTCAGAATGAAACGTGTTCTACTCTGCCGCGCATGGGCATCGGAATCACACAGGAACAGCGGGCGTTGGCCGAAGCCGTGCGCGGCTGGGTCGCGCGGACCGTGCCGCCCGAGGAGGTGCGCAAGCTCCTCGACACCCCGCCGCAGACGGGCTCCCGGCCCGCCTACTGGGACGGGCTGCTCGCCTCCGGGCTGCTGGAGCCGCACCTGGAGGGCGGCACCCTGCTCGACCTGGCCGTCGCCGTCGAGGAGGCCGCCCGGGCGGCGCTGCCCGGGGCGTACCTGCCGAGCGCGCTGGCCTCCGTACTCCTGGACCGGGCCGGGGCCGAACCCCTCGGAGGGCGGGTCGGAGCCGTCGCGCTCGGGTCCGGGGACCTGACCGCCGTGGCCGTGGAGGGCGGGTACCTGCTCGACGGGATCGCGCCGCCCGTGCTCGGCGCGGGCGAGGCCGACCTCGTCCTGCTCGCCGCCGAAACCGCGCACGGGACCCGCTGGTTCGCCGTCGACTCCGTCGCGCTGGACATCCGCACCCACGAGAGCGCCGACCCGACCCGGCCCACCGCCGAGGTCCAGGCCCGCGGGGTCACCGCCGGGCCCGGCCGGCTGCTGGAGCTCGACGCCGCGCTCGTACGGGACTTCGCCTGCGTGCTCTTCGCCGCCGACGCCTGCGGCACCGCCGCCTGGGCGCTGCACACCGCCGCCGAGTACGCCAAGGTCCGCGAGCAGTTCGGGCGGCCCATCGGCCAGTTCCAGGGGATCAAGCACCTGTGCGCCGACATGCTGGTGCGCCTGGAGCAGGCGCGGGCACTGGTCTGGGACGCCGCGCAGGCGATGCGGGAGCCGGCCGAAGTGCGCTCGCTGGTCGCCGCGCTGGCCGCCGGAACCGCGCTGGACGCCGCCTACTCCTGCGCCAAGGACTGCATCCAGGTGCTGGGCGGGATCGGCTTCACCTGGGAACACGACGCCCACATCTACCTGCGGCGGGCACTCGTAGCCCGCCAGCTGCTCGGATCCGGGGACGGGCACCGGACGCGAGCCGTGCGGCTCGCGGCGGCCGGAGCGCGGCGCGAGCTGCGCCTGGAACTGCCCGCGCGGGCCGAGAAGCACCGCGCGAAGGCCCGTACCGTCATCGAGGACGCGCGCGGCCTCGACCCGGCCGCCGCCCGCCGGATCCTGGCACCCACCGGATACGCGGCCCCCTACCTGCCGCCCCCGTACGGACTCGGCGCCGGGCCCGTCGAACAGCTCGTCGTGCAACAGGAGCTCAAAGCAGCCGGAGTCAAGGTCGCCGACCTCGGGATCGCCACCTGGGTCGTACCCTCCCTGCTGGCCTACGGGACCCCCGAGCAGCGGGAGCGCTACCTGCTCCCGACGCTGCGCGGGGACGTCACCTGGTGCCAGCTCTTCTCCGAACCGGGAGCGGGCTCCGACCTCGCCTCGCTGCGCACCAGAGCGGAACGGGCAGCTTCGGGCGACGGCTCCTGGATCATCAACGGCCAGAAGGTGTGGACGAGTTCCGCGCAGAGCGCCGACTACGGGATCCTGCTCGCCCGGACCGACCCGGACGCGCCCAAGCACAAGGGGCTCGGCTACTTCATCGTGGACATGAAGACCCCCGGCATCGACATCCGGCCGCTCAAGGAGATCACCGGCGAAGCCCTCTTCAACGAGGTCTACTTCGACGACGTGCCGCTCCCCGCCGACGCGCTGGTCGGGGCCGCCGACGGCGGCTGGAAGGTCGCCCGCAATACCCTCGGCAACGAACGCGTCCACATGGCCGACCAGATGACCTTCGACACCGGCCTGGAAGCGCTGCTCGCGCGCTCGGGCGACCTCGACGGCGGGTACCGGGTGCGGATCGGAGCGCTGGCCGCCGAGGCGCACGCACTGGCCTGCATCGGGCTGCGCACCACCCTCCAGCAGGTCTCCGGCCTGGAGCCGGGCGCGGGTGCGTCCGTGCGCAAGCTCGTCCAGACCCCGCACCAGCAGCGGACCGCCGAGCTCACGCTGGAACTGCTCGGCCCGGCGGGAGCGGTGAGCGAGGCGGTGGGGAAGCGGGCCGTCCACGGGATGCTCATGTCCCGCTGCCTGACCATCGCCGGAGGTACCACGCAGGTCCAGCTCAACGTCGTCGCCGAGCGCATTCTCGGCCTTCCCAGGGACTGACCGAAGGGGCTTTTGATCCAGATGAAGTCGTACATCGTGGGCGTCGGCATGACGAAATTCGAGAAGCCCGAGTCGAGGGACTGGCAGTACTGGGACATGGCGAAGGAAGCCGGGTCGGCCGCGCTCGCCGACGCGGGCGTGGCCTACGACCTGGTGGAGCAGGTGCCGGTGGGCTACTGCTTCCAGGCCTCCACGGCCGGCCAGCGGGCCGCGTACGAACTGGGCCTGAGCGGGGTGCCCGTCTACAACGTCAACAACAACTGCGCGACCGGCTCCACGGCGCTGATGATGGCGCGCCAGTTCGTGGAGGGCGGCCTCAACGACTGCGTGCTCGCGCTCGGCTTCGAGAAGATGAAGAAGGGCGCCCTGGGCGGCGGTTCGGACGGCGGCGACTTCAAGACCTCGCCGGTGGCCCGGCACTACGGGATCATGGCGGCCGGGCACGGCTTCGAGATGTCCCCGCCGACCGCGCAGATCTTCGGCAACGCGGCGCGGGAACACATGAAGCTGTACGGGACCACGGCCGCGCAGCTGGCGGCGGTCGGCGCGAAGAACCACCGTCACTCGGCGAACAACCCGAACGCGCAGTTCCAGGACGTGTACACGGTCGAGGAGATCCTGGCCGCGAAGACCATCCACGAACCGCTGACCAAGCTCCAGTGCTCGCCCACCTCGGACGGGGCGGCGGCCGCGCTCGTGGTCTCGGAACGGTTCGTGGAGCGCCACGGGCTCGGGGACAAGGCCGTGGAGATCGTCGCGCAGGCGATGACCACGGACACGGAGGCCTCGTTCTCCTCCGGCACCTGCATCGACGCCGTCGGCAAGCCGATGACGGCGGCCGCCGCCCGCCAGGTGTTCGCCGCCTCGGGCCTGGGCATCGAGGAGGTGGACGTGATCGAGCTCCACGACTGCTTCTCGATCAACGAGCTGCTGACCTACGAGGCGCTGGGCATGTGCGAGGACGGCGCGTCCGGCACGCTGGTGGAGAGCGGAGCCACGACCTACGGCGGCCGCTGGGTGGTCAACCCCTCGGGCGGGCTCATCTCCAAGGGCCACCCCCTGGGCGCGACGGGCCTGGCCCAGGCGGCGGAACTGGTGTGGCAGCTGCGCGGCCAGGCCGGAGCCCGGCAGGTCGACGGGGCCAGGGTTGCGCTGGCGCACAACATCGGCCTGGGGGGCGCGGCGGTGGTCACGCTGCTCCGGAAGTAGCCCGCGCGGACCGGCTGCTGGGGCTCCGCCCCAGACCCCGCGCCTCAAACGCCGGCGAGGCTGGATGTTTCCAGCCCGTCCGGCGTTTGAGGACCGGGTCCGGGCAGCGCCCGGGGAACGGTGGAAGGGCGGGTAGGGGACAGCCCCGCGCAGCGGCCGCTACGGGCCCGTCAGAGCCGGGTCGACGACCGTCTCGCCCCGGGAGGCCCGGCGGATGGAGTCCGCCAGGTCCTCCACCGGGCCGTCCCGCAGGACCAGACCCGCCGCGCCCGCGGCGAGCGCGGCCTCCGCCAGCCCAGGATGCGCAGAGCCCGTCAGGACCAGGATCCGGCACTCCGGGTCGTCCGCCAGGAGCTCGGGGACGGAGTCCACGGACTCGGTCAGCGCCACCGCCGGGCGCGCGAGCGCGGACGCCACCACCTCGATGTCCGGCTGGAGTCCGAGCAGGACCGCCAGCGCCGGATTCGGCGGTGCCAAAAGCACCCGCAGGGATCGGGCGGGGCGCTGGGAAACGGGCATTTCATCCACCCTGCAAGGGTAGGGGCGGAGCGTCCGATCCTCGGGCAACACGCCTTGGCCAAAGTGAAACTGACGTCCAGTCAGGAGTCTTCCCAACTGCTGGGGCGTGCGTTATACATTCCTTCACCGGGTATCTAGAACGCGTTCTAGCGAACGGGTTCCGGGATCCGGTCCCGCATACGACCTCGGTGCGGCCGACGGTGCGGACGGCCGTACCGAGGTCTTCCACTCAGTGGAACGAGAAACAAGGAGCAGCATCCTCATGCCGATCGATGCCGCCAAGGCCCTCGCCGCAGATCCCCGTCAGGGGGAGATCGCCTGGGACCACAAGGACATCCAGCTCTACCACCTCGGACTCGGCGCGGGCACCCGCCCCGACAAGCCGGGCGCGGCCACCGACCCGGACGAGCTGCGCTACACCCTGGAGTCCAAGCTCCACGTACTCCCCAGCTTCGCGACCGTCGCCGGCGCCGGCATGGCCATGATGGGCGGCCTCGCGGCCCCCGGCATCGAGGTCAACCTCGCCCACGTGCTGCACGGCGGCCAGTCCATCGAGCTGCACCGGCCCATCCCCGTCAAGGGCGAGGCCACCTCCTCCGCCAAGGTCGCCGCCCTCTACGACAAGGGCAAGGCGGCCGTGATCGTGCTGCGCACCGAGGTCGCGGACGCCGACGGCCCGCTGTGGACCTCGGACGCGCAGATCTTCGTACGCGGTGAAGGCGGCTTCGGCGGCGACCGCGGCCCCTCCGTGAAGACCGAGGCGCCCGAGCGGGCGCCCGACCGGATCGAGGAGCGCAAGATCCGCGAGGAGCAGGCGCTGCTGTACCGCCTCTCCGGCGACTGGAACCCGCTGCACGCGGACCCCGAGTTCGCCAAGATGGCCGGCTTCGACCAGCCGATCCTGCACGGCCTGTGCTCGTACGGGATGACCCTCAAAGCCGTGGTCGACACCGTGCTGGACGGGGACGTCTCCCGCGTCCGCGCCTACCGCACGCGCTTCGCCGGGATCGTCTTCCCCGGCGAGACCCTGCGCATCCGGATGTGGCAGGAGCCCGGCCGCGTCCTCGTCTCGGTGAGCGCCGCCGACCGGGAGGACGCCCCGGTCCTCGCCGACACCGTCGTCGAACACGCCTAGAAGTCAGCGCCGGACCCGGCGACAGAGCCACAGCAGAGCCAGAGCCAGACAAGGAGCCGCACCGTGCGCGCAGCACTGCAGAGCGAGATAGGCCAGGACAAGCTCGAGGTCGTCGACGACATGGAGGCCGTGGGCTTCGGCCCCGGCAAGGTCAAGATCCGCATCAAGGCCACCGGCCTGTGCCACTCCGACCTCTCCGCCATGAGCGGCGTCCTGCCGCAGCCCGCCCCCTTCATCCCGGGCCACGAGGGCTCCGGCGTGATCACGGACGTGGGCGACGGGGTCACCAGCCACAAGATCGGCGACCGGGTGCTGGTCTGCTGGCTGCCGCCGTGCGGCCACTGTCCCTCCTGCAAGCGCGGCCAGGGCCACCTGTGCCTGGAGGCCTTCGGCAACGTGGCCACCCCCAACTTCAAGCGGGGCGACAGCAGCATCTTCGGCTTCGCCGGCACCGGCACCTTCGCCGAGGAGATGGTGGTCCCGGCGGGCTGCGCCGTCCCCATCCCCGAGGACGTGCCCTTCGACATCGCCGCCCTGATCGGCTGCGGGGTCACCACCGGGCTCGGCGCCGCCATCAACACCGCCAAGGTGGAGGCCGGTTCCTCGGTCGCCGTCATCGGCTGCGGCGGAGTCGGCATCTCCGTCATCCAGGGCGCCAAGGTGCAGGGCGCGGCGCAGATCATCGCCGTCGACCCGGTCGCCTCCCGGCGCGAGGCGGCGCTGCGCTTCGGCGCCACCGAGGCGGTCTCCCCGGAGGAGTTCGCCGACGCCAAGAACCGGATCACGGCGGGCGAGGGCTTCGACTACGTCTTCGAGGTCGTCGGCAAGTCCGCCACCACGAAGACCGCGTACGACATGACCCGCCGCGGCGGCTCCGTCGTCGTGGTCGGCGCGGGCGCGCTCGACGACAACTACTCCATCAACATGTTCTCGCTGTTCTTCGACGAGAAGAAGATCCTGCCGTCCATGTACGGCGGCGGCGACGTCCTGCGCTCCTACGAGCGCACCATCGCGCTGTGGCGGGCCGGCCGGGTGGACCTGGCGGGCCTGATCACGCACCGGGTGCAGCTCGCGGAGATCAACGACGCGCTCGACCAGATGCGTACGGGCGTCGCCCTGCGCACCTGCATCGAACTCTGACCCGAGCCGACCCGAGCTGACCCGAGCCGACTGAGCTCACCGCTCACCGCTCACCCGAGAGGAACCGTACGGATGTCACTGCCACTTGAGGGACTCGCCGCCATCGTCACCGGGGCCGGGCGCGGCCTCGGCCGGGCGGAGGCGCTCGAACTCGCCCGGCTCGGCGCGAGCGTGGTCGTCAACGACTTCGGCCAGCCGGGCCGCGACGGATCCGGGGAGGCCTCGGCCGCCCCGGCGGAGGAGGTCGCCGCGGAAATCCGCGCGGCGGGCGGGCAGGCGGTGGCGCACCTCGGCGACGTGGCCGACTTCGAGCAGGCGCGCGAGCTGGTCGAGCTGGCGGTCGCCAGCTTCGGCAAGCTCGACATCCTGGTCAACAACGCGGGCATCCTGCGCGACCGGATGGTCTTCTCGATGTCGGAGGCGGAGTGGGACTCGGTCATCAGGGTCCACCTCAAGGGCCACTTCAACACCACGCACTTCGCCTCCGTGCACTGGCGTGAGCGCTCCAAGGCGGCGGGCGGCCCCGTCTACGGCCGGATCATCAACACCTCCTCCGAGGCCTTCCTCGGCGGCTCGGCCGGCCAGCCCAACTACGCGGCGGCCAAGGGCGGCATCGTGGGCCTGACCACCTCGACCGCCCTGGCGCTGGGCAAGTACGGGGTCACGGCCAACGCCATCTGCCCGCGCGCCCGTACCCGTATGACCGAGGACGTCTTCGCGGGCTTCCAGGTCCCGGAGGAGGGCAAGCTCGACGCCCTCGCCCCCGAGCACGTCTCCCCGCTCGTCGGCTACCTGGCCTCACCGGCCTCGGCCAAGGCCAACGGGCAGCTCTTCGTGGTCCACGGCGGCATCGTGGTCGTCATGGAACGGCCCAAGGTGGCGGCGAAGTTCGACACCGGCAAGGAGTCCTTCTCCTACGAGGAGCTCGACGGGCTCCTGACTCCGCACTACGAGTCCCGCCCGGCGAACGAGACCTTCGCCGCGGCGGAGGTCCTCGGCCTCAAGCACGACGGCTGAGGCGCAGCGACACCGGAACGGGCGGCGGGCCCGGGGTCCTCACCCCGGGCCCGCCGCCCGTTCGGACCGCCCGTGACCGCGCCTTCGACACCCGGACCGCGTAGCCCGCCTCCATGATTTGAATGTGTTCAAGATAGGGTGGGCGGGTCGACAGGGGGGTGAGCGGTGCGCATGAACGGGCGGGTGTGGCGGCCGACCGCTCTGGCGGCGGCCGTGATGGCACTGACGGTGTCGTGCGGCCTGGTGCCGGGGACCTACGCCGTGCAGCTTCCGGCGGACCGGCTCGAGGGGCGATGGGCCAGTACCCGCGGGGAAGTGTCCCTGACCTTCCACGCGGACCACACCTTCACCGGCGAGCACTTCGAAGCCCTGTCCGTCTCCACGGACTGCGAGAGCCCCGCGGGCCCGGTATCCGGCCGTTGGGCGTTCCTCGCCCCCACCGAACCCGGTGGCTCGACCTCCACCGCCGACGAGGCCGCCACGCGCGGTCAGGAGCTGTCGCTGACCTTCGCCGATCACCGCTGCGACACCTCCGCCCACCTCTTCGGCGACGAGGACGCCCCCGCGATGTGCCCGAGCAGGGATCCCGATTCCGGCTGCACCGCGACCGGCTACCTCTACCGGCGCGATCAGGGCGAATAGAGCGATCGGGGCCGGAGACTCACCCCAGCGGAGCCTGCTGCAGCGGGACCGGGCGGGCGGCCGCCGCCGGGAGGGGGTCCAGCCGGATCGGCGGGGGCGGGGCCACCGGGAGGTTCATCCCGAGGAATCCGCACGGCACTTCGGGGGTCGCGTAGGGGAGGTGCAGTCGGCCCTCCGCGCTCCAGAGCCCCGTACCGCCGAGCCACCCGGCGGGGGCTCCGAGCCGGAAGACGTGCCGGTCGGCGGGGCGCCACAGGGCCAGCCCGGCCACGTTCCCGCCGTAGCCGTCGCCCGCTTCGTCGACCCGCAGCGCGACCCCGCAGCTCTCCGGCATCAGCGCCTGCCCCGGCTGTACCGCGAACGGGGTCGCCGTGGCCCCCACGGCCCGCAGGCACTCCGGGAACCGCACCGGGCGGGCGCTGCCCAGGACCCCCCACCCGAGCCGGAGTTCACCCGGAGCGTCCGAGCGGATCAGCAGCAGCCCGCTGTCGGGATCGGCCAGCAGCAGCCGGTCGTTGCTGGACTCGGCGATCTGGAGCAGCGGGGACACCTCGCCGCCGCGCTGCAGATCGACCGCCACGGCCTTGGTCACGGGCCCCTCGGGGCCGTCCAGTTCGCGGTCCAGGGCCAGTAGCCGGCCGGTCCGGTCCAGCCAGACCCCGCCGGAGCAGCGCCCCGGGATCCGGGCCACCCGCTCCGGCCCGAAGGGGGTCCCGGCGACCTGCCAGACCGTGGTCGCGGTGGCG
This sequence comes from Streptomyces sp. NBC_00454, assembly GCF_041434015.1. Taxonomy (GTDB): domain Bacteria; phylum Actinomycetota; class Actinomycetes; order Streptomycetales; family Streptomycetaceae; genus Streptomyces. The sequence continues at coordinate 2,277,972 of NZ_CP107907.1, read as the reverse complement.
CCTACGGCCAGGGCGAAGGCCCCGTGTCCGTCCGGGGACGGCGGCAGCAGGAGGACCCGTACGCCCTCCGGGCCCCCCTCGGCGTCCTCCGGCGCGATCGCGCCGAGCTGGAGCTCCCCGGTCCGGGGGCCGGTCCCCGCGTCGTCGCCGAAGCCGCCCCCCGTCGGGTAGAGCAGCGCGAAGGCGTGCCGCTCCGCCACCCGCCGGTGGATCAGCACCCGCCCGTCGGCCAGCGGCAGCACCTCGCTGTCCGCGTCCTCGGGCTGCGCGAGCGGCAGCGGCACCGCGTAGGGCTCGGGCCCGGTCAGCGTCCACCGCTCCGGATACCGGGCCTCGCCGTCCCCGGCGAGCCGGGCGGCGTAGGACCCGTCCGCAGCGATGGTGAACGGGACCGCGGTCGTCTTCTCGATGGCACAGACGGACATCTGCGGCTCACCTCCGCCGCAGAACGTAGTGATCGCGCTTCCCCCCGGACAACGCGACAACCCCCGCTTCACACATACGGGTGGCGGGGTCGTGATTCGACTGTGGGGGAGGTGGCGATTGTGCTGTGCGATACCGGGGCGTTTAGGGTGAGGGCGCGGTTAGGCATACCTAACCTACTTTTCGGTCTTTGTCCCTCCCCACCCTCAGGAGAGCTCCCATGTCCCTCCGACGCCGCACGCCCCTAGGCAGCTCCCTCGCCGCCGTCGCCCTCGCCGCCGCCGCGGCCCTCGCCCTCACCGCCTGCGGAGGCGGCCAGGGCGGCAAGGCGGGCAAGGAGGCCGCGGCCGGAGGCGGCAGCGAGAAGAAGGCCGCGGCCCAGGGCGGCAAGGACTTCTCCGACGCGGCGAAGAGGACGGCGGCCTTCGGGACCACCGCGGCGGCGGGCCAGTTCCCGCGCACCGTCACCCACGCCATGGGCTCCACGGAGCTCAAGGCCGCACCCAAGCGGGTCGTCGTCCTCGACGTCGGCGAGCTGGACAACGTCGTCTCCCTCGGCATGCAGCCCGTCGGCTACGCGCCCACCGAGGGTGACGAGGGCATCCCCGGCTACCTGAAGAAGGACGCCGGCGAGCCCAAGTCCGTCGGCACCATCAACAACCTCAACCTCGAAGCGATCAACGCCCTCAAGCCCGACCTGATCCTCGGCAGCCAACTGCGCTCCGCGGACAAGTACGACGCGCTCTCGAAGATCGCCCCGACCGTCTTCTCCATCCGCCCCGGCTTCCCGTGGAAGGAGAACTACCTCCTCAATGCCGCCGCTCTCGACAAGAGCGCCGAGGCCAAGGCCAAGCTGGGCGCCTACGAGGCCAAGGCGAAGAAGCTCGGCGAGGACCTCGGGGAGAAGAAGCCCACCGTCACCATGCTGCGCTACATGCCGGGCAAGACCCGCCTGTACGCGGGAGCCTCCTTCATCGGCACGATCCTGAAGGACTCCGGCATCCCGCGCCCGCAGAACCAGCAGGTCGAAGACCTCGCCGTCGAGATCAGCCCGGAGCGCATGGACGAGGCCGCGGCCGACTGGATCTTCACCGGGGTCTACGGGCCCAAGGACAAGACCAAGCGCGACTCCGCCGAGGACAACCCGCTGTGGAAGGGCCTGGAGGCCGTGAAGAAGGGCCAGGCCAAGGACGTCCCGGACGAGACCTGGTACCTGGGCCTCGGCGTGACCGCCGCCGACAAGGTCCTCGACGACCTGCGCACGTTCTTGATCAAGTAGCCGCCCTCGTGAAGTAACGGGCAGGTACAGGCAGGGGCCGGGCACGGGCCGGGCACGGGCCGGGGGCGGATCGGAGCATCGGGCCGGTCGCCACGGACGGTAGCCTTGGCCTGTGCCCCGTCTCTCTGAAGTCATCGCCGCGCTGGACGCCCTCTGGCCCCCCTCCAGGGCCGAGCAGTGGGATGCCGTCGGCACCGTCTGCGGCGACCCCGACGCCGAGGTCACCCGGGTGCTGTTCGCCGTCGATCCCGTCCAGGAGATCGTCGACGAAGCCGTGAAACTGGGTGCCGACCTGGTCGTCACCCACCACCCCCTCTACCTGCGCGGCACCACCACCGTCGAGGCCGGCACCTTCAAGGGCCGCGTCGTGCACACGCTGATCAAGAACGACATCGCGCTGCACGTGGCCCACACCAACGCCGACACCGCCGACCCCGGCGTCTCCGACGCCCTCGCCGGCGCCCTCGACCTGCGCATCACCGGCCCGCTGGTCCCCGACCCGACCGACCCCACGGGCCGCCGGGGCCTGGGCCGGATCTGCGAGCTGGACCGCCCCGAGACCCTGCGCGAGTTCGCAGCCCGCGCCGCCGCCCGCCTCCCCGAGACCGCGCAGGGCATCCGCGTGGCCGGGGACCCGGACGCGACGATCCGTACCGTCGCCGTCAGCGGCGGCTCCGGAGACAGCCTCTTCGCGCAGGTCCGGGCCGCCGGGGTCGACGCCTACCTCACCGCCGACCTGCGCCACCACCCGGTGTCCGAGGCCCGCGAGCAGAGCCCGCTCGCCCTCGTCGACGCCGCCCACTGGGCCACCGAGTGGCCCTGGTGCGAGCAGGCCGCCGCGCAGCTCGACGCCATTTCCGAGCGCCACGGCTGGGGTCTGCGTACCCACGTCTCGCGCACGGTCACCGACCCGTGGACGGCGCACGCGCCGTCCGTGACACCCACCTCTATCTCTGGAGCCCCCAACTGAACGCCGAGCCCGCCGACCAGATCCGACTTCTCGACGTCCAGGCCCTGGACGTCCGGCTGTCTCAGCTCGCCCACAAGCGCAAGTCGCTCCCGGAGCACGCCGAGGTCGACTCGCTGACCAAGGACCTCACGCAGACGCGCGACCTCCTCGTCGCCGCCCAGACGCAGTCCAGCGACGCCGCCCGTGAGCAGACCAAGGCCGAGCAGGACGTGGAGCAGGTGCGCCAGCGCGCCGCCCGCGACCAGGCCCGCCTCGACTCCGGCGCGGGCATCTCGGCCCGGGACCTGGCCAACCTGCAGAGCGAGGTCGTCTCCCTCGCCAAGCGCCAGGGTGACCTGGAGGACGTGGTCCTGGAGGTCATGGAGCGGGTCGAGGGCGCGCAGGAGCGGGTCACCGAGCTCACCGACCGGGTCGCCTCCCTGGAGGCCAAGCTGACCGACGCCACCGCGCGCCGCGACGCCGCCACCGGCGAGATCGACGCCGAGACCACCGGCATCGACAAGGACCGCGCCGTCATCGTCTCCACGATGCCGACCGCGCTGATCGCCCTGTACGAGAAGATCCGCGTGAAGCAGGGCGGCGTGGGCGCCGCCCGCCTGTCGCAGCGCCGCTGCGAGGGCTGCCGCCTGGAGCTCGACCTCGCCGAGGTCAACGAGATCAAGGCCGCCGCCCGCGACCAGGTCGTCCGCCACGAGAGCTGCGGCCGCATCCTGGTCCGCATGGCCGACTCGGGCATCTGATGCCGAAGTTCGTTGTGGAAGCCGACGGCGGCTCCCGGGGCAACCCGGGGCCCGCCGGCTACGGCTCCGTCGTCCTCGACCCGGCCACGGGCGAGACGCTGGCCGAGCGCGCGGAGTACATCGGCGTCGCGACGAACAACGTGGCCGAGTACAAGGGGCTCATCGCCGGGCTGAAGGCCGCCCGCGAACTGGCCCCGGACGCGCAGGTCCTCGTACGCATGGACTCCAAGCTCGTCGTCGAGCAGATGTCGGGCCGCTGGAAGATCAAGCACCCCGACATGAAGCCCCTCGCGGCCGAGGCGGCGAAGATCCTGCCGCGCGCGCAGGTGACGTACGAATGGATCCCGCGCGAGAAGAACAAGCACGCGGACCGGCTCGCCAACGAGGCGATGGACGCGGGCAAGCGCGGACGGCAGTGGGAGCCCTCGGCCTCCTCGGCGGCCTTGGACGCCTCGGCGGCGCGCGCCCTGGCGGCCGCCCCGCAGGGTCCGCCGGGAGACGCGGCGAAGGGTGCTGCGGCCGTCCGGGCCGCCCTCGCCTCTTCGTCCCGTACGCCGACCGCCGCCCCGGTGTCCGCGGAGGCAGGGGCCGACACCCTGTTCGCGGAGCCCGGCGCCACCGCGGCGGAGCACGTCCCGACCCCGGCGTCGGGGCCGGTCCAGGCCTCGTCGGCCGCGCCGGGCTGGGGGCCCGACATGGGGGCCCCGGCGACGTTCGTGCTGCTGCGCCACGGCGAGACGGCCCTGACTCCGCAGAAGCGGTTCTCCGGCAGCGGCGGCAGCGACCCCGAGCTGTCCGCGGCGGGCCGCCGGCAGGCTGCCGCGGTCGCCGAGTCGCTGGCCGCGCGGGGCACCGTCCAGACGGTGATCAGCTCCCCGCTGCGCCGCTGCCGGGAGACCGCACAGACCGTGGCGGACCGCCTCGGGCTGGAGGTCACCGTCGAGGAGGGGCTGCGCGAGGTCGACTTCGGCGCGTGGGAGGGCCTCACCTTCGCCGAGGCCCAGGAACGCTTCCCCGAGGACCTCCAAGCGTGGCTGGACTCCCCGAAGGCCGCCCCGACGGGCGGCGGCGAAAGCTTCGCGTCCGCCACCCGGCGGATCTCGGCGACCCGGGACCGGCTGCTGGCCGCGCACGCGGGCCGCACCGTCCTGCTGGTCTCGCACGTGACCCCGGTCAAGATCCTGGTCCGCCTGGCCCTCGGCGCCCCACCGGAGGCACTGTTCCGCATGGAACTCTCGGCCGCCTCCCTGTCGGCGGTGGCCTACTACGCCGACGGCAACGCCTCGGTCCGCCTCCTGAACGACACCTCGCACCTGCGCTGACCCGGCGGTGCCGGGCCCGCTCCGGCAGACGCGTGCCGGCCCGCGACCTCAGACGGGGTCGCGGTCCGGAGCGTCCTCCCCGCGCGATTCCCACGTGCACGGCGGGAAGGGGCCGGGCCGGGCGACCACGCGCAGCTGGAAGGGCCGGTACTCGTTCTTCGGATCCTCGACGGTGAAGCCGGCCGAGGTCAGGACCGCGTCCAGGGCCCGCATCATCGCGGCCGTGACCCGGGCGCAGTGGCCGATGACGGGGTCGTCCAGCTTCTGCAGCCGCAGGGCCCGGCCCGTGGACTCCCACAGCCGCGGGCTGCCCTTCCACTCCACCCACACCCCGCCGCCCGCGTCGGCGCCGTCGTCGAACGTCACCTCCGCGCCGCCCACCAGCTGCGGGTCCATGCCGGGGGCGACCACGGGCAGCCCGGCCGCGGCCAGTTCGTTGCGCACCCGCCAGGCGAGCGCTTCCAGCCGGGTGGACTCTTCGAAGCTCACTCTTTCGAACATCAGCCCAATTTAGAGGGCGCGATGATCGCGAAAAGGCCCGACCTGCCGCGGTGCGGTGGTCGGGCCCGGGATGGAACGGCAGACGAGCCGGCCTGTACGCCGGGTTCTGTCTCACGGAGACCTCGCGGTCGCCGGGGAGACGGCCATCCATCTAGGACCGGCGTTGCCGCCGGCCTCGTGCGGTCTACCCGCGAACATCGGGCGGGCAGCCCTCGAACGTCCGCGCAGGGCCCGCCGTCCGAAAACGGCCGGCCCTTCTTGACCTTGCTCCAGGTGGGGTTTACCTAGCCGCCTGAGTCACCTCAGGCGCTGGTGGTCTCTTACACCACCGTTTCACCCTTACCGGGGGCCGAAGCCCCAGGCGGTCTGTTTTCTGTGGCACTGTCCCGCGGGTCACCCCGGGTGGCCGTTAGCCACCACCCTGCCCTGTGGAGCCCGGACGTTCCTCGGCGGGATCCGAGGATCCCGACGCGGCCGTCCAGCCGACTCGTCTGTCGTGCCGACCATGTTACCGGCTGCGAAGTTGCGGCTTGACCTTGACGCAGCGGCAGGGTTTCTACTGGGATCCATGCGGATCGGAGAGATCGCCGCGCTCGTAGGTGTCACCACCCGGGCGATCCGGCATTACCACCACGTCGGCCTGCTCCCGGAGCCGGAGCGCCGGCCCAACGGCTACCGCTCCTACAGCGTGCGCGACGCCGTCCGGCTGGCCCGCGTCCGAAGGCTCACCGAGCTCGGGCTGAGCCTCGACGAGGTGCGCGACGTGCTCGCGGAGGACGCGGGGCGCGAGCTGGCCGAGGTGCTGGAGGAGCTCGACGCCGACCTCGCCCGGCAGGAGGCCGAGCTGGCCGAACGCAGGCGGCGGCTCGCCGTGCTCCTCGCCGCCCCGCCGGGGGAGGCCGACCTGCACGGCGCGCTCTCGCCCGCGCTCGCCGAGCTGCTCGCCCAGGCGCCCGCGACCAGCTCGCCGTCCGCCGCGCTCGACCGCGAGCACCTGAGCCTGCTCGACGCCTCGGGCGCGGTCGGGGAGGGGGCCGGGGAGATCTACGCCGCGCTCGGACCGGTGGCCGCCGACCCCGCCGTCCTGGTGCTCTACGAGCGGCTCGACGAGCTGGCCGACGCCGCCCCGGACGATCCCCGGATCGGGCCGCTCGCCGACGAGCTCCTCGCCGCGATGCCCGCCGAGGTGCTCACTGCCGTACGGGGCGGCGGGCTGGAGGGTTCCGGGCCGGGCGCGGGGTTCGTGGAGGCCCTGCTCGCCGAGTACGCACCCGCGCAGGCGGCAGTCGTCCGCCGGGTCATCGAAGCGTTCACCGACACGGGGGAGGACCGTCCATGAGCGGGATACGAGCGACGAGAGGGACGGCCGTACGCCGCCTCCTGCGGCACGAGCTGCGCGCCGGAGCCGCGCTCGGCCGGTGGGCCCTGCGCAGGCCGCCGCACGGGGTGGGGGCCGCGGACCACGCGGCCCCGTACACCGGACCGCAGACGGCGATGATGTACGGCCTGCTCTTCGTGTCGCTGATCGAGACGGTCGCCCTCGCGTTCCTGATCCCCTGGCCGGCCGTCCACCGCGTGGTGCTCGTCCTCGACGTGTACGGGGCGCTGGCGGTGCTCGGGCTGCACGCCGCCTGCGTCACCCGCCCGCACGTGGTCCGCCCCGACGGGAGCCTGCGCATCCGCTACGGGGCCCTGTTCGACCTGACCGTCCCGCCGGACGCGGTGGCCTCGGTCCGGGTCGACCGCCGCTACCCGGAGGGCCGGCTCGTCACCCTCTCCGGGGACGGGGTGCTCGACCTCGTCGTCGGCAGCCAGACCACCGTGACCGTGGAACTGGCCCGGCCGCTCGCCTTCCGGCGCCCGCTCGGAGCCCCTGCCCGGGCCCGCGTCATCCGGTTCCACGCGGACGACCCCCGCGCGCTGGTCGCGGCAATGACCGCGGCCGCGACCGGCGCACCGCGGCAGCCCACACCCCCGTGACGGGCTGCCGCGATGCCGTTCCGGTCCGCCGAGCGTGGCAAGCCCGTGTGCCCCTGTCTTGTCAAAAACGGCACGCGGCGCAGGTCTTCAGCCCGACAGCATCACGCTGGTCACCCGGCCGGGCATCCGGTCCAGCGCAGAGCCCGGCGCCAGCCCGCCGCGCAGCCGTACGAACTGCGACGGGGGCAGCCCCGTCATCGCCTTCACCTCGCGGCTCAGGTGCGCCTGGTCGTGGTAGCCGCAGGCCGCCGCCACCTGCGCGGCCGCCGTCCCCGCCGCCAGCAGCCGCAGCGCGTGCTGGAGCCGGAACACCCGGGCCACCGCCTTGGGGGAGATGCCGACCTGCTCGCGGAAGCGGGCCCGCAGGGTGCGGGCGCTCCACCCGGTCTCGGCGGTGACCCGGGTCAGCGGTGCGCTGCCCGCCCACAGCCTGGCGAGCGCCCCGCGCACCTCCGGGGCGCTCGGCGGGCCGTTCTCCAGGCGGGCGCAGAAGACCTCGTCGAGCAGGGAGAACCGGTCCGCCCAGGAGCCGAGCGACTGGAGCCGTTCGGTCAGGCGGCGGCCCGGCGGGCCCAGCACCTCCTCCAGGTCCACGTGGGCGTCCTCGAAGTGCCACATCGGGACGCCGAACAGCCGGTAGGCGCCCATCGGGGCCATGTTCACCTCCAGCCCGCTGACGTGGCCCGCGTGCACCCCGATCGCCGGGACCGTGCGCGGGCCGCTGATCATGGCCCGGGAGGCGGGCCGCAGCCGGGCCGCGCCGAGGTCCTCGGTACGGGTCACCCACAGGCCCTCGGAGAAGGTGAAGACCAGCGTCACGTACCCGGTGGGCAGCTCCAGCCGATGGCGCGGAGCTGCGAACTCGGTCTGGAATCCGGTGTAGTTGACGATGAGCCCGCGCAGCGCGGCGGCAGGCCGGCAGCGGCGGGCCGAGCGGCTGCCCGAGGCGGGAGCGGCTCTCCCCTGCATGTCGAAGACGTCGACGGCCCCCATGCCCGGGACCTCCCCCTGCTGTTGCGCGGTCGGCCGATGATGGCAGCCTCCGGGCGCGCTGGCCAGGGGAGTCCGGGTGGTGGCATCAGGAGCCGGTCAGGCCGGGGCGAACAGGATCTTCGAGGTGCCCGGGTCGGCCTCCGTCAGGCGGACCCTGATCCGGTCGCCCAGCGGCAGCGTCCCGGAGGTGGCCCGGACCCGGCCGATCACCGCCGGCTCCTCCAGATGGACCGTGCCGACCAGCGGCTCCCCCTCCTTGAGGTCGATGACCGTCGCATCGAAGACCTCTCCGACGCGGTCCTTGAGCAGCGCCGCCTCCACCAGGTCCACGGACTCCCGCTCGGCGGAGTTCGCCAGCCGGGTGCCGTCCGCCATCTCCTTCGGCAGGTCAGCCAGCGCGGACACGGCCCACTGCGGGGGCTCGGCCCCCGCGACCGCCGCCACGCACAGCTCGCCCGCGTACCGGTCGACGAGGCGGCGCAGCGGGGCGGTGCAGTGGGTGTACGGGGCCGCGACCGCCGCGTGCAGGAGGGGGTCGGGGGTCTCGCCGCCGGTGAAGACGGTGTATCCGGCGCCGCGCAGCAGCGAGGTGCACTCCTGGAGGAACGCCGCGTGGGCCGGGCGGTGCGGGTCGAGGGAGCGCACGAGCTCCGCGTACGGGACGTGGTGCGGCCAGTCGATGCGCAGCGCCTTGGCAGCCCGGCGCAGCCGCCCGACCGCCCCGTCGGGGGCGCTCGGCAGGGTCCGCAGGATGCCCGTCCCGGCGGCGAGCATCAGCTCGGCGGCGGCCATGCCGGTCATCAGGGAGATCTGGGCGTTCCAGCCGTCGGCCGGCAGCGGAGCCCGGTAGGCCAGGCTGTACGAGCCCTCGTGCTCGACGATCTCCTGCTCGGGCACGTTCAGCGAGATCCCGCCGCGCTCGGCCTCCAGGGCTTCGCGGAGGTTCCCGATGTCCTTGAGCAGGGCCACGGCCTCCTCGGCGCTGCCGGTGTCGATGGCCTTCTGGACCCCGTCGTAGTCCAGTTTGGCCCGGCTGCGCACGAGCGCGCGGCGGACATCGGTGGTCTCCACCCGCCCCTCGGCGTCCAGGTCGAGCCGCCACAGCAGGGCCGGGCAGGTCTGGTCGGGCAGCAGGCTGGCCGCGCCCTCCGAGAGCACGGCCGGGTGCAGCGGGACCTTCTCGTCGGGGAAGTAGAGGGTGGTGACCCTCCGGTGGGCCTCGGTGTCGAGGGCGCCGCCGGGGGTGACCCAGGCGGCGACGTCGGCGATGGCGTAGTGCACGCGGTAGCCGCCGGAGGGGCGCCGGGCCAGGTGCATCGCCTGGTCGAGGTCGCGCGAGGTCGGCGGGTCGATGGTGAAGAGGGGGAGGTCGGTGGCGTCGAAGTCGGGCAGGCGCGGTGCACGCACCGCCTGTTCGGCCTCGGCGAGCACGGCCGCCGGGAACTCCTGGGGCACCTCCAGCTTCGTCCGCAGTTCACGCAGCGCGGCCCGCAGGGCGACCCCGTCTGCGCCGGTCATGATCATGTGACGGCGTGGCATGCACCGAGCCTATGGCCGGTGGGCCGGGGCGGCGCGGCGAGCCGTTTACCCTGGGCTGGGGCCGCACCCCTCTGCTGTGCCATGCCCGTCGATAGGAGAACCACCGTGCTCGTGCTGCTGCCGCCGTCCGAAGGAAAGGCCGCCGGCGGCTCCGGCGCACCGCTGAAGCCTCAGGCGCTGTCGCTGCCGGGGCTGGCTGCCGCGCGGGCGGCGGTGCTGGAGGAGCTCGTCGAGCTGTGCGTGGGCGACGAGCTGAAGGCGCGGGAGGTGCTGGGTCTGAGCGAGGGGCTGCGGGGCGAGGTCGCGAAGAACGCGGAACTGCTCTCGGCGGTGGCGCGGCCCGCGGGGGAGATCTACACCGGCGTCCTGTACGACGCGCTGGGCCTGTCGACGCTGCCGGCTGCGGCGGGGGCCCTGGCGGCCCGGTCCCTGCTGGTCTTCTCGGGACTGTGGGGAGCGGTCGGGGTCACGGACCGCATCCCCTCCTACCGGTGCTCGATGGGGGTGAAGCTGCCGGGGCTGGGCGCGCTGGGCGCGTTCTGGCGCGAGCCGATGGCCTCGGTGATGCCGCAGGCCGCCGGTGAGGGCCTGGTCCTGGACCTGCGCTCGTCCGCGTACGCCTCCGCGTGGAAGCCGAAGGGCGAGGTCGCGGGGCGGACGGCAACGGTCCGGGTGCTGCACTCGCAGCTGGTGGACGGCGTGGAGAAGCGCTCGGTGGTGAGCCACTTCAACAAGGCCACCAAGGGCCGCCTGATCCGGGACCTGCTCCTGGCGGGCGCGGTCCCCGACTCCCCGGCGGAGCTGGTGACGGCCCTGCGGGACCTGGGCTTCACGGTGGAGGCCGAGGCCCCGGCGAAGGCCGGCAAGGCCTGGGCGCTCGACGTGGTGGTCACTCAGATCCACTGACGGGCCCAGCCACTGACGGGCACAGCCACCGACTTGGCACTGTTCCCGGCCGCGGGGTTCGCGGCCGGGAACCGCTAGCGGCCCAGGGGCCAGGCCACGGCCGCGGGGGCGCGGTCGGAGGCGCCCGCGTAGGTGGCGCAGGCGTCCGTGAGGGTTTCCAGCAGGGTGAGGGGATCGGGGAGCGGGTGCTCCATGCCCCGGAGCCAGGTCACCGCGAGGTCACCCGGCAGTGCGGCCGGCGGGACCAGGACGTAGCTGCCCCGGCAGTGCCAGCGCAGGCCCGGGTGTTCGTCCATCGTCTCGGGGTGGCAGTCCAGCTCGCAGGGCCACCACTCGTCCTCGTCCTCGGGGGTGCCCCGGGTCGCGGTGAAGAACAGCATCCGCGCCTGGTCGTCCGTACCGGCGGACTCGGCGACGGGGCCGACGTCCACACCGGCCGCCAGCAGGCGGGCCAGTGCGTTGTGTCCGGCTTCCAGCGGGACGTCCAGGACGTCGTGGACCATGCCGGTCGCGGTGATGAAGTTCGCCTGGGGCTCGTTGCGCGCCCAGCGTTCGACCTGGCCGCGGTCGGTGGTCGACTGGGTCTGCCAGGCGAAGGAGACGGGATGGCGGGCCGGAGTCGGACAGCCGATCCGGTCGCACGAACACCGGTAGCCGACGGGATGGGCGGCGGGGGCTATGGGCAGACCGGCAGCGGCGACCGCCAGCAGCAGGGCCTCGCGTTCTCGTCCGGGGTCCTCGGTGGCGGGTTTGGGCCTGAGGCGCAGCCACTGGGCAATCCTGCTCTGCTCGCCGCGTTTGACGCGGCCGGACTCAGACCCCATCTATCCCCTCACCTACACCGTTGCCCCGGCAGACCCTCACATGGTCCCACCATCCTGAGCACCGGGTGACCGCACCCTCCCACCCGGGCCCTCACATAACCACAGAATTCGGCCATATGTTCTCGGCCATCATGCGGTCATGACCTTTCCCACCCTGCTCAGGCCCCGGTCACGACCCCGCTGCGGCTCCGCCCAGCACCGCGTCCACGAGGGCGTCCGCATATGCGTGCGTGAGCGGCGCGGTCCGCAGCAGCCACCGGTGCGTCAGCGGCCCGACCAGCATTTCCACGGTCAGCCGCAGGTCCGTGTCCGGTGCCAGCTGCCCGGCCTCGCGGGCCGCCCGCAACCGCTCCTCGTACAGCGCGAGCTGGGGTTCCAGCAGCTGCTCGTTGAAGCGGGCCCCCAGCTCCGGGTCGGTCGCGCAGGCCGCGGTGAGGGCGCGCGCGGGGGCCTCGTACTTCTCGTCGTTGAACTCGTCCACGGTCGCCCGCAGTACGTGCTTCAGATCGGCGGCCAGGTCCCCGGTGTCGGGGAAACCGGCCCATTCGCCCGCCGATTCGGCGTCCCCGGCCAGCGCGAGGGAGGCGTCCAGCAGGACGGCCGCCTTCGAGGGCCACCAGCGGTAGATGGTCTGCTTGCCGACCCCGGCGCGGGCGGCGATGGCCTCGATGGTCAGCTTGTTGTAGCCGACCTCCCCGACCAGGGCGAGCGCGGCGTCGAGGATGGCCCGCCGGGAGCGGTCGCTGCGGCGCGCGGCGTCCGGGGTCCGCGCGGCGGGAGAGGGGGCGGGGGAGGACGGGGAGGGGGTGGCGCTGGCGGTCATCCCGGCAATTTAGCAATCCCGTACGGCTCGTCTTTCAGCCGTTCCGGAAACCACCCAATCAGTTCACTGCGCTGCCTCCCTTGAGGAGAGACGATTCTCTTCTCATCACCGTGAGGAGCCCTCGTTGCACAGAGACGCCACACCCCGGCGCTACCTGATGTGCCCGCCCACGCACTTCAAGGTCACGTACTCCATCAACCCGTGGATGGACCCCACGAAACCGGTGGACCTGCCCCTCGCCCAGGCGCAGTGGGAGGACCTGAGGGACCGCTACCGGTCCCTCGGCCACACCGTCGAGACCCTCGTACCCGACCGCGCGCTGCCCGACATGGTCTTCGCGGCGAACGGCGCCCTCGTCATCGACGGCCGGGTGCTGGGCGCCCGGTTCGCCTACCCGGAGCGGGCCCCCGAGGCGGAGATCCACCTCGACTGGTTCCGCGCCAACGGCTTCGGGGACGTCCACGAGCCGTCCCACATCAACGAGGGCGAAGGCGACTTCGCCGTCACCGCCTCCTACATCCTGGCCGGACGGGGCTTCCGCTCCAGTCCGCTCTCGCACGACGAGGCCCAGGAGTTCTTCGGCCGCCCGGTCATCGGACTCGACCTGGTCGACCCGCGCTACTACCACCTGGACACGGCGCTGTCCGTGCTCGACGGCGACGAGATCATGTACTACCCGGCCGCCTTCTCCGAGGGCAGCCGGGCCGTACTGCGCAGGCTCTTCCCCGACGCGCTGATCGCCGAGGCCCGCGACGCGGCGGCCCTCGGTCTCAACGCCGTCTCGGACGGCCGGCACGTCCTGCTCCCGCAGGCGGCCACCGGACTCCTCGACCCGCTGCGGGCGCGCGGGTTCGAGCCGGTCCCGATGGATCTGGGGGAGCTGCTCAAGGGCGGCGGCAGCGTGAAGTGCTGCACCCAGGAGCTGCGGCCCTAGGGGAGGGGCCCCTGGAAAACAGGGGGTTCGGGCCGCCGGCTAGTCCTCTTCGGACGGCGGCCACTCCTGGCCCCAGTCGATGTCCCGCGCCGCCTTGTAGAGGTCTCCGTGGCGCTTGGTCACGATGGCCCGGGTCAGGCCCGGGGTCTCGTCGCCGACGACCGGACCGCACAGTTCCAGCTGGACGAGCCCCTTGCGGATCTGCGGCCTGCGCGTGATCCGGGCGGTGGCCGGCCGGACCGGGAAGCGGGTCGCGGCCACGTAGCTGAACTTCTCGTCCTCGTACGCGAGGGAGCCGCCCTTGACCTGCCGGTGCAGGGAGGAGCGGCTGACCCGGGTCGAGAAGTGGCACCAGTCCTGACCGACCTGGATCGGGCAGGTCCCGTCGTGCGGGCACGGCGCCGCGACCTTCAGCCCGGCCTCGATCAGCTGCTCGCGGGCCTCGCGGATGCGCAGGTAGCCCTCGGGGGTGCCCGGCTCGACCAACACCACGGCCTGACCGGCGCGCGCCGCCTCGGCGACCACCGAGCGGCGGGCCTCCGGGGTCAGCTCGCCCAGGACGTAGGAGACCGTCACCAGGTCCGCGTCGGGGAGTTCCAGGCCGGTCCCGATGACGGCCTTGTGCCACTCGGCGGCGCGCAGCGCCGGGGAGGAGGAGGCCGCCGCCAGTTCCTTGCCGAGGACCAGCGCCGGGTCCGCCCAGTCGAGCACCGTCGTCGCGCGCGGGCCGTCCCAGACGGAGTCCACCGCCCAGGTGGCGGATCCGGTGCCGCCGCCGACGTCCACGTGCGTGCCCGGGGTCCACTCGGGGGCGGCGTCGGCGAGGCCGTGCAGGGCGGACCGTACGGCCTCGAAGGTGGCCGGCATCCGGTACGCCGCGTACGCCGCCACGTCCGAGCGGTCTCGCAGCACGGGCGTGTTGGTCGGGATCTGGCCGCGGTAGTTGGCGATCAGCCGATCGACGGCGGCCGTGGCCTGCTTTTGCGAGAGCCCGTCGAGCAGCCCGGCGAGCGCTGCGCGCAGCGTTTGGGCGGTGGTGGACGCGGGGGCGGGGACGGAGTGGTTCACCCGCGAAGTTTACGGCGCGGCGCAGGGTGCCGGGGGCGCTGCCCCCGGACCCCTGCGCCTCAAACGCCGGCGGGGCTGGATTAGGCGGGGCTGGATTTGGTGGGGCCGGATGTGGCGGGACTGGATTCGGGCGCGGAGCGCCACGGACGGCACAGCCCCAGGAAGCAGCCGACCGCCAGCAGCGAGCAGGCCAGCTGGACGAGCGCCATCGGCACCGCCGTGCCCTCCCCGGCGATTCCGACCAGCGGCGAGGCCACGGCCCCGACCAGGAAGGAAGAGGTGCCCAGCAGTGCGGAGGCCGAGCCGGCCGCGTGCGGGGCGCGCATCAGGGCCTGTGCGTTGGTGTTCGGCAGCACCAGGCCCATCGCCGACATCAGCACGAACAGCCCGGCGCAGATCGGGAAGAGCCCGACCTCGCCGAAGGCCCCGGCCGACATCAGCAGCAGGGCCACCGAGGCCGCCGTGATGATCGCGAGCCCGACGGCGAGGACCTTGTCCAGGCTGACCCGGCCGACCAGCAGCTTGCCGTTGATCTGGCCGACGATGATCAGGCCGACGGAGTTGACGCCGAACAGCAGGCTGAAGGTCTGCGCCGAAGCACCGTAGATCTCCTGCACGACGAACGGCGAGGCGGAGATGTACGAGAAGAGCACCGCGAAGGCGAACCCACCGGAGAGCGTGTAGCCGGTGAAGACGCGGTCGGCGAAGAGCCCGCGCATGGTCCGCAGCGCGGCGCCGACGCCGCCGGTCTGGCGCCGTTCGGGGGGCAGCGTCTCGTCGAGCTTGCGCCAGACGGTGAGGGTCAGGACGGTGCCGATGACGGTCAGGACGACGAAGACCCCGCGCCAGTCGGCGAAGCGCAGTATCTGGCCGCCGATGAGCGGGGCGATGATCGGGGCCACGCCGGATATGAGCATCAGGGTGGAGAAGAACCGGGCCATCTCGACCCCGTCGTACAGGTCGCGCACGACGGCTCGCGCGATCACGATCGCGGCGGCGCCGGCCAGGCCCTGGAGCAGCCGGAAGCCGATGAGGAGTCCGGCGGTCGGGGCGAAGGCGCAGATCGCGGTGGCGAGCACGTAGACGACCATGCCGATGAGCAGGGGCCGGCGCCGGCCCCACTTGTCGCTCATCGGGCCGATGACCAGCTGGCCCAGCGCCATGCCGGCGAGGCAGGCGGTGAGGGTGAGCTGGACGGTCGCGGCCGGGCTGTTCAGGGCGCTGGTCACCGCCGGCAGCGCCGGCAGGTACATGTCCATGGACAGCGGGGGGAGCGCGCTGAGCCCGCCGAGGATGAAGGTGACGAGCAGTCCGGTCCGGCGGGCTGCCTTCAGGGGGGCGGTGGCGGTGGCGGTGGTGGGGGAGGGGGTTGCGGGCGACGACTCCGGTGCGGGGGCCGTCGCTGGGCCTCTCTCCGACATACGAAACTCCACTCTTCTTATAGGTTCTTCACACCCCCTGATGGAGCCATGCTCTCAGCTATCGGAACGTCCCGGGACTGATGACCGATGTGACGTACCCTGCGGCCCCATGAACGCACGTGTGAACAAGATCGCCGTAGTCACCGGAGCCGGCTCGGGAATCGGCCGCTCCGTGGCCCTGACCCTCGCCGCCGCCGGATGGTCGGTGGCCGCGGCCGGCCGCCGGACCGAGCCCCTGGAGGAGACCGCCGCGGCCGCCAGGGCCGCCGGGGCCGAGGGCGACGTGCTGTGCGTACGGACCGACGTGAGCGACCCGGCCGGGGTGAGCGCGCTCTTCGAGACGGTCCGCGAGCACTACGGGCGGCTCGACCTGCTCTTCAACAACGCGGGCACCTTCGGCCCGGCCGGCGTCGCGCTGGAGGACATCACCTACGAGGCCTGGCGCTCGGTGGTCGACGTCAACCTCACCGGCTCCTTCCTCTGCGCGCAGGCGGCCTTCCGGGTGATGAAGGCACAGGACCCGCAGGGCGGCCGCATCATCAACAACGGCTCCATCTCCGCGCACGTGCCGAGGCCCCACTCCATCGCCTACACGGCCACCAAGCACGCCATGACCGGGCTGACGAAGTCCCTGTCCCTGGACGGGCGTCCGTACCGGATCGCGTGCGGACAGATCGACATCGGCAACGCGGCCACCGAAATGACCGAGCGGATGCAGACCGGGATCCTGCAGGCCAACGGACAGCTCGCGGTGGAGCCCGTGATGGACGCGGCCGACGTGGCGCGCACGGTGCTGCACATGGCGGAGCTGCCGCTGGAGGCGAACGTGCAGTTCGCGACGGTGATGGCGAGCGCGATGCCGTACATCGGGCGCGGCTGACGGACCGGGAATGCGGGCCCGGGGGCGGGGGTTGAGGCGATCATGACCGACGTACTGCGCTACACCGCCTTCTCCCAAGACCCGTCGTACGGCAACCCCGCCGGGGTCGTGCTCGACGCGTCCGGGCTGGACGACGCCGCCATGCTGGGGATCGCCGCCGACCTGGGCTACAGCGAGACCGCCTTCCTCACCGCGCCGCCCGAGGGCCTCGGCGGCGCGGACGGCCGGGCCTTCACCGTGCGCTACTTCAGCCCGAAGGCGGAGGTCCCCTTCTGCGGGCACGCCACCGTGGCCACCGCCGTGGCCCTGGGCGAGCGGATCGGCCCCGGCGAGCTGGTCTTCGCCACCCGCGCGGGCACGGTGCCGGTCTCGGTGACCCGGGAGGGCGAAGGCCTGCGGGCCACCCTGACCAGCGTCGAACCGCACACCGAGGACCTGGAACCGGCCGACCTCGCCGAGGCGCTGGCCGCGCTCGACTGGCCGGCCGCCGACCTGGACCCGCAGTTCCCGCCGCGGATCGCCTACGCCGGAGCCCGCCACCTGGTGCTCGGCGCCGCCACCCGGGCCCGGCTCGCGGACCTCTCCTACGACTTCGCCCGACTGGAGGCGCTGATGCGGCGCCTCGACCTCACCACCGTCCAGCTCGTGCACCGGGCGGGCCCGGCGGAGTTCCACGTACGCGACCCCTTCCCGCCCGGCGGGGTCGTCGAGGACCCGGCGACCGGAGCCGCCGCGGCCGCCTTCGGCGCGTACGCCCGCGAGCTCGGCCTGGTCCCGGCCGACTCCGTCCTCACCCTCCACCAGGGCGCGGACATGGGCCGCCCCAGCCTCCTCACGGTGGAACTGCGCTCCGGCGACCCCCGGGTCCGGGTGGGCGGAGCGGGCGCCAGGATCGCCTGATGCGGATCGCCGTCCACGAGGCCCGGGCCCTGCCCGCCGGGCTCGCCGCGCAGGTGGCGGCCCTGGAGGCGCAGGCCTGGCCCGGCTCGGCCCCCGGCCACGACCCCGCGCTGCGCCCGAAGGCGGTGCTGCTGGTGGACGAGGACGGCAGCGTCCTGGCCTCGCTGGCGCTGCTGTACAAGCCGGTCCGGCTCGCGGACGGCCGCACGTACCGCGCGGCCGGGCTCAGCGGGGTGGTGACCCGGGCCGACGTACGGGGCCGCGGCCACGGGGCCCGGCTGGTGGCGGCGGCCCGCGCCGAGCTGGCCGCCGATCCGGCGGTGGACCTGGCGCTGTTCAGCTGCGACCGGGACCTCGTCCCCTTCTACGGGGCCGCCGGCTTCGAGGTCCTGCCGGGCACGGTCCTCGTGGGCGGCACCCCGCAGGACCCGCTCGCCACGGACGCCCCGGGGCTGGGCAAGACGGTCCTGGCCGCCTTCTTCACGGGAGACGGAGACGGAGCCGGAGCCGGCTCCGGAGACGACGAAGGCCGTACGGACCAGGTCCGTACGGCCTTCACCGGCATCCGCGTCCCGCTCTACCCGGGGACGATCGACCGGCTCTGGTAAATGCGCTGCGCTCAGGAGCGGCCGGCCTCAGCCTTGGCCTGCTCCTGCTCCGGCTTGGCCCGCTTGACCAGCGAGGGGGCCAGGAAGAGGAGGAGCACCGGGACCAGGTACAGGGCCCACACCACGAGCTGGAGCACCGTCGGGTCCGGCTGGAAGTTGAAGGTGCCCTTCAGCAGGGTCCCGTACCAGCTGTCCGGCGGGATCGTGGCGCTGACGTCGAAGGCCTTGTTCGCCAGCCCCGGCAGGAAGTCCGCCTCCTGCAGGTCGTGCACGCCGTACGCGAGCACGCCCGCGGCGACCACGACCAGCATGCCGCCGGTCCACGTGAAGAACTTCGACAGGTTGATCTTCAGGGCGCCCCGGTAGAACAGCCAGCCCAGCAGGACCGACGATCCGATGCCGAGCAGCACGCCGATCAGCGGGCCCGCGCCGTCACCGGCCGCGTGCACCGAGCGCCACACGAACAGCGAGGTCTCCAGGCCCTCCCGGCCGACGGCCAGGAACGCCGTGGTCACCAGCGCGCCGGTGCCCATCGCGAGCGCCGCGTCGAGCTTGCCCTGGAGCTCGGACTTCAGGTTCCGCGCGGTGCGCTTCATCCAGAAGACCATCCAGGTCACCAGGGCGACCGAAACGATCGACAGGGAGCCGCCGATGGCCTCCTGCGCCTTGAAGTCCAGCTCCTGCGTGCCGAATTCGAGACCGGCGCCGAAGGCCAGCGACAGGGCGGCGGCCATGCCGACGCCCAGCCACAGCGGAGCCAGCTTGTTCTGGTTGCCGGTCTTCACCAGGTACGCGATGAGGATGCAGACGACGAGGCTGGCTTCCAGCCCCTCGCGCAGACCGATCAGATAGTTGCTGAACACGTTCGTTCCTCCCCGTCCTACGCGAACAGCGCCCGGCCCCACCAGTCGTCCTTGTCGCGGACGCCCGGCGGGACGGCGAAGACGGCCGAACCCACGTGCTGGATGTATTCGTTGAGCGAGTCGTTCTTCGACAGGCGCCGCTGGATCTGCACGAAGCCCTTGCGGACGTCGCGCTGGTAGGCGAGGAAGAACAGACCCGCGTCGAGGCGGCCCAGCCCGTCCGTGCCGTCGGTGAAGGAGTAGCCGCGGCGCAGGATCGTCGCGCCGTCGTTGGTGTCCGGGTGAGCGAGGCGGACGTGCGCGTCCGGCTTCATCGCCTTCAGGAACGGCTCGTCGCGCTCCTTGGACTTGCCCGCGGGAGCACCCTCGCCCTTGTCGCGGCCGATGATGTCCTCCTGCTCACCGAGCGAGGTGCGGTCCCAGGTCTCGATGTGCATCCGGATGCGCCGGGCGACCAGGTACGAGCCGCCGGCCAGCCAGTCGCTGCCGTCGCTCGCGCCGACCCACACGTGCTTGTCCAGCGCCGCGTTGTCGGTGCCCGAGACGTTGCGGGTGCCGTCCTTGAATCCCATCATGTTGCGCGGGGTCTGCGCGTCCGGGGTGGTGGACGAGGTCTTGCCGAAGCCGAGCTGCGACCAGCGCACCGCGGTCTTGCCGAAGCCGATGCGGGCGAGCTGGCGGATGGCGTGCACCGCGACCTGCGGGTCGTCGGCGCAGGCCTGGACGCACAGGTCGCCGCCCGAGCGGGCCGGGTCGAGGTTGTCGCCGGGGAAGGACTCCAGCTCCACCAGGGCCTCGGGGCGCTTGCCCTCCAGGCCGAAGCGGTCCTTGGCGAACAGGCCGGGACCGAAACCGATGGTCAGGGTGAGGCGGGAGGCCTTCAGGCCCAGGGCCTCGCCCGTGTCGTCCGGCGGGGCCTCCGGGAGGCCGCCGTAGCCGCCCTCGCCGACCGGGTGGCCGGCCGTCATCAGCCGGGCCGCCTCGGTCCAGTCCTTGAGGAGCTTGATCAGCTCGTCGCGGCTCTTCGTCTTCACGTCGAAGGCCGCGAAGTGCAGGCGGTCCTGGACGGCGCTGGCGATACCGGCCTGGTGCTCACCG
The DNA here is from genome assembly GCF_041434015.1 of Streptomyces sp. NBC_00454. Classification (GTDB taxonomy): domain Bacteria; phylum Actinomycetota; class Actinomycetes; order Streptomycetales; family Streptomycetaceae; genus Streptomyces. The sequence continues at coordinate 2,257,900 of NZ_CP107907.1, read as the reverse complement.
TGGAAGGGCACGGCCGCACCGGCGGAGGCCGCCGAGACCATGTCCGAGTCCTTGGTGAGGGCCAGGGCCGTGCCGCCGGCCGCGGCGGCGCCGAGCGCGAGGCCCGCACCGCCCCAGCCGAGGACGGAGCGCCGCGAGGGCGCACCCTTGGCCTGCTGCTCCTCGGTTGCCTGCTCGGGTCCCTGCTCGGGCTTGGACACTGACTCGCTCATTCCGGATCTCCCGCCTGCTCTGCCGTTACCGGAATTACTTCGCGACCGCTGCGGCGAGCTTCGAGAGCGGCTCGGCCAGCGCGTTGACGCCGTCCGAGAGCTCCTTGCGCTCGGCCGCGCCGACCTTGTCGTACGCGGTGAACTCGTAGCCGGTCTTGTCCGCGCGGTACTTGTCCAGCAGCGTGTTCAGCGCCGCGAACTGGGCGTCCAGCTGCTTGGCCAGCTCGGCGTCGTTCTTCGAGGCGACCGGCTTGAGCAGCTCGTACGCCTTCTGTGCGCCCTCGACGTTGGCCTTGAAGTCGACCAGGTCGGTGTGGCTGTACGCCTCTTCCTCGCCGGTCACCTTGCCGGTGGCGACCTCGTCGAGGAGCTCCTTGGCGCCGTTCGCCATCGAGGTGGGGGTGATCTCCGCCTGGCCGACCTTCTTCTGCCATTCGGCGAGGTCGGTCATCAGGGTCTCGGCGAGCTTCTTGTCCGCGTCGTCGATCTTGTTCTCGGCGAAGAGGGACTTCTCCAGCTTGTGCCAGCCGGTCCACTCCTGGCCGGTCTCCAGGCCGTCCTCGCGGACGTCGACCTTGGGGTCGATGTCACCGAAGGACTCGGCGACCGGCTCGGTGCGCTCCCAGCCGATGCGCGAGGGGGCGTACGCCTTCTTCGCGGCCTCGACGTCGCCGGCCTTGACCGCGTCCGCGAAGGCCTGCGCCTTGGGGAGGGTCTCGTCGGCCTGCTCCTGCACGTACTTGCGGTACGCGGCGACCGCGGCGTCGGCCTCGGGGCTGCGCTTCTCGGTGGCGCCCTGGCCGGTGGCCTTGACCTGCTGGCGGATGCCGTCGCCCGTCATGCCGGGCTTGCAGGCGATCTCGTAGCTGCCGGGCTTGATCTCGGCGGTGATGTTGGCCTGGGTGCCCGCGCCGATGTTCTCGCGCTCGGCGACGATGCGGCCGTCGGGGAACAGGACGTAGAGCTCGGTGACCTTCTCGCCCTTGTTCGCGACCTCGAACTGCACCTTGCCCGCGGGGAACTCCTTGGTGGAGACGTCGCAGGCGGTGTCGGTGGCCGTCACGTGGATCACGCCGTCGCCGGACGCGTCGCTCTTCTCGGAGCAGCCGGTGACCGCGGAGAGGGCGGCCACCACGGCGGCCGCGGTGAGGACGGTGAGGCGGGCGGGACGCATGTGGGCTCCTGGCGGTCTGACGTTCGGCAGACGACCGCCCCGATCAGGTGGGGACGGCCGGTGAGGCGGACCTAACTTAACCGAGGCTTACCTGACCTATACCCGCCCGTCCAGTGATTCAGCCCACACCTTCCGCCGCCGGACACGGGGCCGTCACGGGGGCCTCATGCGCAGCCCACGGTCAGGTCAAGGGGAGGTCAAGTCCAGGTGGTCGTTCCGCAGGGCGGAACGGTTGCCTCCAGCAGCGATCGCCGGTGCGGCCGCCGGCTCCTCCCTTACGGGGATCACCAGCGGCGCCCCCGTACGCGGATGCGGGAGCACCTCCACCGGCTGCCGGTAGACCCGGCTCAGCAACCCGCCCTCGAACACCTCGCCGGGCGGTCCGTCGACCGCGATCCGGCCCTCGTGCAGCACCGCGACCCGGTCCGCGTACGCCGCCGCCAGCCCCAGGTCGTGCAGGACCACCACCACCCCGTCACCGGCCGCCGCCCGTTCCCGGCAGATCCGCAGCACCAGCTCCTGGTGGCGCAGGTCCAGCGCCGCCGTCGGCTCGTCGAGCAGCAGCAGCGGGGCCCGCTGGGCCAGTACGCGGGCCAGCGCGACCCGGGCCCGCTCGCCGCCCGAGAGCGCCGAGAAGGGGCGGGCCGCGAAGTCCGAGACCTCGGTGGCGGCCATCGCGGCGGCCACCGCCTCCTCGTCGGCTTCGGCCAGCGGAGTGCCCGCCCAGGGGGCACGGCCCATCCGGACCACGTCCTCCACCGGAAAAGGGAAGGACAGTGCGGCCGACTGGGGGAGGACCGCCCGGCGCAGGGCCAGATCCGGGGCCGACCAGTCGCCCACCGGACGCCCGTCGATCCGTACCACCCCGGAGGCCGCCGGCAGGTCCGCCGACAGCGCCGCGAGCAGGGTGGACTTGCCCGCGCCGTTCGGCCCGACCAGGGCCAGTACCTCACCGGCCCGCACGGTCAGCCCGATCCCGGCCAGCACCTCGCGCTGCCCGAGCCGTACGTGCAGCTCCACGGCCTCGGCGAGCGGCGCCCCGGGGGCCGGGCGGGCGGGGACGCCGCGCCCGGCGCGCCGCAGCCGGCCGAAGTCGTAGCGCGCCATCAGGCCCAGCCCCCTTGCTTGCGACGGGTGCGGCGCAGCAGCCAGAAGAAGAACGGGCTGCCGAGCAGGGCGGTCAGCACACCGAGCGGCAGCTCGGCGGGCTGGGCCAGGGTGCGCGCGGCCAGATCGCCCGCGACCAGCACCACGGCTCCGGCGAGCGCGCTGGCCGGCACCAGGAAGCGGTGGCCGGGGCCGTTGGCCATGCGCAGCAGGTGCGGGACCAGGAGCCCGACGAAGGTGATGATCCCGGCCACGGCGACGGCGGCCGCGGTGAGCAGCGCGACGACGAGGATCAGGGCGAGCCGCAGCCGCTCCACATCCACGCCGAGATGGCGGGCGGGACGTTCGCCCAGGGCCAGGAGGTCCAGCTTGCGGGCGTAGAAGGGGGCGAGCAGCAGCCCGGCGAGGGCGCAGGGCAGGACGGCGAGCACCTTGGGCCAGGTGGCCTGGGCGAGGGAGCCGAGCTGCCAGAAGGTGATCTGGTTGACCTGGCCGCTGTCCGCGAAGAAGACGAACAGGCCGATCAGGGCGCCCGCGAAGGCGTTGACGGCGATGCCGGTGAGGATGAGGGTGACGACCTCCGTCCGCCCCCCGCTGCGGGACAGCAGGTAGACCGCGCCGACGGTGACGAGTCCGGTGACGAACGCGCAGGCAGTGATGGTCCAGTTGCCGAAGAAGGTCAGCCCGAGCCCGATCGCGGCGACCGCGCCGACGGCGGCGCCCGCCGAGATCCCGATGACCCCCGGCTCGGCGAGGGGATTGCCGAACACCCCCTGCATCAGAGCGCCGGCGCACCCGAGGCCGGCCCCGACGAGCAGCGCGAGCACCACGCGGGGCAGTCGTACGTTCCACAGCACGCTCTCCCCGACCCGGTCGAGGGCGGCGCCGCCGAGCCCGAGGCGGTGCTGGACGGACCCGAGCACGTCCCCGAGCGGGATCCCGTAGGCCCCCACCCCGGCGGAGACGAGGGCGAGCAGCACGAGGACGGCGAGGAGCCCGCCGGTGAGCAGCACGGGGGTCCGCCGGCGGCCGGGGATCAGGGTTCGGGCCGGGGTTCGGGGCGGGATCCCGGGCGGGGTTCGGGGCGGGGCCCCGGGGTCCTTCGGCCCCGCCGGAGGCCGGTCGAAAGAGGTCGTCACGTCAGGAGGCCTTGCCGTAGAGCTGGTTGATCAGGGAGGTCAGCACCTGGTCGGTGCGGGGGCCGTAGTTCAGCAGGACCCCGTCGTCGACGCTGATCACCCGCCGGTCCATCCCGGCCGGGGTCTGCGCGACGCCCGGGATCTTCACCAGGCCGTCCACCCCGCCGACGGACTCCAGGCCCTTGGACATGACCAGGATCGCGTCGGGCGCGGCGGCCGCCAGGGCCTCGCTGGTGATCGGGGTGAAGTCCTTGCCGAGCCCCGACTCCGGGCCGGTGTCCACCGCGCCGGCCGCGTCCAGCAGGGAGCCCGCACCGGAGTCGGAGCCGCCCATCAGGTACACGGAGGCGGTGCCGCGCAGGTAGAGGAAGGCCACGCGCGGCTTCTTCCCCGAGGCGGGCAGGCCCTCGCGGGCGGTGGCGATGCGCTCGGCGGTGCGCCGGTTGAGCTCGGTCCCGGCGTCCTTGACGCCCAGGGCGGCGGCGACCGCGTCGGTCCGCTTCGCCACGTCGTCCAGGGACTTGGCCGGGGCGACCACGAGCAGCGGGATCCCCGCGTCGCGGATCTGCTGGATCGCCTCGGCGGGGCCGGAGGTGGTCTCGGCCAGGACCAGCGTCGGGCGCAGCGACAGCACGCTCTCGGCGGAGACGTCGTGGCCCCGCGTCACCACCGGGAGCTCCGCGGCCTGTTCGAAGGTGGCGGTGATGTCCCGGGCGACGACCTTGGGGCCGAGTCCGAGGGTGTACACGATCTCGTTGAGGCTGCCGGTCAGGGGGACGACCCGGTCGGCGGAGGCGATGGTGACCCGGGCGCCGTCGGCGGAGGTCACGGTGGCCGGCAGGACGGGTGCCGGAGCCTCGGCGAGCGGTTCCACCCGGTCCGGGACGGCGGCTACGGCCCCGGTCGGGTGGGCGGGGGCTGCCGTACCTCCGCAGGCCGTCACGCCGAGCGCCAGGACCAGGGAGGTCAGGGCAAGGGCGAGGCGGGATACGTGGGTTGAGGCGGCGGGCGTAGGCACGAAGGCACCGTCCTGATCGTCCGACTGGGGGTTCGGGATGGGGTTCGGGATTCCGGGGGCCGGGGGGTTTCACGCCCGGCCAGATGTAGCTTAGGTTAGCCTAACCTCGCTTGCTAGCCCCTGGAGGGGACCATCATGTCCGCAAGGCCCACCCGTGCGTCCGCCGTCGCCCTGCTGGCGACCCTGGCGGCCCTGCTGGGAGCCCTGCTCCCGGCGACCACCGCCCAGGCGGCGGGCCGCACCGTGGAGGGCGGCCGGCTGGACTGGGGCATCAAATCCTCCTTCCAGAGCTACGTCACCGGCCCGGTGGCCAAGGGCGGGTTCAAGCTGAGGAACGGAGCCGCCACCGTCGGCGGCAGCCTGTTCCGCTTCCACTCGGCGACCGGCTCCTACGACCCGGACAGCGGCGCCCTGCAAGCCTCCTTCAGCGGCGGCGTCGCCTTCCAGGGCCACCAGAAGCCGGACGGCACCTACGAGCTGGACCTCAGCGTCAGCCGCCCCACCATCAGGATCAACGGCGGTGGCGGCACCCTCTACGCGGACGTCTCCAGCAAGGCCAAGGACAGCGGCGCGGTCACCACCGCCTCCCAAGTGCCCTTCGCCACGCTGGGCCTGGGCGGGCTGAACATGAAGGGCGGCGCCGGCCCCGTCGTCCTCACCAACATCCCGGCCACCCTCACCGACCAGGGCGCCAAGGCCTTCGCCGGCTACTACGAGGCCGGCGCCCAGCTCGACCCCGTCTCCCTCTCCGTGGACGTCAAGCCCGCCGCGGCCGCCGAACAGCCCGCGCAGACCCCGCAGAGCTCGCCGACCCCGGCCGCCGAGTCGCCCGGAGCCTCGCAGGCTCCGCAGGGCGCCGGGGCGTTCACCGACGCCGCCGTGGACTGGGGAGTGCGGCGCACCTTCCGCGAGTACGTCTCCGGCTCCATCGGCCAGGGCAAGTGGGAGCTGACCGAAGGAGCGCAGGACGGCGGAGCCCTGTTCCGCTTCCCGCAGGGCAAGGGCGCCTACGACGCCGCACAGGGCACGCTCGACGCGGCCTTCGCCGGATCCGTCCACTTCACCGGAGCCCATCTCGACCTGAAGCTCGGCAAGGTGGGCGTCAAGGTGGAGAACGGCAAGGGCGTCCTGTCCGCCGACGTCACCACCGGCGGGCAGACCAAGAACGCGGTCCCGCTCGTCGAGTTCGACGCCAAGGGCCTCAAGGCCGAGGGCGGCCTCGCCACCCTCACCGAGGCCCCGGCCACCCTCACCGAGGGCGGCGCCCAGGCCTTCAACGCCATGTACAAAGCGGGCACCGAGATGGACCCCGTCTCGCTGGCCGTCGCCCTCGACGGCGCCGCGAAGCTCCCGGCCCTGCCGAACCTGGGCTCCACGGCCACCCCGGCCGCCCCCGCCACCCCGGCCCCGGCCGCCGCCGCGAACGCGGCGCAGACCTCGAACACCGGCCTCTACGCCGCCCTCGCGGTGGCCGTCCTGGTCCTGGCCGGCGGAGCCGCCTTCCTGGTGGTGCGGGGGCGCCGCACGGAGTCCGCCGGGTCCGCCGAGGCCCCCGTACCGACCGAGCCCGCGAAGCGGGACTGACCCGCGGCGGCCTCCGCGCCACCCACCCACCCCCTCCCTCGCTCTTCTTCCTTCCCCGTCCCGTTCAGGAGACCTCAGCCATGTCATCCACCCGCCGCCCGGTCGCCATCGCCGCCGCCCTCGCCACTGCCGCAGCGATAGGCGCCACCGCGTTCGTCCTGCCCGCCGCCGCGGCGGGCCGCGCGTCCGTGGCCCCCGCCGCGGGCCCGACCGCGCCGGTCCCGGTCATCGGCGGCACCCTCGACTGGGGAGTCCTGGAGAGCTACCGCACCTACGTCACCACCGCTGCCAAGGGCGAGATCACCGTTGCCGACGGCGCCGTGAAGACCGACAAGGGCTTCCAGTTCGGCGAGGCCACCGGCCAGTACGACCCGGCCAACGGCCATGTCGTGACCGCAGCCTTCAGGGGCAGCGTCACCTTCAAGTCCGTCGCGCACGGCTTCGAGGTGAAGCTGGCGAACCTGCGGATCGACTCGGGCAAGAAGACGCTCGTCATCGACGTCACCCGCGACGGCAAGCTCACCGCGGACGTCCCCTTCGCGAGCGTGGCCTTCGGCCAGGGGCCCATGACCAACCTGGTCACCACCCTGACCGCGGAGGCCGGCAAGCTGCTCGGCTCCGACACCTACGCGGGCAAGACCGGCGACCCGCTGACCGCCGCACTGAAGTTCCCGGCGGCGCCCTCCCCGAGCCCGTCCACCTCCGCGAGCCCGTCCACCTCCGCGTCCGCCTCCCCGTCGAAGTCCGCCTCCCCTTCGGCCCCCGAGAGTTCCTCCCCGACGGCCGAAGGCCACGGCCCGCAGCAGATCCTGAGCGGCAAGCTGGCCTGGGGCATCAAGGAGTCCTTCCGCAAGTACGTCCAGGGCGCGGGCGGCACCGTCACCCCGGCGGACGGTGCGGTGGTCAACGGCGACAGCTTCGCCTTCGGCGCCGGCAAGGGCACCCTCGACACCAAGGCGCTGAAGCTCAACGCCTCCTTTGCGGGCAACCTGCGCTTCCAGTACCCGGGCCACGGGATCGACATGACCTTCGGCAACGTCCGCATCAACGCCGAGGGCGCCAAGGGCACGCTGGTCCTGGACGTGAAGACGGCGGCCGGCACCAAGGCGGACGTCCCCTTCGCCACGCTCGACCTGTCGAAGGCCGAGTACAGGACCAAGGGCGGCCTGCTGGCCCTGAACTCGGTCCGTACGGCGCTCACCGCCGAAGGCGCCGCGGCCTTCGCCAACGACACCACCGGCTCCCTGTACAAGGCCGGCGACCGGGTGGACGACGTCAACCTCACCGTCTCCGTCGACAAGGACGCCGTCGTGCCGACCACCGCGCCGACGACCGCCCCCACCGCCACCACCCCCGCACCCGCCGGCGGAAGCGTGGGCGGGAGCGTCGGCGGGAACCTGGCCTCCACCGGCGCCGAAATCCCGGCCGGAACCCTGCTCGGAGCCTCCGGCGCCATCGTGGCCGCCGGCGCCGGAGCGGTGTACGTGGCACACAGGCGGCGTACGGCCCAGAACTGAGCCGTGCTTCAATTCCCGCGTGAACGATCTCGACGTCCTGAGGGTCTTCTGCGCGGGTGACGGCAGCCACGGCAACCTGCTCGGCGTCGTACGCGACGGCCGGACCTGCCCCGACGATGACTCCCGGCAGGCCCTGGCCGCCGAACTCGGCTACAGCGAGACGGTGTTCGTCGACGACCCCGAGCGCGGGGTCGTCGACATCCGCACCCCCGGTACCCGGATGTCCTTCGCGGGGCACCCGCTGGTCGGGGTCGCCTGGCTGCTCGACATCGAGGAGCTCCAGCCGCCGGCGGGCCCCGTATGGGCGCGCGACGACGGGGAGTTCACCTGGATCACCGCCCGCCCGGAGTGGGTGGCGGGCAAGCGCACCGAGCAGTACGCCACCGCCGCCGAGGTCGAGGCGCTGCCCGCCCCGCCGCCGGGCGAGGGCTGGCTGTACGCCTGGGCGTGGGAGGACGAGACCGCGGGCCGGATCCGGGCCCGCGGGTTCCCGCGCCGCCCCGACGGGGCGATCGTCGAGGACGAGGCCACCGGCTCGGCGGCGATCCTGCTGACGGCCGAGCTGAACCGGGCCCTGAACATCACCCAGGGCGCGGGCTCCCAGATCCTCACCGCCCCCGGCCCGGACGGCACGGTGGAGATCGGCGGCCGCGTCCGCTTCGACCCGGGCGGCAACTGAGCGACTGCGCAACTGAGTACGTCGGCGCGTGCGGCTGAGTACCTGCGCCCTGCGGCCGGGGCGCCGCCGGGTGCTGAGATGGAGCCATGAACACGACGGCGCCCTCCGCGACCTCCCCGAGCCCCGCCGACGCGCGGCAGCAGCAGTGGCTGCTGGTGCCCGCGCTCTTCTCGGTGCTGGCCCTGGTGGCCGGGGGATTCGGCTACGCGACCTCGTACCTGCCCGAAGCGCCGTTCTGGCTCTCGCTCCCGTACCTGATCGCGCTGGGCCTGGTGGCCGCCGCGTGGCGCCGTCCGTGGACGGCGGAGCAGCGCACGAACCGCATCGTCACCGGCATCCTCGGCTGCACGCTCGCCCTCCTCTACGCCCAGGTCGCCCAGGTCGTCCTGGGGTTCGTCGCCGTCGCCGTCTGGCTGGTCCAGGGTGACTAGCCCCGAGCGGTACCGCCGGCTGGAGCCCGCCCTCTTCTCGCTGCTCATCCCGGCGATCGGGTGGTACGACTACGCGCACCCCCGCAAGGACGTGTCCCTCTGGGTCTACCTGCTCCCGCTGGGCTTCGCCGTCGCCGTGTGGTTCGGCCGTGATCGGCCGCGGCGCATCGGCCTCGGGGTCATCGGCTGCATGCTCGCCTGGAGCGCCTCCGGCCTGCTCCCGACCATCGGGCTCTGGGTCTGGGTGCTGCACGGGGTCCCGTAACCGGGGAATGCGAACGGCGAAGGGGGGCGGGTCCGCAACGGGCCCGTCCCCCTTCGCCGTTCGGCGTCGCCGCGGGCGGCTACGCGCTCATCGGGAACTGTTCGCCCAGCTCCCGGAACACCGACCCGTTGAAGTCGAAGGCGCGCTTGCACTCGTCGATGATGCGCTGCTTCTCCAGGTCGTCCGCGGCGATCGCATCCAGCAGCTCGCGGTAAGTCCGCTTGAAGGCGGCCGGGTTGGAGATGTCGGCGAACACGTAGAAGCGGACGCCGTCCCCCTTGCGCTCGAAGCCCCAGGTCCGCTCCGCCTTGTCGCGGATGATCTGGCCGCCGGAAAGGTCGCCCAGGTAGCGGGTGTAGTGGTGGGCGACGTACCCGCCGGGCCAGGAGGCCGCGCATTCGGCGACGCGCGCCGCGTACGCCTCGGTGGAGGGCAGTGCCACCAGCGTCTCGCGCCACCGCGGACCCCGCAGGTGGGCCAGGTCGCGCTCGATCTCGGCCACGCGCATCAGTTCGGGCTGGATGAACGGTCCTGCGACCGCGTCGTCCTTGAGGGCCTCGGCGGCGTCCTCCAGTGCCCGGTACACGAACCACAGCTGCTCGGTGTAGCGGGTGTAGGCGTCGACTCCGAGGCGGCCTCCGAGCAGGTCGCTCATGAAGGACGAGGTCTCTGCCTCGGTGTGCTGCTCGTGCGAGGCGACACGGATGACGGTGGAGAAGGCGTCCAAGGCGGACCTCCGAGAAATCGGAAGAAAAAGGAAAGGGGGAGACGGGCGCGACGGCCTTGCCGCCACGCCCGATCCTCCTACTTAGGCTTGCCTAAGTCAATGTGTTCCCGACGCCTTGTCGGTAAAAACCTCCGCGAGGTGACTTCCTTCGGTCAGGGCAGCGTCAGGATCTCCGCCCCGGTGTCCGTGACCACCAGCGTGTGCTCGAACTGCGCGGTGCGCTTGCGGTCCTTCGTGACCACCGTCCAGCCGTCCTCCCACATGTCGTACTCGTGGGTGCCCAGGGTCAGCATCGGCTCGATGGTGAAGGTCATCCCGGGCTCGATGACGGTGGTGGCGTGCGGGCTGTCGTAGTGCGGGACGATCAGGCCGGAGTGGAAGGACGAGTTGATCCCGTGGCCCGTGAAGTCCCGGACCACGCCGTAGCCGAAGCGCTTCGCGTACGACTCGATGACCCGGCCGATGATGTTGATCTGACGGCCCGGCCGGACGGCCTTGATGGCCCGGGCGAGGGCCTCGCGGGTGCGCTCCACGAGCAGCCGCGACTCCTCGTCCACGTCGCCGCACAGGTACGTGGCGTTGTTGTCGCCGTGGACCCCGCCGATGTACGCGGTCACGTCGAGGTTCACGATGTCGCCGTCCCGCAGGACGGTCGAGTCGGGGATCCCGTGACAGATGACCTCGTTGAGCGAGGAGCACAGGGACTTGGGGAAGCCGCGGTAGCCCAGCGTGGAGGGGTAGGCGCCGTGATCGCACATGTACTCGTGGGCGACGCGGTCCAGCTCGTCGGTGGTCACCCCCGGCGCGATCAGTTTGGCGGCCTCTTCCATCGCCTGGGCGGCGATCCGGCCGGCGATGCGCATGGCCGCGATGGTCTCGGGCGTCTGCACCTCCGGTCCGGTGTACGGAGTGGGCGCGGGCTTGCCCACGTACTCGGGACGGCGGATGTTTCCGGGAACGGAACGGACGGGGGTGAGCTCGCCTGGTACGAGCAGCGACTGGCCAGACATGCAAGCGAGTGTATCGAGCGGGTATGGGGCAGCATGGCGACAGAGACCGGCAGCGAGAGGAGCCCGAGGACGATGGCCCTGTTCAAGAAGCGCCAGGTGGGCAAAGAGGGCGAGTGGTACTACTGCCTCGTCCACAAGAAGGTCGAGGAAGGCCCCGAGTGCCCGGCGAAGGACCGTTTCGGCCCTTACGGGACCCCGGAGGAGGCCACCCACGCCATGGAGACGGCGCAGGAGCGCAATCTCGAATGGCAGAACGATCCGAAATGGAACGACAAGACCCGCGAGGACGGGGAAGCCGCTCCCTGACCGGTGCTACCAGTGGCTGGGGGTCCGCGCTACCAGCGGCTGGGCGGCGGCGAGGTCAGCTGGTCCGCCAGCCGTGCCAGCCGGTCCCGGAAGCGCCGGGGCCCGCGCTGCACGGGCATGCTGTTCTCCCCGGCCGCCGCGCTGACCAGGTGCTGCACGGTGTCCAGATCCATCCCCCAGCTACCGCTGGGAGGTGCCCCCTGGGCGGCGGCGCCGGGCACCGACAGCGCCTCGTGCGCGAGCGTCCCCAGATCCGGATCCCCGCCGTCCAGGGACAGGACGGTCGCTCCCGCGCGCCGGGCGTCGTGGACCCGCTCCAGCAGCCCCTCGCCGGGCTGCTCCGGAGCCACCACCAGCAGGGTGTGCCCGCGCCGGGCAGCCTCCAGCCGGCTCAGGCCGACCGACAGGTGCGGGGCGTCACCGGGCAGCACGTGGTGGCGTACGAGCGTGGGTGCCAGCTCGGGCAGCCCCGACCAGGCGGCCTCGTCGACCAGGTGGGCGGCCATGTGCCAGGGCTCGTACGACTCGGTCCCGACGAGCAGCAGGTTTCCGCCGGCCGGTACGACCGACCGCCGCAACGTCACGGCGAACCGCCTTGCGGCACCCGGCCACTCCGTACCGGCGAGCACCTCGCGCAGCAGCGCGACCCTCACGGCATCCATACCGGCATCCTGCCGCATAGAAGGGACATACGGGAGCCGTTCCCCCCATCCACCCCCTCCAGGGGATCTCCGTAGATCTCCGTAGACATCCGTGGATCTCACATCCACCGCGCATTCGACTCTGGGGGTCCCGGCATTACCCTCGCCCCCATGACCTCCACAGACAGCACGCAGCAGCCCCCCGCGAAGGCTCCCGCCAAGGACCCGTGGGACCTCCCCGACGTCTCCGGCCTCGTCGTGGGCGTCCTCGGCGGCACCGGGGACCAGGGCCGTGGCCTGGCCTACCGGCTCGCACGGGCCGGCCAGAAGGTGATCATCGGCTCCCGCGCGGCCGACCGGGCGCAGACCGCCGCCGACGAGCTCGGCCTCGGGGTGGAGGGCGCGGACAACGCCGAATGCGCGCGCCGCAGCGACATCGTGATCATCGCGGTGCCGTGGGAAGGCCACGCCAAGACCCTGGAATCGCTGCGCGAGGACCTCGTCGGCAAGCTCGTGGTGGACTGCGTCAACCCGCTCGGCTTCGACAAGCAGGGCGCGTACGCCCTCCAGGTCGAAGAGGGCAGCGCGGCCCAGCAGGCCGCCGCCCTCCTGCCGGACTCCCGCGTCACGGCGGCCTTCCACCACCTCTCGGCGGTCCTCCTCCAGGACGAGTCGGTCGACGAGATCGACACCGACGTGATGGTCCTCGGCGAGGTACGCGCCGACACGGACATCGTCCAGGCCCTGGCCGCCCGCATCCCGGGCATGCGCGGAGTCTTCGCCGGCCGCCTGCGCAACGCCCACCAGGTCGAGTCCCTGGTGGCCAACCTCATCTCCACCAACCGCCGCTACAAGGCCCACGCGGGCCTGCGCGTCACGGACGTCTGAGCCCACCCGCGCCCCGCCGCACGAAGGCCCCGCCAAGCGCGGCGGGGGCCTTCGTACGGCGGGCCCGTCAGCTCCGGCGTCCGCCGCGCCCCTCGACCGGGCCCAGGTGGGCCACCACGCCCCGGAAGAACCGGTCCACGGCATCGTCCACGCTGCGGATGAACCCGGACTCGGTGTTGCCGCGCGTGCTGCCCATGCCCTTGAGCAGCGACAGCCGGAAGCCGGTGACCGCCGAACCGTCGACGGGCAGCAGGTCACCCGGTTCCGGCCGCAGCCGCTCCAGGGTGCCGCGCGGCCCGTTCCCGGCCTCGACCAGGCTCTCCACGTGCAGATCGGCCGGAGCCTCGGCGAGCAGCCGCACCAGCCGCTTCACCGTGGCCAGCGGGTACGCGCCCTCGGGGGCCGGCACGTCCACGGACGTACGGACCTTCGAGGTCCTGAGATCGGCGCTCACGGCGATGACGCTGCTGGTCCCGTCGATGCGCAGTTCCGCGGAGAGCTTCCCCTCGGCGCACAGCCGCTCCGCCGCCGCGACCCGCCTGGCCTGCGGATCGCTGCCCCGCCGGGCCCGCTGCACGGGGAGCGCCTTCTGACCGAGTTCCCCGCCGAGGCGAAGGCAGACCTGGCGGATGAGCTTCTCCCAGCTCTCCACGACCTCCACGGCACGCGCGTCGCCCCGGCTGAGGGTTTCCTCCTCGATGCCGTTGCGTACGGGCACCCAGGCGGATCCCATGTTCTGAAAGCCATGGCAGCCCGACTGCTCGTGCTGGAGGTACTCCAGCAGCTCCTGCAGGAGCCAGGCGTGCGCCGCGTTGCCCACGCCCTCGTGCCGGATCAGCATCTGTGCCTGGTGGGCGACTTCGGCCCAGGAGAGGTGCCAGAGGCTGACCTTGTGCTTGCGGCGGCCGTCGACCTTCACGTCCACCATGGCGCGGCCTTCGAGGGCCACATCGTTGGAGAGGGTGATCACGGCCTCGTAGCCGCGGCGCGTCGCGATGTCCACGTACTGCTGGATCTGCTCGGCCTTGAGCGGGTTGCCGTTCGTCTTCGTCTCCACGAGCGCCGTCCACAGCTTGCCCGCGCGTTCCACCCGGATCACCCCGTCGGGACGCCGCGGGGTGTCCCCGTTCGGGAGGGAGACCTCGGTGAAGGTCTGCATCCGGCCGGCGGGCGCGCCGAACCCGGCGGTGAGGCGGCGGCCGAACTCCGGTACCTGCGCCATGACCGACAGCAGCACGGAGGTGGCGCGCACCTCGCGCTCCTTGTCGCTCTTGAGGGAGGGGACGGGGAACAGGCGGGCCTGGCTCCAGGAGTCGTTGTCGGCGAGGGAGTTCTTGGGCACCTTGGGCAGGGTGACCTTCTTCCTCGTCGTACGGGGGCCGCGGCCGCGGGTCTGGGCCGGTACGACGGCCGCGGCGGCCGGTACGAGATCCGGCGCCGGGATGGGTCCGGCCTCCCCGGGCGGCTGCGCGGCCTCCGGCGCCGCCGCGGCCTCCTCGCCCGCCCCGGCCTCCTCGTCCTGCTCCGTCTCCTCGGCCTCCTCCAGCACCGGAATGCCGAAGTCCGTGGCCAGGCCGGCGAGCCCGGACTCGTAGCCCTGGCCGACCGCGCGGAACTTCCACTCCTCGCCGCGCCGGTACAGCTCGCCGAAGATGAAGGCCGTCTCCACGCCCGCGTCGTCGATCGAGTACCCGACCAGCGGTTCTCCGGAGCGGTCCGCGACCGTCATCCGCAGATCGTCGAGGTCCCCGAAGCGGGCGCCGCCGTACCGGCTGGCCGCCACGACGATCCGGGCGACCTCCTCGGGAACCGCCGTCAGGTCCACGCTGATGCGGTCCTCGTCGCCGCTGTCGGTCGGCGTCTTGCCCAGCAGCTGCACGCTGCCGTCGGCCGCCGCCGGGTTGTTGTAGAAGTAGAAGTCGTTCTCGCTGCGGATCTTGTCGTTCGCGTCCAGCAGCAGCACGGAGACGTCGGCGTCCCCGGCGCCCGAGGCGCTGGTCCAGCTCAGGCTCACCACGACCGCGCCGGCGTCCTCGCTGAGGGCGGTCAGGCTGACGTTGGCGCCCTTTGTGATCTCCTGCATTTCTTTCCCCCCGGGTGGCCCGGCACCGTCCATGGCGGACCGAGGCGGTCGGGCTCTGCGTCTGTGCGTCTTCGGGCACCGCACGTACGGTGCGCCCCCGGCGAACCGTAAACCGTGCCGGAGGAAAAGATCACGAGAAGGCGGAAAACAGCCGGACGGGAGCACGCCGGGGCATGGGGGACACTGGAGGGGCTTGAACCGCTTCAGTGCCTTCGAGGAGCTCCCGACATGCCCCGCCTTGCCGTCTTCGCCGTTGTCCTCTGCGTCCTGGCCGTGGCCGCGGCCGTCGTTTCCTTCGTGGAGGGCAGCCTGCTCGGGATCGTGTGGGTGCTGATGGCCGGCATCACGTCGAACATGGCCTGGTTCTACGTGCGCAAGGCGAAGATCGACAAGGCGCGCAACGCGGGCTGACGAGCTCGTCAGGCGGCGCTGCAGAAGCCGTTGGCGTCCTGCCAGAACCGGTAGAGGCTGTGGCCGCAGTAGGTTTCCAGGTCGCTCACGCCCAGCGCGGACAGCAGCCCGTTCACCACGTCGAAGAAGTACGCGTTGACCTCCGGGATCCACAGCAGCGCGAAGACGGCCAGCAGTCCGAACGGGGCCAGCGGGGCCACCTCGCGGCGTACCCGGTGGGAGAGCCAGGGCTCGATGATGCCGTAGCCGTCGAGGCCGGGCACGGGCAGGAAGTTCAGGATCGCCGCCGAGACCTGGAGCAGGGCGAGGAAGGCGAGCGCGAAGCGGAACGGCTGCGGGACCCCGTCGAGGGCGTCCAGCCAGAACGGGGCCGTGCAGACGACCGCGAAGGCCACGTTCGTCAGCGGGCCCGCCGCCGAGATGAGGCTGTGCCGCCAGCGGCCCTCGATCCGGTCGCGCTCGATGTACACCGCGCCGCCGGGCAGGCCCAGGCCGCCCATGATCACGAAGAGCACCGGCAGGACGATGCTGAGCAGCGCGTGCGTGTACTTGAGGGGGTTCAGGGTCAGGTAGCCCTTGGCCCCGACGCTGAGGTCCCCGCTGTGCAGGGCGGTGCGGGCGTGCGCGTACTCGTGCAGGCACAGGGAGACGATCCACGCGGCTGTGACGAAGAGGAACACCGCCAGCCCGGTGCTGGTCGAGTACCCCGTCCACACCGCCCATCCGGTCACGGCCATGACGGCGAAGATGCCGATGAAGACGGGACTGATCCGCCGCTCGCTGCGGTCGTGACTACGGTTGTGGTTCCCCAGGTGACCCATGCGGCGAACCTATCCCGCCGACTGATCCGAAGGGGGCGCGGGGGCAGGGACAATGGGCCGGTGCGCTACGCGATCCTCGGTACCACCCAGGCCATCCGCGACGACGGGAGCACGCTCCCCGTCGGCGGAGCGCGGCTGCGCGCTCTCCTGACCGCGCTCGCGCTGAGGCCGGGACGGGCGGTGCCCGCGGCTTCCCTCGTCGCCGAGGTGTGGGACGGGGACCCGCCGGCCGATGCCGTGGCCGCGCTCCAGGCGCTGGTGGGCCGGCTGCGGCGGGCGCTGGGGCACGAGCACGTGCGGTCGGGGGAGGAGGGCTACCTGCTCGTCGCCGCCCGCGAGGACGTGGACCTCTACCGCTTCGAGCGGCTCGCGCGGCAGGCGGCCTCGGCCGACGACCCGGCCGAAGCGGCCGCCCTGTACGACGAGGCCCTCGCGCTGTGGCGCGGCGAGGCCCTGCACGACCTCCCCGACCGGACGGCGGAGGCCGCCCGCTGGGAGGCGCTACGGCTGGACGCGCGCCGGGGCCGGCTGGGTGCGGCCCTGGTGCTGGGCGAGGCGGAGGCCGCGCTGCCGGAGCTGACCGCGCTGTGTGCCGGGCTGCCGCTGGACGAGCCGCTGCAGGCCCTGCGGATCCGGGCGCTGCGCGACGCGGGCCGCCCGGCGGAGGCGCTGGCCGCCTTCGAGGAGGTCAGGCGCAACCTCTCGGACCAGCTGGGCACCACCCCGGGCCAGGCCCTGCGCACCCTGCACGCGGCCCTGCTGAGCCCGGCGGCCGCTGCTGCGGCCCCGATGCGCGCCCCGGCCCCGGCCCCGACCAGCCAGCCCCCGGCCCCGGCGCCCCGCGCGGGGAGCCCCGTACCGGCCGGGCAGGGCAATCTGCGCGCGCGGCTGACCACCTTCGTCGGCCGGGAGGACGACATCCGGGTCATCGGGGCCGATCTCGCGCGGGCCCGGCTCGTCACGCTGCTCGGACCCGGCGGGGCCGGGAAGACGAGGCTGTCGCAGGAGGCCGCCGAAGCCCATGCCGGGGACGGCTGGCCCGACGGGGTGTGGTTCGTGGAGCTGGCCCCCATCGACGGTCCGGCCGGCGAGTCCGACTCCGCTGAGGCCGCGGAGGCTGCCGAAGACCTCGCCGAAGACGTCGCCGAAGACGTGGCCGAGGCGGCCCTCGCCGCGCTCGGAGCCCGCGAGACCAAGCTGCGCGGTGCCTCCGCCGAGGAGATGCGGGTCCTGACCGACCGCGCCGGGGACAGTGCCCTCGACCGGCTCGCGGAGCACTGCGCACGGCGTCGGATGCTGCTGATCCTCGACAACTGCGAGCACGTGATCGAGGCCGCCGCGGGACTCGCCGAGCGGATCCTCACCCACTGCCCCGGCGTACAGATCCTCGCGACCAGCCGCGAACCCCTCGGCGTGCCCGGCGAGCTGCTGCGCCCCGTGGAACCGCTGCCCGACCCCGTCGCGCTGCGCCTGCTCGACGACCGCGGCTCCGCCGCCCGCGCCGGGTTCACCATCGACGAGGATCCGGCCTCCGCCGTGGAGATCTGCCGCCGCCTGGACGGTCTGCCGCTGGCGATCGAGCTGGCGGCGGCCCGGCTGCGGCTGTTGACTCCGCGGCAGATCGCGGACCGTCTGGACGACCGCTTCCGGCTCCTGACCAGTGGTTCGCGCACCCTCCTGCCGCGTCAGCAGACCCTCCGGGCGGTGGTCGACTGGTCCTGGGACCTCCTGGACGAGCCCGAGCGCACGGTCCTTCGCCGCCTGTCGGTCTTCGCGGGCGGCTGTGATCTGACGGCCGCGGAGGCGGTCTGCGCCGAGGACGACGACCTGGACGTCGCGGACCTCCTGGGCTCCCTCGTCGACAAGTCCCTGGTCGTCGCCGCCCCCGGCCCCGACGGCAGCGGCATGCGCTACCGCCTCCTGGAGACCGTCGGCGAGTACGCCGCCGAGCGGCTCGCCGCGGCCGCCGGGGACCAGGAGGCCACCGAGCGCCGCCACCTCGTCCACTACCGCGAACTCGCCCGCGCCACCGACCCGCAGCTGCGCGTGCGCGGCCAGCGGGCCGCCGCCCAGCGGCTCGCCACCGAGTACGAGAACCTGCGTACCGCCCTGCGCCGGGCCGTCGGCCTGCGCGACGAGGGCGAAGTGCTCTGCCTGATCCACTCGTTGTACTGGTACTGGCACATGCACGATCTGCGCACCGAGATGCGGCACTGGTCCAACGCGGCCGGCGCCTTCGGCCCGGACCCCTTCCTGCCGCCCGCCGTCCCCGCGAAGCCCGTGTACGAACAGATCGTGGACAGCCCTCCGCCGTACACCGGGGAGCTCCTCACCGAGGGCTGGCGCGGCGTCCGCCTCATCCAGCTCGCCGCCCGCGACCAGAACAACGAGAGCTGGTACGCGCCTTCGATCCGGCTCCGGATCGAAGGCATGATCGAGGTCTACAGCCCCGGCCTGCCGCAGATCTGCCGCAACCCCGGCGGGCTGTGGATGTACGCCGTCATGCTCTTCGGGGATCCGCAGCTGCTCCGCCGCGTGGTCGACGAAACCGTGGGCACCACCCGACGGCTCGGCCACCCCTGGGAACTGGCCTCGGCCCTCCAGCTGCGCGCCAACATCCTCGCCAACCGCGCGGACTGGGCCGGCAACGCCGCCCGGGACGCCGAGGAGAGCCTGGCCCTCTTCGAGGAGCTCGGCGACGACTGGGGCTGCGCGGAAGCCCTCTCCGCCCGCGCCGAAGCCCGTGAGAAGAGCGGCGAGCACACCCTGGCCGCCGAGGACTACCGGGCGGCCGTCGTGCACGCCGAACGGCTCGGCGCCAAGGCCCAGGTGACGGTCCTTCGGGTCCGCATGGCCGGGGCCCTCCTGGAGAACGGCGACGGCGCGCTGGCCGAGGAGATCCTCACCGGGATCCTGAACACCCCGCAGCGCTACGGCAACGAGGCCATGCCCGCCGCCCGGATGTTCCTCGCGACCCGGCTGGGCTTCACCGGCCGGATCCCCGAGGCCCGCGCCCAGATCCAGAACCTGCGCGAGGAGTTCGCGTTCGGGGCCTACGCCCTCTTCGACGCCTTCCTGATGGGCATCCTGGCCTGGCTGGACATCGAGGAGGGCAGGTACGAGGACGCCCTGGGCCAGGCCCGCAAGGCGCTGGAGGCGGTGGAGGATCCGCTCGCCGCCATGGTCGCTCCCCAGATGCGGGCCGTGTACCTGATGACCGCGGCCGACGCGCACGCCGGTCTGGGCGGCGAGGAGCACGCCCGGTCGGCGGCCCTGCTGCTCGGGGCCTACCGGGCCCATCTGCCGACGGCCCACGTGCCCGTCAGGATGGAACGCGAATGCGCCGCCCGGGCCACGGGGCGGGCGCGGGCCGCGCTGGGCGAAGCCGCGTACGAGTCCGCGTACGCCGAAGGCGGCCGCCTCACGATGGAGGAGGCCGCCGCCCTCGTCTGATCCGGTCCCTCTGTTCTCACGGCCCGTCCGGGACGCGATCCGCACGGACCGCCCGGATCAGGTCTTCTGGCGGAACTTGCGGATGGCCAGCGGCATGGTGACCGCGGTGATCGCCACCGACCAGCCCAGGGTCATCAGGACGGAGTGGCCGACCGGGCCGCCGTTGATCAGCCCGCGGGCCGCGTCGGCCAGGTTGGACAGCGGGTTGTAGTCCGTGAAGGACTGCAACCAGCCGGGCATCGTGGACGGCGGGGCGAAGATCGAGCTGCCGAACTGCAGCGGCATCAGGACCAGCATCGCCATGCCCTGGACGGCCTGCGCGGTCTTCATGGTCAGACCGAGCAGGATGAAGATCCACATCAGCGAGGCGCCGAAGACCGCCGCCAGGCCGATGGACAGGAACAGGTCCAGGACCGAGGTCTTGATCGACAGGCCGAGGATGAAGCCCACGGTGAGCAGGATCGCGATGGCGACCATCATGCGGCCGATCTCGACCACGATCTTCGCGATGAGCACGGACGACCGGGCGATCGGCATGGACCGGAAGCGGTCCATCACGCCCTTCTTGAAGTCGTCGTTGACGCCGGTGCCGACGCCCATCGCGATGTTCATGCCCATCATGGCCATCAGGCCGGGCACCACGTAGTTGACGTACTCCGCCTGGTTGCCCTTGCCGGAGATCGCGCCGCCGAAGACGAACACGAACAGCAGCGTGAAGATGATCGGCATGAACAGGACGTCGAACATCGACTCGGGGTCCTGCTTGATCTGCAGGGCGTTGCGGCGCACCAGGGCGCCGATGTGCCGCAGGTTGGCCCGCAGGCCGATCCGGCCCTCGCCGTCCGGAACGGTGCGCTGCGCCCTGGAGGGCGCGGGGGCGCTGGGCTTCGTCGTGGTTACGGTGCTCATGCCGCGACCTCCTCGGTCTGCTCGGTGGGGATACGGTCTTCGGTCGAGGAGGGCTTCTGGCCGGTGATGGCCAGGAACACCTCGTCGAGGCTGGGCAGGTAGGTGCCGAGGTCCGCGATCGGGTACCCGCGGGCGGCCAGCAGGCCGACCACCGCGGTGAGCTGCTCGTCGCTGAGGATCGGGACCAGCAGGACGCCCTCGTCGGGTACGGCCTGGGTGCCGGCGATCCCGTCGAGCCCGGCCTCCGCGAGGGAGCGGGCCATGCCCGGCAGATCGGCGGAGGAGACGGGGCGGATCTTCAGCGTGCGGCCGCCGACCTGGGCCTTCAGCTCGTCGACCTTGCCGTTGGCGATGACCTTGCCGCGGTCGACGACCGTCAGCTCGCTGGCGAGCTGCTCGGCCTCCTCCATGTACTGGGTGGTGAGCAGGACGGTGGCCCCCTCGGCGACCATCCGCTGCACCTCGTCCCAGACCTCGTTGCGGGTACGGGGGTCGAGACCGGTGGTCGGCTCGTCCAGGTAGAGCACGGCCGGGCTGCCGATCATCGAGGCGGCCAGGTCGAGCCGGCGGCGCATGCCGCCGGAGTAGTGCATGGCCGCCTTCTTCGCGGCCTCCGTGAGGGAGAACCGCTCCAGCAGCTCGTCGGCGCGGGCCTTGGCGTCCTTGCGGGACAGGTCCAGCAGCCGGCCGATCATGTAGAGGTTCTCCCGGCCGGAGAGCTTCTCGTCCACCGAGGCGTACTGGCCGGTCAGGCCTATGGTGCGGCGCAGCTGCCGGGGCTGGCGGACCACGTCGTACCCGGCGACGAAGGCCGTGCCGGAGTCGGGGACCTCCAGGGTGGACAGGCAGCGCACGAGGGTGGTCTTGCCGGCGCCGTTGGGGCCGAGCACCCCGTGGACGGTGCCCTCGCGGACATCGAGGTCCACACCGTCGAGGGCTTTGGTCTCGCCGTAGTGCTTGACCAGCCCCCGCACCTGTACGGCGTGCGAGCCGTTCGGGGGAATGTTGTCGTTTCGCGTCATGTCCACCATGGGACCACCGGCCACTGACAAAGCACCGACAGCCGACCGACAGCCCGCCGACAAGGGTGTCGGCGGGCTGTCGGTCGGACTGTCCCACTAGTGGAAGGCGTGCTCCGCCTGCGGGAACGTTCCGCCGACCACGTCCTCGGCGAAGGCCTTGGCCGCGTCGCCCATGGTCTGGCGGATGTTCGCGTACTGCTTGACGAAGCGCGGCAGCTTTCCGCTGGTCAGCCCCATCATGTCCGTCCACACCAGCACCTGGGCGTCGCACTCCGAGCCCGCGCCGATGCCGACCGTCGGGATGTGCAGGGACCGGGTGACCTCGGCGGCCAGCTCGGCCGGGACCAGCTCCAGCACCACCGCGAAGGCACCCGCGTCCTGTGCCGCCTTCGCGTCGCGCAGCAGCTGGTGCGCGGCCTCGTCGCCGCGGCCCTGGACCCGGTAGCCCATGGCGTTCACGGACTGCGGGGTCAGACCCAGGTGGGACATGACCGGGATGCCGGACTGGACGATCAGCTCCGTCTGGGCCAGCGAGCGCTCGCCGCCCTCCAGCTTGACCGCGCCGACCCCGGCGTCCTTGACGAGCCGGGTGGCACTGCGCAGGGCCTGTACGGCGCCCTCCTGGTACGAGCCGAACGGCAGGTCGCCGACGATCAGGGCCCGGCTGGTGCCCCGTACGACGGCCGCCGAGAGGATGGTCATCTCGTCCATGGTGACCGGGACGGTGGTCTCGTAGCCGAGGTGACAGTTGCCCATGGAGTCGCCGACGAGCATGACCGGGATGCCGGCCTCGTCGAACACGGACGCGGTCATCGCGTCGTAGGCGGTGAGCATGGGCCACTTCTCGCCGCGTTCCTTGGCGAGGGTGAGGTCGCGGACGGTGATGCGCCGGGTGCCCGTGCCTCCGTACAGCGTGGCGGAGGCGGCTTCGCGGGCAGGCGAAACGGCATGCGTCATTGCAACTGCTCCTTGATGTTCATCTCGAGGCACCCTTACGGCGTCCCCGGACTCACCCACCATGGTGGCACTCGTCCGGCCCGGCGGGGAAGTGCCACGAAGCCCGGTTCGTCCGCCGTTCGTCACACTCCAGGCCGGCTCCGGGGCCGCTCCGGGCCCGCGCCCGGCGCACGCCCGGTCCGTACCGGCCAATGTGCGCGTTTCGTGACAACCGGAACCTCGGCCGCTCGCCCGTTCGTCCTCCCGGACGTACGGCCGAGACAATCGGCACGGAACGCTCCGCATATCGCCTAGGGTCAAGAGGCGGGGACGGAGCGCGAGCACGGCAGCGAGGGCAGTGGCATGGCACAGGCGTACAAGACGGAGATGGGGAGCGACGGCTCGGAGCCCGAGCCCTCCCGAACCGGCTTCCCGCGCCGGCTGGCCGATCTGCGGGGCGACCGCGGCATCTGGCGCCGCGGCATCGTGCTGGCGGCCCTCGCGGTGCTGCTCTGCCTCGTCATGCTCTTCCACGCCGAGCTGCCCAACGACATCGGCAACCTCGGCAGCCTCACCGAGACCTTCCTGCCCTGGCTGGGCCTGGCAGTCCCCGTCCTCTTCGCCGCCGCGGTCTTCCGCAGGTCCGCGACCGCCCTCATCGCGATACTGCTGACCGCCGCCGTCTGGGTGAACCTCTTCGGCGGCCTGGTCACCGACAAGGCCCGCGCGGGCGGCAACCTCACGGTCGCCACCCACAACGTCGACGCCGACAACGCCGACCCCGCCGGCACCGCCGCGTCGATGGCCAAGTCCGGAGCCGACGTCCTGGCCCTGACCGAGCTCAAGGGCAGCGCCGTCCCCGTCTACGAGAAGGCCCTGGCGGACACCTACGAGTACCACGCGGTCGAAGGCACCGTCGGCCTGTGGAGCAAGTACCCGCTGGTCTCCAGCCAGCCCGTCGACATCAAGATGGGCTGGACCCGGGCGATGCGCGCCACCGTCCGGACCCCGAACGGGGAGGTGGCGGCCTTCGTCGCGCACCTGCCCTCGGTCCGGGTCAAGCTCAACGCCGGTTTCACCGCCAACCAGCGCGACAACAGCGCCGACGCCCTGGGCGCCGCGCTCGCCGCGGAACCGCTCAAGCGGGTCGTCCTGCTCGGCGACCTCAACGGCACGGTCAACGACCGGGCCCTGTCCGAGGTCACCTCGCAGCTGCGTTCCACCCAGGGCGCGTCCGGCGACGGCTTCGGCTTCAGCTGGCCCGCGCAGTTCCCGATGGCCCGCATCGACCAGATCCTGGTCCGCGGGGTCACCCCGGAGGCCTCCTGGACGCTGCCCCGCACGGGCAGCGACCACCTTCCGATCGCCGCCCGGGTCACGGTCAAGCCGTAGCCCCGTAGGGCGGGGGGCTACGCCTGCTCGCGCCAGCCGTTCGTGATGGGCAGCCGGCGGTCCTTGCCGAAGCCCTTCGCGGAGATCTTCGTGCCCGGCGGGTACTGCCGGCGCTTGTACTCCGCCGTGTCGACCATCCGCAGGGTCTTCGCGACCAGCTCGCGGTCGTAGCCGGCCGCGACGATCGCCTCCAGGCCCTGGTCGCGGTCCACGTAGAGGTCCAGGATCCCGTCCAGGACGGGGTAGTCCGGCAGCGAGTCCGTGTCCACCTGCCCCGGGCGCAGCTCGGCGCTCGGCGGCTTCACGATGGAGTTCTCCGGGATCGGCGGGGTCTCGCCGCGCTCGGCCGCCGCCCGGTTGCGGTACTCCGCCAGGCGGAAGACGTCCGTCTTGTAGACGTCCTTGATCGGGCCGTACGCGCCCACGGAGTCGCCGTACAGGGTGGAGTAGCCGACGGCCAGCTCCGACTTGTTGCCCGGGGCCAGCACGATGTGGCCCTCCTCGTTGGAGACCGCCATCAGCATGGTGCCGCGCAGCCGGGACTGGAGGTTCTCCTCGGCGAGCCCGGTCAGGCCCAGCGATCCCATGTAGGCGTCGAACATCAGCTCGATCGACACGGTCCGGAACCGCAGCCCGGTCCGCTCGGCCAGGTCGGCGGCGTCGCCCCTGGAGTGGTCCGAGGAGTACTTCGAGGGCATCGAGATGCCGTACACGTTCTGCGCGCCGATCGCGTCGCAGGCGATGGCGGCCACGAGCGCCGAGTCGATGCCGCCGGAGAGCCCGATCAGGACCGAGTGGAAACCGTTCTTGCGGACGTACGCGCGCAGGCCCACGACCAGGGCGTCGTAGATCTCCTCGTCGTCGTCCAGGCGCTCCGCGTAGCCGCCGGTCACGACCGCCTCGTACGGTTCCACCGGCTCCTCGGAGAGGATCATGCGGTCGATGCGCAGGCCGTCGTCCACGGTGCCCTCGACCGGGGTGGCCGAAGCGGCGGGGAGGTCGAGGTCGATCAGCACGCAGCCCTCGGAGAACTGCGGGGCGCGCGCGATGACCTCTCCCGCGGAGTCCACGACGATGGAGTCGCCGTCGAAGACCAGCTCGTCCTGGCCGCCGATCATCGCCAGGTAAGCGAGGGTGCAGCCGGCCTCCTGGGCGCGTTTGCGCACCAGTTCGAGGCGCAGGTCGTCCTTGTTGCGCTCGTACGGGGACGCGTTGATCGAGATCAGCAGCCCGGCCCCGGCGGACCGGGTGGCGGGGACGCGCCCGCCCTCCTGCCAGAGGTCCTCGCAGATGGCCAGGGCCACGTCGACCCCGCGCACCCGGACGACCGGCTGGGTGTCGCCCGGCACGAAGTAGCGGAACTCGTCGAAGACCCCGTAGTTGGGGAGGTGGTGCTTGGCGAAGCGCAGGACGACCTTCCCGCCGTGCAGGACGGCCGCCGCGTTCTCCGGGGACCCCGCCGGGCGGCCGAGCCTGGGCGCGGCCTTCTCCGTACGGTCGAGGTAGCCGACGACGACCGGGAGGTCGCCGAGGCCCTCGGCCGCGAGGCGCTCCGCGAGTTCGCGCAGCGCCGTACGGGAGGCTTCGACGAAGGAACCGCGCAGGGCGAGGTCCTCGACGGGGTACCCGGTCAGCATCATCTCCGGGAACGCCACCAGGTGGGCGCCCTGTTCGGCGGAGTGCCGGGTCCAGTGCACGACCGAGTCGGCGTTGGCGGCGATGTTGCCGACATGCGAGTCGATCTGATTCAGAGCGAGACGAAGTTGAGGCACGGAGCCACTCTAATCGTCTTTCTGACGCGATGTCCTGGACATCGCCGGTTCAGCGGCTTCAGCCGATCGGACCGGCGTACTTCACGGAGGGCAGACGGCCGCCCGGGGTGATGTCGGCGGTCAGGTTCGCGGTGCCCTTGGGGACCTCGTAGGCGATGACTCCCGTCGCCGAGGCGCCCGGCAGGATGTCGCCCTTGACCATCTTCGGCATGTCCCCGTCGAAGACCATCTTGCCGGCCAGGCCCTGCTCGTCGCGGAGGTTGGGCACCGAGTAGATGACTTCGAGGGTCTCGGTCGAGTTGTTGGTGATCGTGAGGGTCACCTGAACGGCGTTGCCCACCTTGATGTACTCGCTGTCGGTGACGTACTTCTTCGGCGCCGACAGCTTCACCTGGACCCCGCTCGGGTACGTGAAGGTCTCACCGAAGGGCAGCGCGCTGGTCATGCCGGGCTTCTGGGTCGGCGAGGGGGAGGGGGTCGGCTTCGCCGGGGTGCTGGGGTAGACCGGGGCGCTCGGGTAGGTGTCCTCGTCCCAGCGGCCCTCGGAGATCGACTCGTCGAGCTTGCCGACGAGGGCCTGGGTGAGGAAGTAGCCGCCGACCGATGCGCCCATGGCGACGATGCCGAGGACGGTGCCCACCACGGCCATCGTGCCGCGCGGGGCGCCGGAGCGGGACCGGACGACGGCCGCGATGCCGAGTCCGAGGCCGGTCACGCCGAGCAGGGCGCCGGCCCAGAAGAGGAACGGGATGAGCCCGACCACGATGCCGAGCAGGCCGAGGACCAGGGCGGCCACGGCCATGCCGTTGGCGGGGGGCGGGGGAGCCGGGTAGCCGAACTGCGCCGCCGGGTAGGCGCCGTTGGTGGGCGCGGACCAGGGGTTGGCCGGGGCGCCGGGGCCGCCGGGTGCACCCGGGCCGGGGGCGCCGTACGGGGCTGCGTACGCGGGCGCCGCGGGGGCGGCCGACGGGGCGGGGCTGACCGGGGCGAAGGGGGCCGGAGCGGGGGCCGGGGCCGGTGCCGGAGCCGGTGCGGCGGCGGGGGCCGTTGCTGCGGCGGGCTCGGCGGCGGGCGCCTGGGCGGGCGCGGCCGGGGCCTCGGCGGGTGCCTCGGGCCGGCTGTCGGCCGGGGCCTCGGGGGCCGCCGGGGCCGCCGGGGCTGCCGGCGCATCGGCCGGGGCCGCCGCCTCGGCCGGGGGCTTGGTGAGCGACAGGGGCTGCGCCGGCGCCGGTATGGATGCCGCCTCGGGTATGGAGACGCCCGCGGGCTCCGTCGGCGGGCCGGACGGGGTGCTGGGCTGGTTCGGCGGGGTGCTCATACCGGCGGGAAGTCCTTCAGTTCGCAAGCGGCGCGTGACGATCACCAGCCTGTCATGGACGCGCGCCGGTGCGCCGGGCATTTCGGCAGGGTGCGGGCCCGCCGGGCCCGGCGGGGCGCCGGCGCCGCGCCCGTTTCCCGCGCGGCGCCCACCCGGTACCGGCCCGGTACCGGGCGGGCGGTGCCTAGCGCTGGTAGCCGAGGACCGTCATCATCCCGGCCTCCGAGTGGTAGACGTTGTGGCAATGCACCATCCACAGGCCGGGGTTGTCGGCGTCGAAGTCCACCGTCAGCTTTCCGCCGGGCAGGATCGCCGCCGTGTCCTTGCGGGCCCCGACCGCCCCGCCGCCGAGCGCGAAGGTGTGCCCGTGCAGGTGGAGCGGGTGCCACATCGTTGTGGAGTTGTTGAACTCCAGCCGGACCCGTTCCCCGGCCTTCACCGGATGACGCTGGTCCGGCGCGTACGGCTTGCCGTCGAAGGCCCAGTCGTACTTGGACATGCCGCCGGTCAGTTTGATCCGCACCGTACGGTCCGGCTCGCGCGCGGCGAGCGCCACCGGCCCGGCGGCCTTGAGGCCTTCCGCCGTCAGCGGCCGCCCGGACAGCTCGGCGGGCCGGGTCGCGGCGGTCGGCGCCGCCCCCGAGCCGGTGCGCAGCAGCGCGAGCGCCGACGCTGATTCCCCCTTGCCCTCGGCGAGCGCGGTCAGCGGGAACACCCCGTCGCCCGCCGTCACCAGGACGTCGTACCGCTCGCCCATGCCCAGGAGCAGCGAGCGCGCCGAGGTGTGCTCGACCGGGAACCCGTCGGTGTGGGTGACCGTCAGCTCGTGGCCGCCCAGGGCGATCCGGAAGGCGGTGTCCCCGCCCGCGTTGACGATGCGGAGCCGGATCCGGTCGCCGGGGCGGGCGGTGAAGACCGAAGGGTCCTCGGGGGTGCGGCCGTTGACCAGGTAGTGCGGGTACGCGACATCGCCCGCGTCCTTGCCGAGGACCTCGCTGTCGCCGCCCATGAGCACCCGGGACGGGCCGCCGGAGGCCGGGGCCGAGGGGCTCGCGGGGGCGGCGGGCATGTTCATGGAGCCGTGGCCCGCATGGCCGCCGCCCCCCGAGCCCATGTCCATGCCCTTGCGGAGCTCGGCGAGCACGGAGTCGGGGGTGGAGCCGTCCACCCCGTCGAGCCAGTCGTCCAGGACCACCACCCACTCCTTGTCGTAGGACAGGGGCTCCTTGGGGTCCTCGACGATCAGCGGCGCGTACAGCCCGCGGTCCTGCTGGACCCCGGAGTGGGGGTGGAACCAGTACGTCCCCGGGTGCGGGACGGCGAACTCGTAGGTGAACGAGCCGCCCGGGGCGACGTCCCGCTGGGTCAGCCCCGGGACCCCGTCCATGTCGTTGCGCAGGGCCAGGCCGTGCCAGTGCAGGGAGGTGGCCTCCGGGAGGTTGTTGGCCAGGGTCAGGGCGAGGGTGCCGCCCGCGGTGACCCGCACTTCCTGGCCGGGGAGCCGGTCCCCGTACGCCCAGGTGCGCACGGAACGGCCGCCGCCGAGGTCGATCGGGGTGGCGGTGGCCGTCAGCCGGACCTCGGTGCGCGGGCCGGTGGCCTTGCGGGCGGCCTCGGCGGCCCGGACTTCGGGGCCGGCCGGGTCCACGTAGCCGCCGGGGGTGGCGCGGGAGGAGCCGCCGTCCATGGAGCCGGAGCCGTGGTCCATGCCGGCCATGCCGGATCCGGAGCCCGAACAGGCGGCGAGCAGCCCGGAGCCGGCGAGGGCCGCGCCGGCGCCGAGCACGGCGCGGCGGGACGGGGGCGGGGTTGGAGACGTGGACGGGTTCGGGTTCGGGTTCGGGGAGGAAGTGGGCGAGAAGGGGGAACGCATGGCGGAACACCTCGTGATGGCGTGGCGCGGGCAGGTGGGCACCGTCTGCCGCCGCCCCGCGGACGTGCGGGGGCGACGACGGGGCCCGGCCTATACGCGCTGCACCGCCAGCAGGGTGAGGAGTTCGCGGGGCGGCGGCGGGTCCGGACCGCCCGACCGGCCCGGCGCACGGGCCGCGCCCCCGAGCGGCGCGGCACGGCGCGGGCCGGCCAGTCCGGCTCCGAGGACCAGCAGGGTGAGCGCGCCGAGCACGGCGAGACACACCGACATGGGGTCCATGCCGGTGTGGGGGCGCGGGGCTTCGGCGGCGACGGGGGAGGCCGTTTCCGGGAGCTCCGCCGCGGCCGTTTCCGGGGCCGTCGCATGTGTGGCGGAGTGTGCGGCGGCGGTGGTGTGGTCCGGCGCCGATCCGGAGGGCGCGTGTCCGGCCGCGGGAACGAAACGGACGGCCGGTACGTCATCCATGGCGTGGGCCTGAGTCGGATGGCCCAGCGTGTGCATGCTCACGATGCCCAGCAGCAGCGCGGCGAGCAGGAGCAGCCGGGTCCACCGGACAGCTTCTCGCTCGGTACGCAGGGCAGGGCGCGTCATGGGCGGAACCCTACCCGGGGTGGGTATCCGATCGTAGGACCGGGCCCGGCCGTGTTTAGGATTAGTCCGACTATGTCCGTAAAGGCCTGTTCTTGAAGCCGTGAAGTCCTGGAAGTCCGTGAACAGCAGTCCTTCCCCCGCCGGAACGCCGAGGGCCGGAGCGCCGAGGCCAGGAACGCCGACGGCCGGAGCCCGCGCCGTAGCCCTGCTCATCGGCCTCGGCGCCGCCGCCTACACCGCGTGGGTCCTCGAAGTCGTGCTCTCCACGGGCCTCAACCCCATCGAGACGTACGTCAGCGAACTCGCCGCCCAGGACCAGCCGCTCGGCGGCCTGTTCCGGGCCACCGACTTCACCGCGGGCCTCCTCGCCTTCTTCGGCGGCCTCCTGGCCCTGGCCCGCCTCCCGCGGCACGCCGAATCCCGCCGCTTCTGGTCCGTCACCGGCTGGGCCGGAGTCACCCTCTTCGGCGCGTCCACCGCCGCCGACGCCTGGCTGCCGCTCAGCTGCGCGCCGACCGTGGACCCCGTGTGCGCGGCCCGGGAGACCGCCGGACTGGTCCCCGCCACCCATCAGGCCCATGCCATCAGCAGCAGCCTCGCGATGACGGGCGCGCTCGTCGGGATAGTGGCCCTCACGGTCGCCGCCCGCCGCTACAGCCGCTTCGCCCCGCTCGCCCGGTTCGGCCCCGCGCTCGTCGGGCTGGAGCTGGCCGCCACCGTCTGGACCCTGGCCGCCATCGCCATGTTCACCGCCGGGCACGGCACCTGGGCCCTCGGTGCGGGGCAGCGGCTCCAGGTGCTGTTCGTGGCCGTGTGGCTCGGCCTGCTCGCCTACTCCGTACACAAGGAGCGCCGCACGTGACCGGTGTGTTCGTGCGCGTCGGGGGAGTACCGCTGCACGTCGTGGTCGAGGGCAGCGGTCCGCCCGTGGTGCTCAGCGCCGGGCTCGCCATGGCCTGGTTCGACTGGGATTCCGTGGCCGAGCTGCTCGTCGCCGCCGGCCGCACCGTCATCCGCTTCGACCGGCCGGGGCACGGGCTCAGCGCCCCCGCCGCCCGGCCGCCGAGCGCCGCGGGAGAGGCCGACCGGATCGCCGGGCTGCTGGACGCGCTGGGACTGGGCGGGGTCCCCGTCACCCTTGCCGGGCACTCCATCGCCGGTTTCCACGCCGAAGCCTTCGCCCGGCTGTACCCGGGGCGCACCGCGGCCGTCGTACTGGTCGACGGCAGCGTCGAGGAGCGCCCCCGCACCGTCCTCCCGGCGTCCGTGCGGACCGCCGCCGCGCGTGTCCTCGGCGTGGCCCTGACCGCCGCGGGAGTGCCCGCCGCGCTGGGGCCGACGGCCCGGCGGGCCGCCGTACGGGGCTCCCGCGCGGGCGGCGCGGACCCGGCCGCGCCCGATCTCGTACGCCGCTGCTACCGGACCGGCCGCGTCTGGCGCGGGATCCTGCTGGAGAACTCCCGCTACCCGGACGTCGCCGCCGAGGTGCTGGCGTTGCGCGCGGAGCACCCGCTGACCGTGCCGGCCACCGTCCTGGCCGGCTACGACGGCACCGCGCGCGGCCCGGCGCTGGCCTGGCTGGCCCGTCAGGCGGAGCTGGCCGACCGGATCGGCGCCCGCTTCGAGGTCGCGGACCCGGCGGGCCACCTGGTCATGCTGGACCGCCCGCACCAGGTGGCACGGGCGGTCCTCGGCGCACCGGAGCCGACAGGGTCCAGGGCGACCTGGAGCGACCTGGAGCGACCTAGGGCGGTCTAGGGCGGTCTAGCCCTTGGCGTAGACCGCTTCCGCCCAGCCTGCTATCTGCTCCTCGGACAGGTGCTTGGCCAGATCGGCCTCGCTGATCATGCCGACCAGCCGCTTGTCCTTGATGACGGGGAGCCGGCGGATCTGGTGGCCCTGCATCTCGTGGAGCACCTCGGAGACGTCCGCGCCCGCGTCGATCCAGCGCGGGGTGCCCTTGGCCATGTCGCCCGCCGTGATCTTCGACGGGTCGTGCCCCTTGGCCACACAGCCCACGACGATGTCGCGGTCGGTCAGGATGCCGCAGAGCCGTTCGCTGGCGTCGCTGATGGGCAGTGCGCCCACGTTGAGGCGGGCCATGAGCTGAGCCGCCCGGTCGAGGGTCTCGGTGGCGGGGATCCACTGGGCCCCGGGGTGCATGATCTCTCCGGCGGTGGTCATCGCGTAAACCTCCTGAGCACGCCGTAGCGGCCGGGCGCGGGTGCGCCCGCCTCGGCGTCCCCATCGTCGTTCGGCCGTTCGGCCCACGCGACCCGACGGGGTCGGCGCAGGGCCGTACGGGTGACGGCGCGGGCGGGCCGCTGCCCGCCCGCGCCGTCACCTCACCCTGTCGGCTCGGCCCCGCGCTGCTTCAGCATGTCGGCCATCAGGGCGAGCTCCGACTGCTGCGCCGCCACCATGCCCTCGGCCAGCGCCCGCTCGGCGGGGGTCCGGCACTGCGCGGCGCACCCCTTCGCCATGGCGACGCCGCCCTTGTGGTGCTCGGTCATCAGCCGGAGGTAGAGCACCTCGGCGTCGCGGCCCTCGGCGGAGCCCAGCGCGGCCAGCTCCTCCTTGGTGGCCATGCCGGGCATCAGGGCGCCGGGCTTGGTCACGGCCCCGCCCATGTCGTGCCCCGCCATCCCCTCCATGCCGGGCATGGCGGACATGGAGGCATCGGATCCGGACCCCGATCCCGTCTCCATCCACGACATCGGCGGCTCGTCGGCCACCACCTTCGGCAGCCCCCACAGGTCCAGCCAGCCCAGCATCATGCCGCGCTGGTTGGCCTGCGTGTTGGCTATGTCGTACGCGAGGCTGCGTACCGCCTCGTCCTTCGTGCGGTCGCGCACGATGAAGGACATCTCCACCGCCTGCTGGTGGTGCACGGACATGTCCCGGGCGAAGCCCGCGTCGGCGGAGTAGAGCGCCGGGGCACGGGAGGACGTACCGGCCAAGGAGCCGCCACCGGATCCGCCCGCGCCTTCGTCCCCGCTCGCGGCGGCGACGGTGGCGCCGACCGCGAAGAGCAGCGCGAGGCCCACGGCCGAGCCCGCGACCCAGTACGTACGGGTCGTGCCGCCACCGGTACCGCCGCCGCTGCCGGCCGCCTTGCGGATCACTTGTCGGCCAGCCCGTTCGTGCAGGCCGCGCCCGGCTCGGGGGTCTGCGGGCCCTGGACGTACTTGGTGAAGAACTGGGCCACCCGCGGGTCGTCCGCCTTGTCCACGGTCAGCTGCTTGCCCCACGCGCTGAGCATGATCGTGCCGGCCTGCTCCTTGTCGGGGCTCATCAGCGTGTACGGGGTCTTGCTGACGGTCCCGGCGAGCTTCTCGACGTCGGCCTTGTCGGCCTTCTCGTTGTACGTCACCCAGACGGCGCCGTGTTCGAGCGAGTGGACCGCGTTCACCTCGGGAAGCTGGTTCTTGTAGACGTCCCCGTTGCAGTTCATCCAGCGGGGGTTGTGGTCGCCGCCGACGGGCGGGTTCATCTCGTACTTCACCGGGGTTTCCACGTGCTTGCGGCCCAGCGTCTTGACGTCCCAGTTCCGCTCGCCGTCGACCGGAGCCTTGGCGGCCGCCACCTTCGCGTCCTTCTTGTTCTGCTGGTCGATCATCACCCACGCGCCGAAGCCGATCAGGCTGGTGACGACGGCCGCCGAGACGGTGATCGCGATGGCCTTGTTGCGCCGGTCGTTCGCCCTGTCGGCCCGGCGCATCTCGGCTATGCGCGCCTGGCGGGAGTTGTTGTCGGTCCTGTTGCTGGCCATGTGCCCTGGTTCCTTCTGCTGAGGGGGGTGGAGGAGATTCGCCGGAGCCGGACCCGTCAGGTCCGCAGCACCTGGAGCACATGCAGGTCGGGGCCGCGCGCGAGCGCTGCGGGCGGCCGGACCCGCCCCTCGCCGGAGACCCGTGCCGCGGTCGCGGCCGCGCCGCCCGCCGTCGCCACGGCGGGCGGCGGCGGGGGCAGCACGCCCGGGGTCACGTGCGAGAGCGGGGAACAGCCGGGCAGGTCGTGCGGCGACACGCAGAAGACGCGCTGCGCGGCGCCCGGCCGGTGGGCGGCGGTGTGGGCCGTGGTGTGGGCCGTGGCCGCACGGCCCGTGGCTGCGTACTCGGTGGCCGCGTGCCCCGTACCGGCGGCGGGCCGTGCGCACAGGAACACCGCGCCGGCCAGCATCCCGAAGGCCATCAGGAGGACGGCGCGCCGGGGCAGCGGACGTCGCTGACGTCCCCGCTCCCCGTGCTTCCGGCCCCCCATGGGCGCAGATGGTAATGCTCATGACGGGTCCAAGGTCAGTCCGGGGGTGCCGCGGGCTTCCCGGGGTGCGTAATCTGGCGGAAACCACCGCTGGCGATACTGGGCCGGCCCGACTGTGCCCCGGATGTGCCCCCGGTCTCCGGGATGGTGGTGCACAGCCCGTCTGAACTGCGAGGATGAAGGTATGGACAAGCAGCAGGAATTCGTCCTCCGGACGCTCGAGGAGCGCGACATCCGCTTCGTGCGCCTGTGGTTCACCGACGTACTGGGCTTCCTCAAGTCCGTCGCGGTCGCGCCGGCGGAGCTGGAGCAGGCCTTTGACGAGGGGATCGGCTTCGACGGTTCGGCGATCGAGGGGTTCGCGCGGGTCTACGAATCCGACATGATCGCCAAGCCGGACCCGAGCACGTTCCAGATACTGCCGTGGCGCGCGGAGGCCCCCGGAACCGCCCGGATGTTCTGCGACATCCTGATGCCGGACGGCTCCCCGTCGTACGCGGACCCCCGCTACGTCCTCAAGCGCATCCTGAACAAGACCTCCGACCTCGGCTTCACCTTCTACACCCACCCCGAGATCGAGTTCTTCCTGCTGAAGGACAAGCCGCTCGACGGCACCCGCCCGACCCCCGCGGACAACTCCGGCTATTTCGACCACACTCCGCAGAACGTGGGCATGGACTTCCGCCGCCAGGCGATCACGATGCTCGAATCCATGGGCATCTCGGTCGAGTTCAGCCACCACGAGGGCGCCCCGGGCCAGCAGGAGATCGACCTGCGCTACGCCGACGCCCTCTCCACGGCCGACAACATCATGACCTTCCGCCTGGTGATGAAGCAGGTCGCCCTCGAACAGGGCGTCCAGGCCACCTTCATGCCGAAGCCCTTCTCGGAGTACCCGGGTTCGGGCATGCACACCCACCTCTCCCTCTTCGAGGGCGACCGCAACGCCTTCTACGAGTCGGGCGCCGAGTACCAGCTCTCGAAGGTGGGCCGCTCCTTCATCGCGGGCCTCCTGCGCCACGCCGCCGAAACGGCCGCGGTCACCAACCAGTGGGTCAACTCCTACAAGCGCATCTGGGGCGGCTCCTCCCGCACCGCCGGCTCGGGCGGCGAGGCCCCCTCGTACATCTGCTGGGGCCACAACAACCGCTCGGCCCTGATCCGCGTCCCGATGTACAAGCCCGGCAAGACCGGCTCCTCGCGCGTCGAGGTCCGCTCGATCGACTCGGGCGCCAACCCCTACCTCACCTACGCCGTCCTCCTGGCCGCGGGCCTCAAGGGCATCGAGGAGGGCTACGAACTCCCGGCCGGCGCCGACGACGACGTCTGGGCCCTCTCCGACGCCGAACGCCGCGCGATGGGCATCGAACCCCTCCCGCAGAACCTCGGCGAGGCCATCGCCCTGATGGAGCGCAGCGAACTGGTCGCCGAAACCCTCGGCGAGCACGTCTTCGACTTCTTCCTCCGCAACAAGAAGCAGGAGTGGGAGGAGTACCGGAGCGAGGTCACCGCTTTTGAGCTCCGCAAGATGATGCCGGTGCTGTAGCCGGTCCGTCGCTGCCGATGTACGTGCGAGGCCCCGCTCCCGGGTTGGGGGCGGGGCCTCGTGTGTGGGGGGTTATGTGGGCTGGACCGCGCGGTGCCAGGTGGGGTGGGTGGGGGTGGGGTGGGCGGTGGTGAGGTGGAGTTCCGCGTCCAGGCCCAGGACTGCCGTGGTGGTGGCGCCGTCCTGTTCCACGGTGGCGGCCGGGGCGCCCGCGTAGAGCATCTTGGACTCCGTCCACGCGGGCGGGCCGCCGAGGCCCGTGGTGCTGATGGTGCCCGAGTCGGCGCGGCCCGACAGGAGGCGGCCGGCCACGGCGACCGCACCGTAGCCGGATCGGCCGCCGGCCTCCGTGATGCTGGAGACGGACGGTTTGGCGGCGCCGGTGCCCGCGGTGACCAGGGCGGTGCGCACGACCCCGGAGTCGGGGCGCCGGAAGTAGAGGCGGACGCCCGCGGGCTCCGCGGTGGCGGTCAGGGGGACGGTGGTGGCCGGGAGCCCGGTCGGGAAGGGGCCGGCCAGCGGGGCGCCCGGGGCGGGCTGGATCCAGGCGAGTACGGACCGGGTGGTGGGGGAGTAGAGGTGGCGCCGCCCGGCGGAGTCGGTGGCCGTCACCGGGTCGCCCTGGAGGTCCTCGCCGCCCAGGCGCTGCCAGTCGCCGAAGGCGCCCGAGGGCTGCTGGGCGCGGGCGCGCAGGGTGCGGCGGGCGTCGCGGGTGTACACGGTCAGGAGCCCGTCCCGGTCCACGGCCGCCGAGGGTGCGCTGATCTCCGAGGTGCTGTCCTCGTCCGGGCTGTTGGGGGTTCCGAGCGGGACCCACGCCCCGAACGGGCCGTCGGGCTCGGACTGGGCGGCGTAGACGATCTCGCGCCGGTAGTCCTGGGGCCGGTCGCCGAAGACGGTCCGGGTGGCGAAGACGGCGACGCGCCCGTCGGGGAAGCGGGCGGTGGTGGCGCCCGGGTCGATGCCGGTGCCGGGGAGGAGGGCCGGACCCTGCCAGGCGCCCGACCCCGACCCCGACCCCGTGACCCCGCCCGGGCCGCGCCTCCAGACGGCCATCTGGCCGTCGAGGGCAGCGAAGGCGTACAGGCGGCCGGGCGCGCCCTGGACCAGCCAGGAGGCGTTGTCGGCGCGGGCGTAGCGCAGCGACTGGGCCCAGTTGTGGCCGGTCGGGCTGCCCGCGACCTTGCGGTCGCCGCAGCCGGAGGGGGAGTTGCAGTAGTTCTGCTTGTCCTGCCAGCCGTACGTGCGCAGGTAGTCGATCTTCGTTTCGGCAGTCTGCGGGTCCAGCGCGTGCGGCAGCGTGCCGTTGTGGTAGCCGAGGTAGTGCTGGACGGAGAACCGGGGCCGCTGCCCGACCGGGACCCGCGCGGCGTACGCGGCGGCCGCGGCCTGCGCGAACCGGGCCGCGTACATGTGGTCCTGGTGGTCGGTGTACTTGCCGCTGTCCAGGTACCGTCCCGGCGTCGGATCCAGCATCCGTACCGTCGTCGGCTTGTACCGCTCCAGGATCCCGGCTATCGCCTCGACGACCTGGTCCTTGGTGTGCGTGTGCGGACGATCGGCCGGGGTCGCGGCCGAGAGCTGGGGGGCGAGCGCCGGTATCCGGCCGTTCCACAGCGCGTGCAGGCTGTCCGGGGCGTCCCCGGCGGCCGAGCGGGCCTCGCGCAGCTGCAGCCAGACCAGGTGGACGTGCGGTTTCGCGAGGAGGACGTCGAGCTCGGCCTGACCGCCGCCCGCGGTGGGTATGGCCGTACGCCGCCACGCGCTGGTGCGGTCTCCGGTGACCATCTCGGCGTAGGCGGCGCGTATGCCGTTCTGCCGGGCCTCCGCGTACCCGGTGCGGTCGGACGGCTGCTTGGGGTCCTTGGCCTCGCCGCCGGCCGCCTCGTTGCGGCCGTCGCTCTCGCCGGCGGTGAGGTACAGGGAGGTGAGCGGGAGGCCGGCCAGCAGGGAGCGGCTGAGGTCCGGGTTCATGAAGAACAGGTCGTCGTCGGGGTGGGCGAGGATCTGGACGACGGATCCGGCGGTGGTGCTCGCCGCGAGGGCGGACCCCGGTCCGGTTTCCGGTCCGGTGTCCGGGTGCGCCCCGGCCGTCCGCTGGCCGGCGGCCATGGCGAGGGCGCCGGTGACACCGACGGTGAGCATCGGGAGCACGGTCGCGAGAAGGAAGCGTCGGCGGGAAACGGGCATGGGTTACGCCTCGGGATCGTTCCGGCAGGAAGGACCGCGCGGAGCAGCCGGTCGGTCAGTGAGAGGCCTTTGCCGGCGCGTTGGTTCATCGGGTTCGCTGACGTTTCGGGCCTCCGAAGATGAACACTTGGGGCCGGACGCCGAATGCGGAGATAAGCGAATAATCGACCCCGTGGTGCGCGTCGGTGAGGAGAACGCCCGCTCCGGCTAAGGTCAATACGGGCGGACCGGTGAATCGGCGGACCGGCGGATCACGGCGAGCAGCACGCGGCCGGGAGCGCGGAGCCGGCAGCACGGTCCCGCGGAACCGCCCGGCCAGGGCAGAGGCAGAGCCGACGTACGCAGGAGGCGGCGGGATGACAGTCCCGGGACGCAGGAGCAGTACCTTCAGCCGGCTGCTGCGCAGCGGCTTCACCGACCCCTCCGCCGCGGCCCGGCTGCTGGACGCCGCCGCGCTGGCCGCCGTACGCACCGACCCGGTGCTCCTCGACGCCCTCGGCGCCACCGCCGATCCCGACCTCGCCCTGCTCGGGCTGGTCCGGCTCGCCGAGGCGCAGTCGCCCGAGGAGCTGCCCGTCCTGCTCGACACCCTCGTCAGCGCCAAGCCCCTGCGCGACCGGCTCCTGGGTGTGCTCGGTGCCTCCGAGGCCCTCGGTGACCACCTGGCCCGCCACCCCCGGGACTGGCAGGCCCTCGTCACGTACGAGGCCGCCGATCTGCACCCCGGACTGCCGGAGTTCGAGCAGGGCCTGGCCGGCGCCCACGACCCCGTGGCCCTGCGGGTCGCCTACCGCCGCTGCCTGCTCTCCATCGCCGCCCGCGACGTCTGCGGCACCACCGACGTGGCCCAGGCCGCCGCCGAGCTCGCCGACCTCGCCACCGCCACCCTGCGCGCGGCCCTGCGCATCGCGAGCGCCGCCGCCCCCGAGGACGCGGCGCTGTGCCGGCTCGCCGTCATCGCCATGGGCAAGTGCGGGGGCCACGAGCTGAACTACGTCTCCGACGTCGACGTGATCTTCGTCGGGGACGCCGCCCCCGGGACCGACCCGGCCGACGAGGGCAAGGCCGTCCAGGCCGCCACCCGGCTCGCCTCCCACCTCATGCGGATCTGCTCAGAGACCACCGTCGAAGGGACCATCTGGCCCGTCGACGCCAACCTCCGCCCGGAGGGCAGGAACGGTCCGCTGGTGCGCACCCTCGCCTCCCACCTCGCCTACTACCAACGCTGGGCCAAGACCTGGGAGTTCCAGGCCCTCCTCAAGGCCCGCGCCGTCGCGGGCGACGAAACCCTGGGCGCCGAGTACATCGAGGCCATAACTCCCCTCGTCTGGCAGGCCGCCGAACGCGAGAACTTCGTCGCCGACGTCCAGAAGATGCGCCGCCGCGTCGTCGACAACATCCCCGCCGCCCAGGTGGACCGCGAGCTGAAGCTCGGCCCGGGCGGTCTGCGCGACGTCGAGTTCGCCGTCCAGCTGCTCCAGCTCGTCCACGGCCGCTCCGACGCCACCCTGCACTCCGGCAGCACCCTCGACGCCCTGCACGCGCTGGCCGCCGGCGGCTACGTCGGACGCGCCGATGCCGCCCAGCTGCACGACGCGTACCGCTTCCTGCGCGCCATGGAACACCGCATCCAGCTCTACCGGCTGCGCCGCACGCACCTGGTCCCCGAGGACGAGAACGACCTGCGGCGCCTGGGCCGTTCCATGGGCCTGCGCACCGAACCCGTCGCCGAGCTCAACAAGGCCTGGCGCCGGCACGCCTCCGTCGTCCGCCGCCTGCACGAGAAGCTCTTCTACCGGCCGCTCCTCGACGCCGTCGCCCAGCTCGCCCCCGGCGAGACCCGGCTCTCCCCGCGCGCCGCGGGCCAGCGCCTCGAAGCGCTCGGCTACGCGGACCCCGCCGCGGCCCTGCGCCACCTCGAAGCCCTGGCCTCCGGAGTCACCCGCAAGGCCGCCATCCAGCGCACCCTGCTGCCGGTGCTCCTCGGCTGGTTCGCCGACTCCGCCGACCCGGACGCCGGTCTGCTGAACTTCCGCAAGGTCTCCGACGCGCTCGGCCGCACCCCCTGGTACCTGCGCCTGCTGCGCGACGAGGGCGCAGCCGCCGAGAACCTCGCCCGCGTGCTGTCCGCCGGGCGCCTCGCCCCCGACCTGCTGATGCGCGCCCCCGAGGCCGTCGCCCTGCTCGGCGACCCCGAAGGCCTGCAACCCCGTACCCGCGAGGCCCTCGAACAGGAGGTCCTCGCCGCCGTCGGCCGCGCCGAGAACCCGGAGGCGGGCGTGGCCGCCGTCCGCGGAGTACGCCGCCGCGAGCTGTTCCGCACCACCGCGGCCGACATCATCGGCTCCTACGGTACGGAGGAGAGCCCGGCCGAGGAGGACCACGGAGCCCTGGTCGACCGGGTCGGCGACGCCGTCTCCGACCTCACCGCCACCACCGTCGCCGGAGCCCTGCGCGCCGCCGTCCAGGGCCACTGGGGCGACACCCTGCCCACCCGCTTCGCGATCATCGGCGTCGGCCGCTTCGGCGGCCACGAGCTCGGCTACGGTTCCGACGCCGACGTCCTGTTCGTCCACGAACCCCGCGAGGGAGTCGACGAACAGGAGGCCGCGAAGGCCGCCCAGACCGTCATCGCCGAGATGCGCAGGCTCCTCCAACTCCCCACCGCCGACCCGCCGCTCCTGATCGACGCCGACCTGCGCCCCGAAGGCCGCTCCGGCCCTCTCGTCCGTACCCTCCCCTCCTACGCCGCCTACTACCGCCGCTGGTCCCTGACCTGGGAGTCCCAGGCCCTGCTGCGCGCCGAGCCGATCGCGGGGGACCCTGAGCTCGGGGCCCGTTTCATCGAGCTCATCGACCCGCTGCGCTACCCGGTGGAGGGGCTCGGCGAGGACGCGGTCCGCGAGATCCGGCGGCTGAAGGCCCGGATGGAGTCGGAACGCCTGCCCCGCGGCGCCGACCCGACCCTGCACACCAAACTGGGCCGGGGCGGCCTCAGCGACGTCGAGTGGACCGTCCAGCTGATCCAGATGCGGCACGCCTGGTGCGAGCCCGGCCTGCGCACGACGCGCACCCGCCAGGCCCTGGCCGCCGCCCACGCAGCCGGGCTGATCCCGACCGAGGAGGCGCAGATCCTGGACGAGGCCTGGGTCCTGGCCACCCGGGTCCGCAACGCCGTGATGCTGGTCCGCGGCCGGGCCGGGGACACCTTCCCGACCGACAGCCGCGAACTGGGGGCGGTCGGCCGCTACCTGGGCTACGCCGAAGGCACCGTCGGCGAGATGCTGGACGACTACCGCCGCATCACGCGCCGGGCGCGGGCGGTCGTGGACGAACTGTTCTACGGGTCCTGATCCGCACGCCCGCAGTCCGGCTCTACGGGGCTGCGGGCGCGGGCCGCTTCCGCTCTGCCCGCTCCGCCCGCTCGGTCCGCTCCGCCCGGTGCGGGCCCAGCTCGCGCAGCACTTCGCCGAGTTGGGCGGGGGACAGGGGCGGGCCGGGCAGCGGGGCGGCCGGACCGGCGGTGCGCAGCCCGTCGAGGAAGAGCGCCAGGTGGCGGCGCCAGCCGTCCGGGACGGTGGCGGCCAGCGCGGGCACGGCGCGGCCGAGCGCGGCCAGCGCGAGGAGCAGGTCCTCGGTGGTGACGTCGCTCCGGACCGTGCCCTGCCGCTGCGCGCGGCCGAGCAGCAGCACCATGGTCTCGTGGTTGTGAGCGTGGACGGCGTCCAGGGAGCGGACCCCCTCGATCCCCGTGGTCATCAGGTCGTTGGTGCCGCGGTCGGAGGCCAGCACGGTGAACACCACGTCGAGGTAGCCGGTCAGTCCGGCCCAGGCGTCCTCGGCGCCCCGAGCCTCCTCCCCGGCGGCCGTCGTACCGGCGAGGGCACCTTCGAAGACGGCGTCCACCAGCGCCGCCCGGCTGGGGAAGTGCCGGTACAGGGTGGCGTTGCCGACGCCCGCCCGGCGGGCGATGTCGTCGAGCGGGGCGTCCAGCCCCTGGGCCGCGAAGGCCTCGCGGGCGGCGGCGACCAGTAGGTCGCGATTGCGCTGCGCGTCACGCCGTAGGGGCACGGTCATGCCGTACGTCCTCTCATCCTGCCCGTCCATACCGGGGATACCATCCATACCGGGGATCACTCCCCGGTATGGATGGTATCCGTGGCCGTGACCCCGAGGGCGTCATCCGCCGATGCGGACCAGTGCGAGGGTGATGTTGTCGGGGCCTCCGGCCTCGATGGCGGCCTTCCACAGCTCGAACGCCGCCTTGCCGTCGTCGTGCACGCGCAGCAGGTCTTCGATGGCCTCGTCGGGCACCGGGTCGGTCAGGCCGTCGCTGCACACCAGGTAGCGGTCGCCCGGGGCCAGCGGGAGGGTCCTCACGTGCGGGGTGAGGACGTGCTGCGCGCGGCTCCCGCCGAGGGTCTGGGTGACGACCGACGTGGTGCGGTGACCCGGCTCCGGCGGCGGGCTGTCGTCCACGCTGACCTGGCGCAGACCGTCCGCGGCCGCCTGGTACACCTTGCTGTCGCCGACGTTGAACGACAGCAGCGAGTCCGCCATGACGAGGGTGCCGGCGACCGTGGTCCCCATGGCGGTCAGGTCGGGACGGCCCTCGGTGGCCGAGTGCACCGCGCGATTGCAGCGGTCCAGCGCGTCCTCGATGGCCAGGGCGCCGTCCAGCGAAGGCCCGAGCAGGGCGAGCTCGCGGACGACCAGCTCGCTGGCGACCTCGCCGGCCGGCTGCCCGCCGAGCCCGTCGGCGACCGCGACGACGAGCGGTCTGCCGAGGGGGAACAGGAGCGTCTGGGGGCTCCGGGTCGTGGTCCCGCACAGTGTCCAGGGTCCGACGACGAGGCTGTCCTCGTTGTGATCGCGGACCAGTCCTACATGGCTCAGGGCCGTCACGGCTATGTACGCCACCACGAGCTCCCGCCTCTCCGCAACGCAACGCGACGCGACGCGACGAACGCACGGCGGACGCGTCCCTCGCCACCATTGTCGCGCCGCTCGGCGTCCGGCGCCTCAGCCGCTCGGAGCCGTGGGACCGCCCGACTCCCCCTCGCCCCGGAGGCTCCCGGCGGCGTACGCCAGGAACGCCGCCAGGCCGACCTCGAAGGCCGCCTCCGCCCGGCCCGGCCCCTGTGCGGCCAGCGCCCCGGCCAGTAGCGGGGTCTGCGGCGAGGGCTCCCACATGGTCTCGGGGGCGGCGAGGTCCAGGGCGGAGCCCAGGACCAGGTTCTCCAGGCCCGTCAGCAGTGGCATCACCTGCTCCGCGCGGAAGCCGGCCCCCAGCAGCAGCGCCACCGCCTGCTCGTACTGCGCGAGCACGGCCGGCGCCCGGACCGGGGTGGTCATCAGCAGCGGGATGGCGCGCGGGTAGGCGGCGAAGGCGGCCCGGTAGGAGCGGGCCCAGGCCTCCAGTGCGCGGTCCCAGGGCTCGGCGGCCAGGGCCCCGCCGTCGATCGCGGAGCACACCCGCTCCCGTATCAGCTCGATCACCCCGGCCCGGCCGTCCACGTGGTGATACAGCGACCCGGTCTGCACCCCGAGCGCACGGGCGATCTGCGGAACGCTGAACTCACCCTGTTCCGCCAGGAGTTGCAGGGCAGTAGCGCCGATCCGCTCCCGGTCGAGCAGTGGGGTGCGTGGCCGCGCCATCGTGTTTCTCCCGCCGTCAGGTCTTCCCGTACGCCAAAACCGGAGGCTACATTGCCGCAAACCGAAAGCCTTTAGGTTTTCGGGTTCCCGACGCCTGCCGTTCGCAGAAGGGTGCCCCCGCATGCCCGAAACGCCGGAATCGACAGCAGCCAGACCCGCCGGATCAGAAGCAGCACCAGCCGGAGCACCCGCCGGAGGGTCCGTCCCAAGGCCCGCCCTCCGCCGCGCAGCGCTCGGCACCGCCGACATCTCCTTCTTCGTCGTCTCCGCCGCCGCCCCCCTCACCGTCATGGCCGGCGTGGCCCCCGTGGCGATCCTGCTCGGCGGCATCGGCGCCCCCGCCGGCTACCTCCTCGCGGGCCTGACCCTCGCGGTCTTCGCCGTCGGCTTCACCACCATGAGCCGCCACGTCCGCAGCGGCGGCGCCTTCTACGCGTACATCGCCCAGGGCCTCGG
The DNA here is from genome assembly GCF_041434015.1 of Streptomyces sp. NBC_00454. Lineage (GTDB taxonomy): Bacteria > Actinomycetota > Actinomycetes > Streptomycetales > Streptomycetaceae > Streptomyces. The sequence continues at coordinate 2,214,508 of NZ_CP107907.1, read as the reverse complement.
CAAGCGCGTCGGCATCGGCGCCGCCCTCCTCGCCCTCATCGGCTACAACGGCATGGAGATCGGCGTCTACGGCCTCCTCGGCACCACCACCGCCGACACCGCCCACGCCCTCGGCGGCATCGACGTCCCCTGGCTGCCCGTCTCCCTCGCCGGACTCGCCCTCATCTGGTACGGCGGCTTCCGCTCCATCGACTTCGGCGCCAAGCTGCTCGGCATCCTGCTCGTCGCCGAGACCGGGATACTCGTCCTGCTCGCGGGCGGGGTCCTCCTGAAGGGCGGCGCCCACGGCCTCTCCGCCGGCTCCTTCGCCCCCGGCGCGGTGCTCGTCCCCGGCACCGCCGCCGTCCTGGCCTTCGCCTTCGCCGCCTTCACCGGCTTCGAGTCCACGGTCATCTACCGCCGCGAGGCCCGCGACCCCGACCGGACCATCCCGCGCGCCACCTACATCGCCGTCGCCTTCCTCGGCCTCTTCTACGCCTTCATCGTCTGGATCGTCATCCAGGCCTTCGGCTCGGAGGAGGTCACCGCCGCAGCCGCCCAGGACCCCGGCGGCCTCTTCTTCACCGCCATCACCACCTACGTCGGCCCCTGGGCGGCCGACCTGATGCACGTCTTCATCGTCACCAGCGTCATCGCCTCCCTCCTCGCCTTCCACAACGCCATCAACCGGTACGTGCTCGCCCTCGCCGAGGAGGGCGTCCTGCCCGCCGCCCTGGGCCGGATCCACCCGCGCCACGGCTCCCCGTACCTCGCCGGGCTCGCCCAGACCGCCTTCGGCGCCGTCATCGTGCTCGGTTTCGCGCTCGCCGGAGCCGACCCGTACCAGCAGCTGCTGCTCTGGGTGAACACCCCCGGCATGATCGGCCTCATGGCTCTGATGCTGCTCGCCGCCGTCGCCGTACCCGTCTACTTCCGCCGGATCCGCCACGACGAGGGCCCCTGGCGGACCCTGATCGCGCCCGTCGCCGCCGCGGTGCTGCTGGCCGTCGCGATCTGCCTGGTGGTCTCCAAGGTGAGCCTGTTCACCATGGCCTCCACCACCGTCGACACCGTCCTGGTCGCCCTCGTCCCCGCCGTGTTCCTGGCCGGCCTCGTCCTCGCGCAGCGGCTCAAGACCCGCCGCCCCGAGGTCTACGCCCGATTCGCCGAAGAGCCCGTAGAAGCTCTGGACCTGCAAGGTCCGGACCCCCGAACCCCGGACCCGCAAGGAGAAGCCCCGTGCCCGCTGCCGACACCGTCCTGACCGGAGCCCGCGTCCGCACCCTCGACCCCGTCCGCCCCGAGGCCCGCGCGGTGGCCGTCCTCGGCGGCGAGATCGTCGCCGTCGGCGAAGAGGCCGACGTGCGCGACTGGCGCGGCCCCGGCACCGAGGTCGTCGACCTCGGCGGCGCCACCCTCACCCCCGGTCTCACCGACGCCCACAGCCACCCCGTCTGGGGCATCGAGATGGCGGTCGGTACGGACCTCTCCGCCGTCGGCGACCTCGACCAGCTGCGCGCCGCCCTGCGCACGGCCGACCGGGGCCCCGGCGGCTGGGTCACCGGCTTCGGCCTCGACCACAACGCCTTCGGCGGCCGCCCCGTGGACAAGTCGCTGATCGAGGAGGCCCTCGCCGGGGCCCCCGCGTTCCTGCGGCTCTACGACGGCCACTCCGCCCTGGCCTCCGGCGCGGCCCTGGCCGCCGCCGGGATCACCGGCCCCCGCACCTTCGCCCAGCGCTCCGAGATCGTCTGCGACGGCGCCGGGCGGCCCACCGGCCACCTGATCGAGCACGCCGCGATGGACCTGGTCGGCTCGCTCGCGCCGAAACCCTCGTACGCCGAGCGCCGCGGCCGCCTCACCCGGCTGCTCTCCGACATGGCCGCCACCGGCCTGACCGGCGCGCACGTCATGGACCTGGGCGACGGGGACGTACCGGCCCTGCTCTCGACCGTGGAGTACGAGGGGGACCTGCCGCTGCGGCTGAAGCTCGCGCCCTGGTGCATGCCGGGCGCCACCTCGGACGACCTGGACGAGCTGATCGAGCTCCAGCGGCTCGCGGGCCGCCACTGGCAGGTCGGCGGCGTGAAGTTCTTCATGGACGGCACCGTCGAGGGCGGCACCGCCTGGCTGGAGCACGCCGACTGCCACGGCCAGGGCACGGACGCCTTCTGGCCCGACCCCGACGCGTACGCCGAAGCGGTACGGGTCCTCGACGCGGCCGGGGTCCGCACCGCGACCCACGCCATCGGCGACGCGGCGGTCCGGCACGTCCTGGACACCGTGGCGGGACTGGGCCCGCAGGCCCGCATGCGGCACCGGATCGAACACATCGAGACGGTCCCCGACGACCAGCTGGAGCGGTTCGCGCAGCTCGGGGTGGCCGCCTCGATGCAGCCGCCGCACACCGCGTACACCCGGGCCGACCACAGCGACGAGTGGTCCAAGCGGCTGGGCGGGGAGCGGGCCGGCCACGCCTGGCGCTGCCGCGACCTGCGCGACGCGGGCGCGGTGCTGGCCCTCGGCTCCGACTGGCCGATCGCCCACTACGACGCCCGCCAGGTGCTGTCCATCGCCCGCAGCCCGCGCGGCGCGGCCTCGGCCGGTACGGGGGCCGGGCCCGGCGCGGCCCTGACCGGGCTGATGGCCCTGGAGGGCATGACCTCGCACGCCGCGCTGGCGGCGGGGGAGGAGCGGGTGGCGGGCCGGATCGCGGCCGGCTTCCGGGCGGACCTGACGGCCTTCGGCGCGGACCCGGTGGACGCGACCCCGGAGGAACTGGCCGGGACCCCGGTCCGCCTGACGATGTCGGGCGGCCGGATCACCCACCGGGAGGCGGCGCTCTGATCAGATCCCGGACTCAGATCCCGGACTCAGATCCCGGAGGCGGCCAGACCGCTGCGGAGCTCCTCCTCCGAGGGGTCGGCGAGGTGGGTCAGGAAGACCCACATGTGACCCGAAGGATCCCTGAGGATGACGGTGCGGTCCCCGTGGAACATGTCCGTCGGCGGCTGCAGTATCTGCGCCCCGGCGGCCTGCGCACGCTCCGCCAGCGCGTCGACGTCGGCGACGAACACGTGCAGGGTGACGGACGTACCCCCGCCGAGCGCGGCCGGGGCGGCCCAGGAGCCCGCCTCGGCCGCCTCCAGGCTGACGTCGCCCAGCATCAGGACCGACGGCCCGATGCTGATCTCGGCATGCAGGACCCCGCCGCCCGGGGCGTCCAGCCTGAACTCCTCCCGGGCGCCGAAGGCCCGCTCGTAGAAATCGATGGCCGCGGCGGCGTCGTCGACCATGATGTGCGGGATCACGGAGTGGCGGTAACGCTCGGGGATGACGGGGGCCACGGGGTGGGCTGCACGCTCGGTCATGGGGAGCTCCTTCTGGAATCCCGCCGGTCGGTTCCGACGGCCTCTGGACCGACCGTAAAACCTCAAGTTTCCTTGAGGTCAAGGGCCGTTGGCGCGCCGGATCCCGGGCATGCTCATGGCATGATCCCGGCGTGAGAACACTGCCATCCGCCCTACGTGCGGTGATCTGCCACCGCCGGCCGGCCCCGTGGTGCTGGGAGGCCGTCGTCGCGGCCGTGGGTGCCGGGGCGACGAGTGCCAACGGAGCGTTGGCCCAGGCGGGTCCCGCCGTCCGCGGGCACGCCGATCGGATCGCCGTGTCCCTCGACGAGTATCTCGACCGCCTGTCGCCCACGGCCGACGGCTCCATCGAGGCCCTCACCCTCGCCCTCGCCGGGATGGGTGACGTCCGGGCGCTGCCCGGCGCGCGGTTCCTCGCGAAGAACGGCCGGCTGCCCAGCCTCCGCCCCCGGGCCCACATCCTGGCCCTGCTGCCCGCCGCCGAACTGCTCCCCGCGGTGCTGCCGGCCCTGCGGAAGAAGACGGAGCGCTACTACCAGAACACCGCCGTCTTCGAACTCCTCGCCGCCTGGGGTCCGGCCGCCGCGCCCGCCGCCCCCGACGTGGTCCGTTGTCTGGAGACGGCCTACGCCTACGACGCCCTGCGCATCCTCGGCCGCATCGGACCCCCGGCCGCCGCCTTCGCGGACCGGCTGGCCGCCTTCGCCACCGGCCGCGATCCGCAGTCCCGCCGCCACCACGAGGGAATGGCCGCCTGGGCGCACTGGAGGGCCACCAGGGAGGACACCCTGGCCCTGAAGGTGTGCGGAGCGGCCGTGCGGTCCGGGGGCGCAGGCCGCGGCCTGCCCTACCTCGCCGATCTCGGCCCGGCCGCCGCCGCGCACGCGGACGCCGTGCACGGACTGCTGGAATCGCCCGGCGGGTGGACCCGGGTCGCCGCCGCGCACGCGTACTGGCGGATCACCGGGGACCCGGAGCCGGCCGTGCCGGTGCTGCTGGCGGCGGTGGACCCCGACTGGACGGGCAACCCGGCCCTGCCGACGCGGGAGGCGGTTCGCCTGCTGGGGGAGATCGGCGGCCCGGCCGGGGCGGTGGCGCCTCTGCTGCGCCGGATCCTGGCCTCCGAGGAACGCCTCGGGCATCCCTTCGAAGGAGAACGGATCCTGGCCGACGAGGCCTACGTCCGTACCCTCACCGAAGCCCTGGAGCGGATCGAGCCGGGCGCTGAGGACCCCGTACCGGCTTCGCTCGCGGAGGCCGCGCCCGCTGCCGGGAAGGGACTGGGCCTGCTGCGGAGGTGGCGGGCTCGCTGACCCCGGCCCCTCAGGCGCGGGTGCGGACGCGGGCGCGGTTCAGGAGGTCCGCCACCGGGTGGCGGCCGGTCTCCAGCGGGCTGCGCGGCAGGCGGTGCGGGAGGGATCCGTACCAGGCGCGGGAGACGGTGAAGCCGAAGGCCAGGCAGAGCATGCCGCCCACGGCGTCGAGCCAGAAGTGGTTGGCGGTGGACACGATCACGATCAGCGTCGCCGCGGGGTAGAGCAGGCCCAGGATCCGGGCCCAGGGGGCGGAGGCGACCGCGAAGATCGTCAGCCCGCACCAGAGCGACCACCCTATGTGCATGGAGGGCATGGCCGCGTACTGGTTCGACATGTGCTTGAGGTTGCCGGAGGCCATCGAGCCCCAGGTGTGGTGGACCAGCACGGTGTCGACGAAGTCCTGCCCGTTCATCAGCCTGGGCGGCGCGAGCGGGTAGAAGTAGTAGCCGACCAGGGCCACGCCCGTGGTGGCGAAGAGGACCAGGCGGGTGGCCGCGTAACGCCCCGGATGGAAGCGGTAGATCCACACCAGGACGCCGATGGTCATGATGAAGTGGAGCGTGGCGTAGTAGTAGTTCATGCCCACCACCAGCCATGTCACCGAGTTGACGGCGTGGTTGACCGTCTGTTCCACGGCGATGCCGAGCGAGTGCTCCGTCTTCCAGATCCAGTCGGCGTTCGCGAGTGCGGCCGCCTTCTGCTCGGGTACGGCGTTTCGGATCAGCGAGTACGTCCAGTAGCTGACCGCGATGAGCAGGACCTCGAACCAGATCCGTGGCCGCCGGGGTGCCCGCAGCCGGGAGAGCAGGGTTCGCTCGGACGACGCCGGGCGGGTCTGGTCCTCGGTCACGGTGGGTGACGAGGCGTCCGTCCGGGTATCCAGTGTTTTCACGCTCGCTTCACCCATAGGAAAAGAGTCTGCCAGATGCGTTCTCGCCTCCGATCATCCCTTGGGACGGTCTTGGGCGCAGCATGTCCACCTCGCGGACTACTGGAGGCCATGCGCCCCTAGGTGATTTCCCGGGGGTACGGGACCTCGCAGCCTCAGGAGCGGACCGGACCCCGGCCCTGCTGCGGGCCCGAGGCCGTCGAACCGCGGACCACCAGCTCGGGCAGGAACACGAACTCGCTGTGGGGCGCCGGGGTTCCCCCGATCTCCTCCAGCAGGGTCCGCACGGCAGCCTGGCCCATGGCCTGCACGGGCTGGCGGATGGTGGTCAGCGGCGGATCGGTGAACGCTATGAGCGGTGAGTCGTCGAAGCCCACGACCGAGACGTCCTGCGGGACCTTGAGCCCCTGCTGGCGGGCCGCCCGGATCGCGCCGAGCGCCATCATGTCGCTCGCGCACACCACCGCCGTGCAGCCCCGCGAGATGAGCGCGGCCGCGGCGGCCTGGCCGCCCTCCAGCGTGTAGAGGGAGTGCTGGATGAGCTCCTCGACCTCGTCCTCGCCGAGTCCGAGCCGTTCCTTCATGCCGAGCCGGAAGCCCTCGATCTTGCGCAGGACCGGCACGAACCGCTTGGGTCCGACGGCCAGCCCGATCCGGGTGTGCCCGAGCGCGGTCAGGTGGGTCACCGCGAGCTGCATGGCGGCGCGGTCGTCGGGGGAGACGAAGGGGGCCTGCACCTTGTCGGAGAAGCCGTTGATGAGGACGTACGGGACGCCCTGCCCGCGGAGTTGGTCGTAGCGGCCCATGTCGGCCGTGGTGTCCGCGTGCAGTCCGGAGACGAAGATGATCCCGGAGACCCCGCGGTCCACCAGCATCTCGGTCAGTTCGTCCTCGGTGGATCCGCCGGGCGTCTGCGTGGCCAGCACCGGGGTGTACCCCTGCCGGGTCAGCGCCTGGCCGATGACCTGGGCCAGCGCCGGGAAGATGGGGTTGTCCAGCTCGGGGGTTATGAGTCCGACGAGTCCCGCGCTGCGCTGGCGCAGCCGTACGGGGCGTTCGTACCCGAGTACGTCGAGTGCGGCCAGTACGGATTCACGGGTGCCTGCGGCCACACCGGGCTTGCCGTTGAGCACGCGGCTGACTGTGGCTTCGCTGACCCCCGCCTGGGCTGCGATGTCGGCTAGCCGTGCGGTCACGGATAGGACTGTACCGGTCACGCGTCACCTTGGTAACCGAGGTGCGCGGGGGTTCGTACGGGGCTTCGCGGCGCGGCCGCGCGGCGGTGTCGCTGGAAGCGCTTGCAAGCCGGGAGGCGGCCGACTGACGGGTCGAACCGGGCGAAGGCGGGTATGCGTCCCTTGGTCCATCCCCTGCTCCGCCCCCTGGCCGCGGGCCCGGACAGTCGAAGAAGGTTCGAATCAACAGCAAGCTGCGGCAACCGTACGGACACACGGATGTAACGATCACCAGGTCTTGCAGAAAATTGCCGCAAGGTCTTTCGGTCGGCTTGCAGGCTTGTTACGTTCTCGGCAACTCGGGACCGCGAGGCGCGGCCGGGATCATCGAAGGAGTTCATATGCGGCGTGGCATAGCGGCCACCGCGCTGGTCGCGACTCTGGCGCTCGCGGCGACGGCTTGCGGCGGTGACACCAAGGACGCCAACGGCGGCGCCAAGGCCGACGGGGAGCTCTCCGGCACGGTCACCTGGTGGGACACCTCGAACGACGCCGAGAAGGCGTCCTTCCAGAAGCTCGCCGAGGCGTTCACCGCCAAGCACCCCAAGGTGACCGTCAAGTACGTCAACGTCCCCTACGGTGACGCCCAGAACAAGGTCAAGAACGCCTTCAGCAGCGGCTCCGAGGCCCCGGACGTCATCCGCTCCGACGTGGGCTGGGTCGCCGACTTCGCTTCCCTCGGCTACCTCGCCGAGGTCCCGGCCGACACGGCCAAGAAGGTGGACGCCGAGTTCCTGCCCCAGGCCGCGGCCAGCGGCAAGTACGAGGGCAAGACCTACGCCGTCCCGCAGGTCATCGACACCCTCGGCCTCTTCTACAACAAGAAGATGCTCGCCGACGCCGGCGTCCAGCCCCCCAAGACGCTGGAGGAGCTGAAGACCGCCTCCGCCGCCATCAAGGCCAAGACCGGCAAGGCCGGCCTCTACCTGCGCGGCGACGACTCCTACTGGTTCCTGCCCCTCATCTACGGAGAGGGCGGCGACCTCGTCGACGCGAAGACCAAGACGGTCACCGTGGACAACGCGGCGGGCGTCAAGGCCTTCAAGACCGCCCGCGACCTGGTCACCTCGGGTGCGGCGATCACCAACGCCACCGACGGCTGGACCAACATGCAGACCGCCTTCAAGACGGGCGAGGCCGCGATGATGATCAACGGCCCGTGGGCCGTGGCCGACAGCTACGCCGGCGACCAGTTCAAGGACAAGGCCAACCTCGGCGTCGCCGCCGTCCCGGCCGGCTCCGTCAAGGCGGGCGCGCCGCAGGGCGGCCACGACCTCGCCGTCTACGCGGGCTCCAAGAACATCGCCGCCGCGAACGCCTTCGTCGACTACATGACCTCGCAGGAGGTGCAGGTCCAGTCCGCCAAGGAGCTGAGCCTGCTCCCGACCCGGACCGCCGCCTACGAGCAGCCCGACGTCAAGTCCAGCGAGATGGTGCAGTTCTTCAAGCCGGCCGTGGACAAGGCCGTGGAGCGCGCGTGGATCCCGGAGAACGGATCCCTCTTCGAGCCGCTCAAGGTCGAATACACCAAGGCGATCACCGGGGCCTCGAGCCCCGAGGACGCGGCCAAGGCGGCCGGCGTCGAATTCCGCAAGATCCTCAAGGGTTGGAAGTAGCGAAGAAGATGGCTGCTCACACCAGCCGGTCGGTGGCGAAGGCCGCGGGCAGCGAGGCCGGTCCTGACGCCGGCACCGCCGCCCGCGGCCCCAGCCGCAGGACTGACGGCAAGGCCGGCGGAACCAACCGTCCGGGGCTGAAGCGGGCCCTCGCCACCCACTGGTACGCCTGGGCCATGGTCACCCCCGTGGTGCTCGTGCTCGGCGTGATCATCGGCTGGCCGCTCGTCCGCGGCGTCTACCTGTCGCTGACCGACGCCACCGAGCGCAACGTCGGCCGCACCATCGGCGCCAACCACATCGAGGCGACGTACCAGTTCGTCGGACTCGACAACTACGCCGCCGTCCTGGCCGACCCGGTGTTCCTGCAGCGGCTGGTGTGGACGGTGCTGTGGACCGTCGCCTGCGTGTCGGTCACCTTCGCGCTCGGCCTCGGCCTCGCATCCGTGCTCAACCGCGAGTTCAAGGGACGCGCCGCCTACCGGATGGCGCTCATCCTGCCCTGGGCCGTCCCCGGATTCGTCTCCGTCTTCGCCTGGCGGTTCCTCTTCAACCGCGACAACGGCATCCTCAACAAGATCCTGGACGGCGGCGGCATCTCCGCCGTCCCGTGGCTCGACGACCCGACCTGGGCCAAGTTCTCGGTCATCGCCGTCAACGTCTGGCTCGGCATCCCCTTCATGATGGTCGCCCTGCTCGGCGGCATGCAGTCGATCCCCGGCGAGCTCTACGAGGCCGCCGAGATGGACGGGGCCTCACCCTGGCAGCGGTTCCGCCACATCACCCTGCCGGGTCTGCGCACGGTGAGCATGACCGTGATCCTGCTCTCCACCATCTGGACCTTCAACATGTTCCCGGTGATCTTCCTGCTCACCCGGGGCGGGCCGGGAGACTCCACCGAGATCCTGGTGACCCAGGCCTTCCGCGAGGCGTTCGTGACCAGCCCGCGCGACTTCGCGGTCTCGGCGACCTGGGGCGTACTGATCCTCCTGCTGCTCATGATCTTCGCGCTGGTCTACCGGCGCTCGCTGCGCAAGCAGGGAGAGGTGTGGTGACCACCGTGACGACCAACTCCGCCGCCGCGAAAACCCCGGCCCCCGTCCGCCCGCGCGGCAAGCGGTCCCCGCTCGCCTCCGCAGGCCTGCACGGCACCCTGATCGTCGCGTCCGTGATCGCCGTGTTCCCCGTGCTGTGGGTCCTGCTGACCTCCCTCAAGCCCGCGAAGCACGCCATCTCCACGGACTTCGTGAAGGAACCGACCCTCGACAACTACCGCTACCTGGTGGAGTCGACCTCCTTCCTCACCTGGTTCGGCAACTCCGTCCTGGTCGCCGGCATCACCACCGTCCTCGGGGTGTTCATCGCCGCCACCACCGGATACGCCGTCAGCCGCTTCAAGTTCCCCGGAATGAAGCCGCTGATGTGGACCCTGCTCATCACGCAGATGTTCCCGATGGCCATCCTCATCGTCCCGCTCTACAACCTCATGGGACAGCTGGGGCTGCTCAACCAGCCGCTCGGCCTGGTCATCACCTACCTCACCATCGCCGTGCCGTTCTGCGCCTGGATGATGAAGGGCTTCTTCGACACCATCCCGGTCGAGATCGACGAATCCGGCCGCGTCGACGGGCTCAACCCCTTCGGCACCTTCTGGCGGCTGATCCTCCCGCTGGCCAAGCCCGGCCTCGCCGTCACAGGCTTCTACGCCTTCATCACGGCCTGGGGCGAAGTCGCGTACGCCTCCGCCTTCATGGTCGGCGACGAGCACCTCACCCTGGCCGGGGGCCTGCAGACCTTCGTCACCCAGTACACCTCCAACTGGGGTGCGATGAGCGCGGCCTCCGTCCTCATCGCCATCCCCGCGGCCTTCTTCTTCCTCTTCGCCCAGCGTCACCTCGTCGCCGGGATGACGGCAGGCGCGACCAAGGGCTGACGCCCTCGCGAGCACGGGCTGACCACCCGCAGCCTGCCCCCTCTCACCCCCGGCCCGATCTCCCAAGGACGACATGACCCAGCACCTCGCCGCCGAAAGCTCGTTGGACGGCCTCCCCACCTCCACCGGCACCCTGCCCGGCTGGTGGAGAGAAGCGGTGATCTACCAGGTCTATCCGCGCAGCTTCGCCGACTCCAACGGGGACGGCATGGGGGACCTCGAAGGCATCCGCACCCGACTGCCCTACCTCAAGGAACTCGGGGTCGACGCCGTCTGGCTCAGCCCCTTCTACGCCTCCCCGCAGGCCGACGCGGGCTACGACGTCGCCGACTACCGGGCCATCGACCCGATGTTCGGCAGCCTCCACGACGCCGACGCCGTCATCCGCGAGGCACACGGGCTGGGCCTGCGCATCATCGTCGACCTGGTGCCCAACCACTGCTCCGACCAGCACGAATGGTTCAAGCAGGCGCTGCGCGAAGGCCCCGGTACGCCGCTGCGCGAACGCTTCCACTTCCGCGCGGGGCGGGGCCAGGACGGGGCGGAGCCCCCGAACGACTGGGAGTCCATCTTCGGCGGGCCGGCCTGGACCCGGGTCGCCGACGGCGAGTGGTACCTGCACCTCTTCGCTCCCGAACAGCCCGACTTCAACTGGGAACACCCGGCCGTCCAGGACGAGTTCCGCTCGATCCTGCGGTTCTGGCTCGACCTCGGCGCCGACGGCTTCCGCATCGACGTGGCCCACGGCCTGGTCAAGGCCCCCGGCCTGCCCGACCTCGGCCGCGGCGAACAGCTCAAGCTGCTCGGCAACCAGGTGCTGCCCTTCTTCGACCAGGACGGCGTCCACGAGATCTACCGCTCCTGGCGCCGCGTCCTCGACGAGTACGCGGGCGACCGCATCGGAGTCGCCGAGGCCTGGACGCCGAGCGCCGACCGCACGGCCATGTACCTGCGACCCGACGAACTGCACCAGGCCTTCAACTTCCACTACCTGAACACCGGGTGGGACGCCGAGGCGCTGCGCGCCACCATCGACGAGTCGCTGGACGCGATGCGTCCGGTGGGGGCGCCGACGACGTGGGTGCTGTCGAACCACGATGTCGTACGCCACGTCACGCGGTACGGGGGCGGCGCGCAGGGCCTGGCCCGGGCGCGCGCGGCCGCGCTGCTGATGCTGGCCCTGCCCGGGTCGGCGTACGTCTACCAGGGCGAGGAACTGGGCCTGCCCGAGGTCGTGGACCTGCCGGACGGGGTGCGGCAGGACCCGGCCTTCGCCCGCGGCGAGGGCCAGGACGGGCTCCGCGACGGCTGCCGCGTCCCGATCCCGTGGTCGGGCCACGAAGCCCCGTACGGCTTCGGCGACGGGGGCAGCTGGCTGCCGCAGCCGGCCGAATGGGCGGGCCTGAGCGTGGCCGCCCAGACCGGCGACCCCGCCTCGACCCTGGAGCTCTACCGCACGGCCCTGCGGCTGCGCCGCTCGCACCCGGAACTGGGCGCGGGCGAGGCGGTGGAGTGGCTGGAGGGCCCCGAGATCCCCGAGGGCGTGCTCGCCTTCCGGCGGGGGGACTTCATCTGCACGGTCAACACCACGGACCAGCCGGTAGGCCTTCCCGCGCCGGGCACGGTCCTGCTGTCGAGCGGCCCGCTGGCTGATCCGTCGTTGCTGCCCGCCGACACGGCGGTGTGGTGGCAGGGGTGACTTCCCCCCTGAGGCTGACGGACATCGCCGCGCAGGCCGCGGTCAGCGAGGCGACCGTCAGCCGCGTGCTCAACGGCAAGTCGGGCGTGGCGTCCGGCACCCGTCACAAGGTGCTGGCCGCCATGGACCTGCTGGGCTACGAACGCCCGGTGCGGCTGCGGCGGCGCAGCAACGGGCTGGTGGGTCTCCTCACCCCGGAGCTCACCAACCCCATCTTCCCGGCGTTCGCCCAGGTCATCGAACAGGCCCTGGCCGGCCACGGCTACACCCCGGTGCTGTGCACGCAGACCCCGGGCGGGGCCACCGAGGACGAGCTGGTGGAACAGCTGGAGGAACGCGGCGTCACCGGCATCGTGTTCCTCTCCGGGCTGCACGCGGACTCCTCCGCGGACCCCTCCCGCTACCAGCGCCTCGCGGCCCGGGGCGTCCCGTTCGTCCTGATCAACGGCTTCAACGAACAGGTCCAGGCTCCCTTCATCTCCCCCGACGACCGCGCGGCGGCGGAGATGGCCGTCCGTCACCTGGAGGACCTGGGCCACCGCAGGATCGGCCTGGCCATAGGGCCGACGCGCTACGTGCCTTCGGCGCGCAAGGAGGCGGGTTTCACCGCCGCCCTCCCGTCGGCGGCGGCCGAGGGGCTCATCCAGCGCACCCTCTTCACGGTCGAGGGCGGCCACGCGGCCGGCGGAGCCCTCCTGGACCGGGGCTGCACGGGCATCGTGTGCGGCAGCGACCCCATGGCCCTGGGCGTCATCCGCGCGGCCCGCGAACGCGGACTGCGCGTCCCCGAGGACATCTCGGTCGTCGGCTTCGACGACTCCCCGCTCATCGCCTTCACGGACCCGCCACTGACCACCATCCGCCAGCCGGTCCGCGCCATGGCCACGGCAGCGGTCGGAGCCCTCCTGGAGGCCGTCGCCGGCACCCCGGTCCAGCGGACCGAGTACATCTTCCAGCCGGAGCTCGTGGTCCGGGGGTCCACGGGGCAGGGGCCGGGGCCGGGGTAGGCCAACGTCAGGCCAGTGCGGCTCCGCCGTCGAGGGTGAGCACCGTGCCGGTCGCGTAGCCGTTGCCCAGGAGGTGGAGGTAGGCCGCCGCAGCCTCCTCGATCCGGTCGAAGAAGGCGGCGAGCGCGGCCTCGTCGGCGAGGTCCAGCACGATCCCTTCGGCCGGGCCGCCGAGCTTCTTCACCGCCAGGTCGACCCGGCTCCGACTGCTGGAGGCGACGACCACGTTCGAGCCCTGAGCCGCTGCGGCCTGCGCAACGGCGAATCCGATGCGGCCCTGCGCACCGGGCGGGGCCGGGCTGTCGCGCGCCGCGTTCGCCCGGCGGTTCACCACGGTGGTCGGCGAGCCGCCGCTCAGCTACCTGACGACGTGGCGGATGGCCATCGCGGCCCGGATGCTGCGCGAGACGGTCGACTCGCCGAGCACCGTGGCCGAGAACGCCGGCTACACCTCGGAATTCGCGTTCGCCAAGGCGTTCAAGCGGCACTTCGGCGCCCCGCCCGGGGCCTATCGCCGGGAGCGGCGGACGGCTTCGGCTTCGGTGCCCGTTTGATCCGCTTGGGCGGGAGTCGGGGTTCTCGATTCAGCGCGCGCGGCGCATCACCACGCGCCAGACGCCGAATTTCAGGCCTGCCGGGGCCATGTCCCAGGACTCGGCGGTCCAGCCCTTCGCCTCCAGCGTCGCCACTCCCCAGAAGATCTCGTTCGGTGTCGACGCGCCTCCCCGGGCTATCAGGAGGAGGAAGGAGTACGGGTACGCGTCGATGGCGTTCGGGTCGGCCCGCAGGGTCTCGACGAGGACCGCTCCTTCGGCGAGGAGTGATGCGGCTGCTGTGTCGGTGGTCGACCTCTTGTCCGGGCGCATGGCCCCCACTGTGGCACCTCGGAGCCAGTACTGACCGGGTGTAAGGAGCGGGGTGTCCGTGATGATGTGCGGATGATCGAGAAAGAGCATGCCGTGCGGTTGGTTCAGGCGCTCGTGGAGCGGAACAACGAGGAGGCTCGGGCGGCCGGGCCGCCTGTGGTGGAGACCGCGGTCTCGCAGGTGACGGAGCATCCGTTGTGCTGGGTGGTGGCCGTGGACAGCGCGGAGTACGTGCGCACGGGCAACTACGCTTACCGGCTGATGGGCGGGAGGCTTTACCTCGTGGACCGGGTCAGTGGCGGTCTCTACGAGATCGGTGGGCGGGCCTTCGCCATTGAGGACTGGGAGCCCAGCTACCGCCGGTTGGTCCGGGGTGAGTCGCAGGGCTCCGGCGGGGTGGTGCGCCGGTTGTTCCGGCGAGGGGCGCGCAAGGGCGTGCAGTGGGTTGCTCCCGCGGGTGGTCCGTACTCCTTCTGATTTCGGCGTTCCCCGGACTCCGGCCTGAAACAATTCTGCAATCTCTTGCGCAAGGTCTTGCAGGGCTTCCTCCTGGCACCTACGGTCGCTCCAATCCCCAACTCGGCCGTGACCGGCCCCCACCCGGTCGCGTACCTCTCCGCCAGGAGGAACACCGCATGCCCACCCGTGCTCGCGCCGTCAGAGCCGCCGCCGCGCTGCTCTCCGTATCCGCCGTCACCGCCGTGACCGCCCTCGCATTCGTCGGGGCGTCCGCGCAGCAGGCCGTGGCCGCCGCCCCAGGTGAGAAGGACGTCACCGCCGCCATGTTCGAGTGGCGGTTCGACTCCGTGGCCAAGGCCTGCGGGGAGAGTCTCGGGCCCGCCGGGTACGGGTACGTCCAGGTCTCGCCCCCGCAGGAGCACATCCAGGGGTCGCAGTGGTGGACCTCGTACCAGCCCGTCAGCTACAAGATCGCCGGGCGGCTCGGTGACCGGGCCGCCTTCAAGGCGATGGTCGACGCCTGTCACGCGGCCGGTGTGAAGGTCGTCGCCGACTCTGTCATCAACCACATGGCGGCCGGGGACGGGACCGGGACGGGCGGGAGTTCGTACACGAAGTACAACTACCCGGGCGTCTACTCCGGTACCGACATGGACGACTGCCGGGCGACGATCTCCAATTACACCGACCGCGCCAACGTCCAGAACTGCGAGCTCGTGCAGCTCGCCGACCTGGATACGGGCGAGGAGTACGTACGCGGACGGATCGCGGGCTACCTCAACGACCTGCTCTCGCTCGGCGTCGACGGTTTCCGGATCGACGCCGCCAAGCACATGCCCGCCGCCGACCTCGCCAACATCAAGTCGCGGCTGACGAACCCGAGCGCCTATTGGAAGCAGGAGGCGATATACGGGGCCGGGGAAGCCGTCTCGCCGACCGAGTACCTCGGCAACGGTGACGTGCAGGAGTTCCGCTACGCCCGCGACCTCAAGCGGGTCTTCCAGAGCGAGAACCTGGCCTATCTGAAGAACTTCGGTGAGGCCTGGGGGTACATGCCCAGCGGTCAGGCGGGCGTGTTCGTCGACAACCACGACACCGAGCGCGGCGGGGACACCCTCAACTACAAGGACGGGTCCGCCTACACCCTCGCGAGCGTCTTCATGCTGGCCTGGCCCTACGGGTCCCCCGACGTGCATTCCGGTTACGAGTGGACGGACAAGGATGCCGGGCCGCCCAATGGTGGTGCTGTGAACGCCTGTTACGCCGACGGGTGGAAGTGTCAGCACGCCTGGCGGGAGATCTCCTCCATGGTCGGCTTCCGCAACTCCGCGCGCGGGCAGGCCGTCACCGACTGGTGGGACAACGGCGGAGACCAAATCGCCTTCGGGCGGGGGACCAAGGCGTACGTGGCCATCAACCACGAGGGGTCCGCGCTGACGCGGACGTTCCAGACCTCGCTCGCGGCCGGGGACTACTGCGACGTACAGAGCGGGCGCGCGGTCACCGTGGACTCCGGCGGGCGGTTCACCGCGACCCTCGGCGCCGGGACGGCCGTGGCCCTGCACGTCGGCGCACGGAGTTGCGGCACCACCTCTACGCCGACTCCGACCCCCACCCCGTCCCCGACCGTCGCCGCCGGGGCCTCCTTCGCCGTCAACGCCACCACCGCCCTCGGCCAGAACATCTACGTCACCGGCGACCGCGCCGAGCTCGGCAGCTGGAACACCGGCAGCGCCCTCAAGCTCGACCCGGCCGCGTACCCCGTCTGGAAGCTCGACGTCACCCTCCCGCCCGGCACGGTCTTCGCGTACAAGTACCTCCGCAAGGACGCCGCCGGAAACGTCACCTGGGAGAGCGGAGCCAACCGCTCCGCCACCGTCCCCGCGAACGGCAAGGTCACGCTGAGCGACACCTGGCGCAACTGACCCTCCCGCCCCGCCCCGTCCCGCACCCGAGGAGATCCGCCTTGATACGCCCCGCCCTCGCCGGCGCGGCGGGAGTGCTCGCAGCCACCCTGGCCGTGACGCTCCTGCCCGCCCTCCCCGCCGCTGCGGCCGATGCCGCCAAGGCGCCGCCGGCCCCGCCCTCGGACGCCAAGCTGGCCGCCGAGCCCGCGCGGCACGACCTGACCCGCGAGCAGTTCTACTTCGTGCTCCCGGACCGGTTCGCGAACGGCGATCCCGGCAACGACCGGGGCGGCCTGACCGGTTCCCGGCTGGAGACCGGGCTCGACCCCACGGACAAGGGGTTCTACCAGGGCGGTGACCTCAAGGGGCTGACCGACCGGCTGGACTACATCAAGGGGCTCGGCACCACGGCCATCTGGATGGCGCCGATCTTCAAGAACCAGCCGGTCCAGGGCACGGGCAAGGACGTATCGGCCGGCTACCACGGCTACTGGATCACCGACTTCACCCAGGTCGACCCGCACTTCGGGACCAACGCCGACCTGGAGCGGCTGATCGACAAGGCGCACCGCAAGGGGATGAAGGTCTTCTTCGACGTCATCGCCAACCACACCGCCGACGTGGTCGACTACCGCGAGGCCTCGTACGGGTACCTGTCCAAGGGGGCGTTCCCCTACCTGACCAAGGACGGGGTGCCGTTCAACGACTCCGACTATGGGGCGGGGAAGGGCAAGTTCCCCGCCGTGGGCGCGGACTCCTTCCCCCGTACCCCCTTCGTCCCGGAGGCGAAGAAGAACTTCAAGTCCCCGGCCTGGCTCAACGATCCGACGATGTACCACGACCGGGGCGACTCCACCTTCGCCGGCGAATCCTCCGACCAGGGGGACTTCTTCGGGCTCGACGACCTGTGGACCGAGCGTCCCGAGGTCGTGGAGGGGATGGAGAAGATCTACGAGAAGTGGGTCAAGGACTTCGACATCGACGGGTTCCGGATCGACACGGTCAAGCACGTCAACACCGAGTTCTGGACCCAGTGGGCCACCGCCCTGGACAAGTACGCGGCCCAGCACGGGCGCAAGGACTTCTTCATGTTCGGCGAGGTCTACTCCGCCGACACCGCCGTCACCTCCCCCTACGTGACCCGGGGCCGGCTCGACGCCACCCTCGACTTCCCGCTGCAGGACGCGATCCGCGCCTACGCCTCCCAGGGCGCGGGGGCCGGCCGGCTGGCGTCCGTCTTCGGCGACGACTACCGGTACACGACCGACAAGGCGAACGCGTACGAGCAGGTCACCTTCCTCGGCAACCACGACATGGGGCGCTTCGGGACCTTCCTGAAGCAGGACCGGCCGGGGGCGGGGGAGCAGGAGCTGCTGGACCGCTACCGGCTGGCCAACGAGCTGATGTTCTTCTCCCGGGGCAATCCGGTGATCTACTCCGGTGACGAGCAGGGGTTCACGGGCGCGGGCGGGGACAAGGACGCGCGACAGCCGCTCTTCGCCTCGCGGGTGGCCGACTACCTGGATGACGACCAGCTCGGAACGGCGCGCACGCACGCGAGCGATGCTTACGATCCGGAGCACCCTCTCTACAAGGAGATCAGTGCTCTCTCGAAGCTGACGAAGGAGCACCCCGCCCTGCGGGACGGCGTTCAGAGTGAACGTTTCTCCGACGGGTCCGTCTACGCCTTCGCCCGCACCGGCACCGGCTCGGGCTCCGGCAAGGACGCCCGCACCCGCACCGAGTACCTGGTCGCCGCCAACAACGGCACCGAGCCCCGCACCATCGAGCTCGACGCCCCGGCCGGCGCCCAGTACCGCACCCTCTACGGAGGAGGAGCGGCCGGAAGCAACGCCCCGTCCCGCGCCTCCGCCGCCGGGAAGCTCACCGTCACCGTCCCCGCGCTCGGCTCCGTCGTCCTCCAGGCGACCACCCCGACCGCCGAGCCCGCCGCCTCCGCCGCCAAGCCCACCATCACCCTCAAGGCCCCGGCACCCGGAGCCACCGGCACCGTCGAGCTCACGGCCGAGGTGACCGGCGACCCGCTGAGCCGCGTCGTCTTCGCCGCCCAGACCGGCACTGACAAGTGGCAGGTCCTGGGCTCCGCCGACCACGCCCCCTACAAGGTCACCCAGAACCTCACCGCCCCGGCCGGCACGGCCCTGCGCTACAAGGCCGTGGCCGTCGACCCCGCCGGCCGCACCGCGAGCGCCCTCGCCGCGTCGAGCGCCGGCCAGGCCCCGCCCGCCGAGGTCCCCACCGCCACCCAGCGCGAGTACGCGATCGTCCACTACAACCGCCCCGACGGCGACTACACCGACTGGCGCCTGTACGCCTGGGGCGACCTCGCCGAGGGCGAGGCCACTCCCTGGCCCGCCGGGCACGCCTTCACCGGCCGCGACGCCTACGGAGCCTTCGCCTACGTCCGGCTCAAGCCCGGCGCGAGCAGCATCGGCTACCTCGTCATCGACAAGGACGGCAACAAGGACGTGGCCGCCGACCGCACCGTCGACGTGACGAAGACCGGCGAGATCTGGCTCGACCAGGGCAAGGAAGCCCCCCGCCCAGAGCGCCCCGCCTACCCCGCGCAGGATCAGACCAAGGCCGTCCTGCACTACCAGCGTCCCGACGGCGCCTACGAAGGCTGGGGGCTGCACGTCTGGACGGGCGCCGCGACGCCGACCGACTGGTCCAAGCCGCTGCTCCCCGTCCGCACCGACTCCTACGGGGCCGTCTACGAGGTCCCGCTCGCCGCCGGGGCCACCAGCCTCAGCTACATCCTCCACAACGGCGACGCCAAGGACCTCCCCTCCGACCAGTCCCTCGACCTGAAGGCCACGGGCTCCGGCCACGAGGTGTGGATGCTGGGCGGCAAGGAGAAGTACCTCCTCCCGCAGCCCGCCGGTTCCGCCGCCGCCCTGGACCTCACCAAGGCCCAGGCCGTCTGGATCGACCGGGACACCCTCGCCTGGAACGCCCCGCCGGCCGCCGCCTCGCTCCAGCTCCTCGCCTCCCGCGACGGCGCGATCACCGCCGAGAACGGTGTCCTCCACGAGGCCGGCGCCGCATGGCTGCGCCTGTCGAAGACCGAGCTCACCGCCGCCCAGAAGGCGAAGTTCCCGCACCTGGCCCAGTACGCCGCCTTCACCGTGGACCCGCGCGACCGGGACCGGGTCCGCGAGGCCCTGCGCGGCCAGCTGGTCGCCAGCGCCCGCGCCGCGAACGGCGCCGTCCTGGCGGCCACCGGTGTCCAGCTCGCGGGCGTCCTCGACGACCTGTACGCGAAGGACGCCGGATCCGCCCCGCTCGGCCCGGTCTTCAAGGACGGCCGCCCCACCCTCTCCGTCTGGGCGCCGACCGCCCGGCAGGTCGCCCTGGAGCTCGACGGCGGCCGCACCGTCCCCATGCGCCGCGACGACGCCACCGGTGTGTGGTCGGTGCGCGGGGAGCGCGACTGGACCGGCAAGAAGTACCGCTTCGCCGTCACCGTCTGGGCCCCGAGCACCCGCCAGATCGTCCGGAACCTGGTCACGGACCCCTACTCCACCGCCCTGACCACGGACTCCGCCTACAGCCTGGCCGTGGACCTGGCCGATCCGAAGCTGGCCCCGCCCGGCTGGCGGGAGCTGAAGAAGCCCGCCGCCGTCCCCTTCGCCTCCGCCCAGATCCAGGAGCTCCACATCCGCGACTTCTCCGTCGCGGACCGCACCACCACCCACCCCGGCCAGTACCTGGCCTTCACCGACACCGGCTCGGCGGGCATGAGCCACCTGCGCGACCTGGCCGCCGCCGGGACCTCGTACGTCCACCTGCTGCCCGCCTTCGACATCGGCACCATCCCGGAGAAGGCCGCCGACCGCACCGAGCCCGCCTGCGACCTGAAGGTCTACGCCCCGGACTCCGAGGAGCAGCAGGCCTGCGTGGCCGCCGCGGCCGCGAAGGACTCGTACAACTGGGGTTACGACCCGCTGCACTACACGGTCCCCGAGGGCTCGTACGCCAGCGATCCGAACGGCACGGCCCGCACGGTGGAGTTCCGCCGGATGGTGCAGTCCCTCAACGGCGCGGGCCTGCGCACGGTCATGGACGTGGTCTACAACCACACCGTGGCGGCGGGGCAGTCGGACAAGTCCGTCCTGGACCGCATCGTCCCCGGCTACTACCAGCGGCTGCTGGCCGACGGCTCCGTCGCCACCTCCACCTGCTGCGCCAACACCGCGCCCGAGAACGCCATGATGGGCCGCCTCGTCGTGGACTCGGTCGTCACCTGGGCCAAGCAGTACAAGGTGGACGGCTTCCGCTTCGACCTCATGGGCCACCACCCGAAGGCCAACATCCTGGCGGTGCGCGCCGCCCTCGACGCGCTGACCGTCGCCAAGGACGGGGTCGACGGGAAGAAGATCGTCCTCTACGGGGAGGGCTGGAACTTCGGCGAGGTCGCCAACGACGCCCGCTTCGTCCAGGCCACCCAGCAGAACATGGCCGGCACCGGCATCGCCACCTTCTCCGACCGCGCCCGCGACGCGGTGCGCGGCGGCGGCCCCTTCGACGAGGACCCGCGCGTACAGGGCTTCGCGTCCGGCCTGTTCACGGCGCCGAACTCCTCGCCCGCCAACGGCACGGCCGCCGAGCAGCGGGCCCGGCTCCTCCACGACCAGGACCTGATCAAGGTCGGACTGACCGGCAACCTGGCCTCGTACGCCTTCACGGACTCCACGGGCAAGGCGGTCAAGGGGTCCCAGGTGGACTACAACGGCGCCCCGGCCGGCTACGCGGCGGCGCCCGGCGACGCACTGGCTTATGTGGACGCCCACGACAACGAATCACTCTTCGACGCCCTGAAGTACAAGCTCCCTGAGGGCACTTCGGCCACCGACCAGGCCCGCATGCAGGCCCTGGGGATGTCGGTCGCGACCCTCTCCCAGGGCCCGTCCCTGTCCCAGGCCGGCACGGACCTGCTGCGCTCCAAGTCCCTGGACCGCAACTCCTTCGACAGCGGCGACTGGTTCAACGCCGTCCACTGGGACTGCCGGGACGGGAACGGCTTCGGCCGCGGCCTGCCGCCGGCCGCCGACAACCGTTCCAAGTGGCCCTACGCGAAGCCGCTGCTGGCCACCGCGGTCACTGGAACCCCCGGCTGCACGGAGATCACCGGCACCTCGGCCGCCTACCGGGACCTCCTGCGGATCCGCACGAGCGAACCCGCCTTCGCCCTCACCTCGGCCGAAGCGGTCCAGTCCCGGCTGGCCTTCCCGCTCTCCGGGCCCCAGGAGACCCCGGGCGTGATCACCATGACCCTGGGCGAGCTGGTGGTGGTCTTCAACGCCACCCCGGCGCCTCAAGCGCAGCGCCTCCCCGCCCTCGCGGGCACGGCCTACGGACTGCACCCGGTCCAGGCCTCGGGCGTGGACGCCACGGTCAAGAGGTCGGCGTACGACGCGGGGACGGGGGAGTTCACGGTCCCCGGGCGCACGGTGGCCGTCTTCAAGCGGAGCTGATCCCTTCGGAGAAGCGGCTCGGACCAGGCTCGGACCAAGGTCAGACCAGGCTCAGACCAGGCTCAGACCAGGGTGAGCCGGTCCAGCCGCTTCTCCAGCAGGATCACCCCGTACACCCGCCCGTCCTTGCCCTCCTTGTGGGGGAACTCCCCGACCACCCGGTAGCCCGCACCCTGGTAGTAAGCGATCAGCCGGGGGTTGGTGGAGACGCAGTCCAGCCGCGCCCGTTCGCGGCCGGTCCTGGCGATGCGCCGCTCGGCATGTTCGAGCAGCCGCCGGCCGGCCCCGGCGGGCGCGGTCTCGCGTTCGACCATGAGCCGGTGCACGTAGCCCGCGACGGGCGGCTGGATGCCCCAGGCCTCCTCGTCGGACCACCACAGCTCGTACGCCCCGACGGTGCGCCCGTCGCCGTCCGAGGCGAGCCACGCCTCGCCCTCCCGCATGACCGCCTGGAAGTGCGCGGGGTCCTTCTCCCCGGGCTTCCACTGCTCGATCCCCTGCCCGCGCATCCAGCGGGCGGCCTGGTCGTACAGCTGCACCAGCGTGCCGGCGTCCTTCTCCTCGGCCTGCCGGAACAAGATCCCGTCGTCAATGATCACGCGGGCATTATCGCCCGCCGGATGATCAAGGAGGGCCGTCCGGGGCGCCGTTATCGACGCGGCGCGGGCACGCCCGTCTCCGCGGCCGCCGGTACGAGCGCCGCGAGCCGCCCCACCAGGTCCCCGAACGGCCCGTCGGCCGGCTCGTCCACGAGGATCCGTACGAGGATGCCCGCCATCTCCGCGTCGTAGGCGGCGCTCACCGCGGCCAGCGCCGCGAAGTCGTGCACCAGTTGCAGCTCCAGCTCGGCGCGCGGGATCCGCCGCCCGTCCAGCCAGATCAGCGCGGTGGACTCGGCCAGCGACACCCACGAGCGCACCACCAGCTCGAGGCGCGCGGGCGGAGCCTGTGCGGGGACCCCTAGATGGGCCAGGATCTGCTCGTACGCGGCCTGGCGCACCTCGTCGATCATCGCGTTGGCCCGGTTGCTCCCGACCGCCGGCCCGCCCCGCATCAGCGCCGAGAACCCGGGCCCGTGATCGTCAACGAAGGCGAAGAAACGCCCCATGACCCGCAGCAACCGCGCCCCGAGCGGCCCCTCCTGCGGTTCCACGAACCGCAGCGCCAGCTCGTCGGCGGCCCGGCGCAGCGCAGCCTCGTAGAGGCTCAGCTTGCCGGGGAAGTAGTGGTAGACGAGCGGCCGCGATATCCCGGCGGCCGCCGCGATCTCGTCGATCGAGACGTCATCGGGCGACCGGTGGCTGAACAGCTCCAGCGCCACCCCGATCAGCTGCTGCCGCCGCTCCTCGACACCCATCCTGCGCCGCACCCCGGTTGTCATGCGGAACACCCTACTGCGCGTCCCGGCGGGGCCGTCCGGGCCGTCCCTCGGAGGTCCCTCAGAGGTCCAGAACCAGGTGGTCCGTGGCCGCGCGGGAGACGCACAGCAGCATCGAGTCCTCGCGTTCGCCGTCCGTCAGGAGGGTGTCGCGGTGGTCGACGGCCCCCGACAGCACCTGGTGCTGGCAGGTGCCGCAGAAGCCCTGCTCGCAGGAGTACGGGGTGTTGGGGAGCTCGCGGCGCACGGCCGTCAGGGCGGATTCCTCCGCCGCGACCTCCACCAGCCGCCCCGAGCGCTGGAGTTCCACGGTGAAGGGGCGGGCGTCCGCGGATCCGGTCGCCGGGGCGAAGCGTTCCAGGTGGACCGGCACGGACTCCGGGACCGCCGCCTGAACCGCGGCCATCAGGGGGGCCGGACCGCAGCAGTAGACCAGGGTGCCGGGCGCCGGGGCCGAGAGGCGGGCCAGGTCGGGCAGGCCCGACTCGTCCTGCGCCGCGATCGTGACCCGGTCCCCGTACGACGCGAGTTCGGCCAGGAAGGGCATCGAGGCGCGCGAGCGGCCCCCGTAGAGGAGGGTCCAGGACGCGCCCCGCGCGTCGGCGGCCCGCAGCATCGGGAGGATCGGGGTGATGCCGATGCCGCCCGCGACGAAGGCGTACGAGTCCGCGGGCTCCAGCGGGAAGCGGTTGCGCGGCGGCCGCACCGGCAGCTCCGCGCCCTCCACCAGCTGCGCGTGCGCCTCGCGCGAGCCGCCGCGGCCGTCCTCGACGAGGCGGACGGCGATGGTGTAGCGGCCCTTCGCCGACGGGTCCCCGCACAGGGAGTACTGGCGGACCAGCCCCGAAGGCAGCTGGACGTCCACGTGCGCGCCCGGGGTCCACTCCGGGAGCTCGGGGGACTCCAGCACCAGGGACAGGACCCCCTGCGCCGGTTCCTCGCGCGAGACGATCAGCGCGGGGATCCACCGGCGCGGCGAATATCCCGACACCGGGGTCTCCAGCGCGGGCAGCGGCCAGAGCGGGGAGCCGGCGTCGATGCGCCGGCCGATCGCCCGCTTGGCGAGCCAGAGCGCCGCGCCGCCCGCGAGTGCCGAGATCGCAGTGGTCCGCCTCATGCCGTGAAACCACCGTTCGCGCCGGGGGAGGAGGCCAGGTAGGCGACGGCCTGGGCCGTCGAGCCCTCCTGCGAGGGGTGGTAGGTGCGCGACAGGTACGTCGGGATCGACTTCAGCATCGCGCCCGTGGACGGCAGGGTGCCCTTGCGCCCCGAACGGTGGAACTGGCCCACCGAGGCCTTGGCGCCGGGCGGCAGTTCGGGGTCGTGTTCCATGAAGTAGCGCGAGCCGCGCTGCCACAGGAAGACCAGCGCGGTGAAGGCGGTGGCCCAGGTCCGGGCGCGGCGGCGGTAGTTGCCGTCCACGTGCATGAAGAGGTCGAAGGCCACCGAGCGGTGTTCGACCTCCTCCGCGCCGTGCCAGCGCAGCAGGTCCAGCATCATCGGGTCCGCGCCGCGCCGGTCCAGCTCCTCGGCGTTCAGCACCCAGTTGCCCAGGAACGCCGTGTAGTGCTCGATGGCGGCGATCATCGCCACGCGCTCCATCAGCCACCACTTGCGCGCCTTGCCCGGCGGCAGGGTCCGGTCGCCGAGCATCTTCTCGAAGAGCCAGTCGACCTGGGCCGTGTACGGGGTCGGGTCCAGGCCCAGCCGCTTGAGGTGCGGGAGCACGTCGTCGTGCGCGCTCGCGTGCATGGCCTCCTGGCCGATGAACCCGACGACGTCCTCGCGCAGCCGGTCGTCCGTGATGTACGGGAGCACCTGCTTGTAGACGTGCACGAACCAGCGCTCGCCCGCCGGGAGCAGGAGGTGCAGCACGTTGATGGTGTGGTTGGCGAAGGGATCGCCGGGCAGCCAGTGGAGCGGGGTGTCCTCCCAGGAGAAGGACACGTTCCGCGCCTTGAGTTCTATGTGTTCCGACGCCACGGGGGCGGGCGACGCGGGCGGCGTATTAGACATGGCGTCAATGTACTGATGGGTATGGGGGAGGGAAACCCCTCTGCGTCCATCAAGTTCCGTGCCCCCGGGCCCGGGCCCGGGGGCACGGTCCGGCTACCTTCCCGTCTGCCCGCTCGCGAGGGCCCACTCGCGGTTGAGGGTGCCCAGCGGGATGCGGCGCTCGAGCACGGGCGTGCCGAACAGGGACAGCTGGAGGTGGAGCTGCCCGTTCAGGTCGAAGCCGCCGTACAGTGCCCACGCGCCGCTGAGGGAGGTCTTGCCATCGCTGGAGGCGCTCGCCTTGGCGTCGGCCTCGCCGCGCAGGTACGGGGCGAAGTCCGCGCTGACGCCGACGGCCCCGTACAGGCCGACGGAGGCCTCGGCGCCGAGCGCGCCCTTGACCTTCCCGGCGGCGGTGACGCTCGCCCGGACCGGCGTGCTGCGGACGGTGGACGCGCTGGCGGGGGTCCAGCCCTTGCCCGTCGCGTAGGAGCCGCCGACCTTGAAGTCGCCCTTGACGTCCTGCTGGACGTCAAGGGTCACGTGGCCGTCGGCCTCCACCTGGACGTAGCAGGTCAGGTCGAGGTTGACCACGACCGGCACCGGTCCGACCTGGATGACCGGAGCGCTGTGCAGCTTGGCGAACGGGATCCGCTTGGGCGCCCCGGCGCTCGCGGCGGCGCGGCCCTGGAGCTTCCACTGCGAGGACCAGTCGCCGCTCATGCCGAGGAAGGCGGAACGCGGCCCGGCGGCGCCCCCGCCCGGGCTGCCGTCGTACGCGAACTCCACCTGGGGGGCCAGCTGGACGAACCCGGACACCGAGGCGCCGGCCGAGGCGGGGGCGTCCGGGGCGGTGTCCACGGCGGCGTTCACGTCGAGCCGCAGGTTGCCCAGGGGCAGCTTCGCGCCTTCGGGGCCGAACGTCATGCCCTGGCTCTTGGCCCAGGAGAAGGTGACGCCCTTCATCAGGGGTTCGACGGTGACCGACGAGGGGTCGACGGGGACCTTGCCGTCGGCCTTGTCCTCGTTCAGGACGGACGCCAGTGTCGCGGAGGCGGTTTTGACCTCGGTGCCGAGGTCGGTCTTGCCGACGACCTCGGTGACCTTGGCGAGCAGGCCGTTGGGGGCGCCGGGGGCCGGTGCGCTGGCGATGACGTCGCCGACCGCGACGGGCTTGTCGGCCTCGGGCTTCTTGCCGGGCTCCGGCTTCTTGTCCGGCTCCGGCTTCTTGCTGGGCGAGGACGACGGGGCGGGCGAGGACGATGGGGCGGCCGAGGAGGATGGGGCGGGCCCCTGCGGGGCCTTGGCTATGACGGCCCGTCCGCTCGCCTGGTCGTACGAGGCGACCTTCAGCGAGGACTGCCCGGCCTTGCCCTTCCCGTCGGCGCGGGACACCGCCGCCGGTGTCGGTGTGCCCTGTGGCGCCGCGGCCACGTCGAGCTGCCGCGACGTGCCGTCGTCCGCGGACGCGAGGGCGGCGGGGGCGGCCGCGTCGGTGGCGGCGGGGTGCGGCGCGGAGGAGCAGCCGGTGGCGGTGAGCGCGAGTGTGGTCAGGCCGGGGAGCAGGAGCCGTCGGGCGAGCATGCGCACGTGGGTGAACCTTCGGTACGTGAGGGGGGTGGGTCGGTTACCTACCAGTAACCGGAATCCGATCATGTCATGTACGCCTAGTGGCAGTCATGTCCGGATCGCGCCAACTACCCGACCGTTCGCGACGGTTGAAGATTCACCCACGTCCCGGTGCGACTACCGCAGCACCCCTGCCTTCGTCCCGTCCGTCAACTTGCCCGACAGCTCCACCTGCGCCCCCGCCGGAGCCTTCACCGCCAGCCGGTTGCCCACCGCGGACCCGCTCACCTGGCCGCCGCCCACCGTCAGCGAGGCGAACTGCGCGCTGCCCGCGGCCAGTACGTACCACTGCCCGGCCTTCGATTTCCACAGCACCCCGGCCAGCACCCGGGGCTCCCGGGCCCCGCACGCCGGCGAGCCCTCCGCCTTCGCGGCCTGCGCCGCCAACGGGGCTCCCGGGGCCAGGAACTGCGCCTGCACCCGGTCCGCCGTGCCCTGCCAGGTCTCCGCCCGCGTGCACAGCCAGGTCGCCGAGCCGTCGCCCTCGGGCAGCGGCTGCTTCGCGTAGGTCCACGCGTTGACCGTGCGCACCCCGTGCGAGCGCACCGAAGGCAGCAGACAGGCGATCCGCGACCAGTCGCCCAGCTCCGCGCCCTCCGTCACGTTCCGCTCGGCGCCCGGCGCCCCCGAGGTCAGCCGGGCCGGGGTCAGCTCGCCCAGGTCGGTGATCAGCCGGGTCGCGCCGTCCCCGGTCAGGGTCAGCGCGTTCCAGCTGGTGCAGGTCCCGCCGGGGGCCGGGCTGGGCACCGGCGGAGTCATCCCGCCCGGCGTCAGCTTCAGCTCGGAGGGGGCTTCACCCGGCTTGAGCAGGTCCCGCAGCGCGGCCCCCGTCACCCAGGGCGCCGCCAGGTAGCGGACGTTGCCGTCGACCCGGCTGAGTACGAGCGCGGTCGCCGTGTCCTCGGAGGCGCCGTCGGTCCGGGCGAAGTCCAGGGCCGCGATCTCGGTGCCGGAGCGCGGTTCCGCGTACCGGGCCACGCGCAGCCCGTCGTACAGCAGCACCACGACGGCCTGGTCGACCGTCCCGGCGAACAGCAGCTGCGGCGGCCCCATCGGCGGACCCGACGGGGTGCCGGGGGTGGCCGAGACGACCACCGAGCGGCCGGGCCGCGCCCAGACGGCCAGCGCCCGCCGCAGCAGGGCGGTGTCGTCGACCCGGTCCCCGCGCGCGGGCCAGGCGGAGTAGTCGGTACGGGAGGACGTGCGCCAGGCCCCCGCCGCGGCCCGGACCAGCTGCCCGGGATCCAGGGCCTGCTCCGCCGCCGCGTTCTTCGCGTACAGCGGGGCCGCGGCCCCGTCGGCGCCCCAGCCCCCGCCGGGCAGGGCGAGCAGGGCCCCGCACACCACGAGGGCGGCTCCGGCGGCGATCCCGGCCCGCGCGAAGCGGCGTCGGCGCAGCAGATCGGTGGGCCGGGCCTGGAGCACGCACGGATCGAACTCGGGGGAGGCGAACAGCTCGTCGGTCGCCGGATCCCCGGACTCGGCGACGGCGGCGGCCGGATTCACGACCCCGGCCTCCGCCAGCACCCGCAGCACCTCCGGCTCGGGCAGCCGCTCCAGCGCCCGCAGGACACAGGCGGCCCGCCCCGGCCCGTCGAGGGTGGCCAGCCACTGGTCGAGCGCCAGCTCCTCGGCGCCGCCCGAGCGGGGGAACAGCCGCAGCCCCCACACCTGGGGGAGCAGTGGCGGCAGTTGGGCCCGCCGGGGCAGAGCGCGGAAGGTCAGCGGGATCCCGGCCTCCAGGGCGGCCCGCAGCACGCGCAGGCGTACGTACGCGTACCCGGACTCGGGACCCGCCCCGCCCCGCTGCCCGGGAACCCCGCCCTGCACCGCGGCCTGGGCGGCGACCGCCCCGTCCCGGCGGCCGCGCGGCAGGGCGCGCTGGGCCAGCGAGTGGGCGGTGAGGACCCGGCGGTTGCGGCCGAGGGCGGGCGGCAGCACCAGGTAGGCCAGCCGCACCAGCCGCGGGTAGTGCTCGACGATGGCGGCCTCGGCCTGCTCGACGTCGGGCGAGAGGGGGCGGGTGGCGGTATCCGGCGCAGTCACATTCAGCAGAACGAGCGAATGGTCGGATGGTCACCCGTCGCCAGTGCACGCGTTCGGATCGACCGGGAAGATCCGAAAGGGACGGCCTAGGCGATGAGGCGGGCGCGCAGCGCCTCGACCGTCTCGTCGGAGATGCCGAGGCCCTCGCGCACGTACTTCTCCATCGAGCCGTAGCGGGTGTTCACCTCGTCCATCGCCGCCTCCAGGTACGAGGGGAAGACGCCGATCAGGGCCAGTGCGATGTCCGGGTCCCCGCCGGCCGCCGTGAACCCCTCGATCATCGGGGCGAAGGCCTGGCGCACCGCCGGGTTGACCGACAGGTACTCGCTCATCAGCGTCTCGTCGTCGGCGCCGAGCAGCGACAGGACGACGGTCGCACCCCAGCCCGTACGGTCCTTGCCCGCCGTGCAGTGGAAGAGCAGCGGGCCCGACTGCGGGTCGGCGAGCTCGGTGAGCAGCGTCCGGTACGAGGCCTGCGCGGAGCCGGAGCTCACCAGTGAACGGTAGACGCCGCCGAACAGGGCCTGCGCCTTGCCGCCGCCCAGGTGCTCCTCGGCGACCGCCGGGTCGGACAGCAGGTCCTTGAGCTGTGCGGCGACGGGCATGCCGGCCGGGCCGGAGCTCATCTTGTCGGCCAGGGCGTCGGCTATGAGCAGCCGGGCACCGGCCGGCACCCGGTCGGGGTGGTCGGCGCGCTCGGCGTCGGTGCGGAAGTCGATGACCGTACGCAGGCCCAGCGCGGCCACCGCCGGGTCGCTGTCCACGTCGAGCCGGTCGAGCTGGCCGGAGCGGAGCACCAGGCCGGGGCGGACCGTGCGGCCGCCGGAGAGCGGGGTGCCGCCGAGGTCGCGGAGGTTGGCGACGGTCGTTGCGGGGGTGGCGGTCATCTTGGCGACTCCAGCGTTGGCGTGGCTATGGATTCATAGGGGTCATATGAATTCAGGGGGTGACGCGTGTCATCCATATGATTTTCGGAGATTTCGCTCCGGAAAGGTAATCGGCGGCCACGGACACCCCCAGGCCGAGCCCCAGTGCCACCAGGTGCCCGGCGTCCGTGAAGGTCCGGCCCCGCATCAGGACGGGCCGCGCCGCGAGCGCCAGCAGCCCCGCCCGGGCCGCCGTGCGCACCGGCCCGCGCGGCAGCGCCGAGGTCAGCACGCCGAGCACGGCGTTGAACCCGTAGCTCGTGCCCACGTCCACCGCCCGCCGGGTCCGCGGACCGGCCGTCCTGCGCAGCACCCCGTAGACCAGCAGGGTCGCCGCGCCGTGCCCGAACAGGAAGGCGGCGGCCGTCCACCAGGCCCCGTACGCGTATTCGCAGTAGCCGAGGGCCGCCATCAGGAGCAGCGCGTACGGCAGCGGCATCGGCTCCTCGACGAGGAACGCGCTGGCCGGCAGGGTCTCCCAGCGGCCGGCGTCGAGATTGTCGGCATTGGTCGAACAGGCGCGCAGCACCCGCTCGCGGGCCGCCGGATCCAGCCGTTCCAGGGCGTACGCCCCCAGCTGGACCCCGCCCGTGTACACGGCGCCCAGCGGCACCTTCCAGCGCAGTGAGTTCACCTGGTCATGATCGGACACCCCCACGCGTCGGGCGAGGCGGGTTTCCATGGCAGCATTTCCCAGGTCATGCCACCCAGCCCCGCGCCACTGCGCGCCGCCCGGGCCGCGATGTTCGCGGCGGTGGCTGCCGCACTGGGTGCGGTGGGGCATTCGTACATGTCCGGTACGGACATTCCTGCACTGGGGCTTCTATCCGCATTCGGGCTGACCGGCGGACTCGCCTGGCTCGGCGCCGGACGGCGCCGCGGACCGCTCTCGATCGGCTCGGCCCTGCTCGGAGTCCAGGCGGTCCTGCACCTGGTCTTCTCGGCGTCTGCATCCGCATCGGCATCGGCGTCCGCGTCCGCGGACATGGGCGCGATGGACATGGCGGGCGCGCACGACATGAGCGCCATGGGCATGGGCATGGACATGAGCATGGACATGGACATGGCTTCGGGCATGGACATGGGCGCGGCGATGGCCGGTCACGCCCAAGACGGCCTCGGCATGATCGCCGCGCACGTCCTCGCCGGACTGTTCTGCGCGGCCTGGCTGGCCTGGGGCGAGGCGGCCGTCTTCCGGCTCGCCGCCGTCCTCGCGGCCGGAGCGCTGCTCGCGGCCCGGCCGCTCTCCCGGGTCCTCGCCCTGCTGCGCACGCGCGTGGCCCCCGTACCGCCGAGGCCTGCCTTCCTTCCCCGGTACGAACGGCCGCGCACCCTGCGCGGGGCCGTGCACGCGCACACCGCCGAGCGCCGCGGGCCGCCCCGGCCGGCTCGGATACGCATCACGGCCCCCGGCCGTCCTGTCCGCGCCTGACCGAACGGCGCACCTCCTTGGCGAGGCGGCGAGACCTGGGGCCGCTCACCCATGTCTTCCACGTCTTCGCCAATACCTAGGACACCCATGTCTTTCGACCAGGCCAGGGGGGCCCGCGCCGCGGGCGCCGGCCAGCTCGACACCACATCCGACCCCACACCCGACGCCACGGGTGACACCGCGACCGACGCCATGCCGGGATCCTCCGGCCGCAGGCCCGGCACCTGGGCCGCGCTGCGGCCGCTGCTCCTGCGGCTGCACTTCTACGCCGGGGTGCTGATAGCCCCGCTGCTGTTCGTCGCCGCCGCCACCGGGCTGCTCTACGCGGGTTCCTGGCAGGCCGAGAAGATCCTCTACTCCGACCAGCTGACGGTCGACGGCGTCGGCGACAGTACGCTGACGCTCGGCTCCCAGGTCGCCGCGGCGAAGAGGGCCGCGCCCCAGGGCTCGGTGACCGCCGTGTGGCCCGCACCCGAGGCGGATGCCACCACCCGGGTGATCATGGAGAGCCCGGGACTCGCCGAGGGCGAGACCCTCACGGTGTTCGTCGATCCGTATACGGCCGAGGTGCGCGGGAAGCTCACCACAGTCGGCGACGCGCCGCCCCTGCGGGCCTGGCTGAGCGAGTTCCACGCCAGCCTCCAGCTGGGGGAGTTCGGGCGGAACTACAGCGAGCTCGCCGCGAGCTGGCTGTGGGTCGTCGCCCTGGGCGGGCTCGCGCTGTGGATCGGCCGCAGGCGCACCCGTAAGGCGCTGCTGGCCCTTCCCGACCGGGCCGCGACCGGCCGGCGCAGGACGCTGTCCTGGCACGGATCGGTCGGCGTCTGGCTCGCCATCGGCCTCGTCGGCCTCTCCGCCACCGGCCTGACCTGGTCGAAGTACGCCGGCGAGAACGTCGGAGAGCTCAAGGACAGCCTCGGCGGGGCCACCCCGGCCGTCTCCGCCAAGATCGGCGGCTCCGCGGCCGGCGCCGCGGGCGGGGACCACGCCGGCCATGTCATGACCGAGGGCATGGAGGGCATGGAGATGCCGCCGGCCCCCGTCGACAACGTGGACATCGACCAGGCGGTGGTGCTCGCCAATTCCGCCGGGGTCACCGAATACCTGCGGATCACCCTGCCCGCCAAGGGCAAGGGGTATGTGATCAAGGAGCAGGACAAGCAGGTGCCGGTGCACCTGGACGCCGTCTCGATCGACCCCGCCGACGGCCGGGTCATCGACGAACTCCGCTTCGCGGACTACCCGTTGCTCGCCCAGCTCACCCGCTTCGGCATCGACCTGCACATGGGCCTGACCCTCGGGCTCGTCAACCAGCTGGCGCTGGCCCTGCTGGCGGTCCTGCTGATGTGCACGATCGTCTGGGGCTACCGCATGTGGTGGCTGCGCCGCCCGACCAAGGAGCGCAGGCTCTCGGCCGGCCGCCCGCAGCCGCGCGGGGCCTGGCGGAAGCTGCCGGTGGCGCTGCTGCTGCCGCTGGCCGCGGCCACGGCGGTCGTGGGCTGGTTCCTGCCGCTGCTCGGGATCAGCCTGGTGGCGTTCCTGGCCGTCGACGTGCTGCTGGGATTCACGGCGGCGCGCCGGTCGCGGAAGGCCGAGGGGGTCTAGCGGGTCGAACCCGGTCCGGCCGGCCGTCGGCGGCCCGGAGGTCCGGGCGTGCGCGTGGGCCCGTACTCCCCCTCGTGAGTACGGGCCCACCCGTCATAGGTCTTGCCGCGTGCGCCGGGCGTCATGCGGGGGCTCAGGGGGCGTACTTGTACCCCACCCGGCGCACGGTCTGGATCGCGCCGCGGTGGGCCGTGCCGAGCTTGCGGCGCAGCCGCGCGACGTGGACGTCGACAGTACGGCCGTCACCGACGTGGCCGTAGCCCCAGACGGTGGTCACGAGCTGGTCCCGGCTGTGCACCCGGTGCGGGTGGGCGACCAGGTGGGCCAGCAGCTCGAACTCCAGGTAGGTCAGGTCCAGGACCTGGCCGTCCACCTCGGCGGTGCGCTGCGCCGGGTCGATGCGGACCAGGGCGTCCCCGGCGATGGTGGAATCATCCTCGGGTCCGGTCTGGGCGGCGGGAACGGACTGGGGGGCGAAGGCGATCGGCTGCTGATCGGCCGGTACGAGGACCAGGTAGCCGACCATCGGCGGCTGGCCCGGCAGGGTGGGCAGGGTGTGCTGCGGGGCCGGCAGCCAGGTGGCGCCGGGCGGGAGGAAGTCCACGACGCGGGCCACCTCGTCCCGGTCCACGGACCGCAGGCGGTGGCGCGGACTGGGGGGGAAGGTCGGGTAGGTCAGGGGAGCGGTCGCAGCGGAGGCGGCAGGGGCGAAGGAACGGGTGTTTGCCATGAGTGGTCAGCTCTTTCACGCGGAGTGGTCGGCAGGAGACGTACGTACTGGCGTCGTCTTGTGTCGTACCGCGCAGACCGAAGGCCTCGGGGGAGGTCTGTGAGGAGGTCCCGGAGGCTTTAGAGGGCCGGCGCGTTCTTCGCGCGGCAACACACCCGGTCGAAATCGTGATCCTGACGGGAAGGCCAGAACGGCTCGAGGTCGCTGCGACCGATCGAGGTGTGCGAGTGGCTGGCCATGCGCCCATTCAAGCAGATGTACGGGCGCCAAGGCAGACCCCGTCTCACGTCGTGGAGCGGAATCTCATATTCCGCGATCACCCCGTGAACGGACCGTCACAATCCCGACAAAATCTCAGCCGTTCAGCCGCTTCCGCCAGTCCAGTCCGGTCACCTGTATCGCATTGTGGGCAGATCCGTCCCAGCTCCACTCCAGCCCCACCGCGTCCAGGGCGGCCACGACCTCCCGCCCCACGGCTACGGTCCTCGCCTCGTCGGCGCCTTCGTCGGCCGCGTCGCCATCCGGGGCGAAGCC
Source organism: Streptomyces sp. NBC_00454 (assembly GCF_041434015.1). Classification (GTDB taxonomy): domain Bacteria; phylum Actinomycetota; class Actinomycetes; order Streptomycetales; family Streptomycetaceae; genus Streptomyces. The sequence goes on along the minus strand of NZ_CP107907.1, from coordinate 2,180,458 downwards.
CCCGTAGAGGAGGTACAGGTCCCCGCCGTCGGCGGCGCCCTCGGTGCACTGGCTGTGGAAGAAGACGAACCCGCGGGCGTCCTCGGCGCCGTCCCCCCGGATCTCCGCCGTACCGCAGCTGCGGCAACAGGTGAAGTTCTCCCGGGCGGTGAGTCCGGCCTCGCCGAGCGCGGCGAAGGCCCGCGCGAGTCGCTCCGGGTCGGTCTCGCCCACCCAGCCGGCCTGCTCGGCCACCCGCTCCCGCCAGAGCCGGGTCACCAGCTGCGCGGCCTGCTGCCGGGACACCGGCCGGACGGTGCCGTCGACCAGGTGGTCCTCGGCGCTCTCCGTGAGGGTCGCCCGGCTGTGGTAGCCACAGCGCAACCAGCCCCGTACGGCCTGCTCCAACTGCCTTTCCACCTCGGGCGGCAGCGGCTCCGCCGGCTCCTCGGCTTGGAATTCGAGCCGCTTCCAGACCGGGCCCAGGTCCCAGCCCTTCTCCTCGCGGGCCCAGCGGGCCATGACCTCCACGACCTCGGCCGCGGTGGGGAGGCGGGTCTGGAAATGCCGGTCGTGACCACCGGCGCGGTGCTCCAGCAGGTACTCGCCGTCACTGTCGTACGCGACCTGGATGTAGACGTCCGGGTCGCTCGTCATCCGCTCCACTATGAGGAAATCGTTCTCGTCCGAGTCGAGGCGCCCCGCCAGTTCGGACAGGAAGGGCAGCGCGGGGCGCTCGTAGGAACGGCCGTGTGCGGTCTGGACTCTGATCGGCAGCATGCGGACACCGTGTCAGAGGGGACTGACAGGGCGCCAGGGAGGGCCCTGCCCTGTGGACAACGACGGCGCCCGCCGGGCCACGGGGGCTCGGCGGGCGCCGGGTCGTGCGGGTGGAGCGAGGGGCGGGAGGCCCTCAGACCAGGCCGTCCTTCTCCAGGGCGGTGCAGCAGGTGTCCGTGATGAGGCGGGTGACCACGTACGGGTCCACGTTCGCGTTCGGGCGCCGGTCCTCGATGTAGCCCTTGCCGTCCTTCTCCACCTGCCACGGGATGCGGACGGAGGCGCCGCGGTCGGAGACCCCGTAGCTGTACTCGTTCCACGGAGCCGTCTCGTGCAGGCCGGTCAGGCGCTCGTCGATGCCCGCGCCGTAGTTCTTGACGTGGTCCAGCGGCTTGCTGCCCTCGCCCAGCGACTCGGCCGCGGAGATGATCGCGCGGTAGTCCTCGCGCATCGCCTTCGTGGAGAAGTTGGTGTGCGCGCCCGCGCCGTTCCAGTCGCCCTTGACCGGCTTCGGGTTCAGCGTCGCGGAGACGTTGAAGTCCTCGGCGGTGCGGTAGAGCAGCCAGCGCGCGATCCACAGCTGGTCGGAGACCTCCAGCGGGCCGACCGGGCCGACCTGGAACTCCCACTGTCCGGGCATGACCTCGGCGTTGATGCCGGAGATGGCCAGACCCGCCGTGAGGCAGTGGTCCAGGTGCTTCTCGACGATCTCCCGGCCGAAGATCTCGTCCGAGCCGACGCCGCAGTAGTAGCCGCCCTGCGCGGCCGGGAAGCCGTTGACCGGGAAGCCGAGCGGGCGGGTCCCGTCGAAGAAGGTGTACTCCTGCTCGATGCCGAAGATCGGGGCCTGGCCCGCGAACTTCTCGGCGATCGGACGCAGCTGCGCGCGGGTGTTCGACTCGTGGGGGGTCATGTCGATGTTGAGGACCTCGCACAGGACGAGGACGTGGTCGCCGCCGCGGATCGGGTCCGGGCAGGTGAACACAGGCTGAAGCACGCGGTCGGAGGCGTGGCCCTCGGCCTGGTTGGTGCTCGAACCGTCGAAGCCCCAGATCGGCAGCGCGTCTCCGTCCGCCATGATCTTCGTCTTGGAGCGCAGCTTCGCCGTCGGCTCGGTTCCGTCGATCCAGATGTACTCAGCCTTGTAGCTCACGGGCCCCATCCTTCGGTGCGTCGCTCCGGCGCAGACTCTGCGGGTGCTGCGGTGGTGTGCTGCGATCTCGAACTGCGGTGTCGAACGACGGTGTCCGAAACTGCGGTGTAGACCGCAGCGTGCCCGCTCGCGATTTCTCTTCCGTTGCCCGTGTGTGAACCCCGTGTTACCGAGGTTTACGCCGCAGGTGGGCGTGGTTGTGCGGGTTGGCCACGGGGCACCCGTCCGGGTGGGGCAGACTGGGCAGGTGAGCATTTCGTACGATTTGAAGTCCACCGAAGACGGTTCCGCAGGGGCCGCTTCCGGGCCGCGCCCCCGCGTCGGACTGCTGGGAACCGGCCCCTGGGCCCACCGCACCCACGCGCCCGCCCTCGCCGCGCACACCGGCTCCGAGTTCGCCGGAGTCTGGGGCCGGCGCCCCGAAGCCGCGGCCGAGCTCGCACGCCAGTACGGCGTGAAGGTGTACGAAGACCCCGACGCGCTGTTCGCCGACTGTGACGCCGTGGCCTTCGCCCTGCCGCCCGACGTGCAGGCCCCGCTCGCCGTCCGCGCGGCGGCCGCCGGATGCCACCTGCTGCTCGACAAGCCCGTCGCCACGACCGCGGCCGACGCCCGCGCGGTCGCCGACGCCGTCGTCGAACACCGGGTCGCCTCCGTCGTCTTCCTGACCCTCCGCTTCGCCGAGCCCACCGCCGGCTGGGTGGCGCAGCAGGCGGAGCGCTCGGGCTGGTTCACCGCGGCCGCCCACTGGCTCGGCGCGGTCTTCCCGCCCGACGGCGAGCCCAGCGCCTACGCCGACTCGCCCTGGCGCAAGGCCAAGGGCGGGCTCTGGGACGTGGGCCCGCACGCCCTGTCCGTACTCATCCCCGTCCTCGGCGACGTCACCTCGGTCAGCGCCACCCGCGGCCCGTCCGACGTGGTCCAACTGGCCCTGCGCCACACCTCCGGCGCGGCCAGCACCGCCGTCCTGAGCCTCAGCTCCCCGCGCGCCGCCGCCGGAGTGGGCCTGGAACTGCGCGGGGCCGAGGGCGTCTTCGGCCTGCCGGAGTGGAGCAACGTCCCGGGTGCCTACGGCAGCGCCCTGGACGCACTGCTCACGGCCGCCCGTACCGGGGTGCCGGACACCCGGGGCGCGGAGTTCGGCGCCCGGCTGACGGAGATCCTGGCGGAGGCGGAGGGGCAGCTGCCGGGGTGACGGGGGCCGCGCCTATCTGGCGAGGTCCCCGCCTATCTGGCGAGGTCCCCGCCTATTTGATGAGGGCGTTGGCCACGATGATGGCCAGCCCGATCGTGGCGTCGGCGACGCCGATCAGGAGCGCGGAGCCGAGCTTGTAGCCGACCCGCAGGGCGACGAAACAGCCCCAGGCGAACAGCATCGCCGTGTTCAGGCCGAGCCCGATCGCGGTGACCCCGTGCGAGTCCCAGTCGGTGAGCCCGGCGACGAACAGCAACAGGACGGTGGGGAGGGTGGCCGCGATCATCGGCCACTCGTTCCACAGCGCCCGCCCCAGCAGCCGCCACCGGTGCCCGGCGGAACCGGGCTGGTGGGTGGCCATGTGGTGCGAGTACCCGTGCGCGAGCCCGGCGGTGGCGGCGGTGACGAGGACCCAGCTGGCGTCGTAGAAGGGCGTGTAGTCCCCGCCCTTCTGGTCGAGCGCGGCGAGCAGCCCGGACGCGAGGACCGTCCCGTACACCCCGCCGAACATCCAGTCCGCGCTCCGGCGGGGCGGGGGGAGGAGGGGTGCTGCGGGGATTTCCGGAGACTGCTCGGTCACGGAGGGCGGTCCTTGGGTGCGATTCATCCCCGTTTGGGCTGACCTCGGCAAGCGTAGGGGGTGGGGGATGGGGTCCGCGTGAGGGGAGGGGCCCTGCCCCGCCGAAGGATCCGCGGCCGGGCTAGGCCGTCTCTTTCGGATCTTGCCGGGTCCGCGCCGCCCGGCACCGCACCTCGCCGCACTGCCGCGGCACCCGAGTACGTCCAGTACACGGAAGCCCCGGCAGCGCGCCGAGGCACGGCACCGGACGACGCGGACCTGACCGACAAGATCCGAAAGAGACGGCCTAGGCGGCAGGACCTTGGTCCGCCCGCTCTCGGCCAGCGCGGTCCGGAGAGATGGCCGGTTGATCCATTTCGGGGCCCGGCGCGGCGGCCATAGGATCCGGCCGCCCGCACGGCGTCCGTGGATCGGCACGGACCGACCTGGGCGTCTTCGGACGCCCGAATCCGGTGGCGGGCCGCGGACGGCGGGGGAGCCATGACCAGTTCGGAGCGGGAGAGTCCGGGTCGGAGCGTCGGCGACGGCCGGGCGGGGTCGGATCCGGGACGGCTGCGCACCGTGGCCGGGTTCATCGAGGCCCTGCGCACGCTGAAAGCGGTGGAAGGCCTGTCCTTACGGGAGTTGCAGCGCCGCACCGGACTGCCGCACACCACCATCGCGCACGCCCTGCAACCCGAACGCCCTTCGCTGCCCCCGTGGGACCGGGTCCGGGCGCTGCTCGTGGCCTTCGGCGTGCCGGAGGCGGCGCTGCCGCGCTGGAAGGAAGCCTGGACGAGGCTCCGGCTCTCCCCGGACGGCCACGCCGGCCCGGACCCGACCCGGGACCCGCAGACGCCCCCGCCCTCGCCCCCGATCCCGGCCGAGGCCTCAACCCCGGTTCCGGGCCCCGGCCCTGCCCCCGATCCCGGCCCCGAGGAGCCGGCCCCCGGGGCGGACGCGCGGGGGCTACGGGGGCTACGGGGCTTACGGGGGCTACGGAGCCCAAGGCGCGGCCCGAGGTGGCGCCGGGCGGTCACCCACGCCGTGGCCCTCGTCCTCGGCGCCGCCCTCGGAGCGGCGGCGATGGCCACGACGGTCCCGCCCCGGACCCCGGCCGCCACGCACGCGGGGTATCCGGTGGAGGAACAGGGCTGCCCGTCCGCGAGCCCGGCGCCCACACCGCCGGCCAAGTCGCCCAAGCCGGCCCCGCCCGCAAGCAATGGCGCTGCGCCTTCGTCACCGAAGACGCCCGCCGCTTGGGTGGCGCGCCCCGCGGGGGACCAGCAGATCCTGTCCGGCACCGATTTCGTGCTGCCCGTCGTGTCCCCGGTCGCGGAGGGGGACGCGCTGGTCGTCAGCCTCATGCTGACGAGCACCTGCCCCGGCCGGGTAGAGGTGACGGACACCAGAGGCGACGAGTTCCGGATCGTGGGCGACGAGACGGACAGCTCCAGGCACCGGACGATGCTCCTCGCCGCGTTCCACGTGCGTCCGCTCACCACGGCCGACTCGATCCACGTGGTCTACCCGCACGCGAGCAAGTACAACGTCACGGTGGACGAGTTCCGCGGGGTCGGCGAGGCGGTAGGCCACGCGCAGGCCCACGGCGAGTCCGGCAGGACCGCTTTCAGCACCGGTTCGAGCAGGCTCGACTGCGCGGCGGGGGACCTCCTGGTCGGCGCGGTGGGCACCAACACCGGGACCGCTCCGGCGTTCGCGGCCGAGTGGACCGCGCTGCCGGAGAGCAAGCTGTCCTCCTACCGGCTGACCAGCGCCTACCGGACCGTCCCGGCCGCCCAGTCGTGCGCGCTGACGGGAACCACCACGGCCCAGTGGGGCGCGGTCATGACGGCCCTGCGCTGACGCGCTGCGGCCTCCGCGTCCGAGACGGTCTAGCCGCCGGTCGTGCCGTCGAGCATCTCGCGCAGGATGTCCAGGTGGCCGTTGTGGCGGGCTGTCTCCTCGGTGAGGTGGAGGAGGATCCAGCGCAGGTCGACATGGAGGCCGTCGCGGATGGCCCGCTGGGCCTGCTTGGCCAGGCTGTTCCCGGCGACCAGTTCGCGATAGCGGGCGCTTTGTTCGGCGTATTCGTCGAGCAACTGCGGGAGCGGGAAGTCGACGGCGATGCGCATCTCGCGGTCGGGGTCCTCATCGGTCCAGGGGCCCTGGTCCTCCTCGCCGAGGAAGACCACCTGGAACCAGTAGTACTCGACCCAGCGGAGATGGTTGATCAATCCGCTCAAGGTCATCAGCGGTGAGCCCGGCAGGAGCGCCTTGCGGGCGTTCTCCACCGAGACGCCCTCGCACTTGGCGCGGGCGGTGTGACGTGCGTAGTCGAGAAACGTGGTGAGCTGGGTGCGCTCGTCCCACGCGGGCGGCGTGTCGTCGATTCTTGTCATCGCGCGAAGCGTCCCCGATCGCCGCGCCCGATGTCGAAGCATTTAGCGGCGGCCCCAACCTGCCCCACCAGCTCCTTGTCCGGTGGGGCACCATAGCCGGTCAGCGCCGGCGGGCCGCCCGGCAAGATTCGCCGGACACCCGACCTAACCCTTGCGCGCAAGCGCCTCCCGGACCGCCTCCTCCGACCGGGCCACCACCGCGGTGCCGTCCTGCGCCGTGATGATCGGGCGCTGGATCAGCTTCGGGTGCGCTGCCAGATGGCTGATCCAGAGCTGCCGGGCCGCTTCGGTCTCCTCGCGCGGGAGGTCCCGTACTCCGGTCTCCTTCGCGAGCGGGTCCGAGGTGCGGGTGATGTCCCACGGCTCCAGGCCCAGGCGGCCCAGGACCTCGCGGATCTCGCTCTCGGAAGGCACGTCCTCCAGGTAGCGGCGGACGGTGTACTCGGCGCCCTCCGCGTCCAGCAGGGTCAGCGCGCTGCGGCACTTCGAACAGGCCGGATTGATCCAGATCTCCATACCCGGAAGCTTAGCGAGGCGGCGCCTGGCCAGGTCCTTTGTCAGTGGTCGCCGGTAAAATCGAAGGAGAAGGACAGGATGCCAACTACCGTTTGGGAGGCTGTAGATGGCCACTGCCATGACCCTGCGCACCATCGAGACCGTCAAGAAGAAGCCGCTGCCGGCGGGGCTGCCCCGCGAGTGGTACGAGAGCCACAACCGGCGGCTGAAGGCGATGCGGCTGGCGATATCCCTGCTCGACTCGGGAACCTATGACGTCCGGCGCGCCACCAACCGCAAGATCCGCGCGATGGCCGTCCGGACGGGCATCCACCGGCCGTCCAACGTCACCTGCAAGCTGGTCCGTTCCTTCATCCGCGAAGCCGCGTAACAGCCTCGCCGGCCGGTCGCCCACCCCGGGCCGACCGGCCGGCGAGGTCGTACGATGCCCAGGCGTACGGCCGGGGGGTTCGACCGCAGGCCGGACCGGGTGAAGGGGGCGCTGAAGTGACGGGAAGCGCAGGTTCGGCACCGGTGGCGTCCGGCGGGCCGCGGCCGGAGTCCACGGGCCGGGTCGGCGCGGCGGTGTGTGCCAGCGTGCTCGCTCTCGCTCACCTGGTGACGTGCTACGTCGTGCTCACCGCCTACATGGTCGAGCCGGACGGTCCCTGGGACAGGCAGGCCGTCACCAACTCCGGCTTCGCCGCGGGTGCCGCCCTCTGCTTCACCGTCGTGACGGTCTTGCTCTCGTGGATGTTCGTGAAGGTCGGCTGGCTGCGCGGGTGGTGGTTCGTGTTGCCGGCGCTGTCGGCCGTCGCCGCCGTTCTGAGGCTGACCCTTCTCGCCCCTCAACTCTGACGCGAGGTCGGGCCGTCGTCGAGGGTGACGTTGACGACCTTGCCCTCGTCCCCGTCCCCGTCCTCGGCCGCGGGCGCGGGTGCCAGGGCCGAGCTCGCCTTCAGTCGGGCGGGGGCTTCGATCACCTGGTCCTTCGCCGAGCCCGAGTCGGGGGCCATCGCCTCCTTCCCGGCCGCGCCGAGCACGATCGCTCCGATCAGCAGGGCCATGGCGCCCGCCGCTGCCACGACGGCCGTGATTCGCTGGTTGTGCTTCCGCGGTGCGTGCATGCAGTGGGCCTCGGTTTCCGTGCTTGGGGGAGCGGGAGACCCGAGCGAAACACGGAGAATGGCCCAAATGGGTAGTTGTCATCGTTTGATCACATGATCAGTACGGTGCGGTCATGGCGATGGCGATGGCGATGACGGTGATCGCGGTGATCGCAGCCGTCACGGCGTGCGGTGCGCACCGTCGGGGTCACCGTCCGGTGAGAGCACCAGCAAGGCGACGTCGTCGCGCGGCCCGCCCCCGGTGAAGGACGCCAGGTCCCGCCACACCGCCTGTGCCAGCCCCACCGGATCCGTCGCCAGTACGGGCACCCGCGCGGCCAGCGGGTAGAAGTTCCCCGCCGCGTCGCGGGCCTCCGTCACCCCGTCCGTGTACAGCAGGACCCGGTCCTCCGGCCGGACCGGGAGCTCGGTGGGCTGCGACGGGGCCGGGCCGGCCAGCCCCAGGCCGAGCGGGGGCCCCGGCTCCACGTCGAGTTCCGAGACCACGAAGCCCCGTAGCAGCAGGGGCGGGGGATGCCCGCACGACACGATCCGTACGAGGTCCAGCCCCGGCGGGAACTCCAGCAGCACGGCCGTCGCGAACAGCTCCGCGTGCTCCACCGCGGAACCCGCCGCGTCCGCCAGCAGACGGCGGTCCAGCCGGGCCGCCACCGCCGTGAGCTCCGCGTCGTCCAGGACCCCCTCCCGGAAGGCGCCGAGCAGCGAGGCGACCGTACCGACGGCGGCCAGGCCGTGGCCCTGGACGTCGCCGACCACCGCGCGCACGCCGAACGGGCCGACCCGGACGTCGTACAGATCGCCGCCCACCAGGGTGCCGCGCTGGGCGGCCCGGTAGAGGCCGGAGCAGCGGACCTGGCCGACCCGTTCGGGGACGGGCGGCAGCACCGCCAGCTGGGCGGCCTCCGCGACGGTCCGGACGCTGATCAGCTGGGCGTCACGACGTTTTCGGACCCAGGCCACGACCACGCTCAACAGGCCGATCGCGGCCACGGTGGCGAGGTCGGAGCCGCGGGCGTGCGCGATGCCGATGCCGGGCAGGCCGAGGAGTACGAGCACCACGCCGGCGAAGACGGCGGTGCCGGCGGCGCCGTACGCGAAGGCGGCCACCGGGGGGAGCCCGGCCAGGAAGTAGCCGAACTCGACATCGCCGGGGGTGACGCGCTGGGCGCAGACCAGCACGAACAGAGCCACCGCGGGCGCGAGCCGGGCCCAGCGCGGCGGCGGCGCCCCGCGGAGCCAGCCCGGCTCCTCGCGTACGCGTCTCACTCCTCCACCCTGGTACCGGCACGGAAGGCGCGCACGCCGGGTGGCCCCGGGCGGCGGAGGCCACGACAGTGGGGGCGTGACGGAAACGACGGACGGCGGCACGGGCGGTGGCGCGGGCTCGGGCATGGGCACCGACGGCGGTACGCAGAGCGCGGCGATCAGCACCCGGCTGAACTGGCTGCGCGCGGGGGTGCTCGGCGCGAACGACGGGATCATCTCGACGGCGGGCCTGGTCGTCGGCGTCGCCGGGGCCACGACCTCGCGGTCGGCGATCCTCGCGGCGGGCGTCGCGGGGCTGCTGGCGGGAGCGCTGTCGATGGCGGCGGGGGAGTACGTGTCGGTCAGCTCCCAGCGGGACTCCGAGAAGGCGGCACTGGACCTGGAGCGGCGGGAACTGGCGGAATCCCCGGCGGAGGAGCTGGAGGAGCTGACCGGGCTCCTGGTGGAGCGGGGGCTGAGCAGGGCGGTGGCGCGGGAGGCGGCGGAACAGCTGACGGAACGCGACGCGCTACGGGCCCACGCGCGGGTGGAGCTGGGCATCAACCCCGACGAACTGGCCAATCCGTGGCACGCGGCCCTGGCGAGCCTGGTGGCGTTCACGGTGGGGGCCCTGCTGCCGCTGCTGGCGATCGTGCTGCCGGGGCCGTCGGGGCGGGTGCCGGTGACGGTGGGGGCGGTGCTGCTGGCCCTGACCCTGTGCGGAGTGCTCAGCGCACGGCTGGGCGGGGCGGGCGCGGCCCGAGCGGTGGCCCGCAACGTCACGGGCGGCGCCCTGGCAATGGCCGTCACCTACGCGGTGGGCACCTGGCTCGGCACAGCGACCCCATCCTGACCCACCCCATCCACCCCTGCCGCCGTCCGGCGCGGAGCGGCAGCATCGGCCAGGGGGCTGCGCCCCCGAGCCCGACCCGGGCCAGGGCCGGCGCCCGGGGCCGCGCCCGACACCGACACGTGGCTGCGCCCGCGCCCAACCCGGGGGCTGCGCCCACCCCGCCCGACTGGGGGCTGCGCCTGCACCCGGTCCGGGGCTGCGCCCGCACCCGCCCCCTGGGGGCTGCGCCTACCCGATCCCAGGGCTGCGCCCCCACCCGCCCCCGCGGCTGCGCCCAACGCCGCGCCCGGCGGCTGCGCGCGCCCTGGCCCAGGGCCCCGCAGCCCCGGCGGTGCCAAGATGGGGCCATGCGTATCGCAGTCACCGGTGCCACCGGTCTCATCGGCAGTGCTCTCGTGCGGGATCTGCGTGCCGACGGGCACGAAGTGGTCCGCTTCGTGCGGCGGGCGGCCTCCGCGGCCGACGAGGCGCGGTGGGATCCGGCGGCCGGCTACGTCGATCCCGCCGGGTTGGCCGGCTGCGGGGCCGTCGTGCACCTGGCCGGGGCCGGGGTCGGGGACCACCGGTGGACGGACGCGTACAAGCGGGAGATCCGCGACAGCCGGGTCAACGGCACGGCCGCCATGGCCCGTGCTATCGCGGCCATGGCCGAGCCGCCGGAGGTGTTCGTCTGCGGGACCGCCATCGGCTACTACGGCGATACCGGCGACCGGGCGGTCGACGAGAGCGCCCCGGCGGGAGCGGGCTTCCTCCCCGAGGTGTGCATCGCGTGGGAGGCGGCCGCGGCCCCCGCGCAGGACGCCGGCGTCCGGACGGTGTTCGCCCGTACCGGGCTGGTCGTCGCGGCCGAGGGCGGGGCCTGGGGGAAGCTGTTCCCGATCTTCAAGGCGGGGATCGGCGGCCGGCTCGGCAACGGCCGCCAGTACTGGTCGCACATCTCGATGTACGACGAGCTCGCCGCCCTGCGCCACGTCCTCGACACCCCGGCGATGACCGGCCCGGTGAACCTGACCGCCCCGGAGCCCCTGACCAACCGCGAGGTCACGGCCGCGATGGGCCGGGTCCTGCACCGCCCGGCGGTGTTCGCCGTACCGGCTCCGGCCATGCGCCTCGTCCTCGGCGAGTTCGCCCAGGACGTGCTGGGCAGCCAGCGGGTGCGCCCCGCCCGGCTGCTGGAGTCCGGCTTCGTCTTCCGGTACCCCGGGATCGACGAGTCGATCAGGGCGGCGCTGGCGCGTTAGCCGGTACGCCGGTCGGTACGACAACGGGCACGCCCAGTCGGCACGCCCAGTCGGCACGCCAGTCGGCACGCCGGTCGGCCTGCCGGTACCCCCGCCACGCCAGTGCCCCCCTACCCCGTCAAACCCCTCCGCCCCCCGCGCCGAGAAGCCGGCGAAGCCCGAGGGGGAGCGTCCGGCGTCCGCGTGCGACCGTACGTGAGCCGAATGCGACCGCCGTGCGACCGGAGTTGACCGCGCTGCTCGCAATAGCTCCGTCAACTCGGGTTCCGCTGGAGCCGGTTGGGGGAAGGAGGATTCCCACACAGCCGGGCCGACCTCGGGGAGGGGCACGTGCTCAACAGCGCACACGCACACCATGCGGACGTAGTCATCGTAGGAGCCGGAGTCTCGGGACTTGCGGCCGCGCACCACCTGATCGCGGCCGGGGTCACGGTCATCGTCCTGGAGGGCGCGGACGACTCCGGCGGCCGGATGGCCACCGAGACCCTGGACGGCTTCCGGCTCGACCGGGTCGGCCAGTTGCTCAACACCGCCTACGCCGAGCCGGCCCGCACCCCCGGCCTGGAGGACCTGGTCCTGCGGCCCTTCGCGCCCGGCGCCCTCATCCACACCGACGGCCGGATCCTGCACGCCGCAGCACTCACCACCGCCCGCGCCCTGACCAGCGGTTCCCTCGACCAGGCCCGGATCGGCGCCGCCCTCGGCCGCCTCGCCGCGCTGCCCGAGGAACGCCTGCTCGCCCGCCCGGAGCGCACCGCGCACGCCGCCCTGAGCTCCCGGAGCCTCGGTGCGGCGCTGCGCCCGCTTCTCGCCGCGCTCCTGCGCGACCCCGCGCTGGCCACCTCCAGCCGCGTCGCCGACCTCGCCCTGCGCACCTTCGCCCGCGGCCGCCTCGCCGTGCCCGAGGGCGGCGCCGCCACCCTGCCCGGACTGCTCGCCGCCGCGCTGCCGCCCGGCACCGTACGCACCGGGGTCCGGGTCCGGTCGGTGGCCACCAACCTCGTCACCACCGAGGGGCACGGGGACTTCAGCTGCCGCTCCGCCGTCCTGGCCACCGGGGCGCGGGCCGCGGCCGAACTGCTCCCGGGGCTGCGCGTGCCCGCCTTCCACGAGGTGACCGTCATCCACCACGCCACCACCGGGACCCTGCCCTGGGACGGCTCGCTGCTCCTGGACGGCGACCCCAAGTGGCCCGTCGCGCACACCGCCGTGATGAGTGCCGTCGACCCGACGCGCGCCCCCGCCGGCCGCAGCCTGGTCACCACCACCGTGCTCGGCCCCCCGCCGCCCGCGCGCACGGTCGCCTCGCGCCTGGCCCGGCTCTACGAGACCTCGACCCGGGAGTGGGAGCTCCTCGCCGTCCACCACACCCCCGAGGCCGTCCCCGCCATGCCCCCGCAGCAGGACACGCGCCGCCCGGTCCGGGTCCTCGCCGGGCTCTACGTGTGCGGCGACCACCGGGACACCAACACCGTCGAGGGCGCGCTGCGTTCGGCCCGACGCGCCGCCGGAGCCGTCCTGAAGGACTTCGGCATCCCGCTCCCGGCCGCCCCGGAAGCCATGCTTCCGGTGGCGGCCTGAGCGCCATCCAACAGAGCCGGCGGGGCAAATCCAGCCTCGCCGGCGCTTGAGGCGCGGGGTCCGGGGCGGCGCCCCGGCAACGCACCCGCAGGGACACACGCGCAGCCGACCCGCGGGTCAGCGCCGACCCGCGCAGGGTCACGACAAGGCCGCCACCCGGTCCCGATAGCTCCGCACCGCGGACGCGTCCCGGTACGGCTCCAGCCGGCGCTCGAAGTCCCGTACGTACTCCACCGCGCGCACCGACCGCATCTCCATCGCCTGCTGCGCCGCCTCCGCGCCCAGCGCGCAGGCCTGGTCCAGCTCGCCCAGCCCCAGCCGCGCCGTGGCCAGCACCACCCGGCAGAACAGCCGCGAGCGCGCGTACCCCGGCGCCCGCAGCTGGAGCGAGCGCTCCGCGTGCTGCGCCGAGGCCCGGTACTGCTGCAGGTCGCGGTGGCAGTGCCCGAACTCGTCCGCCAGCTGTCCCTCGTCGTAGGACCGCGCCCAGTGCGGTACGTCGTCACCCGGCCGGGCCGCGCCCAGCGCCCGCTCGGCCCGCACCAGCGAGGCCGTCGCCGCCCTGACCTCGCCGAGCACCGCGTGCGCGCGGGCCTCCGCCGAGTGCAGCAGCGCCTGCACCACCGGGGGCGGGCCCGAGCCGACGCCCTGCTGGGCCACCCGGGCCAGCTGCACCGCCTCCCGGCCGTGGCCGAGGTAGACCGCCTGCCGGCTCATCGTGACCAGCACGTACGCCCCGTACGGCCGGTCCCCGGCGGCCTGGGCCAGGCGCAGCGCCTGCACGAAGTACCGCTGGGCGAGCCCGTGCGCGGCGATGTCGTACGAGGTCCAGCCCGCGAGCCGGGTCAGATCGGCGGCGGCCGAGAACAGCCGCCGCCCGGTGGTCTCGCCGTACGTCCCGCGGAGCATCGGCTCCGCCTCGTGCTCCAGGTAGCGCACCAGCGCCTGGCGGGCATGGCCGCCGCCGTAGGCGTGGTCCAGGGTGCGGAACAGCTCGCTCACCGATCTGAGCGCCGCGATGTCCCCGCCCGTGACCCGCTGTCCGGGCCCGCGGTCGATCTGCCGCTGCCGGGGCACCGAGGCCCGGACCGGCACGGGCCGGCCCTGCTCGGGAACCCTCGCGGCGGACTGCTCCGCCCCCCGGCCGACCCGCTCGTCGGCCCGCCCGATGAGCCAGTCCCGGCTGGGCACCACCAGCCCGGCCGGGGTGAAGGCGATCTTGCGCAGCTCGGCGTGCGAGCCGGAATCCTTGCGCCACAGCCCGCTGGCGATGTCCACGGCCTCCTCCGGGGTGGCCGCGAACTCCAGCCCGGCGTACACGGGGGCGCACGCGTCCAGCCCCAGGTCCTGGGCCGACAGCCGCCGCCCGAGGCGCCGGGTGAACACCTCCGCGATCAGCGCCGGGGTCGTACCGCGCGGCTGTTGCCCGCGCAGCCAGCGGGTCACGGAGGTCTTGTCGTACCGCAGATCGAGACCGTGCTCCAGACCGAGCTGGTCGACGCGGCGGGCGAGCCCGGCGTTGGAGAACCCGGCCTCGGCGATCAGTGCCGCGAGCTGCCGGTTGGGGACACGCTGGGCAGGTCGTTCCGTCATCTGCTCCACGGTTTCCTGACGTGACGGACCGGAGTCCCGGCCCTGTGAACGGCGTGAATGTAGCGGCCAACTCCGCCCGCACCGCCCTGTCTGCCCCACATTCATCCGATCGTGTGCAGAACCGGTGGGGCTCTTTACGGACTGACCCCCTCCACCCGCGTACGCTGCGCCCCATGACCCGCCGGCCCACCGGGGCGCACCGCCCCGGCAGCTCCGAGCGCCTCTACGGCGACGACAGCTGCGCAGAGTCCACGGCCCCGCTGCATGTACCCGAGCTGGCCGCGCCCGAGCTGACCGAGGCGGAGTGCCGGCGCTGCGGGACGTACATCGCGGGCCTCGACGGGCGGTACGCGTGCGGCGTGTGCGGCTGGGTCAACGACCACTCCGAGGGGCACCGGCGGCTGCCGCGGGCGGACGAGGACCCGGACCGGCCGCCGAAGGGGCGCAGGCGGCCCAGGCAGCTGCCGGAGCCGGCTCCGGAGCTGAGCGCGGAGATGCCCGCGGAACCGCCCGCGGAGCCGCCGCCGGGGCCGCGTCCGGTGCCCGTGACGGGCGGCTGAAGGGCCGCGCGCGGGCCGCCGTACCCTTGCTTGGTGCGATACGTGCACACAGCAAGTTCGACGGCAGGTTCAACGAGGAGGCGCCGCGGTGGCTGAGCTTGGGTTTGTCCATCTGGGCTTCGGACCGGAGGCCGTCGAGTACACGGCCGCGTGGGAGGAACAGCGCCGGGTGCACGCGGCCCGCTTCGCGGACGAGGTCGAGGACACCTGCCTGCTGCTGGAGCACCTGCCGGTCTACACCGCCGGCCGGCGCACCGCCGACAGCGAGCGGCCGCTCGACGGCACGCCCGTCGTGGACGTGGACCGCGGCGGCAAGATCACCTGGCACGGGCCGGGCCAGCTGGTCGGCTACCCGATCATGAAGCTGCCCCGCCCGGTGGACGTGGTCGCCCACGTCCGCCGCCTGGAGGACGCGCTGATCCGCACGGCCGCCGAGTTCGGCCTGGAGACCACCCGCGTCGAAGGGCGCAGCGGGGTCTGGGTGCTGGGCGACCCGGTGGAGGACCGCCCGAAGATCGGCGGGCTCTCCCTCGACTTCGACCCGCGGCTGGCGGACGAGGAGTTCGACCCGCGCCTGAACGGCCCCGAGTACGCCCCGTCCAACGCCGGCCAGCGCCGCGAGGACCGCAAGCTCGCCGCCATCGGCATCCGGGTCGCCAAGGGCGTCACGATGCACGGCTTCGCGATCAACGTGAACCCCGACAACACCTGGTTCGACCGGATCGTCCCCTGCGGCATCCGCGACGCCGGTGTGACCTCGCTCTCGTACGAACTCGGGCGCGAGATCACCATCGCCGAGGTGCTGCCGGTGATCGAACGGCACCTGAAGGACGTACTGGAGCAGGCGGAGCTGCGGCCCCGCGAGATAGAGCCCGCCGCGGGCTAGCCGCGGGCCGTCCCTCCGGGGAATGGGCCGGGCCCCTCGCAGGTTGGCCGACGTAAGAACGTACGAATTACGGGCGTACCCTGGTGGGCGCCGAAGAATCGAAGTCACAGGGAGCCGGTCGTGTCCGCAGTCGCACCCGACGGACGCAAGATGCTGCGCCTGGAGGTCCGTAACGCCCAGACGCCCATCGAGCGCAAGCCCGAGTGGATCAAGACCCGGGCGAAGATGGGTCCCGAGTACACCAAGATGCAGGCCCTGGTGAAGGGCGAAGGACTGCACACGGTGTGCCAGGAAGCCGGTTGTCCGAACATTTACGAATGCTGGGAAGACCGCGAGGCCACCTTCCTCATCGGCGGCGACCAGTGCACCCGGCGCTGCGACTTCTGCCAGATCGACACGGGCAAGCCCGAGGCGCTGGACCGGGACGAGCCGCGCCGCGTGGGCGAGTCGGTCGTCACCATGGACCTGAACTACGCCACCATCACGGGCGTCGCGCGCGACGACCTGGCGGACGGCGGTGCCTGGCTCTACGCGGAGACCGTGCGCCAGATCCACCAGCAGACGGCGGAGCGCGCGGCCGGGCAGACCAAGGTCGAGCTGCTCGCCCCGGACTTCAACGCGGTCCCGGAGCTGCTGGAAGAGGTCTTCGCCTCCCGCCCCGAGGTCTTCGCGCACAACATCGAGACGGTGCCGCGGATCTTCAAGCGGATCCGCCCCGGCTTCCGCTACGAGCGCTCGCTGGACGTCATCACCCAGGCGCGGGCCTACGGCCTGGTGACCAAGTCCAACCTGATCCTGGGCATGGGCGAGGAGCGCGAGGAAGTCAGCCAGGCGCTGCGCGACCTCCACGAGGCGGGCTGCGAGCTCATCACCATCACCCAGTACCTGCGCCCCTCGGCGCGGCACCACCCCGTGGAGCGCTGGGTGAAGCCGGCCGAGTTCGTGGAGCTGGCGAAGGAGGCCGAGGACATCGGCTTCTCCGGCGTGATGTCGGGTCCGCTGGTGCGGTCCTCGTACCGCGCGGGACGGCTGTACCAGCAGGCGATGGAGAAGCGCGCCTCGGTCTGAGAACGGTCCGGACGCACGGCGTCATGACTGTGTGAACTCGCGCACACATGCTTACTGGTGGGTAACACCGCATCGACGCGGCCCCTAGGCTCTTCAAGGAAGAGTCCGGCGGGCCGCGTAAATGTTTCATCACTGTTTGACCAGCCGGTCACGCCCTGGTAACACCAATCAGTGACGATTGCTCGACGCACCGCGCACGCCACCGCGCACGCGCCGGTGCACACGCGGCGCGCACCACGCTCCGCACCACGCTCCGCACGCCCCATGTGAGCTCCGTGAAAGGGATCGACATCATGCAGGCCGCGCCCGTACGCGCCATCGCCATCCCGACCGTCGGCGACGCCTTCCGGGGCATCGAGTCGCTGCTCATGAGCGGCGCCCGCCGCAACGCCTGGACGGCGGTGCTCGAAGACCGCCGCAGGGCCCAGGACCGGGTCGAAACCGAGCACGTACTCGAGGCCGCGGCGACCCGGACCGAGAAGGCCACGTAAACTTCGCTCCATGGCGAGGAAGTCAAACGCAGAGACTGCTGCGAACCCCGGGCGACTGAAGCAGATCGCCCTGACGTACAAGATGACGCGCAAGGCCGACCCGAAGGTCGGTCTGATCGTCGCGGGCGTGGGAATCGTCACCTTCGGTGTCTTTCTTGCGATCGGCTTCCTGATCGGCCACCCGGTCTACCTGGGCATCCTGGGCTTCCTGGTGGCGTTCCTCGCGATGGCGATCGTCTTCGGACGACGGGCCGAGCGGGCTGCCTTCGGGCAGATGGAGGGCCAGCCGGGCGCAGCCGCGGCCGTACTGGACAACGTGGGCAGGGGCTGGAGCACCACCCCTGCCGTCGCGATGAGCAAGCAGCAGGACATCGTCCACCGGGCCGTCGGCAAGGCCGGCGTGGTGCTGATCGGTGAGGGCAACTCGAACCGGGTGAAGGCGCTGCTCGCGAACGAGAAGAAGAAGCTGTCCCGGATCATGCCCGACATCCCGGTCCACGACTTCATCGTGGGTACCGGTGAGGGCGAGGTGCCGCTCAAGAAGGTCCGTACGACCCTTCTGAAGCTGCCCCGCGTGCTCTCGGGCCCCCAGATCACCCAGGTCAACGACAAGCTCCGGGCCATGGGCGACTTGCTGAGCAACATGCCCATCCCGAAGGGCCCGATGCCCAAGGGGATGCGCATGCCGCGCGGCGGAAAGATGCGCTGACCAGCTTTTCGTATACAACGACGCGAGGGCGCCCCGGGCCGATGGCCCGGGGCGCCCTCGCGTTCGTGTCGCGTGTGCTCAGACGCGTGTGCTCAGTCGCGTGTTCAGATCCGGACCTGGACGGCGCGGCCGAGGCGGTCGTGCAGCCCGCGGCCGTCGCGGTCCCAGACCAGGGCCGGGACCACCAGGGCGAGCAGGAGGGTGCGCAGCACCACGCGGCCGACGCCGAGCGGGCCGCCGTCCTGCGAGATGACCCGGAGGCCCAGAATCCGCTTCCCGGGGGTAAAGCCCACGGTGGCGATGGTCAGGATGCTCAGGACCACGAAAAGGGCCAGCGTCCAGTTGCCCGCGCCGGTCCAGTCGCGGCCTGTGATCAGGCCGTATGCGATCAGCTGGCAGGCCAGCCAGTCGATGACCAGGGCCGCGAAGCGGCGCCCGAAACGGGCCACGGAGCCGGGCCCCTGCTGCGGCAGGCCCAGCTGCTTACCGGGGTATCCGAAGTCGACACCCATTCCTTCGGCGGCCTCGCGGGGGCCGGAGAGCCAGGATCCGATTGCTTGCCTCTTGTCCACCCGAACACCGTACCCGTGCTGCTTCGCGCCGTTCCGCCGGGACCCTGGTTAACTTGTGCGAAACAAATGGGTCATGCTTGGGAAACCCCGTCTGCTTATGGTCGGGTCAGCGTGCGGCACCGCACTGACGCACCACTAGCTATAAAGCCCGCCCCTGCCCCGGGGTCGGGAGTAGGAGGAGTTGGATGTTCAAGAACGCCGACGAAGTGACGCAGTACATCAAGGAGAACGACGTCAAGTTCGTTGACGTCCGCTTCTGCGACCTGCCTGGTGTGATGCAGCACTTCACCATCCCGGGGCGCGCGTTCGACCCGAACGAGGAGCTCGCCTTCGACGGCTCCTCGATCCGCGGCTTCCAGGCGATCCACGAGTCCGACATGGCGCTGCGCGCCGACATCACCACCGCGCGCCTGGACCCGTTCCGCAAGGACAAGACGCTCAACATCAACTTCTTCATCCACGACCCGATCACGGGCGAGGCCTACAGCCGCGACCCGCGCAACATCGCGAAGAAGGCCGAGGCGTACCTGGCCTCGACCGGCATCGCCGACACCGCGTTCTTCGGCCCCGAGGCCGAGTTCTACGTGTTCGACAGCGTGCGCTTCGCGACCTCCGCGAACGAGGGCTTCTACCACATCGACTCCGAGGCCGGCGCCTGGAACACGGGCTCCGAGGAGAACAACCGTGGTTACAAGGTCCGCTACAAGGGTGGTTACTTCCCCGTAGCCCCGGTCGACCACTTCGCCGACCTGCGCGCCGAGATCTCCCTCGAGCTGGACGCCCAGGGCCTCCAGGTCGAGCGTCAGCACCACGAGGTCGGCACCGGTGGCCAGGCCGAGATCAACTACAAGTTCAACACGCTGCTCGCCGCGGCCGACGACCTGATGCTCTTCAAGTACATCGTGAAGAACGTCGCCTGGCGCAACGGCAAGACCGCGACCTTCATGCCGAAGCCGATCTTCGGTGACAACGGCTCGGGCATGCACGTGCACCAGTCGCTGTGGGCCAACGGTGACCCGCTGTTCTACGACGAGGCCGGCTACGCGGGCCTGTCGGACATGGCGCGCTACTACATCGGCGGCATCCTCAAGCACGCCCCCTCGCTGCTCGCCTTCACCAACCCGACGGTGAACTCGTACCACCGCCTGGTCCCGGGCTTCGAGGCGCCGGTCAACATGGTGTACTCGCAGCGCAACCGCTCGGCCGCCATGCGCATCCCGATCACGGGCTCGAACCCGAAGGCCAAGCGCGTCGAGTTCCGCGCCCCGGACCCGTCCTCGAACCCGTACCTGGCGTTCGCGGCCCTCCTGCTGGCCGGCCTCGACGGCATCAAGAACAAGATCGAGCCGATGGAGCCGATCGACAAGGACCTCTACGAGCTCTCCCCGGACGAGCACGCGAGCGTCCCGCAGGTCCCGACCAGCCTCGAGGACGTCCTCAAGGCCCTGGAGGAGGACCACGAGTACCTCCTGGCCGGCGGTGTCTTCACCCCCGACCTGATCGAGACCTGGATCGACTACAAGCGCACCCACGAGATCGCCCCGATCGCGCTGCGCCCGCACCCGCACGAGTTCGAGCTCTACTTCGACCTCTAAGCCGTGCCGTGCTGACGCACTGATCGCCCCGGAGCCCCGTCCCCTTCTTCGAGAGGGGGGCGGGGCTCCGTCGTGTGGCACTACGTTCGGCGGATGGACGACACGTGGAAGACCATCGGGGCGCTCGGGGCGCGGTTCGACGAGCACGACCGGGAGCGGGGGGTGGGGCGGGAGGAGAGCGTGACGCTGCAGATCCTGAAGATCGGCGAGGAGTTCGGGGAAGCCGCGCAGGCCGTCATCGGAGCCAAGGGCACCAATCCCCGTAAGGGCAACTCGCACACGTGGGGAGACGTGGAGGCGGAGGTCGCCGACGTCATCGTGACGGCGATGGTCGCCCTGGCCCGGATGCGCCCCGACGCCCCCGCCTTCTTCGCCGCGCATCTGGAGCAGAAGTCGCAGCGGTTCCTGCGGCCGACTCAGTAGTCGGCGTGTTCGGGGTGGCCCTTGAGGAGTTTGCCCCAGGCCAGGCAGAAGAGCGGGAAGCCCAGATCGTGCAGGATGCGGCGGGCGGGTTCCACGTCGTCGAGCTTGCTGCCAGACGCGTGGTTGACCAGGTCGACCGGGGTGTGGAGGTCCGTGCCGACGAGCACGTACCACGAGTTGTTCGGCATGTGCTCACTGTGAACGGGCACCAGACGGGCCGACGCCGCTTGGACGTCGAGCCGGCTGATCGTGTGCTTCGTGCCGCCGGCGGTGAAGGTGGTCTCGGTCTGCAAGGGGGTCCTCTCAGGGGGAAGGGCGCAGCAGCGGCATCGCGCCCGTGAGGTCGCGCAGGCAGCGGAGCGCCAGGTCCGAGGGGGAGCCGGGGCCCAGGGGCGGGGCGTCCGTGGCGGACCAGAGTTCCAGGGCGATGCGGATCGCGTCGGTGGCCGCCGCCGCGAGGAGGCGGATGGACAGGAGGTCGGCGTCCGGGCCGGCGAGGCGGGAGATCACGGGGACCAGGTTCTCCTCGGAGTCCTGGTTGACCCGGTACCAGACGGCGCGCAGCGCCTCGTCGGTCGCGGCGGCGCGCAGCAGCCCGCGGGTGACCTCCAGGCCTTCGTCGATGGCCTGGGGCTCGGTGAGCGCGCGGGTGACCGCGCGTTCCAGGGCCTGCGCGAGCGGGGTGCCGGGGTCTTCCTCGGCGAGCAGGGCGCGCCAGGCGTCACCGCCGCCCGCGAGCAGCGGGGCCACGGCCTCCTGCTTGTTGCGGAAGTAGCGGTAGAACGTGCGCAGCGCCACGCCCGCCCGGTGGGCGATGTCCTCGGCGGTGGTGCCGTCGGGGCCGTGCTCGGCGAAGAGTTCGCAGGCCGCGCGGGCGATGTCGAGCTGGGTGGCGGCCTTGCGGCGCTCGTTCAGCGACTGGGCTCCGGGGCCGGCCTGGGGAGAGTACGGACGAGGGGATCTCACGAGGGAAGAATACCCTCAGCCCGAGGAGGTAATGCACGCTTTGACAGGGTGGCAAAACGTGTCATGACGGGAGTACGCTCGTCCTCATGAACCGTTACGAAGGACGTCGCGTCCTCATCACCGGCGGCGGCTCCGGCATCGGCCAGGCCACCGTCCACCGCATCCTCGCCGAGGGCGGCCGCGTCCACGCCGTGGACGTCAACGAAGCCGGTCTCAAGACCACCGCGGAGCAGGCCGCCGCCGACGGCCGCGCCGACGGCCTCACCACCTCGGTGCTCGACATATCCGACGAGGCCGCCGTGAAGGCCGGCATCGCCGCCGCCGTGGCCGCCCTCGGCGGGCTCGACGTGCTGGTCAACGCCGCCGGCATCCTGCGGTCCTCGCACACCCACGAGACCACGCTCGAATTCTGGAACAAGATCATCTCGGTGAACCTGACCGGTACGTTCCTGGTCATCCGCGAATCGATCCCGGCGCTGCTGGAGGGCGACCAGCCGGTCGTCGTCAACTTCAGCTCCACCTCGGCGTCCTTCGCCCACCCCTACATGTCCGCCTACGCGGCCAGCAAGGGCGGCATCCAGTCCATGACCCACGCGCTGGCCGCCGAATACAGCAAGCAGGGCCTGCGCTTCGTCGCCGTCGCGCCCGGCTCCATCGAGAGCGGCATGACCACCGGCAACGGCCCCGGCCTGCCCGAGGACACCGACTGGAGCCTGTTCGCCAAGCTCGCCCCGGCCCTCGGCCAGGGCTTCGCCGGCCCGCAGACGGTGGCCGGCGTCGTCGCGATGCTGGGCTCCGAGGACGGTGCGTTCATCACCGGCACGGAGATCCGTATCGACGGCGGCACGCACTACTGACGCGACGCGGGGGCCTCAGCCCCTGAAACGGTCCCACAGCCGGGGGAAGCGCTCCGCGAGCACGGCTTCGTTCTCGAAGTCCAGCGCAGCGCCCTCCGGCTCCGCCGCCTGCAGGGGGATGCCCAGATCGGGTGCGACCGCCCCGGTGAGCTGCTCGTAGGCCTCGTCGGCCGCGTACCCCAGCTCCTCGCCGTCCCCGTCGATCTCCTCGTCGAACTCGCCGAGGAGCTCCGCCAGATGGTCGGGGTCGTGCACCCCGCCCTCGAAGACCTCCCGGCCCTGGCCGATCAGCCAGCACCGGAAGTAGTCGAACGCGTCGTCGCTCGCCCCGTCGAGCAGCACCCACGCGGCGCCCCACAGGTCCCAGGTGTACGCCCGGTTGTACCGCGACTCGAAGTGCCGGGCGAAGTCCAGCACGGAGTCCGGATCGAGCTGCGCCAGCCGCTCCACGAGCAGCTCGGCGTGTTCCTCGGGGTCGCCCTCGGCGGCCTCGCGGGTACGGTCGACGATCTCCCAGAACTCCGTCTCGTCCATCACCGCTCCAGCATCACGGGTCCACCCCCGCGCCGCCACCGCTCATACGGCCAAAGGCCGGTGGCCACCCCCCGCACGGCCCCATACTCGGATCCGGACCGCGGGCGTCGAGTCGGGGGAGGACCCGGATGCGGGGGGAAATGCTGGAGGGCCGGTACCGGCTGGAGGACCGCCTCGGCGGCGGGGGCATGGGCGAGGTGTGGAGCGCCTGGGACGAGCGGATGCGGCGATGGGTCGCCGCCAAACTGGTCTCCGCGGTCCCCGTGCTGTCCGGCATGGACGCCGAGGAGATCGAGAGCCGCTTCCTCGCCGAGATCCGCTCGGCCGGCAACCTCCCCCACCGGCACACCGTGACCGTCCACGACTGCGGGGAGACCGAGATCGGCGGCCGCCGCATCCTCTACATGGTCATGGAACGCCTCGACGGCCGTACCCTCCAGGAGGCCTTCCGGGAATCGGGCCGCGTCCCCTGGTACGTGCTCGTCGACTGGGCCGGACAGGTAGCCGCCGCACTGGCCGCCGCACACGAGCGGGGCGTGGTCCACCGCGACATCAAACCGTCCAACGTGATCCTCACCGCCGACGGTGTCATCAAGGTCCTCGACTTCGGCATCGCCAAGTTCCTGGGCGAGACCCTCTACCGCGCGGGACGCACGGTCACCGGCGCGACCCTGGGCACCCCCGAGTACATGTCCCCCGAGCAGGCCCGCGGCGAGCCCGGCATCGACCAGCGCAGCGACCTCTATTCCCTGGGCTGCCTCATGTACCACGGCCTGGCCGGGGAGCCCCCGTTCCGGGCCGACAGCCCGCTGGCCGTCCTGCACCGCCAGATCTCCGAGACCCCCGCCGCCCTCGCCCCGCAGGTGCGCGGCCTGCCCGAGGAGCTGGACACCCTGATCGCCGCGCTCCTGAGCAAGTCCCCCGAGGACCGGCCCAAGAGTGCCGCCGGGGTGCTCCGCGAACTCCGGCACATCCCGGGCATCGCGGGCAAGCAGCACTTCAGCTGGTCCGACGAGGGCCGGCAGGCGGTGGCGCTGATGGACGAGGCCCGCGTCGTGGCCGCGACGGTGCGCCGGGAGGCGGTCAGGAAGACGGAGGGACTGCTCGCAGAGGCGGTGGCCAAGGCCGCCGAGCTGGAGCACCGGGCGGCCGCACTGGTCGACGAGGCCCGGGCCGAGGCGGCCGAGATCCGCGCCGGCCTCGCCGCGGTCGAGGACCGCCGCCGGATGGCCGCGGACCACCTCGCGCGCCTCGGGGAGCTGCTCGCCGACGACCGGGCGGTCTCCCTCCAGGAGTACGGGTCCGGGGCGCGGCCCGCAACGCCGTGAGGCGGCCCGCCCCCACGGGGGCGGACCGCCTCACGGTCGGATCGCTCGCGCCTTACAGGCCGTAGCGCTCCCGGGCTTCCTTGATGGAGGACGCCGGTACCTCGCCGCGGCGGGCGAGCTGGGCCAGCGCGGCCACCACGATCGACTGGGCGTCGACACCGAAGTGGCGGCGGGCGCCCTCACGGGTGTCGGACAGACCGAAGCCGTCCGTACCCAGCGAGGTGTAGTCCTGCTCGACCCACTGGCTGATCTGGTCCGGGACCTGACGCATCCAGTCGGAGACGGCGAGCACCGGGCTGGTGACACCCTCCAGCGCGCGGGTGACGTACGGGGTACGCATCTCCCCGCGCAGCAGGGCCTCGTCGCAGTCCAGCGCGTCGCGGCGCAGCTCGCCCCAGGAGGTGGCGGACCAGACGTCGGCGGCCACGTTCCAGTCGGCGGCGAGCAGCTTCTGGGCGTCGAGGACCCAGTGGATCGCCGTACCGGAGGCCATCAGCTGGATCTTCGGGGCATCGGCGGCCGGGGCCGCCTCCGCGAGGTCCGCCGCCGTGTTGAAGCGGTAGAGGCCCTTGAGGATGCCCTCTTCCACGCCCTCCGGCATGGCCGGCTGGACCTTCGGCTCGTTGTAGACCGTCAGGTAGTAGAAGACGTCTTCCGGCTTCTCGCCGTACATCCGGCGCAGACCGTCCTTGACGATCACCGCGATCTCGTACGCGAAGGCCGGGTCGTAGTTGAGCGACGCCGGGTTCGTGGACGCGATCAGGTGCGAGTGGCCGTCCGCGTGCTGCAGGCCCTCACCCGTCAGGGTGGTGCGGCCGGCGGTGGCGCCGACGATGAAGCCCTTGCCGAGCTGGTCGGCGAGCTGCCACATCTGGTCGGCGGTGCGCTGCCAGCCGAACATCGAGTAGAAGATGTAGAAGGGGATCATCGGCTCGCCGTGCGTCGCGTACGACGTGCAGGCGGCGATGAAGTCGGCCATGGCGCCGGCCTCGGTGATCCCCTCGTTGAGGATCTGGCCGTCCTTGGCTTCCTTGTAGTACATGAGCTGGTCGCGGTCGACCGGCTCGTACGTCTGGCCCAGCGGCGAGTAGATGCCGGCCGACGGGAAGAGGGACTCCATACCGAAGGTACGGGCCTCGTCCGGGACGATCGGAACCCAGCGCTTGCCGGTCTCCTTGTCCCGCATCAGGTCCTTGACGAGCCGGACGAAGGCCATGGTGGTGGCCATCTCCTGCTTGCCGGAGCCCTTGAGCAGCGGGGCGAAGGAACGGTCCGCCGGAGCGGGCAGGGCCACGTGCTTGACCTTGCGGGCCGGGGCCGGGCCGCCGAGCGCCGCGCGGCGCTCGTTCAGGTACTGCACCTCGGGGCTGTTCGCGCCCGGGTGGCCGTACGGGACCTGGCCGTCGGCGAAGGCGCTGTCCGGGATCGGGAGGCCAAGGAGGTCACGCATGTCCTTGAACTCGTCGATCGTCAGCTTCTTCATCTGGTGGTTCGCGTTCTTCGACTCGAACCCGGCACCCAGCGTGTAGCCCTTGACGGTCTGCGCGAGGATGACCGTCGGCGCACCCTTGTGCTCCAGGGCGGCCTTGTACGCGGCGTACACCTTGCGGGGCTCGTGGCCGCCGCGGGAGGTGTGGAAGCACTCGGCGATCTTCGCGTCGGAGAGCACGCCCGCCAGCTGCACGAGCTCGGCGTTGACGCCGAAGAAGTGCTGGCGGATGTAGGCCACGTCGCGGGTCGCGTACGTCTGGAACTGCGCGTCGGGTACCTCGCGCAGGCGGCGTACCAGGGCGCCCGTGGTGTCGAGCTGGAACAGCTCGTCCCAGGCGGAGCCCCACAGCGACTTGATGACGTTCCAGCCGGCGCCGCGGAACTGGGCTTCCAGCTCCTGCACCACGCGGAAGTTGGCGCGGACCGGACCGTCGAGGCGCTGCAGGTTGCAGTTGATGACGAAGGTCAGGTTGTCGAGCTGCTCGCGGGAGGCGAGGGCCAGGGCGGCGGTCGACTCGGGCTCGTCCATCTCGCCGTCGCCCAGGAAGGCCCAGACGTGCGAGTTGGCGGTGTCCTTGATGCTCCGGTTGTGCAGGTAGCGGTTGAACCGCGCCTGGTAGATCGCCGAGAGCGGGCCGAGGCCCATGGACACCGTCGGGAACTCCCACAGCCACGGCAGGCGCCGCGGGTGCGGGTAGGACGGCAGGCCCTGGCCGCCGGCTTCCTGGCGGAAGTGGTCGAGCTGCTGCTCGGAGACGCGTCCGTCGAGGAACGCGCGGGCGTAGATGCCGGGGGAGGCGTGGCCCTGGATGTAGAGCTGGTCGCCCGATCCGTCGGCCTCCTTCCCGCGGAAGAAGTGCTGGAAGCCGGTCTCGTACAGCCACGCGGCCGAGGCGAAGGTGGCGATGTGGCCGCCGACGCCGTACTTGGAGCCGCGGGTCACCATGGCGGCCGCGTTCCAGCGGTTCCATGCGGTGATCCTGGCTTCCATCGCCTCGTCACCGGGGAACTCCGGCTCGGAGGCGGTGGGGATGGTGTTGACGTAGTCCGTCTCGAGCAGCTTCGGCAGCGCGAGGCCGGCGGCCTCGGCGTGCTGGAGGGTGCGACGGAGCAGGTATTCGGCGCGGCGCGTACCGGCGGCCTTGGCGACTGCGTCGAGGGAGGCCGCCCATTCGGCGGTCTCCTCGGTGTCGCGGTCCGGGAGCTGGTCGAGCTCGCTCGGAAGCTTTCCTACGGGGTCGGACATCGGTGTGCGCCGCCTTCCGGACAAAGGAGAGGTGGTGAAGAAATCCCTGACGGGCAGGACAGGGTCGTTGGACCCGGGTGGGGTCCGCGATGACTGTAAGGCGCTGATCGATGATCGATCAAATGAAAGTGGCGAAGAAATGTCCATATGACAAAAGTCGGCACCGGGTGCCATGAAACAAGGCACCCGGTGCCGGGTAAAACGGTACAAACCGACCTGCAAATAGGGGGGTATCAGCCATAGGGGGGTGGCCAGGGGAGCGGGATCAAGCCCGGGGCGCACACCCGAGGACAT
The DNA here is from genome assembly GCF_041434015.1 of Streptomyces sp. NBC_00454. Taxonomy (GTDB): domain Bacteria; phylum Actinomycetota; class Actinomycetes; order Streptomycetales; family Streptomycetaceae; genus Streptomyces. The sequence goes on along the minus strand of NZ_CP107907.1, from coordinate 2,153,235 downwards.
GCCGCTTCACGAGCAGACCGATCTCCGGATCCTGGTTCCGGAAGGCCTCTACGAGGGCTTCGTGCTCCTCGGCGTAGGACTTCTGGACTGTGCCCAGCCACCGGATGGACAGGGCCGTGAAGACCTCGATGCCCAGGGACTCCCAGGTGTGCAGCAGCACGCTGTTCCCGGCCGCCCGGACCATCTCCCGGTGGAAGCCCACCGTGTGCCGCACCTGCGCCGTGCCGTCCGCGCTGCGGTCGGCCTCCCACAGGGCCGCCACGTGCGGCTCCAGGGCCGTGCAGTCGGCCGCCAGCCGGGGCGCGGCCAGCTCGGCCGCGATCTGCTCCAGGCCCGCCCGGACCGGGTAGATCTCCTCCAGGTCCGCCGCCGACAGGTTCCGTACGCGCACGCCCTTGTTCGGCGCCGACTCGATCAGCCGCAGCGTCTCCAGCTCGCGCAGGGCCTCGCGCACGGGCGTCTGGCTGACCTCCAGCTCCACGGCGATCCGGCGCTCCACGATCCGCTCGCCGGGCTTCCAGCGCCCGCTGACGATCCCCTCCACGATGTGCTCGCGGATCTGCTCGCGCAGCGAGTGCACGACGGGTGGGGTGATCATCGGGGCTTCATCTCCTGATGGGTGTGCAGGGGCATGCGGTGCCTGATGCGTAGACAATACGGCGGCGCCGCTCGCCGCGTTGCGTTCCTGGTCAGGGGCGCAGGGTGAGGCTGGTTACAGGCGGCCCGGGAAGGGCCCGCAGAGGCCCTTCCCGGTATGACGACGGCGCCCCCGCCCGGGAGGTGAATCCCGGGCGGGGGCGCCGTGCACGACAGCTGCTGTCGCGGTGAGCCTTACAGACCGAGCTCGACCTCGAACTCGCCGGCCTCGAGGATCGCCTTGACGGCCGAGAGGTACCGGGCCGCGTCCGCGCCGTCCACCAGGCGGTGGTCGTAGGACAGGGTCAGGTACGTCATGTCGCGGACGCCGATGACGGTGCCCTCGGCGGTCTCGATGACCACCGGACGCTTCACCGTGGCACCGATGCCCAGGATGGCGGCCTGGTTCGGGGGCACGATGACCGTGTCGAACAGCGCACCGCGCGAGCCGGTGTTGCTGATGGTGAAGGTCGCGCCCGACAGCTCGTCCGGCGTGATCTTGTTGCCGCGGACCTTGCCGGCCAGATCGGCGGTGGCCTTGGAGATGCCCGCCAGGTTGAGGTCGCCCGCACCCTTGATGACCGGGGTCATCAGGCCCTTCTCGGAGTCGACGGCGATGCCGATGTTCTCCGAGTCGAAGTAGGTGATGGTGCCCTCGTCGTCGTTGATCCGGGCGTTGACGACCGCGTGGGCCTTCAGCGCCTGGGCAGCGGCCTTGACGAAGAACGGCATCGGCGAGAGCTTGACGCCCTCGCGGGCCAGGAAGGAGGCCTTGGCCTTCTCGCGCAGCTTCATGATCTTGGTGATGTCCACCTCGACCACGGAGCTGAGCTGAGCCTGCGAGTGCAGGGCCTTCATCATGTTGTCGCCGATGACCTTGCGCATGCGGGTCATCTTGACGGTCTGACCGCGCAGCTCGGACACCGCGGCGGCCGGAGCCTTGGCGGCGGGAGCGGCAGCAGCATGGCCCCCGGCAGTCACAGCGGCGGCAGCGGCGGCCTTGGCGGCCTCGGCGGCGGCCAGGACGTCCTGCTTGCGGATGCGGCCACCGACACCGGTGCCGGAAACCGCGGACAGGTTGACGCCGGACTCCGAGGCGAGCTTGCGCACCAGCGGGGTCACGTACGCACCCTCGTCACCGGCGGAAACCGCGGCGGCGGGGGCGGCCGGGGCCACGGGGGCGACCGGAGCCGGAGCGGCCACGGGAGCCGGAGCGGCGACCGGGGCAGCCACCGGGGCGGCGACCGCGGGGGCGGCCACGACCGGAGCCGGGGCGGCGACCGGAGCGGCAGCCACGACCGGAGCCGGAGCGGCGGCGACCGGGGCGGCCACGGGGGCGGCACCGGCCACGCCGATGACGGCCAGACGCGCGCCGACCTCGGCGTTCTCGTCCTCGGCGACCAGGATCTCCAGCAGGACGCCGGCGACCGGGGCGGGGATCTCGGTGTCGACCTTGTCGGTCGAGACCTCGAGCAGCGGCTCGTCGGCCTCGACGGACTCGCCGACCTGCTTCAGCCAGCGGGTGACGGTGCCCTCGGTGACGGACTCGCCCAGGGCGGGGAGTACGACATCGGTACCGGCGGCGGCCGGAGCGGCGGCGGGAGCCGCGGCCGCGGGGGCCTCGGCGACCGGAGCCGGCGCGGCCGGAGCCTCGGCGACGACCGTCTCGGCGACGGCGGCGGCCGGGGCGGCAGCCGCGACCGGCGCGCCCGAGCCGTCGTCGATGATGGCCAGCTCGGCGCCGACCTCGACGGTCTCGTCCTCGGCGACCTTGATGGAGGCCAGGATGCCCGACACGGGGGACGGGATCTCGGTGTCGACCTTGTCGGTCGAGACCTCGAGCAGCGGCTCGTCGGCCTCGACGCGCTCGCCCTCGGCCTTCAGCCAGCGGGTGACAGTGCCCTCAGTAACGCTCTCTCCGAGCGCCGGAAGGGTTACGGAAACCGACATGGTTTCAGTTGCTCCTAACGAATGTGCGGAAGTGGTCGTCGCGCCCGTGACGATTAGTCGTGGTTGTGCAGCGGCTTGCCGGCCAGCGCGAGGTGCGCCTCACCGAGGGCCTCGTTCTGGGTCGGGTGCGCGTGGATCAGCTGCGCGACCTCGGCCGGCAGGGCTTCCCAGTTGTAGATCAGCTGGGCTTCGCCGACCTGCTCGCCCATGCGGTCGCCCACCATGTGGATGCCGACCACTGCGCCATCCTTGACCTGGACGAGCTTGATCTCGCCCGCGGTCTTCAGGATCTTGCTCTTGCCGTTGCCCGCGAGGTTGAACTTCGCGGCGATGACCTTGTCCGCACCGTAGATCTCCTTGGCCTTGGCCTCGGTGATGCCCACGGAAGCGACCTCGGGGTGGCAGTACGTGACGCGCGGGACACCGTCGTAGTCGATCGGGACGGTCTTGAGACCGGCCAGACGCTCCGCGACCAGGATGCCCTCGGCGAAGCCGACGTGCGCGAGCTGGAGGGTCGGGACGAGGTCGCCGACCGCCGAGATGGTCGCCACGTTGGTCTGCATGTACTCGTCGACCAGGACGTAGCCGCGGTCCATCGCGACGCCCTGCTCCTCGTAGCCCAGACCCTGCGAGACCGGGCCGCGGCCGATGGCGACCAGCAGCACCTCGGCTTCGAAGGTCTTGCCGTCGGCGAGGGTGACCCGTACGCCGTTCTCGGTGTACTCGGCCTTGTCGAAGAAGGTGCCGAGGTTGAACTTGATGCCGCGCTTGCGGAACGCGCGCTCAAGAAGCTTCGAGCTGTTCTCGTCCTCGACCGGCACGAGGTGCTTGAGGCCCTCGATGACGGTGACCTCGGAACCGAAGGACTTCCACGCCGAGGCGAACTCGACGCCGATGACGCCGCCGCCCAGGATGATCGCGGACTCGGGCACGCGGTCCAGGACCAGCGCGTGGTCCGAGGAGAGGATCCGGTTGCCGTCGATGTTCAGGCCCGGCAGCGACTTCGGCACGGAGCCGGTCGCCAGCAGGACGTGGCGGCCCTGGATGCGCTGGCCGTTCACGTCGACGGACGTCGGCGAGGAGAGGCGGCCCTCACCCTCGATGTACGTCACCTTGCGAGAGGCGACCAGGCCCTGCAGGCCCTTGTACAGGCCCGAGATGACCTCGTCCTTGTACTTGTTGACACCCGCGATGTCGATACCCTCGAAGGTGGTCTTGACACCGAACTGGGCGGCTTCACGAGCCGAGTCGGCGACCTCGCCCGCGTGCAGCAGAGCCTTCGTGGGGATGCAGCCGTTGTGCAGGCAGGTGCCGCCGAGCTTGTTCTTCTCGATCAGGGCAACGTCCAGACCCAGCTGGGATGCGCGCAGCGCTGCGGCGTAACCGCCACTGCCACCGCCGAGGATCACTAGGTCGAAAACGGTGCTGGCGTCGTTCGCCACGTCACGTCCTCCATGCATGTGCGCCGAGCACCGGTCCTCTGTGACCGGGCGGCGGCTGGTATACGGCCGCTTGTTTCTTCGGCCCTGTGGTGGGGGCCCTGTCCTGCCGAGAACCCATCTTCGCATTTGTCGGGGGAACGCGGGACGGCGGGCCCGCCCTGTGGACGGTCGATCTGTCCGAACCGGGGGTTACCACGGCGTAGAAACCTACGGATTTCGTTGAGAGTGAACAGGCCCCGGTCCTGATCGGGAAAACCGACCAGGTCCGGGGCCCGCACGGTGACCGGAGGGTTGCCGCCCGCTGGGTGGCGGTTACCGGCCGGTGGGCGTCAGGGCCTCAGCCCAGGTCGCCGGTGGCGGTGCGCTCGGCCAGCCGCACCAGGGTGCGCACGGCCGAGCCGGTGCCGCCCTTGGGGGTGTAGCCGTACGGGGCGCCCTCGTGGAAGGCGGGACCCGCGATGTCGAGGTGGGCCCAGGTGATGCCCTCGCCGACGAACTCCTGGAGGAAGAGGCCGGCGATCAGGCCGCCGCCCATCCGGACACCCATGTTGGCGATGTCGGCGGTGGGGGAGTCCATGGTCTTGCGCAGGTCCGCCGGGAGCGGCATCGGCCAGGAGGCCTCGCCGACCTCTTCGGCGATCTCGTGGACCGCGGTGCGGAAGGCGTCGTCGTTGGACATGACCGCGAAGGTGCGGTCGCCCAGGGCCAGCACCATGGCACCGGTCAGGGTCGCCACGTCGACGATCGCGTCCGGGTTCTCCTCGGAGGCCTTGGCCAGCGCGTCACCGAGGACCAGACGGCCCTCGGCGTCGGTGTTGAGGACCTCGACGGTCTTGCCGGTGTACATGCGCAGCACGTCGCCGGGCTTGGTGGCGGAGCCGGAGGGCATGTTCTCGGCGAGCGCGAGCCAGCCGGTGACGTTGACCTGGAGGCCGAGCTTGGCGGCCGCGACGACGGAGGCGAAGACGGCGGCGGCGCCGGCCATGTCGCACTTCATCGTCTCGTTGTGGCCGGCCGGCTTCAGGGAGATGCCGCCGGAGTCGTAGGTGATGCCCTTGCCGACGAAGGCGAGGGTCTTCTCCGCCTTGGGGTGGGTGTAGGAGAGCTTCACCAGGCGCGGCGGGTTCTCGGAGCCCTTGCCGACGCCCATGATGCCGCCGTAGCCGCCCTTGATCAGCGCCTTCTCGTCCAGGACCTGGACCTTGATGCCGTTCTCCTTGGCGGTCGCGGAGGCGACCGCGGCGAAGGCCTCGGGGGTCAGGTCGTTCGGCGGGGTGTTGACCAGGTCGCGGGTGATGTTGACCTCGGTCGCGACGATCGTGGCGCGCTCGGCCGCGGCCTTGTGCTCCTTGTCGCGCGGCTTGGCGCCGAGCAGGGCCACCTCGGCGAGCGGCAGCTTCGGGCCGCCGTTCTTGGCGCCGGCGGCCTTCTTCTCGCCGCCCTGGTAGGCGGTGAAGGCGTACGCGCCCAGCAGCGCGCCCTCGGCCACGGCCGTGACGGCGGAGGCGTCGTCGAGGGGGAGGGCGAAGGCGGCCTTCTTGGAGCCGTGCAGCGCGCGGGCGGCGGCGCCGGCGGCGCGGCGCAGCACTTCCTCGTCGTACGACTCGTCCGTCTCGGGGACGGAGCCCAGCCCGACCGCCAGCACGACCGGGACCTTCAGGCCGTCGGGAGCCGGCAGCTTGGTGGTCTCGCCTTCGGCGCCCGAGGCACCGAGCGCGTCGAGCACGGCGGCGAGCTTTCCGTCGTAGGCCTTGTCCACGGCCTCGGCGCCCGCGGCGACGACGAGGCCCTTGGGGCCCTTCGCTACGCCGACGACGAGGGCGTCGGCACGCAGCGTCGCCGGTCCGGCAGTGCTGAGAGTCAGAGCAGTCACGGTGGTGAAGTCTCGCTTCCGTTTTGGAGGTGTGGGCCGAGTGGGTGGACGGCCATCCGTAGCGATCGTATTCGGGCCCGATGGCCACCGGAAATGAGCCTACGCGTCCGCACTCGTCCGCACGTCACTCGAAGGTTTGGCAAGTTGTTCGATCAAGAGGCTCTCAGGTTCACCCATCTGTGGCCTCTGTTCCAGGTTTGCCCCTTAGACCTGACGAGGTCCGAAAGACTCGGGCCACTCTCGCAAGGGGACGCGGGGTTCCTTTGCATCATTTCCACAGAGCTTCCCCGGCCCGGCCGACCGCCACGGGGCCGTAGTCGAGGAAGCCTGCGGGGGGAAAGGCCGACATGGTCAAGAAGAACCGGACGAACAGGCTCGCCGCTGTGTGCTTCGCGGCTGCGATAGCGTCCGTGGCCGTACCCGGAGTCGCCGCGCAGGCGGCCGTGACTCCGCGCATCGACCTGAGGGTGCTCGTCGTCGACGACGGCGGCAGCTCGGTCCAGGCGATCACGGCGGAACTGCGTGACACCGGGGTTCCGTACACCCGGGTGGACCTGAGCAGCGGAAGTCGCCCGGTCGTGAACGCGGCGTTCCTCGCCGACACGGTCGACGGCCGGCCGCGCGCCAAGTTCCAGGGCGTGGTGCTGCCGAACGAGAACCCGTTCGGCGCCGGCTCGGCCGAGATGGCCGCGCTCACCGCGTACGAGACCACGTACGCGATCCGCCAGGTGGACGCCTACACCTGGGCGCACCCGGAGGTCGGGCTGGAGTACACCGACAACGGCGGCTACGGCGGCACCCTCGACGGCACCCAGGCGGCCGTCACCGCCGCGGGCAAGACGGGCCCCTTCGGCTACCTGGGCGGGACGGTCCCCTTCGAGGACAACTCGCCGCTGGTGCTCGAGAGCTACGGGTTCATGGCCAAGCCGCGGACCGGCTACACCAGCCTCATCGACGCCCCCGTCCCGGGCGGCACCGGCCGGGCCTCGCTCGTCGGCGAGTACACCCACGACGGGCGCAGCGAACTGGTCGTCACCTTCGGCTACAACCAGTACCAGCAGCAGTTCCGGCTGCTGGCGCGCGGCATCGTCGAGTGGGTCACCCAGGGCGTGCACCTGGGCCAGGAGCGCCAGTACTTCGCGGTCCACGTCGACGACGTCTTCGCCCCGGACGCCCGCTGGAGCAAGGACCTCAACTGCACCCCCGGCGACTACGCCTGCGCGGGCGGCGAGGGCAAGGAGTCCACGATCCGGATGTCGGCCGCCGACGCCGTGTACCTGGCGCAGTGGCAGACGCAGAAGAACTTCAAGCTCGACCTGCTCTTCAACGCCGGTGCGGGCGAGGAGTGGAAGACGGAGAACGGCAACACCGACGCGCTGACCGCCCAGTTGGTCGCCGACAAGGCGAAGTACCGGTGGATGAACCACACCTACACCCACCTGTTCCTCGGCTGCACCCAGGACACCACCACCGTCCCGTGGACCTGCACGAAGAACGCCGCGGGCGCGATCAACTGGATGAGCCGCGCCGACATCTCGGCGCAGATCCGCGACAACAACAACTGGGCCGCGTCCAAGGGCATCACCACCGACCGCACCGAACTGGTCACCGGTGAGCACTCCGGCCTCAAGACCCTTCCGCAGCAGGCCCAGGACAACCCGAACCTGGCCGGCGCGCTCGCCGACAACGGCGTGAAGTGGGCGGGCAGCGACAATTCCCGCGAGCCCGCGCAGCGGGCGGTCGGAGCCGCGCTGACCGTCCCCCGGTACCCGATGAACGTGTACTACAACACGGGCACCAACTCGGAGATGGCCGACGAGTACAACTGGATCTACACCAGCCGGGCCGACGGCGGCAGCGGCATCTGCGAGGACAACCCCGGCACCTCCACCTGCCTGCCGGCCCCGCTCGACGCCGGCACCGGCTACCTGAACTACATCGTTCCGGCCGAGACCACCACCGCTCTGCGCCACGTCCTGAACAACGACCCGCGCCCGCACTACGTGCACCAGAGCAACCTCGCCGAGGACCGCACCCTCTACCCGGTGCTCAACCAGGTCCTCGACACCTATCGCACGCTCTACGCGCCCAGCGCGCCGATCGTCAACCAGAGCATGAAGGACACCGGCGTCGAGCTCCAGCGCCGTGCGGCCTGGGACGCCGCGGTCGCGAACAACCAGGTCACCGCCTACCGCATCGGCAAGGACGTCACCGTCAAGGCGCCCTCCGGAGTCGTGGCCCCGGTCACCGCGCCCACCGGCACCAAGAAGCAGCTCCTGCTCGGCACCGCCGACTTCGGCACCGCGTACGCCGGTACCCGCTCCACCTGGACGGCCCCCGAGCTGCTCCAGAGCGCCGTCACGCTGCACATGCCCTGACGCCGTACCTGCCTGACGACGCACCTGCCTGACGACGTACCTGCCCCGACGGCGCACCTGACCTGACCTACGGGCAGCACGTCACCTACGGGCAGCACGTCCGAGCCAGCCACACGTACCACCTAGCGCCGGCGCTCCGCGACACGAACCACGGGCGCCGGCCCCTTTCACGTCCTTGGGGGGACACACCGCATGAGCCATGGGCGTCATGTCACCATGCTCACCGAAGGCACCTACCCGCACGTCCACGGGGGCGTCAGCACCTGGTGCGACCAACTGGTCCGCGGTATGCCGGAGGTCGACTTCAACGTCATAGCCCTGACCGGCTCGGGACGCGAGCCGGTCACCTGGGAACTGCCGCGCAACGTCTACCGCCACACCGCCGTTCCGCTCTGGGGGCCCCCGCCGGCCCGCAGGCTCCGCTCCGGTCTGCGGGGCAAGGCGCAGCGCCGCTTCACCGAGATCTACGAGACCTTCCTGCTCTCCCTGCTCGACCCCGCGCGCGGGGGCTTCTCCGACTCCCTGCGCGAACTGGCCCTGCTGGCCCGGGCCGGCCGGCTCGCCCCGGCCCTGCGCTCCGAGTCGGTCCTGCGCCTGCTGATGGAGGTCTGGACCCGTCCCGGCCTCCTGACCGCCGAGGCCGAGCCGACCATCCACGACGCGCTCACCGCCACCGACCTGCTGGAACACGCGCTGCGCCCGCTGTCCGTGCGGATCCCGCCCGACAGCGTCGCCCACGCCGTCAGCAGCGGACTGGCCACCCTCCCGGCGCTCGCCGCCAAGTACCTCGACAAGGTGCCGTTCCTCCTCACCGAGCACGGCATCTACCTGCGCGAGCGCTACCTCGGCTACCGCAGCGCCGAACAGCGCTGGCCCGTCAAGGCCCTCATGCTCGGCTTCTACCGCGAGCTCAACACCGAGGGCTACCGGCAGGCCGACCTGATCACCCCGTGCAACCAGTACAACCGCCGCTGGGAGGAGCGCGGGGGCGCCGACTCCGAGCGGATCCGCACGGTCTACAACGGCGTCGATCCGCACGCCTTCCCCGAGGCCGGCCCCGAACCGGAGGTGCCCACCCTCAGCTGGTGCGGCCGCATCGACCCGATCAAGGACCTCGAAACCCTCATCAGGGCCTACGCGTTCATGCGCGAGGAGATGCCCGCCCTGCGGCTGCGCCTCTTCGGCCCGGTCCCGGCCGGCTGCGAGGACTACAAGCTGGGGCTGGAGAAGCTCGCCGCGGAACTCGGGGTGTCCGACGGGATCTCCTACGAAGGCCGCATCACCGAGGTCGCCAAGGCCTACGCGGCCGGCTCCGTCGTGATGCTCTCCTCCATCAGCGAGGGCTTCCCCTTCTCCATCATCGAGGCCATGTCCTGCGGCCGCACCACCGTCTCCACCGACGTGGGCGGGGTCCGCGAGGCCGTGGGCGACACCGGCCTCGTCGTCCCGCCGCGCGAGCCCGAGACCATGGCCCGCGCCACCCTCGCCCTGCTCCGCGACGACGAACGCCGCGCCGAACTGGGCCGGATGTCCCGCAAACGGGTGGTGGAGAAGTTCACCCTCGACCAGTCCGTGGACGGCTTCCGCCACATCTACCGCGGCCTCGCCCTCGAGAAGGACGCGAGCCGACCCGTCCTGCCCCTCCAGGTGGGCGACGCGTGGACCCCGGGTCTCGCCGACCCCTGGTACAAGGAACTGGCCGCCGACGGGAGCCTGTGGTGAGCGGATCCCTCTGGCTGAAGGTCCCCGGCGGGGACACCCTCCCCGCCATCCCGCGCCCCCGCCGGGGCGCCTCCCCGGCCGCCGACCCGATGGACGAACTCGCCGAGCGCCTCGACGGGTTCATCGCCGCGGCCGTCCACCCCGACGAGATCGCCGCCATCCTCGAATCCGACGGGATGACCGACGAGCACATCCGGCTCACCTACGGCCGCCAGGACTCCTTCGGACTCGCCGAAGAGCTCTACGCCCGGGTGCCGCGCGCCTTCCCGGAGCCCGCGCACGTCCCCGACCCCTGGAAGGTCTCCCTCACCGCCTGCCTGCTGCGCGGGGTGATCTTCGCCCTGCCCGGCCTGGCCTACCTGCTCGGATCCCCCCTCCTGGAGGGCCCGCAGGACCGGCTGGGGCTGCCCGCCGGGACGCTGACCCTGCTCGCCGGGGCGCTCATCGGCTGGGTCTGGGACCAGACCCTGTCCCACCGCGCCTACTCCTGGCTGGGCCTGGGCGACCGGGCGGCCGCTGGGCGGACCCTGCTGCTCGGAGCCCCCGCCGGGGCGCTGCTGGGCACGGCGGCCGCGCTGTCGGTGCCCGGCGGGCCGCCGTTCTCGTACGCCTTCGCCGCCGGTCAGGCCCTGTACGTCGGGGCCGCCACCGTCCTGCTCGTGCTCGGGCGGGAGCGGGTGCTGCTCGCCGCGCTCGCGCCGATGGCCGCCGGCGCGGTGCTCACCCTCTTCACGGACCTGCCCGTCGCGGTACGGGTCCTGCTGCTGGTGGCGTCCCTGCTGGCCGCCTGCGCGCTGGCGGTACGGGAACTGCCGCTGGCCGACGGGGTACGGGCCCTCGTGCTCCGGATCAAGGGCTGGACCGAACGCCGCCCCGGCGAACGGGGCCCGGTCCGCTGGCAGATGCTGCGCGGCGCCGAAGAGGACTACGCCCCGCGCGGCCCCCGGCTCGGGGATTCCGTCCCCTACGGGGTCTTCGGCCTGGGCACCGGCCTCCTCGTGCTCTACGCGGCCCTGGGGGAGGTCCTCGCCGGCGGCCCCGCCGAGGCCGTGGCGGCCCCCTCGGCGGTGGCCCTCACCCTCAGCATGGGCCCCGCCGAATGGCTGCTCCACCGGTTCCGCAGCGGCAGCCTCGCGGGACTGCGCGCGGCCCGCTCGCCGCGGCAGTTCGGGCTGCGGATGCTCGCCACCCTGGCCCGGTGCCTGGCCTGCTACCTCGGGGTACTCCTGGCCCTGGGCCTCACCGGAACCCTGCTCTGGCCCGGCGCGCCCGGCCTCACCGGAGTCCGCGTCGCCACGCTGCTGCTGCTCGGCGCCGTGATGTGGACCGGGCTGCTCCTGCAGTCCTTCGGGGCGGTGCGGCCCGCCGCGGTGGTCTGTGCCTCGGCCGCCGTCGCGCAGAGCCTGGCCCTGCTCCTGGGGATCGGGCCGCCGCGCGCCGTACAGCTGGCCGTCGCCGGGGCGGCGGCCCTCGCGCTGGCCCTGCTCGTCTGCCTGCTGCTGGGCCGCGCGACGGCCCACCGCTGAACACGTGAACCCGTACGACCCGTACAGCCCGTACGACATGAACGTCCCGCACGTCCCGCACGAGAAGAAGGACCACATGCTGCTGGTGCCCCTCTACGAGCACCCCGCCGACCGGCCCGAGGACTGGGAGCTGCTCATCCGCTCCGCGGGCCGGCTGCACTCGGTGGTGCTCAACCCCGACAGCGGGCCGGGCGACGCCCCCGACGAGCGGTTCGCCGCCGTCGCCGAGCGGCTGCGCGACGCCGGGGTGCCCGTCCTGGGGTACGCCGACACCGACTACGGGCGCCGCCCGCACGCCGCGGTCGTCCAGGATCTGCTGCGTCACCGGGACTGGTACGCCACCGACGGGGTCTTCCTGGACCAGGCCGCCGCGGACCCGGAGTTCCTGCCGCACTACGCGCGGCTCGCCGTCGCCGCGCGGGCCGCCGGGGCCCGTACCGTCGTCCTCAACCACGGAGTGCACCCGCACCCCGGATACGCCGAACTCGCCGACCTGCTCGTCACCTTCGAGGGGCCCTGGGACGCCTACCGGGACGCGGCCGCGGTACCGCCGTGGACCGCCGACCACCCCGCCCAGCGGTTCTGCCACCTGGTGTACGCCGTCCCGCCGGGCGCCCCGGCCGCCGAACTCGCCGAGCAGCTGGCGCTGGAGCGGGGCGCGGGGGTGCACTGCGCGGTCCCCGGGACCGGCGCGCACCCGTGGGGGACCCTGCCGTACGCCCTGGAGGCCGCCGGATGAAGCGCCCGTCGCCGCGCCGCCGCCTGCTGGTCCTCGTACCGCTCCTGCTCCTCGCGGCCTGTACCTCTTCCCCCGGGGACGGGGAGGAGGAGCAGCCGGACGACCTCTCGCCCGCCCCGGCGCCGGGGGAGCGCTGGCAGCCCGCGCCCGGGGTGAGCTGGCAGTGGCAGCTCACCGGGAAGCTGGACACCTCGGTGAAGGCCGCCGTCTACGACGTCGACGGGTTCACCACCACCAAGGAGCAGGTCGCCGAGTTGAAGAAGGCCGGCCGGCGGACCATCTGCTACCTGTCCACCGGTGCCTGGGAGGACTTCCGGCCGGACGCCGAGGCCTTCCCGCAGTCGATGCGCGGGGAGGGCAACGGCTGGGAGGGCGAGCGCTGGCTGGACGTCCGGCGGCTCGCCGAACTGGAACCGCTGATCGGCAAGCGGTTCGACATGTGCCGGGAGAAGGGCTTCGACGCGGTGGAGCCCGACAACATGGACGGCTACCGGAACAAGTCCGGCTTCCCGCTGACGGCCGAGGACCAGCTGAAGTACAACCGGCTGATCGCGAAGCTGGCGCACGACCGGGGCATGTCGGTGGGGCTGAAGAACGACCTGGACCAGATCCCGCAGCTGGTGGGGGAGTTCGACTTCGCGGTCAACGAGCAGTGCATGCAGTACGAGGAGTGCGACCGGGTCGCGCCCTTCGTGGAGGCGGGCAAGGCCGTCTTCCACGTGGAGTACGAGAAGCCGCTCGCGCAGTGGTGCCCGAAGGCCCGGGAGGCGAAGCTCAGCTCGCTGCAGAAGAAGTCCGAGCTGGGGGTGTGGCGCGAGGTCTGCCGCTAGACCATGGCGAGCCGGTCCACCAACAGCTCCACCCTCGGCCCGGCGTCCCCGGGCAGCAGGCGGCCCGTGCGGGTCAGGGTCGCCAGGCCGTGCAGGGCCGCCCAGAACACCTCGGTGAACATCCCCGGGTGGACCCCGTCGCCGGCGACCTCGGCGAGGCACTCGAGCAGGGCGGCGAAGGCGTCCTTCAGCGGCTCGGGGGTGTCCTCCCGCGCGTACGCCAGGCCGCCGTCGAGCTGGAACAAGGCGTCGTAGACCGCCGGGTGGTGCTCGGCGAAGTCGAGGTAGGCGCGGGCGAGGGCGGCGACCCGCTCGCGGGGGCCGTTCGCTGCGGAGGCCGCGGCCCGCACCGCCGCGGCCAGCTCGACGGCGCCTTCCAGGGCGACGGCGCCGATGATCTCGCGCTTGCCGCGGAAGTGGCTGTAGAGGACGGGCTGGCTGTATTCGATGCGCTCGGCGAGCCGGCGGGTGGTGACGGCGTCCCAGCCCTGCTGCTCGGCGAGTTCGCGGGCCGTCGCCACGATGAGGCGCTCGCGCTCCGCCCGGTCGCGCTCCTTGCGTTCCCTGACTGACATGAATGGATTCTAGCACTGCTAGACAATCGAGCGTTAGTAGTACTAGCGTTGCCTCATCACCTAGCAGCGCTAGCTCTCGGAGGGATCGCCATGCTCAACGCACTCGAGGTCGTCACCACCGTCGTCGTCGGCCTGATGGTGGGAGTGGAGTTCTCCGTCCTCTTCATCATGAACCGGATCCTGGACGCGCTCCCCGAGGACAGCGGCCAGCTCGGCCACGCCCACGGCGGCCGGATGCTCGGCGCCCTGATGCCGTTCTGGTACATCGGCTCGCTCGTCCTCAGCGCGATCTGGGCCGTTGCCGGATGGCACCACCACGGCGCCGGACTCGTCGTCACCGCTGCCGGACTGCTGATCCTGAGCGTGCTCATGTCGGTCCTGCTGCTCGTCCCGATCAACAACCGGAACAAGACCTGGACCCCCGAGAACCGGCCCGCCGACTGGAAGGAGCAGCTGGACCGCTGGAACCGCTACCACTACGTCCGCGTCGCCGTCATCGTCGCCGCGTTCACCCTGCTGGTCTGCGCCCTCGTCTGAGGTTCCGGCCTCAGCCCACCGGCAGGATCGCGTGCACCCGGTAGCCGCCGCCGAAGCGGGGGCCGGCGAAGCAGGAGCCGTTCAGGGCCACGGCGCGTTCGCGCATGCCGAGCAGGCCGTGGCCGCCGCCCTCGTCCGGGGGTTCGGCCGCCGCGTCCGCCGGGGAGCCGCCGTCGTCCAGCACGGTCACCTCGACGGACCCGCCCACCCGGACCACACTGACCTCGGCACTGGCTCCGGGGCCCGCGTGCTTGCGCACGTTGGTCAGCGCCTCCTGGATCACCCGGTACGCGGCCAGGTCCACGGCGGCGGGCAGGGGAGCCGCGACGTCGGGCCGGCCCAGCTGCACCATGACCTTCACCGGGAGCCCGGCGTTGCGGAAGGTGTCGACGAGGTCGTCCAGGACCGCCAGTCCCGGCGCCGGCTCGGTCGGAGCCTCGGGATCGCCGGACTGGCGCAGCAGCCCCACCGTCGCCCTCAGCTCGTTGAGCGCGGAGCGGCTGGCGTCGCGGACGTGGGCCAGTGCTTCCTTCGCCTGGTCCGGGCGCTTGTCCATGACGTGTGCGGCCACCCCGGCCTGGACGTTGACCAGGGCGATGTGGTGGGCCACCACGTCGTGGAGGTCCCGGGCGATCCGCAGCCGCTCCTCGGCCACCCGGCGCCGGGCCTCCTCGTCGCGGGTCCGCTCGGCGCGCTCCGCCCGCTCCCGGATCGCATCGATGAAGGCGCGGCGGCTGCGCACCGCGTCCCCGGCGGCCGCGGCCATGCCGGTCCAGGCGAAGATCCCGATGTTCTCCTGGGCGTACCAGGGCAGCGGGCCGGAGAGCATGGCCACGGCCGTCAGCCCGGACATGGTCAGGACGCCGACCCGCCAGGTGGTGGGCCGGTCGGTGCGGGAGGCCAGCGTGTACAGGGCGATCACCGTGCACATGGCGACGGGCGCCCGGGGCTCCCCGGTGGTCAGCTCCAGCAGCGACAGGCCGATCGTCACGGCCAGCACCACCCGCGGCCGCCGGCGCCGGAACACCAGGGCGGCCGCGCCGAACACCATGAGGACCAGCGAGAACGTCGCGGGGGTGCGCGTCCCGAAGGTCGGCCCGTGGGCGCCGTGCGGGTCGGCGAAGGATCCGACGACCATGGAGACGAGCGCCCCGAGCGCGAGTACGGCATCGGTGGCCAGCGGATGGTCCCGCATCCACCGCCGCGTGCGGGCGAACGGCCCGAGCTCTGTCGTCACCCCGATACGGTACGGCCCAGCGGGCGCTCTCAGTCCCGGGGAACCGGAGGCGACGGCGGCGGGGCCGGGGGCGCCGGCGGGGGAGCGGCCTGCCGCCGGACGCCAAGCGGGGTCCGGGAGCGCTCGGGGCCCCACTTCGCGCGGACGAAGCACAACGCCATCACCGAGGCGATGGCCGCCAGGTGCTCCTTGCCCGCCAGGTTGTCCTTGAAGAGCAGCTCGCCGGTCATCAGCAGGATGACCACGGAGCCGGTCAGGTACGCCCGGTAGCGCCAGCAGACGTAGATGGCCAGTCCGACCACCGCCGCCGAGGGCCCGGTGTCGTTGACGATCCGGTCCGTGTCCGGCAGGCCGAAGGGGTGGTCCGCGCCGAGCGAGAGCCCGATCCGCGCGTACGTGGTCCCGGCCAGGGTGGCGACGTAGCCGATGGCCAGCGTGCGCCACCACCCGATGCAGATCTCCGAGATCCCGAAGACGAGCAGGATCTGGGCGAGCGCCCCCCACACCGGAAGGTCCAGGGCGGGCACGAACAGCGACAGGGGGGTGCGCAGCAGGGCGAGCCAGAGCGGGTCGACGGCTTTGACCGACCCGAGGTTCTGGACCGGCTGGAAGCCCCATGACGTGTTCTGCACGATCTGGAAGACCGAGGTCAGGCAGACCGCGCCGATGGTCATCGGGATCGCCCGCCACTTCTTGTGGACGAGCGCGTCCCGGATCGTCCAGTACAGGGGCCCCCACTCGCGGCGGGCGAACCGCCGCAGTGAGGCAGTGGTCAACGCTTGCTCTCCAGATGTCTGCGGTGCATCCACTTCGGAAGGCCGGGGGCTTCCAGGAAGCCCTCGGCCCGGCCCGCCGCGATACCGATCCGCAGCAGGTCCGAACTCTTCTCGAAGAGCATGAACCGCGGTTCCCAGATCGGCCGGTATTTGGCGTTGGCCCGGTAGAGGGACTCGATCTGCCACCAGCGCGAGAAGAAGCTCAGCAGCGAGCGCCACATGCGCAGCACCGGACCGGCGCCGAGCTTCGACCCACGCTCGAAGACGGAACGGAACATCGCGAAGTTCAGCGAGACCTGTGTGACCCCGATCTCCTTTGAGCGTTCCAGGAGTTCGATGACCATGAACTCCATCAGACCGTTCTCGGAATCGCGGTCGCGGCGCATCAGGTCCAGCGACAGGCCCTTGGGTCCCCACGGGACGAAGGACAGCACGGCGCGCAGTTCTCCGTTGCCGTCGAAGCACTCCAGCATCACGCACTGGCCGTCGCCGGGGTCGCCCAGTCGGCCCAGCGCCATGGAGAAGCCGCGCTCGGTCGCGCCGTCGCGCCAGTCGTCGGCGCGCAGCAGGAGTACGTCCATCTCCTCGGCCGGGATGTCGGCGTGGCGGCGGATGCGGACGGTGTACCCGGCCCGCTTGACGCGGTTGTACGCCTGGCGGACGGTGCGCATGGCGCGGCCCTCCAGGGTGAACTCGTCGGTCTCCACGATCGCCTCGTCGCCGAGCTCCAGGGCGTCGAGTCCGTGCCGGGCGTAGATCTGCCCGGCCTCCTCGCTGGCGCCCATCACCGCGGGCACCCAGCCGTGTTCGCGGGCCTCGGCCAGCCACGGGTCGATGGCTCCGGGCCAGGCCTCGGGGTCGCCGATCGGGTCGCCGGAGGCCAGCGAGACCCCGCCGACGACGCGGTAGGTGACGGCGGCCTTGCCGGTGGGGGACCAGATGACGGACTTCTCGCGGCGCAGTGCGAAGTAGCCGAGGGAGTCGCGGTCGCCCTGCTTGGCGAGGAGCGCGCGCAGCTTGTCCTCGTCCTCCTCGGTGAGCGGGTCGACGGCGCGGCGCGAGCGGAAGGCCGCGAACAGCACGGCGAGCAGCAGCAGGGTGGACATGACGTTGATGGCGACGTCCACCCAGCCGGGGGTGGTGATCGAGTTGTACGCCTTGTCGTCCGGGGCCAGGGTGACCAGGCGCATCACGCCGTACCGCCAGCGGGCCAGGAAGGTGGCGTCGGCGGCGTCCGGGTCGGTGTTGGTCGCGCCCACGATCAGGGCGGCGACCAGCGAGGTCAGCAGCAGGCCGACGGAGGCGACGAGGCTGGCCAGCAGCGGATTGGAGCGGTCGCCCTTGGCGTAGAACTCCCGGCGGCCCAGCAGCAGGGCGCCGACGAAGAGCGCGGTGAGCGCGAAGGCCACCCAGTTCTGGGCGTGGCCGCGGAACTCCGGGTAGCAGAACTCGTAGTCACCGCCCGAGCAGGGGGTGAAGGAGGCGACGGCGGCCATGGCGAACGCCAGCAGCAGCAGTCCGCTGAGCACCAGGTTCAAGATCCATGCGGCGCGTTTGCGGCGGCCCATGGTGACGGTGAGCAGCAGCGAGAAGGCCGCGGAGGCGAAGCCCGCCGTGAGCAGGTACGGGGTGTAGAAATCGGCGGTGCTGTGCCGGCGCAGGTCCTGGCCGAGCGACACCCACACCGCGCTGAGCAGGTTGACGAAGGTGACGGCGCGCAGGTACCACACCGCGAAGCCGGCGCTGCGCCGCGATCGGGCGCTTCCCCTGCGGCTGTCCTTGCCGCTGTCCTTGCCGTTCTCCCCGCCGTTGTCCCGGCCGGATTCCCGGCCGCCCCCTGGTTTGCCGTTGCCGTTCGGATCCGTACCGGTCCCTCGGTCGGTCTTCCGCTCGGTCTCTGCGCTGGTCAAACGGACCTCTCCCATAAAAAGCGATGATATGGGGCGTCGCGGTCCGTGCTCGGCGGTCCCACGGACCACGGCCTGGTCAGGACCGCGGTCCCCGGTGACTCATTCCGTCGGTTCCTGAACCCGCTCAGGGAGTTCCGCCGCGAGTGCGGCGGCGGCCTGGACGAGGGGAAGAGCGAGCAACGCCCCGGTTCCTTCTCCTACAGTGACGCCGTGGTCCAGCACCGGGTTGAGTGCCATCCGGTCCAGGGCCTTGGCCTGGCCCGGTTCCCCGCTGGCCTGCCCGGCCAGCCACCAGTCCGGGGCGCGGAAGGCGGCCCGCTGGGCCACCAGTCCGCAGGCCGCCGAGACGACCCCGTCGAGAATGACGGGGGTACGGCGCACCGCGCACTGGAGCAGGAATCCGGTGATCGCGGCGAAGTCCGCACCGCCGACGGCGGCCAGCAGTGCGACCTGATCCCCGAGGACCGGCCGGGCGCGTCGCAGCGAGTCGCGGATGGCCGCGCACTTGCGCATCCAGGTCAGGTCGTCCACGGGTACGCCGCCGCGGCCGGTGACCACGGAGGCGTCGGTGCCGCACAGGGCGGCGACGAGCACGGCGGCGACGGTGGTCCCGCCGACGCTCAGGTCCCCGAGCACGATCAGATCGGTCCCGGAGTCGGCCTCCTCGTCGGCGATCTGCATGCCGAGGCGCAGCGCGGCCGAGGCCTCCTCGGCCGTCAGCGCGTCCTCGATGTCGATCCGCCCGCTGCCGCGCCGGACGCGGTGCTTGGTGATCTCCTGCGGCAGCAGATCGAGATGGCAGTCCAGGCCCGCGTCGACGATCCGTACGGAGGCGCCGAACCGCGCGGCCAGGATGCCCACCGGGCTCGTCCCGTCGAGCACGGCCCGCACCAGCTCGTGGGCGCTGCCGGCGGGCCGGACGGACACCCCCTGGGCGGCGATCCCGTGGTCGGCCGCGAACAGTACGACGCGCGGCCGCTCGATCGGCTTGACCGGCACCTGCCCCTGCGCGGCCGCGAGCCACTCGGCGAGCTCGTCGAGCCGCCCCAGCGCCCCGACCGGTACGGCCTGCCGCTCACGGCGTTCCTCGGCATCACGCCGTACGCCCCCGTCGGGGCGTTCGATCAGATCGGAGAAGTCGTCGAGATTCAGCATGGTCATCTGCCAGAGCGTACAGCCGAGCCCTTGCATACTCAGCCCCGCCGGCGCTTCCCGGATCGGGCCCGCCGCTCCGGTGGAGCGGGAGTCACTGCTTGAGGACCACCGGCTGGCCGGCCACCACCAGCAGCACGTGCTCGCACTCGCCCGCGACCCCCGCGTTCAGCCGCCCCAGCTCGTCCCGGAACCGCCGCCCCGAAGCCGTCGCGGGGACCACCCCGGAGCCGACCTCGTTGCTGACGAGCACCACCGGGCGGCGGGTCGCGCGGACCGCCGCCACCAGCTCGGCCGTCCGTTCCTCCAGCTCCTTGCGGCCGCCTCCGGCCCAGGCCGCGTCGTCCCAGGCCAGGGCCCGGTCCATCGCGTCCGTCAGCCACAGCGCCAGGCAGTCGATCAGCAGCGGCGGCCCGTCCTCGGCCAGGAGGGGAGCCAGCTCGCAGGTCTCCACCGTCCGCCAGGACGAAGGCCGCCGCTCCCGGTGCAGGCCGACCCGCGCCGCCCACTCCGCGTCGCCCTCCCGGGTGCCGCCCGTGGCCACGTAGACGACCTCGGGGAAGCCCGTCAGCCGGCGCTCCGCCTCGTAGGACTTCCCCGACCGGGCCCCGCCCAGGACCAGGGTCCGGCGCGGCACCCGGGGCAGCGCCCGGTACTCGCCGGTCGACACCGTCGTGCCGTCCGCCACCGTCCGGGCGCCCACGGCCGCGCAGCGTCGCTCCAGCTCCGCGCCGGGCGGGGCGTCGTGGTCCAGGTGGACCGCGATCACGTCCGTCGCCGGGCCCACCGCACCGCTCGCCCGCAGCCGGGCCAGGGCCTCCGGGCGGCCGAGCACGTCCGCGAGGACCACGTCGTACGGGCGCTGCGCGCTGGTCCCGTTGGTTCCCGCCGGCGCCCCGCCCGGCGGCAGGTACAGCAGCCGGGCCCCGTCCGGGCCGGTGACCTCGTACCCGGTGCCGGGGGCGTCCATGGCCACGGCCAGCACCCGGTGCCCGGAGATCACCGCCAGCTCCCGCCCGTCCGGCACCCGCCCGGCGGCGGGCAGCCCCGGCGGGAGCTCCACGGCCGGCCCGTCGTGGGGGTGGGTCAGCAGGACCTGCCGTACGCCGGTCAGTGAATGTCCCGCGCGCGCGCCCGCGAGCACCGCCCCCGGGGTCAGGTCCAGCAGCAGCGCCCCGTCGACGAGCACGGACGTGGCGGCGCGCGCCCGCGGCCCGACGCTGAGCGCGCAGGCGGCGCAGGGACAGCCGGGGCGGGGCAGTCCTTCGGGTGTGCCGGTGCCGAGCAGAGTGAGTTCCACAGGATGATCCTCCCGCGTCGCCGAGACTGGTGCGCGCCCGGCTACTCTCTGGGCACACTCAAGACGAGAAGCGTGCGATCAGCGATCAGCGGACGAGCAACGGAGGCGGACATGGCGTGGACGTGGCGGTTCGAGACGGCGGACGGCAGTGAGACGAGCCCGTCGGTGGTTCCGGAGGAGTTCACCACGCAGGGGGACGCCGAGTCGTGGATCGGCGAGTACTGGAAGGACCTGCTGGAGGGCGGCACCGAGCAGGTGAAGCTGTCCGACGACAACGGCGTCCAGCTGTACACGATGAGCCTGCGCGAGGCCGCCGAGCTCTGACCCGGCCGGGCCGGTGACGGCCGAGGATGCGACGGAGCCCGGGTCCGCGAGCGGACCCGGGCTCCGGGCGTGTTCCGAGGCGCTGGGGGGTTCAGCCCCGTACGCCGCACAGATGCAGCAGGGCGGCGACCCCGCGGTAGGGGTCGGTTCGTCCGGCGCGGTCCTCGGCGGCGAGCAGCCGCTCCAGCTCCGCGCCCTCGGGGAGCCGTTCCCCGGCCTCGGTGCCGTCGGTGAAGACCCGTACGCCGTACCAGGTCTGCAGCGGGGCGCCGATCCCGGACAGGGTGGCCGTCAGCGCGGCCAGCCGGTCGGCGCGCACGTCCAGGCCCAGCCGGTTCGTGTAGTCGGTGGTGTCGAAGGCGTCCACCGCGGCCGTCCAGTCGCCGTCGAGGCCGGGCCGCATGGCGAGCGCGTCGCCGTTGCGCACCAGCAGGGACAGCAGTCCGCCGGGGGCCAGCATGCGGGCGAGCCCGGCGAGCATGGCGTCCGGCTCGGGCACGTACATCAGCACGCCGTGGCAGAGCACCACGTCGAAGCTGCCCGGCAGGAAGTGCGCCCCGGTCTCGCGGCCGTCGCCCTCCATGAGGCGGACGCGGTCCCGGATTCCGGCGGGCTCGGCGGCCAGCGCCTCCCGGGCGACGTCGAGCATCTTCGGATCCTGCTCCAGGCCCGTCACCATGTGCCCGGCGCGGGCCAGGCGCAGCGCCTGGGTGCCCTGGCCCATGCCGACGTCCATGACGCGCAGCCGCTGCCCGACGGGGAAGCGGTGCGCTATCTGCTCGTCGACCTGGCGGCCGACGAGCTCCTGGCGGACGGCGTTGCGGAGCCCGCCGAGGCCCTCGAGCCAGAGGCGGGATCCGTCCGAGAAACCGCTCAGGGCCGTTCCCCGCGCTTGACCTGCGGCTTGGGCAGGCGCAGCCGACGCATCTGGAGGGTGCGCATGAGGCCGTACGCGACGGCGCCGCGCTTGGGCTCGTCGGGGAACTTGGTGTTCAGGGCCTTGCGCAGCCGGATGAACATGCCGACGGAGTCGACGAGGATCAGCGCGATCACGCCGAGCCACAGCATCAGTGCGATGTTCTGGATGGACGGCACGCGCACCATGCTGAGCACCAGGATGATCACTGCCAGCGGCAGGAACATCTCGGCGACGGAGAAGCGGGAGTCCACGAAGTCGCGGACGTAGCGGCGCACGGGGCCCTTGTCGCGGTTGGGCAGGTAACGCTCGTCGCCACTGGCGAGAGCCTCGCGCTGCTTGGTCATCTCGACCCGGCGGCGTTCACGGGCTCGCTTGGCATCCTCCTTGCGGTTGCCGGTCGAGGCCACCACGGCCTTGCGCTGTGACTGGGCCACGGCACGCTTCGGCGTAGGGCGGCCCTTCGGGGCCTGCGGGTCACGGGACTGCGAGAGGTCGGCGCTCACCTTGTCGGTGGCGGCGGCCTTCTCTTCCTTGGAGGATCGGCTACCAAACACAAAACCCAAGGGTACGTGGTTGTGGGCACGGGCCCCATCCCGGACGGGAACGATCCGGCAACGGCGGGCGTCCTTCCTGTTGGGTAACCGTGAGGGGAGCACCTACTCCTTACGCCTGACACGGCGGCGCAGCAGTCGTCCTGGAGGAGGAGCCCATCCGTACTCGAACAGTGCGGTAATAGATGCAGGGCCCGTACTGTGGGTCTTGTTGGTGACCTGGAGCACAGTCCGTCTAGAAGGGGGCGCGCGAAGCCCATGAGCGGTGTCATGAAGCGTATGGGGATGATCTTCCGCGCGAAGGCGAACAAGGCCCTTGACCGGGCCGAGGACCCGCGCGAGACCCTCGACTACTCGTACCAGAAGCAGCTGGAGCTGCTTCAGAAGGTGCGCCGCGGCGTCGCCGACGTGGCGACCTCGCGCAAGCGGCTGGAACTGCAGCTGAACCAGCTCCAGGGCCAGTCCAGCAAGCTGGAGGACCAGGGCCGCAAGGCGCTGGCGCTCGGCCGCGAGGACCTGGCCCGCGAGGCCCTGTCCCGCCGGGCCTCGCTGCAGCAGCAGGTCAGCGACCTCGAGGTGCAGCACCAGACCCTGCAGGGCGAGGAGGAGAAGCTGACGCTGGCCGCGCAGCGCCTCCAGGCCAAGGTGGACGCCTTCCGCACCAAGAAGGAGACCATCAAGGCCACGTACACGGCCGCCCAGGCGCAGACCCGGATCGCCGAGTCCTTCTCCGGCATCTCCGAGGAGATGAGCGACGTCGGCCTCGCCATCCAGCGGGCCGAGGACAAGACGGCGCAGCTGCAGGCCCGCGCCGGCGCGATCGACGAGCTGCTGGCCTCCGGCGCGCTCAGCGACGCGAGCGGGCTCGCCAAGGACGACCTCCAGGCCGAGCTGGACCGCATCTCGGGCGGTTCGGACGTGGAGCTGGAGCTCCAGCGGATGAAGGCCGAGCTGGCGGGCGGTCCCTCCGCCCAGCAGCAGGCCATCGAGGGCGGCGCCCCGGGCACCGGCCAGCCGTCGCAGACCCAGCACCGGTTCGACAAGCAGTAGGACGGGGCCCGTCATGATTGTCCGCATCATGGGGGAAGGTCAGGTGAAGCTGGCGGACAGCCACTTCACCAAGCTCAACGAGCTGGACGACGAACTGCTCGCGGAGATGGAGTCCGGTGACGAGGAGGGCTTCCGGCGCACGCTGGGAGCGCTGCTCGACGAGGTGCGCCGGCTCGGCGAGCCGCTCCCGGACGACGCCCTGGAGCCGTCCGAGCTGATCCTGCCCGCGCCGGACGCGACGCTGGACGAGGTCAAGGACATGCTCAGCGACGACGGCCTGATCCCGGGCTGACAGCAGTGAGGAAGGGCCCGTCCCCCCGGGGGGACGGGCCCTTGCGTCGTTCAGCGCGACTCTCCGCCGGCGTCGGACGCCTGCTCCTTGTCCGGGGTCCCGCCGATGAAGTTCTCGAACCTGCGGCGCGGCGCGGTCCACCGGCGGTCGTGGTGGAAGGCGCGGAGCCCGGCCTTGGCGCGGGCCCGCGGACGGTTGACGTAGAACCGCTTCGCGTACGGGGAACCGGGCCGGGCCAGCCGGATCGAGCCGATCAGCGCCACGAAGGGGATGACCGTGCCGAAGAACGCCGTGCGCGCTTTGCCCTTCCACAGGGCGATCAGCGCGAGGAAGAAGTTGGTCGCCGTATTGATGACGACCAGCCCGCGGCTGTGTCTCTCCTCGGTGGTGAGGTCGTTGACCCCGAACGGCAGGAACCCGCCCAGCACCAGCGCCACGATCGCCGCCGTCAGGACCACGATCTCCACGCTCTTGCGGCCCTGCTCGCTCCAGTAGACGTCGTCCAGGTGCAGGATCAGCGCGAACTCGTCCAGCACCAGCCCCGCGCCCAGCCCGAAGATGACCGCCGACAGGCCCGCCCCGAAGCCGTGCCGGCCGCTGCCGACCGCGCCGAACCCGCCGATGATCACGAGGATCACCCCCGGTACCACGTGGTGGATGTGCAGCCCGCCCGGAGTGACGTTCTTGAAGGGTCCCCGGCCCGCCCGGATCAGGCGGGTGATCACACGGGTGACCAGGAAGGACAGGACGAAGGAGACCAGGGCGAGGAGCAGCGGGAGCTTCCCCGGCTCCACAATGTTTCGATACCACCAGTGACCCATGCCACCACCTCCCGATTTGGGGCGTAATGGGTAACTTACCGTTCCCGGTGAGCGGGTAGCGTTCGCGCCGATGACAGATTCGTACGACGGCCCGTCCCCGACGCCGCCCCCGGACCGGGCCTCGCTGCTCGACGGGGTCCGCTTCGCCTTCGGCACGCTCACCGTGCTGCCCGCCCGCATCACCCGCTGGGACCGCCCCGCCGCCCGCACCGGGATGGCCTGCGCCCCGCTCGCCGGGCTCGTGGTGGGACTCCTCGCGGCCGTGCCCGGCGTCCTCCTGCTGCTGTGCGGCGCAGGTCCGCTGCTCGCCGCGGCCGTCACCGTCGCCGTACCGGCGGCCCTGACCCGCGCCCTGCACCTGGACGGCCTCGCCGACACGGTGGACGGACTGGGCAGCGCCAAGCCGGCCGACGCGGCGCTGCGCATCATGAAGCAGTCCGACATCGGCCCCTTCGGGGTGGTGGCGCTGGTGTTCGTGCTGCTGGTCCAGGTCGCCGCGCTGGCCGACGTGTACGCCGACAGCTGGATTCGGGGCGCCCTCGCCGCCGTCCTCGCCGCCGTCGCCGCCCGCCTCGCCATGACCCTGGCCTCCCGCGAGGGGGTCCCGGCGGCCCGCCCCGAGGGGCTGGGCGCGGCCGTCGCCGGAGTCGTCCCGTACGGCGCGGCCGCCGCCATCGCCGTGCTCACCGTAGGCCTGGCGGCCGTGGCCGCGCTGCCGCTGGGCCCGGGCGCCGCCGCGCAGCACGGGGCGGCGGTGCTGGCCGCCCTGCTGGCGGCGGAGGCCCTGCTGCGGCGCTGCGTCCGGCGGTTCGACGGGGTCACGGGGGACGTGTTCGGAGCCCTGGCCGAGGTGTCCACGACGGCGGTCCTGGTGGTCCTGGCCCTGGGCTAGGCCGTCTCTTCCGGATCTTGTCGGGTCCGCGCCGCCCGGCACCGCACCTCGCCGCACTGCCGGGGCACCCGAGTACGTCCAGTACGCGGCAGCCCCGGCAGCGCGCCGAGGCACGACACCGGACGACGCGGACCTGACCGACAAGACCCGGAAGAGACGACCTAGGCCGTCTCTTCCGGATCTTGCAGGGCCCGTACGGCACTCGCCGCGCGGGACGACGTAGGGTCGCACCGTGGAAGAGATCCCGCCCCAGGCACAGGCTCCGGCGCCCATCAGGGTGCTGCTCGCCGACGACCAGGCGCTGCTGCGCAGCGCGTTCAAGGTGCTCGTCGACTCGGAGCCCGACATGCGGGTCGTCGGGGAGGCCTCCGACGGGGCGCAGGCCTTCGAGCTGGCGCGCGAGTTGCGGCCTGACGTGGTGCTCATGGACATCCGGATGCCTGGCACCGACGGCCTCGCCGCCACCCGGCTGATCAGCGCCGACCCCGAACTGGCCGGGGTCCGCGTGGTGATGCTGACGACCTTCGAGGTGGACGAGTACGTGGCCGCGGCCCTGCGGGCGGGCGCCTCCGGGTTCCTCGGCAAGGGCGCCGAGCCCGAGGAGCTCCTCAACGCCATCCGCGTCGCCGCCGCCGGTGACGCGCTGCTCTCCCCGGCCGCGACCAAAGGGCTGATCGCCACCTTCCTCGCCCAGGGCGGCGGCGACGAGACCCGCACCGCCACCGCCACCGCCGCGGCGCACGCGCAGCGGCTCGCCGCGCTGACGGGACGGGAGCGCGAGGTCCTCGTACTCGTGGCGGCGGGTCTGTCCAACGACGAGATCGCCGGGCGGCTGGAGGTCAGTCCGCTCACCGTCAAGACGCACGTCAACCGGGCCATGGCCAAACTCGGCGCCCGCGACCGTGCCCAATTGGTGGTCATCGCCTACGAATCGGGACTAGTCAGGCCCCGCGCCGAGTAGGCGCAGTAGTACCGACTACTGCGGACGCGGTATGCCGGGCGTAAGGACGGGACCTGGGGCCGACGCCGGCGTGCCCGCGGGCGCGCCAAGCTGAGGAGCCTTCGCGCGCGCCCTCACGGGTTGCCCGGCGGCATGACTTCGTCGACGTCATTCGACGTCACCCACGTCACTGCAGAGAGAACCTCATATCCATGTTCCGGCTGTCCCGCTTCAGCCTGGCCCAAAGGGCGCTGATCGGCCTCGTGTCGCTCGTCGCGCTCCTCTTCGGTGCCATAGCCATCCCGCAGCTCAAGCAGCAGCTGCTGCCCTCCATCGACCTGCCGATGGTGTCGGTGCTCGCGCCGTACCAGGGCGCCTCGCCCGACGTGGTGGAGAAGCAGGTCGTCGAACCGATCGAGGCCACCCTCAAGGGCGTCGACGGACTCACCGGCATCACCTCCACCGCCAGTGAGGGCAATGCCCTCATCATGGCGACCTTCGACTACGGCGACACCGGCACCAAGCAGCTCGTCGCCGACGTCCAGCAGGCCGTCAACCGGGCCCGCGTCCGGCTGCCTTCCGAGGTCGACCCGCAGGTGGTCGCCGGTTCCACCGACGACATGCCGACCGTGGTCCTCGCCGTCACCTCCGACAAGGACCAGCAGGCGCTGGCCGACCAGCTGAACAAGTCGGTCGTCCCCGTCCTGCAGGACATCGCGGGGGTCCGCCAGGTCACCGTCAACGGGGTCCAGGACCTCCAGGTCACCGTCACCCCGGACGCCGCCAAGCTCGCCGCGGCCGGCATCGACGGCCAGACACTGGCCCAGGGCCTGGCGGCGGGCGGCGCCACCGTCCCGGCGGGCTCCTTCGACGAGGCGGGCAAGAACCGCACCGTGCGCGTCGGTTCGGGCTACACCTCGCTCGCCCAGCTCGAAGACCTGCGCCTGACCGCCGGACCCGGCAAGCCGGCCGTCCGCCTCGGTGACGTGGCGAGCGTGAAGCAGGAGTCCGCCAGGGCGGTCTCCATCACCCGCACCAACGGCAAGCCCAGCCTCTCCCTCGTCCTGACCATGGACAAGGAAGGCAGCGCCGTCGCCATCTCGGACGCGGTCAAGGACAAGCTGCCCGAGCTGCGTTCCACCCTCGGCTCCGGCGCCGACCTGACGGTGATTCAGGACCAGGGCCCGCCCGTCGCGAAGTCCATCTCCGGCCTGACCACCGAGGGCCTCCTCGGCCTGCTGTTCGCGGTCGTCGTGATCCTGGTCTTCCTCGGCTCGATCCGCTCGACGCTGGTCACCGCGGTCTCCATCCCGCTGTCCGTGGTCCTCGCGCTGATCGTGCTGTGGACCCGCGACCTCTCCCTCAACATGCTGACGCTGGGCGCGCTCACCATCGCCATCGGCCGGGTCGTCGACGACTCGATCGTGGTCCTGGAGAACATCAAGCGCCACCTCGGCTACGGCGAGGAGCGCGAACACGCGATCATCACCGCGGTCAAGGAGGTGGCCGGCGCGGTCACCTCCTCCACGCTCACCACCGTCGCCGTCTTCCTGCCGATCGCCTTCGTCGGCGGCATGGTCGGCCAGTTCTTCGGCCCGTTCTCCATCACCGTCACCGCGGCCCTGCTGGCCTCGCTGATCGTCTCCCTGACGGTCGTGCCGGTGCTCTCGTACTGGTTCCTGCGCGCGCCGAAGGGCGTCAGCGCCGGGGACGCGGCGAGCGCCGAGAAGGCGCGCCGCGAGGCCGAGGAGAAGGAGTCGCGCAGCAAGCTCCAGCAGTTCTACGTCCGGGCGCTGGGCCTGGTCACCCGCCGCAGGTTCACCACCGTGGTCGTGGCCTTCCTGGTGCTCGTCGTGACACTGGGCATGACCCCGCTGCTCAAGACGAACTTCTTCGACCAGGGCGAGCAGAACGTCCTGAACGTCAAGCAGCAGCTGCCCCCGGGCACCTCGCTGGCCGCCGCCGACGAGGCGAGCCGCAAGGTCGAGAAGGTCCTGTCCGAAACCGAGGGGGTCGAGGCCTACCAGGTCACCGTCGGGTCCTCCGGCTTCATGGCCGCCTTCGGCGGCGGCACCGGCTCCAACGAGGCCTCGTACGCGGTCACGCTGAAGAGCTCCGACGACGCCGACGCCGCCAAGAAGCACATCGAGACCGCCCTGAAGGGGCTCGACGGCATCGGCGACACCACCGTCGCCGCGGGCGACGGCTTCGGCAGCCAGAACCTCCGGGTCGTCGTCAAGGCCGGTGACGCGGGCGTCCTGGCCAAGGCCGCCGAACAGGTCCGCGCCGAGGTGGCCACCCTCAAGGACGTCACCGACGTCCAGAGCGACCTGTCCCAGTCCGTGCCCCGGATCTCGGTCACCGCCACGCCCAAGGCGGCGGAACTCGGCATCAGCCAGGCCGCGCTCGGCGGGATCGTCGCCCAGGCCGTACGGGGCAACCCGGCGGGCAAGGCCGTACTGGATGACACCGAGCGGGACATCGTCATCAGGTCCGCGCAGCCGGCCACCACCCTGGCGCAGCTGCAGGCGCTGCCGGTCGGCCCGGTCAGGCTCGGCGACATCGCCGAGGTCAAGGAGGTCCCCGGCCCGGTCGCGATGACCCGGATCGACGGCGCCCGCGCCGCCACCATCACCGCGAAGCCGGTCGGTGACAACACCGGCGCCGTCAGTGCGGACCTCCAGACGAAGATCAAGGCCCTGGACCTGCCCGCGGGCGCCACCGCCACCATCGGCGGCGTCGGACAGGACCAGAGCAAGGCATTCGCGGACCTGGGTCTGGCCATGCTCGCGGCCATCGCGATCGTCTTCATGCTGCTGGTAGCGACGTTCCGCTCGCTGGTCCAGCCGCTGATCCTGCTGGTCTCCATCCCCTTCGCGGCCACCGGCGCCCTCGGCCTGCTCCTGGTCACCGGCACCCCGCTCGGCATCCCGGCGCTGATCGGCATGCTGATGCTCATCGGCATCGTGGTGACCAACGCGATCGTGCTGATCGACCTGGTCAACCAGTACCGCGCCCAGGGCTACGGCGTCGTCGAGGCGGTCATCGAGGGCGGCCGTCACCGGCTGCGCCCGATCCTGATGACGGCACTGGCGACGATCTTCGCGCTGCTCCCGATGGCGCTGGGCGTCACGGGCGAGGGCGGCTTCATCTCGCAGCCGCTCGCGGTGGTCGTCATCGGCGGCCTGATCAGCTCCACCCTGCTGACGCTGCTCCTGGTGCCGACGCTCTACACGATGTTCGAGCTCTTCAAGGAGCGCCGCCGCGGCAGGAAGACGGCCCGCCTGACGGTGGTCCCGTCCCCGTCCGCCTCCGCGGAGGACGAGAGCCCGGTCAAGGTCTGACCGCGGCAGTCGTCCCGCTCAACGCCGAAGGGCCGCCCCTCCAGACGGAGGGGCGGCCCTTCGGGCGTGTACGGGGCTTCGCGCGGCCGGTGCGGGCGGCGCGGCCCCCGCGCCGCTACAGCGCGAGCATGCGCTCCAGGGCCAGCTTGGCGAAGCTCTCGGTCTCCTTGTCGACCTGGATCTGGTTCACGAGGTTGCCCTCGGCCAGGGACTCAAGGGTCCACACCAGGTGGGGGAGGTCGATGCGGTTCATCGTCGAGCAGAAGCAGACCGTCTTGTCGAGGAAGACGACCTCCTTGTCCTCAGCGGCGAAACGGTTCGCCAGGCGCTGTACGAGGTTCAGCTCGGTGCCGATGGCCCACTTGGAGCCGGCCGGGGCCGCCTCCAGCGCCTTGATGATGTACTCGGTGGAGCCGACGTAGTCAGCTGCCGCCACCACCTCGTGCTTGCACTCCGGGTGGACGAGGACGTTGACGCCGGGGATGCGGGCGCGCACGTCGTTGACCGAATCCACCGAGAAGCGGCCGTGTACGGAGCAGTGACCGCGCCACAGGATCATCTTGGCGCCCTGGAGCTGCTCGACGGTCAGGCCGCCGTTCGGCTTGTGCGGGTTGTAGAGCACGCAGTCGTCCAGGGACATGCCCATGTCGCGGACGGCCGTGTTGCGGCCCAGGTGCTGGTCCGGGAGGAAGAGCACCTTCTCGCCCTGCTCGAACGCCCACTCCAGGGCCTTCTTGGCGTTGGACGACGTACAGATCGTGCCGCCGTGCTTGCCGGTGAAGGCCTTGATGTCGGCCGAGGAGTTCATGTACGAGACGGGCACCGTGGTGCCGGCGATGCCGGCCTCGGTCAGCACGTCCCAGCACTCCGCGACCTGCTCGGCGGTGGCCATGTCGGCCATCGAGCAACCCGCGGCGAGGTCGGGCAGGACGACCTTCTGGTCGTCCGAGGTCAGGATGTCCGCGGACTCGGCCATGAAGTGGACGCCGCAGAAGACGATGTACTCGGCTTCCGGCTTGGCGGCCGCGTCCTTGGCGAGCTTGAAGGAGTCGCCGGTGACGTCGGCGAACTCGATGACCTCGTCACGCTGGTAGTGGTGGCCGAGGATGAAGACCTTGTCCCCGAGCTTCTCCTTGGCCGCGCGGGCGCGCGCCACGAGGTCCGGGTCCGACGGCGACGGCAGGTCGCCGGGGCACTCCACCCCGCGCTCGCTCTTGGGATCGGCTTCGCGGCCGAGCAGCAGCAGGGCGAGGGGCGTCGGCTGGACGTCCAAAGGCTGGTTGTCCAAAGGCTGGGCGGTGGTCACGACACGCACCCTTTCTGTTCTGCGACAAGGGACTTCTGAAGCCATCGGCTTCGACTTCTCGTCTATTTGACGTTATCTATCATAACCGCTTCACGTCACTTTGACGATGCCGATAGTGTCGATGTGACGCATTCGCCCGCCCGAGGTCCGCCCGAGGTCCGGCCGGGATCCGGCCGGGATCCGCCCGAGGTCCACCAGAGGTCGACCCCCGGTACGGGCTCGCCCCCTCGCGCGGTGTGCGAGCATGGAATTTCTGAAACAAGCGTCGGGTCCCGGAATGAAACCGCGGTCCCGCTCGTTGCCACCGACGGCAAGAGTCCGACGTTTCCCCGCCTTGGAGTGGGGAGCCGCCCACTTCGGGAGTGAATGCAGATGTCCGTACAGGACGAAAAGACCACTGTGAGCGACGGCATCCTCCTGTCCGACGCCGCCGCCGAGAAGGTCAGGACCCTCCTTGAGCAGGAAGGCCGCGAGGACCTGGCGCTGCGCGTCGCCGTCCAGCCCGGCGGCTGCTCGGGCCTGCGCTACCAGCTCTTCTTCGACGAGCGGTCCCTCGACGGCGACGTCGTGAAGGACTTCGACGGCGTCAAGGTCGTCACCGACCGGATGAGCTCCCCGTACCTCCACGGCGCGTCGATCGACTTCGTCGACACCATCGAGAAGCAGGGCTTCACGATCGACAACCCGAACGCCACGGGCTCCTGCGCCTGCGGCGACTCCTTCAGCTAAACCTGTAGGACGACGAGAGGGGCCCCGCGGTCGAAACCGACCGCGGGGCCCCTCTCGTACGCCCGGATCCGCTCCCGGGCCCTGACGGCTACTGCCGGGGGATCGGCTTTCCCGTCGTGGCGTCGATCACCTTCCGGTCACCGAGCGGCTGCTGGAGCCGGGCCGTCACCGTCATCTCCTGCGCGAGCATGATGCAGGACTGACCCGGCTTGTTCGGGGTGTCGGTGATCTTCACCAGCACCGAACCGGGCTCCTCCCGGGCCTCCAGCGCGTAGGTGCTGCACACCCCGCCCCAGAAGTTCACGGTCAGGGTCCGGTCGGCCTCGGTGTACGAGAATCCGGGCACCGTGAGCGTCTTCCCTGCTGGGGGGGCGGGGGGCGCCGTGCCCGGCGCCGGCTCCTCGGCCAGGGCCGCCGGCTGGGCCACGGTGCGCCCCGGAGCGCCGTCCTTGCCCGCCACCTCGAACAGCCAGGCCGGGACCAGGCCCCGGGCCCCGTCGACCGTGCCGGGGACCAGCCCGAGCACGGCGCCCCGTACCGACTCCGTGCGCGGGGGCTTCATCGGGCGGGGCTCCGGGTTGCAGGGCAGCGTGTCCGTGCCGCCGACCGCGGTGTCCGGAGCCAGCGGGACGCTCGTGGCGCAGCCGCTGGGGCCGGGGCCCGTGCCGTCCGCGGGGCCCGCGGACCTCTTGTTCAGCCGTGCCAGCGCGTCGACGGCGCCGATCACCGGCTGCTCGGCGCCGGCCCGGACGGGGAGGGTCAGCTCGCCGCTGCCCGACACCACCTGGGAGTCCGCCCCGACGCCGATCCTGGTGGACCAGCCCTGGGTGGGGAGCCCGCCCACCACCGGGTCGGCACTCACGACGCGCACCGAGCCCTGGACGAGCCGGGCGTCCAGCTTGGCGCCGCTCTGGCCGACGGCAGCCAGTACGGGCGCCGCGGCGGCCTTGGCGGCCGCCTCGGAGAGGGGCTTCCCGGCCGGGGCCTGCCCCTTCTGGGCGGAGCCCCGGTCCAGGCCCTCGGGGAGGGTGGCCGGGCCGCAGGTGTCCTTGCCGCGAACGCAGTCGTCCCCGGTGCCGCCGACCTGGTAGCGGGAGAAGGTCCAGGTGCCGGGGGCCTTGGAGTTCACCGTGAGCCGGGGCCCGGAACCGTCGGCGGTCTCCCCGGCCTGCCACATCTCCCCGCTCCGGCGCGGTGCGCCCGGGATGCCGAGGGCCGCCGCGAGGCGGGCCACGTCGGCGGAGGTGATCTCGCCGGTCGCGGCGAAGGCGGGCGCGGTGGCCGGACCGTCGGGGAGTTGGACGTCCGCCGCGTACGTGACCCCGCTGCCGGAGGGATCGGGCTCGCCGACCGCGATGCCGGGACCGGGAGGAGTGGGCGCCACGCGGGGTGCGGAGGCCGCGGAGGAGTCCGCACCGCCGCCCGTACGGCCCTCACCGTGGGCGGTCGACGCCCAGTACGCGGTGCCGCCGCCCGTGACGAGGACGGCGGCCGCCATCGCGCCGACGGCCCAGGCCGGCCGCCGCCGCGTGGCCCGTGGTGTATCGGATGTGCCCGGTCGTTCGCTGGTCACCGCATCGCTCCTTAGCCCGTCCCGCCGGTGGTGATGCGGGTGTGACGGAACAGGCGTCGATCCGGTTCCCCTGGATCTCCCGGGCAGCCGCTCAGTCGCCGTAGGCGGCGGTGGAGGCGATCAGGCGGGCCGAGGCCGCGGGGACGCGGATCCCGTGGATCTGAGAGGGTGCCACCCGGTCCGGACGGGGGTCGGAGGGGACCGTCCAGTGCGGGGCCATCCGGGCGCAGTCGCCCAGCAGCCGTGCGAAACCGGGCCGAGCGTCGGCGGTGTTCTGGGCCGTCTCGGCGTACCCGAAGCCATCGGTATAGGTCATGGGGGCACGGTAGACACGCCAATGCTGGCGAAGAAAGCCCTACTACGGGGTAGTTTCGGCCGGTCGGCCAACCGTTGCCGACCGGGTAGTTTTGACTGTCACCCTTGCCCTCCCGAGCAGGAGCATTCACCCCGTGCGCATCGCAGTCACCGGCTCCATCGCCACCGACCACCTCATGACCTTCCCCGGCCGCTTCGCCGACCAGTTGGTCGCGGATCAGCTGCACACGGTCTCCCTCTCCTTCCTCGTCGACAACCTCGACGTCCGCCGGGGAGGCGTCGGTCCGAACATCTGCTTCGGCATGGGGCAGCTCGGCACCCGCCCGATCCTCGTCGGCGCGGCCGGCTACGACTTCGACGAGTACCGCTCCTGGCTGGACCGGCACGGCGTCGACACCGCCTCCGTGCGCATCTCCGAGGTGCTGCACACCGCGCGCTTCGTCTGCACCACGGACGCCGACCACAACCAGATCGGCTCCTTCTACACGGGCGCGATGAGCGAGGCCCGCCTGATCGAGCTGAAGGCGGTCGCGGACCGCGTCGGCGGCCTGGACCTCGTCCTGATCGGCGCGGACGACCCCGAGGCGATGCTCCGCCACACGGAGGAGTGCCGGACGCGGAACATCCCCTTCGCGGCGGACTTCTCCCAGCAGATCGCCCGGATGGACGGAGACAACATCCGTACCCTGATGGAGGGCGCGACGTACCTCTTCTCGAACGAGTACGAGAAGGGCCTCATCGAGGCGAAGTCCGGCTGGACGGACGCGGAGATCCTGGCGAAGGTCGGCACGCGGGTCACCACCCTCGGCTCGAACGGCGTCCGCATCGAGCGGGTCGGCCACGACCCGATCGTCGTCGGCTGCCCGGAGGAGACCGCCAAGGTCGACCCGACCGGCGTCGGCGACGCGTTCCGCGCGGGCTTCCTGACCGGTCTGGGCTGGGGCGTGAGCCTGGAGCGCGCGGCGCAGGTCGGCTGCATGCTGGCGACGCTGGTCATCGAGACGCTGGGCACCCAGGAGTACACGCTGGCCCGCGCGCACTTCATGGAGCGCTTCACGAAGGCCTATGGCGACGTAGCGGCGGCGGAGGTCCGCTCGCACCTGTCGGCGTAGCCCTCGGGCCCCGGCGGGGCTGGACATGCCGCACGCGGCATGTCCAGCCCCGCCGGCGTTTGAGGCAGGGGGCACCCCCGGCGGCAGCTGGGGGAGGGTCTGGGCGGAGCCCAGGGAACGGTGGAAGGGCGGGTAGGGGACAAGCCCCGCAGGGCCCACCACCCGCTCAGACGGCCCGCCGCACCGTGTACGCGACCCCCTCCGGCCGAGGCGCTTCGCCCACGTACACCTGCCCCCGCATCACGCACCACGCCGGGATGTCCAGCCGCGCGACCTCGTCGTCCGACAGCACCGTCACCGTGCCCCCCACCGGCACCCGCCCGATCGCCCGCCCCAGTTCGATGACCGGCTGCGGGCACCGCAGGCCGAGGGTGTCCAGTTCGAGGGATTCGGCCTCCGGCTCGGGGGAGGGGAGGGAGCCCCCCACGCCCAGGCGTTCGCGGACCCCCGCCACCACCCCCGGCAGCAGTTCCAGGAAGCCGTTGACCTCCGCGGCCGTGGTGCCCGTCGGCAGGGAGACCCGTACGTTCCCCTCCGACAGGACGCCCATCGCGCGCAGCACATGGGACGGAGTCAGCGTCGAGCTGGTGCACGAGGAGCCTGAGGAGACGGAGTAGTCCGCCCGGTCCAACTCGTGGAGCAGGGTCTCGCCGTCGACGTAGAGGCAGGAGAAGGTGACCAGATGGGGGAGGCGCAGGTCGGGGTGGCCCACCACCTCCACGTCGGGGACCAGCCGGGCCACCCGCCGCCGCAGCCGGTCGACCAGGGTCCGCAGCCGGGCTGCCTCCGCGTCGGCCTCAGCGCGCACCGCCCGCAGGGAGGCCGCCGCGGCGACGACCGCCGGGAGGTTGACGAAACCGGGGGAGCGGCCGGACTCCCGCTCGTCGGAGGGGTGTTGGGGAGAGAACCGGACGCCCTTGCGGACCGCCAGCAGGCCGACTCCGGGCGGGCCGCCCCATTTGTGGGCGCTCGCGCACAGGACGGACCAGCCCGCGGCGACCGGTCCCCAGCCCAGTGACTGGGCCGCGTCCACGAGCAGCGGCACGCCGGCCGCGCCGCAGAGTTCGGCGACCTCCACCACCGGCTGGACCGTGCCCACCTCGTGGTTGGCCGACTGGAGGCAGGCCAGTGCGGTGTCGGGGCGCACGAAGTCCCCGTAGGCGGCGGGGTCGACCCGGCCGAACCGGTCCACCGGGACCTCGCTGACGGTGCCGCCGCGCGCGGCGTGCGACTCCGCCGCGTGCAGGACGGAGCTGTGTTCCACCGCTGATACGACCAGATGCCCGCCGACGCGCCGGCGTCCCGCGAGTACCCCCGCCATGCCGGAGTGAACCGCGTGCGTCCCCGAAGGAGTGAACACGAGCTCGTCGGGACGGCATCCCACGGAATCCGCCGCGGCCTCCCGGGCCGCGTCCAGCAGCAGCCTGGCCCGCCGGCCTTCGCGGTAGAGCCGGGCCGGGTCGGCCCAGCCCTCGTCGAGGGAGGCCTGGAGCGCTTGGCGGGCCACGGGGTGCAGCGGGGCGGCGGACGCGGTGTCGAAGTACGGCATCCGGTCACGCTAACCGCCCGCCCCGCCGGCGTGGCATCCGCCCGAGGTCAGGGGCCGTCAGATGTCTTCCGGAGGCCGCCATTCGGGGTCGGTTGGGCCGTCCCCCGTACGGCGGATCCATCCCTTCGGGGTCAGTAACGGCGCGTTGGGCACCCTCCCCGCGCGACCCCAAATAGCGTCCAGTAGGGTTTGGTCCGCATAAACATCCAAACCCCTGCCTGCGTCAGGGCCGGCGACCGACCCGAATACGGCCGCGGCCGGCCGCGCGGGCCGAGACTCTCGGGAAGGCGCTACGTGAGTCCCTACGGCTCCGACCGCTCGCCGCGGCGCCCGATGCGGCGGAAGCTGCTGCAGGCGCTGACTGCGGGCGCGGTTCTGGCGACCGCCACTGGTTGCTCGTACACCTGGAAAGACTTCCCCCGCCTCGGAATGCCCACCCCGGTCACGGAGGAGGCGCCTCGCATCCTCTCCCTGTGGCAGGGCTCCTGGGCGGCCGCTCTCATTACGGGCATCCTGGTGTGGGGCCTGATCATGTGGAGCGTCATCTTCCACCGGCGCAGCCGGACGAAGATCGAGGTCCCCGCGCAGACCCGGTACAACATGCCCATCGAGGCGCTGTACACCGTGGTCCCGCTCATCATCGTCTCGGTGCTGTTCTACTTCACCGCGCGCGATGAATCGAAGCTGCTCTCCCTCTCCGCCAAGCCGGCTCACACGATCAACGTGATCGGCTACCAGTGGAGCTGGGGCTTCAACTACGTCGAGAACGTCGACGGCGACGCGGCGACCCCGAAGGCGGGCGAGGTTCCGAAGGAACTCGCCGCCATCCCGGACCGCTACACCAAGGACTTCCCCGCGGGCGCCGAGGGCGTCTACACCAAGGGCGTCCCCGGAGACCGGAACCCGGACACCAACAACCCGGGTCCGACCCTCTGGCTGCCCAAGGGCGAGAAGGTCCGCTTCATCCTGTCGTCGAACGACGTCATCCACTCCTTCTGGGTGGTCCCCTTCCTGTTCAAGCAGGACGTCATCCCGGGCCACACCAACGTCTTCGAGGTCACTCCGACCCAAGAAGGCACCTTCATGGGCAAGTGCGCCGAGCTCTGCGGCGTCGACCACTCCCGGATGCTCTTCAACGTCAAGGTGGTCTCCCCGGAGGCGTACAAGGCGCACCTGAAGGAGCTCGCGGAGAAGGGTCAGACCGGCTACCTCCCGGCCGGCATCAAGCAGACCGACCCGGCCCGGAATGCGGAAGTGAACAAACTGTGAGCATCCTCAACGAATCTCAGGGTGCCGCCGCCGACTCGTACGAGAACGAGCTGCCGGTGCGGCGCAAGCAGCCGGGCAACGTGGTCGTGAAGTGGATGACCACGACCGACCACAAGACCATCGGCACGATGTACCTGGTCACGT
This sequence comes from Streptomyces sp. NBC_00454, assembly GCF_041434015.1. Lineage (GTDB taxonomy): Bacteria > Actinomycetota > Actinomycetes > Streptomycetales > Streptomycetaceae > Streptomyces. The sequence goes on along the minus strand of NZ_CP107907.1, from coordinate 2,115,522 downwards.
CGTTCGTGTTCTTCATCATCGGCGGGATCATGGCGCTCTTCATGCGCGCCGAGCTGGCCCGTCCGGGCACGCAGATCATGTCGAACGAGCAGTTCAACCAGGCGTTCACCATGCATGGCACGATCATGCTGCTGATGTTCGCCACCCCGCTGTTCGCGGGCTTCGCCAACTGGATCATGCCGCTGCAGATCGGCGCGCCCGACGTGGCGTTCCCGCGGCTGAACATGTTCGCGTACTGGCTGTACCTCTTCGGCTCGACCATCGCGGTGGCCGGCTTCGTCACCCCCTCGGGTGCCGCCGACTTCGGCTGGTTCGCCTACTCCCCGCTGTCGGACGCCGTCCGCTCGCCGGGCATCGGCGCCGACATGTGGATCATGGGTCTGGCCTTCTCCGGCTTCGGCACGATCCTCGGTTCGGTCAACTTCATCACCACGATCATCTGCATGCGCGCCCCCGGCATGACGATGTTCCGCATGCCGATCTTCACCTGGAACGTGCTGCTGACCGGTGTTCTGGTCCTGCTCGCCTTCCCGGTGCTGGCCGCCGCGCTCTTCGCGCTGGAGGCCGACCGGAAGTTCGGTGCGCATGTGTTCGATGCGGCAAATGGCGGCGCCCTACTGTGGCAACACCTCTTCTGGTTCTTCGGACACCCAGAGGTGTACATCATCGCGCTGCCGTTCTTCGGAATCATTTCCGAAGTGATCCCGGTCTTCTCGCGCAAGCCGATGTTCGGTTACATCGGTCTGATCGCCGCGACGATCTCGATCGCCGGCCTCTCGGTGACCGTGTGGGCCCACCACATGTACGTCACCGGCGGTGTGCTGCTGCCGTTCTTCTCCTTCATGACCTTCCTGATCGCGGTACCGACCGGTGTGAAGTTCTTCAACTGGATCGGCACCATGTGGAAGGGCTCGCTGTCCTTCGAGACCCCGATGCTCTGGGCCGTCGGCTTCCTGATCACCTTCACCTTCGGTGGTCTGACCGGCGTCATCCTGGCCTCGCCCCCGATGGACTTCCACGTCTCCGACTCGTACTTCGTCGTCGCGCACTTCCACTACGTCATCTTCGGCACCGTGGTCTTCGCGATGTTCTCCGGCTTCCACTTCTGGTGGCCGAAGTTCACGGGCAAGATGCTGGACGAGCGCCTCGGCAAGATCACCTTCTGGACGCTGTTCATCGGCTTCCACGGCACCTTCCTGGTGCAGCACTGGCTGGGCGTCGAGGGCATGCCGCGTCGTTACGCGGACTACCTCGCGGCCGACGGCTTCACCGCGCTGAACACCATCTCCACGATCAGCTCGTTCCTGCTGGGCCTGTCGATGCTGCCCTTCATGTACAACGTCTGGAAGACGGCGAAGTACGGCAAGAAGGTCGAGGTCGACGACCCGTGGGGTTACGGCCGTTCGCTCGAGTGGGCGACCTCCTGCCCGCCGCCGCGGCACAACTTCCTCACCCTGCCGCGGATCCGCAGTGAATCCCCGGCGTTCGACCTGCACCACCCGGAGATCGCGGCCCTCGACCACCTCGCGGACCACGACGCCGGTACCAAGGCAGTCACCGGCGGCAAGGAGGCCGGCAAGTGAAGATCCAGGGCAAGATGTTCCTCTGGCTCTCCTTCTTCATCCTGATCATGGCCGTCGTGTACGGCGTGTGGTCGAAGGAGCCCGTCGGTACCACCGCTCTCTTCCTGGCCTTCGGCCTGAGCGTCATGATCGGCTACTACCTGGCCTTCACGGCCAAGCGCGTGGACGAGATGGCCCAGGACAACCTGGAGGCCGACGTCGCCGACGAGGCGGGCGAGCTGGGGTTCTTCGCCCCGCACAGCTGGCAGCCGCTCTCGCTGGCCATCGGTGGCGCGCTCGCATTCAGCGGCGTCATCTTCGGCTGGTGGCTCATGTACTTCTCGGCGCCGGTCATCCTCGTCGGCCTGTGGGGCTGGGTCTACGAGTACTACCGCGGCGAGAACCAGAACCAGTAGCCGTACCCGCGTCACCGCCACCGCTTCAGGTGGCGCCCGCAGCCTGAGACCTGGGGCCCGGACACCTCTAACGGAGGAGTCCGGGCCCCTCGTTTGCAGTCACCCCGCGCGCCGTAATTGTCATATCTTCATAGCGTTGACTCCATGAACCACTCACCGCGTCTTTGGACGGTAATCGGCTGCTCCCTGCTGGTCGCGTCCCTCGGGGCCGGCGCCACCGCATGCGGGTCCGGCGACAAGAACCCGCTGTCTGCCCGCCCCTACGACGCGGGAGACCAAGTCGCCTTCAACCAGGCCTCCGGCAGCCGTCCCGTCGACCCCGAACGGCCCCTGGAGGTCACCGCCAAGAGCGGCGGCCGGATCACCGACGTGAGCGCCGTGGACACCCACGGCCGCCGTCTGGCGGGCGAGCTGTCCGCCGCGGGGGACCGCTGGCACAGCACCGTCCCGATGGCCGCAGGCGTCCGCTACACCGTCAACGTGAGCACCGAGGACGAACACGGCGCCCCGGGCCAGCGCACGATGTCCTTCGACACCACCCCGGCCAAGAAGGTCCTCAAGGTCGAATTCGGCCCGGAGGAGGGCAAGTACGGCGTCGGACAGCCCCTCACGGCCGAACTCAACGAACCCGTCAAGGACAAGGCCGCCCGCGCGATCATCGAGCGGGGCCTGATCGTCGACGCCCCGCCGGACGCCGAGGGCGCCTGGTACTGGGTGGACGACAAGAAGCTCCACTACCGGCCCAAGGACTACTGGCCGGCCAACACCACCGTGTCCGTCCGGAGCAACCTGGAGGGCATCAAGATCGCCGATGACCTCCACGGGGCCGCCAGCAAGCCGCTGAAGCTGGAGATCGGGGACCGCGTCGAGGTCACCACGGACGCCTCCTCGCACTACCTCACGTTCAAGCGCAACGGAGAAGTGATCAACACCATTCCGGTGACCACCGGAAAGCCGGGCTTCTCCACCCGAAACGGCGTCAAGGTGGTCCTCGGCAAGCAGTACTACGTCCAGATGCGCGGCGACACGGTCGGCATCGGCGGCAGCGAGTACTACAACCTGCCCGTCTACTACGCGACTCGCGTCACCTGGAGTGGTGAATACGTCCACGCCGCTCCGTGGTCCGTCGGCTCCCAGGGCTACGAGAACGTCAGCCACGGCTGCACCGGCATGAGCACGGGCAACGCCGCCTGGTTCTACGAGAACATCAGCGAGGGCGACATCGTCCGGGTCATCAACAGCATCGGCGACGACATGGACACCTTCGGCAACGGCTACGGCGACTGGAACATGGACTGGAAGGAGTGGCGCCAGGGCAGCGCCCTCCTCAAGGGCACCCAGGAAGGCCGCAGCCCCATCGACAAGGACCGGCTGCGCCCGCAGGTGTAACCACCGGGGCGACAGGGCCTGTAGCGCCCCTGCCGGGGCACGGGAGTCCGTACGGGCTCCCGTGCCCCGGTATGCGTCCGTACGGGCCGTTGTGGGGCCCGTAGGGGCCCTGCGGGCGGATCTACGGGCCCGCGGGGCCCAACCGGCAGGTCAGGCCGCCGGGGAGAGCCGTGTGCGCAGCAGACCCGCCAGGGCCTCCGCGAAGCCCACCGGATCCACCGGAAGGGTGACGGCGGCGTCCGCGCGGCTCCACGTGGCCAGCCAGGCGTCCTGCGGACGGCCCATCAGGAGCAGTACGGGAGGGCACCGGAAGATCTCGTCCTTGATCTGCCGGCAGACGCCCATGCCCCCGGCCGGGGCCGCCTCGCCGTCCAACACGCACACGTCGATGCCACCCGCGTCCAGTTGGCTCAGGACGGCCGGGAGCGTGGCGCACTCGAGGAACTCCACCGGCGGCAGGTCGGAGGCCGGCCTGCGCCCGGCCGCCAGCCGCACCTGCTCCCGGGTGCCCGCGTCGTCGCTGTAGACCAGAACCCGCGCAGTCGCCCGCATTTCGTTCCTCCACGTGTCCCGTGAAAAACGCTGATGTTGCGCGGGATGCTACTCCGTCCGACCCGGTGTCAACATCGGTTCGCACAGGCTCGTGATCAGTCGTGCGCGGGCCCGTCTGATGGGCCGTTCGGGCCTTGCACACGGCCCTGACACTCCGAACGGCACCCCCCGGGGTGAGGGCGGGATAAGGGACCGACATAATGTCGGTCGTGGCGACAGCAACGACAGTAGATACCGGGCACGCGCACCCGACGGTCAACAGGCCGAACCTCGTCAGCGTGGGAACCATCATCTGGTTGAGTTCCGAGCTGATGTTCTTCGCGGCCCTCTTCGCGATGTACTTCACCCTGCGATCCGTGATGGGTCCCGAGCATTGGGCGGAGCAGGCTTCAAACCTGAACCTGCCCTTCTCGGCGACGAACACCACGATCCTGGTGCTGTCTTCGCTCACCTGCCAGCTCGGCGTATTCGCAGCCGAGCGCGGTGACGTGAAGAAGCTCAGGACATGGTTCATCATCACGTTCGTCATGGGTGCGATCTTCATTGGCGGCCAGGTGTTCGAGTACACCGAGCTGGTCAAGCACGAGGGCATCTCCCTCTCGTCGGACCCCTACGGATCGGTGTTCTACCTGACCACCGGTTTCCACGGTCTGCACGTGACGGGCGGTCTCATCGCCTTCCTGCTGGTCCTCGGCCGGACGTACGCGGCCAAGAGGTTCACCCACGAACAGGCCACGTCGGCCATCGTCGTGTCCTACTACTGGCACTTCGTCGATGTCGTCTGGATCGGCCTCTTCGCGACGATCTACCTGATCAAGTAGCGAACACGCCGGGCCCGAGCCCGGCACTCCATCCAGAAACACCGACGCAGAAGATCCTGACACCGGGGTAATCCGTGAAAAAGCTCTCCGCACGACGACGCCATCCGCTGGCGGCGGTCGTCGTTCTACTCTTCGCGCTAGCGGCCACTGGGGGGCTGTACGCCGTCTTCGCGCCCACGGGCACTGCGAAGGCCGACGAAACCGCCCAGTCCCTCGCCATCGTGGAGGGTCAGAAGCTCTACGCCGTCAGCTGTGCAAGCTGCCACGGAACCGGCGGTCAGGGTTCCTCTGACGGCCCGAGCCTGGTCGGCGTCGGCTCCGCGGCCGTCGACTTCCAGGTGAGCACGGGCCGCATGCCCGCCCAGCAGCCCGGCGCCCAGGTGCCGAAGAAGCCCGTCGTCTTCAACCAGGCGCAGACCGACCAGCTGGCCGCGTACATCGCGTCCCTCGGTGCCGGTCCGATCACGCCGACCGAGAAGCAGTACGACCCGGCGGGCGCCGACATCGCCAGGGGTGGTGAGCTGTTCCGCAACAACTGCGCGCAGTGTCACAACTTCACCGGCGAGGGCGGCGCGCTGACGAACGGCAAGTACGCCCCGAACCTCGAGGGCGTCGAGCCGAAGCACATCTACGAGGCCATGCTCACCGGCCCGCAGAACATGCCCTCCTTCCCGGACAGCACGATGCCGGAGAAGCAGAAGAAGGACATCATCGCGTACCTCCAGAACGTGAACGGCGAGAAGTCGACCAGCCCGGGTGGGCTCAAGCTCGGTGGCCTCGGCCCCGTCTCCGAGGGTCTCTTCGGCTGGATCTTCGGTCTGGGTGCGCTGATCGCTGTCGCCGTCTGGGTCGCGGCCCACACCGCTAAGGCCAAGAAGTCATGAGTAGCCAAGACATTCCCGAAGAGAAGCACCTGCCGAGCGAGCAGGGCGACGCGCACCACGGTGGCGTGGCAGTGGCGGACGACCCGTTCGCCGACCCGGGCCTCCCGGTCCACCGCCCGCGCATCCAGGACATCGACGAGCGGGCCGCCAAGCGGTCCGAGCGCACGGTGGCCATGCTGTTCACCCTGTCGATGCTGGCCACGGTGGCGTTCATCGCCTCGTTCGTGTCCATCCCCGTCGACAAGATCGTCTTCATCTTCCCCATCGGGAAGGTGAGCGCGCTCAACTTCGCCCTGGGCATGACCCTCGGTACCGCGCTCTTCAGCATCGGCGCGGGCGCGGTCCACTGGGCCCGCACCCTGATGTCCGATGTCGAGGTCGCCGCCGAGCGTCACGAGATCGCGGCCCCGGCCGAGGTCAAGGCGCAGGTCATGCAGGACTTCGCGGACGGCGCGCGCGAGTCGGCCATCGGCCGCCGCCCGCTGATCCGCAACACGATGTTCGGTGCGCTGGCCCTGCTGCCGCTCTCCGCCGTCGTGATCCTGCGCGACCTGGGCACGCTGCCCGAGGACAAGCTGCGCAAGACGCTGTGGGCCAAGGGCAAGCTGCTGGTCAACGACAACACGAACCAGCCGCTGCGTCCCGAGGACCTGCTCGTCGGCTCGCTGACCTTCGCCCGGCCGGAAGGCCTGGAAGAGGACCAGCACGACTTCCAGACGCAGATCGCCAAGGCCGCCCTGATGATCGTCCGCATCAAGCCGGAGGACATCAAGGACAAGCAGGAGCTGGAGTGGTCCCACGAGGGAATCGTGGCCTACTCCAAGATCTGCACCCACGTCGGCTGCCCGATCAGCCTGTACGAGCAGCAGACGCACCACGTGCTCTGCCCGTGCCACCAGTCCACCTTCGACCTCTCCGACGGCGCCCGAGTCATCTTCGGCCCGGCTGGTCACGCGCTCCCGCAGCTGCGGATCGGCGTCAATGACGAAGGTTTCCTCGAGGCGCTCGGCGACTTCGAAGAGCCCGTCGGTCCTGCATTCTGGGAGCGCGGATGAGCACTGCGACCGACACTAAAGAGCGCAAGGCCCCGGCCGGCGAACGCGTAGCCGACTGGGCCGACGGCCGGCTGGGCATCTACAGCCTCGCCAAGGCCAACATGCGCAAGATCTTCCCGGACCACTGGTCCTTCATGCTCGGTGAGATCTGCCTCTACAGCTTCATCATCCTCATCCTCACGGGTGTGTACCTGACGCTGTTCTTCCACCCGAGCATGAACGAGGTCGTCTACCACGGCTCGTACGTGCCGATGCAGGGCGTCCAGATGTCGGAGGCGTTCAAGTCGACGCTCGACATCAGCTTCGACGTCCGCGGCGGTCTGCTCATCCGGCAGATCCACCACTGGTCGGCGCTGATCTTCGTCGCGGCGATGCTCGTGCACATGATGCGCGTCTTCTTCACGGGCGCCTTCCGCAAGCCGCGCGAGGTCAACTGGATCTTCGGCTTCCTGCTGCTGGTCCTCGGCATGTTCACCGGTTTCACCGGTTACTCCCTGCCGGACGACCTGCTCTCGGGCACGGGTGTCCGCTTCATGGAGGGCGCGATGCTGTCCGTGCCGGTCGTCGGCACGTACCTCTCGTTCTTCCTCTTCGGCGGCGAGTTCCCGGGCGGCGACTTCGTCTCCCGGTTCTACTCGGTCCACATCCTGCTGCTGCCCGGCATCATGATGGGCCTGCTGGTGGCCCACCTGATCCTGGTCTTCTACCACAAGCACACCCAGTTCGCGGGCCCCGGCAAGACGGAGAAGAACGTCGTCGGCATGCCGCTGCTCCCGGTCTACATGGCCAAGGCCGGAGGCTTCTTCTTCCTGGTCTTCGGTGTCATCGCGGCCATCGCGGCGATCGCCTCGATCAACCCGATCTGGGCGCTCGGCCCGTACCGCCCGGACCACGTGTCCACCGGTGCGCAGCCCGACTGGTACATGGGCTTCTCCGAGGGTCTGATCCGTGCCATGCCCGGCTGGGAGATCAACCTGTGGGGCCACACCCTCGTCCTGGGTGTGTTCGTCCCGCTGATGATCTTCCCGATGGTCCTGGTCGTCATCGCGGTCTACCCGTTCATCGAGTCCTGGGTCACCGGGGACAAGCGCGAGCACCACATCCTGGACCGCCCGCGCAACGTCCCGACCCGTACGGGCTTCGGCGTGGCCTGGCTGACGTGGTACGTCGTCCTGCTGATCGCCGGTGGAAACGACATGTTCGCGCAGTACTTCCACCTGTCGATCAACTCGATCACCTGGTTCGCCCGGATCGCGTTCTTCGTGGGCCCGGTCGTCGCGTTCATCATCACCAAGCGGATCTGCCTCGGCCTCCAGCGCCGGGACCGGGACAAGGTGCTGCACGGTCGCGAGACCGGCATCATCAAGCGCCTGCCGCACGGTGAGTTCGTCGAGATCCACGAGCCGCTCTCGCAGGGCAAGCTCCACACCCTCACCTCGTACGACCAGTACCAGCCGGCCGAGATCGGCCCGACGGTCGACGAGAACGGTGTCGAGCGCAAGGTGGGGCGCATCGAGAAGCTCCGCGCGAAGCTCAGCAAGGGCTACTACGGAGAGAACAACCAGATTCCGAAGCCCTCGGCCGAGGAGTACAAGGAGATCCAGAGCGGCCACGGCCACCACTGATCTCCTGCGCCACTGCTTGTCGTCTGTTTGTCAGATCGCTTGAGGGACTGATTCCGGTCAGTCCTGGTGTCGCCACAGCGGGAGCCCCGTCCAGTGTCTGGGACGGGGCTCTTTGCCGTCTCCCGGGCTGGATAGGCTGAGCCCTTCCCACTCGATGTGGAAACCGATGACCAGTAGCAGGAGCGGACCATGAACCTGGTGACCCCGGCGGGCGGCGACAGCATGGCGGCCCGTGGCTGGCCGGGCGTTCTCGACGCACTGCTGACCGGCCGGGACCTCAGCGCCGACGACACGGCCTGGGCCATGGACCGGATCATGCGCGGAGAGGCCACCGACGCCCAGATCGCCGGCTTCGCGGTCGCGCTGCGGGCCAAGGGGGAGACGGTCGCGGAGATCAACGGCCTGGTCCGGGCCATGTACGCGCACGCCAACCTGATCGAGGTGCCGGGCCGGACGGTGGACATCGTCGGCACCGGCGGCGACGGCGCGAAGACGGTCAACATCTCGACGATGTCCGCGATCGTCGTGGCCGGAACGGGCGCCAAGGTGGTCAAGCACGGCAACCGGGCCGCGTCCTCCGCGAGCGGGTCCTCGGACGTCCTGGAGAAGCTGGGCGTCAACCTCGACCTCACCCCGGCGCGGGTCGTCGAGGTCGCCGAGGAGGCCGGGATCACCTTCTGCTTCGCGGTCAAGTTCCACCCGGCGCTGCGGCACGTGGCCGCGGCCCGCAAGGAGCTCGGCATCCGGACCACCTTCAACTTCCTCGGTCCACTGACCAACCCCGCGAAGGTCCGGGCGCAGGCCACCGGCGTGGCCGACGCCCGGATGGCCCCGATCGTGGCGGGCGTCCTGGCGGAGCGCGGCTCCTCGGCGCTGGTCTTCCGCGGCGACGACGGCCTCGACGAACTCACCACCACGGCGACCTCCCGGGTGTGGTGGGTCCGCGACGGCCGGTCGGTGGAGCAGTCCTTCGACCCGCGCGACATCGGCATCCCGCTGGTGGACGTCTCCGCGCTCGCGGGCGCCGACGCCTCCTTCAACGCGGACGTAGCCCGCCGCCTGCTGGCCGGCGAGACCGGCCCGGTCCGCGATGCCGTGCTCCTGAACTCGGCCGCGGCCCTGGTCGCGCTGGACCCGGGTACGGGGACGCTGGAGGAGCAGCTCGCCGCGGGCGTGGCCCGTGCGGCCGAGGCCATCGACTCGGGCGCGGCCCGGGCGGCGCTGGAGCGCTGGGTGGCGGCCAGCAACGCGTAACGCGTCAGTCGATCCCTTTCGGCCACGACCCCGGTCCACCATGCGGACCGGGGTCTTGCGTTCGAGGGATCTTGTGGCAGGATCATCGGCAGGTCACGAGTGACAGCGTTTTGGCCCCGGCTCGCTGTCCGGCAACCCTCCTTCCGTGGCGGGGTGCCCCGGGTGATGACCAGGTCGTAGGCAGTGAGGTCTACGGCAAGCGCGGATCCCTCGACACCAGGGATCCTGGTCTCGATCGAGGAGCTTTTTCCGTGAGCAAGCGAATGCGATAGGGCGCTTCCGCCCCTTCTTCAACCCTCGGAACAGGGTCGCTTCCGCGTACCCGGAACTTCCGAGGCACTTCCCGTACCCCGGACGGCCGCAGCGTCGTACCCCCGTACGGGCACACAGAAGCCATTCAGACCTGCCTGCCGGGAGATACCGCCATGTCCGCAACCCCGAACGCCACCGCCACCGCCGCCGTCACCGCCGAGGGCCCCGCCTGTGCCGAGCCGCTGCCGGTCCTCGGCCGCGACGTCACCGTCCCGCTCGTCACCGGCGGCGAGGTCACCTACGCCGCCCTCGACTACGCGGCCAGCGCCCCGGCCCTGCAGCGCGTCTGGGACGACGTGGCCGCGTACGCCCCGTACTACGGCAGCGTCCACCGCGGCGCCGGATACCTCTCGCAGCTCTCCACCGACCTGTTCGAGCAGAGCCGCGTCACGGTCGCCGAGTTCCTCGACTGCCGCGCCTCCGACCAGGTGATCTTCACCCGGTCCACCACGGACTCCCTGAACCTGCTCGCTGCGGTGCTGCCGGCCGACTGCCAGGTCTTCGTCTTCGAGACCGAGCACCACGCCTCGCTCCTGCCCTGGGTCGACGCGCAGGTCACGTACCTCAACGCGCCGCGCACCCCGGCCCAGGCCGTCGAGACCCTGGAGCGGGCGCTCGCCGCCCGTGAGCCTTACGGCCCCGCCCTGGTCTGCGTCACCGGCGCCTCCAACGTCACCGGCGAGCTGTGGCCCGTCAAGGAACTGGCCGCCGCCGCGCACGCCCACGGCGCCCGCATCGTCCTGGACGCCGCCCAGTTGGCCCCGCACCACCCCGTCTCCGTGCAGGAGCTCGACGTGGACTGGGTGGCCTTCTCCGGACACAAGCTCTACGCGCCCTTCGGCTCGGGCGTGCTCGCCGGCCGCGCCGACTGGCTGCAGCAGGCCGAGCCGTACCTCGCCGGCGGTGGCGCCTCCCGCAAGGTGGCCCGCCGCGAGGACGGCGGGGTCGACGTCGAGTGGCACACCACGGCCGCCCGCCACGAGGCCGGTTCCCCCAACGTCATCGGCGTCTACTCCATCGCCTCCGCCTGCAAGGCGCTGAACGAGGCCGGGTTCGAGAACCTGGTCGCCCGCGAGCAGCAGCTGATCGCCAAGGTCCGGGACGGTCTGGCCGAGGTTCCGGCGGTCCGCGTGCTGTCCCTCTTCGGCGACGACGCCCCGCGGGTGGGCGTCATCTCCTTCGTGGTCGACGGCTGGAACAGCTCCCACTTCGCGGCCGCGCTCTCGGCCGAGTACGGCATCGGCGTCCGCGACGGTCTGTTCTGCGCCCACCCGCTGGTGCGCACCCTGCTCGGCAGCGAGCCGCAGGAGCCGGGCGAATGCGGTGCGCCCGAGGCGGCTCCGGGGGAGCGCTCGCTCAACGCGATCCGCGTCAGCTTCGGCGCCGGCACCCCCGACGAGCACGTCGAGCGGTTCGTCCGCGCGGTCAAGGAGCTCGTCTCGGACGGCGCGAAGTGGCAGTACCGGACCGAAGAGGGCCGCTGCGTCCCCGCCGTCTGAGACACGACGTCGGGGACGGGCCCGGGTACTACGCCCGGGCCGCCGGGCGGTAGACGCACACCTGCGTGCCCGTGGACGCGGTGACCGAGGAGACCAGCTCCAGGGGCCGCAGTCCGCCGTCCTCGGGGAAGATCGACTTTCCGCCGCCGACCAGCACCGGCATGACCATCAGCCGCAGCTCGTCGACCAGGCCCTCGCTCAGCAGGGTCCGTACGAGCGTGGGGCTGCCCATGACCACCAGGTCGCCGCCGTCGGCGCCGTGCAGCTCGCGGATCCGGGCCACCGCGTCGGCGCCGGGAATCAGCGTGGTGTTGTTCCAGGTCAGGTCGGATTCGCCCAGGGTGGCGGACACCACGTACTTGGGGATCGAGTTCATCTGGTCGGCGAAGGGGTCGCCGGCCCGCTCCGGCCAGGCGCCCGCCATCGTCTGCCACGTGCGGCGCCCGAAGAGCAGGGCCTCGGCCTTGGTGGTCACCTCGGCGAAGGCGCCGCCCACGACCTCGGCGTCGAAGAACGGGTGCGACCAGCCGCCGTGCGCGAATCCGTTGTCGTCGTCCTCGCCCTGGCCGCCGGGGGCCTGGACGACGCCGTCGAGGCTGATGAACTCGCTGATGACGATGCGCATGAGAGGCTCCTGGGTCCGTAGTGGATCTACACCGTTACAGACCGCGCGATCACCGGAAACTCATCGCTCCGCAGAAGATCGGAATTGTGACCTGGGACACGTCGGTCCCGGGCTCCTCGCGGCTACGCGTCGAGGCCGATCGCGAACGCCGCTTCCAGGTCGTGCTGGGAGTAGGTGCGAAACGCCACGTGCGTGTCCGTGGCCTCCACGCCCGGGATCTTGCTGATGCGGCCCGGGATGACGTCCGCCAGGGCCTCGTGGCGGGCCACGCGGACCAGTGCGATCAGGTCGTAGGTGCCGGTGACGGAGTAGACCTCGCTGACGTTCTCCAGCGCCGCGATGGCCTCGGCGATCTCGGGGATCCGGTCCACGCTGGTCTTGATGAGCACGATCGCGGTGATCACGGTTGGCTTTCTCCCTCGCCGGCAGTCACTGGTCGGCCCACTCTAAGACTTGATCCGTAGGTCACCAAAGGGTGAGCCACGGATGGCAGCCGGTGCGGGGACCGTGCTTTCCGGCGTGGCCACGCAAGCGTGACTCATCCGGGGTCGCTCGGTGCCGCTGTCCGACGGTTCGGGGAGCAGAGGTCCCACGGCGTTGCCGTGGGACTGCCAAGCGGCCCGGCCGCCGGGGCGGTTTCGGGCTCGGTGTGGTTGACTCCCGCAGCGCTTCTTCCAGCGCTTGCTCGTAGGTGATCTGTGCGTGCCGGGACGCGATGCCGTCCAGGTAGGCGGTCTTGGGGTCGTCTACGTCGGTGAAGCGGACGAACGCGGCCAGGGCGGCGGAGATGAGGTCCCGCTTGCCGGTGAGGCCGCACGCGGTGCACTTGTGCTCACGGTCCCGCAGGCTCTTGCGGACCCGTTCACCGCACAGGCAGTGCTGTGACAGGGCCGTCGACCACGTGGAGGCCCGGACCAGTCGCCCGCCTGCTGCCTCGCACTCCGCCTTGAGGGCGGAGATCAGCATGCCGGGCGTGGTCTGCGAGAGCCGCTTGCCCCACAGCCGGTACCAGGTGCGGATGTCGCAGTCCTCGACGACGAGTACGGGGCCGTGGGCGGCGATGATCTGGCAGGCCACCAGACGGGCGCGGTGGCGGCGGTGCTCGGCGACGCTCGCGGCGTGCTCTGCCTGCCGGGCGCGTTCGACGCGGTAGCCGGCGGAGAGCCGGTCGTGACGGAACGCCTGCTTCGGCACTCCATCCGACCGTGCAGCGCGGGCGCCACCGGGCACCGACGCGGCCTTGGGTCGCAGACCTTTCTCCGCGCGCCGGGTGGCGTGCCTGGCCTGCTTCTTCGACAGACCGTATTGCGCGCTGTTCGTCGCCCGGCGGGAGCGCTCCAACGCCCGCGCACGATCCCGCCGCTTCTTCGCCTGCTTCCCCAGCAAGGCCTGCTCGGTATCGGTGAGCGTGATTTCGGTGGAGAGGGGCTTGCCGCCGGCGAGGTCGGCGGGGAAGGAAACGACGGAGAGGTTGGAAACGTTGCCGTCCACCCCGCCGATACGGTCGAGCAGGGAGGCACGGTCGCGCATGGCCCGCACCGTGGGGGCGGTGTAGCCGGGGCCCAGCACCAACAAGTGCGCCTCGTACACCCAGCCGCCCGGCGCGGACGCCTTCCGGCGGCGGACGAGGTCGACCTTGTGCCAGCGGCCAGGGCTGGAGAGGAAGTGCTGCACCCGCGCCCACTGGCCGGGCTGCTGCGGGATACGTACGGGGAGCACCAGATCGCCACGGGCGCTGTCGGGGCCTCCCGCGAACACCACGGCGAGCGGGCCGGTGTGGTCCCACCACGTCGCCTTCCGGTTGGCAGACTTGCCCGAGGCGGTGACCTTGCCCGTGGACACCCGGATCTCCGGCACGGTGGGCTTGGGCATCCGCCGGGGCTGCGTCAGCGTGTGACAGACCCCGTCGGTGTAGGCCGTGGCGTGGCCGTGGAGGGTGCCGACCAGGCGGAAGGTCTCCCATTTGTTCTCGGTCGTGTGGGAGCGGGCGCGGCCCGGAATCCGGGTGAACTCGTGCCAGGTGCCGACCTTCGGTCGGCCGGAACGTTGGCCGGCGGCATCGGGGAAGAGGTGCCGCTGCACCCCATGCCACACCTCATCGGCCATATGCATGGCCAGAGCTTTGGAGGCGTGGTGTTTCAGGTGCCCCGATTTCTCCAAGTGTTTGTACGCGCAGCGTTCCAGGCCTTCACGTGACAGGCCCTGGCCCAGGCGCTGGCGTACGGCCTTCGCTCCCTGCTCATTCCGCTCGTGGTACGCGACCCAGTAGGCATCCACCCTGGCGCGGGCGTCGCGCTGCACGGCCCGCTTGAGCGACCACATTGCCCCGAACAGGCCATCCATCCGGGCGAGGTCGGCGGGGTCGGTGACGGCCAGCGGCAGCACCACCACCGACATGACCTCGTCGTTGGGCTTCTTCCATCTCGGGGCCTTGTTCCTCCCCCGGACCCTCTGCGTCTGGACAGCCCGCATTGCCGTCATCACCTCCCGTCATGAGCTTGCCAGCATGCGCCACGCTACGTGATTGCCTCGCTACAGATCGGCCCGTTGGGTGGATTGCTCCTGAACCGCGGAACGCTTCTTGGTCGTGCGCCGGTAACGCACCCACGCGTAGAGGAACCCCGCCGAGAAGCCCACCACATGGGCCAGATAGGCGACTCCCGGGCCGCTCTGCGCCCGGTGCGCGGCCAGCCACTGGAGGGCGAACCAGAACATCAGGACGATCCACGCCGGGAACCGCAGCGGCAGGAAGAGCAGGAACGGGAACAGGCTCGTCACCCGGGCCTTGGGGAAGAGGCACATGAAGGCCCCCAGGACCGCCGAGATGGCGCCGGAGGCGCCGACCAGGGTCTGGTCCGAGGAGGCGTTGGCCGCCGCGTACGCCGCCAGGGCCAGGTAGCCCGTGGCCACGTAGAAGCAGAGGAACCCCGCCCGGCCCATGCGCTGCTCCGTCATCTTCCCGAAGACGTAGAGGAAGAGCATGTTGCCCAGCAGGTGCAGCCAGCTGCCGTGCACGAACAGGGCCGTCAGGGGGGTCAGCAGCGCCCGGCCCCCGCTGCGCGGCAGCCCGCCGGTGAAGAGTTCGTCCGGGACCACGCCCCAGCGCCGGAAGTACGCGGTCCCGTTCGCCAGCAGCTCCTGGCCCGTCCCGTAGACCGGATTGAGCCCCGAGGCGGGGCTCAGGACGAACACCACGCAACAGCCGGCGATCAGCGCGTGCGTGACCACCGGGCCCCGGGCGGCCTCGCGCACGGCCTGCCACTTTACGATCATGCGACCGAGCATGACCCAGCCCGACCCACCCGCGGGTGCGGCAGGCCGTAGGGTTACGAGCTACGCACGTCCGCGTGCGCATGCCCGCGTGCGCGACGAGGTGTAAGACATAGAAGGAGAGAGCGGCCTGATGACGGTTCCCCTGCCGACCGACACCACCCGGTGGCGCTGCACCCTGTGCGGCAACCTCACGCGATTCGACGTCACCCGTTCGTCGAAGGTCGTGGAGTACGTCCACCTGGACCTCGCCGGGGAGCCGAAGGTCGAGGAGCGCGAGGTGGTCAATGAGACCATCGAGTCGGTGCGCTGCCGCTGGTGCAACGCGGTGGACCAGATCGAGCTCGTGGACAGGCCGGGCGCGGACTCCTGACGGAGTCCGGCCCACAGGTCAATGACGGTAGGGGTGACGGATTGTGGAGCCAGCAAGCGGCGCTGAGGCGGCCGATGCGGCCGGCGACGCCGCCGAGGTGCTCGACCGCCCGCTCCCGGAGGGCGTGCGGCGCCGGGTCGTGGCGCTCGTCTCGGACGCCTTCGGCGGTCTGACGGTCGCCGACCTCCCGGCGCAGCTGCGCCAGTACGCCCGTTTCACCCCGACCCGGCGTGCCAAGTTCGCGGGCAACGCCATGGCGACGGCCGTCGAGACCGATGCCGTCTTCCGGGGCCGGGTGGCCGAGAAGCTCCGCGAGGCGCAGGCCGACCTGGCCGGGGCGCTGGAGTCCGGGGCGCCGCCCGCCGCCGCCGATCCGCTGGACGTGGCGGCCGCCGCGTACGTGCTGCGGCCGGCCGGCTGGGCCAAGCTGGTGGCCGCCGCGGGCGAGGAGGCCCAGCGCGCCGACGCCGAGCGCGTCGGCGAGGAGGCCCGCAGGGAGATGGACCGGCTCCGCGAGGAGCTGGCCCACGTACGGGAACTGCAGCGCGCCGGCGGTGACCAGGTGCGGGTGGAGCTGGAGGCGGCGCGCAAGGAAGCGGAATCGCTTCAGCGCAAGCTGCGCAGCGCCCTGAGCGACGTCAAGCGGGGCGACGCCGCCCTGCGCAAGATCAACGCCGAGGTCGACGGGATCCGCGGGGAGGCGGCCGCGCAGGTGGCCGCGGCCGAGAGCGAGACCCGGCGGCTCAAGTCCCGCCTCGCGGAGGTGGAGTCGGCGCTGGAGACCTCGCGCCGGGCCACCCGCGAGGGGCGCAGCATCGAGGACATGCGGCTGCGGCTGCTGCTGGACACCGTGCTGGACGCCGCGGCCGGGCTGCGCCGGGAGCTCGCGCTGCCGCCGGTCTCCACGCGGCCCGCCGACACGGTGGAGGCGGTGGAGCCGGGCCGGATGACCCCGAAGGACATCGCGGCGCGTGCGCTGTCGGAGACCGACCCGGCGCTGCTGGACCAGCTGCTGGCGCTGCCCCAGGCGCATCTGGTGGTCGACGGCTACAACGTCACCAAGACCGGCTATCCGACGATGCCGCTGGAGAAGCAGCGGCTGCGGCTGCTGGGCGGGCTGTCGATGCTCGCCGCGCAGACGGGCGCCGAGATGACCTGTGTCTTCGACGGGGCGGAGCTGGCGGCCCCGGTGCTGCTCGCGCCGCCGCGCGGGGTGCGGGTGCTGTTCTCCAAGGCCGGGGTGACGGCGGACGAGCTGATCCGCCAGCTGGTGCGCGCCGAGCCGCCGGGCCGCCCGGTGGTCGTGGTCTCCACGGACCGCGAGGTCGCCGACGGGGTGGCCAAGGCCGGAGCCCGGCCGGTGACGTCCGCCTTGCTACTGAAGCGGCTTTCGCGCGTTTCGTAACTGCTGGGCCCAATGCCGGAATTGGCAGGGGCGCGAGGGAACGTACCGTCAAGTGGCCTGCACAGAGCGTGCACCGTAGGTAAAAAGCCTGGTCGCAGAGCGAGTTTTTTCCCGACAGGATTTGAACTGATCACAGAAGGGTCACTAGGGTCAGGTCAAACCTTCGTGCGGTAGTTCACTCATTCGGGGTGATGGCGAAGGTGTCGCCGAGTCTGCGTTCTTCGGCGGCTCCAGGAAGAAGGAGCTCGCCTTCGTGGCGTCCCACCGTCGACCCAAGCAGCCGACCCGCACCCGTGTGACCGTCCTGACCGTCACCGCCGCCGCAGCGGTCGCCCTCACCGGCCAGGCGGCCAACGCCGCCCCGGCCAAGCCGAGCAAGGACGAGGTCAAGAGCCAGGTCGACGCGCTCTACGAAGAGGCGGAGCAGGCCACCGAGAAGCTGAATGGGGCCCAGACGCGCCAGGACGCCCTCGAGAAGGAGATAGGCCAGCTCCAGGACCAGGTCGCCCGCGGCCAGGGAGAGCTCAACACCCTGCGCGGCAGCATCGGTTCGATGGCCAACGCCCAGTACCGCACCGGCGGCATAGACCAGTCCCTCGCGCTGTTCCTCTCCGCCGACCCCGACAGCTACCTCGACAAGGCCTCCACGCTGGAGCAGTTGAGCGGCAAGCAGGTCGAGGCGGTCCAGAAGATCCAGGCCAAGCAGCGCACCCTCGCGCAGCAGCGCCAGGAGGCCGCGGGCAAGCTCGCCGACCTCGACGCCACCCGCAAGGAACTGGCCGAGAAGAAGAAGATCTCGACGGACAAGCTCGCCGAGGCCCAGGCCCTCCTCAACTCCCTGACCGCGCAGGAGCGCGCGCAGATCAAGGAGGAGGCCAAGAAGGCGGGCGGCAGCGCGGCCGAGCAGGCCGATCTCAGCGACGTGAAGGGTTCCGGCCGCGCCGCCGACGCGCTGCGCGCCGCGGTGACCAAGAACGGCGGGACCTACGTCCGCGGTGGCACCGGCCCGAACGCCTTCGACTGCTCCGGCCTCACGCAGTGGGCCTACCGGCAGGCCGGCATCACCATCGGCCGCACCACCTACGACCAGGTCAACGACGGCCGGAAGATCAGCCTGAGCGAACTCCAGCCCGGAGACCTGGTCTTCTACTCGAGCCTCTCGCACGTCGGGCTGTACGCGGGCAACGGCAAGGTCTTCCACGCCGCCAACCCGACCTCCGGCATCCTGTACGGATCCCTCAGCGGATTCGCGTACGGGGTCCGCGTCGGCGGCTGATGCCCCCGGCCCCGACAGGACGCGCCGCACACCGCCCATCCGGGCGAATTCCGCGGCCCCGCTCTGACCACACGCCCCGCCGGTGACCTGCGTCTCCGGCGGGGCGTCACTGTGTGTGCCCTCCGGAGGTCGTTGGCCGGTGCCCCGTGACGCGGCTACTGTCTGCCAGCGCGGAACCCGGCACACGTCCGTCCACGGGGGGCGGACCCGGTCCCGCGCAGCGGAAGGGAGCGGTTTCACGTGGCGTCCCATCGCCGGTCCGGGCCCAGCGTCCTCGACCGGAACACGAAGGTCACCGTCCTCACCGCCGCGGCGGCGAGCGCCGCGGTCGCCATGACGGGCGCACCCGCCAGCGCGGCCCCCGGCCTCCCGCACGAGCCCTCGGCCGGCGCCCGCGCCCAGGTCGACCGGCTCTTCGAGGAGGCCGAGCAGGCCACCGAGCGCTTCAACCAGGCCGGCGAGAAGGCCGGCAGGCTCCGGACCGAAGTCGACCGGGTCCAGGACGCGGTGGCCCGCGGCCAGGACCGCATCAACACCATGCGCGGGATCCTCGGGGCCTATGCCGGAGCCCAGTACCGGGCGGGCGGCATCGACCCCTCCGTCGAGCTGATGCTCTCCGACGACCCCGACGAGTACCTCGCCAAGGCCTCCACCCTCGACCGGCTGACCGGCCGCCAGGCCCGCCAGCTCGACGAACTGCGCTCCGAGCAGCGCCGGCTCGGCCAGGAGCGGGAGGAGGCCTCCCGCAAGCTCGCCGAACTCGACGCCCTGCGCGCCGACGTGGCCAAGGAGAAGCGGGCCGTCACCGCGAAGCTCGCCGCCGCCCGCCGGCTGCTCAACGCCATGCCCACGCAGGAGCGCGCCGAATTCGAGCGCGCCTCGCGCTCCGGCGGGCGCCCCGACGCCCTGCCCGACCCGGGCGCCCTGCCCGCCTCGTTCGGCCCCGCAGGACCCTCGTCGGGGCGCGCCGCGACCGCCGTGATGGCGGCCCGCTCCGCGGTCGGACGGCCCTACGTCTGGGGTTCCACCGGGCCTTCCGGATTCGACTGCTCCGGCCTGATGGTGTGGTCCTACCGCCAGGCGGGTGTGGCCCTGCCGCGGACCTCGCAGGCCCAGCGGTACGCGGGGCAGCAGGTGCCGCTCTCGCAGGCGCGGCCGGGCGACCTGGTGACGTACCGCTCCGACGCCAGCCACGTCGGGATGTACGTGGGCAACGGCCAGGTGGTGCACGCCCCGTACCCGGGGGCGCGGGTGCGCTACGACCCGGTCGGGATGATGCCGGTCTCCTCGGTGACCCGGCCCTGAGGGCGGATCTGCGTACGATCGGGTGATGTTCCCGGGCCCGGTCCGTTCCCGTCACCCCCTGCTGCGCGTGCTGCCGCCGCTGGCGCTGCTGCTGTGCGTGCCGCTCGCCGGCTGCGGCCCGGGCACGGCGCCCGGCCCCGGTTCCGTTTCGGGTTCCGCTTCCGCCCCGGCCGGCTCCGCCGCCGAGCGGGCCGTCCGCCGGGCCGTCGCCGCCTGGTCGGCGGCCCCGCCCCAGCGGCTCGCGGCCATCCCCCTGGAGGGCTGGTCCTACGAGGTCTCCTCGGTCCGCGTGGACGGCGTACGGGCCTTCGCGCGCGCGGAGCTGCACTACCGGCTCACCGGCTACGACGCGGCCCCCGCCGGATCGGCCCGCGAGGTGGAACTCACCCGGGGGAGCGGCCCGGACGGCTCCGGCGGCCCTGCCGGCTCCGCCACCCCGGGCGGCCCCGGCGGCTCCTGGACCGTGGTGGCCGACCGGCCCGCGCCCGGCACCCCGCCGCAGCTGTGGGACCAGGGCCGGGTGGGCGTCGCGCGGGGCGCGCACGCGCTGGTGCTCGGCGGCGACGGCCAGAGCCCCGAGGCCCTGGCCGCGATCGCCGCCGAGGCGGACGAGGCCGTACCGGCCGCGAGCGCCGCCTGGCCGCGGCCCTGGGCGGGCCGGGTGGTGGTCCTGGTCCCCGGGTCGCTGGAGGCGATGGCGGCGCTGCTGGGCCGCCCGGTGGAGGAGTACCGGGGCCTGGGCGCCGTGACCACCGGGAGCACCGGAGCGGGCCCGGCCCCCGCCGACCGGGTCGTGGTCAACCCGGAGGGGTACGGACAGCTCTCGGCGGAGGGCCGCCAGGTCATCCTGACCCACGAGACCACGCACGTGGCCACCCGCGCGGCGACCACCGCGAAGACCCCGCTCTGGCTCTCCGAGGGCTTCGCGGACTGGGCCGCGTACCGGGGCAGCGGCCGCAGCGCGGCCGAGGCCGCACCGGCGACCGGCCGGGCGGTGCGCCGGGGCGACCTGCCGGCCGAGCTCCCCGGCAACGCGGCCTTCGCCTTCGGCGGGGACGGGGAGGCGCTGGCGCGGGCGTACGAGGGCTCCTGGCTGGCCTGCCGGCTCATCGCCCGCAAGTGGGGCGACGCGGCGCTGGTCTCCCTGTACGAGAAGGCCGGCCGCGAACCGCTGCCCACGGCCCTGGAGGAGGCCCTCGGCACGGACCTCCCCGCCCTGACCCGGGCCTGGCAGGAGGAGCTGCGCGGTGAGTTCCGGTAGCTCCGGTAGGGTCGGCTGACGATGCACAAGACGCTGATCGTGACCAACGACTTCCCGCCGCGGCCGGGGGGCATCCAGGCCTTCCTGCACAACATGGCCCTGCGGCTGGACCCCGACCGCGTCGTCGTCTACGCCTCCACCTGGAAGCACTCTGCCGAGGGCCGGGCGGCCACCGCCGCCTTCGACGCCGAGCAGCCGTTCCGGATCGTGCGCGACCGTACGACGATGCTCCTGCCGACCCCGCGGGTGACCCGGCGGGCCGCGGACCTGCTGCGCGAACACGGCTGCGAGTCCGTGTGGTTCGGGGCGGCGGCCCCGCTGGGCCTGATGGGCCCCGCACTGCGCCGGGCCGGGGCGAAGCGGATCGTGGCCACCACGCACGGGCACGAGGCGGGCTGGGCGCAGCTGCCGGCCGCGCGGCAGCTGCTGCGGCGGATCGGCGAGGGCACGGACACGCTGACCTACCTGGGGGAGTACACGCGTTCGCGGATCGCCTCCGCGCTGACTCCGGCGGCGGCGGGCCGGATGGTGCAGCTCCCGCCGGGCGTCGACGAGAAGACCTTCCACCCGGGATCGGGCGGCGCGGACGTCCGCGCCCGGCTGGGCCTGACCGACCGCCCGGTGGTGGTGTGCGTCTCGCGGCTCGTCCCCCGCAAGGGCCAGGACACGCTGATCGAGGCGATGCCGAGGATCCTGGCGCAGCTGCCGGACGCCGTACTGCTCATCGTGGGCGGCGGACCCTACGAGGCGGACCTGCGGGCGCTGGCGGCCTCCAAGGGGGTCGCGGACTCGGTGGTCTTCACGGGCGCGGTCCCGTGGTCCGAGCTCCCCGCCCACTACGGGGCCGGGGACGTCTTCGCGATGCCCTGCCGGACCCGGCGCGGCGGCCTGGACGTCGAAGGCCTGGGGATCGTCTACCTCGAAGCCTCCGCCACGGGCCTGCCGGTGGTCGCGGGCGACTCCGGCGGAGCCCCTGACGCGGTGCTGGAGGGCGAGACGGGCTGGGTGGTTCCGGGCGGCGCCCCCGCCGACGCGGCGGAGCGCATCGTGGCCCTCCTGAAGGACCCGGCCCTGCGTGCGCGCATGGGCGAGCGGGGCCGCGCCTGGGTCGAGGAGAAATGGCGCTGGGACCTCCTGGCGGAGCGCCTGCGCGAGCTCCTGTAGCCACGGCCGGGCGCGAGGGCCCGGGCGCTTTCCACGGGAGCCGGATTATCGCTCCCGAGGGGCCGATCGCGGGCAGAGTTGATCAAAGCCTGCGGACGGGGGTGTGATCCGCATACGGTCGAGCCATGTCTGACTGTTACTCAGAAGCGTGTCAGTGCGGGTTATGGCTGGTTGGGCGGAATCCGCTCATGATGCGGCCATGACACCAAACCTGACGCGCCGTCACGTTCTCGGTCTCGGCGCCCTCCAGACGGCCGCCGCCCTCGGCTTCACCCGGATCGGCCTGCAGTCCGCGGCGGCCGCCGAACCCGCGGCCGCGACGTACGCCCCGGCCATCGTCGTCGGCTCCGGCTACGGGTCGGCCGTCGCCGCGCTCCGCCTCGGCCAGGCCGGGGTGCGCACCGTGGTCCTGGAGATGGGCCGGCTCTGGGACACCCCGGGGTCCGACGGGAAGATCTTCCCGTCCACCTCCGCCCCCGACCAGCGCTCCATGTGGTACCGCACCCGCACCGAGGCCCCGCTCGCCCAGTTCCTCTGGCTGGACGTGGTCAACCGCAACATCAGCCCGTACCCCGGGGTCCTGGACCGGGTGAACTACGGGGACATGTCCGTCTACGTGGGACGCGGGGTCGGCGGCGGCTCCCTCGTCAACGGCGGCATGGCGCCCACCCCGAAGCGCTCGTACTTCACCGAGATCCTGCCGCACGTGAACGCCGACGAGATGTACGGGACCTACTACCCCCGCGCCCGCGCCATGCTCGGCGTCAACGACATCGACCCGGCCTGGTTCGAGTCCACGGAGTGGTACCGGTTCGCCCGCGTCTCCCGCAAGCACGCCCAGAACACCGGCCTGAAGACCACCTTCGTGCCCAACGTCTACGACTTCGAGTACATGAAGCGCGAGGCCGCCGGCACCGCCACCAAGTCGGCGCTCGCGGGCGAGGTCATCTACGGCAACAACCACGGCAAGAAGAGCGTCGACAAGACCTACCTCGCCGCCGCCCTGGGCACCGGCAACGTCACCATCGAGACCATGCAGCGCGTGGTCGGCGTACGGCAGGACCCGGCCGGCGGCTACGTCCTGACCGTCCAGACCAGCGACACCACCGGCCGCGTCACCCAGGTCCGCGAACTCGGCTGCAAGCAGCTCTTCCTCGGCGCCGGAAGCCTCGGCACCACCGAGATCCTGCTGCGCGCCCGCGAGACCGGCACGCTGCCCGCCCTCAACGACAAGGTCGGCCTCGGCTGGGGCCACAACGGCAACGTCATGACCGCCCGCGCCAACCACCTGTGGGACACCGTGGGCGCCAACCAGGCCACCATGCCCGCCATGGGCATCGACGACTGGGACAACGCCTCGAACCCGGTCTTCGCCGAGATAGCCCCGCTCCCGATGGGGATCGAGCACTGGATCTCGATGTACCTGGCGATCACCAAGAACCCGGAGCGCGGGCACTTCACCTACGACGCGGCCAGCGACTCGGCGAAGCTCCAGTGGACCCGGGACCAGAACACCCCGTCCGTCCAGGCGGCCAAGAACCTCTTCGACCGCATCAACCGGGCCAACTTCACCATCTACCGCTACGACCTCTTCGGCGACAACAAGAACTTCGCCGACAACTTCACCTACCACCCGCTGGGCGGCTGCGTCCTCGGGGACGCGACCGACGACTACGGCCGGGTCAAGGGCTACCAGGGCCTCTACGTCACCGACAGCTCGCTGATCCCCGGATCGCTCGGCGTGAACCCGTTCGTGACGATCACCGCCCTTGCGGAGCGGAACATGACGAGGGTCCTCGCAGAGGACCCCCGCTAAGCCCCTCAGCCCCGGTAGAGGGCTTCGATCTCGTCCGCGAAGTCCTTCGCCACCACATTCCGCTTGAGCTTCAGCGAAGGCGTGATGTGCCCGGACTCCTCCGTGAACTGGGAGGGCAGGATGCGGAATTTCCGCACCGATTCCGCCTTGGAGACCGCCGCGTTGCCGTCGTCCACAGCCTTCTGGACGGCGGCGACGAGGTCCGCGTCCTCGCGCAGCTCGGCGGCCGTCACACCGGCCGGCTTGCCGTGCTCCGCGGCCCAGCGGCCCAGGAACTCCTCGTCGATGGTGACCAGCGCGGCCACGAACGGCCGCGCGTCGCCGACCACCATGCACTCCGCGACCAGCGCGTGCGCCCGGATCCGGTCCTCGATCACGGCGGGCGCCACGTTCTTGCCGCCCGCCGTGACGATGAGCTCCTTCTTGCGCCCGGTGATCGCGAGGTAGCCGTCCTCGTCGAGCGTGCCGACGTCACCGGTGTGGAACCAGCCGTCGGTCAGCGCGTCGGCGGTGGCCGTCGGATTGTTCCAGTACTCCTTGAAGATGTGCTCGCCGTGCAGCAGCACCTCGCCGTCGTCGGCGATGCGCACCACGGAGCCCGGGAGCGGCTGGCCGACCGTACCGATCTTCGTCTTGTCCCACGGGTTGAAGGCCGT
The DNA here is from genome assembly GCF_041434015.1 of Streptomyces sp. NBC_00454. Lineage (GTDB taxonomy): Bacteria > Actinomycetota > Actinomycetes > Streptomycetales > Streptomycetaceae > Streptomyces. The sequence goes on along the minus strand of NZ_CP107907.1, from coordinate 2,091,002 downwards.
GGCCGCGCAGGACTCGGTCAGGCCGTAGCCCTCCAGCACCGTGAAGCCGATGCCGCGGAAGAAGTGGCCGAGCCGCTCGCCCAGCGGGGCGCCGCCGGAGATCGCGTACTCGCCGCGCCCGCCGAGCACCGTGTGGAGCTTGCTGTAGACCAGCTTCGTGAACAGCTTGTGCTTGAGCTTGAGCCCCAGGGGCACACCGCCCGGGAGGTCCAGCGCGCGGCTGTACGCGATCGCCGTCTCGGCCGCCGCGTCGAAGATCTTGCCCTTGCCGTCGGCCTGGGCCTTGGCGCGCGCCGAGTTGTAGACCTTCTCGAACACGCGCGGCACGCCGAGGATCAGCGTCGGCTTGAAGGACTGCAGCTCGTCGGTGAGGTTCTTGATGTCCGGTACGCAGCCCAGCCGGATCGGCGCCAGTACGGCCGCCACCTCCACCAGGCGTCCGAAGACGTGCGCGGCCGGCAGGAAGAGCAGGACGGAGCACTCGCCGGTGCGGAAGAGCGGGCTCAGCCGCTCCACGATGTTCCCGCACTCGGCGAAGAAGCTGCGGTGGGTCAGCACGCAGCCCTTGGGGCGGCCGGTGGTGCCGGAGGTGTAGACGATGGTGGCCGGGTCGTCGGCGTTGGCCAGCGAGCTGCGCGCGTCGACCTCGGCGTCGGAGATCCCGGCGCCGGCGGCGGTCAGCGCCTGGAGCGCGCCCTGCTCGATCTCCCAGACCTCGCGCAGCTCGGGCAGCCGGTCGCGCAGCGCGGCCACGGCGGCGCTGTGCGCGGGGGACTCGGTGACTACGGCGACGGCGCCGGAGTCGCCGAGGATCCACTGGATCTGCTCGGCGGAGCTGGTCTCGTACACGGGGACGGTGACCGCGCCCGCGCTCCAGATCGCGAAGTCGACCAGGACCCACTCGTAGCGGGTGCGGGAGATCAGGGCGACCCGGTCGCCGGGCTTGATGCCGGCGGCGATCAGGCCCTTGGCAGCGGCCCGCACCTCGGCGAGGAACTCGGTCGCCGTGACGTCCTGCCACTGGCCGGCGACCTTGCGCGCCATGACGGCCGTGTCGGGATGCTGAGCGGCGTTGCGGCGGATGAGATCCGTCAGGTTCCCGTCCGACGGGACCTCGTACAGGGCCGGAAGGCTGAACTCGCGCAAGACTGCTGCTCCTCTGGGCGCCATCGCCACCATGTGGACCGACCGGACGTTACCCACCGGTAGTGGGTTCCGGATAGAGGGAACCGGCCGATTGTTCCGTGCGTCACATGCCACGGCCGTGCCCTGCCGACAGTAGTCGACCCCGTTTGCGACTCGGAAGTAACCGCAGGTCCGGCCGCTGCTCCGGAGCCCCTACCCGCGGTGCCCAAGCGCCCCTAGGGTGGCCGCATGGGTGGCACGCACAGCAGTACTCAGGCCAAGGTGGGCGCGAAGCGCGGTACGCGGGTGCACGTCGTCAGCGACGTGCACGGGAACACCGAGGCCCTCGCCCGGGCCGGAGAAGGCGCCGACGCGCTGATCTGCCTCGGTGACCTGGTCCTCTTCCTCGACTACGCCGACCACTCGCGCGGCATCTTCCCCGACCTCTTCGGAGTCGAGAACGCCGACCGCATCGTCGAACTGCGCACCGCCCGCCGCTTCGAAGAAGCCCGCGAGTTCGGCCGCAGACTGTGGGACGGGCTCGACCGGGAGCGGCTGATCGAGGGCGCGGTCCGCCGCCAGTACGCCGAGATGTTCGCCGCCTTCCCCCGGCCGACGTACGCCACCTACGGCAACGTCGACGTCCCGGGCCTGTGGCCCGAGTACGCCGGCCCCGGCCTGACCGTCCTCGACGGGCAGCGGGCGGAGATCGGCGGACGGGTCTTCGGCTTCGTCGGCGGCGGACTGCCGACGCCGATGCGCACCCCCTACGAGGTGTCCGAAGAGGAGTACGCGGCCAAGGTGGAGGCGCTGGGCGAGGTCGACGTCCTGTGCTCGCACATTCCGCCGGAGGTCCCGGAGCTCTGCTACGACACGGTGGCGCGGCGGTTCGAACGCGGGAGCGGGGCCCTGCTCGCGGCCATCCGGCGGACCCGGCCCCGGTACGCCCTCTTCGGCCACGTCCACCAGCCGCTGGCCCGGCGCATGCGGATCGGCGCCACGGAGTGCGTGAACGTCGGCCACTTCGCGGCGACCGGAAGGCCGTGGGCCCTGGAGTGGTGAGGCGCGCACGCGCGGTAGCCTTCACGCGGCGGCCCAGACGGCCAGGTCGTCCGCACACTTCCTCGAAAACTCCCCGGAGGAGCGACCGCGATGGCGGAACACACCAGCTCGAGCATCACGATCGAGGCGTCCCCTGCCGACGTCATGGCCGTGATCGCCGACTTCGCCCGCTACCCCGAGTGGACCGGCGAGGTGAAGGAGGCCGAGGTGCTGGCCACCGACGCCGAAGGTCGCGCGGAAAAGGTCCGGCTGCTGCTGGACGCGGGCGCGATCAAGGACGACCACACGCTGGCGTACGCCTGGAAGGGCGCGGACGAGGTCAGCTGGACGCTGGACAAGTCCCAGATGCTGCGGCAGCTGGACGGCTCCTACCGGCTGGCGCCGCTGGCGGGCGGGACGAAGACCGAGGTCACCTACCAGCTGACCGTGGACGTCAAGATCCCGATGCTGGGCATGATCAAGCGCAAGGCGGAGAAGGTCATCATCGACCGGGCGCTCGCGGGCCTGAAGAAGCGAGTGGAAGCCCCCGCCTCCTCTTCCTGACGCGCCGCTCGCACGCCGGACGGGCTGGCAAATCCAGCCCCGCCGGCGTTTGAGGCGCGGGGTCTGGGGCGGAGCCCCAGGGAACGGTGGAAGGGCGGGTAGGGGACACGCCCCGCAGGGCCCACCACCCGCAGACCCACGGGGTCAGGATCACAACTAGGAGCCATCCGCATGCACACCCTCCTCGTCACCGGCCCCGGAGGCGCAGGGCGGACCACCGTCGCGGCGGCCACCGCACTCGCCGCCGCCCGTGAAGGGCGCCGCGTGCTGCTGCTCGCCTCCGGCAGCCCCGGGGAACCGGTGGCCGAGCCGGGCGGCGGGGTACGGGTGGCCCGCATCGACTCCGGCCAGGAGTTCCGCCAGGAGCTCGTCGCCCTCCAGGAGCGCGGCTCCGCGCTCCTGGGGATGCTCGGGGCCCGCCCCCTCGGCGCCGACGAGCTCACCGAGCTCCCCGGCGCCGAACAGTTCGCGCTGCTGCGCGCCCTGCGGCGGGCCGCCGCCGAGCCCGACACCGACCTCGTGGTCGTCGACATGCCCCCGCTGCACCAGGCCGTCACCACCCTCGCCCTCCCCGCCCAGCTGCGCCGCTACCTCGCCCGGCTGCTCCCCGCCGAGCGCCAGGCGGCCCGCGCCCTGCGCCCCGTACTGGCCCAGCTCGCCGGGGTGCCGATGCCCGCGCAGTGGCTCTACGAGGCCGCCGCCCGGTGGGACGAGGAGCTGGCGGCCGTCCAGGCCGTCGTGGAGGCCCCCACCACCCGGGTCCGGCTGGTCGCCGAGCCGGGCCCCGCCGCCCACGCCGCCCTGCGCACGGGGATGCTCGGGCTCTTCCTGCACCAGGTGGGCATAACCGACCTGGTGGCCAACCGGCTCGTGCCGTCGGATTCCGCCGACCCCTGGGTGAAGTCGGTCGCCGCCCAGCAGCTCGACTTCCTCCGGGACTGGGGCCGGGACGTCCCGATCCGGGAGCTGCCGCACCTGGGCCGGGATCCGCAGGGCCCCGAGGACCTGGCGGAGCTGGTCGACAGCGCCGCCGGGAACGGCGCATTCGCCCCCGGGCAGCCGAGCCGGGGACGCGGGCCCTGGGCCGTCGAGGACCGGCTCGCCGAGGACGGGGTGCTCGTCTGGCGCGTGCCGCTGCCGGGCGCCGAGAAGCCGGACCTCGACCTGGTCCGGCGCGGCGACGAGCTGCTGCTCACGGTGGGCCCGTACCGCAGGATCGTTCCGCTGCCCGCCGCGCTGCGCCGGTGCACGGTCTCCGGCGCGGCCCTCGCCGACGAGGAGCTCCGCATCCGCTTCACCCCGGACCCGGGGCTGTGGCCGCGCACGCCCTGAAGACGCGGAGGCCCTGACGTCGCGGACGGCCCGGACGGCCCTGGGTGGCGTACCGCCGTTCGGGTAACGTCGAAGGTAGTCCGCACCGCACGCCCAGCCGCCGCCGCAGGAGAGTCCGCCATGAGCGAGGCCACCGACCGACCCGCCGACCGCCCCACCGGAGCCTCCGCCGAGGACGACGCATGGGCCAGGGCCTGCGCCGAGGACCTCGCCGCGGAGAAGGAGCGGCGCCGGGCACAGGGAGCGGGCGCAGACGCAGACGCGGGCACCGGCACCGCCGCCGAGGAGCTCTTCAAGCTGTTCGAGGCCGTCGCCGACAAGGTGTCCTCGCTGAACAACCCGCTGATCACGGGCGCCGCCCAGGGCGCCGTACGGCAGTTCGTCAACCAGGCGAAGACCGCCGCCAAGCCCGTCATCGAGCGCAATCCGGAGGTCTTCGACCACCTCGCGGCCGCCGGTTCGGAGCTGCTCGCGGCCTACCGTTCGGCGGTCGAGGGCCACGAGCGCCGCTGGACGCGCGACGAAACCGGCGACGAACGCAGCGCCCGGCGGAGCGCGGAGCCCCGTACCGAGGGCGGCACCGAGCCCCGTAACGAGGGCGGCGGCGAGGACGGTACCCAGGCCGGCGGCTCCACCGAGCGGATCGATCTCGACTGATCCTCTTCACCTCTCGGGTACGGTTGACAGCGGCGGGGTTTGACCGGAAACCGAGGGACTAATGGGACTCACCATCGGCGTCGACATCGGCGGCACGAAGATCGCGGCCGGCGTGGTCGACGAAGACGGCACCATCCTTGAGACGTACAAGGTGCCCACCCCGCCGACCCCGGACGGAGTGACGGACGCGATCTGCGCCGCCGTGTCCGAGGTCAGCAGCAGCCACACCATCGACGCCGTCGGCATCGGCGCCGCCGGATACGTGGACGACAAGCGCGCGACCGTACTCTTCGCGCCGAACATCAACTGGCGCCACGAGCCGCTCAAGGACAAGGTCGAGCAGCGCATCGGCCTGCCCGTGGTCGTCGAGAACGACGCCAACTGCGCGGCCTGGGGCGAGTACCGCTTCGGCGCAGGCCAGGGCCACGAGGACGTCATCTGCATCACGCTCGGCACGGGCCTGGGCGGCGGCATCATCATCGGCAACAAGCTCCGGCGCGGACGCTTCGGCGTCGCCGCCGAGTTCGGTCACATCCGCGTCGTCCCGGACGGCCTGCTGTGCGGCTGCGGCAGCCAGGGCTGCTGGGAGCAGTACGCCTCCGGGCGCGCGCTCGTCCGCTACGCCAAGCAGCGCGCCAACGCCACCCCCGAGAACGCGACGATCCTGCTCGCACTCGGAGACGGCACGCCCGAGGGCATCGAGGGCAAGCACATCAGCGAAGCGGCCCGGCAGGGCGACCTGGTGGCCGTGGACTCCTTCCGCGAGCTGGCCCGCTGGGCGGGCGCCGGCCTCGCGGACCTGGCCTCGCTCTTCGACCCCTCGGCCTTCATCGTCGGCGGCGGCGTCTCCGACGAGGGCGACCTGGTCCTCGACCCGATCCGCAAGTCCTTCAAGCGCTGGCTGATCGGCGGCGCGTGGCGCCCGCACGCGCAGGTGCTGGCCGCGCAGCTGGGCGGCAAGGCCGGCCTGGTCGGCGCGGCGGACCTGGCCCGCCAGGGCTGAGCCGCCACCCCGTATCGCCGGACTGCCCGCCGCGCCCCCTGGGGTACGGCGGGCAGTCTCGTTATGTTGCCGGGTATGGAACTCACCGAGCTGCCCAACTCCCGTACCGAAGCCGATGGTTCCGCCGTGATCCGGGTGCTCTCCTACAACATCCGCTCACTGCGCGACGACGAGGACGCGTTGGCCCGGGTGATCCGCGGGTGTGCGCCGGACCTGGTGTTCGTCCAGGAGGCGCCACGGTTCTTCCGGTGGCGCAAGCACGCGGCGCGGCTCGCGGCGAAATGCGATCTGGTGGTCCTGTCGGGCGGCGCGACGGCGGCCGGCCCGCTGCTGCTGTGTTCCCTACGGGCCTTCGTGGAGCGGACCGAGGACGTACTGCTGCCGCTCACCCCGGGGCACCATCGGCGGGGCTTCGCGACCGCCGTGGTCCGCCTGGGCGGGGCCCGGGTGGGCGTGCTCAGCGCGCACCTGTCGCTGGACGGACCGGAGCGGCTGGCCCAGTCGCAGGCCCTCCTGGACCGGCTCGCGGGGATGGACGTGCCGTACGCGATCGCGGCGGGCGACATCAACGAAGGCCCGTCGGGGTCCGCCTTCGGGCTCCTGGCGTCGACCCTCCAGGACTGCCGGGCGGTCGCGCCCTGGGGCGGGGAACACACCTGGGTGCGCTCGGAGCCGCCGCGGCGGATCGACGCGGTCTTCGCGAGTGCGGGGGTGGAGGTGCTGGGCTGTGGTGTCCCTGCCGGGCTCTCCGGGGTCAGCTCCTCGGACCTGGCCCGTGCCACGGACCACCTCCCGGTCCTGGCTGCCCTCCGCCTGCCGGCGGTGCGGTAGCCCTGCGGGGCGGAGTCCCCGACCCGCCCTTCGCCCGTTCCCTGGGGCTCCGCCCCAGACCCCGCGCCTCAAACGCCGGCGAGGCTGGATCTTTCAGCCCGTCCGGCGTTTGAGGACCGGGTCCGGGCAGAGCCCGGGGAACGGTGGAAGGGCGGGTAGGGGACTCCGCCCCGCAGGGCCGACCCACCCGCACCCGCCCCCGACGGACGGAGTCCGGCGCAGCGGCGCGAAGCCGGGGAGGCCCGCCAGGGCCGAGCCGCGCGAGCGGTGCGTCGAAAAGGTCAGACCACCGCTCCGCGGCCCGGATCGTCGTCCTCGTCGTCACCGGTCGCCATCCGGGCGACCAGCGTCGCGAACCCGCCCAGGAACCCGCCGATGCCCAGGGTGGTCAGCCACCACGTCATCTGCCACTGCAACAGCACCGCCAGGAGCAGCAGGACCGGTCCGCCCACCACCGCCAGCCAGGCGAACTTCGACGTCACGTCGGCTTCCGGCAGCTCCGGTTCCGGCGGGACGAAGTGGCCCTCGTCCTTCGCGGCGGCGGCCGCCGCGGGGGAGTCGTCCGGGTCCGCGAGGGAGTGGTCGCGGGGGCCCGACGTGCCCACGCCCGGGGCGAACACCACCGAGCTGCCCAGGGCCGCCGCGGGGGGTTCATTGCCGGCGGGCGGGGCCGGGTCGACCGGTTTGACGTCCTCCTCCGGCAGGAGCAGGTTCTCGATCGGACGGAACGGTCTCGCGCCCGGCGGATCCGCCGGCTCCTGGCCGTAGCCGGCGACGATCGCCGCCCACGCCGCTTCCTCGTCCAGCGGAGGGACACCCCCCGAGGACTCCTCGTGCTCAGCCACCGCTGGCCGCCCCCTCCCTGCCCACGCTCTCCGCCAGTCGTCCGACGAACGCATAACTGTCCGCGAAGATCCGCTCCGCGTCATGGTCCAACGTCGCGACGTGGTAACTCTGTTCCAGCAGGGTCTCGGTGACATCGGTGGAGGACACCCGCGCCAGGATCCGTGCCGAGTCGGCCGGCCGTACGACGTGGTCCTGCGGGCTGTGCAGGAGCAGCAGCGGCTGCGTCACCTGCGGCAGCTCGGTGTCCAGCATCTGCAGGAACTTCCGCAGGGAGTGCGCGGCCCGGGTCGGGATCCGGTCGTAGCCGACCTCGTCCGAGCCCGGCTTGGCGATGTCGCTCGCGATGCCCGGCGTCGACCGGATGAAGTGCTTGACCACCGGAAGGGCTACGGCCAGCGGGTCGTGCACCTTGTTGACCGGGTTGACGAGGACGATCCCCTGGATCGAGTCCCCGTGCTTGGCCGCCAGCCGCAGCGTCAGCGCGCCGCCCATCGACAGTCCGAAGACGAACACCTGCTCGCAGCTGTCGAGCAGCTCCCGCAGTGCGCGGTCCACCTCGGCGTACCAGTCCTGCCAGCCCGTGAGCTGCATGTCCTGCCAGCGCGTCCCGTGCCCGGGGAGCAGGGGGAGCGACACCGTCAGCCCCCGCGCCGCCAGATGCTCGGCCCAGGGGCGCATCGACTGCGGGGAACCGGTGAAGCCGTGGCAGAGAAGGACGCCGACCTTTCCGCCCTCGTGGCGGAACGGCTCGGCTCCAGGGAGGACGGGCACCAGGATCTCCTTCAAAGGGGGGTGGGGGGTGCGTAGCGCTGTGTGACTTCACCGTACGCGACGGGGGTGGCACCGACCAGGGTCGTCGGGCCGCTCCGGGGACGGCCACGGGATAAGGTCTGTTCGACAGACAAAGGAAGGCTTTCGAGTTGATCTACGGCGCAATGAAGTTCTCCATCGGCGGTTCACTGAAGCTCGCCTTCAGGCCGTGGGTCGAGGGCCTCGAGAACATTCCCGCGGAGGGGCCGGCGATCCTCGCGAGCAACCACCTGTCCTTCTCCGACTCCTTCTTCCTCCCGGCCGTGCTGGACCGGAAGGTCACCTTCATCGCGAAGGCGGAGTACTTCACCTCCCCGGGCGTCAAGGGCAAGCTGACCGCCGCCTTCTTCAAGGGCGTCGGCCAGCTCCCGGTGGACCGTTCCGGCGCGCGCGGTGCGGGCGAGGCCGCGATCAAGAGCGGCATCGACGTCATCGAACGCGGAGAGCTGTTCGGTATTTACCCCGAGGGGACGCGTTCACCCGACGGCAGGCTGTACCGCGGCAAGCCCGGCGGTCTGGCCCGGGTGGCACTGGCCACCGGCGCGCCCGTGATCCCGGTGGCGATGATCGACACCGAGAAGATCCAGCCGCCCGGCAAGGTGGTTCCGAAGCTGATGCGTCCGGGTATCAGGATCGGCAAGCCCCTGGACTTCAGCCGGTACCACGGCATGGACGGGGACCGGTTCATCCTGCGCTCGGTGACCGACGAGGTCATGTACGAGATCATGAAGCTGTCCGGCCAGGAGTACGTGGACATCTACGCCACCGCCGCCAAGCGCCAGATCGCCGACGCGGAGAAGGCCGAGAAGGCCGAGAAGACCGCGCAGGCCGACAAGGCCGCGGACACCGGCAAGTAGCAGTACGCGGGCGCGACCGCCCGCACGGGGTGGGGGAAATGGCGAAGCGCGAGCGCGTCGTACGCATGTCGGTCGAGCAGCCGCTGTGGCGGGCCCTGACGGCCTATCGGCTGCTGACCATGGTCTACGCGGTGCTGCTCTTCACCTCCGCGTACAAGGAGTTCGACCGGCCGTGGATCGCGGTCGCCTACCTCACCGTGCTCGTCGGCTGGACCCTGGTCACCCTCCCCAAGGTGGCCAGCGCCGCCAGCTGCACGAAGCGGTTCCTGTGCGCCGACCTGACGGTCGCCTGCGTGGGGATCCTGCTGACCCCGCTCGCCGACACCCACGCGCGGATCGCGGCCGGCGGTCCCACCCTGCCCACCATCTGGACCGCGGGCGCCGTCCTCGCCTTCGCCATCAAGGGCGGCTGGCGCTGGGCCTGTTTCGCCTCCACCTTCGTGGCCGCCACCAATCTCATCCAGCGCGGCGAGCCCACCCGGGACACCCTGCACAACGTGCTGCTGGTCTGGGTCGCCTCCGTCGCCATCGGCTACGTGGTCGAGGTGGCCCGGGCCAGTGAGGCCACGCTCGCCCGCGCCCTGGAGATCGAGGCCGCCACCCGCGAGCGCGAACGCCTCGCCCGCGACATCCACGACGGGGTCCTCCAGGTCCTGGCCATGGTCCAGCGGCGCGGCACCGAACTGGGCGGCGAGGCCGCCGAGCTGGGCCGGATGGCGGGGGACCAGGAGGTCGCGCTGCGCACCCTGGTCTCCAGCGGGCTGACCCGCCCCTCCCGGATCTCCCGGGACGAGTCGCTGGGCGCGCTCGTGGACTCGTACGAGGTGGAGGAGCCGGGTGCCGACGAGGGCGAGCTGGACCTGCGGACCCTGCTGGCCCCGCACGCCGGTTCCCGGGTGAGCTTCGCCGAGCCGGGCACCCCGGTGCCGCTGCCGGTGCCCGCGGCGAGGGAGCTGGCCGCGGCGGTGGGGGCCGCGCTGGACAACGTACGCAAGCACGCGGGCGACGGGGCCAGCGCCTGGATCCTGGTCGAGGACTGGGGCGACGAGGTGATCGTGACCGTCCGCGACGACGGCCCGGGCATCCCGGCGGGCCGGCTCGACCAGGCGGCGGGCGAGGGCCGGATGGGCGTGGCCCTGTCCATCCGGGGCCGGCTGCGCGACCTCGGCGGCAGCGCCGAGCTCGTGTCCGTCCCGGGGCAGGGCACCGAAGTGGAACTGAAAGTACCGAGGGGGAGCACCCAGTGAACGAGCAGAGCACGGCCACCACCGGCGCCGGCGACATCAAGGTCATGGTGGTCGACGACCACCCGATGTGGCGGGACGCGGTCGCCCGCGACCTGGCCGCCGCCGGATTCGACCTGGTGGCCACCGCCGGGGACGGCCCAGAGGCGGTGCGCCGGGCCCGCGCGACCGTCCCGCACGTGCTGGTCCTCGACCTCAACCTGCCGGGCATGCCCGGGGTCCAGGTCTGCAAGGAGCTGGTCGGGGCCAACCCGGCGCTGCGGGTCCTGGTCCTCTCGGCGAGCGGCGAGCACGCCGATGTGCTGGAGGCGGTGAAGTCCGGCGCCACCGGCTACCTGCTGAAGTCCGCGGGCGCCCAGGAGCTCATCGATGCCGTGCGCCGTACGGCGGCCGGCGATCCCGTCTTCACCCCGGGCCTGGCGGGCCTGGTCCTGGGCGAGTACCGGCGCCTGGCCACCGATCCGGCGCCGGCCGCCGCCGACGAGCGCCAGGCCCCGCAGCTGACCGACCGGGAGACCGAGGTGCTGCGGCTGGTGGCCAAGGGGCTCTCGTACAAGCAGATCGCGGAGCGGCTGGTGATCTCCCACCGCACGGTGCAGAACCACGTGCAGAACACCCTGGGCAAGCTCCAGTTGCACAACCGGGTGGAGCTCGTCCGGTACGCGATCGAGCGCGGCCTCGACGAGGTGTGAGCCCGTGTGATGCCGCCCGGGGGGTGGGCCGTTCCTCGTACGAGTGAACGGGTGTGCGGCAACTCCCCATGATCCCACCGGAATTGACCCTTCCATGGCCCTTGCTGTGACCTGAGTCACCACTAGCGTGACGGTCATGAGGGCCCCGCGGCCTCAGCGGGCCCCGTGGTGAAGGGATGTTCCATGAAGGTCGGAGTGCTGACGGGCGGCGGCGACTGCCCGGGTCTCAACGCGGTCATCCGCAGCGTCGTGCGCAAGGGCGTGCAGGAGTACCAGTACGAGTTCATCGGGTTCAAGGACGGCTGGCGCGGCACGGTCGAAGGGGACACCGTCCCGCTCGGCATCCCCGCCGTCCGCGGGATCCTGCCGCGCGGCGGAACCATCCTCGGCTCCTCGCGCACCAACCCGTTCAAGCTGGAGAACGGCGTCCGCCGGATCAAGGAGAACCTCGCCAAGTACGAGGTCGACGCCCTCGTCGCGATCGGCGGCGAGGACACCCTGGGCGTGGCCGCCAAGCTGTACGAGGAGTACGGCATCCCGTGCGTCGGCGTCCCGAAGACCATCGACAACGACCTGTCGGCCACCGACTACACCTTCGGCTTCGACACGGCCGTCGGCATCGCCACCGAGGCCATCGACCGGCTGCACACCACCGCCGAATCCCACATGCGGGTCCTGGTCGTGGAGGTGATGGGCCGCCACGCCGGCTGGATCGCCCTGCACTCCGGGCTGGCCGGCGGCGCCAACGTCATCCTCATCCCGGAGCAGCGCTTCGACGTGGACCAGGTCTGCGCGTGGGTGAGCTCGCGGTTCAAGGCGAGCTACGCGCCGATCGTGTGCGTCGCCGAGGGTGCCATGCCCAAGGACGGGGACATGGTGCTGAAGGACGCCACCCAGGACTCCTTCGGGCACGTCCGGCTGTCGGGCGTGGGCGAGTGGCTGGCCAAGGAGATCGAGGCGCGGACCGGCAAGGAAGCCCGTACGACGGTGCTCGGGCACATCCAGCGGGGCGGCACGCCGAGCGCCTTCGACCGGTGGCTCGCGACCCGGTTCGGGCTGCACGCGATCGACGCGGTCCGCGACGGGGACTTCGGCAAGATGGTCGCCCTCCAGGGGACGAACATCGTACGGGTGCCGATCGCGGAGGCGACGGCGAAGCTCAAGACGGTGGACCCGGCGCTGTACAAGGAGGCCGGAGTGTTCTTCGGCTGAGCTGTTCGAGCCGTTCGGCTGGGCCGGGACGCGTAGGCGGGTCATGGGTCGTAAGGTGACAAACGACCCATGGTCCGAATCTTGCGCGTCATACGGGAGCGAACGTGGAAATCCTGGCATTCGGGGTGCAGGGAGACGAGAAGCCGCTCATCGAGAAGGCCTTCGCGGGACAGCACGAGGTGCGCTGCCTGGACGTCTTCCTGAGCGAGGACACCGCCCCCATCGCGGCCGGGTACGAGATCGTCTCGTCGAGCGTGAACGCCGACCTCAACGGGCGGGTGCTGAGGATCCTGGCGGCGGGCGGGACCAAGATGATCGCCCAGCGCTCCACCGGCTTCAACAACATCGACCTGCCGGTCGCCCGCGAGCTCGGCCTGACCGTCAGCCGGGTGTCGTACTACTCCCCGTACTCGGTGGCCGAATTCGCCTGGACCCTGGCCATGGCGGTGAACCGGCGGATCGTGCGCGCCTCGAACCGCACGCGGGACTTCGACTTCCGGCTGAACGGCCTGATGGGCCGCGACATGCGCGGCCGCACGGTGGGCGTGCTCGGCACCGGCAAGATCGGCGAGGCGTTCACCCGGATCGCGCACGGCTTCGGGATGAACCTGCTGGGCTGGGACGTGGCGCAGAACCCGGCGTGCGTGGAGCTGGGCATGAAGTACGTGGACAAGGACACGCTGTTCGCGTCCTCCGACCTGATCAGCCTGCACGTGCCGCTGCTGGAGTCCACGCACCACATCATCGGCCCCGAGGCCCTGAAGATGATGAAGGACGACGCGATCCTGGTGAACTCCAGCCGCGGCGGCCTGGTGGACACGGACGCGCTGGTCACGGAGTTGCGCAGCGGGCGGTTCGCGGGCGTGGGCCTGGACGTCTACGAGGCGGAGGCCGGGCTCTTCTTCCTGGACAAGTCGCTGGTGGTCGTCGAGGACGACACCCTGGCGCGCCTGATCACCTTCCCGAACGTGGTGGTCACCTCCCACCAGGCGTACTACACGCACGACGCGGTGGGCCAGATCATCGACACCACCGTCGCCAACGTCGCGGACTACCTGGCGGGCCGGCGCTCCGAGAACACCCTCTCGCCCGAGGGGTGATACCCCCCTGTCCGGAGGTCCGGGCCAGGGCCTAGATTCGGCCGCGTGCACATACCCACCGCGTTCTTCTGGATCCTGCTGGCCCTGGCCGCCCTCCAAGTGCTCTCCGCCGCCCGTGCGCTGCCGCGCGCGCTCCGGGCCGAGCCCGGCGCCCGGACCGACCGGTGGCTGACCTTCGCCGACCACCTGCTGTCGGTGCCGTCCATCGTCGGCCTGGCGCTGGGCGACATCACCCTGGCGTTCTACGGGATGCTCCTGCTGGGCCCCGTGCTCACCTGGAGCCTGATCCGCAGCTTCCGTTCCGCCGGCCGGGCCGGAACCTCCAGCCCGTCCGGCGCCTGAGGGCCGGAACCCCGGGGCCCGGGGCTACGCCGGGGCCGGGGCGCGGACGCCGGCGACCAGCTCCCGGACCAGCTCCGCACCCCGCAGGGTCAGCACCGACTCCGGGTGGAACTGGACCCCCGCGAAGCCGCCCGTGAGGGAGCGCAGCGCGTGGACCTCGCCGGTGGCGGGGTCCCGGGAGACCTCGATCCCCTTCAGCGCCAGCTGCCGCTCCTGCTCCGTCGAGCAGGAGGCCGCGTAGGTGTTGTAGAAGCCCACCACCTCCTGCGCCCCGAACAGCTGGATCCGGGTCTGCGCCCCCTGCGCCGGCTCCGCCTTGCGCACGAGCGGGAGCCCCAGCTCCGCGGCCAGCAGCTGGTGGCTGAGGCAGACCCCGAGCAGTCCGCCCCGGTGCGAGGCCAGGAGCTCCGCCGTCAGCCCGCGCATCAGCGCCATCTTCGGGTCCGAGGCGTCCGCCGGGTTCCCCGGGCCGGGGCCCAGCACGATCGGCCCGTCCCAGGCCAGGGCCGCCGCGCGCAGGCCCGGGTCGTCGTGGCGCCGTACGGTCACCTCCAGCCCGGCCACCCGCAGCACGTGTCCCAGCATCGAGGTGAAGGTGTCCTCGCCGTCCACCACCAGGGCGTGGCCCGTCACCTCGGCCGGCCGCTCCTGCATCCGGAGCCAGAACGGCGCCAGGTCGTGCCGCCGGGCCGCCAGCGCCGCCTGGACCCTGGGATCGGAGCCCAGGCCGGGGGAGGCCGCGACCGGCCGGCGGGCCGCCGGGCGGACGCCCAGCGCCGCCAGGACGCCCGCCGCCTTCGCGTGGGTCTCCGCGACCTCGCCCGCCGGGTCGGAGTGCCGCACCAGGGTGGCGCCCACGGGCACCCGCAGCGCGCCGTCCGCCGCGATGTCGGCCGTGCGGATGAGGATCGGGGAGTCCAGCGTCTGCGCCCCGGACTCGTCCACGCCCAGCAGCGCCAGCGCGCCCGCGTAGTAGCCGCGGCCGCCGGTCTCGTACCGTTCGATGACCCGGCAGGCGTTCTGCACCGGGGACCCGGTCACCGTCGCCGCGAACATCGTCTCCTTCAGCACCTCCCGCACGTCCAGCGAGGAGCGGCCGCGCAGCTCGTACTCGGTGTGCGCGAGGTGCGCCATCTCCTTGAGCCGGGGGCCGACGACCACCCCGCCCATGTCCCCGACGGTGCACATCATCTTGAGCTCCTCGTCCACGACCATGGACAGTTCCTCGGTCTCCTTGCGGTCGCCGAGGAAGGCGAGGAGGGACTCCGCGGTCGGACCTCCGGCCGGATACCGGTAGGTGCCGCTGATCGGGTTCATCACGACCGTGCCGCCGGACATCCGTACGTGCACCTCGGGGCTGGCCCCGACGAGGGTGCGGTCCCCGGTGTGGACCACGTACGTCCAGTACGCCCCCCGCTCGCCCTCCAGCAGCCGCCGGAACAGGGCGAGGGCGTCTGCGGGGCCGAAGCCCTCGATCCGGCCCTCGTAGGTCCGCCGGATGACGAAGTTGGCGCCCTCGCCGCGGCCGATCTCGTCCTCGATGACCCGCCGGACGGTGTCCGCGTACTCCTCGTCGGGGACGTCGAAGCCGCCGCCGTCCACCCGTACCTCGTGGACCGGCAGCGCGGCCAGCGCCTCGGCGAGCGGGACCTCGTACGCCTCGTCGGCGACCAGCACGCTCAGCGGGGTGCCGTCGTCGCGCACGTCGAACCCGCGCTCCCGCATCTGCCGGAAGGGTACGAGCGCCAGGGCGGGCCGCCCGCCGACGGGCAGGTCGGCCAGGTGCTCGGCCTCGTGGACCGGGCCGGTCAGCACCTCGACGGTGTCGTGGTCGCGGCCGGGCGTGCGGCGGCGCAGCAGCGCGAAGGGCGGGGTGGGGCCGCCGGACCGTCCGAGGCGGTCGAACAGGGCGGTCAGTCGGGTGAAGCCGGGGTCCATGGGTACGGACATGGAGGGTGCGTCCTTCCGGGTGGTGGAGGGACGGCCGGCGTCTCGGGAGAAACGCGGAAGGCCGCCCCGTGGGGCGGCCTTCGCGTCGCTCGTGTCTTCTAGGTACGCACGAGGGGCGGGCCGCCGGGAGCGGTCCACCACCAGTTCTTGTTGGAGTGCGCGTACATGCGAAGAACCCTAGCCCACGGGGCGGAGTAAACGGGCCAGTAACACAGTGAGAGACATCCGTCTCACGTAGTGGTCGACAGGGTCGGACGCGCCATGGGACGCCGTAATGTGTGTGGGGTGACCGTGAACGCTGAATCCCAAGCCCCCGCCTCCAAGGCGACCTGGCGAGACCTTCCCGCGGCGCAGCAGCCTTCGTACCCCGATGCCGAGGCCCTGCGCGCTGTTGTCGCGGACCTCGAGTCGTATCCGCCCCTCGTTTTCGCGGGTGAGTGCGACCAGCTGCGCGCCCGCCTGGGAGCCGTCGCCAAGGGCGAGGCGTTCCTGCTGCAGGGTGGCGACTGCGCCGAGGCCTTCGACGCCGTATCCGCTGACCACATCCGCGCCAAGCTGAAGACGCTGCTCCAGATGAGCGCCGTCCTGACGTACGCGGCCTCCGTGCCCGTCGTCAAGGTCGGCCGCATCGCGGGCCAGTACTCCAAGCCGCGCTCCAAGGACACCGAGACCCGCGACGGCATCACCCTGCCGACCTACCGCGGCGACTCCGTCAACGGCTTCCCCTTCACCGAAGAGGCCCGGATCCCGGACCCCGAGCGGCTGAAGCGCATGTACCACGCGTCCGCCTCGACGCTGAACCTGGTGCGCGCCTTCACCACCGGCGGTTACGCCGACCTGCGCCAGGTGCACGCCTGGAACCAGGACTTCGTGAAGTCCTCCCCGTCCGGGCAGCGCTACGAGCAGCTCGCGCGGGAGATCGACAACGCGCTGAACTTCATGAAGGCCTGTGGCACCGACCCGGCGGAGTTCAAGGCCGTCGAGTTCTACTCCTCCCACGAGGCGCTGCTCCTCGACTACGAGGGCGCCCTCACCCGTACGGACTCGCGCACCGGCCGGCTGTACGACACCTCCGGCCACATGGTCTGGGTCGGTGAGCGCACCCGCCAGCTGGACCACGCGCACATCGAGTTCTGCTCGCAGATCGCCAACCCGATCGGCGTCAAGCTCGGCCCCACCACCACGGTGGACGAGGCCCTGACGTACATCGACCGGCTGGACCCCGACCGCGAGCCGGGCCGTCTGACCTTCGTCGTCCGCATGGGCGCCGACAAGGTCCGCGACAAGCTCCCCGAGCTGGTCGAGAAGGTCACCGCCTCCGGCGCGAACGTCGTCTGGGTCACCGACCCGATGCACGGCAACACCTTCGAGGCGGCCTCGGGCCACAAGACGCGCCGTTTCGACGACGTGCTCGACGAGGTCAAGGGCTTCTTCGAGGTCCACAAGGGCCTGGGCACCCACCCGGGCGGCATCCACGTCGAGCTCACCGGTGACGACGTCACCGAGTGCGTGGGCGGCGGCGACGAGATCTTCGTCGACGACCTGCACCAGCGCTACGAGACGGCCTGCGACCCGCGCCTCAACCGCAGCCAGTCCCTGGACCTGGCGTTCCTGGTCGCCGAGATGTACCGCGACCAGTAAGACCGGTGAGCGGCACCGGTAGTACCGAGTAGCTCATGACGATGGGGCGCGGATCGAATGTGATCCGCGCCCCATCCTCGTTTCCACCTCTTTTAGGCCACCCTAACTTCGGGTACGGTTAGGTAAGCCTCACCGAATAGGGGATGGCTCGCCGAACCATTCCGGTCAGGGAGGTGAACCGCGTGTACGTCTGCTCTTGCTTCGGGGTCACCGACAAGCAGGTCAAGGACCACGCGGCTGCCGGGGCCTGCACCCCCCGCCAGATCGCTTCGGCCACCAAGGCCGGCACCGACTGCGGTGGGTGCGTGCGCACCATCCAGGGCCTCCTCGGCCGCGGGGCCTGCCCCCGCCGTGAGCTGCTGGAGAAGGGCGACGCGGCGGCCGTGCTCGCCGCCGACCCGCTGGTACCCGCGGGTGCGGAGCTCGCCGAAGTCGCGTAGGGCCCTGGTTCTCTTACAGGCGGCCTAGCTCTCGGGCTGTTCCAGCAGCTGCGCGATGTACAGCGGCTCGCCGATGGACTCGATGAGCTCCAGCTGGGTGTCGAGGTAGTCGATGTGGTGCTCCTCGTCCTCCAGGATCTCCTCGAAGAGCCGCGCCGAGGTGACGTCACCCTTGCCGCGCATGACCTCGATGCCGCGCTTGAGCCGGTCGATCGCCTCGACCTCGACCTGGCGGTCGCACTGGAACATCTCCGTCAGCGTCTGACCCACGCGGACGTGGAAGAGGCGCTGGTAGTTCGGCAGGCCGTCGAGCATCAGGATGCGCTCGGTGATCTTGTCCGCGTGCTTCATCTCGTCGATGGACTCGGCACGGGTGTACTTCGCGAGCTTCGTCCAACCCTTGTTGTCCTGGATCCGGTAGTGGAGCCAGTACTGGTTGATCGCCGTAAGCTCGCCGGTCAGCTGCTCGTTCAGAAACTCAAGGACCTCGGGGTCGCCCTGCATCGCAGAGGCTCCTTCCAAGCAATGTCAGCAATGTGACTGGGCAGTTGCGCGCATCCTCGCACCGCCGCCGGAGACCGTCCAGTAAGTGCCTCCTTAGTGGGATTAACCTAGATTTGCCCGAATCGGGCCGCAGCTGGTCATGACCACCCTGCCAAGTCTGTCACCATGGAGTCATGGGTCAGCCGGAAAGCCGGGAATCTCCGGGATCAGAGCAGCTGGAGCTTCCCCCGGGACAGCGGTTGCAGCGCGGCTGGCCGGTCACCCACTACGGGCCCGTCCCCAAGTTCAAGCCGGACCGCTGGGAGTTCCGCGTCTTCGGTGCGACGGCCGACGGTGAGAAGCACTGCTGGAACCACGAGGAGTTCGCGGCCCTGCCGTTCGAGTCCGTCGTGGCGGACCTGCACTGCGTGACGAAGTTCAGCATGACCGGCGCCGAATGGGGCGGCGTGCTCACCCGCGAGATCCTCGCCCTCGCCCCGCCGTCCCCGCAGGTCACGCACGTGATGGTGTGGGCCGAGTACGGCTTCAGCTCCAACATGCGGCTCGCGGACTTCGCTTCCGACCGCTCCCTCTTCGCCACCCACCAGGGCGGTGAACTGCTCACCGCGGAGCACGGGTTCCCGCTGCGGCTCGTGGTGCCGCACCTGTACGCCTGGAAGGGCCCCAAGTGGGTCCGGGGCATCGAGTACATGACCGCCGACCGCCGCGGCTTCTGGGAGGAGCGCGGCTACCACAACATCGGCGACCCCTGGCGCGAGCAGCGCTACTCGTACCAGGAGGAGCCGGGGGACGGCCCCGAGTTGTAGGCCGGTGGGCCTGGGGGTCCCTCTTCGGGTTTCTCCTCGGGTTTCCTCAATGGTGGTACTGGTGGACCACCGCGTGACCCTTGCCGCGGCCGATCATCCACTTGTTGACCGGGGTCGTGACGACGAAGGCCAGCGCGAGCGAGATCGCGAGCGCGATCCAGAACAGCGCGTCCGAGAGCATCGCGTCCATGGCTCCCGGCCAGAGCGCGATCACCCCGTTGTCGATCAGCTCCATGACCGCGATCGAAAGAGTGTCCGCCGCCAGCGCCACCCGGACGGCCGTACGGAAGTCCACGCCGGCCGCACGGATCCCGCGCAGGGTGAGCGCGTAGCCGAAGAAGAACGCGAGGACGATCGCGAGGATCATCGTCGGGGCGTTCCCCCAGCCGAGCGCGGTGCCGACGATCATGCCGAGCACCTCGCCGATGGCGCATCCGGTGAGGCAGTGCAGGGTGGCCTGCGCGGCGGCGGACCAGGTGACCTTTGCGCCGCCGTGGTGGTGGGCGTGCTCTTCGTGCTGGTGCTCGTGGTGCTCGTGACCGTGCTGCTCGTGTGCGTGCTCCATGACGACCCCCTGGCGTGGAACGCCGAGTAACGGCTCTGTCGATATGACAGAACCGTATACCCCCCCGGGGTATTCCTCAAGGGATCATCCGAGCCCGCGGAGCTCCTTCAGCAGTGCCACGTCGGCCGCGTGCCCTTCCTTGCCGCCCGGCGTCTCCGTGATCAGCGGTACGCCCTCCATCGCCGGATGCGTGAACAGCTCGGCGAAGGCCTCCCGGCCGATGTGGCCCTGCCCGATGTTCTCGTGCCGGTCCTTGTGGGCGCCCACGCCCTCCTTGGAGTCGTTCGCGTGGACCAGCTTCAGCCGGCCCTCGCCGACCGTGTCCACCAGCAGGTCCAGCGTCTGTTTCGTCCCGCCCGGCGCCGCCAGATCGTGTCCGGCCGCGAAGATGTGGCAGGTGTCCAGACAGATCCCGAGCTTCGGGTGGTGGTCCAGCGCGTCGAAGTACGGGCCGAAGTCCCAGGTCCGCGAGCACAGCGAGGAGCCCTGCCCGGCGGTGGACTCCAGCAGCAGGAAGGGGTCGTCCTCGTGCGTCAGCTCGTCCAGCAGCGGCAGCATGTGCTCCCTGACCTGCGCGTACGCCGCTGCGCGCGGCCGGCCCCCGGTAGCCGAGCCGGTGTGCACGACCACCCCGAGCGCGCCGATCGCGCGGGCCCGGCGCAGCGAGTGCCGCAGCGACTCCACGGACTTCTCCACGGTCGCCTCGGTGTGCGAGCCGAAGTTGATCAGGTACGGCGCATGGATGTACGCCGGGATGTCCTCGGCCGCACAGGCCTCGCGGAACAGCTCGTCCTGCGCCGGATTGCCCACCGGGGTGGCCCAGCCGCGCGGATTCGCGACGAAGACCTGGACGGCCTCGGCCCCCATCTCGCGGGCGTACGTCAGACCGACGGAGGCCAGCCCGCCCGCGACGGGAACGTGCCCGCCCACTGGATTGCGGCATATGGAATTGGTGGAATTGGTCATGGCGTGTAGCTAGAGCCCCTTGGTCCTGATGGTGATGGTGCTGCCCTCGGCGGCGCTCTGGCCTGCGGGTACCGACTGGGAGTCGACGGTGTTGCTGAAGGAGAGGAAGGGCTTGTCGACCTTCACCTTGAAGCCCAGCCCCTCCAGGGTCTTGCGGGCCGCGTCCGCCTCCTGGCCGGTGACGTCCGGCACCGGGATCTGACGGGGGCCCTTGGACACGGTGAGGGTGACGGTGTCCCCGGCGGCGGCCTGGGTACCGGCGGCCACCGACTGGTTGGCGACCGTACCGGCGGGGGAGGGGGAGTTGACCTGCTCGGGAGCGGTCTCCACCTTCAGGCCCGCGCCCTCCAGGGCCGACCGGGCCTGGTCCAGCGGCTTGCCCGCGACACCCGGCACCGGCACCGGGCGGCCCTTGCTGACCACCAGCGCGACTGCCGTGTCCAGGGCGCGCTTCGGGCCGTCCGCCGCCGGGTCCGTGCTGATCACCGAGCCCTGGGGGACGTCCTGGCTGAAGGCCTGTGTGACGATCCCGGGCGCCAGGCCGGCGGAAGTCAGCTCCGCCTTCGCCGCCTCCAGGGGCTTGCCCTTCAGATCGGGGACCGCGACGGTCTCGGGGCCGCGCGAGATGGTCACGACCACCGCGCCGTTGCCCCGTATCCGCTTGCCGCCGGGGGGATCGGTGTTCATCACCGTCCCCTTGTCGAAGGTGCTGCTGAACTTCCGGTCGACCCGCTTCACCCCGAGGCCGGCCGCCGACAGCTGGGTCCGGGCCTCCGCCTCGGTCTTGCCGAGCAGGTTGGGGACCTGGGTGAACTGGCCGGAGCTGATGTACCAGACCCCGGTGCCGAGGCCCAGGCAGAGCAGCAGGCCGATGACGGCGAGCAGCGGCCCGCGGCCGCGCAGACCCGAGGCGGACGCCCGGGACGCGGCCCGGCCCGGGGCCGGGGGCGCGGGCAGCGGCGAAGTGGAGAGCCGGGAGGTGTGGGAGACGGGGTCGGCCACGGGCCGGGCGATCACGCTGGTGCGGTCCTCGGTGGAGGTCCGCACCTCGGCCCGCGCCTGCGGCGGTACGGAGTCCAGTGCGGCGTCGCCCAGCTGTGCGCGGGCGCCCTGGACCAGCCCGAGCAGCGCGGCGGCGTCGTGGGGACGCAGCTCGGGCTTGCGCGCGGTGGCGTACGCGACGAGCTCGTCCAGCTCGGCGGCCAGCCCGGGCACGGCGACCGACGGGGGCGGCACGTCCTCGTTGAGGTGCCGGAAGAGGACTTGCGCGGGGCTGTCCCCGGCGTGCGGCTTGGAGCCGGTGAGCATCTCGTAGAGCACGATGCCGCAGGCGTAGACGTCCACGCGGGTGTCGGTGACCCCGTTCTCGATCTGCTCGGGGGCGAGGTAGGAGACGGTGCCGAGGACGGACCCGGTGGTGTGGGTGACGGAGTCCACGGACCGCACCAGCCCGAAGTCGGCCACCTTCACGCGGCCGTCGTCGCCGATCAGCACGTTCTCGGGCTTCATGTCGCGGTGCACGAACCCGGCGCGGTGCGCGGCACCGAGGGCGGCGAGGACCGGCTCGAGGATGTCCAGGGCCACGCGGGGCTGGAGCGCGCCCCGCTCGCGCAGCACGTCGCGCAGGGTGCAGCCGGAGACGTACTCCATGGCGAGGTACGTGTACCGGCCGTCCGTGCCCTGGTCGAAGACGGCCACGACGTTGGGGTGGGCGAGGCGGGCGACGGACTTGGCCTCGCGGATGAACCGGTCGACGAAGGCACCGTCGGCGGCGAGCGCCGGATGCATCACCTTCAGCGCGAGGATCCGGTCCAGGCGGGTGTCGACGGCCCGGTAGACCGTGGCCATGCCGCCGGCCGCGATACGGGCGTCCACGCGGTAGCGGCCGTCGAGCGTCTGCCCGACGAGGGGGTCATCCAGGGTCGTGTCCACCCGGTGATTCTACGAGGGGTGGGTGGGGCGCCGTCCCGGGTCCCCGGGGGTTGGAGCGGATCTGTGACGGTGAGGTGGGGGTACGGGGCCATGCGCGGCGGAGTCGGGGGTTTCCCGGCAGTCTCTTCGTCCTTCCGTGGCGGGACGGCCTGTCAAGGGCGCTCCCTGCGGTCGCGTCGCTTCGCGATTTCACCCTTGACAGACCGCCCCGCCACGGAAAAACGAAGACCACCGGGAAACCCCCGAAGGAACGGGCCGGACCAGAGATTCCAAGGACGGGCCGATCGCCAAATGCCCGGCCCCGCTCCGGGGCACGGGCAGGCCTCCGCCGAGACCCGACTGCGACCCCTCGGGGAGCGACAGGCGCATCAGGTCGTTACGTGGCTCCTCGTAGCTCGGCGACCGACCGTTGGGTGGGGCTCAGGTCGCGATGCTCGGGCGGCGGATGGTGCGGTACCAGCGGCGGGCGGCGGTCAGCGCCGTGACGATCAGGGCGAGGATGAGGAGGCTGGACGCGGCCATCCCGGATCCGATCGCGATTCCTCTGAGGATTGAGGCGAGGAAGGCCCTGGTGCCACGGTTCGTCCAGGCCTCCATGGAGGAGGCTGCCGGGGGGATGAGGCCCGCCAGTAGCCAGCTCACCGCGGACGCTGCCGCGAAAGCGGCCGCGCAGCGTGCGAACAGGAGGCCTGCGCTGGTGCGTGCGCTTCGGTTTTTCACTCGTCCCCCTTGGCATTCCCACTTACTGCGGACGCCACCGTACCAACCGGTAATTTGCCCGCGTAGCCGCCCGTACGGCCCCCCTAGAACGCCGGGCGTTCCGGGTCCAGGGTGGCTCGGCCCTCCGTGGGGGAGGAGGGTTCCGCGAAGCGGCGTTGGGGGATGCGGCCCGCGCGGTGGGCCAGGCGGCCCGCCGAGACCGCGTCGCGCATGGCCGCGGCCATCAGGACGGGGAGTTGGGCCCTGGTGACCGCCGAGGCGAGCATGACCGCCGCGCAGCCCAGTTCCATCGCCAGGGCCGCGTCCGAGGCCGTGCCGGCCCCCGCGTCCAGGATGACCGGGACCCCGGCCCGCTCGATCATCAGCTCGAAGTTGTGCGGGTTGCGGATGCCCATGCCGGAGCCGATCGGAGAGCCCAGGGGCATGATCGCCGCGCAGCCCACGTCCTCCAGTTTGCGGGCGAGGACCGGGTCGTCGTTGGTGTAGGGCAGGACCGTGAAGCCTTCGTCGACCAGGATTTCGGCGGCGTCGAGGAGTTCCACGCCGTCGGGCAGGAGGGTGCGTTCGTCCGCTACGACCTCCAGCTTGATCCAGTCCGTGCCCAGGGCCTCGCGTGCCAGTCGGGCCGTTAGGACGGCCTCGCCCGCGGTGAAGCAGCCCGCCGTGTTGGGGAGTACGTCGATCTTGAGTTTGGTCAGGACCGAGAGGACCGAGCCCTGGACCGTGGGGTCCAGGCGTCGCATGGCGACCGTGGTGAGTTCCGTGCCGGAGGCGACCAGGGCGCGTTCCAGGATGTCCAGGCTCGGGGCGCCGCCCGTGCCCATGATCAGGCGGGAGGAGAAGCTCCGGCCGCCCAGGGTGAAGATGTCGTCCGGCGTGTTGTCGGTCATTTCGGTCAGCCTCCCTGGACCGCGGTGAGGATTTCGACGCGGTCGCCGTCTTCCACGCGGGTGTGGAGCCACTGGCCGCGCGGGACCACCGTCTCGTTGAGGGCCGCCGCGACCCCCTTGGTGGCCTGGGTGAGGGTGGCGACGACCGTGGCGAGCACGGTGCCGGCCGCGATCTCGCGCGGTTCGCCGTTGACGGAGACGGATACGGAGTGGGTCATGCGTACGACTCCTGTCGTGTGAGGGCGAAGCGGCGCGGGGTGAAGGGGCGTGCGATCTCCGGCA
Source organism: Streptomyces sp. NBC_00454 (assembly GCF_041434015.1). GTDB lineage: Bacteria > Actinomycetota > Actinomycetes > Streptomycetales > Streptomycetaceae > Streptomyces. The sequence goes on along the minus strand of NZ_CP107907.1, from coordinate 2,066,650 downwards.
GTTCGCCGGTGGTCAGCAGCTCCGCCATGACGTCCCCGGTCAGTGGGGTCAGCAGGACCCCGTTGCGGTAGTGCCCGGTGGCCAGGTGCAGGCCCGGGAGGTCGGTCGGGCCCAGGAGCGGGGCGTTGTCCGGGGAGCCGGGGCGCAGGCCGGCCAGGGTCTCCACGAGGGGGAGTTCCGTGATGCCGGGGACCAGCTCGTGGGCGTCGCGCAGGAGCTCGTAGACCCCGCCCGCGGTGACGGTGGTGTCCCAGCCGAGTTCCTCGCTGGTGGCGCCGATGACCAGTTCGCCGTTCTCGCGCGGCACCAGGTAGACGTGGCTGCCGCGCACGACGGCCCGTACGGTCCGGGAGAGGAACGGCGCGTACGCAGGTGGCACCTTGAGCCGGAGCACCTGCCCCTTCACGGGCCGTACGGGGGCCACGACCCCGGGCGGTACGCCGTCGAGGCGGCCGCTGAGCGAGCCCGCCGCCAGGACCACCTGGTCGGCGAGCAGCTCCGTGGCCGCGGCGTCGTCGAGCACCGCGCCGGTGGCCCGGTCGGCGCCGGTCAGCAGTCGGGATGCGGCCGCCCGGTGGAAGTCGACTCCGGCGCGTTCGCAGGCGGCGAGCAGCGCCGCCGCGAGCCGGCGGGGGTCGACCTGGTGGTCGCCGTCCACGCGCAGGCCGCCGCGTACGCCGGGGGCCAGCATCGGCTCCAGGCGGCGGCACTCGCGGCCGGTCAGCCACTGCGAGTCCAGGCCGCAGCGGCGCTGGAGGGCGTGCAGTTCCCGCAGGTGGAGGCGGTCGTCGGCGTCGAGGGCGACGGCGAGGGTGCCGCAGGCGCGGTAGCCGATGTCCAGGCCGCCGCTGGCTTCGGTGAGTTCGTCGGCGAACTGCGGGTAGCGGGCGGCGGAGGCGAGGTTCAGCCCGAGCAGGGTCTCCTCGCCGTAGTGCAGCTCGGTGACGGCGGCGAGCATGCCCGCCGCGACCTGTGCCGCGCCGCCGCCGGGCGCCGGGTCGGCCAGCGCGGTGCGCAGTCCGAGCCGGGCCGCCCGCCAGGCGGTGACCAGGCCGATGATGCCGCCCCCGATGACGAGGACGTCGTAGCCGGAACTCCGGCTCTTCCTGGATGAGTGCACGTTTGAGTGCATGGGCGTCCAGCCCCTCCCTTCGCCGGCATGACCCGGATCAGGTTCGGACGGTCGGAGGCCGGCCAGCCTCCCTCTCAGCCCGGTGCGCCCGGACTCCCGCGATAGGTTCGGTGGCCAGAGTAGCGCCGAGCCCGACGGCCGGGTAAGGCTGCCTCCCCGAGCCGGGCGCAGCCGGCTGCCCGGGCCGGGCGCAGTCGAACCCGGCCCCCTATTCCTGACGGACCGTCAGATGATTAGGGTGGGCCGGGTGAGCGAGCAGACGGAACACAGCGAACACACCGGGCCCGGCGTCGTCATCGTCGGCGCCGGAATGGCCGGGGTCCAGACCGCGGTGGCCCTCCGGGAACAGGGCTGGACCGGCCCCGTCACCCTCCTGGGAGCCGAACCCCACCAGCCCTACGACCGGCCCCCGCTCTCCAAGGCGGTGCTCCTCGGCAAAGCCGAGGACTCGGCCTTCGACGTCGACTTCGAGGGCCTCGGCATCGAGCTCCGGCTCGGCGTCGAGGTCACCGCGGTGCGGGCCGCCGACCACGAGGTGGACACCGGGACCGGCCCGGTCCCCTACGAGGTCCTCGTGCTGGCCACCGGAGCCCAGCCGCTGACCCTGCCCGGCGCCGAGGGGATCCCGGGCGTGCACCTGCTGCGCACCCTGGACGACGCGGCCCGGCTGCGGCCCGTGCTGGCCTCCGGGTCGGCGGTGGTGGTCGTCGGTGCGGGCTGGATCGGCGCGGAGTTCGCCACGGCGGCCCGCGAGGCGGGCTGCGCGGTGACCGTGGTCGAGGCGGCCGACCGGGTCCTGGCGGGCGCGCTGCCGGCCGAGGTCGCCGAGCCCATGGGGCGCTGGTACGCGCAGGCGGGCGCCGAGCTGCTGACCGGCGCCCGGGTGGCCTCGGTCGAGGCGGGCCGGGTGCTGCTGGCGGACGGGCGCTCGCTGGAGGCGGGCGCGGTGGTCGTCGGCATCGGGGCCCGCCCGGCCACGGGCTGGCTGGCCGGGTCGGGGATCGAGCTGGGCCCCGACGGCGCGGTCGTCGCCGACGAGCACCTGCGCACCTCCCTGCCCGGGGTGTACGCGGTGGGGGACTGCGCCTCGTTCCCGTCCGGGCGCTACGGGGCACGGCTGCTGGTGCACCACTGGGACAACGCCCTGCAGGGGCCGCGGGCGGTGGCCGCGGACATCGTGGCCGCCGGCTCCGGGGACCAGCCCTACGACCCGGTCCCGTACTTCTGGTCGGAGCAGTTCGGCCGCTTCGTCCAGTACGCGGGCCACCACGGGGACTCCGACACGATGCTGTGGCGCGGAGACCCGGCGGCCGACACCTGGTCGGTGTGCTGGCTGCGGGAGGGCAGCCTGGCCGCGGTCCTCGCGGTGGGCCGCCCGCGCGACCTGGCCCAGGGCCGGCGCCTGATCGAGTCGGGCGCGGCCGTGGACCCGGCCAAGGTCGCAGACCCGGCGGTCGCGCTGAAATCGGCGGTGGCCTGACCGGTCGGAGAGCCGGGTGGGGAACCAGGGCGGGGGCCCGGCGGGGGTCGAGCGGGGGCCCGGTGGGAGCCGGGGCGGGCCCCGGACGGGGCCGCTCGGGTACCGGCAGTCAGTCCGAGATGGCAGGCTTGTGTCCGTGACCGAGATTGACGCAAAGATCGATGCCCTTGTCCCCGCCTGGCTGTACCTCCCCGACATCGCGGAGATGCTCGACATCGAAGTGACCAAGGTTCGCCAGCTGGTCAAGGAAGGTCAGCTGCTCGCGGTGCGCCGCGGCGAGAACCGTTCCCTCCAGGTCCCCGCGGCCTTCATCGACGGGGACAAGATCGTCAAGGGCCTCGTCGGCCTGCTGACCGTGCTCCGCGACGACCGCTTCACCGACGCGGAGATCCTGGAGTGGCTGTTCACCGCAGACGACAGCCTGCCCGGCACCCCCGTGCAGGCGCTGAGCGAGAATCGCGGCACGGAGGTGAAGCGCCGCGCTCAGGCGCTCGCCCTCTGACCCGATCCCGCACGACCTGACATCGCAGTACGCGCAGCGCAGCGCAATGCCACCCGCGGTGTGCGGGCCCCGACCCGGGGCCCGCACACCGCGTACGTACGAGACACCACCCCGGGGGTACCCATGTCCGCCATCGCCGCCCAGCTGTCCGATGCCCGGCTCTACCTGTGCACGGACGCCCGCCGGCGGCAGGGCGACCTCCCCGAGTTCCTCGACGCCGTCCTCGCCGGGGGTGTGGACATCGTCCAGCTCCGCGACAAGGGCATGGAGGCGGCCGAGGAGCTGGAGCACCTCCAGGTCTTCGCCGACGCGGCCCGCCGCCACGGCAAGCTGCTCTCCGTCAACGACCGCGCCGACGTCGCGCACGCCATCGGCACCGACGTGCTGCACCTGGGCCAGGGCGACATCCCGGTGCCCGCCGCCCGAGCCATCCTCGGCGGCGAGGTCCTCATCGGACGCTCCTGCCACTCCGAGGCCGAGGTGGACGCGGCCGCCGCCGAGCCCGGCGTGGACTACTTCTGCACCGGCCCCTGCTGGCCCACCCCCACCAAACCCGGCCGCCACGCCCCCGGCCTCGACCTGGTCCGCCACGCGGCCTCGCTCGCCCAGGACCGGCCGTGGTTCGCCATCGGCGGGATCGACGCGTCCAACCTGGACGAGGTGCTCGACGCCGGAGCCTCCCGCGTCGTGGTCGTCCGGGCCCTCACCGAGGCCTCCGACCCCGGCGCCGCCGCCGCAGACCTCGCCAAGCGGGTCCGCGCCCGGCTCGGCTAGCGGATCCCGGCAGCCAGCCAGCCAGCCAGCCCGCCCGCCCGGCCGTCCGCCCCGACGGCCCCCGGCAGCCCCCGTCACCCGATCGGCTGTCTCATTTTCGCGTCCAGTCCGTGGACACCGCTTCGGCGTCCACCGGACCCCGTCTAACCTCCCCATATGGCCCTTGGTACCTCTTCCACCTGGTCGGATCGCGCACATACGGTCCGAGACCTCCTCGCGTCCGGGCGCTCGTACTCCTTCGAGTTCTGGGCACCAAAGAGCGAGAAGGGCGAGCGCAACCTCTGGAACGCGCTGCGCCGGGTCGAGGCGGTCGCCCCGAGCTTCGTCTCCGTCACCTACGGAGCCGGCGGCTCCACCCGCGGCGGCACCGTACGGGCCACCGAGCAGATCGCCGCGGACACCACGCTGACCCCCGTCGCGCACCTCACCGCGGTCGACCACTCGATCGCCGAGCTGCGCAACGTCATCGGCCAGTTCGCCGACGCCGGCATCCGCAACATGCTCGCCCTGCGCGGGGACCCGCCGGGCGACCCGATGGGCGAGTGGGTCGCGCACCCCGAGGGCGTGCACTACGCGGCCGACCTGGTCCGGCTGCTCAAGGAGTCCGGCGACTTCTGCGTCGGCGTCGCGGCCTTCCCCGAGATGCACCCGCGCTCGGCGGACTGGGACACGGACATCCGGCACTTCGTGGACAAGTGCCGCGCGGGCGCCGACTATGCGATCACCCAGATGTTCTTCGATCCGGAGCACTATCTGCGGCTGCGCGACAGCGTCGAGAAGGCGGGCTGCGACACCCCGATCATCCCCGAGTGCATGCCTGTTGTGGGCATCAAGCAGCTCGACCGGCTCCCGCAACTCAGCAACGCAGTCTTCCCCGCGGCCGTGAAAGAGCGCATGCTCGCCGTCAAGGACGATCCGGCCGCTGTACGCTCCATTGGCATCGAGTTCGCCACGGAGTTCTGCGCGCGGCTGCTGTCCGAGGGTGTCCCGGGGCTGCACTTCATCACGCTGAACAATTCCACGGCGACTCTCGAAATCTACGAGAACCTGGGCCTGCACCAGCGGGCCTGATCGGCCGGCCCCCGATTCCTGGGCGGTCGTCCGCACCGAGAGGGGCCCATGCATGGGAATGACGGTCCTCTACATCGCGTTCGGTTTCGTCGCGTTGTGGCTGCTTGCCGAGGTCCTGATGCAGTACAAGGCCCGGCTGCGCTGGCGCCTGCTCGCCTTCGCCGGCTTCCTCGCCGTCGTGGCGGGCGTCGCACTGCCGTCGGTGGTCGTCATCGCCGCCGGTGCGGGTGCGTTCGCCGTCGGCCAGACGCTGGTGACCCTCTCCTTCCGCAAGGGCTTCGTGGCCGGCTGGGCGCTGCGCCGGGGCAAGGCGCCCGCCGCCGCCCCGCAGACGAACCGGCGCCGCCGCGCTGCGGGCGGAGCGCGCCCGGAACCGGCGCTCCAGGTGACGGCCCTGGAGTACGGGCCCGAGTCCGGGTTCGACGCGGACGCGGACGGCGATGCCGATGCCGTGGATTCCGGCCGCTTCGAGGAGACGGCTTCCGCAGCCCGGTCCGCGGACGGGGCCGACGCCCAGTTCTACGCCGCGCAGCCGGTGCCCGAGGAGACCGGCTCGTACGGGATCCAGAGCTTCGAGACCGCCTCCTTCGCCTCGCCGTTCGCGGCGCCGGAGCAGGACGCCCACCAGTACGCGGCGTACTACGACCCGCAGGGCCAGGGCGGTTACGACTACACCACCGGCTACCCGGCCCCCGGCGAGCCGCAGGTCTACGCCGCCTACTCGGACCCGTACATCGGCACCGGCGGCGCCGTGGCCCCGCAGCAGCCGTACGAGTACCCCCAGTCCGGCGGCTACACCGGCTACCCGGACTACACCCCCGACCCGTACGCGGCCGCGCAGCAGCAGTACTCCATGGACACCCCGCCCGGCGGGGTCTGGGTCCCGCAGCAGCGGTCCACCGACGGGGCGGGAGCCCAGCCCTACCCGGCGCAGGAGCAGCCGCAGTACCCGTACCAGGGCACGGGCGAGTACGACCAGTACCGCTACTGACCCCGGCCGCCGACCGCCGGCCGCGCTCCTACCGCGAGCCGCGGAACTCCGCGCCCTCCACGATCAGTCCGGCGACCAGGGCCCCCGTCATCCCGGCGTGCGCCAGCCCGCCGCCGGGATGGGCCCAGCCGCCGGCCAGGTACAGCCCGGGCAGCGTCGTCGAGTTGGCGGGGTAGAGCCCGCGGCCGCCGGCTCCCGCGAGGGCCGGCGGGGGCACCGAGCCGCCCGCGGCGCCCGTGGCCGCCTCCACGTCGGCCGGGCTCTGCGCCCGCTGCCACAGCAGCCGCTCGTGCAGGTCCGGGACCGTCCGCGCGGCCAGGTCCAGCAGGTCCCGCGGGTCCGCTCCGGCCCCCGGCGCGCACACCGTGCTCACGGTGACGGCCTCGTGGTCCGCGTCCGGCCGGGTGGCGGGATCGTCGGGGCGCAGTACGGTCACGAGCGCGCCGGGGGAGTGGACCAGGGTCCGGTGCACGGCATCGCCGGTGCGGGGCCCGCGCAGGGCGAGGAAGAGCGTGTGGCGGCTCGCCACCCCGTCGCCCCGGGTCGGGACGGCCCCCGGTGCGGACTCCACGCCCAGCAGCCGCGGGTCCACCCCGCAGACCACGTGGTCGGCCTCCACCGAGGATCCGTCGGCCAGCAGCAGGCCGGCCGCCCGGCCCTCCCGGACCAGGACTTCCCGCACTGCGGCGCCGAACTCGAAGGCCACCTTCCGCTCCAGGCACCGCTCGTACACGGCGGTGGCCAGCTCCCGCATCCCGCCGCGCACGTACCAGCTGCCGAAGGTCTGCTCCATGTAGGGCAGCACCGCCGCCGAGGCGGGCGCGGTGGCCGGATCGATCCCGTACGAGCGCACGCGCGCGGCCAGCAGATCGCCGGGGCCGTCGCCGCCGAGCTCGCGCGCGGCGACCTCGGCCAGGGTCGGCGGGCGGCGGCGCAGCAGCCCGCTGCCGCGCAGCGCGGGGTACGGGTCGTGGCCCAGGACCTCCCAGTCGGGGCGCAGCGGCTCTTCCAGCAGGGGGCGGCGGGTGGCGTCCCAGGCGTCCCGGGCGCGGCCCAGGACCGCGCTCCAGCGGTCCCCGGCGCCCGGCCCGAAGGCCTCGTCGAGGACGGCGGCGGCGCCGCCGTGCGAGCCGCCCGGGAGGGTGACCGTGCGGCCGTCCGCCAGGACGTGGCGGACGGCCGGGTCGAGCTGGACCAGTTCGGCGCACTCCTCCAGGGGGCGCTTGCCGGTCTTGACGAAGAGGTCGCGGTAGACGGCGGGCAGGTGCAGCAGTCCAGGGCCGGTGTCGAAGGCGAAGCCGTCCCGCTCGTACCGTCCGACGGCGCCGCCGTAGGTCGCCGAGCGCTCGTACACCGTCACCCGGTGCCCCGCCACGGCCAGCCGGGCCGCCGTCGCCATCGCGCCCATCCCGGCGCCGATCACCGCAATTCGTGCCATGGCGCAGAGCCTATCGAGCGACCCGGGCCACTTCGGAGGCGAGTCTCTTCTCCTCGCGGCGCTGGGCGCGGCGGCGCCGGAAGCGGCGGATCTTGGCCCAGAGGTAGATCAGCAGGGCGAGCCCGATGATCAGCAGGACGGCGCAGATGACCGCGGCGGCCTGCGGGTTGAACATGGCGAAGGTGACGATGCCGCCCACGCCGAGGTCCTCGGCGGTGCTCATGACGATGTTGCTGAACGGCTCCGGCGAGGTGTTGATCGCCATCCGGGTGCCGGCCTTGACGAAATGGCTGGCCAGCGCGGTGGAGCCGCCGACCGCACCGGCGGCGATGTCGGAGAGCGAACCGCTCTGCCCGGCCAGCAGCGCACCGACCACGGCCCCGGACACCGGGCGGATCACGGTGTGCACCGTGTCCCAGACCGAGTCCACATAAGGGATCTTGTCGGCCACGGCCTCGCAGAGGAACAGCACCGCGGCCACGATCAGCACGTCGGTGCGCTGCAGGGAGGCGGGGACCTCGTCGGTCAGGCCGGTCGCGCCGAAGATGCCGAGCAGCAGGACCACGGCGTACGCGTTGATCCCGCTGGCCCAGCCGCTGGTGAAGACCAGGGGGAGCACACTCATCGGCTCATCATGGACCAGAGAGGGGACGGGCGCCTTCCGGCACCCGTCCCCTCACCCGAGTCTGTGGGGCTCACTGCCCCTGATCGTCACGGCGGCGCTGCCACCGGTCCTCGATACGGGTCATCATCGACCGACGCTGCCGGTTCTGGCCTTGGGCCGAACCGCCTGCACTACCGGAGGCGGGCTGCTCACCAGGCTTGGGTGCCTTGCGCCAACCGGTGACCACGAGGACCGTACAGCCCAGCATGACGAGGAATCCCACCACACTGATCCAAAGCACGTTCGGCACGATCACACCGGTCATAAGGAGCGCGACACCCACCACGATGCCTGCGACTGCCTGGTAGACCCGTCGCCGGGTGTACGTGCGCAGTCCGCTTCCCTCAAGCGCTGTAGCGAATTTGGGATCTTCGGCGTACAGCGCTCGCTCCATCTGCTCGAGCATTCGCTGCTCGTGCTCCGAGAGCGGCACGGGAGTCCTCCTCATCCGTCGGTCGCGGGGGGCAGCGACCAGGGGTCCCCTTCAGGATAGGCGGGGAACCGCCCCCGTGATACCCGCCCTCTACGCCGCGTTCTAAAAAACACTGCCTAAAAAAACACTGCCCGAAAAAACTACCTTTCCGGGGGAAGCTCAGTCCTGTCTCAAGCATGCGTCGCGCCAAGCCGTACCGCCCTGCGAGCGGCTCTGAGGGCGTTATTCCCCAGAGGTCCGCTCGGCATGCCGGTCACTGACCCCGATCATACGGGTCACACCATCGATTCGGAGGGTGAGTGACGCACCGCGTGCTTCGGAAGGTTCGCAGATCAGGCGGGCTTCTCGCCGAGCACGTGCAGCTGCGTGGCGATCGCGTGGAAGGCGGGCAGCTCGGCGGCGGCCTCCTCCAGGCGCAGCAGGGCCTCGACGGCGCCCGGTTCGGTGTCCACCAGGACGCCCGGGACCAGGTCGGCGAAGACCCGGACGCCGTGCACCGAGCCGACCGTCAGGCCGGCGTCGCCGACCAGCGCGGCGAGCTGCTCGGCGGTGAAGCGGCGCGGTACCGGGTCGCCCGAGCCCCAGCGGCCGGCCGGGTCGTCGAGGGCGTTACGGGCCTCCGTGAAGTGCCCGGCCAGGGCGCGGGCCAGGACGGCCCCGCCGAGTCCGGCGCCGAGCAGGCTGAGGATGCCGCCGGGGCGCAGGGCGGCCACGGTGTTGGCCACGCCCTCGGCCGGGTCGTCCACGTACTCCAGCACGCCGTGGCAGATCACCACGTCGTAGGCGTCGCGCTCCACGACGTCGAGCAGGCCCTGCGCATCGCCCTGCACACCGCGGACCAGGTCGGCCACGCCGGCTTCGGCGACCCGGCGCTCCAGCCCGAACAGCGCGTTCGGGCTGGGGTCGACCACGGTGACCCGGTGGCCGAGGCGGGCCACCGGGACGGCGAAGTTTCCGGTGCCGCCACCCGTGTCGAGCACGTCCAGCACATCCCGCCCGGTCGCCTTCACCCGGCGGTCGAGCGCCTCCTTGAGGACCTCCCACACCACGGCGGTGCGGAGGGAGGCGCGGGGGCGGGAAGTGTCCGACACGGCTGATGGCTCCTCGGCGTAGGGGGCACGTCCCAGCGGTGGCTGGGGGAGGGTGAGCGCTCCGTGCCCACCCTATGGCCTCCGGATGCCGGGCAGGTCATCCCGCGTCCGGACGCTCCGCCCGTGGCTGCGGCAGCTGCTGCGGCGGGTCGTTCGGCGAGGCCCGCCCCACCGGCTGCCGCAGCGGGAGCATCCGCTCCACCAGGCGCAGGAACATCTCGACGGCACGCACCAGATCGTCCGCGTCCCGGCCGGTGGCCGCGCCCGCTATCCCGGCCTCGGCCCGGGCCCGGCGGGCCGCGCCGGAGGCGAAGAGCGCGCTCCACTCGGTCAGTTCGGGCGCTATCTCCGGAAGGACCTCCCACGCGCTGCGGATCCGGGGCCGGCGCCGCGGATTGGCCGGCGCGGGCCGTCCGCGCGCGGCGAGCACGGCCGCGGCCGCGCGCAGGGCCGCGAGGTGGGCGGTGGCGTACCGCTCGTTGGGCCGGGTCAGCCGGGCGGCTTCGGCCAGGCCCGCGCGGGCCTTGACGAGCAGATCGAGGGCGGCGGCAGGGTCTCCCCGCGGCGGGACCGCGGGGGAAGGCGGCGCCGGCTTCCGGGGGAGGGGGTGGACAACAGGGGACGGGGACGGTGTGGCCATGACGAACCTCCTGTCGTTGCGTGCGTGCGGTACTCCATGTCGTTGCGTCCACCCATCGTGGCGGCCCCCACTGACAATCGCGCTGACCTGCGGTTTTGCCTTCTCGGGCGGAGATGCGGAGGGGCAACTGCCCCCCGCTGCGCACCCCGTGCCGCCGGGGATGCTAGTTTTTGAACTGACTGGTCAGTTCAAAAGAAGGGGGACCGGCGTGGACAGCCCGCACGGAGCGGCCGTCAAAGCCGAGGACTTCGGACTCAAGGGCCCGCGCGGCTGGGTGTTCCGGGGCGTCGGGATCGACGCGGCGCCCGGCTCGCTCATCGCGGTCGAAGGCCCCTCCGGCAGCGGGCGGACCTGCCTGCTCCTCGCGCTCACCGGCCGTATGAAGCCCACCGAGGGGCACGCCGAGATCGGCCGCCACCGGCTGCCGAAGAAGATGGCCGCGGTCCGCCGCATCGCCGCCCTCGGCCCGGTACCCGGGGTCAACGACCTGGACCAGGCCCTCACCGTCGCCGAGCAGCTGCGCGAGGGCGCCCTGCTCCAGCGCCGCTACGACGGCCCCCTGCGCTCCCTGCTCCGCCCGCGCGGCGAGCGCCGCACCTCCACCGCGGCCCGGATCGAAGCCGCGCTGGCCGCCGCCGGACTGGACCTCGCGACCCTCCCCAAGGGCCCGCGCACCTCCGTACGCGATCTGGAACGGCTGGAATCCGTACGGCTGTCGGTCGCCATCGCCCTGCTGGGCGCGCCGCGCCTGCTGGCCCTGGACGACCTCGACCTCAAGCTCTCGGACACCGAGCGCGCCGAGGCCTGGGAGCTGCTCCGCTCGATCACCGCCCGCGGCACCACCGTCCTCGCGGTGTGCAGCCAGGCTCCGGCCGACGCGCTGATCCTGCGGACCGTCGGCGAGGAGCCGGAAGCGGAGTCCGCCGAGGAGCCCGCCGAGGAACGGCCGGTCCTGCCCCGGCCCACCGGTTCCAAGGTCACCTGGGGTGTCCCCGCAGACACCGTCACGGAGACCACCAACGAGACCGGCACCGAGACCGGCGCCGAGCCCGGCACCGACACGAAGACCGACACGAAGACCGACACGAAGGGGGACGACGATGCGCTCGCCGAAGCTGGCCGCGCTTGAGCTGAAGCGGTTCGGGCGGGGGAAGCTGCCCCGGGCCGCACTCGTCGCGCTGCTCCTGCTGCCGCTGCTCTACGGGGCGCTGTACCTGTGGTCCTTCTGGGACCCGTACAGCCGCCTCGACAAGGTGCCCGTCGCCCTCGTCAACGCCGACCAGGGCGCCACCGTGGACGGCAAGCGCATCGACGCCGGTGACGAGATCACCCGCAAACTGCACGCCAGCAAGACCTTCGACTGGCGCGAAGTGAGCGCCGAGGAGGCGGCCAAGGGCCTGGAGAACGGTACGTACTACCTCTCCCTCACCATGCCCGCCGACTTCAGCTCGAAGATCGCCTCCAGCTCCGGCGCCGACCCCGCCACCGGAGCCCTCCAGGTCCGCACCAACGACGCCAACAACTACATCGTCGGTTCGATCTCGCGCACCGTCTTCTCCGAGGTCCGCTCGGCCGCGTCCACCAACGCCTCCCGCGGATTCCTCGACAAGATCTTCGTCAGCTTCTCCGACATCCACGACAAGACCGCCGAAGCCGCGAACGGCGCCGACAAGCTCACCGACGGGGCCGGCAAGGCCCAGCAGGGAGCCAAGGACCTCGCCGACGGCCTGGACACGGCCAAGGAGAAGAACGGCGAGCTCACCGGCGGCCTGAAGAAGCTGAACGGCGCCGCCGGACAGCTGGAGACCGGGACCAAGGACATCGCGGCTGGCACCCAGCGGCTCGCCGACAAGGTCGGCGGCGTCGCCGACCAGGCCCGCCCCTTCCTCAAGGACCCCAAGCAGCTCGCGGACAGCGCCGAACTCGTCGCCGACACCGCCAAGGTCGTCAAGAACCACCTCGACACCTTCGCCAAGGCGGCCCCGGGCGCCGCCACCGTCACCCAGCGCGTCTCCACCGGCGCGGCCGACGTCTACGAGAAGACCTGCACCAAAGCCGCCCCGCCGGTGCCCGCCACCTGCCCGCAGTTGAAGAGGCTCAAGGAGGACGCCGCCGAAGGCGCCGAACTCGCGGGCGACGTCAACACCCTGGTCAAGGACTCCAACGGAGACCTCGCCACCCTGCGGGGGCAGCTCACCGACCTGGAGAACAAGGCCCGCGCCCTCGCCGCCAAGGCCCCGGTCCTCTCCTCCGACCTCGATGCCGCCGTGGCCCAGGTCGACGCCCTCAACACCGGCGCCCACAAGGTCGCCACCGGCATGGCCAAGCTGCACACCGGCCTCGGCTCCGCCACCGACGGCTCCGGCGCCATCGGCGAGGGCGTCGGCAAGCTCGGCGACGGGGCGCACAGCCTCGACGGCGGCCTGGTCAAGCTCGTGGACGGCAACGGCGAACTCGCCGGCGGCCTGCACGACGGCGTGGACCAGATCCCCGACTACGACCAGCAGCAGCGCGACGCCCGCACCCGGGTCATGGCCGACCCGGTGCAGCTCGCCAACCAGTCCCTGCACAAGGCGCCCAACTACGGCACCGGCTTCGCCCCCTACTTCATCCCGCTCTCCCTCTGGGTCGGCGCGATGGTCGCCTACATGCTGATCGCCCCGCTCAACCGGCGGGCCCTGGCCGCCGGCGCCTCGCCCTGGCGGATCGCCTTCGCCGGCTGGCTGCCCGTGGCCGGGCTCGGCGTGGCGCAGGTGGCCGCACTGATGTCCGTACTCCACTGGGGACTCGGCCTCCAGATGGCCCGGCCGGCGCTCACGATCGCCTTCCTGATGCTGGTCACCGGCTGCTTCGCCGCGATCGTCCAGTGGCTCAACGCCAAGTTCGGGGCCGCCGGACGCATCCTGGTCCTCGCCTTCCTGATGCTCCAGCTGACCTCGGCGGGCGGCACCTACCCCGTCCAGACCAGCCCCGGCTTCTTCAACGCCATCCACCCCTACCTGCCGATGTCGTACATCGTGGAGAGCCTGCGCCGCCTGATCACCGGCGGCGACCTCGCCCCGGTCTGGCAGGGCTGCGCCGTCCTCGCCGCCTTCACCGCGGGCGCCCTCGCCCTCACCGCGCTCGCCGCACGCGGCAAGCAGGTGTGGACGATGGACCGGCTGCATCCGGAACTGAGCCTGTAGCCGGTGAGGACGGGTCGACCTGTGAGAATCAGCCACATGGAAAGCAGCAGCACCGGTACGGCCGCGGGCGGCGGCCGCCGCCAGGCCACACGGCAGAAGCTCTACGAAGCGGCCGTGACACTCATCGCGGAGCAGGGCTTCTCCGCGACCACCGTCGACGAGATCGCGGAGCGGGCGGGCGTCGCGAAGGGCACCGTCTACTACAACTTCGCCAGCAAGAACGACCTCTTCGAGGAGCTGCTGCGGCACGGGGTCGGGCTGCTCACCGCATCCCTGCGGACGGCCGCGGAGTCCACCGAGGCCCGGGGCGGGACCCGGGTCGAGGCCCTCGACGAGATGATCCGGGCCGGTCTGGTCTTCATCGACCGCTACCCGGCCTTCACCCAGCTCTACGTGGCCGAACTGTGGCGGACCAACCGGACCTGGCAGTCCACCCTGATGGTGGTCCGGCGGGAGGCGGTCGCCGTCGTCGAGACGGTGCTGCGCGAGGGCGTGGAACGCGGCGAACTGAGCGCGGAGATCGACGTGCCGCTGACCGCCGCCGCACTGGTCGGAATGGTGCTGGTGGCGGCGCTGGACTGGCAGTCCTTCCAGAGCGAGCGCTCGCTGGACGACGTCCACTCGGCGCTGTCGCTGCTGCTGCGGGGCCGGGTCAGCGGAAACCGCTGACGCGGACCGCCCGCCGCGACCCGCGGGCCGTACGGGTGACCCCCGATCGGCGGTGCCGCGGGGGCGGTCGGTCCGCGTAGAACTGGTGGGGCGCCTGAGTATCCGTACCTAGACGCGGAAATGAGTACCTGCGCGGATTGGCCCAGACCTGCGCGGACGCCAGACTGGGGGCAACGGACAGGGACCCGGCCCGCACCGCCGACACGGGGCGGCAGGTGGGGACCGGGTCTCTCTGGCCGGGGGGAAACAAGACGGCTGCGCCGGGGCTCGGGGGGATCGAGCCCCGGCGTCGGCCGTTTTTCGTGCCTACAGGGCCTCAGCCCCGCCCCCGTAGCGGGATCCGGGCCCTCGCCCGGGACAGGGCGGCCGAGACCTCGGCGGCCAGGGCCGCGCGCCGGGCCGTCGCCGCCCAGCGCAGCCGGGCCGAAGAGCGCGGCAGGAACAGGGCCCGCAGCCGGGTGGCGCGGGACACCCGGGCCAGCAGGGCGGTCCGCGCCAGCAGGACGTCGGGGGCCAGGCCCTCGTACGAGGGTTCCGCGCCCGGCGGGGCGTACAGCGCACGCTCCACCGCAGCCGACACCCGCCGCACCGCCTCGGCGGCCTTCGGATCCAGCCGGCCCAGCGTCACCACCCGGTCCGCCGCACCCCGCGGGGACAGCGCCTCGTCCGGGTCGATCCCGACGTCCCACGCCGAGTCGCCCAGCTCCCGCCACGCGGACAGCACGTCGCCCGAGTCCAGCCGCCGCGACCGCAGCCGCCTGCGCCACAGGAACGGCAGGAAGGGCAGGGCCAGCAGGGCCACCGCGCCGGCCGTCCAGGCCAGGACGGTGCCCACGGACGGGCCTTGGCCCGAGCCCGCGCCCGGGGCGGCCGCGGCCGCCCCGCACTCGCCCAGCTTCTTCGCTTCCGGCGGGCAGTCCTCGGTCTCGGAGGGCCCGGCCGAGGGCTGCGCCGAACTGGCGGACGGGGCCGCGGTCGGCGCCGTCGGCCGGGACTCCGGGGCCTCGGTCCGGCTGTAGTCCGGCACCGTGATGCCCGACCGCGGAGTCGGCTCGAAGCGGGTCCAGCCCACGCCCTCGAAGTACAGCTCCGGCCAGGCGTGGGCGTCCCGCATCGAGACGTTGACACTGCCGTCCGACTGCTTCTCCCCGGGCGTGAAACCGACCGCGACCCGCGCCGGGATCCCCAGCGTGCGCGCCATCGAAGCCATCGAGAAGGCGAAGTGGACGCAGAAGCCCTCCTTGTCGGAGAGGAACTTCACGATGGCCTGCGAACCCGTACCGGAGGACACCTTCGTGTCGTAGCGGAACCCGCCGCTCACCGCGAAGTAGTCCTGGAGCTTCACCGCGCGCGAGTAGTCGTCCTTCGCGCCCTTCGTGACCTGCCGGGCCGTGTCGGCGACCACCGACGGCAGATTGTCCGGCACCTTCGTGTACTCGGCCCGGATCGCCTCGTTCGGCGCCGGCGCCTTCTGCAACTGCTCCGCCGTCGGCTTCAGCAGCAGGCTCCGCACGGTGTACTGCGCGCCCTGGGCGTTCTGGAACCGGTCCTTGCCCAGCTGGTCGCCGACGAGCGTGCGCCCGACCGGCTCGAACCGCCACTTCCCGCCGATGTCCACCTGCATCGCCGGATAGGGCATCGGCAGGTAGCGCTGCGCGTACGTCTGCGCCGAAGAGACGCTGGTGCGCACCTCGGCCGCGCCGTTGAGGATCTCGCCGCTCACCCCGGGCGGGTTCGGCAGCCGCTCCGGCACGTCCGTCAGGGGCCGCCCGGAGGCTTCCCACTTGACCCCGTTGAACTCGTCCAGCGCCAGGATCCGCAGGTACTGCTCGCTCAGCTGCGGATTGTCGGTGCGGTACTTCAGCACCACCCGGTTGTCCTGGGCGTTGAGGCTGCTCTGCAGCGAGACCAGCGGATTGACCGCCTGGATCGACGGGCCGATGCCGGTCCCGTCGCCGTCACCCCCGCCGCCCGTGCCCAGCAGTCCGCCACCCATCGCGGGCAGCAGCGCCGGCACCACCAGCGCCAGGCCCAGCGCGACCGCGCCGATCCGCCGCCCGGTGCGCACCGGGGCCACGGCCCGGCCGCCGCCGGAGACGCCGGCCGACACCCGCCCGCGCGGGGCCGCGCCGAAGACCCGGCCCCACTGCGCGAGCCGGTCGCGGCCCTCGGACAGCAGCAGCAACAGGTAGCCGCAGCCCGCCAGCAGGAACGCGAACCAGGAGGCGCCGCCGGAGCCGGAGACCGTGCCGGAGAGGCCCGCCGCCACCGAGTACAGGGCGAGCAGCGGGAGCCCGGCTGCCGCGGCCATCCGCAGTGTCACCGCCAGCAGGTCCACCAGGAGCCCGATGACCAGCACCCCGGTCACCAGCAGCAGCCGGATCCCGTCCGTCAGCGGCGCCGGGATCGCGAACTCGTTCACGTCCCGCACGCCCTGGGCGAACAGCGCGCCGAAGTCCGACACCAGGTAGGACAGCACCCCGTCGCCGGCCCCGGACCGGCCCTTGCCGCCGAAGAGCAGCATGAGCGCCAGCAGCGATACGAGGAGCTGCGCCCCCACGGTCAGCGACCGGGCCAGCGGCACCCGCCGCGCCCCGGCGCCCACCGCGCTCTGCAGCACCAGCAGGACCGCCGCCTGGGGCAGCCAGCTCCCCGTCTCCACCAGCGGGTTCAGCGACCACGCCGTGAACAGCGTCGCCAGTGCCGCGAAGACCGTCAGTCTCGCCCGCCCGCTCATCCCCAGCCCCCCGCCGAACCCGTGCTTCCGGCCTGCGCGTTCCCGGCCAGCCGCCACAGTTCCCCGAAGGCCACCCCGGGCGGGGCGGCCAGCGCCGTCCAGCCCGCGTCGCGCAGCCGGCCCAGGCGCTCGTCGAGCGGAGGCAGCCCCCGCGACATCACCGCGGAGAGCCCCGGCGGCCTCCCGGACCAGTCAGCGGAGTCCAGGACGAACGCCACGGCCCCTCCGCTGCGCCGGCACATCTTGGCCGCCAGTTCCGTTTGTACGTCGTCCAGGTCTCCGAAGAAGGCGATGAGGAGCCCGTCGCCCCCCGCTCCGCCGAAACCGCCACCGCCACCGGTGCCGCTGCCCCGGACCGCGTCGTAGGCCCGGGAGAGACCGGCGCCGTCGGAGTGGCCGACCACCGCGAGGGTGTCCATCATCAGGCCGGCCGCCTCCGCGGACTCCTGGCCGCCGGAGGTGAAGCCGCCGCCCTCGCGGGGCACGCAGTCCCCGGTGTCGGTCAGCAGCCGCACGGCGTAGCCCTGCTCCAGCAGGTGCACGAGCGCCGACGCGGTACCGGAGACGGCCCATTCGAAGGCCGAGTCGGGCCCGGCGCCCTCGTAGGCCAGGCGCCGGGTGTCCAGCAGGACGGTGGCCCGGCTGCGCTGCGGCTGCTCCTCGCGGCGCACCATCAGCTCCCCGTAGCGGGCGGTGGAGCGCCAGTGCACCCGGCGCAGGTCGTCGCCGCGCCGGTAGCCGCGCGGGATCACGTCGTCCTCGCCGGCCAGGGCCAGCGAGCGGCGGCTGCCGTCGCCGTAGCCCGAGGACTCGCCGGTGAGGCGGACCGCGGGCAGCGCTTCGGTGCGCGGTATCACCGTGAGGGTGTCGTAGGCGGAGAAGGAGCGGGTCAGCTCGACCAGCCCGAAGGGGTCGGACAGGCGCAGCTGGAGGGGGCCGAGCGGATAGCGGCCGCGCAGGTCGGAGCGGACCCGGTAGGACACCTCGCGGTGGCCGCCCGGCTCCACCCGGTCCAGGACGAAGCGGGGCCGGGGCCCGAGCACGTAGGGCACCCGGTCCTGGAGCATCAGCAGGCCGGTCGGCATCCGGGAGGTGTTGTCCAGACGCAGCTGCACCCGGGCCTCGGTGCCTGCGGGCACCCGCATCGGGCTCAGCCGGCGGCTGCCGGAGACCCGGTAGCGGGTGCGGTGCAGGGCGAGGACGCAGATCAGCGGCAGCACGGCGAGCAGCAGCCCGACCCGGAGCAGCTCGGACTGGCCCAGGAGGTACGCGCACAGCGCGGCGGCGATCCCGGCGGCCAGGAAGGACCGGCCCCGGGTGGTCAGCCCGGCCAGCGAAGCGCGCAGCCCGCCACCGTCCTCCGGGCCCCGGCCGCCACCGGCGTGCGGGGCACCGGCGCTCATCAGAAGCCCCGGATGCCCGCGCCGGGCGGGATCTCGCCGCGCGCGTGCGCGGCCGGTACGGGGGTGCGCTGGAGGATGTCGGCGACGACCTGCTCGGCGGTGCGCCGGCTCAGCTGGGCCTGCGCGGTGGGCAGCAGCCGGTGCGCGAGGACCGGGCCCGCCAGGGCCTGGACGTCGTCGGGCAGGACGTAGTCCCGGCCGGCCAGGGCGGCGGAGGCCTTCACGGCGCGCAGCAGGTGCAGGGTGGCGCGGGGCGAGGCGCCCAGGCGCAGGTCAGGGTGGCTGCGGGTGGCGCTGACCAGGTCGACGACGTAGCCGCGGACGGGCTCGGCGACGTACACCTCGCGGACGGCCTCGATGAGCTTGACCATGTCGTGGGCGTGCGCGACGGCCGTCAGGTCGTCGAGCGGGGAGAGCCCGCCGTGCACGTCGAGCATCCGCAGTTCGGCCTCGTGGCTGGGGTAGCCGACGGAGACGCGGGCCATGAACCGGTCGCGCTGGGCCTCGGGGAGGGGGTAGGTGCCCTCCATCTCCACCGGGTTCTGGGTGGCGACGACCATGAACGGGGTCGGCAGCGTGTACGTGGTGCCGTCGATGGTGACCTGGCGCTCCTCCATCGACTCCAGGAGCGCGGACTGCGTCTTGGGGGAGGCGCGGTTGATCTCGTCGCCGATGACGATCTGCGCGAAGATCGCGCCCGGCTTGAACTCGAACTCGCGGCGCTGCTGGTCGTAGATGCTGACGCCGGTGATGTCGGAGGGCAGCAGGTCCGGCGTGAACTGGATGCGCTGCACCGAGCAGTCGATGGACTTGGCGAGCGCCTTGGCCAGCATGGTCTTGCCCACGCCGGGAACGTCCTCGATGAGCAGGTGACCCTCGGCGAGCAGCACGGTCAGCGCGAGTCGGACCACTTCGGGCTTGCCCTCGATCACGCTCTCGATCGAATCCCGCACCCGCTGCGCCGTGCTCGTCAGATCCGCGAGGCTCGCTCGGTCGTCATACGTGGTCACCTGGTTCTCCTCGACCCTTTCCCCGGGCCGGCGCCACACGGCGCACGATCGGCCCACCCCGAAACACCTCAGAAATCAAGAGTGCGGACACCGGCCCGGAGGTCCTCCGGGTGACGTCTCCCCGCATTCTTGACGGCGTTACGGCCCTGTGTCACTCACGAGGTGGGATCGATCTCCCGCAGGAGGCCGGTGTGCACGTCGAAGACGAAGCCTCGCACATCGTCCTTGTGGGGCAGGAAGGGGTTCGTCCGCACGCGCTGCATGGACTGGCGGACGTCCTGGTCCACGTCGCGGAAGGCCTCGACGGCCCAGGCGGGGCGCTGGCCGACCTCGTCCTCCAGCTCGTGGCGGAAGTCCTCGGTCAGGCTTTCGAGACCACATCCGGTGTGGTGGATGAGTATGACCGCCTGGGTGCCGAGCGCCCGCTGGCTGATGGTGAGCGAGCGGATGGTGTCGTCGGTGACGACGCCGCCGGCGTTGCGGATCGTGTGACAGTCACCGAGCTCCAGGCCGAGGGCGGCGTGCAGGTCGAGGCGGGCGTCCATACAAGCCACGACGGCCACCCGCAGGACGGGGCGGGCGTCCATGCCGGGGTCGGCGAATTCCGCGGCGTAGGCGCGGTTCGCCTCCACCAGCCGGTCGGTGACGGAGCCGGCGGCGGATTCCTGGTGGGAAGCCACGGTCGGCACGGCGGGGACGGGAGTGGAAGTCGTCATGGATACGACGTTAGTGGTCACAGCCTGTCCGGGCATCGAGTGAGGGTGGACAAAGAAGGTCACTACTTCCTGTTGTGAGCTAACCCACAGGAGTGAGCACCGCGGGGCCATCCGGGTGATTCGGGGCATTTCCCGGTTCCCTCCGAGTGGGCGCAGCGGCGCGCGGGGCGGTTCGTTGACCGCGGCGACCGTTGCACTAAAGTGACGCGAACCGGCCGGAGCCCGGCCCTGACCGGCCGCCCGGCCCTTTGGTAAGACTCCGCGTGCGCGGCGCGGCGGATGCCTGCCGCGCCGTTATCTGAGAGGGCGCTTTGACTAGCGAGTCCCGACATGTCCCGGTGATGCTCCAGCGGTGCCTGGACCTGTTGGCCCCGGCACTGGAGAGGCCCGGGGCCGTCGTCGTCGACTGCACCCTCGGCCTCGGCGGCCACAGCGAGGCCCTGCTCACCCGGTTCCCCGAGGCCCACCTCATCGGCCTCGACCGCGACAAGGAGGCCCTGCGCCTCTCCGGGGAGCGCCTCGCGCCCTTCGGGGAGCGGGCCACCCTCGTCCACGCCATCTACGCCGACCTGGCCGACGTACTGGACGACCTGCGCATCCCGACCGTCCAGGGCATCCTCTTCGACCTCGGCGTCTCCTCCATGCAGCTGGACGAGGCCGACCGCGGCTTCGCCTACGCCCAGGACGCCCCGCTCGACATGAGGATGGACCAGACGACCGGCATCAGCGCGGCCGAGGTCCTCAACACCTACGCGCCCGGCGAGCTGGTCCGCATCCTGCGCCAGTACGGCGAGGAGAAGCAGGCCAAGCGGATCGTCTCCGCGGTGGTCCGCGAGCGGGTCAAGGAACCCTTCACCAACAGCGCCCGGCTCGTGGAGCTCATCCGCGACTCCCTGCCGCAGGCGGCGAAGCGCACCGGCGGCAACCCCGCCAAGCGCACCTTCCAGGCGCTGCGCATCGAGGTCAACGGCGAACTGTCCGGACTGGAGCGGGCCATCCCCGCCGCCGTGGACCGCATCGCGGTCGGCGGCCGGATCGCCGTGCTCTCGTACCACTCGCTGGAGGACCGCCTCGTCAAGCAGGTCTTCGCGGCCGGGGCCACCTCCACGGCCCCGCCCGGACTCCCGGTCGTACCGGAGAAGTACCAGCCGAAGCTCAAGCTCCTCACGCGCGGCGCGGAACTGCCGACGGAGGAGGAGATCGCGGAGAACCGGCGGGCGGCACCGGCCCGCTTCCGCGGGGTGGAACGGATCCGGGAGGCGCGGCTGTGAGTCCACGCGGGGGACGCTTCGGCCGCGTCCTGGCCGGGAGCCCGGCCGGGCAGGCGGCGCGCACGCCCTTCGTCCTGCTGGTCGTCGCGCTGCTCGGCGGCGGGCTGATCAGCCTGCTGCTGCTGAACTCGGCGCTGAACCAGGGCTCCTTCCAGCTGAGCAAGCTGAAGAAGGAGACCACCACGCTGACGGACGAGGAACAGGCGCTGCAGCGGGACGTCGACGGGTACTCGGCGCCGGACGCGCTGCAGCGGCGGGCGCACGAGCTGGGGCTGGTGCCCGGTGGCAGCCCGGTGTTCATCGGCGCCGACGGCAAGGTCGCGGGGACGGCGTCCCCGGCGGCCGAGCCCCCGCCGCCGTCCGCTCCGCCGGTCGCCGCGGGTGCCCCCGTCGCCGCCTCCGCCGTGCCCAGCCCTGCGGGCTCCCCGGCGCTGGCGCCGGCCCCCTCGGGCTCGGCCGCCGCCCCGCCGGCATCGGCCGGAGCCACCCAGCCCTCCCAGACCCCTGGACGGTGACGTCGTGACGCGTACCCCTGCGGGGCCGGTCCCCTACCCGCCCTTCCACCGTTCCCCGGAGCTCCGCCCCGGACCCGCTGCCACGCGCGGCGCCGTCGCCGGGGGCCAGCCCCCGGGCCCCCGCGCCTCAAGCGTCGGCGGGGCTGGGTTTGACTCCGCCCGGAGGTGCGCCTCAAGCGCCGAGGCCGGAATGCCCACGCCGGGCAAAATCCAGCCCCTCCGGCGTTTGAGGAGCGGGGTCCGGGGCGGAGCCCCGGGGGCTTCGGCGCAGCCGGGCCTCGCACGCGTCCACGGGGCCTCCGCGTGAGCCCGCAGGAGCCGCCGCGGCGGCGGGTGCCGGGACCCGGCAGGCCCAGGCCCGCCGGGGCCAGGGCCGAGCGGGCCCGGGCAACGGCCCGGCCGGCCTCCCGGCCCGCCACCCGACGCCCCGCCCCCGCGAGGAAACCGCACACGATCCGGCTCGGCGCCCCCAAGCCCCGGCTGCGCCTCGTCAGCGTCGGGCTGACGCTGGTGATGCTCGCCTTCGTCGTACGGCTCCTCCAGGTCCAGGCGGTCGACGCGTCCGCGTACTCCGCCAAGGCCTCCCAGAACCGGTTCGCCAGCTACACCCTGGCCGCCGAGCGCGGGGAGATCACCGACCGCAAGGGCGTCGCGCTCGCCACCAGCGTGGACGCGTACGACATCACCGCCGATCCGCAGATGTTCACCCCGCAGGAGAGCAAGGCCCCGGACGCCCCCGAGCAGGCGGCCGCGCTCCTCGCCCCGATCATCGGCAAGGACGCCAAGGAGCTCACCGAGCGCCTGAAGACGAAGAACACCCGCTACGTCGTCCTCGCCCGCCGCCAGACCCCGCAGGTCTGGAACCAGATCAAGGGCCTGAAGAAGGTCTTCGCGGACAAGGCCGCCGCGGACAAGCGGGGCAACGGTCCCGGCGCCAACGTCATCGCGGGCGTGTTCAACGAGAACAGCAGCAAGCGCGTGTACCCGAACGGCGATCTCGCCGCCGGGATACTGGGTTACGTCAATGCCGAGGGCAAGGGCGGCGGCGGCCTGGAGTCCTCGCTGGACAAGAAGCTGGCGGGCAAGGACGGCGAGCTCACCTACGCCCAGTCCGGCGGCCGCCGGGTCCCGACGGCCGGTTCCAGTGAGAAGCCGGCCGTGCCCGGTCAGGACATCGAGCTGACCATCGACCGCGACATCCAGTGGGCCGCGCAGAGCGCGATCGCCGAGCAGGTCGCCAAGTCGGAGGCCGACCGCGGGTACGTCATCGTCCAGGACACCCGCACCGGCGAGGTCCTCGCCATGGCCAACGCCCCCGGCTTCGACCCCAACGACCTGTCCAAGGCCAGCTCGGCCGCCATGGGCAACGCCGCCCTCCAGGACGTGTACGAGCCCGGCTCCACCGCCAAGGTGATGTCCATGGCCGCCGTGCTGGAGGAGAAGAAGGCGACCGCCGACACCCACGTCGAGGTCCCCAACCGGCTGCACCGCGGCGACCGGCTGTTCAAGGACGACATCGACCACCCGACCTGGTACCTGACCCTCAACGGGGTCCTCGCCAAGTCCTCCAACATCGGCACCATCCTGGCCACCGGCCAGCTCGGCGCGACGCAGCCCGAGGCCAACAAGGTCCTGTACTCGTACCTGAACAAGTTCGGCATCGGCCAGCCCACCGGCCTGAACTACCCGGGCGAATCGAGGGGCATCCTCGCCAAGCCCGAGGCCTGGTCCACCTCCCAGCAGTACACGATCCCCTTCGGCCAGGGCCTGTCCCTCAACGCCATGCAGGCGGCCTCGGTCTACTCGACCATCGCCAACGGCGGCGTCCGCATCCAGCCGACCCTGGTCCGCGGCACCAAGGGCCCCGACGGCCGCTTCACCCCGGCCCCGGCGCCCCCGCGGACCCAGGTGGTCAGCCCGGAGACCGCCAAGACCCTCGCGCAGATGCTGGAGTCGGTGGTCGACGACCAGGAGGGCACCGGCACCAGGGCCCGCATCCCCGGCTACCGGGTCGGCGGCAAGACCGGCACCTCCAACCGGGTGGATCCGGCCACCGGCCGCTACAAGGGCTACACCGCTTCCTTCGCCGGTTTCGCACCGGCCGACAACCCCCGCATCACCGTCTACTGCGCCATCCAGAACCCCACCAAGGGCAGCTACTTCGGCGGCCAGATCTGCGGGCCCATCTACAAGAAGGTCATGGAGTTCGCCCTCAAGACCCTCCAGGTCGCCCCCACCGGAACCGCTCCGGCCGGGCTCCCGGTCACCTACGAACCCGGCGCGCAGCCGGGTCCGCAGCCCAGTCCGCAGCCGAGCCAGTGACCACCGTCCGTCCGGCCCGCCCCAGAAATGCGTGAGGCACCCCCAGTGACAACGATCACCCCCAAACCCGGGAACCGCGCGGACACCGGCGCCGAGGCGGGGCCCTCGCTTCGCGAGCGGCCCGCCGGGCCCGGTACGCTCACCGCCGTGCCCCACGCTGATCAGCCCAGAACCGCCCAGAACGATGCACCGGCAGCGCCGCCGGGAGCACCACGTCCCCTGTCCGCCCGCCCGACCCCTCTCGGCGAGCTGGCGGCCCTGCTGGGAGTGGACGGCCTCGGCGCGCAGACGCGGATCACCGGCATCACGCACGACTCCCGTGCCGTGCGTCCCGGAGACCTCTACGCCGCCCTGCCGGGAGCCAAGCTGCACGGCGCGGACTTCGCCGCGCAGGCGGCCGCCCTCGGCGCCGTGGCCGTGCTGACCGATCCGGCCGGGGCGGAGCGCGCCGAGGCCACCGGGCTGCCGGTCCTCGCCGTCGCCGACCCGCGCGGCCGGATGGGCGAACTGGCCGCCACGATCTACGGACGCCCGGGCGAAGGCCTGCTCCAGATCGGCATCACCGGTACCTCCGGCAAGACCACCACGGCGTACCTCGTCGAGGGCGGCCTGCGCGGCGCCGGACGCCGGACGGGCCTCATCGGCACCGTCGAGATGCGGGTCGGGGACGAGCGCATCAAGTCCGAGCGCACCACCCCCGAGGCCACCGACCTGCAGGCGCTGTTCGCGGTCATGCGCGAACGCGGGGTCGAGGCCGTGGCCATGGAGGTCTCCAGCCACGCGCTGGTGCTCGGCCGGGTCGACGGCTGCGTCTTCGACGTGGCGGTTTTCAACAACCTGAGCCCGGAACACATGGAGTTCCACACCGGCATGGAGGACTACTTCCAGGCCAAGGCGCAGCTCTTCACCGAACGCCGGGCCCGGCTCGGCGTGGTCAACATCGACGACGAGTACGGCCGGCGCCTGGCCAAGGAGTCGCCGATCCCGGTGGTCACCTTCTCCGCCGCCGGGGATCCGGCCGCGGACTGGCGCGCCGAGGACGTGGTCTCGGGCCACATGGACTCCACCCTGACCCTGGTGGGCCCGGACGGTCAGCGCGTCCGCGCCACCGCCCCGCTGCCCGGACCGTTCAACGTGGCCAACACCGTCGCCGCCGTGGTCACCCTCGCGGCCGCCGGCCTCGACCCGCAGACCGCCGCCGACGGCGTCGCCGCGGTCCCCGGGGTGCCCGGCCGGCTGGAGCGGGTGGACGCGGGCCAGCCGTACCTGGCCGTCGTGGACTACGCGCACAAGACGGACGCCGTCGAATCGGTCCTGCGGGCCCTGCGCGAGGTCACCACAGGCAAGCTCCACCTCGTACTCGGCTGCGGCGGCGACCGCGACACCACCAAGCGGGCCCCGATGGGGGCCGCGGCCGCCCGGTTCGCCGACACCACCGTGCTGACCTCCGACAACCCGCGCTCCGAGGACCCCCTCGCGATCCTCGCCGCGATGTTCGAAGGCGCCGTGTCCGTCCCCGCCGCCGAGCGCGGCACCGTCCTCGTCGACGCCGACCGGGCGGCGGCCATCGCCGCGGCCGTGGCGCGCGCCGAGGCCGGCGACACCGTGCTGGTGGCCGGCAAGGGCCACGAGCAGGGGCAGGACATCGCAGGCGTCGTACGTCCCTTCGACGACCGCGCGGTCCTGCGCGCGGCCATCGAGACCCAAGCGCAGCAGCGTGCCCGACAGGCCGAGGTGAACCAGTAGTGATCGCCCTTTCCCTCGCCGAGATCGCCGACATCACCGGCGGGCGGCCCCACGACATACCGGATCCGTCCGTCCGCATCACCGGGCCGGTGGTCATCGACTCCCGGCAGGTGGAGCCCGGCAGCCTGTTCGCCGCGTTCGCCGGCGAGCAGGTCGACGGCCACGACTACGCCGAGCGGGCGGTGGCGGCCGGTGCCGCGGCCGTCCTCGCGGCCCGGCCCGTCGGCGTACCCGCCGTCGTCGTCCCCGACGTGGAGAAGGCGCTCGGCGCCCTCGCCCGGGCGGTCGTCGGGCGGCTGGGCACCGATGTGGTGGCCCTGACGGGCTCCGCCGGGAAGACGTCCACCAAGGACCTCATCGCGCAGGTGCTCCAGACCCACGCGCCCACAGTGTGGACACCCGGCTCCCTCAACAACGAGATCGGCCTGCCGCTCACCGCCCTGAAGGCCACCGAGGAGACCCGGCACCTGGTGCTGGAGATGGGTGCCCGGGGCATCGGCCACATCAACTACCTCACCGGTCTGACGCCCCCCCGCATCGGCCTCGTGCTGAACGTGGGGACCGCCCACATCGGGGAGTTCGGCGGCCGCGAACAGATCGCCCAGGCCAAGGGAGAGCTGGTCGAGGCCCTGCCGGCGGCGGCCGACGGCGGCATCGCCGTACTGAACGCCGACGACCCCCTGGTCCGCCCGATGTCCGCCCGCACGAAGGCCCGTACGGTCCTGTTCGGCGAGGCCGAGGACGCCGACGTACGGGCCACCGGGGTGCGGATGACACCGGGAGGACAGCCCTCCTTCACACTCCACACACCCACCGGGTGCGGCGAAGTGACCTTGCGGCTGTACGGTGAGCACCACGTGTCGAACGCGCTCGCCGCGGCCGCCGTCGCCCACGTACTGGGCATGTCCACCGAGGAGATCGCCACCGCGCTCTCCGGGGCGGGCACCCTGTCCCGGTGGCGGATGGAGGTCACCGAGCGGGCGGACGGTGTGACGATCGTCAACGACGCCTACAACGCGAACCCCGAGTCCATGCGGGCCGCCCTGCGCGCGCTTGCCGCGATGGGCGGCGCCGCCAGGGCAGACGGGGGACGTACGTGGGCGGTGCTCGGTCCCATGGCCGAGCTCGGTGACGCATCGCTCGCCGAGCACGACGCCGTGGGACGGCTCGCCGTCCGGCTCAACGTGAGCAAGCTCGTAGCAGTCGGGGGCAGGGAAGCGTCCTGGCTGCAACTGGGCGCATATAACGAGGGTTCGTGGGGTGAGGAGTCGGTGCTCGTGTCCGACGCGCAGGCGGCGGTCGACCTGTTGCGCAGTGAGCTGCGCCCGGGTGACGTCGTGCTGGTGAAGGCTTCCAGGTCCATTGGTCTGGAGCGGGTCGCGCTGGCGTTGCTGGAGCGCGAGGGCGAGGTCGCCGGCCGATGAGGCAGATCCTGTTCTCCGGAGTCATCGGACTCTTCCTCACGCTCATCGGCACCCCGTTGCTGATCAAGGGTCTGGCCCGCAAGGGCTACGGCCAGTTCATCCGTGACGACGGTCCGCGCGGCCACGCCGGGAAGAAGGGCACGCCCACCATGGGCGGTATCTCCTTCATCCTGGCCACGCTGATCGCGTACGCCCTCACCAAGGTGATCACCGGGAGCAGCCCGACCTTCTCGGGCGTGCTCGTCCTCATGCTGATGGCGGGCATGGGGCTGGTCGGTTTCCTCGACGACTACATCAAGATCGTCAAGCAGCGTTCGCTGGGTCTGCGGGCCAAGGCCAAGATGGCCGGCCAGCTGATCGTCGGCATCGCCTTCGCGGTGCTCGCGCTCCAGTTCAAGGACTCGCGCGGACTGGCCCCGGCCTCCACCAAGCTGTCGTTCGTCACGGACTTCGGCTGGGCGATCGGCCCGGTGCTGTTCGTGGTCTGGGCGCTGTTCATGATCCTGGCCATGTCCAACGGCGTGAACCTGACGGACGGTCTGGACGGCCTGGCCACCGGCGCCGCCGTGATGGTCTTCGGTGCCTACACCTTCATCGGCGTCTGGCAGTACCAGGAGTCCTGCGCCAACGCGCAGACCCTGACCAACCCGGCCGCCTGTTTCGAGGTACGGGACCCACTGGACCTGGCGGTCGTGGCCTCCGCCCTGATGGGCGCCTGCTTCGGCTTCCTGTGGTGGAACACCTCGCCCGCCAAGATCTTCATGGGTGACACCGGTTCGCTGGCACTGGGCGGCGCGCTCGCGGGCATCGCGATCTGCTCCCGCACGGAGTTCCTGATGGCGCTCCTGGGCGGCCTCTTCGTCCTCATCACCATGTCGGTCGTCATCCAGGTCGGCTCCTTCAAGCTGACCGGGAAGCGCGTCTTCCGGATGGCGCCACTCCAGCACCACTTCGAACTCAAGGGGTGGTCCGAAGTCCTTGTCGTGGTCCGCTTCTGGATCATCCAGGGCATGTGCGTGATCGTGGGTCTGGGACTCTTCTACGCAGGATGGGCAGCGGACAAGTGAGCGACGCCGACCAGCACCCCGCCGGGCCCGGCCAGCAGGCCGCGGACCCGGCCCGGTACGGGCTGCCGCACCGGGTCACGGTCGCCGGCCTCGGGGTGAGCGGCGTCAGCGCCGCCCGCGCGCTGGCCCGCTTCGGCGTCGCCGTGACCGTGGTGGACAACGGCGACGGCGACGCCCACCGGGCGCGCGCCGCCGAGCTCGCCGAGCAGGGCATCGAGGTCCGCCTCGGCCGCACCGCCGAGGGCGGTCCGGCCGGAGAGGTCCTGCCGGCCGGCACGGAGCTCGTGGTCACCTCGCCCGGCTGGAAGCCGGACAGCCCGCTGTTCGAGGCCGCCGCCGCGGCCGGTGTCGACGTCGTGGGCGACGTGGAGATCGCGTGGCGGCTGCGCGGGGCCGGAGCGGACCTGCGCGCCGCCGCATCCGGCGAGTCCGCCGGGGTCGGCGGCGACCGGTCCGCGGCCGGGGCCGACCGGGCCGCGCCCGCGGACTGGCTCGCGATCACCGGCACCAACGGCAAGACCACCACCACCCAGATGCTCGCCTCGATCCTGAAGGCCGAGGGTCTGCGGACCGCGGCCGTCGGGAACATCGGCACCCCGATCATCGACGTGGTGCTCGGCGAGGAGACGTACGACGTCCTCGCCGTCGAGCTCTCCAGCTACCAGCTGCACTGGGCGCCCTCCGTGCGCGCCCACTCCGCGGCCGTGCTCAACCTGGCCCCGGACCACCTGGACTGGCACGGCTCGATGGCGGCGTACGCCGCCGACAAGGGCCGGATCTACGAGGGCAACACGGTGGCCTGCGTCTACAACGCCGCCGACAAGGCCACCGAGGACCTGGTCCTCGAGGCCGACGTCGAGGAGGGCTGCCGGGCGATCGGCTTCACCCTCGGCGCCCCCGGCCCCTCCATGCTGGGCGTGGTCGACGGGATCCTCGTCGACCGGGCCTTCGTGGAGAACCGGCAGAAGAACGCCCAGGAGCTCGCCGAGGTCGCGGACGTCAACCCGCCGGCCCCGCACAACATCGCCAACGCGCTCGCCGCGGCGGCGCTGGCCCGCGCCTTCGGCGTCGCGCCGCGCGCCGTCCGAGACGGGCTGCGCAACTTCCGGCCCGACGCGCACCGGGTCAGCCACGTGGACGAGGTGGACGGGGTCACGTACATCGACGACTCCAAGGCCACCAACACCCATGCCGCCGAGGCCTCCCTGGCGGCCTTCGAGCCGGTGGTCTGGATCGCCGGCGGTCTGGCCAAGGGCGCGACCTTCGACGAGCTCGTGGCGAAGTCGGCGAAGCGGCTGCGCGGGGTCGTGCTGATCGGCGCCGACCGGGCGCTGATCGCCGAGGCACTGGCGCGACACGCCCCGCAGGTCCCGGTCGTGGACCTCGGGCGGACCGACACTGGGGCGATGCTCGCGGCGGTCCGGGAAGCCGCCCGGCTCGCGGAACCCGGAGACACGGTTCTGCTGGCACCCGCGTGTGCCTCGATGGACATGTTCGTGAACTACAACAAGCGCGGGGACGCGTTCGCCGACGCGGTGCGCGAACTGGGCGCCGAGAAGGCCTAGGTCCGGAGCTCCCGCCGGCTGCTCGCCTCGCCTCGGTACGAGTGGAGGGGAAGATCACAGATGCCGGCCAAGCAAGTGCTGCCGGGACGGCGGCCGTCCGCCGACAAGGCCGCCGGATCCGACAAGGCCGAGCGGACCGCCAAGGCATCCGGGGCCGGCCGGACACTGGGCCGCAAGCGCTCCGCGGCGAGCGCCAAGCGGCCCGCGGCGGGCGGACCGCTGGCCGGGTTGCGGCGTACGCAGCGGCAGTTGCGCCGGGCCTGGGACCGTCCACTCACTGCGTATTACCTGATTTTCGGCAGCTCCCTGCTCATCACCGTGCTCGGCCTGGTGATGGTCTACTCGGCCTCGATGATCAAGGCGCTCCAGCTCGGCCTCGGCGACGCGTACTTCTTCAAGAAGCAGTTCCTCGCGGCCGCGATCGGCACCGTCCTCCTGCTGGTGGCCTCCCGGATGCCCGTCAAACTCCACCGGGCGCTGTCCTATCCGGTGCTCGCCGGCACGCTCTTCCTGATGGCGCTGGTCCAGGTCCCCGGGATAGGCGTATCGATCAACGGCAACCAGAATTGGATCTCCCTTGGCGGTCCGTTCATGCTCCAGCCCAGTGAGTTCGGCAAGCTGGCACTCATCCTGTGGGGCGCCGACCTGCTGGCGCGGAAGGGCGAGCGGGACCTGCTGAGTCAGTGGAAACACCTGCTGGTCCCGCTGGTGCCGGTCACCTTCCTGCTGCTCGGGCTCATCATGCTGGGCGGGGACATGGGCACCGCGATGATCCTCGGAGCCATCCTGTTCGGCCTGTTGTGGCTGGCCGGGGCGCCGACCCGGATGTTCGCGGGCGTACTGGCCTTCGCGGGCGTCCTCGTCGCACTGCTCATCAAGACCAGCCCGCACCGCATGGACCGGCTCGCGTGCATCGGCGCCACCGATCCGGGCAAAAACGACCTTTGCTGGCAGGCCGTCCACGGAATCTACGCCCTGGCCTCCGGCGGTTGGTTCGGTTCCGGGCTGGGTGCGAGTGTGGAAAAATGGGGGCAACTGCCAGAGGCCCACACCGACTTCATCTTCGCCATCACCGGTGAGGAACTGGGGCTGGCGGGGACGCTGTCGGTGCTCGCCCTGTTCGCGGCCCTAGGCTATGCGGGTATCCGCGTGGCCGGACGCACGGAGGACCCCTTCGTACGCTATGCCGCGGGAGGCGTGACCACCTGGATCACGGCGCAGGCCGTGATCAACATCGGTGCGGTGCTCGGCTTGCTGCCGATCGCCGGAGTCCCGCTCCCGCTGTTCTCGTACGGTGGGTCGGCCCTGCTTCCGACCATGTTCGCGGTCGGACTGCTCATCGCGTTCGCGCGTGAGGAGCCGGCGGCACGCGCGGCGCTCGCGATGCGCAAGCCGAGGAACGGCCGGGCGCGGACCGGGCAGAGATGGAAGTCGATGAGACGGCGCGTCAAGAAGCGTCCGTCCGGAGAGCGGTGAATTTCGGTGCATGTCGTACTAGCCGGTGGGGGGACCGCCGGCCACATCGAGCCGGCGCTGGCCCTCGCGGACGCCCTGCGCAGGCGGGACCCCTCCGTGGGCATCACCGCCCTCGGCACGGAACGCGGACTCGAAACCCGTCTGGTGCCCGAGCGCGGCTACGAGCTGGGACTGATCCCGGCCGTCCCGCTGCCCCGTAGGCCCACGCCCGAGCTGATCACCGTCCCCGGACGGCTGCGCGGCACCATCAAGGCCGCGGAGGAGATCCTCCTGCGCACCAAGGCCGACTGCGTCGTCGGATTCGGCGGCTACGTGGCCCTGCCCGGCTATCTCGCGGCCAAGCGCCTCGGGGTGCCGATCATCGTCCACGAGGCCAACGCCCGGCCCGGACTGGCCAACAAGATCGGCTCCCGGTACGCGTACGCCGTCGCGGTCTCCACGCCCGACAGCAAGCTGCGCGGCTCCCGCTACGTGGGCATCCCGCTGCGCCGCTCGATCTCCACCCTGGACCGGGCCATGGTCCGCCCCGAGGCGCGCGCCGCCTTCGGCCTGGACCCCAACCTGCCGACGCTGCTGGTCTCCGGCGGCTCGCAGGGCGCCCGCCGCCTCAACGAGGTGATCGAGCAGGTCGCGCCGACCCTCCAGCGCTCCGGGATTCAGATCCTGCACGCGGTCGGTCCGAAGAACGAACTGCCGCGTGTCGACAACATGCCCGGGATGCCGCCGTATGTGCCGGTACCGTACGTGGACCGGATGGATCTCGCGTACGCCGCCGCCGACATGATGCTGTGCCGGGCGGGCGCGATGACCGTCGCCGAACTCTCCGCCGTCGGGCTGCCCGCCGCCTACGTCCCGTTGCCCATCGGCAACGGCGAACAGCGGCTCAACGCCCAGCCGGTGGTCAAGGCCGGCGGCGGCCTGCTCGTGGACGACGCGGAACTGACGCCCGAGTGGGTGCTCAGCCAGGTCCTCCCGGTCCTCGCCGACCCGCACCGCCTGTACGAGATGTCCCGCGCCGCCGCCGAGTTCGGCCGCCGGGACGCCGACGAGCTGCTGGTCGGCATGGTGTACGAGGCGATCGCCGCCAACAGGACCCGCTGAGCCGGGAGAGCACCGACGCAGGAGGCACAGGAGTGGCCGGAGCGAGCACCGCGCAACGCGGCAATCCCGGACCCGCCCGCGAGGGCAAGGGGTCCGGCTCCCTCAAGCGGCCCAAGGCCCCCAGAGCCCCCAAGTCGCCCAAGCCGCCGAGGGGATCCGGCCCGGAGGGGTCCGGCCGCTCCTGGCCGCGCGGTCCGCTCCTGCCGCGGGGCCTGCGCCGGGGCCCCGCCCTGGTCGCGGGGCTCGTCCTGGCCATGCTCCTGGCCGCCGGCTGCACCTGGGTGCTCTACGGCTCCTCCTGGCTCCGGGTCGAGAAGGTCACCGCGGGCGGCATCGAGGTCCTGACTCCGGACCAGGTGCTGGCCGCGGCGGCCGTGCCCGTCGGCGCGCCCATGGTCTCCGTGGACACCGACGAGATCGCGGCCCGGCTCCGCGGCAAACTGCCCCGCATCGATTCGGTCGAGGTGGTGCGGGCCTGGCCGCACGGAATCGGGCTGAAGGTGACGGAACGCAAGCCGGTCCTGCTCATCAAAAAGGGCAATGAGTTCGTGGAAGTGGACGTTTCGGGTGTGCGATTCGACACGGTCGCGAAAGCACCCGGAGGCGTTCCGGTCCTCGAACTGGCCGCGGACCGCTCGGCGAGCGGCCGCCGTTTCGACGAGGAACGGCTTCTGCACGAGGCCGTCGGGATCGCGGGCGGCCTCCCGGAAGCCATCCGCAAGGAGACCGCGCAGGTCAAGGTGGGCTCGTACGACTCGGTGGTACTGGAGTTGACGCGGGGCCGGACCGTGATCTGGGGGAGCGGCGAACAGGGTGACGCGAAAGGTCGCGCTCTGTCCGCACTCCTGAAGGCGTCGCCCAAGGCCGATCGCTTCGACGTCAGCGTCCCCACCGCCCCGGCGGTGTCCGGTAGTTGACGTCCGGTCGAACAGCGACGCACCCTGGTTGGCCACCGATACGGGTGATCACATAGGGTGAAAAGAAAAACGGGAGGTTCGGCGTGTTCGTTGAACACGCGCTACTTGTCGACTTAGTGTCCTGTTCGGAAGAGTCCAAGGAACAGACACACCCCTAACCCTAAACTTCAGGGTGAGGGTTCGGGTCGGCGTAGTACGGACCGTCCCAATTTCGGCATCAGTCGTCGCACCGCAGGCCCGCGAGGCGAACGACACGTAACTCGAGGCGAGAGGCCTTCGACGTGGCAGCACCGCAGAACTACCTCGCAGTCATCAAGGTCATCGGTGTCGGCGGCGGTGGTGTCAATGCCATCAACCGAATGATCGAGGTCGGTCTCAAGGGCGTCGAGTTCATCGCCATCAACACAGACGCCCAGGCGCTGTTGATGAGCGACGCCGACGTCAAGCTCGACGTCGGTCGGGAACTGACCCGGGGCCTTGGCGCCGGCGCCAACCCGGATGTCGGCCGCAAGGCGGCAGAGGACCACCGCGAGGAGATCGAGGAGGTCCTCAAGGGGGCCGACATGGTCTTCGTCACCGCCGGAGAAGGCGGCGGCACCGGAACGGGCGGCGCACCTGTCGTCGCCAACATCGCGCGCTCGCTGGGCGCCCTGACGATCGGTGTGGTCACCCGGCCGTTCACCTTCGAGGGCCGGCGCCGCGCCAACCAGGCCGAGGACGGCATCGCCCAGCTCCGCGAGCAGGTCGACACCCTCATCGTCATCCCCAACGACCGGCTGCTGTCCATCTCGGACCGGCAGG
The DNA here is from genome assembly GCF_041434015.1 of Streptomyces sp. NBC_00454. GTDB lineage: Bacteria > Actinomycetota > Actinomycetes > Streptomycetales > Streptomycetaceae > Streptomyces. The sequence continues at coordinate 2,032,509 of NZ_CP107907.1, read as the reverse complement.
TCAGCGTCCTCGACGCCTTCAAGTCGGCCGACCAGGTCCTGCTTTCCGGCGTCCAGGGCATCACCGACCTCATCACGACCCCGGGTCTGATCAACCTCGACTTCGCGGACGTCAAGTCCGTGATGTCCGAGGCGGGCTCGGCCCTGATGGGCATCGGCTCGGCCCGCGGCGACGACCGCGCGGTGGCCGCGGCAGAGATGGCGATCTCCTCGCCGCTGCTGGAGGCGTCCATCGACGGCGCCCGCGGCGTGCTGCTCTCCATCTCCGGCGGCTCGGACCTCGGTCTCTTCGAGATCAACGAGGCCGCGCAGCTGGTGAGCGAGGCCGCGCACCCCGAGGCGAACATCATCTTCGGTGCCGTGATCGACGACGCGCTCGGCGACGAGGTGCGGGTCACCGTGATCGCGGCCGGGTTCGACGGCGGCCAGCCGCCGGCCCGCCGGGACAACGTGATCGGCGCGGCGTCCACCAAGCGCGAGGAGCCGGCACCGGTTCCGGTCCGTTCCGCCGAGCCGGCCCGCCCGGCCTTCGGCGGACTCGGCTCGGTCACCCCGCGCGAGGAGCCGGTGCGCGAGCCGGTCCAGGTCGCGGAGGCGCCCGCGCCGCAGGTCCCGACGGCCCGCCCGTACCAGGACAGCCCGGCCGAAGAACTGGATGTCCCGGACTTCTTGAAGTGACGCTGGAGCAGCACAGCGAGAGCGGCGCCCACTTCGCCTTCACCGACAGGTGGGGCGGAGTGAGCGCCGTTCCGTACGAAGAGCTCAACCTCGGCGGCGCGGTCGGAGACGACCCGGCCGCCGTTCGTGCGAACCGGACGGCCGCGGCGAAGGCCCTGGGCATCGCGCCGGACCTGGTGGTCTGGATGAACCAGGTGCACGGGCGGGACGTGGCCGTGGTCGACGGCCCGTGGGCCGCCGGTGTGGCCGAAGGAATCAAGCACATCCCCTCCGTGGACGCGGTGGTGACCTCCCGTCGGGGGCTCGCCCTCGCGGTCCTCACCGCCGACTGCACGCCCGTCCTGCTGGCCGACCCGGTCGCCGGCATCGCGGGAGCCGCCCACGCCGGGCGGCCCGGACTGGTCGCGGGGGTGGTGACCGCGGCCGTGGAGGCGATGGTCGCGCTCGGCGCCGACCCCGCGCGCATGGTCGCCCGTACCGGACCCGCGGTGTGCGGCCGCTGCTACGAAGTGCCCGCGCAGATGCGGGCGGCGGTGGCCGAGGTGGTGCCCGCCGCCTACGCCGAGACCAGCTGGGGGACACCGGCCGTCGACGTGGTCGCCGGGGTGCACGCGCAGCTGGCCGAGGCGGGGGTGGTGAACTCCTTCCGCTCCCCGGTCTGCACACTGGAGTCGCGGGACCACTTCTCGTACCGCCGCGACCGGGTGACCGGGCGGCTTGCCGGATATGTCTGGTTGGACTGACGAATGACGGATCGTAAGGCCGAGCTCGCCGAGAACCTCGCCCGGGTCGAGGAGCGGATCGCGTCCGCCTGCGCGGCCGCGGGCCGCAAGCGGGAAGAGGTGACGCTCATCGTGGTCACCAAGACCTACCCGGCGAGCGACGTACGACTGCTGGCGGACCTGGGCATCCGTCACATGGCGGAAAACCGGGACCAGGACGCGGCCCCCAAAGCCGCGGCCTGCGCGGATCTGCCGATCGCCTGGCATTTCGTCGGCCAGTTGCAGACGAACAAAGTCCGTTCGGTGGCCGGATACGCGCATGTCGTGCAGTCGGTCGACCGGCCGAAGCTCGTCACGGCGCTCTCGGCGGCCGCGGAGGGCGCGGGACGGGAACTGGGCTGCACGGTCCAGATCGCCCTCGACGCCGAGTCGGGCGAGCGGGGGGCCCGCGGAGGCGCGGCGCCCGAGCAGCTCGCCGAGTTGGCGGACCTCGTGGCGGCGGCGCCCGGACTGCGCATCGACGGTCTCATGACGGTCGCGCCGCTGGCCGGACAGTACGCGGGACGCGAACAGGCGGCCTTCGAGCGGCTGATGGAATTGTCATCCCGCCTGCGCGCGGACCATCCGGCTGCCACGATGGTGTCGGCCGGGATGAGCGCAGACCTGGAACAGGCCGTTGCGGCCGGTGCGACACATGTACGCGTCGGCACTGCGGTGCTCGGCGCGAGACCCCGGCTCGGGTAACGTCGCGAAGAAAGTCGGACCACAGCAGAAAATATGGTCATTACCGCTGATGGGCGGGCAGACCACGTGGATCGCGGGCAGTTGGTGACATTCGTGACACGGCGAGACACCTGCGACAGGGCGATCCACCACAGAGCGGAGGACTCAGAGAATGGCCGGCGCGATGCGCAAGATGGCGGTCTACCTCGGCCTCGTGGAGGACGACCGGTACGACAACCCGGGGTACGACCCCGACGACGAGTTCGAACCCGAGCCGGAACCGGACCGGGAGCGCCGCCGACAGCAACCGGCTTCGCACCAAACGCCCGTATCGGACGAACCGGTACGAGTTGCGCAGCCTCCGGCACCCAGGGAACCCCTGCCAATGCCGGTGGAAAACGGACGTCCTGCGCGAATTGCCCCCGTGGCATCCATCACACCCGAACGCTCGATCCTGGAGAAGAACGCCCCCGTGATCATGCCCAAGGTCGTCTCCGAGCGGGAGCCGTACCGCATCACGACGCTGCACCCCCGGACCTACAACGAGGCCCGTACCATCGGGGAACACTTCCGTGAGGGCACTCCGGTGATCATGAACCTCACGGAGATGGACGACACGGACGCGAAGCGTCTCGTCGACTTCGCCGCCGGGCTCGTGTTCGGTCTGCACGGCAGCATTGAACGCGTGACACAGAAGGTGTTCCTGCTGTCGCCTGCTAACGTCGATGTCACGGCGGAGGACAAGGCCCGCATCGCGGAGGGCGGGTTCTTCAACCAAAGCTAGACCGATCCGTCAGATACGGGACCGGGAACTGAGCGGAGCAGGGGAGAGGGAAGCGCGGGATGGGCGTCGCACTGCAAGTGGTCTACATCGCTCTGATGTGCTTCCTGATCGTGCTGATCTTCCGACTGGTCATGGACTATGTGTTCCAGTTCGCACGCTCATGGACCCCCGGCAAGGCGATGGTGGTCGTTCTGGAGGCCACCTACACTGTCACCGATCCACCGCTCAAGCTTCTCCGGCGGCTCATCCCGCCGTTGCGTCTCGGGGGCGTGGCACTCGACCTGTCCTTCTTCGTTCTGATGATCATCGTTTACATCCTCATCAGTTTCGTGAGCACCGCTGCGAGAAGCGTGTGAACGATGAGCTTCCCCGCAGGCGCGGGGACAGTCCCGATACGGTCTTGCCGACTGCCGACGACTACGTAGAGGTGAAGAAGACATGCCGCTGACTCCCGAGGACGTGCGGAACAAGCAGTTCACGACCGTCCGCCTGCGAGAAGGCTACGACGAGGACGAGGTCGACGCCTTCCTCGACGAGGTCGAGTCCGAACTGACGCGCCTGCTGCGCGAGAACGAGGACCTGCGCGCCAAGCTGGCGGCCGCCACGCGTGCCGCCGCGCAGAACCAGCAGCAGCAGGGCATGCGCAAGCCGGAACCCCAGGACCAGCGTGGCCCCGGCGCCCCCGTGCCCGCGGCCATATCCGGCCCGCCGCAGCAGCAGCCCCAGATGGGTCCGCCGCAGCTGCCGGGCGGACAGCCGCAGCTGCCGGCCGGCCCCGGTGGACACGGACAGCAGGGTCCGGGCCCGATGGGCGGCCCCATGCAGCAGCACACCATGGGTGGGCAGCAGCAGATGGGCCAGCAGCAGATGGGCCAGCAGGGCATGGGCCAGCAGGGCCCCGGCCCGATGGGCAACCCCATGCAGCAGCAGTCCATGGGTGGCCAGAACCCGCTCGGCCAGCCGATGGGCCAGCAGATGCAGCCGATGGGGCAGCAGATGCAGCCCATGGGCCAGCAGATGCACCAGCAGCAGCCGCAGCAGCTTCCGCAGCAGGGCAGCCCCGGCGGCGACAGTGCCGCCCGCGTCCTGTCGCTCGCCCAGCAGACCGCGGACCAGGCGATCGCGGAGGCCCGTTCCGAGGCCAACAAGATCGTCGGCGAGGCACGTTCGCGCGCCGAGGGCCTGGAGCGGGACGCCCGTGCCAAGGCCGACGCCCTGGAGCGGGACGCGCAGGAGAAGCACCGCGTCGCGATGGGCTCCCTGGAGTCCGCCCGCGCCACGCTGGAGCGCAAGGTCGAGGACCTGCGAGGCTTCGAGCGTGAGTACCGCACCCGCCTGAAGTCCTACCTGGAATCGCAGCTGCGCCAGCTGGAGACCCAGGCCGACGACTCGCTGGCCCCGCCGCGGAACCCCGCCGGCCCGGCCCTGCCGCCGTCGCCGACCCCGTCGATGGCCCCGGCCGGTGCGATGCACTCCATGGGTGGTCCCTCGATGGGCGGCCCGTCGCCGATGGGCGGTCCGTCCCCGATGGCCCCGTCCTACGGTGGCGGCCAGCAGCAGATGTCCCCGGCGATGACGCAGCCGATGGCTCCCGTGCGGCCGGCTGCTCCGCAGCCGATGCAGCAGGCGCCGTCTCCCATGCGGGGCTTCCTGATCGACGAGGACGACAACTAAGCGGTATCCGTCGGCAGACGGTCGGGCCGGGCCCGGTTCCCCTTCGGGGGCACCGGGCCCGGCCCGTTTCCGTCCCCGGGCCCGGCGCCGTCTCCTGGGGCTCCGCCCCAGACCCCGCGCCTCAAACGCCGGCGGCAAACTCAGCCCCGCCGGCGTTTGAGGCGCGGGTCCGGGCAGAGCCCGGGGAACGGTGGAAGGGCGGGTCGGGGACAGAAAAACGGCCCGCACCCCCTGGGCAGGGGGCACGGGCCGCTCGGGCCGGGCGGCTACGCCTTGCGGAGGCGGAACGTGAGGCCCAGGGCCTCGTCCTCGAAGGGGTCGCCGTACGTGGCGTCGGCGGAGCCAGAGGCGTAGTCCGTGGCCAGGACCTCGTCCGCGATCAGCGAAGCGTGGTCCGTCAGGGCCGTCACCAGCTCCGGGTCCGCCGAGGACCACCGCAGGGCGATGCGGTCCGCCACGTCCAGGCCGGAGTTCTTCCGGGCCTCCTGGATCAGCCGGATCGCGTCACGGGCCAGGCCCGCCAGCCGCAGCTCCGGGGTGATCTCCAGGTCCAGGGCGACCGTCGCGCCCGAGTCGGAGGCCACCGACCAGCCCTCGCGGGGGGTCTCCGTGATGATGACCTCCTCCGGGGTGAGGGTGACCGGGGCGCCGTCCACCTCCACCGAGGCCTCGCCGGAGCGCAGGGCCAGCGACAGCGCCGCGGCGTCCGCCGCGGCCACGGCCTTGGCCACGTCCTGCACGCCCTTGCCGAAGCGCTTGCCCAGGGCCCGGAAGTTCGCCTTGGCCGTCGTGTCCACCAGGGACCCGCCGACCTCGGACAGGGAGGCCAGGGAGGAGACGTTCAGCTCCTCCGTGATCTGGGACCGCAGCTCCGGGGAGAGCGCCTCGAAGCCCGTCACGGCGACCAGCGCGCGCGACAGCGGCTGGCGGGTCTTGACGCCGGACTCGGCCCGGGTGGCCCGGCCCAGCTCCACGAGGCGGCGTACCAGCAGCATCTGCTGGGAGAGGACCGGGTCGATCGCCGAGGTGTCCGCGACCGGCCACGTGGACAGGTGCACCGACTCCGGGGCCTCCGGCGTGACCGGGACGATCATGTCCTGCCAGACCCGCTCCGTGATGAAGGGGGTCAGGGGGGCCAGGAGCCGGGTGACCGTCTCCACGACCTCGTGCAGGGTGCGCAGCGCGGCCGCGTCGCCCTGCCAGAAGCGGCGGCGCGAGCGGCGGACGTACCAGTTGGACAGGTCGTCCACGAAGGAGGACAGGAGCTTGCCCGCGCGCTGGGTGTCGTAGGACTCCATCGCCTCCGTCACCTCGGACACCAGGGTGTGGAGCTCCGAGAGCAGCCAGCGGTCCAGGACCGTGCGGTCCGCGGGCGCGGGGTCGCAGGCCGAGGGCGCCCAGTTCGAGGTACGGGCGTACAGGGCCTGGAAGGCGACGGTGTTCCAGTAGGTGAGGAGCGTCTTGCGGACGACCTCCTGGATCGTGCCGTGGCCCACGCGGCGGGCCGCCCACGGGGAGCCGCCGGCCGCCATGAACCAGCGCACCGCGTCCGCGCCGTGCTGGTCCATGAGCTGGATCGGCTCGAGGGTGTTGCCCAGGTGCTTGGACATCTTGCGGCCGTCCTCGGCGAGGATGTGGCCCAGGCAGACCACGTTCTCGTAGGAGGACTTGTCGAAGACCAGGGTGCCGACCGCCATCAGCGTGTAGAACCACCCGCGCGTCTGGTCGATGGCCTCCGAGATGAACTGCGCCGGGTAGCGCTTCTCGAAGATCTCCTTGTTCTTGTGCGGGTAGCCCCACTGCGCGAACGGCATCGAGCCCGAGTCGTACCAGGCGTCGATGACCTCCGGGACGCGGACCGAGGTCAGGGAGCAGCCCTCGTGCGTGCAGGGGAAGGTGACCGCGTCGATGTACGGGCGGTGCGGGTCCAGGTTCGACTGGTCCGTGCCGGTCAGCTCGCTCAGCTCGGCGAGCGAGCCGATGCAGGTGAGGTGGTTGTCCTCGCAGCGCCAGATCGGCAGCGGGGTGCCCCAGTAGCGGTTGCGCGACAGGGCCCAGTCGACGTTGTTGTTCAGCCAGTCGCCGAAGCGGCCCTGCTTCACCGAGTCCGGGAACCAGTTCGTCTTCTCGTTCTCCCGCAGCATCGCGTCCTTGACCGCGGTGGTGCGGACGTACCAGGACGGCTGCGCGTAGTACAGCAGCGCGGTGTGGCAGCGCCAGCAGTGCGGGTAGCTGTGCTCGTAGGCGATGTGCTTGAAGAGCAGGCCGCGCGCGTCGAGGTCGGCGGTGAGCTTCTCGTCGGCCTTCTTGAAGAAGACGCCGCCGACCAGCGGGGTGTCCTCCTCGAAGGTGCCGTCGGGGCGGACCGGGTTCACCACGGGCAGGCCGTACGCGCGGCAGACCGCGAGGTCGTCGGCGCCGAAGGCGGGGGACTGGTGGACCAGACCGGTGCCGTCCTCGGTCGTGACGTACTCGGCGTTCACGACGTAGTGGGCGGGCGCGGGGAACTCCACGAGCGCGAAGGGGCGCTCGTAGGTCCAGCGCTCCATCTCCTTGCCCGTGAAGGTCTCGTCGGTGGCCTCCCAGCCCTCGCCGAGGGACTTCTCCAGCAGCGGCTGGGCGACGACCAGCTTCTCTTCGCCGTTGGTGGCCACGACGTAGGTGACGTCCGGGTGCGCGGCGACCGCCGTGTTGGACACCAGGGTCCAGGGCGTGGTCGTCCAGACCAGCAGCGCGGCCTCGCCCGCGAGGGGGCCGGAGGTCAGCGGGAAGCGGACGTAGACCGAGGGGTCGACGACCGTCTCGTAGCCCTGCGCCAGCTCGTGGTCGGAGAGGCCGGTGCCGCAGCGCGGGCACCAGGGGGCGACGCGGTGGTCCTGGGTGAGCAGGCCCTTGTTGAAGATCTCCTTCAGCGACCACCACACGGACTCGACGTACTCGGGGTCCATGGTCCGGTAGGCGTCGTCCAGGTCGACCCAGTAGCCCATGCGGGTCGTGAGGTCGGTGAACGCGTCGGTGTGGCGGGTCACGGACTCACGGCACTTGGCGTTGAACTCGGCGATGCCGTACGCCTCGATGTCCTTCTTGCCGTTGAAGCCCAGTTCCTTCTCGACGGCCAGCTCGACGGGCAGGCCGTGGCAGTCCCAGCCGGCCTTGCGGGCCACGTGGTAGCCGCGCATGGTGCGGAAGCGGGGGAAGACGTCCTTGAAGACGCGGGCCTCGATGTGGTGCGCGCCGGGCATGCCGTTGGCGGTGGGCGGGCCCTCGTAGAAGACCCACTCGGGGCGGCCCTCGGACTGCTCCAGGGTCTTGGCGAAGGTCTTGCTCTCGCGCCAGAAGTCGAGGACGGCGTGCTCGAGGGCAGGCAGGTCGACCTGGGCGGGTACCGGGCGGTACTGCGGCGGTGTGGTCATGAGGCTGAACTCTTCCTCCGGCGGGATGTCACTTCCGTCCGGAGGGACGAGAGCCGAAGTGAAGCTGCTCCCGCGGTACCACCCTCCTTGGCCCGCGGACCTGTGGTCCGCCGACCCCCTCATTGGGGTGCGAAGCCGGTTCTACGTGCCTACGGGCTCCCCTGCGGGCTCCCTGCGGCCTTCTTCCGGCGGCTCCGGGGTGATCCTTCGCATCGCGCTCGCCCCCGGGCTCTCACCGTCCCCGGGTCGCTCCTGGCTGCGTCCGACGCTACTCGTCCCCATCCATGCCTTTCGCTGGGCCCAGTGTACGGGCCGGGGCGCGGGTCGGCAGACCTGTTTCGGGGTGTTGCGCCGGGGCGCGGCGGGACGTGCCGGATGGCGCAGGGGTGACCCGAATGGGCCGAAGGGCCGGTCCGGGGAGCCGTGGGGCGCGAGGGGCGGATTACCGGGCTCCGGGCTGGGCACAACGGATGCAGGTTGGCCTCGATGGACGCGTGCCCCGTTGCCGTGGGGCCGGAGTCGATTTATCGTTCCGGCACGATTCGCGAGCAATGATCACAGTATGTGAAGGGGCCGCGGCCATGGTGGCGAAGAAGACCGCCGGGAGTACTGCCAAGAAGGCTGTCGGAGAGGCTGCGGAGGAGCCGGCGGCGGAGCCGGTGACGGAGGCCGTGCCTGCCGGGAAGGCGCCGGCCGCGAAGAAGACGGCGGCCAGGAAGACGGCCGCCGCAGGGAGCACGGCCGCGAAGAAGACGGCCACGACGAAGGCGGCCGCCGTCAAGAAGACGGCCGCGAAGAAGGTCACGGCCAAGGCGGCCGGGGCCGAGGGGGAGGCGCACACCGCGCCAGAGACGGGAGCCCGCAAAGTGGTTGCCAAGAAGAGCACCGGCACGGCCAGGAAGACGGCCGCGGCCGCGACCAGTGGGCTGCCCAAGGCGCGGGGCGCCGCGGCCCTGAGCCCCGGAGAGCTCGCCGTACGGCCCGGCGAGGACCCCTGGACCCCGGAGGAGGTCGCCGAGGCCCGCAGCGAACTGATGAGCGAGGTGCTGCGGCTGCGCGCCGAGCTCCAGGCCTCCGACGAGGCCATCTCCGGCCTGATGCGGGACTCCGGCGACGGCGCGGGCGACGACCAGGCCGACACCGGCACCAAGAACATCACCCGGGAGTCCGAGCTGGCCCTCGCGGCGAACGCCAATTCCATGCTGGAACAGACCGAGCGCGCCCTGGAGCGGCTGGAATCGGGTACCTACGGACTCTGCGAGAACTGCGGCCAGCCCATCGGCAAGGCGAGGATGCAGGCCTTCCCGCGGGCCACGCTGTGCGTGGACTGCAAGCAGAAGCAGGAGCGGCGGCACTAGGCCGTCCCGCGGGCCCGGCGGGGCGCGGCAGCGCGCGCGGTACCGGGGCGGCGGCCGAGGGGCCCGCTGACGTACCCTCGTGTCTCGTCAGGGTCCAGGAACCTGGCGGGGCGGTCGGCGAAGTGCTGTCCGACGCGGTGCCGCCCGAAACACCTGGTTCGAGCTAGTTCGAGGGACTCACGTGGCAGAGGCGGAGAGCATCATCGGTACGCCGGAGGTCGGGGAAGACGGCACCCAGCCGGAGTCCACCGCGCCCAAGGGGCGGCGGCGGATCGTGGCCCTGCTCGTGGTGGCGGTGCTGGCCTACCTGCTCGACCTCGGCAGCAAGATGCTGGTCGTCGCCAAGCTGGAGCACCAGCCGCCGATCCAGATCATCGGAGACCTGCTGAAGTTCGAGGCGATCCGCAATCCGGGCGCCGCCTTCGGCTTCGGCGAGGCCTTCACGATCATCTTCACCTGCATCGCGGCCACGGTCATCGTGGTGATCGTCCGCCTCGCGCGCAAGCTGTACAGCCTGCCGTGGGCGATCGCGCTGGGTCTGCTGCTGGGCGGCGCCCTGGGCAATCTGACCGACCGGATCTTCCGCTCGCCCGGCGTCTTCCGCGGTGCGGTCGTCGACTTCATCGCCCCCGCCCACTTCGCGGTCTTCAACCTCGCGGACTCGGCGATCGTGTGCGGCGGGATCCTGATCGTGCTGCTGTCGTTCAAGGGCCTGGACCCGGACGGCACCGTCCACAAGGACTGATCGGGGACTGATCGGGGACTGGCCGGGGACCGACCGGGACTGATCCAACGGCCGTTCGGGACCGGGTGCGGGAGTGATCGCGGGACCGGGCGTCTGTCCGGTCCTGCATACTCGACAGGTGAGTACGATTCCCGAGGTCCGCACCCTGCCCGTTCCCGAAGGCCTTGAAGGCGAGCGGGTCGACGCCGCCATCGCCCGTATGTTCGGATTCTCCCGGACGAAGGCGGCCGATCTCGCGGCCGCGGGGAAGGTGTCGGTCGACGGCAGTGTCGTCGGGAAGTCCGAGCGTGTGCACGGTGGCGCCTGGCTCGAAGTCGAGATGCCTGAACCGCCGCGCAAGGTCGAGCTCGTCGCCGAGCCCGTCCCGGGCATGGAGATCGTCCATGACGACGACGACATCGTCGTCATCATGAAGCCGGTCGGCGTCGCCGCCCACCCCAGCCCCGGCTGGACCGGGACCACCGTCATCGGCGGCCTCGCCGCCGCGGGCTACCGGATCTCCACCTCCGGCGCCTCCGAGCGCCAGGGCATCGTGCACCGCCTCGACGTCGGCACGTCCGGCCTGATGGCCGTCGCCAAGTCGGAGCGCGCGTACACCTCGCTGAAGAACCAGTTCCGCGAGCGGATCGTCGACAAGCGCTACCACGCGCTGGTCCAGGGCCACCCGGACCCGATGAGCGGCACGATCGACGCGCCGATCGGGCGCCACCCCAACGCCGACTACAAGTGGGCCGTGACCCAGGAGGGCAAGCCCTCCGTCACCCACTACGACCTGATCGAGGCGTTCCGCGCCGCCTCGCTGCTGGACATCAAGCTGGAGACCGGCCGCACGCACCAGATCCGCGTGCACATGGCCGCGCACAAGCACCCCTGCGTCGGCGACCTGACCTACGGCGCCGACCCGACCGTCGCCAAGCGCCTCGGGCTGACCCGCCAGTGGCTGCACGCGGTCCGGCTCGGGTTCGAGCACCCCTCGGACGGCCAGTGGGTGGAGTTCTCCAGCACCTACCCGGCGGACCTGCAGAACGCGCTGGACGTGATCCGCAAGGAGAGCGAGTGACGGCCGCGGCCGCCCCGGGTTCCGGGGTTTCCGTCCGGGTCGTCGCCACCGAGGCGGACCTCCAGGCCTGCTTCGCCGTGCGCACCGAGGTGTTCGTGGTCGAGCAGGCCGTGCCCGAGTCGATCGAGTACGACGCCTACGACGCGATCGCCGTGCACGTGCTGGCCGAGGGGCCGGACGGGGTCGCGCTCGGCACCGGGCGGCTGCTGTACGGGCCGCAGGCGCTGGGCAAGACGGGCTCCGAGGACGTCGGCTCGCTGGGACGGCTGGCCGTCACCAAGTCCGCGCGCGGGCTGGGCGTGGGGGTCGCGCTGGTCCGGGCGATCGAGGCGGAGGCGGCGCGGCGGGGGCTCGCCGCCGTTGATCTGGGCGCGCAGACGCATGCGCTGGGCTTTTACGAGCGGCTGGGGTACGTGGCCTACGGGCCGGAGTTCCAGGACGCGGGGATCCCTCACCGGGCTATGCGGCGCGCGCTGCCGTAGCCCTGGCCGGTTGGGGGTGGACGCCGAGCCCTGCGGGGCCGTCCCCTACCCGCCCTTCCGCCGTTCCCTGGGCTCTGCCCAGACCCGCGCCTCAAACGCCGGCGGGGCTGGATTTGGCCGGCGCCCCAGGACACGGCGCGGCACGGGCCCTGGACCGCCTCGCCGAGCGCGGCGGGCTGACAGTGTGAGCGAGTGGATCAGCTAGCGCTCTTGTTCGTGCTCCTGCTGGGAGCCGTGGTCACCGTGCCGCTCGGGGAGCGGCTGGGGCTGCCCGCGCCGGTGTTGATGACCCTCGGCGGGGTGGCGCTCGCGCTGGTGCCCGCCGTGCCCAATGTCGACGTCCCTCCCGAGTACATCCTGCCGCTCGTGCTGCCCCCGCTGCTCTACGCCTCCGTGCAGCGGACCTCCTGGAGGCAGTTCGCCGCCAATGTGCGGCCCATCTTCCTGTTGGCCGTGGCGCTCGTGTTCGTCACCACCGCCGCCGTGGCCGCCACCGCCCACGCCGTCGTGCCCGGTCTCCCGATCGCCGCCGCCGTCGCGCTCGGCGCGCTCGTCGCACCGCCCGACCCCGTGGCCGCGACCGCCGTGGCCGGATCGCTCGGGCTGCCCCGCCGGATGGTGTCGATCCTGGAGGGCGAGGGGCTGTTCAACGACGTCACCGCCATCGTGCTCTACCACGTGGCCATCGCCGCCGCCGTGAGCGGGAGCTTCTCCTGGCCGGCGGCGCTCGGGGAGTTCGTGCTCTCGGCGGTCGTGGCCGTCGCGGTCGGGCTCGCGCTGGGATGGGCCGCCAACCGGCTGATGGGGCGGCTCGGCGACGCCACGCTCCAGATCGGGCTGACCCTGCTGGTGCCCTTCGTGGCGTACGTACTGGCCGAGGAGTTCCAGGGCTCCGGGGTGCTGGCCGTACTGACCACGGCGCTGTTCCTCGCCGAGTACGCCACCGACGCCGACGACGTGCTGGGACGGCTGGCCGGACACACCTTCTGGGAGGTGGTGGACATGCTGGTCACGGGCGTGGCGTTCGGGCTGATCGGACTGGAGCTGCACAACGTCTTCGGAGCTGCCCGCGGCCGGGAGTGGGAGATGGCCGGGTGGGCGGCGGCCGTGGTCGCGGTGGTGATCGGCGTCCGGCTGGCGTGGCTGCTGCCGGCGGGCTGGCTCGCGAAGCGGCTGCACTCGCGCCGCGACTACGAGGAGGAGATCCCGCTGAGCTGGCGGGAGTCGGTGGTGATGTGGTGGGCCGGGATGCGGGGCGTGGCCTCGGTCGCCCTCGCGCTGGCCATCCCGTACCGGACCGACAGCGGGGCGGCCTTCCCCGCGCGGGAGCAGATCGTCTTCCTCGCCTTCGCCGTGATCATGGTGACCCTGGTGGTCCAGGGGCTGACCCTGCCCTGGCTGGTCCGACGTCTGGGCGTGGAGGCGGACTCCGACGCGGAGGCGGAGACCGCCCGCGCCCTGGCGATCCGCGCCGCCAAGGCCGCCAAGCGGCGGCTGAAGGAGATCGAGGAGGTGGAGGACCTCCCCGAGGACCTGGTGGAGGTGCTCTACCGGCGGGCCTACGACGTGGGGGCGAGGATCAGCCCCGACATGGTGGACGAGGAGCGGCGCGAGGCGTACGCGAAGCGGGTGGAGCGGATCCGCGACGTGCAGCGGATCCAGCGGGAGATGATGTCCGCGGCCCGCCACGAGGTGCTCTCCGCCCGGAGCGAGCCCGGTGCCGATCCGGAGATCGTGGACCGGGTGCTCCGGCATCTGGACGTGCGCAGCCTGCGTAGCCCTTAGCGGGCGAGGGAGCGCAGAAAGCGGACGTACGGGGACCAGCGCGACGGGCGGGACACCGTCCCGGTGCAGGCGGCCTCGGCGCGGTCCAGGGCGTCCTCGACGCAGGCGTCGTGCATCCAGCGGAAGGCCAGCGGCCAGCTCAGCCGGGCCGGTCCGCCGGTCCGCATCGCGAGGGTGTGCCGCAGCGCCGTGCGCTCCCCGTCGAGCGGCAGCGCCGTGAACTCGTGGAAGCCGTCGAAACCGCGCGGCCCGCTGAAGGCGAACCGCACCCAGGTGCCGGGTACGTACGCGGCGACCGTGTAGCGGACCGGTCCGTGGCCGCCCACCGCGCCGACGGCCAGCGGGCCGTCGAACTCCATCGCGGGCCAGCCCGGGTTCGGCCACAGCTTGTCCGGCCGGTCGGCCGCCTTGCAGGAGAGGCCGTCGATGAGCGCGCCCACCTCGCTCGCCCCGGCGGCCAGCACGCGTTCGTGCACGTTGTAGACGGGCATGGGTGTCTCCCGGAAGTGAATTAGAGAAGTGCCTCTAGTTGTTCTGGAGAGTACTCTCTGATTCATGGCTCGACCACCCCGCTTCGACACCGGCCAGATCCTCGACGCCGCGGTCCTCCTCGCGGCCTCCGGCGGCCCGGCCGGGGTGACCATGACCGCCGTCGCCCAGGCGGTCGGCGCGCCGAGCGGGTCCGTCTACCACCGCTTCCCCGGCCGGGCGGCCCTGCTCGCCGAGGTGTGGCTGCGAACCGTCGAGCGGTTCCAGGACGGCTACCTCACCACCCTCGGAAGCGACCCGGACCCCGCCCGCGCGGTCCGCGCCGCCGCCCGGCACGTCGTCTCCTGGAGCCGGGCCCACCCGCAGGAGGCCGCCCTCCTCCTGTACGGGCCCCAGGAGTTCGGCCGCTCCGACTGGTCCGAGGAACACAAGGAACGCGCCGACCTGGGCAACCAGCGCGTGTTCGGCTCGCTGGGCACCCTCGCCGAAGCCCTCGGCGCGGCCGGCCCCCAGGATCGCGACCGCGCCACCCTGGCCCTGATCGACCTGCCGCTGTCCGTGGTCCGCCGCCACCTGCGCGCCGGCCGCCCGCTGCCCCCGTACGCGGAGGACCTCGTAGAGGAATCCGCGGCGAAGCTGCTGGGCGCCTAGACCTGGTAGCGCCCCGGGGCGAAGAGGTCGAGGTTGGCCGCGATCCACTCCGAGGTGCGGGTCAGGCCCTCGTGGAGGGAGACCTCCGGCTTCCAGCCGGCCCATTCGCGGGCCCGGGTGTTGTCCGACAGCAGCCGCTGGACCTCGCTGCCCGAAGGCCGCAGCCGGCTCGGGTCCACGACGATCTCCGCGTCCCGGCCCGACGCGGTGATCAGGGCGCGGGCCAGGTCGCCGATGGAGATCTCCTCGCCGACGCCGAGGTTGACCACCTCGCCCAGCGCCCGGTCGCACTCCGCGACCGCGAGGAACCCCGCGGCCGTGTCCGTCACGTACGTGAAATCGCGGGTCGGGGTGAGGGAGCCGAGGCGGATCTCGCGGGCACCGGAGTGGAGCTGCGCCAGGATCGTCGGGATCACCGCGCGCGCCGACTGGCGCGGCCCGTACGTGTTGAACGGCCGGACCACCGTCACCGGCAGCTCGAACGCGTGGTGGAACGACAGCGCCATCATGTCCGCGCCGATCTTCGACGCGGAGTACGGGGACTGCGGCTGGAGCGGGTGGCTCTCGGAGATGGGGGCCGTCAGGGCGGTCCCGTAGACCTCGCTGGTGGAGGTGTGCACGAGGCGGCGCACGCCGTGGCGGCGGCAGGCCTCCGCCATGTTCTCGGTGCCGGTGACGTTGGTCTGGACGTACGCGCCGGGCGAGGCGTAGCTGTAGGGGATCCCGATCAGCGCCGCCAGGTGGAAGACGGTGTCGCAGCCGGCGACCGCGTCGCTGACCCGGCCCGCGTCGCGGATGTCGCCCGTCCACATCTCGACCGGGCCGTCCGGGTCGGCGAGGTACCGGGCCAGGAGGCCCTTCTCCGCGTACGGCTTGTAGTGCACGAAGGCGCGTACCTTCGCACCCCGTGCCACCAGCAGGTCCACCAGCGTCGAGCCGATGAACCCCTCCGCGCCCGTGACGAGCACGGTCCGGCCGGTCCAGTCCGTGGTGGTCGTGGTCATGGCCGTCGTCGTCATAGCCGGCTTCGTCATGCGAACTCCAAGGGGGAGAGGGTGGGGGAGGGGGAGGGGAAGCCGGCGACGCGCAGGACCTGCGCCGCCAGCAGTTCGGCGGCCCGCGCGTGCGGGCCCGGGTCGGCCGCACCGGCCATCGCGGAGAGCCGGGCCGGGTCCGCCAGCAGCGGGGCGAGCAGCTGGGCGAGGCGACCGGCCGTGGCCTCGGCGTCCGACAGCAGCAGCCCGGCGCCCGCGTCGGACAGCACCCGGGCGTTGTGGGTCTGGTGGTCGCCCGGGGCGTGCGGGTAGGGAACGAGGACGGCCGGGACCCCGGTCGCCGCGAGCTCCGCGATCGTGGCCGAACCGGCCCGGCACACCACCAGGTCGGCGGCCGCGTAGACCAGGTCCATCCGGTCCAGGTACGGCACGGCCCGCGCGATCCGCCGGCCGCCCGAGGCCGACAGCCGCGCCACGGTGTCTGGAAGCGCCGCCGGACCCGTCTTGATCAGCAGCTGTACGTCGTCCCGTGCCTGCCAGGCCTCCGCCAGCCCGGCCGCCGCCGTGGTGAGGCGGACGGCGCCCAGGCTGCCGCCGTTGAAGACGACGAGGCGCCGCCCTCGGGGCACCCCGAGCGCGTGGCGGGCCTCGGCGCGCAGGGCCGTCCGGTCGGCGGCGGACAGCTTCGCCAGCCCCGCCAGCGCCGCCGAGATCGGCATCCCGGTGGTCAGCGCCCGCGCCCCGCCCGCCAGGTGGTCCCGGCTGCGGTCGAAGGCCACCGCCATGTGCGGGGTGAGGCGGGCCGCGAACTGGTTGGCCCGGCCCGGTACCGCGTTCGACTCGTGGATCACGGCCGGGAGCCCGGCCATCCGGGCCCCGAGCACGGCGGGCGCGCTCGGGTAGCCGCCCATGCCGACGGCCACGTGCGCGCCCTGCGCCCGGATCACGGCCTTCGCCTGCGCGGCCGACCGCAGCAGCGCCGCCGGGAGGAGGTAGCGCCGGGCGCCGAGCGCGGGGTCGAAGGGGATCATGTCGACGGTGTGGAGCCGGTATCCGGCGGCCGGTATGAGCTCGGTCTCCAGGCCGCGCTCGGTCCCGACGAACGAGATCACGGCGCCGGGGTCGACGGCGCGCAGCGCCTCGGCCAGGGCCAGCCCGGGGTAGATGTGGCCGCCGGTGCCGCCCGCGCCGATCACGACGGAGAGCGGCCAGCGTGAGCGTGAGGGTGAGGGGGAGGAGGTCATGGACGCACACTCCCGGTGCGTCCTAAGAACGTTCTAAGAGGTTCTCTCAGATCCATTTGGGAGGCTTTGACGCATGCAGCGGATTCTGGTGGTGGACGACGAGCCCGAGGTGCGGGCCGCCGTCGAGGACGGCCTCGCCGTCGAGGGGTACGAAGTCCGGGGCGCGGCCGACGGGCTGGCCGCCCTGTCCGAGGTGGCGCTCTGGCAGCCCGACGCGGTGGTCCTCGACGTGATGATGCCGGTGCTGGACGGGCTGGGCGTGTGCCGCCGGCTCCGCGCGGTGGGAGACCGTACGCCCGTACTCGTCCTCACGGCCCTCGACGCCGTCAGCGACCGGATCGACGGGCTGGACGCGGGAGCCGACGACTACCTGGTCAAACCCTTCGCGCTGGACGAGCTCCTGGCACGGGTACGGGCCCTCCTGCGGCGGGCCGCCCCCGACGGCCCGGCCGGGGACGCGGACCCACTGGCCTACGGGGACCTCGTGCTCGACCCCGTGACCCGCACCGGGCGGCGCGGCGAGCGGCCGCTGGAGTTCAGCCGCACCGAGGCGGCGCTCCTCGAACTGCTCCTGCGCAATCGGGGGCAGGTACTGCCGCGCGAACTCGTCCTGGAACTGGTGTGGGGGCGGGACTTCGGGCCGGACTCGAACTCCCTCGCCGTCTACGTCGGCTACCTGCGGCGGAAGCTGGAAGCCGGGGGCGAGCCGCGGCTGGTGCACACCGTGCACGGGGTCGGGTACCGGCTGGACTCGGCATGAGCGGCCGACGCCTGGGCGCCCCGTGGCGGCGCCGGCGGCCGCTGCGGACCCGGCTCGCGCTGGCGGTCACGGCGGCCGTCGCGCTGGTCGCGGTCGGCGTGTGCGCGGCGGCCTTCTTCGTAGTGCGCGGCGCGCTGTACGAGCAGCTCGACCTCAGCCTCACCCAGTCGGCCCGTCTCGCGGCCCAGCGCAACCCGGATTCCGGTCCCGCGACCCTGGCGGGGGAGTGCCGGTTCCTGGCGGCGCCCGCCTGCGCCGAGGTGGTGCCGGCCGATCCGGCGCACGACCCCGCCGCGCCCTACCTGCTGCCGGTGTCCCCGGCCGCGCGGGCCGTCGCGGCGGGCACGCGGGCCCCGTACTACACCGACATCGTGCACGCCGGACATCCGGCGCGGATGCTGACCACCGACTACACCAAGGGGCGGGCGCTCCAGGTGGCACTGCGGGCGGACACCGTGGAGAAGGGCATCGCGGAGGCCGCGTGGTGGCTGGCGCTGGCGGGGGCGGCGGGGGTCCTGCTGGCCGCGCTGCTCGGCCACTGGGTCGCCCGGACCGGTCTGGCCCCGGTCACCCGGATCGCCGCCACCGCCGAACGGATCACCGCCACCCGGGACCCGCGGCACCGGATCGAACTGCCCCCGCCCGGCCGGGAGGACGAGATCACCCGGCTCGCCGGGAGCTTCAACACCATGCTGGAGGAACTGGAGCAGTCCGTGACCGCCCAACGGCGGCTCGTCGCAGACGCCTCGCACGAGCTGCGGACCCCGCTGACGGCGCTGCGCACCAACGCGGAACTGCTGGCACGGGGGGAGCGGCTGACGGCGGAGCAGCGCTCGCGGGCCTCGCTGGCGCTGGGACGGCAGCTGCGCGAGGCCACCGGGCTGGTCAACGACCTGATCGAGCTGGCCCGGGACGAGGAACCGCAGCTGCTGGTCGAGCAGGTGCGGCTGGCTCCGCTGGTGGAGCACTGCGTGGGCGCCGCGCGGGCACACTGGCCGGGGGTGTCGTTCCGGGTCCGGGCCGAGGAGGGCGTGGTGGTGGCGGGGGTGCCGGCGCGGCTCAGCCGGCTGCTGTCGAACCTCCTGGACAACGCGGCGAAGTTCAGCCCGGTGGGGGCGGAGGTGGAGGTGGACCTGGCGGTCCGGCCCGGCGGCGGGCCCGAGGTGACCGTGCGGGACCACGGGCCGGGGATCGCGGCCGGGGACCTGCCGTTTGTCTTCGACCGGTTCTACCGGGCGGGGGCGGCGCGGGCGCTGCCGGGGTCCGGGCTGGGGCTGGCGATGGCTCGGCAGATCGCGCGGGCGCATGCCGCCGAGCTGGTGGCCGAAGCCGCGCCCGGCGGGGGCGCGCTCTTCCGACTGGCCTTCGCGGCCCCCGGCTGAGCGGAGCGGGCGGGGCCGGGGGCTGCCCCTGCGGGGCTGGTCCCCTACCCGCCCTTTCACCGTTCCCCGGGGCTCCGCCCCCGACCCCGCGCCTCAAACGCCGGCGGGGCTGAATTTGCCCGGCGGGGCTGGATGGGATCGGGGCGGTGAGGCTGGATGGGATCAGGGCTGGGGCGGGGGGAAGGCCTCGGAGGTGGCGATGCGGGGCAGGGCGTACGGGTGGTGGGTCACCAGCCAGGTGATCAGGCGTTCGCGGACCGCGCAGCGCAGGGTCCAGACGGCGTCGGCGTCCGCGGCCGTGACCACCGCGCGGATCTGGACCGTGTGCGGGGTGGTGTCCGTGACGGCCAGGGAGCCGGTGCGGCCGTCCCATTCCGGGATGGTCTTGAGGATCCGCTGGAGTTCCTCGCGCATCAGGTCCACCGGGGCGCTGTGGTCCAGGTGCCAGAACACGGTGCCCGTCATCTGCGCGCCGCCGCGCGACCAGTTCTCGTAGGGCTTGCTCGTGAAGTAGGACACGGGCATCGTGATCCGGCGCTCGTCCCAGGTGCGGACGGTGAGGAAGGTCAGGGTGATCTCCTCGACCGTGCCCCACTCCTTGTCGACCACCACCGTGTCGCCGATCCGGACGGTGTCGCCGAAGGCGATCTGGAGTCCGGCGAAGAGGTTGCCCAGCGCGGACTGGGCCGCGATGCCCGCGACGATGCCGAGGACGCCCGCCGAGGCCAGCATCGAGGTGCCGACCGTGCGCATCTCCGGGAAGGTGAGCAGCATCGCCCCGGCGGCCACCACGATCACCGTCGCCGTGGCCACCCGCTGGATCAGCGTGACCTGGGTGCGGACCCGGCGCACGCGGGCCTCGTCCTCGGCGTCGGCCGCGTAGCGGGCGTAGACGGAGTCCACGACGGCCGTCACGATCCGCACCAGCAGCCAGGCGGCCCCCGCGATCAGGACCAGGGTCAGGGCGTGCCCCACGACGTCCCGGCTGCGGCGCATCGCCTGGAGCAGGGAGGCGGCCAGGACCAGCAGGAACGGCGGCCGGCAGCGGCGCAGCAGACCCCACAGCGGGGTCTCGCTGTGCCGGGCGTCGGCGCGGCGCAGGGCCACGTCCAGCAGCCAGCCCGCGAGCAGGGTGACGGCCAGGGTGGCGGCGACGACGACGATCGGGCGCAGGAGGGGATGCGTGTCCATGGATCTCAACGTAACCGGAGGGGGTCCCGCGGAGCTGGCACGATGGGGGCATGAACATCATGCTTTTCCATTCGACCTATGGGCTGCGGCCCGCGGTGTTGGAGGCGGCCGAGCGGCTGCGCGCGGCCGGGCACCAGGTCCAGGTGCCGGACCTCTTCGAGGGACGCACCTTCGAGACCGTCGAGGAGGGCATGGCCCACCGGGACGGGATCGGCCGCGACGAACTGCTCAAGCGCGCGGTGCTGGCCTCGGCCCCGCACTCCGACCAGGGGCTGGTCTACGCCGGTTTCTCCTTCGGCGGTTCGCTGGCCCAGCACCTGGCGCTGGCCGACGAGAAGGCGCGCGGGCTGCTGCTCCTGCACGGGACGGCCGACCTGGAGGACGACACCTCGGTCGACGACCTGCCGGTCCAGCTGCACATCGCGGACCCGGACCCCTTCGAGACGCACGACTGGCTGAACGCCTGGTACCTGCGGATGCGGCGGGCCGGGGCGGACGTGGAGGTCCACCGCTACCCGGGGGCCGGGCACCTGTTCACGGACCCGGGGCTGGAGGACTACGACGCCGAGGCCGCCGAGCAGGCCTGGACGGCCGCGCTCGGTTTCCTCGACTCCCTCTAGACGACTCGCTCCAGGCGCCGGGAGCAGGCGCGAAGACGGGGCCCCGCACGCGGGGCCCCGTCCTCATGTGCGTCAGGCGCGGTACGCCGTCCACATGCTCTTCATGCGGCTGACCTGGCCCGCGGTGAACTGGTACATGCAGGAGTCGTACGTGTAGTCCATGAAGTTGTGGATCGGGTCCACACCGCTCGCGGTGCAGGTGTCACGGCCGGTCGGGCACTCGAAGGCCGCGCTCTGCTCGGCCGGGGTGTCGGAGACCGAGTCGCCGCTGCCCGAGCAGCCGCCCTGGAAGGTGTGGTAGAGCCCGAGCCAGTGGCCGACCTCGTGGGTGGCGGTGTCGCCCTGGTTGTAGTTGGTGGCGGAGCCGCCGGGGATCGAGCTGTTGAGGATGACCACGCCGTCCATCTTGGGCTGGGAGGCGTAGGAGCTGGGGAAGGTGGCCCAGCCGAGGAGGCCGCCGCCGAGGTTGGCGGTGTAGAGGTTCAGCGCGTTCTTGCCGCCCTTGCGCAGGGCGTTCTTCATGTCCTTCTCGGCCTTGGTGCCGTCGGAGACGGTGTACCAGGTGGAGTTGTTCGTGTAGTCGGTTCCGGCGAGGGAGAACTGGAAGCCGGAGTTCACGTTTCCGGTGCCCTGGCCCGCGTAGGCGGAGTTGAGGACCGAGATCTGGCTGTTGATCTGCGCGGCCGTCAGGTTTCCGGCGGTGCCGGAGGTGATGACGTGCACGTACACGGGGATGGTGATGGTGGCCGCGGCGGCGGACGGGGCGGCCTGCAGGCCCTGGTTCTGGGCGTTCACCGCGGCGAGCTTCTTGGCCAGGTCGGCGTTCATGGCCTTGACCTGGGTGTCGCTGAGCTCGTCGGAGTCGGGGGCGTGCGCGTCCTTGGGACGGGCGACGCGGGCGTTGGCGGAGGCGGCGCCGCCCGGGGTCTGCTCGGCGCAGGCCTCGGCCGGGGTACGGGCCTCGTGGGCCGCGGCGACGGAGGTGGGGGCCGTCAGCGGGGCGATCGCCAGGGTGCCGGCTACCAGGGCGGTGCCCATGATGCGGCGGCGGAGCAGGGGGGATATGCGGGCGGCAGCGCGCACGTTGACTCCTCGATGCGTGGTGGGGGAGGTGAGGGGGGAATCCTCACGCGGCGCCGAGCTTACGTGTGCATGTCATTCGGTCGGCAAGGCCTCGGAAGTAAAAGATTTGTTGCGTCTGATGGCGAAGGGGCGCCTCGTGTGCACCAGGCGCCCCTCCGGACAACAGAAATGACAGACGATCAGCACATCGGAAATGACGGGCGATCAGCGCACCGGCTGGTCCGCCCGCTCCACCTTCTGCGTCCCGTTCAGCGTCCGGTACGAGCGCTCCCAGGAGGTCGTCGCGTCCTGGCGGCGCTTGTCGGAGACCACGTAGTAGTCCATCTGGGAACGCTCGGCCGTCACGTCCAGGACGCCGTAGCCGTGGGCGTCCATATCCAGCCACTTCACGTGCCGGTTGGCGGTCTTGATCGCCGCCTCCGCGACCAGCGAGGCCGTGTCCGCCGGCACGTGCAGCATGTCGTCGATGTTGTCCGAGGTCACCGAGGTCACCACGAACTCCACGCCCGCCGACTTCGACCACGGGTAGGTGGCCGCCGTCACCGGGACGTCGTTAGCCCACGCCATGTGGATGTCGCCGGTCAGGAAGACGGTGTTGCGGATGTTCCGGTCCGTCAGGTGGCCCAGCAGCTCCCGGCGGTCGTCGGTGTACCCGTCCCACTGGTCCACGTTGATCGCGAGCCCGCCCTTGGGCAGGCCCAGCAGCCCCGCGAGCGGCTCCAGCAGGTGCGCGGGCAGCGCCCCGAAGGCCACCGGCGAGATCATCACCGAGGTGCCCACCAGCTTCCAGGTGGCCTGGGAGCCGGCCAGTCCCGCCTTCAGCCAGTCCAGCTGGGTCCGCCCGGTGATGGTGCGCTCCGGGTCGTCCACCTTGCCGCTGCCTATGCCCGCCTGCTGCGAACGGAAGGTCCGCAGGTCCAGCAGGTGCAGATCGGCCAGGGTGCCGAAGCGCAGCCGTCGGTAGACGGTGCCCTCGGTGGAGGTGCGGACCGGCATCCACTCGAAGTAGGCGCGGCGGGCGGCGGCGGCGCGGGCCGCGAAGTCGCCCTCGGTGGCCGGATCGTGGTTCTCGGCGCCGCCGGACCAGCTGTCGTTGGCGATCTCGTGGTCGTCCCAGATCGCGATGATCGGATGGGCCAGGTGCAGGGCCTGGAGGTCCGGGTCCGTCTTGTACTTGCCGTGGCGGGTGCGGTAATCGGCCAGCGTGAGGATCTCGTGCGCCGGCTCGTGCTGCCGTACGACGTACTTCGCCTCGGGGTAACCGCCGGTCTTGTACTCGTAGATGTAGTCGCCCAGGTGCAGGACCGCGTCCAGGTCGGCCCGCGCGGCCAGGTGGCGGTACGCGGAGAAGTAGCCGGACTCCCAGTTCGCGCAGGAGACCACGCCGAAGCGGACCCCGGGGGTGGTGGTCTCGGCGGCCGGGGCGGTACGGGTCCGGCCGACCGGGGAGACGGTGGCGCCGGCGGTGAACCGGTACCAGTAGGCCGTCTGCGGCCGCAGTCCCCGTACGTCGGCCTTGACGGTGTGGTCGGAGTCGGCGCTCGTGGTCACGGAGCCGCGCGCGACCACCCGGGAGAAGGCCTTGTCCTCGGCCATCTCCCAGTCCACGGCGGTGGCGGGGCCGGCGCCGGAGCCCGGTACGGCCGCGGCGGTCGGGGTGACGCGGGTCCACAGCAGGATCCCGTCGGGCAGCGGGTCGCCGGAGGCCACGCCGTGCAGGAAGAGGGGGGCCTCGGCGGCGGCGCCCGCGCCGGACGGGGCGCTCTGCGCGGCCCGGGCGGTGCCGGCGCTCAGCGCGGTCATCGGGGCGAGGGCGGCCGTGGCCGCGGCGGCCAGGACGACCGTGCGGCGGTTCGGGGTCGACGAGGAGGCCGACTCCGGGGCGGAAGAGGAGAGTTGACTGGTCACGGATGGTCACATTACCGACGGGTACGTGTTTCGGACAGTCTTCTGAAAGCAACGGGCGGGCGAACTCTCGGAGTTCGCCCGCCCATCGGTGGTTCAGCCGGGGATCAGCCCGCGATGGCCTTGTCGATCGCCGTTGTGAACGCCTCGGGCGACTGCGGCAGCGGGTCGATCTTCTTGCCGTCCATCTTCAGCGTCGGCGTGCCCGTCACACCGCTCTTGTCGAAGGTCTTGGACATCTCCAGCGCCCACCGGTTGTACGTGCCGTCCTCGACGGCCTTCTTGAACTCGGCGTTGCCCTTGAGCGTCGGGACCTGGTCCGCGACCGACAGGAGGTAGTCGTCCTTGGCGAACTTGTCGTCCTTCTCGTCCGGGTGGTTCGCCGCGGAGTAGAGGGCCGTCTTGTACTCCAGGAACGCCTCGGGGCTGACGTTGAGGGCGGCGCCCAGCGCGCTCAGGGCGTTCTTCGAGCCGCTGCCCGGGATGCCCTTGTCGATGAAGGTGGCGCCGATGTACTGGATCTTGTACTTGCCCGCGTCGAGGTCCTTCTTGAGCTGCGGGCCGATCGTCTGCTCGAAGGTGGCGCAGACGGGGCAGCGCGAGTCCTCGTACAGCTCCAGGGTCTTCTTGGCGTCGGCCTTGCCTATGACGACGGTGGTGCCGTTCTCGCCCGTGGTGTTCTTCGGCGCGACCACGTCGGCCTTGGCGGCCGCGTCCCACTCGCCGGGCTTGTTGGCCTGCACGACCAGGTAGCCGACTCCGCCGGCCAGGGCGAGGGCCGCGGCCACGCCGGCGGCCACGAACACCTGGCGGCGGATCTTGGCCTTCTTGGCGTGCTGCTCGCGCTCGGCGCGCAGCCGCTCGCGGGCCGCTGCCTTGTTCGCCTGGCTGTTGCGTGAGCTCATGGTGATCTCCGTGGGGTCTGGCTTCGTCCGGAAGCCGGGTGAAAGGGGGGATGTCCTTGCGTGCGTCAGGCGCGAGCGAGCGCGCCGAAAGCACGGGGAGGTCCCCGCCGTCCCACGGAATGTGCGGGGAACCGGGTACGGGCCCCCGCGCCGGCGAGCACCGGCCGCAGCGCGCGCAGCGCCGGGCCGAAGACCTTCGCCACCCCGGCCGAGGCCAGCCGCAGCGGCCGGAAGGCGCAGGCGGCCGCCGCGTCGAGCAGCCGGCCCAGCGCCCGCTCCCCGTGCCGCAGCCACACCGAGGCGAGCAGCCCGACCGAGAGGTGCGCGCCCAGCAGCAGCCAGGGCGTCCACGCTCCGGGCGCGGCCAGCAGCGCGGCCGCGTCGGCGGGACCGCCGCCCACCTGGGTCAGCGGTCCGCCCACCGGGGTGCCGCCGCACAGGTCGGCCAGGCCGAGGGCGCGCAGGGGGCCCGATACGGGCCCGCCGGCGGGTCCGTAGCAGAGGTGCTGGCCGGCGGTGAAGACGGTGTCGGCGGCCAGCTCCAGCGGCAGGAGCAGTCCGGCGATGGGGCCCAGGCCCCGCTCGCGTCCGGCCAGGGCGTAGGCGATCGCGAACACCGTGGCGAAAGCCCCTCCCACCAGGGCGGGAGGCAGCGGCACCCGGGACATCAGGACGTGCGAGCCGGCCGAGAGCAGCACGACGAGCGCGCTGAACAGCGCGGCCCGCAGCCCTCGTAGCCCTACCCCGGATATGTCCATCGCCGCGAGTGTGCCATGAGTCCCTGTGGGGGAGGGCCACAGGTCCCGAAGGAAGGCCGAACCATCCCTTTTGCGGCGGATTGGCCGTGTAGCGGATCGACCGTGTGGCGGACTGTCCGCCCTACGGCTGCTGCCGCCGGCTCAGGACGTGCCCGTTGCGGAAGAGGTCCACGAAGATCTGGTGGTCGGCGCGCGCCCGGGTCCCGTAGGCGTGGGCGAAGTCCACGAGCAGCTCCGCGAAACCCTCCTCGTCGGCGGCGATGGCCGCGTCGATGGCCCGCTCCGTGGAGAAGGGGACCAGCGTCTGGCCGCTCTCCTGCTCGTCGGCCGCGCCGTGCATGGTCGCCGTCGCCCGGCCCAGGTCCGCGACCACGGCCGCGATCTCCTCCGGATCGTCCAGGTCGGACCAGTCCAGGTCCACCGCGTAGGGGGAGACCTCCGCCACCAGCTGCCCCGAGCCGTCCAGCTCGGTCCAGCCCAGCCACGGGTCGGCGTGCGCCTGCAGGGCCCGCTGGGAGATCACCGTGCGGTGCCCCTCGTGCCGGAAGTACTCGCGCACCGCCCGGTCGGTGATGTGCCGGGACACCGCCGGGGTCTGCGCCTGCTTGAGGTAGATCACGACGTCGTTCTCCAGGGCGTCGCTGTGCCCCTCCAGCAGGATGTTGTACGAGGGCAGGCCCGCCGAGCCGATGCCGACGCCCCGGCGGCCCACCACGTCCTTGACCCGGTAGGAGTCCGGGCGCACCAGGGACTCGTCCGGCAGGCTCTCCAGGTACCCGTCGAAGGCGGCGAGCACCTTGTAGCGGGTGGCCGCGTCCAGCTCGATGGTCCCGGCGCCGGGGGAGAAGCGGCGCTCGTGGTCCCGGATCTCGGTCATCGAGTCCAGGAGGGCGAAGCGGGTGCGGCGGCGGGCGTCGCGCAGGGCCTCCAGCAGCGGGCCGTCGGCCGTGTCCAGGGTGAAGGAGGGGACCTCCTCGTGCTTGGCGCCGGTCGCCAGCTGGTGGATCCGCTCCCGGTAGGCCGCCGCGTAGGTCCGCACGAGCCCGCTGATCTGCTCGTCGCTGAGCGCCTTGGTGTAGCCGATCAGGGCGACGGAGGCCGCGAACCGCTTGAGGTCCCAGGTGAAGGGGCCGACGTAGGCCTCGTCGAAGTCGTTGACGTTGAAGACCAGCCGGCCGTTGGCGTCCATGTAGGTGCCGAAGTTCTCGGCGTGCAGATCGCCGTGGATCCACACCCGGCCGGTGCGCTCGTCCAGGTAGGGGCCGCCGTGCCGCTCGCGCTCCAGGTCGGAGTAGAACAGGCAGGCCGTGCCGCGGTAGAAGGCGAAGGCGGAGGCCGCCATCTTCCGGAACTTGACCTGGAAGGCGGCGGGGTCTGCGGCGAGCAGCTCACCGAACGCGATGTCGAACACGTCGAGTATCTGCTCGGCGCGCTGCTCGTCGTTGGTCTCGGGAACCGCCATGGCGGGTGCCTCCTGGTGGTGCGGGAACGAATGCTTTTCGGACACTGCCATTGGTCGTGCAACGCATGACCGTACCCGCCGGTGCCGGTGATCTGTCACTCGGGAGACGTAGGATTCATAGCTGCCGCCCCTCTCTCCCCACCGGAGGCCCCCACCGTGACCAAGACGCCGTTCACGCACCTGCACGTCCACACTCAGTACTCCCTGCTGGACGGTGCCGCGCGGCTGAAGGACATGTTCAACGCGTGCAATGAGATGGGCATGACGCACATCGCCATGTCCGACCACGGCAACCTGCACGGGGCCTATGACTTCTTCCACACCGCGAAGAAGGCCGGAGTCACTCCGATCATCGGCATCGAGGCGTACGTCGCCCCGGAGTCCCGGCGCAACAAGCGGCGCATCCAGTGGGGCCAGCCCCACCAGAAGCGCGACGACGTGTCCGGTTCCGGTGGTTACACCCACAAGACGATCTGGGCGGCGAACTCCACCGGCCTGCACAACCTCTTCCGGCTGTCCTCCGACGCGTACGCCGAGGGCTGGCTGACCAAGTGGCCGCGCATGGACAAGGAGACGATCTCCCAGTGGTCGGAGGGGTTGATCGCCTCCACCGGCTGCCCCTCCGGCGAGCTCCAGACCAGGCTGCGCCTCGGCCAGTTCGACGAGGCCCTGAAGGCCGCCTCCGAGTACCAGGACATCTTCGGCAAGGACCGGTACTTCCTGGAGCTGATGGACCACGGCATCGAGATCGAGCGCCGGGTCCGCGACGGGCTCCTGGAGGTCGGCAAGAAGCTCGGCATCCCGCCGCTGGTCACCAACGACTCGCACTACACCTACGCGCACGAGTCGACCGCGCACGACGCCCTGCTGTGCATCCAGACCGGCAAGAACCTCTCGGACCCGGACCGCTTCCGCTTCGACGGCACCGGCTACTACCTGAAGTCCACGGAGGAGATGTACGCCGTCGACTCCTCGGACGCCTGGCAGGAGGGCTGCCGCAACACCCTCCTGGTGGCCGAGCAGATCGACACCACCGGCATGTTCGAGGCCAAGAACCTCATGCCGAAGTTCGAGATCCCGGAAGAGGGCTACACCGAGATCACCTGGTTCAAGGAGGAAGTGCGGCGCGGCATGAACCGCCGCTACCCGGGAGGGGTCCCCGAGGACCGGCAGAAGCAGGCCGACTACGAGCTGGACGTCATCATCCAGATGGGGTTCCCGGGCTACTTCCTCGTCGTCGCCGACTTCATCATGTGGGCCAAGAACCAGGGCATCGCGGTGGGCCCCGGCCGTGGCTCCGCGGCCGGCTCGATCGTCGCGTACGCCATGGGCATCACCGACCTCGACCCGATCACCCACGGTCTGATCTTCGAGCGGTTCCTGAACCCCGAGCGCGTCTCCATGCCCGATGTCGACATCGACTTCGACGAGCGCAGGCGCGTCGAAGTGATCCGGTACGTGACCGACAAGTACGGCGACGACAAGGTCGCCATGATCGGTACGTACGGAAAGATCAAGGCGAAGAACGCCATCAAGGACTCGGCCCGGGTCCTCGGCTACCCGTACGCCATGGGCGACCGGCTCACCAAGGCCATGCCCGCCGACGTCCTGGGCAAGGGCATCGACCTCAACGGCATCACCGACCCCTCGCACCCGCGCTACGGCGAGGCCGGCGAGATCCGGGCGATGTACGAGAACGAGCCGGACGTGAAGAAGGTCATCGACACCGCCCGCGGTGTGGAGGGCCTGGTCCGCCAGATGGGCGTGCACGCCGCCGGCGTGATCATGTCCAGCGAGCCGATCGTCGACCACGCCCCGGTCTGGGTGCGGCACACGGACGGCGTGACCATCACGCAGTGGGACTACCCGCAGTGCGAGTCCCTCGGCCTGATCAAGATGGACTTCCTCGGCCTGCGCAACCTCACGATCATGGACGACGCCGTCAAGATGGTGAAGGCCAACAAGGGGATCGACCTCGATCTCCTCGGCCTGCCGCTCGACGACGCCAAGACCTTCGAACTGCTCGGCCGCGGCGACACCCTCGGCGTGTTCCAGTTCGACGGCGGACCCATGCGCTCCCTGCTGCGCCTGATGAAGCCCGACAACTTCGAAGACATCTCCGCCGTCTCGGCCCTGTACCGGCCGGGCCCGATGGGCATGAACTCGCACACCAACTACGCCCTGCGCAAGAACCTCCAGCAGGAGATCACTCCGATCCACCCGGAGCTGGAGGAGCCCCTCAGGGAGATCCTCGGCGTCACCTACGGCCTCATCGTGTACCAGGAGCAGGTGCAGAAGGCCGCCCAGATCATCGCCGGGTACTCGCTCGGCGAGGCCGACATCCTGCGCCGCGTGATGGGCAAGAAGAAGCCCGAGGAACTGGCGAAGAACTTCGTGATCTTCGAGGCGGGAGCCAAGGAGAAGGGCTTCAGCGACCAGGCGATCAAGGCCCTGTGGGACGTCCTGGTCCCCTTCGCCGGCTACGCCTTCAACAAGGCGCACTCGGCCGCGTACGGCCTGGTCTCCTACTGGACCGCCTACCTCAAGGCCAACTTCCCGGCCGAGTACATGGCGGGTCTGCTCACCTCGGTCAAGGACGACAAGGACAAGTCCGCGATCTACCTGAACGAGTGCCGCCGGATGGGCATCAAGGTGCTCCCGCCGAACGTGAACGAGTCGGAGCCCAACTTCGCCGCCCAGGGCGACGACGTGATCCTCTTCGGCCTCACCGCCGTGCGCAACGTCGGCCAGAACGTCGTCGAGTCGATCATCAAGACCAGGAAGGCCAAGGGGAAGTACTCCACCTTCCCCGACTTCCTGGACAAGGTCGAAGCCGTCGTCTGCAACAAGCGCACCGTCGAATCGCTGATCAAGGCCGGCGCCTTCGACGAGATGGGCCACACCCGCAAGGGCCTGGTCGCCCACCACGAACCGATGATCGACAACGTGGTCGCGGTCAAGCGCAAGGAGGCCGAGGGGCAGTTCGACCTCTTCGGCGCAATGGGTGACGAGACCGCGAGCGACGAGCCCGGCTTCGGGCTCGACGTGGAGTTCTCCGACGTCGAGTGGGAGAAGGCCTACCTGCTCGCCCAGGAGCGCGAGATGCTCGGCCTCTACGTCTCCGACCACCCGCTCTTCGGCCTCGAGCACGTCCTCTCCGACAAGACCGACGCCGGAATCTCCCAGCTCACCGGCGGGGAGCACGGCGACGGCGCGGTCGTCACCATCGGCGGCATCATCTCGGGCCTCCAGCGCAAGATGACCAAGCAGGGCAACGCCTGGGCCATCGCCACCGTCGAGGACCTGGCCGGCTCCATCGAGTGCATGTTCTTCCCCGCGACCTACCAGCTCGTCTCCACCCAGCTGGTCGAGGACACCGTGGTCTTCGTCAAGGGCCGCCTGGACAAGCGCGAGGACGTCCCCCGGCTGGTCGCCATGGAGATGATGGTCCCCGACCTGTCCAACGCCGGGACCAACGCCCCCGTCGTCCTCACCATCCCGACCGTCAAGGTCACCCCGCCGATGGTGACCCGGCTGGGTGAGATCCTGCGCCACCACCACGGCAACAGCGAGGTGCGGATCAAGCTCCAGGGGCCCCGCACCACCACCGTGCTCCGCCTCGACAAGCACCGGGTCAAGCCCGACCCCGCGCTCTTCGGCGACCTCAAGGTGCTCCTCGGACCGTCCTGCCTGGCCGGATAGCCGCAGCGGTCCCACGAAGCACGGAAGGGCCCGCCCCGGTCGACCGGGGCGGGCCCTTCTCATGTCCGCACGGAGGCGTCAGTTGTGGCCGAAGCGCTTCTGCTTGCTCTTGTGCGCCATGTCCAGCGGCGACGGCGAAGGCGACGGCGACGAGGACATCGACTCGGACGAGGACTCCGTCTTCGCCGGATCCTGCGACGAGCGGGCCTGCTGCTTCTGCGGCTGCTTCTGGTTCTTGTTCTTGGCCATGGGGGAACCTCCGTGAGGGTCTAGGGGCCAGGACCGCCTTCACACTCACACAGCGCCGTAAACGGCGCATTTTGGATCATTACCGCGCGTAGTCGGGGCTCCCGCCGTGCACGTCTGAGAGATACGCCACGCCGATGATCGAGTTCCGGCCGTCAACGCCCTTGCTGTCGGGCAGACTCGGGGAAACTCAGAGGACCCCCAGGGAAGAGGGTGGTACGCGTGGACCGCTGCGTCGTCCTGGTGGACGCCGGCTATCTGCTGGGCGCCGCCGCGAGCCTTCTCGCGGGAGAACCCTCCCGCTCCCGCATCACCGTCGACCATGCGGCGCTCATCCAGGGGCTGCGCGAGCGGGCCGAAGCCGACACCGAGCAGCCGCTGCTACGGATCTACTGGTTCGACGGTGCACCCGACCGGGTGCCCCAGCCCGAGCACCGCCGGCTGCGCGTCATGCCCCGCGTCACCGTCCGCCTGGGCGCCCTGACCCGCAGCGACGGCCGGTGGGCTCAGAAGGGCGTCGACGCCGCCATGCACGCCGAGCTCACCGAGCTCGCCCGCAACCGCGCCTGCTCGGACGTCGTACTCGTCACCGGCGACGGGGACCTGCTGCCCGGCCTGATGTCCGCCAAGGAACACGGGGTCGCCGTCCACCTGTGGGCCGTGCAGGCCGCCGACGGAGACTACAACCAGTCCGAGGACCTCGTCGCCGAAGCCGACGAACGCCGCGTCCTGGACCGTACGTGGATCACCCGGGCCGTCCGCGCCCGCGACCTCACCGGCCTGTGCGCACCGGCTCCCGCGCCGCGCCCCGAGATCGCCGCCATCCTCTCCGCGCCCCTGCCCGAGGCGGCCCTCGCCGAAGCCGCGCGCGGCAACGGCAGCCGGCCCGAGACCGCCGCGGAGCCCGAGGAGGGCGGCGTACCCGGCCCGGCCTCGCCCGCCACCGCGAACGGCCGGACCGTCCCGACCCCCAAGGACCTCGCGGGCGCCCTGCGCGCCCCCGGCTCCCCGGCCCCCGCCCCCACGCCCGCCGCTGCGGGCGGCGCGCCCCCGGCCGGCAGCGCCCTGCGCTGGTCCTCCGACAAGGGCTGGATCGACCGGGCCGGGCCCCTCGGCGAGCCCGCCGAAACCGCCTCGCTGCCCACCCTCGCCCAGCTCACCTCCGCCGAGCAGCGCTGGGCGGACCGCGAGGAGGACATCACCACCGTCGGCGGCGACCCCTTCGAGGTCGGCCAGGTCTTCGCCCGGCGCTGGATGGAGCGGCTCCCGGAAACCGTCCACCTGCAGAAGCTCGCCACCATGTACCCGCGGATCCCGCACCGGATCGACGGGGAGCTGCTGCGCTACGCCGCCCGCTTCGGGCTCCTCGCCCACAAGGACGACCAGATCGACGAGCACGACCGCTACGCCATCCGGGCCGGGTTCTGGCGCGAGATCGACGTACGGGCGGCCGCCGAACACGTGGCCGCCGCCGGTGCGCCCCCCGTCGTGGTCCCACAGGCCCCCGCGGCCCCCTCCGCGGCCACGGCCGCCGTCGCGGTGGCCCCGGCAGCCGAGTAGGGGCGCGAACCCCGTAGGCTGCTCCCTCGTGAGAACGGGCACAGCACAGGCTGAAACGGGCACGGCAACGGCCGCGGGAGTGGCCTCCGACGTGGTCTGCGCGGTGCGTGACCTGGTCAAGACGTACCCCGCGGTACGGGGGCGGCGCGGAGCCCCGGCCCTGCCCGAGACCCGCGCCACCGACGGGATCTCCCTGGACGTCCGGCGCGGCGAGATCTTCGGCCTGCTCGGCCCCAACGGCGCAGGCAAGTCCACCCTGGTCCGCCAGCTCACCGGGCTGATGCGGCCCGACGCCGGTTCGGTGACCCTGCTCGGCCACGACCTCGTACGCCACCCCGAGCGGGCCTCCCGGCTGCTCGCCTACCTCGGGCAGGAATCCACCGCCCTCGACGAGCTCACCGTGTCCCTGGCCGCCGAGACCACCGGCCGGCTGCGCGGGCTCGGGCTGCGCGAGGCACGGTCCGAGCGGGACGCCGTCCTGGAGGAGCTCGGGCTGACCGAGATCGCCGGACGGCCCCTGAAGAAGCTCTCCGGCGGACAGCGGCGCCTGGCCTGCTTCGCCGCCGCACTGGTGGGGGAGCGGCCCGTACTGGTCCTCGACGAACCCACCACCGGCATGGACCCCGTGGCCCGGCGGGCCGTCTGGGCCGCCGTCGACCGGCGCCGCGCGCAGAGCGGAGCCACCGTGCTGCTGGTCACCCACAACGTCATCGAGGCGGAAACGGTCCTCGACCGGGTCGCCGTCATCGACCAGGGCCGGGTCATCGCCTGCGACACCCCGGCCGGACTCAAGGCCCAGGTCTCCGACGAGGTCCGCCTGGAACTCGTCTGGCGCACCGCGCCGCCCCTGGACATCCCCGAGGTCGCCGCGCTCGCCGGGGCGGCCACCGAATCCGGGCGGCGCTGGGTGCTGCGGCTCGGGCAGGACGAGGCGCGGGCGGCGGTGGCCGCCGTCACCGGCGGCCCGGCCTTCGCCGCCCTCGACGACTTCACGCTGGCCACGCCGAGCCTGGAGGACGTGTACCTCGCCCTGGGCGGGCGCACCTCGAAGGGACTGGTGAAGGCGTGAGCGCCACTGTCGCCGCCACGGCCACCGCCGCGGCCGCCACCGACGGACCGGGCACCGAGGGCGTACTGGCCCCGCGCGCACGGTTCTTCCCGGCGCTCGCCGCCGTCTACCGGGCGCAGCTGTCCCGGGCGCGGGTCTCGCGCATCCCGCTGCTCTTCGTGGCCACCTTCCAGTCCGTCGGGATCATGATCCTGATGCGGGGCGTGGTCGACGGGGGCTCCGAGGCGCGGGCCGTGGTCGCCGGCTCCTCCGTGCTGGTCGTGGCCTTCGTCGCGCTGAACCTCCTCGCGCAGTACTTCGGACAGCTCAGGGCGAGCGGCGGGCTGGACCACTACGCCACCCTGCCGGTGCCGCCCGCCTCGGTGGTGCTGGGCGCGGCCGCCGCGTACGCCTCCTTCACCCTGCCGGGCACGCTGGTGACGGCCGTCTTCGGGTGCGTGCTCTTCGGGCTGCCGATGAGCGGACTGTGGATCCTGGCGGCCGTGGTGCCGCTGGCCGGGGCCGCGCTCGCCGGGCTCGGCGCGGCGCTGGGACTGCTCGCGCCCCGGCAGGAGCTGGCCACCCTGGCCGGGCAGCTCGGAATGTCCGCGGCGCTGCTGCTGGGGGTGCTGCCGCCCGAGCGGATGCCGGACGTCATCGTGTGGGCGCGGGACCTGCTGCCGTCCACGTACGGGGTCGAGGCCTTCGCCCGTACCTTCGAGCCGCACCCCGACTGGGCGGCGGTCGTCCTCGACCTCGGAGTCTGCGCGGCGGTGGGCGTGCTGTCCCTGGCGATCGCCACCTGGGCGTACCGGCGGGCGGCGGTCCGCTGACGCCGGCTCCGGCCTTACCTGGCACGATGTGGGGGTGACCGAAGCCGTGACCTCTCATGAACAGCCCGACGAGCCGCCGCTTCCGTCGGCTTCGCCCGCGCCCTCGCCCTCGCCGGAGCCCGTGCTCTCGACTTCGCCCCCGGCCGAGCGGGTGGTTTCCCCGGCCGACGTCCGCGACGGGGCCGCCATCGCCCTCGCGGTGGGCGTGGCCGGTGTGCTGCTCGGGCTGCTGTGGGTGTGGCTGGCGCCGCGCGTGCAGTACGTCTCGAACGGCGAGGCGGTGTTCCTCCGGGACACCGAGAGCGAGGCGCGGATCGGGGCCGACGCGACGTTCTTCCTGCTGGCGCTCGGGTTCGGCGTGCTCAGCGCCCTGGCGGTCTTCCTGTGGCGCCGGCGCGGGGGAGTACCGCAGGTCGTCGGGCTCGTGATCGGCTCGGCCTTCGCCGCGGTGGTCGGCTGGCGGCTCGGCCTGTGGCTGGGCCCGTCCTCGGACCTGGTGGGCGTCGCCCGGAAGGCGGGCAAGGGAGTCCCCTTCGACGCACCGCTGGAGCTCATGGCACACGGGGCGCTGCTTGCGTGGCCGATGGCCGCGGTGATCGTCCACCTGGCGCTGATGGCGCTCTGGGGGCCGCGGGAGGTGGTGGCCGGACCCTTGTCCTGGCCGTCCTATTACCAGGGCCCTGCCGATGCCGTCCCGGCCGACGCCGTCCCCGCCGACGCTGCCCCGATCGATGCTGTCCCGGACCGCGGCCCGGCCCCGTCCGCCACGGAGCCTCCGCGTCCGTAGCCGGGTGGTGCGGCCCTGCGGGGCTGGTCCCCTACCCGCCCTTCCACCGTTCCCCGGGCTCTGCCCGGACCCGGTCCTCAAACGCCGGACGGGCTGAAAGATTCCCGGCGGGGCTGGATTTGCCGCCTAGCGGTATATCCAGCCCCGCCGGCGTTTGAGGCGCGGGGGTCCGGGGGCTGGTCCCCGGCAACGGCGGCGCGGCCGACTACGCGCGGGCGATCGGGGCCAGGGTGGCCGCCGTCAGGGTGGTCAGGGTGGCGGGGGGCAGCTCGACCTCCAGGCCCCGGCGGCCCGCCGAGACGCAGATGGTCGGGAAGCCCGAGGCCGACGTGTCCAGGACCGTACGGAGGCTTCGGCGCTGGCCCAGGGGGGAGATGCCGCCCAGGACGTAGCCCGTGGTGCGTTCCGCCAGGGCCGGGTCGGCCATCGCCGCGCGTTTGCCGCCGACCGCGGCGGCCAGCGCCTTGAGGTCGAGGCTGCCCGAGACCGGCACCACCGCCACCACCAGGGAGCCGTCCACGTCCGCCAGCAGGGTTTTGAAGACCTGGGACGGGGAGACGCCGAGGGCCTGCGCGGCCTCTTCGCCGTAGGACGGGTGGGAGGGGTCGTGCTCGTACGCGTGGATCTTGAAATCGGCGCCCGCGGCCGTCAGCGCGACGATCGCCGGGGTGCCGGCCGGCGCCGGCTTCTTCTTCGCCATCAGGTCGCCATCAGTTCGGGCTCGTCGGCGCGCGCGTCAGGTCCACCGCGGGCAGTGAGGGGAGGTGGCGGATGACGGCCGTCTCCGCGCGCAGGAGTTTCAGCTCCTCCGCGAGGCGGGTGGCGATGTCCGGGGCCTGCAGCAGACGCTGCTTCGCCGGGATGTCCAGTACCGCCGCCGCCGCGACCAGGTACGAGACCACCGACGGCTCGTCGGGGAGCTCCGTACTGGTCAGGGACCGCTCGCGGGCTCCCGCCAGCCGCTTCTGGTAGCTGCGGAAAGCGCGCAGGACCCCTTCGGCCAGGGCTCCGGCTCCCTCGCCCGCGTCCTCCGGGAGCTCTTCGAGCTCGGCCGTCAGGTACGGGCCGGTCGCGTCGACCGAGAGGAGGCGGACCCGGACGGTGCCCGTGGCCATGACCTCGAAGCTGCCGTCCTCCCGCTCCCGGATCGAGGCCGCGTCCGCGATGCAGCCCACCCGGTGGAACGCCTGGATGGGATCCGCGCCGAAGCCGGCGGCCGGGCCGCGCTCGGGCAGGGCGGTCTGGTCCGGCAGGCCGGGGGCGGTGGGGGCGACCTCCCGGCCGTCGCGGATCGCGACGACCGCGAAACGGCGCGGCTCGTCCTCGCCCGCCTTCAGCAGTTCGCGCATCATGGCGCGATAACGCTCCTCGAAGATGTTCAGCGGGAGGACGAGTCCCGGGAACAGCACCGAGTTCAAGGGGAAGAGGGGCAGGCGAACGGTGGTCACGAGGCACAGGGTAATGGCCACGAGGGCGGGGCCGTCACCCCCGCCTCAGCAGGCGGGACGCGCCCGCCGCCACCGTCGTGGCCAGGATCCACCCCAGTATCACCAGCGCCGCCGCGAGCCACTGCCAGCCGTCCTTGAGATTCCACTGGTCCTGTTGGCCGAGGTCGATCACGGGGAGCAGCAGGTCCAGGGCGAAGAGGGGAGCGCTCCATTCGGGGTGCTCGTCCGCCTTGATCGCCGGGGGTTTGCCGTGCCAGGAGAAGAGCAGGGCCCCCGCCGCCCACAGGACGACCATCCACAGGGCGGCCCGGCCCGGCCGGTACCCGTAGACCACCAGCCAGTCCTGGAGGTACCCCCAGGCCTGCAGGGCCGGCGGCAGGGTGGCGCGCCTGCGCCGCTGCTTGGCCAGCAGCACCTCGCGGGCGTCCGCGTCCTCCCCCGAGGCGCGCAGCACGGCGGCGAGGCGCTCGTACGGTTCGGGTGAGTACTCCGGGGTGGCCGCCTCGACCCACTCCAGCCGGCGGGTGAGCGGGAAGTGTCCCCGGGGCGCGAGGTTCTCGTAGTCGAACCCCTCCAGGGAGACCCGGCCCGGGCCCGGCCAGCTGGTGGCCATGTCGACGAGCTTGACCACCTTCGACCCCGACACCACCACCCGCCCCAGCTCCGGCCGCTCGCCCACGAAGCGCAGCTCCGGGGTGTGGATCCGGCGCAGCGACACCTCCTGGTCCGCGGTCAGGACGAAGCGGGCGCCGTAGAAGTCGACGGCGTCGCCGAACCGGCCGTCGTCCAGGCGCAGGCCGCCCTGGCATTCGAACCGCTGCGCGCGCTGCCCCCGTGCGGGGGTCTGGCCGATCCCGTACGGGGGAGTGGAGGTGGGGTCGAAATCGCCCGTCGTGGCGTCCAGCGCGATCGAGGTCAGGTAGAGGGTGCGCTCCACGGTGAGCTGCGGGGCGTTCAGTGCGCGCCGCCCGTACGGGTTGGACAGCCGGGCACCGCGCAGGTTCATCGACACGCCGACCTTGGCCCCGCGCAGGCTGACCTCCCCGTACGTGCGCAGCAGCTCGCCCTGGAAGTCCTGCGCGACCGACATCCCGTCGGCCGCCATGGCCCGCCCCTTGTTGTCCCGCTGCACCACGGCCTCGCTGATCAGCAGGTCGGTGCCGATCTGCGCGTCGGTCAGCCGGATGCCGCGCGCGACGCGGCAGCGCCGCAGGTGCAGGTCGCCCTCGGTGTGCAGGCGGGCCGCGTCCACCCGGGGTATCGCGCAGTTGACCAGGCGCAGCGTGCCGAAGCGGGCCTCGGAGAGCTGGATCTCCCCGTCGAAGCGGCAGGACTGGAGTTCCACGTACGGGGCGATCGTGCCGCCGGAGAGGTCGAGGCGGCCGGTGATGCGTACGCCGCGCAGCTTGAGCGAGGCCACCCGGCCCGGTACCGGCCCCGGCCCGTGGAGCAGCAGCAGCGCCACGATCTGGGCGCGGACGCTCCGCTCGGGGCCCCAGGCCGTGTCGGCGTGCGGATCGTCCCGGTCGGCGGTGCGGGCGCTGAGGTCGCATACGCTGCCCGTGCGGTACGCGCTCCACATGCGCTGTTCCGGGCCGGTGAGATCGGGCGGTTCCCCGTCCGGACGTGCTTCGGCCATGGCGGCCCCCCTCCGCAGGCGCGATGGTCGTCACCGCGTGTAACCCAAACGCTAAAGGGCCGCTGTGACATCCGGGAACGTCCGTGGCGTGTATCAGCCAGTGATACGGACGAACGGTGGCGCGAGGCGGTCTGAGAGAATTGGAACGTGATCTCTCGTATCGACCTGCGCGGTGACACCCTCCCCGAGGGTGGCGCCCTGCGCGATCTGCTGCCCCGTGCCGAGTTCGACGTGGAAGCCGCCCTGGAGAAGGTGCGGCCCATCTGCGAGGACGTCCATCATCGTGGGACCGCGGCGCTGATCGAGTACGCGCAGAAGTTCGACGGAGTGACCCTTTCCCGGATCAGGGTCCCCGTCGAGGCGATCGAGGCCGCCCTGGAGGCGCTCGACCCGGCCGTCCGCGCCGCACTCGAGGAGTCGATCCGGCGCGCCCGGATCGTGCACCGCAACCAGCGCCGCACCGAGCACACCACCCAGGTGGTCCCCGGTGGAACGGTGACCGAGAAGTGGGTTCCGGTGGAGCGCGTGGGGCTGTACGCCCCGGGCGGCCGCTCGGTGTACCCGTCCTCGGTCGTCATGAACGTCGTACCGGCCCAGGAGGCGGGCGTCGAGTCGATCGCGCTGGCCTCCCCGCCGCAGGTCGAGTTCGACGGCCTGCCGCACCCGACGATCCTCGCCGCGTGCGCCCTGCTCGGCGTGGACGAGGTGTACGCCGCCGGCGGCGCCCAGGCCGTCGCGATGTTCGCGTACGGCACCGAGGAGTGCGCCCCGGCGAACATGGTGACCGGCCCCGGCAACATCTGGGTCGCCGCCGCCAAGCGCTACTTCACGGGCAGGATCGGCATCGACACCGAGGCCGGCCCGACCGAGATCGCCGTCCTCGCCGACTCCACGGCCGACCCGGTGCACGTCGCCGCGGACCTGATCAGCCAGGCCGAGCACGACCCGCTGGCCGCCGCCGTACTGGTGACGGACTCCGAGGAGCTCGCGGCCGCCGTCGAGAAGGAGCTGGAGCCGCAGGTCGCGGCCACCAAGCACATCGAGGACCGGATCAAGCCCGCGCTCGCCGGCCGCCAGTCCGCGGTCGTGCTGGTCGACTCCCTGGAGGACGGGCTCAAGGTCGTCGACGCGTACGGCGCCGAGCACCTGGAGATCCAGACCGCCGACGCGGCGGCCTGGGCCGCCCGCGTGCGCAACGCCGGCGCGATCTTCGTCGGCCCCTGGTCCCCGGTCTCGCTCGGCGACTACTGCGCCGGATCGAACCACGTGCTGCCCACCGGCGGCTGCGCCTGCCACTCCTCGGGCCTGTCCGTGCAGTCCTTCCTGCGCGGCATCCACATCGTCGACTACACGCGGGACGCCCTCGCCGAAGTCACCCACCACGTGGTGACGCTCGCCGAGGCGGAGGACCTGCCCGCGCACGGCGCGGCTCTCAAGGCGCGATTCGGGTGGAAGGTTCCGCAGGCATGACAGGCACGCACGACACGACGGGCACGCAGGACGCGACGGGCACGCAGGACGCAGCGGCCGTCCTCTCCATCGACGACCTCCCCGTCCGCGACGAGCTGCGCGGCCAGACCCCCTACGGGGCCCCGCAGCTCGACGTCCCCGTCCAGCTCAACACCAACGAGAACCCGTACGGGCTGCCCGAGGCGCTCGTCGCCCGCATCGCCGAGCGCGTCGCCGAGGCCGCCCGCACCCTCAACCGCTACCCCGACCGGGACGCGGTCGAGCTGCGCACCGAGCTGGCCGCCTACCTGACCCGTACGGGCAAGCACGCGGTCGCGCTGGAGAACGTATGGGCCGCCAACGGCTCCAACGAGGTCCTCCAGCAGCTGCTGCAGACCTTCGGCGGGCCCGGCCGCACCGCGATCGGCTTCGAGCCCTCGTACTCGATGCACGCGCTGATCGCGCGCGGCACCGGCACGGAGTGGATCTCCGGTCCGCGCAACGAGGACTTCACGATCGACCTGGAGTCGGCGGAGCGGGCCATCGCCGAGCACGCCCCCAACGTGGTCTTCATCGCCTCGCCCAACAACCCCACGGGTACCGCCGTCGGGGCGGAGACGGTCCTGGCGATCTACGAGGCCGCGCAGGCGGCCGGGCCCTCCGTGGTCATCGTGGACGAGGCCTACGTGGAGTTCAGCCACCGGGACTCGCTGCTGCCGCTGATCGAGGGCCGCCCCAACCTGGTGGTCTCCCGGACCATGTCCAAGGCCTTCGGCGCGGCCGGACTGCGCCTGGGCTACCTGGCCGCGCACCCCGCCGTGGTCGACGCCGTGCAGCTCGTACGCCTGCCGTACCACCTGTCGGCCGTCACTCAGGCGACCGCGCTGGCCGCCCTGGAGTACACCGACACCCTGCTCGGCTACGTCGAGCAGCTCAAGGCCGAGCGCGACCGCCTGGTCACCGAGCTGCGGGGGATCGGCTTCGAGGTCACCGACTCCGACTCGAACTTCGTACAGTTCGGCCGGTTCGAGGACTCCCACACCGCCTGGCAGAAGATCCTCGACCAGGGCGTCCTGGTCCGGGACAACGGCGTACCGGGCTGGCTGCGGGTCACCGCGGGCACCCCGGCCGAGAACGACGCGTTCCTGGAAGCGGTTCGCGCACTGAAGAAGGAGCAGCACGCATGAGCCGCATCGGACGGGTCGAACGGACCACCAAGGAGACCTCGGTCCTCGTCGAGATAAACCTCGACGGCACCGGCAAGGTCGACGTCTCGACGGGCGTGGGCTTCTACGACCACATGCTCGACCAGCTCGGCCGCCACGGCCTCTTCGACCTCACGGTCAAGACCGAGGGCGACCTGCACATCGACAGCCACCACACCATCGAGGACAGCGCGCTCGCGCTCGGCGCCGCCTTCAAGCAGGCCCTCGGCGACAAGGTGGGCATCTACCGGTTCGGCAACTGCACCGTGCCGCTCGACGAGTCCCTCGCCCAGGTGACCGTCGACCTGTCCGGCCGCCCGTACCTCGTGCACACCGAGCCCGAGAACATGGCGCCGATGATCGGCTCGTACGACACGACGATGACCCGGCACATCTTCGAGTCCTTCGTCGCCCAGGCCCAGATCGCGCTGCACATCCACGTGCCGTACGGCCGCAACGCCCACCACATCGTGGAGTGCCAGTTCAAGGCCCTGGCCCGCGCCCTGCGCTACGCCGCCGAGTTCGACACGCGCGCGGCCGGGATCCTGCCTTCCACGAAGGGCGCCCTCTAGCGTGAACGGGCTCAACACGATCCTGATCGTCCTCGGCCTCTTCCTGGCCGGAGGCGTCTACTCCTTCCAGAAGCAGAAGATGCCCAAGTCGGTCGTCATCCTGCTCGCCATCAGCTCCGCGCTGTGCCTCGTCGCCGGAGTCCTGCGGATCCAGGGGATTTGGGAATGAGCGCAGTCAGCCCCACCAAGAAGGTCGTGGTCTTCGACTACGGCTTCGGCAACGTCCGCTCCGCCGAGCGCGCCCTCGCGCGCGCCGGCGCGGACGTGGAGATCACCCGCGACTACGACAAGGCCATGGACGCCGACGGACTCCTCGTCCCCGGCGTCGGCGCCTTCTCGGCCTGCATGCAGGGGCTCAAGGACGCGCGCGGCGACTGGATCATCGGCCGCCGGCTGTCCGGCGGCCGCCCGGTCATGGGCATCTGCGTCGGCATGCAGATCCTCTTCGAGCGCGGCATCGAGCACGGGGTGGAGACCGAAGGCCTCGACGAGTGGCCCGGCACGGTCGGCCCGCTCAAGGCCCCGATCGTCCCCCACATGGGCTGGAACACCGTGGACGCCCCGGCGGACAGCCAGGCCTTCGCGGGTCTCGACGAGGACGCCCGGTTCTACTTCGTGCACTCCTACGCGGCCCACGACTGGACCCTGGAAGTCACCAACCCGCTGATCAAGGCACCCAAGGTCACCTGGGCCACGCACGGCGAGCGGTTCGTCGCGGCGGTGGAGAACGGCGCCCTGTGGGCCACCCAGTTCCACCCCGAGAAGTCCGGGGACGCCGGCGCCCAGCTCCTCACCAACTGGATCGAGACCCTGTGATGACGACCCAGAAGAAGCTCGAACTGCTTCCCGCGGTGGACGTGCGCGACGGCCAGGCCGTCCGCCTCGTCCACGGCGTGTCCGGCAGCGAGACCTCCTACGGCTCCCCGCTCCAGGCCGCCCTCGCCTGGCAGGCCGCCGGCGCCGAATGGCTGCACCTGGTCGACCTGGACGCCGCCTTCGGCACCGGGGACAACCGCGCGCTCGTCGCCGAGATCACCGGCGCCATGGACATCAAGGTCGAGCTGTCCGGCGGCATCCGCGACGACGCCTCGCTCGCCGCCGCCCTCGCCACCGGCTGCACCCGCGTCAACCTGGGCACCGCCGTCCTGGAGACCCCCGAGTGGGCCGCCAAGGCCATCGCCGAGCACGGGGACAAGATCGCCATCGGCCTCGACGTACGCGGCACCACCCTCAAGGGCCGCGGCTGGACCAGCGAGGGCGGGGACCTCTACGAGACCCTCGCGCGCCTGGACTCCGAAGGCTGCGCCCGGTACGTCGTCACCGACATCGGCAAGGACGGCACCCTCACCGGTCCCAACCTGGAGCTGCTCAAGAACGTCTGCGCCGCCACCGACCGCCCCGTCGTCGCCTCCGGCGGCATCTCCTCCCTCGAGGACCTGCGCGCGCTGGCCGCCCTGGTCGGGGACGGGGTCGAGGGCGCGATCGTAGGCAAGGCCCTGTACGCCAAGGCGTTCACGCTCGAAGAAGCCCTGAAGGTGGTCTCCGCATGAGTTCCGAGAACAGCTCCACGAACCGTTCAGACGTCCGACGCATCTCCTCCGGCGGCGCCTACGAGGACGTACTCGGCTACTCCCGCGCCGTCCAGCTCCCCAACGGGCTGGTCCTGGTCTCCGGCTGCACCGGAGCCGACGCGGGCGGCCCGTACGACCAGACGAAGAAGGCCTTCAGCGTGGCCTTCAACGCCCTGGAGCAGGCCGGACTCGGCCCCGAGCACGTGGTCCGCACCCGCCTCTACCTCACGCACGCCCGTGACGTGGACGAGGTCGGCCGCGCCCACAGCGAGCTCTTCGACAAGATCCGCCCCGCCTCGACGCTGATCATCGTCAACGGGTTCGTCGACCCGAGCATGGTCGTCGAGGTGGAGGTCGAGGCCTTCGGCCCCGTCGCCGGAGGCTCCGCATGACCCTCTCCGTACGGGTGATCCCCTGCCTGGACGTGGACAACGGCCGGGTCGTCAAGGGAGTCAACTTCCAGAACCTGCGCGACGCCGGCGACCCCGTCGAGATGGCCAAGCTCTACGACGCCGAAGGCGCCGACGAGCTGACCTTCCTCGACATCACCGCCTCCTCCGGGAACCGCGAGACCACCTACGACGTGGTGCGCCGCACCGCCGAGCAGGTCTTCATCCCGCTGACCGTGGGCGGCGGCGTACGCACCGCCGACGACGTGGACAAGCT
This sequence comes from Streptomyces sp. NBC_00454, assembly GCF_041434015.1. Classification (GTDB taxonomy): domain Bacteria; phylum Actinomycetota; class Actinomycetes; order Streptomycetales; family Streptomycetaceae; genus Streptomyces. The sequence continues at coordinate 1,988,915 of NZ_CP107907.1, read as the reverse complement.
GCTGCGGGCCGGCGCCGACAAGGTCGGCGTGAACACCGCCGCCATCGCGCGGCCCGAGCTCATCCAGGAGATCGCGGAGCGCTTCGGCCGCCAGGTGCTGGTGCTGTCGGTCGACGCCCGCCGCACCGCCTCCGGCTCCTTCGAGGTGACCACCCACGGCGGCCGGCGGAGCGCCGGCATCGACGCCGTCGAGTGGGCCCACCGCGCGGCCGAACTGGGCGCCGGGGAAATCCTGTTGAACTCGATGGACGCGGACGGTACCAAGGACGGCTACGACACCGAGATGATCGCGGCCGTGCGCAAGCACGTCACGGTACCGGTGATCGCCTCGGGCGGCGCGGGCAAGCTCGCACACTTCCCGCCGGCGATCGCGGCGGGGGCCGACGCGGTCCTCGCGGCGTCCGTGTTCCACTTCGGCGACCTGCGCATCGGCCAGGTCAAGGACGTGCTGCGGGAGGCGGGCCACCCGGTCCGCTAGGACGACCTAGAGGTTCCACCTGGGGGCGGGTGCGGGTTGAGCGGGAACGACATCGGCAAGGGTGCGGGGCCGGGGCCAGGGCCGGGGAGCGTCTGGCGGGACGGCAACGTCCTGCGCTGGCTGGCCGCCTACGGGGCTTCGCTCATCGGGGACGGGGTCTACTTCCTCTCCCTCGGCTGGACGGCGGCGCAGACCGCCGGCCCGGCCGAGGTCGGGGTGGTCATGGCCGTCGGCGCGGTCCCGCGGGCCCTGCTGATGCTGGGCGGCGGAGTGATCGCCGACCGCTTCGGCCCCCGGCTGGTGGTGATCTCCTCGGACGCCGTGCGCTGCGCGGTGATCCTGGCACTGGCCGGGCTGGTCGCCCTGACCGCACCGGGCCTGTGGATCCTGGTCCTCGTGGCGCTCGTCTTCGGCGTCGTGGACGCCCTGTTCATGCCGGCCGTCGGCGCACTGCCGCCGCGGATCGCCGCGCCGGGGCAGCTGGTCCGGGTCCAGGGGATGCGCAGCCTCGCCGAGCGCGTCGGGCACACCGCCGGGCCGCCGGTGGCCGGTCTGGCGATGGGCCTCGGCGGGCCGGCGGCGGCCTTCGGGGTGGCCTCGGCGCTGTTCGGGCTCTCGCTGGTGCTGCTGGTGGCGGTACGGATCTCCCCGCTCGGGGAGCCCTCGGGCCCGGCTCCGGCGTCTTCGGCGCTGCCCCGGGAGAGTCCGTGGAGCCAGCTCCGGTCGGGCCTCGGGTACATACGGGGGCACGGGCTGATCGGCCCCCTGGTCCTGTCCGGGGCGCTGAGCCAGCTGGGCACGTCCGCGCCGATGACGCTCGGGCTGATCCTGGTCGCGCAGGACCGCGGCTGGGGCGCGGGCGGGGTCGGCTGGATCGTCGGCGGCATGGGGGTGGGCGCGGCGGCGAGCGCGCTCCTGCTGACCCTGATCCCGCGGTTCCCCCGGGCCGGGGCAGTCCAGAACCTCACCCTGATCCTCGGCTCGGCCGGCATCGGCGGGCTGGTCCTGGCGCCGAGCCTGCCGGTGGCGGTCGTGCTGGCCCTGCTGACGGGCCTGGTCTGCGGGATCTGCGGAGGCCTGGCGGTCGCCCTGATCCAGACGGCCACGGACCCCTCGTACCTGGGGCGGGTCAGCTCGGTGATGGCCTTCACGGCGGTGGGGCTGGCGCCGCTGGCGTATCCCGTCTTCGGCCTGGCCGCGGACCTCTGGGGGGTGACCCCGGTGTTCCTGGCCGGCGCCGCGGTGAGCATGGCGGGCGCGATCGTCGGGACCTCGGCCCCGGCGGTCCGCCGCGCGGAGCTGGCCTTCGCCTGATTCGTTGTGACGTGGCCCTGCGGGGCTTGTCCCCTACCCGCCCTTCCACCGTTCCCCGGGCTCCGCCCGGACCCTTCCTGGGGCTCCGCCCCAGACCCCGCGCCTCAAACGCCGGCGGGGCTGGATTTGTCAGATCCCGAGCTTCGCCACCGTCAGCTTCGCGATGGCCTCCTTCGGCCCGTCCAGTTCCACCGCGGCAGCGGCCTGGCGGCCGAACAGGAACAGGGTCAGTTCTCCCGGCTCGCCCGTCACCGTGACCACGGGGGTGCCCTTGTGGGCCACCGCCGTCTGGCCGTTCGGGCGGCGCAGGACCAGGCCCACCGGGGAGCGGCGGCCCGTCAGGCGGGCCAGTTTCTCCAGGCGGGACCAGAGGGAGTCGGAGAAGACCGGGTCCAGCGGACGCGGGGACCAGTCCGGCTGGGCGCGGCGGACGTCCTCGGCGTGGACGTAGAACTCCACCGCGTTGGCCGCCTCGTCGATCTGCTTCAGGGAGTAGAGGGACATCTTCGGCGGGCCGGTGCGGATCAGCTGCACGAGTTCCTCGTACGGCTTGGCCGCGTACTCCGCCATCGCCTGGTCCAGGCGGGCCTTGAGGACGTTCAGCAGGAGTCCGCCCGCCGCGTCCGGGCGGCGCTCGCGCACGACCACGTGCGCCGCGAGCTCCCGCGTCCGCCAGCCGTCGCACAGGGTCGGCGCCTCGGGCCCGGCCGACTCCAACAGGTCGGCCAGCAGCAGTCGTTCACGCTTCGCATGGGTAGACATGCGGGCCAGCCTACGGCCGGAACACCTGCCACGCCTGCCCATCAGGCGGACAGGGAGCCGTGATCCCCGCACCGGCCCGGCACAATGGGATCCATGAGTACGTCCTCCCTCGATCCCGCCATCGGCGCCCGCCTCAAGCGCTCCGCGGACGGTCTGGTCCCGGCCATCGCCCAGCAGTACGACACCGGTGAGGTGCTCATGCTCGGCTGGATGGACGACGAGGCCCTGCACCGCACCCTGACCACCGGCCGCTGCACGTACTGGTCGCGCAGCCGTCAGGAGTACTGGGTCAAGGGCGACACCTCCGGCCACTTCCAGCACGTGAAGTCCGTCGCCCTCGACTGCGACGCCGACACCCTGCTCGTCCAGGTGGACCAGGTCGGGGCGGCCTGCCACACCGGGGCCCGTACGTGCTTCGACGCCGACGTCCTGCCCCTGACCGGCCCCGCCGCCCCCGCCGTCGAAGCCGAACAGCCGCAGCCGAAGAGGTAGGGTCCCACGCCATGGATCTTGAGACGTTCCGCAAGCTCGCGGCCGACCGCCGCGTCATCCCCGTCAGCCGCAAGCTGCTGGCGGACGGGGACACGCCCGTCGGGCTCTACCGCAAGCTGGCCGCCGAACGCCCCGGGACGTTTCTCCTGGAGTCCGCCGAGAACGGCCGCTCCTGGTCGCGCTACTCCTTCGTCGGCGTCCGCAGCGCCTCCACCCTGACCGTCCGCGACGGCCAGGCCCACTGGATCGGCACCCCGCCCGTGGGCGTGCCCACCTCCGGCGACCCGCTGGAGGCCCTGCGGATCACCGTCGAGGCCCTGCACACCCCCCGCGACCTCTCCTCCACCCTGCCGCCCTTCACCGGCGGCATGGTCGGCTACCTCGGCTACGACATCGTGCGCCGCCTGGAGCGCATCGGCGAGCACACCGAAGACGACCTCCAGCTGCCCGAGCTGACCATGCTGCTCACCTCCGACCTGGCGGTCCTGGACCACTGGGACGGCACCGTCCTGCTCATCGCCAACGCGATCAACCACAACGACCTCGAAGCCGGCGTGGACGAGGCGTACGCGGACGCCGTCGCCCGCCTCGACGCGATGGAGGCCGACCTCGCGCGGCCCGCCCCGTACGCGCCGATGCCGCTGCCGGCCTCCGAACTTCCCGAGTACTCGGCCCTGTGGGGCGGCGAGAAGTACCAGGAGGCCGTCGAGGACGTGAAGGAGCGGATCCGGGCCGGCGAGGCCTTCCAGGTGGTGCCCTCGCAGCGGTTCGAGACCCCCTGCAAGGCCTCCGCGCTCGACGTCTACCGGGTCCTGCGGGCCACCAACCCGTCCCCGTACATGTACCTCTTCCGCTTCGAGAACGGCTTCGACGTGGTCGGGTCCAGCCCCGAGGCGCTGGTCAAGGTCGAGGACGGCCGGGCCATGGTCCACCCGATCGCAGGCACCCGGCACCGCGGCGCCACCCCGCAGCTGGACAACGAGCTCGCCGACGAGCTGCTGGCCGACCCCAAGGAGCGCGCCGAGCACCTCATGCTCGTCGACCTGGGCCGCAACGACCTGGGCCGGGTCTGCGAGCCGGGCTCCGTCGAGGTCGTCGACTTCATGAGCATCGAGCGGTACTCGCACGTCATGCACATCGTCTCGACGGTGACGGGCCGCGTCGCCCCGGGCAAGACCGCCTTCGACGTCCTCACCGCCTGCTTCCCGGCCGGCACCCTCTCCGGCGCCCCCAAGCCGCGCGCCATGCAGATCATCGAGGAGCTGGAGCCCACCCGCCGCGGGCTCTACGGGGGCTGCGTCGGCTACCTCGACTTCGCCGGGGACTCCGACACCGCCATCGCCATCCGCACCGCGCTGCTGCGCGACGGCAAGGCGTACGTGCAGGCCGGCGCCGGGGTCGTCGCGGACTCGGTGCCCGAACTGGAGGACGCGGAGTGCCGCAACAAGGCCGCCGCGGTGCTGCGCGCGGTGGGAGCGGCGAACCGCCTCCACGGCTCCTGAGCCGGTAGGGGATAGTGGGGGGCGTGAGTGCCGTACCCCGCCCCCGAATCGACCGCGCCGCCACCGCCCCCGGGTCCGAACCCGAGGTCCCGGAAGGCCGCAGCGGCGGCCGCCGCAGCGTGGCCGTCGCCCTGCTGCTCGGCACCCTCGGTGCCACCGTCGTCCTGCTCGCCTCCGGGCGGGTGTGGGCCCGGGGCACGGCCGCCTTCGGCGGCGGCTCGCTGCCGCTGAGCGCGGACGGCCAGAGCGTCACCGGACTGCCGGCCGCCCTGGCCATCGTGGGCCTCGCCGCCCTGGTCGCCGTCTTCGCCGTACGCGGCAAGGGCCGGCTGCTGGTGTCGGCGCTGCTCGCCCTGAGCGGCCTGGGCGCGGCGGCGGCCGCGCTGGTCAACGCCGACGGCCGCCAGGCCCTGGACGCGGCGGCCGCGCGTACGACGGCGGACACCGCGGCCCACGTGGCCGGCCTGACCCATACGGCGTGGCCCTACGTGACGGCGGGCGGTGCGGCGCTGATCCTGGTGGCGGGGCTGCTGGCCCTGCGGTTCGGGCGCGCCTGGCCCGCGATGGGCGGCCGCTACGAGCGCGACGGCAGCGCGAAGCCCCGTACGGCGGCCGTGGTGGACCCGGACCGGCCCGAGGATCTGTGGAAGGCTCTGGACCGGGGCGAGGACCCGACCGGGACCCCCTGATCCGAGCGGCCCTGCGGTGCGGGACAATGAGCACCGAGCGTTCGACACAGCACGTGCGGCGTGCGACAGAGCACACCCGAGTACGAGGAGCAACTCATGGCGGGCACTAGCCACGGACACACCCCGGCCGCCTGGACCGGTGTCATCATCGCCTTCATCGGTTTCTGCGTCTCCGGCGCCTTCATGGTGCTGGCGAACCCGCTGGGCTTCTGGGCCGGCCTCGTCGTCGTCGTCCTCGGCGGTGTCGTGGGTATGGCCATGAAGGCCGCGGGCATGGGTGCGCCGAAGGCCACCCACAAGGACCTCTCCGAGGTCATCGCCGCCAACCGCCTGGCCAAGGTCTGAGACGAGTCGGGCCCGAACCGGGCCACCGACTTCCAAAGGCGCGGCCCTGTCGGGCTGCGCCTTTTGTCATGAGCGGAGAGAATCAGCGGGTGGACGCCTCTCGCACTCCAGAACGCGCGCCGTCCGCGGCGCCAGCCGTGCCCGCGGCGATACCGCGGCCCGGTTCCGCGCCCGATGCCGCGCCCGGCCCCGCGGCCGGTCCCGTCTCCCGGTCCCGGCGGCTGGCCTCCCCGGCGCTCACGCTGGCCGCCGCCACCGCGGCCCTCGCGTACGTGGGCACGGTGAACCCGTACGAACCGGGCCACTACCCGGTCTGTCCGCTGTTCCGGCTGACCGGGGTGCTCTGCCCCGGCTGCGGGGGACTGCGCAGTGCGCACGCGTTCGCCCAGGGCGATCTCGTGACGGCCCTCGGGGCGAACGCCCTGGCGGTGGTCGGCTACTTCGTCTTCGCGGGATTCATGGTGCTGTGGCTGGTCCGCGCCTACCGCGGCGGACGGGCCCCGAGGCTGGTCATGAAGCCGGTGTACTGGTGGGCGATCGGCGTGGTGGCCCTGGTCTTCTCGGTCGTCCGGAACCTGCCCGCGGGCTCTTTCCTGGCACCCTGAGGTATAGATGAAGTAAAGCTTCCGCATGTCCATTTACTGGGACGCCGTCAACCGTGTGCGGAGGGCAAGGCGTCCTGCGGATACCATTTGAACTGCTGACCTTGCGGTTGTACGTGTCCGCAAGGCGGCCGACCGCCATCGACCCGGAAGGGGGCCGCTCGCGTGAGTGTGCTCGACGAGATCATCGAAGGGGTCCGCGAAGACCTTGCCGAACGGCAGGCGCGCGTCAGCCTCGACGAGCTCAAGGAGCGTGCCGCCAAGGCGCCCCAGGCCAAGGACGGCGTCGCTGCCCTGCGCGGTGACAGCGTCAAGGTGATCTGCGAGGTCAAGCGCTCCAGCCCGTCCAAGGGTGCGCTGGCCGCCATCGCCGATCCGGCCGGGCTCGCCGCCGACTACGAAGCGGGCGGTGCGGCGGTCATTTCCGTCCTCACCGAGCAGCGCCGTTTCGGTGGCTCGCTGGCCGACCTGGAGGCCGTCCGCGCCCGCGTGGACATCCCGATCCTGCGCAAGGACTTCATCGTCACGGCCTACCAGCTGTGGGAGGCCCGCGCCTACGGCGCCGACCTCGTGCTGCTGATCGTCGCGGCCCTGGAGCAGGAGGCCCTGGTCTCCCTCATCGAGCGTGCCGAGTCCATCGGACTCACCCCGCTCGTCGAGGTCCACGACGAGGAGGAGATCGAGCGTGCGGTCGCGGCAGGCGCCAAGATCATCGGCGTCAACGCCCGCAACCTCAAGGACCTCAAGGTCGACCGCTCCACTTTCGAGCGCATCGTCGGCGAGATCCCGGCCCACATCGTCAAGGTCGCCGAGTCCGGCATCCGCGGGCCGCACGACCTGATCGCCTACGCCAACGAGGGGGCCGACGCCGTCCTCGTGGGCGAGTCCCTGGTGACCGGCCGCGACCCGAAGTCGGCCGTGGCCGATCTCGTCGCCGCCGGAGCCCACCCCGCCCTGCGCCACGGGCGGAGCTGACCCGTCCCATGACCCACGACCGCCCCACCGTCCGCACCCGGCCCGGCTCCCGCCTGGCCGGAGTGCCGACGGCGCACGCGCCCCTGGCGCGCGGCTGCCGCCCCCGCGGCTGCCGCGCCCCGGCCCGGCGCGTGCACGGGCGGCGGGTCCGGTACGTGATCGGCTCCGAGCCCGGTCAGGTCAACGGCATGCGATGGCGTACCCCCGACGCGCCGTAACGAGGCCGCCCCGGCCGTGGTGTACCCGTACACCGCGCCCGTAGGCGTACCCGTACGGCCTGCCGCCCGAGCCGCCGGCTCCGGGGGCGGGCCGCCCCGTACCGCACGCACACGCCCCAGCGGGGTGTGGTCGTCGCGGGCGGGCGGCGCAATACGGTGAAGACATCCGCGTCGCATCCGTAGGAGTACCTGGGCATGTCCAGCGCCACCAGCGAGTTCTTCATTCCGGACCCCGAGGGCCACATCCCCAACGCCGAGGGCTATTTCGGCGAGTTCGGCGGCAAGTTCATCCCGGAGGCGCTCGTCGCCGCCGTGGACGAGGTCGCCGTCGAGTACGAGAAGGCCAAGGTCGACCCGGCCTTCGCGGCCGAGCTCAACGACCTGATGGTCAACTACACCGGCCGCCCCAGCTCCCTCACCGAGGTGCCCCGGTTCGCCGAGCACGCCGGCGGCGCGCGGATCTTCCTCAAGCGCGAGGACCTGAACCACACCGGCTCGCACAAGATCAACAACGTGCTGGGCCAGGCGCTGCTCACCAAGCGCATGGGCAAGACCCGCGTCATCGCCGAGACCGGCGCCGGGCAGCACGGCGTGGCCACCGCCACCGCCTGCGCCCTCTTCGGCCTCGAGTGCACCATCTACATGGGCGAGATCGACACCCAGCGCCAGGCCCTCAACGTGGCCCGCATGCGCATGCTGGGCGCCGAGGTCATCGCCGTGAAGTCGGGCTCGCGCACCCTCAAGGACGCCATCAACGAGGCGTTCCGCGACTGGGTCGCCAACGTGGACCGCACCCACTACCTCTTCGGTACGGTCGCCGGTCCCCACCCCTTCCCGGCCATGGTCCGCGACTTCCACCGCGTCATCGGCGTCGAGGCCCGCCGCCAGATCCTGGAGCGCGCCGGACGGCTGCCCGACGCCGTCGCGGCCTGCGTCGGCGGCGGCTCGAACGCCATCGGCCTCTTCCACGCCTTCATCCCGGACGCCGGTGTCCGCCTGGTCGGCTTCGAGCCCGCCGGGCACGGCGTGGAGAGCGGCGAGCACGCGGCCACCCTGACCGCGGGCGAGCCCGGCATCCTGCACGGATCGCGCTCCTACGTCCTGCAGGACGAGGAGGGCCAGATCACCGAGCCGTACTCCATCTCGGCCGGTCTGGACTACCCGGGCATCGGCCCGGAGCACTCCTACCTCAAGGACGCGGGCCGCGCCGAGTACCGCGCGGTCACCGACGACCAGGCGATGCAGGCCCTGCGACTGCTCTCGCGCACCGAGGGCATCATCCCGGCCATCGAGTCGGCGCACGCGCTGGCGGGCGCGCTGGACCTCGGCAAGGAGCTCGGCAAGGACGGGCTGCTCGTCGTCAACCTGTCCGGCCGCGGCGACAAGGACATGGACACCGCCGCCCGCTACTTCAACCTGTACGACACCAACGCCTCCGAGGGGGAGACCAAGTGAGCGGCAACATCGAACTCCTCTCGGCCACCCTCGCCAAGGCGAAGTCCGAGGACCGCGCGGCCCTCGTCGCCTACCTCCCGGCGGGCTTCCCGACCGTGGACGGGGCCATCGAGGCCGTCAAGGCCGTCATCGCGGGCGGCGCGGACGTGGTCGAGATCGGCCTCCCGCACAGCGACCCGGTCCTGGACGGGGCGATCATCCAGACCGCCGACGACATCGCCCTGCGCGGCGGCGTCAAGATCGCCGACACCCTGCGGACCGTGCGCGAGGCGCACGAGGCCACGGGCGCCCCGATCCTGGTCATGACGTACTGGAACCCCATCGACCGCTACGGCGTCGAGCGGTTCGCCGCGGAGCTCGCCGCGGCCGGCGGCGCGGGCTGCATCCTGCCCGACCTGCCGGTCCAGGAGTCCGCTCTGTGGCGCGAGCACGCGGCCAAGCACGGTCTGGCGACCGTCTTCGTCGTGGCCCCCAGCAGCAAGGACGAGCGTCTGGCCACCATCACGGCGGCCGGTTCCGGCTTCGTCTACGCCGCTTCGCTCATGGGCGTCACCGGCACCCGCGAGTCCGTCGGCAACCAGGCCGCGGACCTCGTCCGCCGCACCCGCGCCACCAGCGAGCTCCCGGTCTGCGTCGGTCTGGGCGTCTCCAACGCCGTCCAGGCCAAGGAGGTGGCCGGCTTCGCCGACGGGGTGATCGTCGGCTCGGCCTTCGTGAAGCTGCTGCTGGACGCACCGGACCTGGCAGCCGGGCTGGACGCCGTACGGGCCCTGGCGGGCGAGCTTGCGGAAGGCGTACGCAGAAGCTGACGCCGGACGGGCCGCGGACGGGGTTCTGTAGCCCGATCGGGTGGAAGTAGGGGCAGGGAGGCACGAGAGTGCCTCCCTGCTTCGTTTGGCGGAACGTGAGTGACATGAACGACGGTGCGAACCGCGATGCGACGAAACGATCGGCCCGCGAGCGACTCCAGGCGGAGCGCGAGCGGCAGAAGGCCAAGGACAAGCGCAGGCGCACCCTCGTGGTGTCGGCGGCGGTGGTCGGCGTACTCGGTCTCGCGGCCGTCGTCGGCCTGATCGCGGCGAACACCGGCAAGGGCGGCTCGTCCGCGAAGGGCGGCCCCCTGGTCGCCCCCTCCGGTGCGACCGGCAAGGACGCGCTCGCCATCCAGGCCGGCAAGCCCGAGGCCCCTTCCACACTGACCGTGTGGGAGGACTTCCGCTGCCCGGCCTGCAAGGCCTTCGAGACCAACTACCGGGACACCATCCACGACCTGGAGGCCAAGGGCCTGCTCAAGGTCGAATACCACCTCGTCACCCTGATCGACGGGAACATGGGCGGCACCGGCTCCCTCCGGAGCGCCAACGCGGCGGCCTGCGCCCAGGACGGGGCCAAGTTCTCCCCGTACCACGACGTGCTCTTCGAGAACCAGCCGGAGGAAACCAACGACGCCTACGGCAAGAACGCCAAGCTCCTGGAGCTGGCCGCCAAGGTGCCGGGGCTGGACACCCCGGAGTTCCGCACGTGCGTGCAGGACGGCACCCACGACAGCTGGGTGAAGAAGTCGCAGGACGCCTTCCGCGCGGGCAAGTTCCGCGGCACCCCGACCGTCCTGCTCGACGGCAAGGACATCTTCGCGGACCAGGCCAACCCGCTGACCCCGCAGAAGCTCAAGGAGAAGGTGGAGGCGGCCGGCAAGGGCGGCCCGGGGGCCGCGAAGCCGTCCGGATCCCCCTCCCCGTCCGCGTCCCCGTCGCCGTCCCAGGCCTCCTCGGCCCGCTCGGCCTCCCCCTCGGCCTCCGCGTCGGCCAGGTCGGGGGCCAAGACGGGATCGGGCACCTCCTCGTCGGGCGGCGCGTCCACTACGTCCTCTACGTCCACCTCTACGTCCACGAAGGCGGCTTCGGACGACTGAGACCCCCGTCTCGATTCGGCAGCAGCTTGCCGGACGGGTTGTGGTCCCCACCGTCCGGCAAGGTAGCGTCGGGTCTTGCCATGAACCTTGCCTTCATTCCCAGTCCGTCGACGGGCGTGCTCCATCTCGGACCGATCCCGCTGCGCGGCTACGCGTTCTGCATCATCATCGGCGTCTTCGTCGCCGTCTGGCTCGGCAACAAGCGCTGGGTCGCCCGCGGCGGAAAGCCGGGCACGGTCGCGGACATCGCCGTGTGGGCGGTCCCGTTCGGCCTGGTCGGCGGTCGCCTCTACCACGTGATCACCGACTACCAGCTCTACTTCGGTGAGGGCCGCGACTGGGTCGACGCCTTCAAGATCTGGCAGGGCGGCCTCGGCATCTGGGGTGCGATCGCGCTGGGCGCGGTCGGCGCCTGGATCGGCTGCCGGGTGCGCGGCATCCCGCTGCCCGCCTGGGCGGACGCCCTGGCCCCCGGGATCGCGCTGGCCCAGGCCTGCGGGCGCTGGGGCAACTGGTTCAACCAGGAGCTGTACGGCCGCGCCACCGACCTGCCCTGGGCAGTGGAGATCAGCGACGGCCCCAACCGCGTCGCCGGGACCTACCACCCGACCTTCCTCTACGAGTCGCTCTGGTGCGTCGGCGTCGCCCTCCTGGTGATCTGGGCCGACCGCCGCTTCAAGCTCGGGCATGGGCGGGCGTTCGCGCTGTACGTGGCCGCGTACTGCGTCGGGCGGAGCTGGATCGAGTACATGCGGGTCGACGAGGCCCACCACATCCTGGGCCTGCGGCTCAACGTGTGGACCGCGATCGTGGTCTTCGTCCTGGCCGTGGTCTACCTGGTGCTCTCGGCGAAGCTGCGGCCGGGCCGCGAGGAGGTCGTCGAGCCGGACACCGACTCCGGCTCCGACGCCGTTGCCGGAGCCGAGGGCGGGGACGCCCCGGCGGAGGCGAAGGACGGCGAGGGCGACGCCGAGGCGGTGGATGCCAAGGTGGAACTCGCCAAGGCCGAGGACGCCAAGGGGGAAGACGCCAAGGCCGAGGACGCCGAGGCTCTCGAGGCACAGGCCCCCGAGGCCGAGCCGAAGGATGCGGCCGCCGAGGCCAAGAAGCTCTGACCGGGGTTCCGGTCGACACGGGAGGGGCGCCGCGCACATCGCGCGGCGCCCCTCCCGTTTCTCACGAAGGCACCGGGGCCCCGCGCCGGCCCAGCGCCACGACCCGTTCCGCGCCCGCCAGCATCGCCGGGTCCACGAAACGGCCGTCGGCCAGGGCCACCGCGCCCGGGGTGCGGCGGGCCGCCGCCACGATCTCCTCGGCCGCCGTGACCTCCTCCGGACCGGGCAGGTAGGCCCGCGCGATCACCGGGAGCTGGCGCGGGTGGATCGCCGCACGGCCCAGGAAGCCCAGCGACCGGCCCCGGGCGCAGGAGGCGGCCAGCGCCTCCAGGTCCCGGATGTCGGGGAACACGGACTGGGCGGGCGGCGCGAGACCGGCCGCGCGGGCCGCCACCACCACCCGGGAGCGCGGCCAGTCCAGGCCCGCCTCGGCGGTGATCCCGAGGTCGGCGCGCAGATCGGCCTCGCCCAGGGACAGCCCGCGCAGGGCGGGGTGCGCGCGGGCGATCTCGTAGGCCCGTTCCACGCCGACCGCCGACTCCAGCAGGGCGTACAGGGCCACCCCGCCGGTGCGTTCGGCGACGCCGACGATCTGCTCGGGTGCGGAGATCTTGGGCAGCCGCAGTCCGGCGAGGCCGTGGAGCCCGCCGAGGGCGGTGAGGTCGGCGCCTCCCCAGGGGGAGTCGAGGGCGTTGACGCGGACGTGGACCGGGACTTGGTGGCGGGCGCCGAGGAGTTCGGCGGTGGCGGCGCGGGCGTACTCCTTGCGGGAGGCCGATACCGCGTCCTCCAAGTCCACGATGACGGCGTCGGCCCCGGCGGACAGGGCCTTGGTGACGACTGCCGGGCGGTCGCCCGGTACGTAGAGCCAGGTCAGGATCACAGGGCACCTTCGGTGCGGAGCTCGGCGATCTCGGCTTCGGTGAGGCCGAGTTCGGTGAGGACGGCCTCGGTGTCCGCTCCGTGCGGACGGCCCGCCCAGCGGATCGCGCCGGGGGTCTCGGAGAGGCGGAAGAGGACGTTCTGCATGCGGATCGGGCCGAGTTCGGGGTCTTCGACCTCGGTGACCGTGTCCAGGGCCGCGTACTGCGGATCGGCCATGACGTCCCGTACGTCGTAGACCAGGGCGACCGCGGCCTCGGCCTCCTCGAAGGCCGCCGTCACCTCGTCCGCCTTGTGGCGGGCGATCCAGCCGCCGACCGCCTCGTCGAGGACGTCCGCGTGGGCGGCCCGACCGGAGCCCGTGGCGAACCAGGGCTCGCCGATCAGCTCGGGCCGGCCGACGAGCCGCATCACGCGCTCGGCGATGGACTGGGCGGAGGTGGAGACCGCCAGCCAGCGCCCGTCCGCGCTGCGGTACGTATTGCGGGGGGCGTTGTTGGTGGAACGGTTCCCGGTGCGCGGCTGTACGTAGCCGAGCTGGTCGTACCAGAGCGGGTGCGGGCCCAGCACGGTGAGGATCGGCTCGATGATCGCCAGGTCCACCACCTGCCCGTGCCCGGTCCGGTCGCGGCCGGCGAGCGCCGTCATCACGGCGTACGCGGTGGTCAGCGCGGCGATGGAGTCCGCCAGCCCGAAGGGCGGCAGCGTCGGCGGCCCCTCCGGCTCCCCGGTGATCGCGGCGAACCCGCTCATCGCCTCCGCGAGGGTGCCGAAGCCGGGCCGGTGGGCGTACGGGCCCTCCTGGCCGAAGGCCGTCACCCTGGTCAGGATCAGCCGCGGGTTGGCGGCGGACAGCTCGGGCCAGCCCAGACCCCAGCGCTCCAGGGTGCCGGGGCGGAAGTTCTCGATGACCACGTCGGCGGTGGCGGCCAGCCGCAGCAGGGTGTCCCGGCCGCCGGGCGTCGACAGATCGAGGGTCATCGTCCGCTTGTTCCGGCCGAGCAGCTTCCACCAGAGGCCGATGCCGTCCTTGGCGGGGCCGTGGCCGCGGGAGGGGTCGGGGCGGCTCGGATGCTCGACCTTGACCACCTCGGCGCCGAAGTCGCCGAGGAGGGTGGCCGCGAGGGGGCCGGCGAAGAGGGTGGCGAGGTCGAGGACGCGCAGTCCCCGCAGGGGCCCGGAGCCGGGTCGTGCCGCCGTGGCGTGGGATGCGGTCATCAGCGGATGCCCTGCCCGGCGGCGAACGCGACGATCTCGGCGCGGGTCGGCATCGAGTCCTGGGCTCCCGGGCGCTGGACGGACAGTGCGGCAGCGCACGAGGCCCAGGCGATGGCTTCGGGCATCGCGCGGCCCTCGTCGAGGCCCACGGCGAGCGCGCCGACGAAGGTGTCCCCGGCGGCGGTGGTGTCCACCGCCCGCACCCGGGGCGCGGGCACGGTCACCGGCTCCCGGCCGCGGGCGGCGTACAGGGCCCCGGCGGCGCCGAGGGTGACGACCACCTCGGGCACGTCCTCGAGCAGGGCGGCGGCGGCCAGGTACGGATCGGTGAGGCCGGTGAGCGCGGCGGCCTCGTGTTCGTTGGGCACCAACAGGTCGGTGGCGCCGAGGAGTTCCGCGGGCAGCGGCTGGGCGGGGGCCGGGGTGAGGATCGTCCGGACCCCGTGGGCGCGGGCCGCGAGGGCGCCTTCGAGCACGGCCTCCAGGGGGAGTTCGAGCTGGAGGAGCAGGGAGCCGGCGGCGCCGATGCGGGAGGCGTCGCCCGGCTCCAGGGCGGTGACCTGGGCGTTGGCGCCGGGGATGACGATGATGCTGTTGCCGCCCTCGTCGTCCACGGTGATGTGCGCGGTCCCGCTGGCACCCTCGACGGTGCGCAGGGCCGCCGTTTCCACCCCGGCCGAGGCGAGCGCGGAGCGCAGCCGTACGCCGAACTCGTCCGCCCCGACCGCCCCGATCATCACCACCTCCGCTCCGGCGCGGGCGGCGGCGACGGCCTGGTTGGCGCCCTTGCCGCCGGGGACGGTGCGGAACGCGCGGCCGGTGACGGTCTCGCCGAGGCGGGGGGCCTTGGAGACGTAGGCGACGAGGTCCATGTTGGTACTGCCGAGCACGGCGATGGCCGTCATGAGCGGGCTGCCTCCTGTGCGGTGGGGCGGGCGAGCCGGGCGGTGAGCCCGGCGAGGGTGTCGAAGCCGATGCCGTCGAAGCCGGGGACGGTGGTGGCGAGGCGGTTCTTCAGCGGGGCGGTCCAGCGGTGCGGGATCCTCTCGGGTGATCCCATGATCAGTCCGGCGAGGGCGCCAGCGGTGGCGCCGTTGGAGTCCGTGTCCCAACCGCCGGACACCGCACGGCAGACGGAGTGGGTGAAGTCCCCGTCGGCGTGGGTGAGCGCGGCGGCGATCAGGGCGGTGTTGGGGACGGCGTGGACCCAGTGGTAGTGGCCGTAGCGGGCGTGGAGCCGGTCGACGACCCGGTCGAAGCCGTCCGCTCCCGCCGCCGCGGCGGTCGCGATCCCGAAGCGGACGGCCTCGGCGAGGCGCGAGCGGGGCGGTACGACGGCCAGCCCGGCCCGCAGCGCGGTGTGGACGTCGGCCCGGCCGGTGGCCGCGGTGGCGGTGGCGGCGGCGACGAACAGGGCCGCGTAGACGCCGTTGCCGGTATGGGTCAGGGCGGCGTCCCGGTAGGCCTGGGCCGCGGCGGCGGCCGGATCGCCCGGGTTGGTCCAGCCGTGGACGTCGGCGCGGATGAGGGCGCCGATCCACTCGCGGAAGGGGTTGTGGTGGGTGGCGGTGGCGGGGGGCTCCAGCCCCTGGAGGAGGTTGCGGTACGCGACGCGCTCGGCGGTGAAGGTCCGGCCGGCCGGGAGCTCGTCGAGCCAGAGCCGGCCCAGGTCGGCGGTGGTGAACCCGTGGCCGTGGCGCTGGAGGAGGAGCAGGCCGAGGAGGGGGAAGTTGAGGTCGTCGTCCTCGGGGGTCCCGTCGATGTTCTCGGCGAGGGAGGTGGGGGCGGAGCGGCGGTTCCACGGGTGGGCGGCGAGTACCTCCGGTGGTACGCCGCGTTCGGTGAACCAGTCGTCGAGGGGCCAGTTCCCGGCGGCCCGGGCCAGGGCCCGGATCCCGTGCAGCGGCAGCTTCTCCACGGGCTTGCCGAGCACGCACCCGACGGCGCGGCCGAGCCAGGCGGCCTCCAGCCTGCGGCGCAGCGGGGGGCCGGCGGCGGGGCGCGCGCCTTCGGCGGAGCTCCAGCTCCGGCGGGGCCCGGCGGCTGCAGGCCCCTCTGCCGGCCAGGTGGTCGTGATGGCGGGCCAGAGGTCCGGTTCGGCGGCCGCCCCGGGGCGGGGCAGGGCCGCCAGGGCCGTCAGGAGGTCGGACGCCAGGGCCCGGAGCTCCGGCCGGGCCGGGGCGGGGGAAGCCCCCGCCCTGGGCGGAGCCGGATGGCCGCCCGCCGCGAGCCAGACGCGCAGCAGGGGCTCCGCGGCCTCGCCGCGCCCGTCCTCGGCGGCCTGCCGGAACTCGTGGCCGACCAGGTCCTCCGGCTGGACCCAGGTGAGCCGGACGGGGTCACCGGACCCGGACCCGGCCGCCGGGCCCGTTCCGCCGTCCGGGGCGGGCGGCCCCGGGGGGCCGGGGTCCAGGGGCCTGCCCCCGGTTTCGGGAAGGGGCGGGGTGGGGGAACCTTCCCCGGCCGCCGCGGCCGGGCTCCGGACCTCTGCTCCCGGGGCCGGGCTCGGGGAAACGGTCGGCGGCGGGGCGGCGGCCGTCATCGGGGGGCCGTCAGGGCGGCGAAGGCGGCTTCGTGGGACCGGCGGCGGGAACCGTCCCGGGCGAAGACCTCCCGGGTCACCGCCGCCAGCGCGGCCGCCGGGGCGTGCAGGTCGAGGCGGCTGGCCTCCGCGACCTGCTTGGCCCAGGCCTCCGGGACCGCCGAGGCGCCGGCGAGGGCCCCGGCGATCGCTCCCGCCATGGTGGCGATGGAGTCGCAGTCCCGGCCGTAGTTGACCGCGCCGAGCACCGAAGGCTCGTAGGCCCCGTCGGCGACGAGCAGCATGCCGAGGGCGATCGGCAGCTCCTCGATCGAGTGGAGTCGCGAGGGGCGCCGCGCCCCCAGCGAGGGGGTGCGGTAGTCCGGGCCGACCGAATCGTACGGGGCCACGGCCGCCCGCAGCGGGGCCAGCGCCGACTCGAAGTCCCGGTGGCGCACGGCCACTTCGCACACCGCCGCGATGGCCGCACGGGTGCCGTCCTTGGCCAGGTCCAGGGCCGTTTCGACCACCGAGGAGGCGGTGGCGCCCGGGGCGCAGGCCGCGGCGACCGCCGCCGCGAACACGCCCGCCGCCTCCCGCCCGTACGAGGACTGGTGCGCGCCCGTGATGTCCAGGGCCTCCGCGTACGCCCCGGCCGGATGACCCGCGTTGACGAGCCCGACCGGCGCCATGTACATCGCCGCGCCGCAGTTGACGATGTTGCCGCTGCCCGCCTCGCGCGGGTCCACGTGCGCGTAGTGCAGCCGGGTGACGATCCACTTCTCGGCGAGGAAGACCCGCTGGAGGGGGAGGGCGTCAGCCTCCAGCTCGGGGATCCAGCGCGGGGTGGTCATGAGGTCCGGGACCAGGTGCTCGGCGACCGAGTACGCGTCCAGGTGGTCCCGTACGGCCTCGTAGACCCGTACCAGCGCGTGCGTCATGAGGGTGTCGTCGGTGACGTGGCCGTCACCCTTGTGGTACGGGGCGATCGGCCTGGCCGTGCGCCAGTCCTGGTGCCACGGCCCGACGATGCCGTGCACCCGGCCGCCGTGCCGCTCCACGATCTGTTCCGGGGTCCAGCCCTCCACCGGGCCGCCGAGCGCATCGCCGACGGCCGCGCCGACGAGCGCGCCGGTGATCCTGTCTTCCAGGGTGGGAGTGGGGTCCATCGTCATGGTCAGGTCTTTCCTTGGGGTCGGGTCGGGGTCAGGGCCTGGGCGAGGTGAGTTCCGTACGGGCGAGCAGGGCGGCGAGCTCGACGAGGTCGGTGCCCGCCAGGCGGGGGAGCGCGCAGCCGGAGAGGGTGCGGCAGGCCTCGCGCCAGGCCGCGGGGATGGAGTCCCCGCCGCCGAGCACGCCGGTCAGGGCTCCGGCGAGGGCGGGGGCGGAGTCCGCGACCCGCGACAGACAGGCGGCGGCCGGCACCGCCTCGCAGACCCGGCCGCGTGCCGCGGTGGCCAGGGCGAGGGCCACGGGGACGGTTTCCGCGGCGGCGATCCCGTAGCTGTAGACGTGGTCGACGATCTGGTGCTCCAGGAGCGGGACGATGGCGAAGGCCCCGCTCCCGGACGGCTCCGCGCGGGCGAGTTTGACGGCGTGCCGGGCGTTGCGGCCGATCTCCGTGGCCTCGGGAAGCTGTTCGAGGGCCGCGTCGACGGCGGCGTCCGTGTCCGCGCCGGCCAGGGCGGTGGCGATGGCGGCGGCCATGGCGCGGGCGCCGTGGACCCCGTCGCCGTCCTGGGTGTAGCGGGCGTCGAACTCGGCCAGGTCCGCCGCGGCGTGCGGGTCGCCGGGGTGGACGACGGCGAGCACGCAGGCGCGGATGCAGGCGGCGTCGTCGAAGTAGTGCGGGTTGTCGTGGCCGGTGGCGGGCGGGCGCAGGCCGGTGGCGAGATTGCCGAGACCGGCCCGGACGGAGATCCGGGCCCGCAGGGGCAGCACCGCCGACTCCACCTCGGGAGCCCGCTCGGCCGCCGCCGCGACCTCGCTGGCCAGCGCGTTCCAGGCGAGGTCGATGGCTGCGCGCATGCGGCGGGACCGGGAGAGGTCGCTGAGCAGGACCCCGGAGGCGGTGAGGACGGACTCGGCGGCGAAGGCGGCCCACTCGGCGTCGTCGGACGGGCCGAGGCGCAGGGGCTCCGGGGGCTGGTTGAGGGCGATGGGGACGGGGAGCGTGGTGGTGGCGTTCTGCTCGGCGAAGGTGTCGAGCTCGCGGGTGAGCCGGCGGGTCCACTCGGGCATCCGGCTGGCCCGGTGCCGGGCGGCGGGCCACCCGGCGGCATCGCCCGCGGCGAGCCCGAGCAGCAGCCCCTCGATCCGCCGGGCCCCTGCCGGGGCTTCGGTGGGTGGTGCGGTACGGGGCCGCGGCCCGTCGGCGAGCAGCACGGGCGCCACCACCGGGTCGGTACGGGGCTGCGCGCGCGCCGTGCTTCCGACAGCCCCGGGGGGTGCGGTGGGGGGTGCGGTCGTCGCTGGGGCGGTACGGAGCCGCAGGTCCGGGTTGTCGCTGGAGGTGGTCATCGGGGGGTCTCGGTTTCCGGGGTGAGGAGGTCCGCGATGTCCAGGACGTGGTAGCCGCGCATCGAGGGGAGGCAGCTGCCGCGGACCGGGCCGATCGCCGAGGACCAGGCGGCCGGGATCGCGGGGGCTCCGGACATCGCTCCGGCCAGGGCGCCCGCCACCGCCGCGGTGGTGTCCGCGTCGCGGCCCATGTTGACCGCCGTCAGGACCGAGGAGGCGAAGTCGCCCCCGCACGCGGCGAAGGCTCCGAAGGCCAGCCCGACCGCTTCCGGGGCCAGATCCGTCCACGGGTAGCCGCCGATGACCACCGCCGAGCGGACCGCCCGTTCGCCGCGCGGGGCGGCCGTCACCGCCCGGCGCAGGGAGCGCGCCGTCCAGGAGTCCGAGGGGATGACCGACAGGGCGGCGGAGATCACCGAGGCCGGGGAGCCCCCGGCCATGGCCGCCGCGACCCCCGCCGCGACCGCCTGGCCCCCGTAGATGCCCTCGCCGTCGTGGCTGACGCAGCCGTCGATGGCCACGAGGCGCGCCGCCTCGGCCGGGCGGCCCGCCGCGAAGACCCCGAAGGGCGCCGCCCGCATCGCCAGTCCGTCCGACCACGCGTGCCGGTGCTGCGCGGAGATCGGCGCGGCGAGGCCCCGGCGCAGGTTCTCCAGCGTGCCGCGCTCCGAGAAGCCGGCGCCGCGGAACGGCCCCTCGTCCAGGTCCGCGATCCAGTGGTGCCACGCGCGTTCCACGTGGGCGACGGTGAGCGCCGATCCGTGGCGGGCCAGCAGCAGCCCCGAGAAGATCGCGTACTCGGTGTCGTCCGTGCCGGCCGGGTCGTCCGAGACGAAGCCCTCGATCCGGCCCCATTTCGCCCGGATCTCCGACGGCTTCATGTTCTCCGCGGGGGCGCCCAGGGCGTCACCCACGGCCAGTCCCAGAAGAGCACCCCGGGCCCGTTCGAGGAGGACCTGCGGATTGCATGCAATCAGCTCCATGGCGCGCCTCTCCACTTGATGGGACTCATCTTGAGCCCTTGGGGGATTTGTGCCATGGCATGTGGTTTGTCGCTCGTCGCAAAACACCCCGCCCGCACCCCCGTCACCCGGTCGCCGATCCCCAAAACCCCAGGTAAGTACGGCCTACCTTGCTGGCGGGCGCCGAAAATCGTGCGTAGTTTCGAGGTGTTCAGGGGGAGTGGGTGCCTGCGTGTCGTGCGCGGCGCGCCTCTGCGTACCCACTCGTACAAAAGGGGAGACATCGTCATGTCCATCATCGATTTCGAAGCACCGCTCCACACCGCCCACCGCGACAACCACACCCACCTGGACGTCAACGGTGGCTGGCTGCGCCCGGCCGTGTTCGGTGCGATGGACGGGCTCGTCTCCAACCTGGCCCTGATGACCGGTGTCGCGGGCGGCGCCGTCGCCCCGCACGTCATCGTGGTCACCGGCCTGGCCGGTCTCGCCGCGGGCGCACTGTCGATGGCGGCGGGCGAGTACACCTCGGTCGCCTCGCAGCGCGAGCTCGTCCTGGCGGAACTGGAGATAGAGCGCCAGCAGTTGCGCAAGCACCCCGTCGACGAGATGGAGGAGCTGGCCGAGCTCTACGTGTCACGCGGTGTCGAGCCGGCGCTGGCCCGCGAGGTGGCCATGCAGATGTCCCGCGACCCGGAGCAGGCGCTGGAGATCCACGCCCGCGAGGAGCTGGGGATCGACCCCGACGACCTGCCCTCGCCGATGGTCGCCGCCGTGTCCTCCTTCGCCTCCTTCGCGCTGGGCGCGATGATCCCGCTGCTTCCGTACCTGCTCGGCGCCACGACCCTGTGGCCCGCGGTGCTGATGGCACTGCTGGGGCTCTTCGCCTGCGGCGCGGTGGTCTCCCGGGTCACGGCCCGGTCCTGGTGGTACAGCGGACTGCGCCAGCTCGTCCTGGGTGGCGCGGCGGCGGGTGTGACGTACATCCTGGGAACCTGGATCGGCGGAGCCGTAGGCTGACCCGGCAGGGAGTGAGACACTATGCAGTACACAGCATAAGTAGTTCGTTACTCGGCGGTTTCGATACCGTGTCCGCCGGGCATCAGACTCAGGGCGCCGGGCAATGAGGCCCGCCCCGCACGGGACCTTCGCCCCGTGTCCAGATCATCAGGCACCTGCGAAAGTCCCCTCTTGTCTGCCTCGTGCGGTGTCCGCATGGTGGAACGCCATATCCGCTTCTCGGGATTGTCGTCATCATGTAATCTGCACGAAATTTCGCAGAGGGCCAACGTCGTCCCTCGGCTATGCACATATGCCACGACGACGACGGGAGAGCCGATGCGTTCCGCATCCACGCACTCCGCGACCGGCCTCAGCAACACCGCCTGGTCGCCCATGGACGGTCGCCCCGCCCAGCAGGGCATGTACGACCCGCGCAACGAGCACGACGCCTGTGGCGTCGGCTTTGTGGCCAACCTCACCGGCGAGGCCAGCCACACGCTGGTCGAGCAGGCGCTGACCGTATTGCGGAACCTCGAGCACCGAGGCGCCACCGGCTCCGAGCCCGACTCCGGCGACGGCGCCGGCATCCTCTCCCAGGTTCCGGACGCGTTCCTGCGCGAGGCGGCCGGATTCGACCTTCCCGAGGCC
The DNA here is from genome assembly GCF_041434015.1 of Streptomyces sp. NBC_00454. Classification (GTDB taxonomy): domain Bacteria; phylum Actinomycetota; class Actinomycetes; order Streptomycetales; family Streptomycetaceae; genus Streptomyces. Next base: position 1,967,303 of record NZ_CP107907.1, on the reverse strand, counting down.
GGCGCGTACGCCGTCGGCATCGCCTTCCTCCCCGCCGACGGCACCGCACAGGCCGTCGCCGTGGAGCAGATCGAGGCCATCGCCGCCGAGGAGAACCTGACGGTTCTCGGCTGGCGCGAGGTCCCGGTCACCCCGGACCTGCTCGGCAACGGCGCCCGCGCCACCATGCCGGCCTTCTCGCAGCTGTTCGTCAGCAACGGGACGAGCGGCATCGAGCTGGACCGCAAGGCCTTCGTGCTGCGCAAGCGCGCCGAGCGCGAGGCCGGGGTCTACTTCCCGTCGCTCTCCGCGCGCACCATCGTCTACAAGGGCATGCTGACCACCGGCCAGCTCGAGCCCTTCTTCCCGGACCTCTCCGACCGCCGCTTCGCCTCGGCGATCGCGCTGGTCCACTCCCGGTTCTCGACGAACACCTTCCCGTCCTGGCCGCTCGCCCACCCGTACCGCTTCGTCGCCCACAACGGCGAGATCAACACGGTCAAGGGCAACCGGAACTGGATGCGGGCCCGCGAGTCCCAGCTGGCCTCCGGCCTCTTCGGCGAGGGCGCCCTCGAGCGGATCTTCCCGATCTGCACCCCGGACGCCTCCGACTCCGCCTCCTTCGACGAGGTCCTGGAGCTGCTCCACCTCGGCGGCCGCTCCCTCCCGCACAGCGTGCTGATGATGATCCCGGAGGCGTGGGAGAACCACACCTCCATGGCCCCGGCCCGCCGCGCGTTCTACAAGTACCACTCCACGCAGATGGAGCCGTGGGACGGCCCCGCCTGCGTCACCTTCACCGACGGCACCCAGGTCGGCGCGGTCCTCGACCGCAACGGTCTGCGCCCCGGCCGCTACTGGGTCACCGACGACGACTTCGTCGTGCTCTCCTCCGAGGTCGGCGTCCTGGACATCGACCCGGCCAAGGTCGTCCGCAAGGGCCGCCTGCAGCCCGGCAAGATGTTCCTCGTCGACACCGCCCAGAAGCGGATCATCGAAGACGACGAGATCAAGGACGCGCTGGCCGCCGAGCACCCCTACGAGGAGTGGCTGGAGACCGGCGAGATCGAGCTCGAGGACCTCCCCGAGCGCGAGCACATCGTCCACACCCACGCCTCGGTCACCCGCCGCCAGCAGACCTTCGGCTACACCGAGGAAGAGCTGCGCGTCATCCTGGCGCCGATGGCCCGTACCGCCGGCGAGCCGCTCGGCTCCATGGGTACGGACTCCCCGATCGCCGCCCTGTCCGAGCGCCCCCGGCTGCTCTTCGACTACTTCACGCAGCTCTTCGCGCAGGTCACCAACCCGCCGCTGGACGCCATCCGCGAGGAGCTCGTCACCTCGCTGCTGTCCTCGCTCGGCCCGCAGGGCAACCTGCTGGAGCCGACCGCCGCGTCCTGCCGCAGCGTCACGCTGCCGTTCCCGGTGATCGACAACGACGAGCTCGCCAAGCTGATACACGTCAACGCCGACGGCGACATGCCGGGCATGAAGGCCGCCACCCTCTCGGGCCTCTACCGGGTCTCGGGCGGTGGCGAGGCGCTGGCCGCCCGCCTCGAGGAGATCCGCGGCGAGGTCGACGCGGCCATCGAGAACGGCGCGCACCTGATCGTCCTCTCGGACCGTCACTCCGACGCCGAGCACGCGCCGATCCCGTCGCTGCTGCTCACCTCGGCCGTGCACCACCACCTCATCGCCACCAAGCAGCGCACCCAGGTGGGTCTGCTGGTCGAGGCCGGCGACGTGCGCGAGGTCCACCACGTCGCGCTGCTCATCGGCTACGGTGCCGCGGCCGTCAACCCGTACCTCGCCATGGAGTCCGTCGAGGACCTCCTGCGCGCCGGTACCTTCCTGTCCGGCCTGGAGCCGGAGCAGGCCATCAAGAACCTGATCTACGCGCTCGGCAAGGGCGTCCTGAAGGTCATGTCCAAGATGGGCATCTCCACCGTCGCCTCCTACCGCGGCGCACAGGTCTTCGAGGCCGTCGGCCTGAACGAGGAGTTCGTCCAGGCGTACTTCGAGGGCACCGCCACCAAGATCGGCGGCGCGGGCCTCGAAGTCATCGCCAAGGAGGTGGCCGCGCGCCACGCCAAGGCGTACCCCGTCTCCGGCATCGCGGCCACGCACCGCGCGCTGGAGATCGGCGGCGAGTACCAGTGGCGCCGTGAGGGCGAGCCGCACCTGTTCGACCCGGACACGGTCTTCCGCCTCCAGCACGCCACCCGCAACCGCCGGTACGACATCTTCAAGCAGTACACGGACCGGGTGAACGAGCAGTCCGAGCGCCTCATGACGCTCCGCGGCCTGTTCGGCTTCAACACGGAGGCGCGCCCGTCGATCTCCATCGACGAGGTCGAGTCGGTCGCCGACATCGTCAAGCGCTTCTCCACCGGCGCCATGTCGTACGGCTCCATCTCCAAGGAAGCCCACGAAACCCTCGCCATCGCCATGAACCAGTTGGGCGCCAAGTCCAACACCGGTGAGGGCGGCGAGGACCCCGACCGCCTGTACGACCCGGCGCGCCGCTCCTCCATCAAGCAGGTCGCCTCCGGCCGCTTCGGTGTCACGAGCGAGTACCTGGTCAACGCGGACGACATCCAGATCAAGATGGCGCAGGGTGCCAAGCCCGGCGAGGGCGGCCAGCTGCCCGGCCACAAGGTCTACCCGTGGGTCGCCAAGACCCGGCACTCCACCCCGGGTGTCGGCCTGATCTCCCCGCCGCCGCACCACGACATCTACTCCATCGAGGACCTGGCTCAGCTGATCCACGACCTCAAGAACGCGAACCCGGCCGCACGCATCCACGTGAAGCTGGTTTCCGAGGTCGGTGTCGGCACCGTCGCCGCGGGCGTCTCCAAGGCCCACGCGGACGTCGTCCTCATCTCCGGCCACGACGGCGGTACGGGCGCGTCCCCGCTCACCTCGCTGAAGCACGCGGGCGGTCCCTGGGAGCTCGGCCTCGCCGAAACCCAGCAGACCCTGCTGCTCAACGGGCTGCGCGACCGCATCGTGGTCCAGACGGACGGCCAGCTCAAGACCGGCCGCGACGTCATCATCGCCGCGCTGCTCGGCGCCGAGGAGTTCGGTTTCGCGACCGCGCCGCTCGTCGTCTCCGGCTGCGTCATGATGCGCGTCTGCCACCTGGACACCTGCCCGGTCGGCATCGCCACCCAGAACCCGGTCCTGCGCGACCGCTTCTCCGGCAAGCCCGAGTTCGTCGTCAACTTCTTCGAGTTCATCGCGGAGGAGGTGCGCGAGCTCCTCGCCGAGCTGGGCTTCCGCACCATCGAGGAGGCCGTCGGTCACGCCGAGCTCCTCGACACCAGCAAGGCCGTCACGCACTGGAAGGCGCAGGGTCTCGACCTGGAGCCGCTCTTCTACGTGCCGGAGCTGCCCGAGGGCGCGGTCCGCCACGCCCTGATCGAGCAGGACCACGGTCTGGAGAAGGCCCTCGACAACGAGCTCATCGAGCTCGCCGCCGAGGCGCTGAACGCCGACTCCGCCGAGACCGCCCAGCCGGTCCGCGCCCAGGTCGCGATCCGCAACATCAACCGGACCGTCGGCACCATGCTCGGCCACCAGGTCACCAAGAAGTTCGGTGGCGCGGGCCTGCCCGACAACACCATCGACCTGACCTTCACCGGTAGCGCCGGCCAGTCCTTCGGGGCCTTCCTGCCCCGCGGCGTGACCCTGCGCCTGGAGGGCGACGCCAACGACTACGTCGGCAAGGGCCTCTCCGGCGGCCGTGTCGTGGTCCGCCCGGACCGCGGCGCCGACCACCTGGCGGAGTACTCCACCATCGCCGGCAACACCATCGGCTACGGGGCCACCGGCGGCGAGATGTTCCTGCGCGGCCGCACCGGCGAGCGCTTCTGCGTCCGCAACTCCGGCGCCCTGGTCGTCTCGGAAGGCGTGGGCGACCACGGCTGCGAGTACATGACCGGCGGCAACGCGGTCGTCCTCGGCGAGACGGGCCGCAACTTCGCGGCCGGCATGTCGGGCGGCGTCGCGTACGTCATCGACCTCGACGTGAACAACGTCAACGTCGGCAACGCGGGCGCGGTCGAAGCCCTCTCCGAGTCCGACGCCGAGTGGCTGCACGATGTGGTGCGCCGCCACGAGGAGGAGACCGGCTCGACCGTGGCCGCGAAGCTCCTGGCTGACTGGACCGCCTCGGCGGCCCGCTTCAGCAAGATCATCCCGACCACGTACAAGGCAGTGCTCGCCGCCAAGGACGCCGCTGAGCTCGCCGGACTCTCGGAGTCCGAGACCACGGAGAAGATGATGGAGGCGGCGACCAATGGCTGACCCGAAGGGCTTCCTCACCACCCCGCGCGAGACCGCCTGCACCCGTCCGGTGGCCGAGCGCCTCCAGGACTGGAACGAGGTCTACGTTCCGGGCTCGCTGCTCCCGATCATCAGCAAGCAGGCCGGCCGCTGCATGGACTGCGGCATCCCGTTCTGCCACAACGGCTGCCCGCTCGGGAACCTGATCCCGGAGTGGAACGACTTCGCGTACCGCGAGGACTGGACCGCGGCTTCGGAGCGTCTGCACGCGACGAACAACTTCCCGGAGTTCACCGGGCGGCTGTGCCCGGCTCCCTGCGAGTCGGCGTGCGTGCTCGGCATCAACCAGCCGGCCGTCACCATCAAGAACGTCGAAGTCTCGATCATCGACAAGGCGTGGGACAACGGCGACGTCACCCCGCAGCCGCCCGAGCGGCTGTCCGGCAAGACGGCGGCCGTCATCGGCTCGGGCCCCGCGGGCCTGGCCGCGGCCCAGCAGCTGACCCGGGCCGGCCACACCGTGGTGGTGTACGAGCGCGCGGACCGCATCGGCGGCCTGCTCCGCTACGGCATCCCCGAGTTCAAGATGGAGAAGGTGCACATCAACCGCCGCATCGAGCAGATGCGCGCGGAGGGCACCAAGTTCCGTACCGGTGTGGAGATCGGCCGCGACGTCACCGCCACGGACCTGCGCAAGCGGTTCGACGCGGTGGTCATCGCGGCGGGCGCGACCGTCTCCCGCGACCTGCCGGTCCCGGGCCGCGACCTCAATGGCATCCACTTCGCGATGGAGTACCTGCCCCTCGCGAACAAGGTCCAGGAGGGCGACTTCATGGCGCCCCCCATCACGGCCGAGGGCAAGCACGTGGTCGTCATCGGCGGCGGCGACACCGGCGCGGACTGCGTGGGCACCGCCCACCGCCAGGGCGCGGCCTCCGTCACCCAGCTGGAGATCATGCCCCGCCCGTCGGAGGACCGCCCGACCGGTCAGCCGTGGCCGACCTTCCCCATGCTGTACAAGGTCACCTCCGCGCACGAGGAGGGCGGCGAGCGGATCTACTCCGTCTCGACCACCCACTTCGTGGGCGACGAGGACGGCAACGTCCAGGAACTCCACCTGGTCGAGGTCGCCTTCGAAGAAGGCAAGCTGGTCCAGAAGCCCGGCACCGAGCGCGTCCTCCCCGCGCAGCTGGTCACCCTGGCGATGGGCTTCACCGGCACGGACCAGGAGAACGGCCTGACCGCCCAGTTCGGCCTGGCGATGGACGCGCGCGGCAACATCGAGCGCGACGCCTCCTACGCGACCAACGTCGACGGCGTCTTCGTCGCCGGCGACGCCGGCCGCGGCCAGTCGCTGATCGTCTGGGCCATCGCGGAAGGCCGCTCGGCCGCCCGCGGCGTGGACCGCTTCCTGACCGGCTCCAGCGCCCTCCCGTACCCCGTCAAGCCGACGGACCGCTCCATCACCGTGTAACCCGCGGTACCCCTCCCCTCCGGGGGAGGGGACCCCTCCTCCGGGAGGACCCCTCATACGGTCCGTACAACGGTGTACGGAACTCTGACACCGCGCCCGCCATGTCCCCGACCAGGGATGGCGGGCGTTGTGGCGTTTCGGGGGGATCGGTCATCCGATCCTGATCTCGTACTGCAACTGCTGGCGCTCGGCGGGCATGACCATGATGTCCGCCTGGATCGGCCGGTCCGTGGAGTCGTAGGTGGTGCGTGCGAGTTGGAGTACCGGCTGGTCCGCGCTGAGGTGCAGCTGTGTCCGCTCGTCGGCGTCGGGCATCCTCGCCGTCACGTTCTCGACGGCCCGTACGCCGATGTGTCCGAGCGCGGCGAGCAGTGTCACCGCGCCGCCGCGGATCTTCGCGGTTCCGGCCAGCGGTGTGCCTGCTGCGATGTCCGCGGGGTAGTAGGTGTCGGTCAGTTCGGTGGGCGTTCCGTCACGTTCGATGATCCTGCGGCGGACGGTCACGGCCGCTCCGTCCGGCAGGCCGAGCATGCGGGCCACCGTGGAGGGGGCGTCGGTCTCGCCGGCGTGCAGGATGCGCTGGCCGCCCCGGTGGCCCGCCGCCAAGGCCTCCTCGGTCCATGCGTCCGTGTCCCCGGCGGCGCGTGGAGTCAGGTAGGGCATCGAGGTACTGGTCCATCCGGTCCCGCTCACACTGCCTCCTGCGCTCCGATCGGCCCTGCCGCTCCCACGTTAGGGGACGTATGTCCTTGTCCCGGCAGCAGTGTTCCGGCCGGACCGGCGCTTCGGTGCGCGCGGCCCGTCGTTCGGGGGTGGCGGGCGTTGTGGCGTTTCGGGGGCTGGAGATACTGCTGGTATGGATGTGGAGTTGAGGGCCCCGCGGGTGGGGGAGGTCGAGGTCGTCGCCGAGTTGAAGGCCGTCGTGATGCGCGACGACCTGGAGCGGCTGGGGCGGTACGACGAGGTGCGGGTGCGGCAGCGGCTGCGGGACGAGTTCTCGGAGGTGTACTCCTCGGTCATCGTGATGGGGGAGGACATCGTCGGGTCCCTGACCGTGCGGCCTTACGGGGGCGGGCTCAAGGTGGAGCACCTGTATCTGGATCCGCGCCACCAGGGGCGGGGGATCGGGTCGCGGGTGCTGTGTGAGGTGCTGGCGCGGGCCGACGCGGAGGGCGTGGAGGTACGGCTGACCGTGTTGCGGGGGAGTGCCGTCCGGGGGCTCTACGAGCGGTACGGGTTCGTGGTGGAGGGGGAGGATCCCGTCGACGTGCACATGGTGCGGGTGCCCGCCGCCTCCTCGGCGTAGTGAGCGGTGGGCGGCGTCGTGACCCGGTGAGCTACTCGGGCTGGACGACCGTGGCGCCCCAGCGTATGGACGGGGACGAGGCCGTCACCGCGGCGCCGAAGCCGCCGTGGAGGCCGCTGCCGAGGGGGACCGTGACGCGGGCCGGGGAGCCCTCGGGGCAGTCCAGGGTGAAGGGTGCCGGGTCACGGTCCGGGAGTTCGTTGAGGTGGAAGGTCACCTCGATGCTGCCGCCGCCTTCGCATCCGAAGGTGGTGAAGGTGTCCAGCGACGGCGCGAGGCCGCCCGAGACGAAGCCGCCCGAGCCGGTCTGCTCGGGTAGCCAGATCACTCCGTCCGGCCCCGGATAGCCGATGATTTCGTCCGCCCCCGCCGCGACCGCCTGCCCCGCCCCCGCGGTCAGTGCCAGGACGAGGGTGGTGGTCGTCGCCGCGATCGCCGCCGCCGTGCGGGTCCTGTACGCGTGCCTCTTCTTCATGGTCCCCCCTGGGTACGTGAACGTGTGCCGACTGCTTCGTCCACGCTAAACGCACCCACTGACAGGGCCGGTTCGCCGGGTCTCCTTCAGCCCGTGCTCCGGGCCGTCAGGGCGGCCAGGGCCGAGCGGGTGGTGACGCCCGTCTTGCGGAAGATGTGCGACAGGTGGGTGTCGACCGTGCGCGGGCTGAGGTAGAGGCGGGCCGCGATGGCCGGGGTGGTCAGGCCCTCGGCCACCAGGGCTGCGATCTGCTGTTCGCGCGGGGTGAGGTGGGGGAGGGGGGAGGGAGCGGGAGCGGGAGCGGGAGCGGGAGCGGGAGCGGGGCGCGGCGTTGCGGCGGGTGGGGGGAAGAGGTCCGCCAGGCCCGTCAGGAGGCGGGCTCCGCCCGTTTCGGCGAGGCGGCGGCCGTGGTGCCAGAGGGATGCCGCGGCGGCGGGGTCGCCGGCCCGGGTCCGTAAGGAGGAGCCGATCAGCAGGGCCTGGGCCTCCCAGAGGGTCGCGCCCGAGCGGCCGGCCTCCTCGGCCGCCAGGGCGTACAGGTCCGCCGCCGGTCCCGGCTCGCCGCGTCCCGCCAGCAGCTGGCCCGCGCTGCGCAGCGCCGAGGCCCGCTGCGCGGGCAGCCCGAGCCGCTCGGCGTCCGCCGTGGCCAGCCGGGACCAGGCCTCCGCGTCGGCCAGGTCGCCGGTGGTGACGGCCGCCGTGACCAGGGCTTCGAGGAACAGCGGACGCATCGTCGGCTGGAGGCGGGCGAGCTCCGGGCCGCCGCCCGCCCGCAGCATCGCGGACCGGGCCCGCCGGGGATCGCCGGCGTGCAGGGCCGTGTAACTCAGCACGCACCAGGCGAGCGAGGCCCACCAGCTGTTCCGCCCCCTGCACAGGGCGACCGCTTCTTCGGCCACGGCCAGCGGGCTGCTGTCGCCCGGGGGCAGGGCCGCGAGGAGCACCTGGGCCTTGTTCGCCAGGACCAGGGCGAGGAGTTCGTCGCTGCCGATGCCCCGGGCGATGGACTCCGCCTCGTCGACGAGCTCCAGCGCCGGGAGCATCCGGCAGGTGCTCATGTGGACGATCGCCTTGCACAGGAGCAGGTGCGGGAGGAGGTGGAGGGGGCCCACGCGGCGGGCGAGGGCCAGGCCCCGGTCGGCGTGCCGCTGCGCGTCCGCGTACCGCTCCAGATAGAACTCCGACCAGCTCAACCGGGCCAACGGCTCGCACAGCTCCGTGAGTTCCCGGTCGGTCAGCGCGTCCACCCGGGCCGCGGCGCGGTCGGTCAGCGCCCGGGCCGTCACCAGGTCGCCCCCGTACGTCTCCCCGAGCGCGGTGATCGTCAGCGCCCCCGCCTCGGCGGGCTCGTTGCCCAGCCGCCGGGCCAGGTCCAAGGTGCGCCGTATGTCCTCCCGCACCTCGTCGTAGGACAGCGCGTGCGGTGCCGACGAGCCGAGTTCGAGACCGAGGGCGAGCGCGTCGGCCGGGCGGGGTGCGGGCCGGCGGGCCAGTTCGCGGCGGAGCAGGGCGACCGCGGACGCGTAGTTCCCGAGATGGCGTTCCATCGAGGCGCACAGGGTGGCGGCGCTCGCGCGCAGCCCGCCGTCCTCGTCGGATCCGGGCCGCGCCATCAGCTCGTGGAGCAGGTCCCGGCTCTGCCGCAGCTCCCCGCACACGCCGAGGGCCCGCGCCCGGCGCAGCAGCAGCTCCCGCCGGTGCGCGCCGTGCTCCGCGGTGTCCGGCAGCACCCGGAGCACCACCCCCAGCCAGTGCGCGCAGCTCGCGGGGGCGGTGGCCTGCGACTGCCCGGCCGCCTCCAGCAGGACCGCCGCCGCCTCCGGGTCCCAGCCGGTCAGCGCCCGCTCGACGTGGTGGGCCCGTACGGCGGCACCCGCGCCCGCACCGGCCAGCGCGGCGGCGGCCCGCCGGTGCATGTCGGTACGGCGCCGGTGCTCGGTGTTCTCGTGCACCACGGTCCGCAGCACGGGATGGCGCAGCGACCAGCTCCCGCCGGGGCCCCGCCGCAGCAGGTCCCGCCCGGCCAGCACGGCGAGGTCCGCATCGAGCGGGCCGGGGTCGGGCGGGCCGGGAACGAGCGGGCCGGGGGCGGGCGCCGACGCGGTGAGCGTGTGCGCCAGCAGCGGAGCGGTGGCGTGGTCGCCGAGCACGGCGACGGCCTCGGTGGTACGCCGCTGCGTGTCCGTCAGCGGGGTCAACTCGTCGAGCAGCAGCGCGGCCAGGCCCCCCGCCGGCAGGGCGGGCCCGTCGCCCTGGCCCTGGAGCAGGGTCAGGAAGTAGAGCGGATTGCCCTCGCTGGCCGCGTAGAGCCGGGCGGCGCGGGCGGGCGGCAGATCCGGGGCGAGGTGCTCCACGCAGGCCCGCTCCGCGAGGGGGCCGAGGTCCAGGCGCAGCACGGCGCCGGTGTCCACGCCCCGGGTGAGCGCGGCGGTGAGGGACGGGGAGGTCTGGCGGTCGCGGCGGGCCACGATGATGGTCACGGGCGCGCGCAGGGGGTGGCGCACGAGGTGGTCGAGGAGCTCCAGGGAGGCCGGATCGGCCCAGTGGAGGTCGTCGAGGGCGATGAGCAGGCCGCCGCCGTGACCACCACGGTCATCGCCGTGACCACCACGGTCATCGCCGTGACGGCCACGGTCATCGCCGCGGCCACCAGGGCCATCGCCGTGACCGCCACGATCACCGCCACGATCACCGCCGTGACCACCACCACCGTCACCGCGCTCCGCCAGCTCCGTGAGCAGCCGGGCGACCGCCCGGTGCACGGCGAACCGGTCCAGCGGGGCGCTCCGCCCGGCGCCCGGGTCCGCCGCCACGCCGTGCAGGACGGGGGCCACCGACGGGTCCGCGCCCTTCTCCCGCAGCAGTTCCGGATCCAGGTCGGCGAAGGCGTCGGTGAACAGCCGGAAGGGGATGTGCCGTTCGTACTCGGTGGCCCGGCCGCGCAGGACCGTCAGGCCGCGGCCCCGGGCCCTTCGGCACACCTCGGTCAGCAGTCTGCTCTTGCCCATGCCCGCCGGGCCCGTGAGGTCGACGACGCCCGGCGATCCGCCGTGCCCGCCGGTCACTTGCCCGCCGGTCGCTTCCCCGATCGCCTCGTCCAGCCTCTCCAGCTCGGCCCCCCGGCCGACCAGCGGAGTCCTGCCCACCATGGCGCCTCCCCTGATGTCCGGTACCCGGATTCGTTGCCGGGGATGCGTAGGCGGTTCTACGGATGCCGCCGCCGGAGCCGGGCTGTCAGCATCGGAAGTGATCCCGGCCGTGCCTGACGTGGAGGCCTGATGCGCCGATTACGTGTGTTAGCCGTACCGTTCCTGACCCTCCCGCTGTTCGTCGTGGCCGGCTGTGCGGGCTCGGGTCCCGGCCTGCCCCTGGGGGCGGGCGGGGCCGCGCCCTCGGCGGCGACCCCGTCCGCCGCCTCCCCCTCGGCGACCGTCCTCTCGACCCCGAGCCCGACCCCGAGCCCCACCCCGTCACCGGTCCCGGCCCCCGTTCCCACCACGCCGTGCACGGTCACGGCCGGTCTGGACACGAAGGGGCTGACCGGCTACCTCAAGGGGTTGCGCAGCAGCGAGCGGCCCGCGGCCTCGGACTCCTCGGCCCTCTTCATGGTGGACAGCGGCGTGTGGCTCGGCCTGCGCAACTCCCAGCGTCCGTGCGACGCGGTGCCCGTCAAGCTCAGTCACGTCCGGGTGGAGATGACCAAGTCGTCGAGCTCGGCGGGCTACAAGTTCACGTACGGCCCGATCGACACCCGCACGCTCGCCGTCGGCCCGGACGACGGCCTGGTCCGGGGGAGCGTGCCGCCGGCGCCGTCGGGCTGCGGGGGCACGCTGTCCATCCTCTACGTGGGCCAGGAGCTCGCGGAGAGCGAGCTTCCCGAGCACCTGAGCCTGCCGACCACGGACTCCACGCTGGACTGGACCCTGGTCGACGTCTCCGCGGACCGCGTGCTGGACGCGGTGTTCAAGCCGCCGCCGGGGGCGAAGAGCTGCTGATCCGCCGGGGGCGGTCAGCGGGAAGGCGGCCGGGCGGGGCCGCCGGTGCGCCCGGTGGGGCGGTGCGCCGTGGGGGTGCGCACCGCCCCACCGGCCGGGCTACCCGCGAGTATTGACTATTAGTCAATCCAGGACCATTCTCTGGGCGAGCCGTCGTCGTCTTTGGTGTGGGAGGTCGTCCCGTGCGTACCGATGAGGAAATTGGCCGGTTGAGCGGTGAGTTGGCGGGGGCCCGGCCCCCCGCTTCGTTCGCGGAGCTGGACGCCGGGGAGCTCGCGCGGCTCGCCGAGGCGCTGAAGGCCGAACGGGCCCGCCAGGCCGAAGGGCTGAACCGGGCCGCCGAGGAAGCGCTCAAGCTGGTCCCCGCCCTCGCGCGCGGGGCCGTACGCAAGGTGCTGTTCCGGTGAGCCGCGCCGAAGTGGAGAAGATCGCCCGGCTGGTCGGCGTGGACGCCGGGGAGCTCGGCTTCCTGCGCGGGCTGCCGGACGAGGACGTGCGGACGTTCAGGGAGCAGGTCAGCGGCGTACTGAACGACGGCGCTCCCGAGATGCTCGACCGGATCGCCGCCGCGACCAAGCTCGTACCGGCCGGAGTCGCGGCCGCCATCTCGCAGAAGGCGCTCGGGCCCCGGCTCGCGGCCGGGGTGGCCGGCCGGCTGGAGTCCGGGCGGGCCGCCGACATCATCGCGAAACTGCCCGTCACCTTCACGGCCGAGGCCTGCGGGCACCTGGACCCCCGGAAGATCGCCGGGATCGTCGACCGGCTCGACGAAGGGCTCGTCGTACGCATCGCCGTCACCCTCGCCGAGAACCGCGACCACCTCACCATGGGCCGCTTCGTCGGGCACATGAGGGACCAGGTGCTCCGCCGGATCCTGGACCAGGTGGACGACGCGGCGGTGCTGCGCGCCGGGTTCTACGTCGACCTGCCCGAGCGGCTGCCCCGCATCCTGGAGCTCATGGGCGACGACCGGCTCGCCGCGGTGGTACGGGCCGCCGCGGCCGAAGGGCTCTGGGAGGAGGCCCTCGGCGTCGCCGCGATGGTCGGCGGGGAACAGCGGCTGCGGATCGCCGAACTCACCGCCCGCCTCGGCGGGGCCGAACTCGATTCGCTCGTACGGGTGACGCACGCCGAGGGGCTGTGGGAATCCCTGCTCCCGCTCGTCGCGCTGCTCGGGGAGGACGACCGGCTCGCCGTGGCCCGGCTGGACTCCCTGCGGGACCCGGAGGTGCTGACCGGGGTGGTACGGGCCGTCGTGGCCACCGCGCTGTGGGGCGAGTTCCTGCCGCTGGTCGGGGTGCTGCCCGAGGAGGGCCGCAAGGTGGTGGCCGACGCCGCCGCCGGGCTGGGCGACGCGGAACTCGAAGGACTCGTGCGCGAGGTCGACAAGCAGGACCTGTGGGAACTGGTGCTGCCGCTCGTCGAGCTCATGGACGAGGCGGGCAAGGAGCGCGTCTTCGCGCTGCCCGCCTTCCAGGACCAGCAGGAGTAAGAGGGGACACCTGCCGGGCCGTTCGGGCCGCTCGCGGGGCTCCTCCACTGGGAGGAGGGGCCCCGCGGTCCGCGGTTCGGAGGGTCCGCGACCCGCGGTCCGCGGGTTCGAAGTGGGGGACCGGTCCGGGCGGGGGAGGTCCGGGCGGGGGTCAGCGGTCGGCGGCCGGGACGAGGCCCGGGGCGAACCGGTAGGACACGGCCTCCATCAGCGGCTTGCGCTTGGTGTTCTGGAAGGCGGCGATCCGCCACTGCCCGTCCTCCTCGCGGACCAGCGTGTAGGTCTGGATCTTGCGGAGCTTCTGCGGGCGCTTGCCCTTGTAGGTGTCCCCGCGGCCGTTCACCACGGCGACGCCGGGCCCGTGGAAGCGGATGTCGAGGATCTCGTCGGCCAGCCGGGTGCCCTTGAGGAAGCCCGCGAAGAGCGTGCGGTGGCTCTCCACGATGTCGCGGCGCCCCCGGTAGAAGGTGCCGACGTAGGTGATGTACGTGGCGTCCTCGGTGAACAGCTCCCCGTAGGCCTCGGCGTCGTGGCTCTCCCAGGCGGTGACGAGGCGGCTCAGCACGGTCTGGACGGAGGTGACGGACTCGCTGGTGGACTGCATGACGGACCACTCCCCATTGGTTAGACTGATGCAGATACTGAGCAAACGCAGTATCTGCATGCGTGCAGATATAAATGTAGGAGGCGGTCCGGGGAATGGCAACAGGCATCGGCGACCAGGATGGCGACGGCCGGGACGCGCACACGATCTTCCGGCAGTACCTGGACGCCGTCGGCCTCCAGGGCCTGGCCAGCGCCGAGGCGTCCGGCCTGCACACCTCGGAGTGGTACGCCCTCAGCCTCATCACCCTGGAGGGCGGCCTGTCGTCCGGTGAGCTCGCCACCCGCACCGGCTTGACCACCGGCGCCACGACCCGGCTCATCGACCGCCTCGAACGGGCCGGCTACGCCCGCCGGGCCGCCGACCCGGGCGACAGGCGCCGGGTCATCGTGGAACCCGAACCGGACGCGCTGGACCGCATCGAGGACGTGGTCGGCCCCGCCCGCCGGCACATCGCGGCGGTGATCGGCTCCTATTCCCCGGAGCAGCAGGCCCTGCTCTTCGACTACTTCGCCCGCGCCGCGCCCGCGTTCCGCGCGGCCACGGAGGAGATCCGCGCCAACACCGCGCCGCGGCGCGGCAAGAGCCGCCCGGCAGCGGGCTGACCCACGGGCCGACCCGCGGCCGACCCACAGGCCGACCACGGGCCGACCCGCGGCCGACCCACAGGCCGACCACGGGCCGGGGCGCTGCCGGGCGCACGCGGTCGGCCGCCGCCTCGGCCGCCGGGCCGCGACCCGTAGAGCCGCCCGGCCGCGCCCCCGTACCGCCGTCCCGTCAACAGCGGGCCCGCGCCTTCTCGTGCCTCTGAGTCAACACCGCGGCCTTCTGGTAACAGTGGGTCACATGCTCCCCTCCCACATGATGTTGAGCTGCCTGCTGGGCGCCGCGCTGCTCGCTCCCGTCCCGGTCGGAGCCGCGGACGGTCCCCCCGCCGGCGGTGCCCGCCCCGCCACCGGTGCCGCCGGTGCCCGCCCCGCCGACGGCCGCCCCGTCGACTACCGCGGGCTGCACCTCACCGTCCCCGCCGACTGGCGGGTCGTCGACCTCGACCGGAACCCCGACGCCTGCCTGCGCCTGGACCTGCCCACCCTCTACCTCGGGCACGCCGGTACCCAGGGCGACTGCGGAGCGGCCCGCGCCGTCGCCCCGCGCGCCGACACCCTGCACCTGGAGCCCCTCGACGGGGCCCCGCCGCGCGCCGACATCCCGACCGTCGGCGCGGACGAGGGCGAACCCCTGCCCAAGGTCCGGGGCGACAGCAACGAGATCCGCTACACCCTGCGCCGCGCCGGGGTGATGGCCACCGTCTCCTACGGGGCCACGCCCGAGACGGTACGAGGAGTGCTCGGCCGGGCCCGTACGCTCACCCCGCCCACCCGTCCGGCCCCCGCCGAGCCGGTCGTCGCCCCCGGCCCGGGGCCCCGTGCCGCCGCCCAGGGCCCCTACACCGGCGAGGGCTTCGACGCCTGCACCGCCCCCACCCAGAAGGCCATGAACGCCTGGAAGGAGGACTCGCCCTTCGGCGCGGTCGGCATCTACATCGGCGGCCGGGCCCGCGCCTGCGCCCAGCCGCAGCTCACCGCCGGCTGGGTGACCCGCCAGGCCGCCGCGGGCTGGCACCTGATGCCGATCTGGGTCGGCCCCCAGCCCTGGAACAGCTCCTCCACCGGGCTCTCCACCGACCCCTCCGAGGCCACCGACCAGGGCACGGCCGCCGCCGACGGCGCCGCCCAGGCGGCCACCGCGCTGGGTCTGGCCGAGGGCACGGTCCTCTACAACGACCTGGAGAACTACACCGACCGGGCCACCTGGGACGGCCCGGTCGTCTCCTACCTCACCGCCTGGACGGTCCGGCTGCACGAACTGGGCTACCGCGGGGCCGCCTACGTCTCGGCGAGCTCCGGGGCGAAGGCGCTGAGCGCCCATTACGCCCAGGCCCCGGACGCCATGCCCGACGTGCTGTGGGTGGCCCGCTGGAACGGGTCGGCCTCGGTCACCGACGCCGACCTCGGACTGCCCGCCGGCACCAAGCAGTGGTCGGGAGCGCGCCGGGCCCACCAGTTCCGGGGCGACCACGACGCCACGTACGGAGACGTGACGATCAACATCGACCGGAACTGGGTGGACGTCGACCCCGCGGCCCTCAAGAAGGCCCGCCCGCACCTGAGCTGACCGGCACCTGAGCCGACCCGCACCCGAACCGACCCGCGCGAGCCGATCAGGCGGGGGTGTCCTCGCGGGCCGGCTCGTCGTCATTGCCCCGGCGGATGGTGCGCAGCCCGCCCGCCGGGGTCCACGACCGCACCACCAGGTCATCGCCCTCGACCCCGACGTGGACCACCTCCGTCAGCTCGGCGCGGAAGAGGTCGAAGGGGTGCGGGCTGTCGTTCTCCTCCGCCTCCTCCGCGTACCGGTGGAGCTCGGGCTGCTCCACGATCTCGATCGCGCGCCCGGCGATCCGCACGTCCCCGTCGGGCATGGTCTCGCCCTCGCCCGGGTTGGTGTGCAGGGCGAAGCGCGGATCGCGCCGCAGGTCCTTGCCCTTCATCGAACCCGGCATCATGCCCAACCAGAGCTCGCCGCCGCGGATTTTCACGTTGAGCCCGGTGGCGCGCGGGGATCCGTCCTTGCGCAGGGTCGCCAGGACATGGTGCGGGAACTGCGCGAAGCGCGCCTGGACGGCCGCCGCGAATTCGGGTTCCGCCTTCTCGAATACGGCCCAGTTGTTCGTCGTCATACCTCCATCAAAGCGCGGGGCACCGACAACCGCCGTTCAGGCGCGCACGATGCCCGCCGCGCGGGCCGCCGCCAGCCATTCCGGGAACTCGGCGACCAGGCGGTCGTAGAGCTCCGAGTCCGTGACGGTCCGCGGGTCCGTTCCCGCGTGGAAGTAGCCCGCGTTGTCCACGGGCCGCTTGGCCGGGACCGGCAGTTCGTCGAGCCGCCGCAGGAAGTCGAACTGCGAGCTGCGGGTGTTCCCGAAGCCGACGAACTGCCAGAAGATCGGCAGCCGGGCCGCCTTGCACAGGTACCTCTCGGCGGCGAGCTTGTTGATGGGCCCGCCGTCCGTCTGGAAGACGACGAGCGCGGGGGCCGCCGACCCCGAGTCCAGGTAGTGGTCGATGACCGCGTCCATGGCCGCGTGGTAGGCCGTCTTGCCCATGTGACCCAGCCCGGCGGCGATCTCGGTGACCCGTCCCTCGTGGCCGGCGAGGGAGATCTCCTCGACCGCGTCGACCTCCGTGGAGAAGAACACGACGGGTACGCGGGCGTCGTCGTCCAGGTGCGCGGACAGCCCCAGCACCCGGTCCGCGAGGGCCTGCACGCTGCCGTCCTCGTAGTACGGGCGCATCGACCCCGAGTAGTCCAGGACCAGGTACACGCAGGCGCGCCCGCCCTCCATGCCGTGTTTGCGCAGCGAGACCCCGGCGCTCTTGTAGAGGCTCACCAGCGCCGGGGCGCTCTCTTCGATCTTCCGGAGGTCCACCGCGCTGCCCGTCATGGGCCCGAGGGTACGGGAGCCCGGGCGGCGTTCACCCGGACGGGAGGAACCCGAGCCGGGCCGCCAGCCGTTCACGGTGTGCGGACGGCGGTCCGAAGAGGTGGGCCGAGCCGTGGGCCCGCTTGAAGTACGCGTGCGCCTCGTGCTCCCAGGTGATGCCGATCCCGCCGTGCAGCTGGATCATCTCGCCCGCCACGTACGCGTAGGCCTCCGAACACCCCGACTTCGCCGCGGCGGCCTGGCTCGGGGCGGCGTCGGAGGCGGCCGCCGCGAAGGCGAGCGAGCGGGCACCCTCCACGGCGGTGTGCATATCGGCCAGCCGGTGTTTGACCGCCTGGAAGGAGCCGATGGGCCGCCCGAACTGCACCCGGTCCTTCGCGTACCGCACGGTCGTCTCCAGGGCCCGCGCCGCCGCCCCCGCCTGCTCGGCGGCGAGAGCCGTGCAGGCCAGGTCCCGGACCCGGTCGAGGACGGCCGCGCCGTCGGCGGACAGCAGCCGCGCCGGGGTCCGGTCCAGGGCCAGCTCCGCGAGGGGCCGGGTGGTGTCCATGGTGGACCGTACGGTGAAGGACGCGGGCGCGGAGTCGAGTGCGAAGAGGCCGAGCCGGCCCTCGGGGGTCACCGCGAAGGCGAGCACCAGCGAGGGCTCCGCCGGCCCGGCCAGCACGTACCGCTTGGCGCCGGTCAGCAGCCAGTCGGAGCCCGCGGGAACCGCCCGGGTGGAGAGGGCCGGAGCCTCCCAGCCGCCCTCCTCCGCCCAGGCCAGCGCCCCCACCACGGAGCCCTCCGCCAGCCCGGGCAGGTGCCGTTCGCACGCCTCCCGGTCCCCGGCCGCGAGCAGTGCCCGCACGGTCAGCACCGCCGAGCCCAGGTACGGTACGGGGCTCAGCGCGCGCCCCAGCTCCGCCATGACCACCGCGACTTCGGCGGTCCCGCAGCCCAGGCCGCCGTACTCCTCGGGCACCGCCAGCGCGGCCGCGCCCACCTGGGCCGTCAGCGGGGCCCAGGCCGCGTGGCCGGGATGCCGGGCGAGGACCGCCCGTACCGCGTCGCGCAGTTCGCCCAGCTCCGTCAGCTCCGTCAGCTCCGGGGCGGGCGCCGGCGTACCGGGGCCGCTCATGCCGACTCCCCTCGCGCCGCACGGCGCAGCTCGGTCTTCAGCAGTTTGCCGCCCGCGTTGCGCGGGAGTTCGTCGAGCCGGGTGAACCTGCGCGGCACCTTGAAGTTGGCCAGCCGCTCCCGGGTCCAGGCGGTCAGCTCGGCGGTGGTGACGGGCCCGGTGGTGACCACGTAGGCCACCCCGATCTCGCCGAGCCGCTCGTCGGGGGCTCCGACCACCGCCGCGTCGGTGATGGCCGGGTGGGTCAGCAGCACGTTCTCCACCTCCGCCGGATAGGCGTTGAAGCCGCCGACCACGTACATGTCCTTGAGCCGGTCGGTGATGGCGAGGTAGCCGCGCGCGTCGAGGACGCCGATGTCCCCGGTGCGCAGCCAGCCGCCCGGCAGCACGGCGTCGGCGGTGCTCCCCGGATCGTCCAGGTAGCCGGGGGTGACGTGGTAGCCGCGGACCTGCACCTCGCCCGGTTCCCCGGCGGGCAGCACCTCGCCGAGCGGGCCCGCGATCCGTACCTCGGTGTCCGGCAGCGGCAGGCCGACGGTGTGGGCGAGGGTCCGGGCGTCGGCGTCGGTGGGGCAGACGGAGACGACCCCGCCGGACTCGGTGAGACCGTACGCGGTGAACACGTCGGGGGCGCCCAGTTCGGTGCGGATCTCCTCCACGAGGGAGGTGGGTACGGAGGCGGCGCCGGTGCCGGCCAGGCGCAGCGCGGACAGGTCGTGGGCGGCGCGCTCCGGGTGGCGGATCAGGCCGTGGAAGACGGTCGGGGGCCCCATCAGGCAGGTGACGCGCTCGGCGGCCATGCGGTGCAGGATCCGGTCGGTGTCGTAGACGGCCTCGGGGAGCATGGTGACGCCCCGGAGCAGGCAGGCCAGCACCCCGGCCTTGTAACCGAAGGTGTGGAAGAAGGGGTTGACCAGCAGGTACCGGTCGCCGGGCCGCAGGGTGACGAGCCCGGACCAGGAGGCGTAGAGCCGGACGGTCTGGCCGTGGGTGGTCATGACCCCCTTGGAGCGGCCGGTGGTGCCGGAGGTGTAGAGGATGTCGCTGAGGTCCCCGGGCCGTACGGCGGCGGCGCGCGCGGCCCGCTCGGCGTCGGGGACGGCCGCCCCGGCACGCAGGTACGCGCCCCAGTCGGTGGCGGCGGGGCCGCCGGAGCCACCGGGGCCGCCGGAGCCACCGGGGCCGCCGGAGCCGTCTCCCTCAGAGATTTCTCCTCCGCCGCGCAGGATCACCGTGGAGGCGAGCGCGCCCAGGTCCTCGCCGGAGGCGTGCAGGTCACGGGCGTAGTCGGTGCCGAGGAATCCGCGCTCGGTGAAGAGCACGCGGGCGCCGCTGCGCCGGATGATGTCGGCGGCTTCGGCGGGCTTGTAACGGGTGTTGACCGGGACGAGGACGGCGCCGACACCCACCGCGCCGAGTGCGGCGGTGATCCAGTGGCGGCTGTTGGGGGCCCAGATCGCGACCCGGTCGCCGGGCCGGACGCCATGGGCGAGGGCGGCGCGGGCGGAGGCGGCTATTTCCTCGGCGAGGCGGGCGAAGGTCCAGCGGACCTCCCCGTCGGCGAGGGCCTCGCGCTCCCCGTACGCGGCGGCGGCGTACCCGGGAAGCCCGGCCAGGGTGGCGGGCAGGGGCAGGGGCAGGGGCAGTTGCGGGGGCTGGTGCGGGGGCAGTTGTGGGAGCACGTGCGGGGTCTGGCGGGGGCTGGTCACTAACCCTCCCTACTTGACGAGCGAGCGTGGGCGGTATCCAATCACATGTGTTTCGGTTAGGCATATACCTAGTAGGAACGTCGTGATCAGGAGGTCACCATGCCGACCCTCACCCTCGCCGCGGACATGAAGTCCGCCCTCTCCAGCTTCTGCACCGGCGTCGCCGTCATCACGGCACGCCGAGCCGACGGCCGTCCCGCCGGGATGGCCGTGCAGTCCTTCTCTTCCGTGTCCCTGGATCCGCCGCTGGTCTGCTTCTGTCCGGCCCGTACGTCCACCACCTGGCCCGAGATCCAGGCCGCCGGAGCCTTCGCCGTCAACATCCTGGCCGCCGACCAGCAGGACCTGTGCCGCCGGTTCGCCGTCACGGGCGGGGACAAGTTCGGCGGGGTCGCCTGGCGTTCCGGCGGCAACGGGGCGCCGCTGCTCGACGGGGCCCTGGCCACCGTCGAATGCGATCTGGAGGCCGTCCTGGACGGCGGCGACCACGCCATCGCGCTGGGCAGGGTCACGGCCCTGACCGCGCACCGCGAGGGCGCGCCGCTGCTCTACTTCCGGCGCACCTACGGGCGCTTGCCGGGTGCGTCGGAGGTGCCGGACGCATCCGGGGTCCCGGCTTCCGCCGGGCCGGCCGCGCGCCGGCTCTCCAGCTCCGCGATGTCGTCGAGCATGGCGGCGGCGAGGTCGCGCTCGGAGGCGTAGTACCGCTCCGCCCACTTGAGGGTGAGCGTCGGGTACGCCCAGGACGCCTCCTCCTTCGCCCCGTCCGCGTCGGCCACCGCGCGCCGCCGCATCTTCTCCGCGAACTCCTGGTGCTGTGACAGGACTTCGCGCATCTGCTCCGGCTCCAGCAGGTGGCCGAGCCACAGCCGCAGCATCGGCCCGTGCTTGAGCACCGGCGGGTCGACGGGGGCCTCGCGCGCCCATTCCCGTACGGCGGCCATGCCCTCGTCGGTGATCCGGTAGACGCGCTTGTCGCGGGTTCCGGTCTCCTGGGCGACCATCCGGGAGGAGGCGTACCCGGCCTTCTCCAGCCGCTTGAGCTCGCTGTAGATCTGGCTGAAGGACGGGCTCCAGTAGAAGAAGCGCAGGGACCAGTCCGACCACTTCTTCAGGTCGTAGCCGGAGAGCTCCTCTCCGAAGGAGAGCAGCCCGAGCACCGCCCAGCTGGTCGCCGGGAGCGTGCGCTTGTTCGTCTCGTCTGCCGCCTGTTCTGCCACGCAGCGCAGTCTACGACCGCTCTTCGTGGCACCTCTTCCTCCGGCAGGCTATAACTGCTAGAAGTATTCCTATTAGAAATACATCGTTCACATGCCGTGCCTTCGCACGGCTGGGAGGTTCACCGTGAAGTTCTCGATGATCTTCGAGGCGCAGCTCGTCGACCCGACCCCCGAACGCGAACGCCAGGTCATCCACGACTGCGTCGAACAGGCCGTGTTCGCCGAGGAGATGGGCTTCGACCGGATCTGGGCGGTCGAGCACCACGCCCTCACCCAGTACGCCCACATGAGCGCCTCCGAGATCTTCCTCACCTGGGTCGCCGCCCGGACCAAGAGGATCCGCATCGGCCACGGCGTGGTCACCATGCCCTTCGGCTACCAGCACCCGGTACGCGTCGCCGAGCGCGCCGCCATGCTCGACGTGCTCTCCGGCGGCCGCGTGGACATAGGAGCCGGGCGCGGGGCCACCCGCCAGGAGATGTCCATGTACGGGGTCAGGCCCGAGGACACCTATCCGCAGATGGAAGAGGCCCTGCGGATCTTCTCCTCGGCCTGGCGCGAGGAGAAGTTCGAGTGGCACGGCTCCATCGACATCGGCCCGGGCGCGATCCTGCCCCGCCCCGTCCAGGACCCGCACCCGCCGCTCTTCATGGCCTGCTCCAAGCACGACACCCTCAAGCTCGCTGCCGAACTGGGCATCGGAGCACTGGTGATGGGCTTCGCCGGCGCCGACGACGTCCGCGAGATGCGCAAGGTCTACGACGAGGCCATCGCCACCCGCACCGGCGACCGCCTCGTCTCCAGCGAGGTCAACGACCACCTCTCCGCCCTCTGCCCCACCATCGTCCTCGACGACGCCGAACGCGCCCTGCGCCTCGGCACGCGCGGCCAGCGCTTCTTCGCCGAGTCCATCGCCCACTGGTACGGCAACGCCCCCGAGCCCACCGGCTACTCCGAAGAGGAGACCGCCGAGGACCACGTGGCGGCCCTGGAGAAGAGCCGGGGCGAACTCGTCGCCAGGCTCCACGAGGCGAACATCCCGGCCCGACCCGTCGACACGGGCACCTACAACGCCGAGCACGCCTACGGCAACGCCCAGAGCGCCATCGCCTACGTCGAGCAGCTGCGCGAGATCGGCGTCGACGAGGTGATGTGCCTGATCCAGATGGGCACCGTCCCGCAGGAGGCCTGCATGGAGACCATCCGCCAGTGGGGCGAGAGCGTCATCCCGCACTTCCGCGCCCTGGAGGGCTGAACCGTGGTGTCTTTGGACGGGAAGGTCGTCGTCATCACCGGCGCCGGCCGCGGCCAGGGCGCGGCCGAGGCCCGGCTGTGCGCCGAGGCCGGGGCGCGGGTGGTCGTCACCGACATCCGCGAGGACGAGGGCCGCGCGGTCGCCTCCGCACTGGGCGACCAGGGGCTCTACGTACGGCACGACGTGGCCGACGTCGAGAGCTGGGCGCAGGTCGTCCGGGAGGCCGTACGCGCCTTCGGCACGGTCTCGGCGCTGGTCAACAACGCGGCGTTGTGGCGCACGGCCCACGTCGAGGAGCAGAGCGCCGCCGGATTCGAAGAGCTGCTACGGGTCAACCTGCTCGGGCCCTTCCTCGGCATCCAGGCGGTGGCCCCGGTCCTGCGCACCGGCGGCGGCGGCTCGATCGTCAACATCTCCTCCACCGCCGGACTGGTCGGCATCCCCGGTCACGCGGCGTACGGATCGACCAAGTTCGGGCTGCGCGGGCTGACGAGGTCGGCGGCGCTGGACCTGGCGGGGGACCGGATCAGGGTCAACTCGGTCCACCCGGGGGCGATCGACACCCCGATGGTCGCCGAGGCGGTCGCGGGCCGGGACTGGTCGCACGTGCCGCTGGGGCGGATGGGACGGCCCGAGGAGGTCGGGGAGCTGGTCCTCTTCCTCTGCTCGGACGCGTCCTCGTACATCACGGGCACGGAGTTCACCGTCGACGGCGGGATGACCACGAAATGAGCGGCTCCTCGCTCTCCCCCGCGGCACGGCGGCTGTGCGATGCGATGGCGGCCGCCTTCCCCGGCCCGGGGGACCCGGCGGCCCTGCGGGCGGCGGCGGCCGGCTCCCCGTCGCGGGGCCCGGAGCTGGACTCGGTACGGGACGCGGTCGCCGACGGGGTACCGGTCCGGATCTACGACCCGGCGCCGGGCGCCACCGGCCGCCCCCTCGCCCTCTACCTCCACGGCGGGGGCTGGGTGATGTGCGGCCTCGACACCCACGACGCGCTGTGCCGGAGTCTGGCGGCCGCCTCGGGCGCGGTGGTGGTCTCCGTGGACTACCGCCTCGCCCCCGAACACCCCTGGCCGGCGGCGCCCGACGACGCGCTGACCGTCCTGCTGTGGGCCCGCGCGCGGGCCGTGGAACTGGGCTGCGACCCGGCCCGTCTGGTCGCCGCGGGGGACTCCAGCGGGGGCAACCTGGCGGCCGTGACGGCCCTGCGGGCCCCCGAGCTACTGGCCGGCCAGCTCCTCTTCTACCCGCCCCTGGACGCGTCGATGGAGTCCGGCTCGGTGGCGGAGTTCGCGCGGGACCACTTCCACACGGCGGCCCACATGGCCTGGTACTGGGACCAGTACGGCGGCGACCCGGCCCACCCGCACGTCTCCCCGCTCCGGGCCCCCGATGTCTCGGCGCTGCCCCGCGCCCTGATCGTCCTCGCGGACTGCGACGTCCTGCGCGACGAGGGACTGGCGTACGGGCGCCGACTGGGCGAGGCGGGCGTGGACTGCACGGTTCACCTGGTCCCCGGCGTCTTCCACGGCTTCCTGGGCCTACCGCTCCCCGCCGCGGCGACGGCGCTGACGACTGCCGGTGCCTGGCTGGCGGCGACAACCGCGACCACGACCACGGCCGTGGCCGTGAAGTAAGGGGGGCGGGGCGACCGGATTCGAACCGGCGTCCTCCTCCATGCTGTGTAGGCGCACTACCTCTGTGCTACGACCCCGCCCTTGCGGTGGATCGTACGTGGGCACCCGCCGGGTCCGCGCGCGAATATCCCGGGCATGATGTGCCCATGCCTATATCCGTCCCCGGGGCATTGCTGCGCAACTCCATAGCTCTCGCTGCGGAGTTCGCGGCCGTCCTGCTCATGCGCGGCCCCGCACCCCACTGGCTTCCGGTCCTGCTGGCGCTGTTCGCCCTGATGTCGGGGCTGCCGCACGGTACCGAAGCCGAGTTCGTCCAGCGGATGCTGCTCGCGATCGGCGCGGTGCTGATCGTGCTGTGCGGCAGCTATGCGTGGGACGGGCACGCGCTGCGCGCCTACGGCCGGGTGGAACGGGTGGTCGACCGGGGGACCCACCTGTACACGCAGTCGGGGCGCGACCTGGGCGCACTCCCGCTGGGCGGAGGCGGGGGCGGCAACGACGGCCTCCGGGTGCTCGTGGATCCGCACGGCCCGGCCTGGCAATGGGGCACCGAGCGCGACCCGGAGCCGGTGTTCTGGGAGGCGACGACCGGCGGCCTGGCCCTGCTCCAGACGCTCTCCCTGACCAGCCTGTCCCGCCGCCGCCCCGCCCGCTGAAACCTGGTGGCCGGCTCCGCGCACACCTGCCTACGCTGCACCCATGTCCACTACAACGACCCTGTGGCGCCCGACGGGGCCGACGGAACTCGACCTCGTCCGCGCCCTCGACTGGCGCGCCTGGCCGCCGCGGCTGCCCGAGCAGCCGATCTTCTACCCAGTGATGAACGAGGACTACGCGATCCGCATCGCCAGCGACTGGAACGTCAAGCACTCCGGCTCGGGCTACGTGACCCGCTTCGAGGTGGACTCGGCCTTCCTGGAGCGCTACCCGGTCCAGCAGGCGGGCGGCGAGACCATCCTGGAGCTGTGGGTCCCGGCGGAGGAGCTGGACGAGTTCAACGCGCACATCGTGGGCCGCATCGAGGTGGTGCACGAGTTCCACGCGTGAACGGACGCCCCCGGCCCGGGCTCGGGCCCGGGGCGCCCGGGGGCTGCCGGCAGCGGGGCTACAGCCGCTCGATGATCGTCACGTTGGCCTGGCCGCCGCCCTCGCACATGGTCTGGAGGCCGAAGCGGCCGCCCGTGCGCTCCAGTTCGTGCAGGAGCGTGGTCATCAGCTTCACGCCCGTCGCCCCCAGGGGGTGACCCAGCGCGATCGCGCCGCCGTTGACGTTGACCCGCGCCGGGTCCGCGCCGGTCTCCTTCAGCCAGGCCAGCACCACCGGCGCGAACGCCTCGTTGATCTCCACCAGGTCGATGTCCGAGAGGGACATGCCGGTCTTCTTCAGGGCGTACGCCGTCGCCGGGATCGGCGCCGACAGCATCCGGATCGGGTCCTCGCCGCGCACCGACAGGTGGTGGATGCGGGCGCGCGGGCGCAGGCCGTGCTCGCGGACCGCCCGCTCGGAGGCCAGCAGCATCGCCGCCGCCCCGTCCGAGACCTGCGAGGAGACCGCCGCCGTGATGGTGCCGCCCTCCATGACCGGCTTGAGGCCCGCCATCTTCTCCCGCGTGGTGTCGCGGCGCGGCCCCTCGTCCGTGGAGACCTCTCCGAACGGCACGATCTCGCGCTCGAAGCGGCCCTCGTCGATCGCGCGCAGCGCCCGCTGGTGCGACTGGAGGGCGAAGCGCTCCATGTCCTCCCGCGAGATCCCCCACTTCTCGGCGATGAGCTGCGCGCCGTGGAACTGGTTGACGGGGGAGTCCCCGTACCGGGCCCGCCAGCCCGCCGAGCCCAGGTACGGGCCCTCGGTGAAGCCCAGCGGCTCCGCGGCCTGCCGCGAGGCGAAGGCGATCGGGATCATCGACATGTTCTGGGTGCCGCCCGCGACCACCAGGTCCTGGGTTCCCGACATGACGCCCTGGGCCGCGAAGTGCACGGCCTGCTGCGAGGATCCGCACTGGCGGTCGATGGTGACGCCCGGGACCTCCTCGGGGAGTCCCGCCGCCAGCCAGGCCGTCCGCGCGATGTCCCCCGCCTGGGGGCCCACCGTGTCGAGGCAGCCGAACACCACGTCCTCCACGGCCGCCGGGTCGATCCCGGAGCGTTCGACGAGCGCCTTCAGGACGTGCGCCCCCAGGTCGGCGGGGTGGACCTCGGACAGGCCGCCCTTGCGCCGCCCCACGGGGGTGCGTACCGCTTCGACTATGTAGGCCTCGGGCATCGGAACTCCTCAGGGATATACGGGGGTTACGTACGTGTGGCGATCCCGTCCAGCACCATCGACAGGTACTGGCGGGCGATCTCCTCGGGACTGTGCTGGCCGCCCGGCCGGTACCAGGACGCCGCCACCCACACCGTGTCGCGCACGAAGCGGTAGGTGAGGCGGATGTCCAGGTCGGCGCGGAAGACCCCGTCCGCGACCCCGCGTTCCAGCGTCCCCAGCCACGCCTTCTCGAACTTGACCTGCGAGTCGGAGAGGTAGTGGAAGCGGGGCTGGGCGGAGAGGGTGCGGGATTCCTTCTGGTAGATGGCGACGGCGGCGCGGTGCCGGTCGATCTCCCGGAACGATTCGGTGACGAGGGCCTCGATGGTCTCCCTGGGCCCGAGACCGGCGGCGAGGACGGTGTCGTACCCCTCCCACAGCTCGGTCAGGAAGGCGGAGAGGATCTCGTCGAGCATCGATTCCTTGGAATCGAAGTGGTAGTAGAGGCTGCCCGCGAGCATCCCCGCGGCATCGGCGATCTTCCGGACGGTGGTGGCGTTGTAGCCCTGCGCGGCGAACACCTCGGCGGCGATGTCGAGGAGTTCGCGCCTGCGCTCGGGCGAGGCCGTCACCTGCTGCTTCTTCTTGTTCGTTGGCACGGGCCCATTCTGGGCCTACGCGTGCTGACTGCTGACCGACACGGTCTCGCCCGTCATGTACGAGGAGTACCCGCTGGCCAGGAAGACGACGACGTTGGCGACCTCCCACGGCTCGGCGTACCGGCCGAAGGCCTCCCGGGCCGTCAGCTCGCGCAACAGCTCCTCGCTGGTGACCTTCACCAGGTGCGGATGCATGGCCAGACTCGGCGCGACCGCGTTGATCCGTACACCGAACTCGGCCGCCTCCAGCGCCGCGCAGCGGGTCAGCGCCATCACCCCGGCCTTGGCGGCGGCGTAGTGGGCTTGCCCGGTCTGGGCGCGCCAGCCGATGACGGAGGCGTTGTTGACGATGACCCCGCCTGCGGTGCCGGCGGCCTGGAAGGAGCGCATCGCGGCGCGGGTGCACCGGAAGGTGCCGTTCAGGGTGACGTCGAGGACCTTGGACCACTGTTCGTCGGTCATGTCGACGAGGTTCGCGGTCCCGCCGAGGCCGGCGTTGTTGACGACTATGTCGAGCCCGCCGTGGGTCTGCTCGGCGAGCGCGAACAACGCCCCCACCTGCTCCTCGTCGGTGACGTCGCAGGGCAGCGAGGCGATGCGGTCGGCCCCGAACTCGGCGGCCAGCGCCTCCTCGCTCTCCTTGAGCCGCCGCGCGTGGGCGTCGCTGATGACTATGCGCGCGCCCTCCTCCAGGAAGCGGCGGGCGGTGGCCCCGCCGATCCCGGCCCCGGCCGCGGCGGTGATGACGGCGGTGCGGTCCTTGAGCAGTCCGTGTCCGGCCACGTACTGCGGTGCGTTCCCCAGTCCGTTCCCGCGTGCGTTCATGCCCGTACCTCCTTGGGAAGGCCGAGGATCCGCTCGGCGACGATGTTGCGCTGGATCTCGTCCGAGCCCGCGTAGATGGTGTCGGAGCGGGAGAAGAGGAAGAGCCGCTGCCAGTCGTCGAGGTCGTACGGGTCCTCGTGCGCGCCGGCTGCGACGAGCGAGGCCGCACCGCACACGTCCATGGCGAGCTCGCCCAGGTCCCGGTGCCAGCGGGCCCAGTACAGCTTGGCCGTGGAGGGGGCGACGGCCGGCCGCCGGGCATGGGCGCCCATGGTCTCCAGGCCGATCCAGGCCCGCACGAGCCGGTCGCGGATCAGCGGATCGGCCATCGCGCCGTTGCGCTTCGCGACCGCGGCCAGGGTTTCCAGCTCGCGGCGGAAGCCGACCTGCTGGCCGAGGGTGGAGACGCCGCGTTCGAAGCCGAGGGTGGCCATGGCGACGGCCCAGCCCTCGCCGGGCGCGCCGACGATGTGGGAGGCGTCGGTGCGGGCCCCGTCGAAGAAGACCTCGTTGAACTCGGAGGTCCCGGTCAGCTGCGTGATGGGCCGGACCTCCACCCCCTCCTGGTCCATCGGGACGAGGAGGTAGGACAGGCCGGCATGGCGCCGGGAGCCCGGTTCGGTGCGGGCGAGGACGAAGCACCACTGGGACTCGTGGGCGAGGGAGGTCCAGATCTTCTGGCCGTCCACCACCCAGGCGCCGTCCACCAGGACCGCCCGGGTGCGGACGCCCGCCAGGTCCGATCCGGCGTCGGGCTCGCTGTAGCCCTGGCACCACAGTTCCTCCACGGCCCGGATGGGCGGCAGGAAGCGGCGCCGCTGCTCCTCGGTGCCGTGGGCGATCAGGGTGGGGCCCAGGAGCTGCTCGCCGATGTGGTTGACGCGTGCGGGGGCGTCGGCGAGGGCGTACTCCTCGTGGAAGGCGATCTGCTGCTCGGTGCTCGCGCCGCGGCCGCCGTACTCGACGGGCCAGCCGACGCAGGTCCAGCCGTGGGCCGCCATGTGCCGCTCCCAGGCGAGACGTTCGGCGAAGGCCTCGTGCTCCCGGCCTGGTCCGCCGCGGCCCTTGAGGTCGGCGAACCCGCCGGTGAGGTGGGCCTTCAGCCAACTCCGAACCTCGGTGCGGAACTCCTCGACGCTGCTCATGGCCGTACGTTAACCTACCAAACACTTGTTAGGGAAGGATGCAGGGATGCCCGACGTCACCCCCGTGCTCTACGAGCGCCGCGGCCCGGTCGCGTACGTGACCATGAACCGCCCCCGCTACCGCAACGCGCAGAACAGCGCGATGACGTACGCCCTCGACGACGCCTTCTACCGCGCCGCCGACGACCCCGAGGTGAAGGTGATCGTCCTGGCCGGGGCCGGCGAGCACTTCTCCGCGGGCCACGACATCGGCACCCCCGAACGCGACGCGCACCTGCCCTTCGAACGGCGGGCCGGCCTCTGGTGGGACCACTCCCAGCGCGCCGGTGCCGAATCCCGCTTCGCCCGCGAATCCGAGGTCTACCTCGGCATGTGCCGGCGCTGGCGCGAGCTGCCCAAGCCCGTCATCGCCTCCGTCCACGGGGCCTGCGTGGCCGGCGGGCTCATGCTCGCCTGGATCTGCGACCTCATCGTGGCCAGCGAGGACGCGTTCTTCGCGGACCCCGTCGTGCGCATGGGCATCCCCGGCGTCGAATACTTCGCCCACCCCTGGGCCATGCCCCCGCGCATCGCCAAGGAATTCCTCTACACCGGCGACCGGATGCCCGCCCGCCGGGCCCACGAGATCGGCATGGTCAACCGCGTCGTCGAACGCGCCGAGCTGGCCGCGGAGACCGACCGCCTCGCCCTGCGGATCGCCGAGATGCCCGGATTCGGACTGGCCCTGACCAAACGGGCCGTCAACCAGGCCGAGGACCTCCAGGGCCTGCACACCGGCATGGACTCCGTCTTCGGCCTGCACCACCTGGCGCACGCCCACAACGCCGAGACGGCGGCGGACTCGCTCGGCGGCATGAACATAGCTGCGATGAAGGAGGCGAACACCTGATGGACCTCAACCATGCGGCGGACGTGGAGGCCTTCCGGGCCGAGGCCCGCACCTGGCTGGCCGCCCACGTACCGGCCGAACCGCTCCCCTCCCTCGAGACCGAGGAGGGCTTCGCCGCACACCGCGCCTGGGAAGCGCTCCTGCACGCACACCGCTGGTCGGTGGTCTCCTGGCCCGAGGAGTACGGCGGCCGGGGCGTGGACATCGAGCGGTGGCTGGTCTTCGAAGAGGAGTACTGGGCCGCCGGCGCGCCCGGCCGGGTCTCCCAGAACGGCATCAACCTGCTCGCCCCCACCCTCTTCGACCACGCCACCGACGAGCAACGCGCGCGCGTCCTGCCCTCCATGGCCAGCGGCGAGGTGATCTGGGCCCAGGCCTGGTCCGAACCCGAATCCGGCTCCGACCTCGCCTCCCTGAAGTCCCGGGCCGTGCGCACCGAGGGCGGCTGGCTGCTGTCCGGGCAGAAGACCTGGTCCTCCCGGGCCGCCTTCGCCGACCGCGCCTTCGGCATCTTCCGCACCGACCCCGACGCCCCGAAACCGCACCAGGGACTCACGTACCTGATGTTCGACCTGCACGCCCCCGGGGTCACCGTGCGGCCCATCGGCCGCCTCGACGGCAAGCCCGCCTTCGCGGAACTCTTCCTCGACGAGGTCTTCGTGCCCGACGCGGACGTCATCGGGGAGCCCGGCCAGGGCTGGCGCATCGCCATGTCCACCACCGGCAACGAGCGCGGGCTCACCCTGCGCGCCCCCGGCCGGTTCCTCGCCGCAGCCGACCGCCTCGTAGAGCTGTGGCGCAGCGACGGGGACCCGGCCGACACCGCCCTGCGCGACCGGGTCGCGGACGCCGTGGTCGGAGCGCGCGCCTACCAGCTGTTCACCTGGACCAACGCCTCCCGCTTCGCCGCGGGCGAGACCATCGGCGCCGAGTCCAGCCTCAACAAGGTGTTCTGGTCCCAGTACGACATCGCCCTGCACGAAACCGCCCTCGACCTCCTCGGCGCCGACGCCGAACTCGCCGACGGCGCCTGGGCCGAACCGTGGATCTTCTCGCTGGCCGGCCCCATCTACGCCGGGACCAACGAGATCCAGCGCGACATCATCGCCGAGCGGCTGCTCGGCCTCCCGAAGGGCCGCCGCTGATGCGCTTCCTGCCGACCGAAGAGCAGTCGGACTTCGCCCGCACGCTGCGCGACCTCCTCGCGGCCGCCGAGGTCCCGGCCGCGGTACGGGCCTGGGGCGCCGCGGACCACGCCCCCGGGCTGACCCTGCGGACCCGGCTCGCCGACACCGGCCTCTTCGCCCTCGCCGCCGACGAAACCCACGAGGGCATGGGCCTGCTGCCGACGGAGATGGCCCTCGGCTTCGTCGAGCTCGGCCGGGCCGCCGTACCCGGCCCGGTGGTGGAGACGGCGGCCGCCTCCGTCCTCCTGACACACCTCGGCGACCACACCCTGGCCAAACGGTTCCTCCCCGGGCTCGTGGCCGGGGAGACCTCGGCCACCCTGACCCTGCCCGGCGGCAGCCCGTACGCCCTCGACGCGGACGCCGCCACACACCTCTTCACGGTGTCTCCGGCCGGCGAGCTCCGCCTGACCACCGCCACCGCCCCGCCCCGTACCTCCACCGACCCGTCCCGCCGCCTCTCGGTCCCCGAGGACGGCGGCGAACTCCTGGCCTCCGGCCCCGCGGTCCTGACAGCCGCGCGCCATGCCGGGCACTGGGCCCGGCTCCTCACGGCCGCCCAGTGCCTCGGAGTCGGCGAGGCGCTCCTGGCCCGCACGGTGGAGTACGCGAAGCAGCGCACCCAGTTCGGCACGCAGATCGGCGGCTTCCAGGCGGTGAAACACCGGCTCGCCGACACCCTCCTCGGCCTCGAGTTCGCCCGGCCGCTCCTCTGGGCGGCCGCGCTGTCCCTGGCACCCGAAGAGGTCGCGGCGGCGAAGCTGACCGCGGGCGAAGCGGCGTACGCGGCCGCCATGACCGCACTCCAACTCCACGGAGCCGTGGGCTACACCGAGGAGCTCGACCTCTCGCTGTGGCTGCGCAAGGCCCGCCCGCTGCGCGACGCGTGGGGGAGCCCCTCGCAGTGCCGGGCGGCGGTGCTGGGCGGGTAGCGCCGAGGTCGGCTGGTCACGGGCAGGCGGGAACCCGCCTGCCCTGCCTGAGGCCGCCCCGCCCCCGGTGGCTACACTCGGCCAACTCGTGATCATCCCGCGCCACTGGCCGGGGCCTTCGGGCCGGCCGGACGTGTGCCGATGCACCACGAGTCTTCTGCCGCGGCGTCATGCCGCCTCTTCACCACGGGGGACTTTTCCATGTCACGACGATGGGGCCGGATAGCGGCCACCGGCGGCTGGGTCGCCGCGCTGCTCGCCACGGGCCTGGGCACGGCTGTTCCCGCATCGGCGGACGGCTCCTTCAGCTTCACCCTGAACAACAGCCCGACGCTCTCTCCGGACGACAAGGGGTTCATGGTCGGCCCCGACACGGTGTCGGGTACCAGCGACGGCGACCTCGTCTACGCGTTCGCCACCAAGCCGCTCACCGGCCAGGCCGGGGACGGAGCCGGGCTGCCCGCCGGATTGGCCTTCCAGACTGTTGGGGCCAGCAACTGCACGCCGGTCACCGGCTACACCGCCGTCTACAAATGCGCCATGACCGGCAACAACGAAATGCCGCGCGGCCCGCAGATCAAGATCGCCGCCGACATCGCGGACGAGACCACCGCCTACTACGGTGCCGTCCACCTTCCCCGCGGCGGAGACCTGGCCGAGGCCGTCAAGCAGGCCCAGACCGCGGGCGCCACACCGGCCGACGGCACGCACGGCACCGCCCACTTCACCGTACTCACCGCCGAGCACGTCGCGCGCAACACCGCCACCTTCATCACCCCCGACGTGCCCGCCGGTACCCCCACGAAGCAGACCCTGCGCGTTCACGCGGTCGACAAGGGCCGCGTCTGGGCGTCCTTCCGCCAGGCAGGTGGTCAGCCCGACTGGTTCGGTCAGGGCGTGGACATCACTGTCACCCAGGTCAGCTCCGGAGCAGGCGCCCAGTGCACCCTGGAGGGGTGGTACACCTTCGTCGCCGGCCTGGCCGTGTTCTACTGCGACGTGACGCCCGGTGATGTCGACATCACCTACACCGTCCGCGCCGCCCCCGGCACGGAAAGCTGGAAGATCGATGGACAGGCCTTCTACAAGGCCTACACCTACCGCCATCCCATAGAGCCGACGACGAGGGGCAGCTTCGCCATCCAGGGCACCCCCGTCCGCAGCAACGTCCGCCTCATGGCACGGGACGCCAGCGGGGGCCTGTACGAGTACCAAGGCACCGGCAAGGGCGGCGCCCCTTTCCTGGACCGCATCCAGATCGGGACCGGCTGGGGCGGCTACAACGCCATCACCAAGCTGTCCCCCCTCCGGGACCAGAATGCCGGCGACCTCGTCGCCCGGGACGCCGACGGCGTTCTCTGGTACTACCACGGTTACCCCGGAGACGGCATGCTCGCCGACCGCGTCCGCCTGGGAGCCGGCTGGAACACGTACAACACCCTCGCCGGAGCGGGCGACCTGAGCGGTGACCGGCAGGCTGATCTCCTGGCCCGTGACGGCGCCGGTGACCTCTGGCTTTACCCCGGCACCGGCAACCCCAGCGCCCCCTTCGGCGACCGCATCCGCATCGGATGGGGCTGGAACGGCTACAACACCCTCGTCGGCGGCTCCGACCTCAACGGCGACTGGAAGCCCGATCTCCTCGCCCGTGACGGCGCCGGTGACCTCTGGCTCTACCCCGGCACCGGCAACCCCAGCGCCCCCTTCGGCGACCGCATCCGCGCCGGCTGGGGCTGGAACGGCTACAACCAGCTCGTCGTCCCGGGCGACCTCAACTCGGACCGCAACGCGGACCTCCTCGCCCGTGACGGCGCAGGCAACCTCTGGCTCTACCCGGGCACAGGAAACCCGAAGGCCCCCTTCGGTGACCGCATCCGCGCCGGCTGGGGCTGGAACGGCTACACCAACCTCATCTGAACCACATCGGGACCGACGCGGGCGCAGCCCGTCAGTGGCGGGTCCGGTAGTAGGTGGCCAGAGCGGTGTTCACGACCACGACCACCGTGAACCACAGGGAGAGCGACCGCTGCCCGAGCGCCAGGAGCGCGAGGGCGGCGGCGCCGAACACCAGCACCTTCACCCCGAGCTGAGCGGCGAGCGGAACGGCATAACGGGCCTTCGGCGCGGCGAAGAGCCCCCAGAGCACGGCGGCGGCGAGCGGCGCGGCCACTGCCAGGGCTATGGAACCCATCCGCCCGATGTCACGGGTGAAACCCCACCAGGCGAGAGCGCCGAGGGCCGCGAGCTCCAGGAAGAAGGCGAGCCCCTCGTTGGCGAGGAAGAAGGCCCGCAGGGCGGGCGGCAGCTGGGGAGAAGAAGGCGAAGACGTCGGCATGGCGAACAACCTCACGGGAAGAGGGCGGAAGGGTCCACTCCGTACGGCGGTGTCTCAGATGACGGCCACGCTGACGCTCACCACATAGGGCTCCTCCACCACCGCGTCCGGGAAGACCGGATCCAGCCGCGCCCGCTCGGCGTCGAGGAACTCCCGCGTGCCGGCCTCGCCCAGCAGCAGGAAAGCGGAGTGGCTGGAGAGGTTCGCCAGATGCGCGTCCAGGGAGATCCGGCGCGACCAGGAGACGGTCCGGGTGGTGAAACCGGAGCCGAGGCCCTGGGGGAGGGTACGGAACGAGACCGCGCCGCCGCCGTTCAGGCTGTGCGGGCCGACCGCTTCGAAGAAGGTACGGAGCCGCTCGCCCTGCTCGGCGACCCAGCCGACCGACTCGTCCAGGTCGTTCCACCAGATCGCGAGCGCGCCCCCGGGCCCCAGCACCCGCCGGGCCTCGGGCACCGCCAGCGCCGGATCGGTCCAGTGCCAGGCCTGGGCGTAGGTGAGGAAGTCGAACCCGCCGCTGACCAGCGGCAGCCGGTCGCCGTCCCCGCGCACGATCGGAATGTCCGGGTGGGTGCGCCGGAACTCGGCCGCCATCCCGTCCCCGGGCTCCACGGCCACGACCTCGGCCCCCCGGGCCCGCATCGGCGCCGTTCCGATCCCGGTCCCGGCCCCCACGTCCGCCACCCGTGCCCCCGCGAACCGGCGCCCGGCGAGCTCCTCGACCACGTCGTACAGCGCCTCGGGGTAGCCGGGCCGGTGCCGGCCGTAGAGGGCGGCGGCGGTGTCGAAGGACCGCGCCCGGGAGCGGGGAGTCGTCGTCATGGCGCCATTGTTTTCGATCACGCCCGGTCGGACCAGCCCTTGTACCGGAGTCGCTCAGGGTCCGGAGGCAGCCGCTACGCCGCGCGGACCAGCCCCGCCTCGTAGGCCAGGATCGCGGCCTGGGTCCGGTTCGTGAGGTCCAGCTGCGTCAGGATCCGTGACACGTACGTCTTCACGCTCGCCGGGGACAGGTGCAGCGCCTCCGCTATCTGCAGGTTCGTCCGGCCCTCCCCGACCAGGGCGAGGACGTCGCGTTCGCCGGGGGAGAGGGTGGAGAGCTGCTCCGCGTGGTCGGGGGTCTCGACGCGCGTGTCCGCCCGTTCCAGCAGCGTCCGCATCACCCCGGGGGCCAGCGCGCTGCCGCCCGCCGCGACCGTGCGGATGCCGGCGAAGAGCTCCTCCGGCCGCAGGTCCTTGAGCAGGAACCCGGCGGCCCCGGCCCGCAGCGCGTCCAGGACCAGGTCGTCCGCCGTGTAGCCGGTGAGTACGAGGACGCGCGGCGGGTCCGGCAGCCGCAGCAGCTGCAAGGTGGCCTCGAACCCGTCGACCTTCGGCATGACCAGGTCCATCAGCACCACGTCCGGCCGGTGCGTGCGCGCCAGCGGCACGGCTTCGGCTCCGTCGGCGGCCTCCGCGACCACCTCCATGTCGGGCGCGCTCGAGAGCAGGGTGACCAGTCCCGACCGTATGAGGCTCTGGTCGTCGACCACCATCACCCGGATCGCCATGTGACCCACCTCCCCTGAAGCCCCGTCTTATTGCGGACATTACCGGCATATCTGGACCTAAGTCCCCGTAACTCTCCCCTCCCAGTCCCCTTTTGCGTCCTCCCTTGTCCTCTTTAGGGGACTTCGGGGACCCCCCGCCTTCCCGGACGGTGGTTACCGAGGCCGAACGCACCACCGCTTCACCCGCTCCACCGGCCTCCGTACATGTCCCCGAAGTCAGGAACTCCGCATGTCTTTCCCCTCTGCTCGTACCTTCGCCGGTCTCGTTGTCGCCGGTCTCGCCGCCCCCGCCGCCGTGGGCCTCGTGGCAATGCCCGCGTCCGCCGCGTCGGTCGGCACGTGGGACGAGGTCGCACAGTGCGAATCCAGCGGTGACTGGAGCATCAGCACCGGGAACGGCTTCTACGGTGGCCTCCAGTTCACCCCCAGCACCTGGGCGGAGTTCGGCGGCACGCAGTACGCCCCCCAGGCCAACCAGGCCACCAAGGCGCAGCAGATAGCCGTCGCCGAGAAGGTCCTCGCCACCCAGGGCCCCGGCGCCTGGCCCTCCTGCGGCAAGCTCGCCGGCCTCCAGCGCGGCGGCCCGGCCCCCGAGTCCGCCAGCTCCGATTCCTCCACCGAGGGGAAGAACGCCGAGGCGCCGGCCGAGCAGTCCGCGCCGGCCGCCGAGAAGTCCGGCCGGGGCGAGGGCACCTACACCGTCGTCAGCGGCGACACCCTCGGCTCCATCGGCTCCGAGCTCGGTGTCGGCTGGCAGAAGCTGTACTCCGACAACCGCTCGGTCATCGGCTCCAACCCGGACATGATCCTGCCGGGCCAGAACCTCGCGTACGGCTCGGGCTCCGGCTCCGGCAGCAGCACCCCCGCGGCGTCGCACTCCTCGGACTCCTCCGACTCCTCGGAGGCTTCCGACAGCGAGGACGGCTCCAGCAGCTCCGCCGGCTCCAGCAGCAGCGCCGAAGGCGTCCTGCCCGTCTCCGGCGCCTCCGTCTCCGCGCGCTACCACCAGGCCGGCGGCTGGGCCGCCGGCTACCACACCGGCATCGACTTCGCGGTCGGCACCGGCACCCCGGTCAAGGCCGCCGCGGCCGGCACCGTGGTCTCCTCCGGCTGGCAGGGTGCGTACGGCAACGCCGTCGTCATCCAGCACGACGACGGCCGCTACACCCTCTCCGCCCACCTGTCCTCGGCCACCGCCTCCGAAGGCGAGCGGGTCTCCGCGGGCGAGCAGATCGGCCGATCCGGCAGCACCGGCAACTCCACCGGACCGCACCTGCACTTCGAGGTCCGTTCCAGCAACACCTACGGCGCCGACATCAACCCGGTGACCTGGCTGAACGGCCTCGGCGTCGAGGTCTGAGTACGCCACCGAATCTGCGGCCCTCCTCCTGACGGGAGGGCCGCACCACCCCTCAACGCGTCCCCCGGGATGCCCCTTCGGCGGAAGGCGGGCAACCTGGGGGGACGTTTTCATGTGGTCTGTGCGCATATGCGCATATGGGGTGGGGGATTCATGCAGGCTGTGCCCGGGCGCGCCGGACAACTCCTGGAACGCGGGCTGCGCACCTTGACGGGTGAGGGCTCCGGAGCGCCCGACCCGGTACGGGCCCGCCGCACCGACATGTGGCTCGCCGCCCTCTGCGCACTGCTCACCGCCATCAACCTCGAGGACGTCCACCGCTTCGGCCTCGTCACCAACTACCCGCTCAGCCTCGCCGCCGGCCTGCTCGCCGCCGTCACCCTGCTCTGGCGCCGCTCCCACGCCTGGGTGCCGGCCCTCGCCGCCACCTTCGCCACCCTGGTCTCCGACGACCGGGGCCCACTCGTCTTCGGCGCCTACGCCCTGGCCGCGTACGGCCGCACCCACCGCTGGGGCGGGATCCTGCTGATGGGCCTCTTCTACGCGGGCACGCGCGACCTCTTCCTGCCCCTCGGGTACGCGGGCCGGGACCCCGCCTCCTTCGTCCTCGGCAGCATCGTCGTACCCGCCCTGTACGGGGAGACCGTGCGCCGCAACCGCGCGGTCATGTCCGCGCTGCGCGAGCGGGCCCGCCAGGCCCACGCCGCCGTGGACCAGGCGGCCGACCTGGCCGTCGTACAGGAACGCACCCGTTTGGCCCAGCGCACCCACGACGGTCTGGGCCACCGGCTCACCGCCCTCACGATGCAGGCCGCGGCCCTGCGCCTGGACGCCGGGGCCGACCCCCGGGTCCGGGAGGGCGCCGCGGCCGTGGAGGAATCGGCCCGGGCCGCGATGACCGAGGTCAGAGAG
Organism: Streptomyces sp. NBC_00454; assembly: GCF_041434015.1. Lineage (GTDB taxonomy): Bacteria > Actinomycetota > Actinomycetes > Streptomycetales > Streptomycetaceae > Streptomyces. The sequence goes on along the minus strand of NZ_CP107907.1, from coordinate 1,929,203 downwards.
GTGCTGGACATGCTGAACGATCCCGCCGGGCGCCGCGCGCACACCTCGCCCGTGGACGTCGGCCGGTTCCTGGGCTCGCTGGCCCGGAACATGCGGGCCACGGGCATGGAGATCACCCACCGCACCCAGCCCGGCCTGGGCGAGTTCCCGGCGGCCGACGGGCGCCTCCTGCTGCGGATCGCCCGCGAGGGGCTCACCAACGCGGCGAAGTACGCCCCCGGCTCCGCCGTTCGGATGAATCTTTTTGCGGAGGACGGGGAGGTCCGCCTCGACGTCGTGAACACCGCTCCGGAGGGGGAGCGGATCGTCCTCGACTCAGGCGGGATGGGGATTCCGGGGCTCCGGGCGGCCCTCGCGGAGGTGGGCGGAAGACTCCGTACGGGGGACACGCAGGACGGAGGTCACATGCTCGCCGCGACACTCCCCGACAGACGTGTGCTAGCTTAGAGCTCGTTGCAGTTGTGGTACCCATGAACTTTATGTGCGCCTGACGGGAATGCTCCGACAGGCGCTTTTATTGTTTTGCCGGAATCTCCGGATGGGGCCCTTTGCCGCCTATTCAGGAGATTCAAAAATGGCACTTGGCACCGTGAAGTGGTTCAACTCGGAAAAGGGCTTCGGCTTCATCGAGCAGGACGGTGGCGGCCCGGACGTCTTCGCCCACTACTCGAACATCGCCACCCAGGGCTTCCGTGAGCTCAACGAGGGCCAGCGCGTGTCCTTCGACGTCACCCAGGGCCAGAAGGGCCCCCAGGCGGAGAACATCCTCCCCGCCTAATTCCTTCAGCATGCCGGGGTCCGCGCCGTGAAGGTGCGGGCCCCGGCTTGTCTGCTGTTTCGACCTTTGTTTGCAGTGTCTTTGTGCAGTACCTGCCGGTTTCAGGAGGGCTTTCTCGCATGACCAGCTCCAGCTCCGCACGACCCAGCCGCCGCCCCACCCGGGGTCGAGGTGCGGCTCAGGGACGTCCGAAGGCTGGCGCGGGACGGCAGAAGTCCGCCCCCGTAGCCAGGCCCCAAGAATTCACCATGCCCGAACCGCTGACCCCGGCCCTCCCGCCGGTGGACTCCTTCGGGGACATGGACATGCCCGAGGCGCTGCTGAAGACCCTCGCAGCCCAGGGCGTCACCGAGCCGTTCCCGATCCAGGCCGCGACGATTCCGAACTCCCTCGTCGGCCGTGACCTGCTCGGCCGCGGCCGTACCGGCTCCGGCAAGACGCTGGCCTTCGGCCTGGCGCTGCTGGCCCGCACCGCGGGCCGTCGCGCGCAGCCGAAGCAGCCGCTCGCGCTGGTCCTCGTACCCACCCGTGAGCTCGCGCAGCAGGTCACCGACGCCCTGGCCCCGTACGCCACGGCCGTCAACCTGCGCATCGCGACCGTCGTCGGCGGCATGTCGATCAACCGGCAGTCCGGCGCCCTGCGCCGCGGCTCCGAGGTGCTCGTCGCCACCCCCGGCCGCCTGAAGGACCTCATCGACCGCGGTGACGCCGACCTCTCGCAGGTCTCCATCACGGTCCTCGACGAGGCCGACCAGATGACCGACATGGGCTTCATGCCGCAGGTCACCGCCCTGCTCAAGCAGGTCGAGCCCGAGGGCCAGACCATGCTGTTCTCGGCGACCCTCGACAAGAACATCGACAAGCTCGTCAAGATGTTCCTGCACGACCCGGTCGCCTTCTCCGTCGACCCGTCCGCCGGTGCGGTCAGCACGATGGAGCACCACGTCCTGTACGTCATGGACGAGACCGACAAGAAGGCCGTGGCCACGCGTATAGCCGCTCGCGACGGCCGGGTGATCATGTTCGTCGACACCAAGCGCGGGGTCGACCGCATGGTCAAGAAGCTCCTCGCGGACGGCGTCCGCGCCTCCGGCCTGCACGGCGGCCGCTCGCAGCCGCAGCGCAACCGCACCCTCGACTGGTTCAAGACGGGCGAGGTCACCGCGCTGGTCGCCACCAACGTGGCCGCGCGCGGCATCCACATCGACGACCTCGACCTGGTCGTCAACGTGGACCCGCCGGTCGACCACAAGGACTACCTGCACCGCGGTGGCCGTACCGCCCGTGCCGGTGAGTCCGGCAGCGTCGTCACCCTGGTCCTGCCGGACCAGAAGCGCGACATGACCCGTCTGATGTCGGACGCCGGGATCTCCCCGCGCACCGCGCAGATCAAGTCCTCCGACGAGGAGCTGGCCCGGATCACCGGCGCCAAGGAGCCCTCGGGCATCCCCGTGGTGCTGGACGTGCCGCAGGCCACTCCGCCGCGCCAGCGTTCCGGTGGCGAGGGCTCCGGCTCGCGCCGCCGTTCCGGTGGTGCGCGTACGGGCTCCGGCACGGGCGCCGCTCCGGCGGGCGGCGGCCGCGGCCGCCGTTCCGGTGGCGGTGGCGCCTCCGGCCAGGCTCCGGCCTCCGGGTCCGGCCAGGCCCGTCGCGGCCAGGGTGGCCAGGGCGCCGCTGCCGGCGGCTCCGGCGAGCGCGGCCGGCGTACCGGAGGTGCCCCCTCCGGCGGCGCCGCCGCCGCTTCGGCCCGCAGCCGGGTGGGTGGCGCGGGCCAGGCCCGTCGCCGTTCCGCCTGATCGGCGAAGACACACGTAGGAACCACTGCGCCGGGCAGCACGGGAGTGCTGCCCGGCGCAGTGCTGTGTCCGGCGACTAGCGGACCATCTTGGCCTGGAGCTTCGCCAGGGTCTTCACGTCCAGGCCGAGGCCCTGGGTGAGGTACCCGTAGAAGCTGCCGTAGTCGGCCTCCATCTGCGTGGTCGCCGAGTCCAGGTAGTCCTGGCGGACCTCCTGGAGCGGGATCAGCAGATCGGGGTTCTGCATCCGGCCGGACTGCTTGAGGCCGGCCCGCACCTGGGCGTCGTACGCCCCGCGGAAGGTGTTCGAGGCCAGGTAGTCGCGCTCGGCGGCGTCCTGTGGGACGGCCAGCGCGCGCAGCAGGACGTAGCTCATCCAGCCCGTCCGGTCCTTGCCCGAGGAGCAGTGGTACAGCATCGGGCCCTGGTTGCCGTCGGCGATCTCGCGGAGGGTGGTCGCGAACTGCGATCGGCTGTCGGGGTTGGTCACGAACGTGCGGTAGATGTCGCGCATGTACGACTCGGCGCGGCCGCCGCCGAGCATCTGCTCCTGCTTCACGGGGTCACCGCTGCCTATCGCGCTGACCAGGGTCCCGTACAGGCCGAGGTCGCTGACCGAGCGGGAGGTGGAGGCCAGGCCGGCGGGCAGCTTGTCGGCGCCGTCGTACTGGACCTCCATCGGGATGCGGAAATCGACGACCTTCGTGAGGCCGAGACCGGAGACGGTGGTGACGTCGGAGGCGGTCAGCTTGGAGAGCGCGTCGGAGCGGTAGACCAGTCCCTGGCGGACCTGACCGCCGGTGTAGGTGCGGTAGCCGCCGAGGTCGCGGACGTTGACCGCGCCTTGGAGGGGGATCTGGCGAATCGTTTCCGTCGACAGCGCGTGATGACGCGAGGCGGCGGAGGCGCCGTTCACCGGCGCGGCGTACGCGGCGGCGGGCAGAGTCCCGATGGCGAGGGCGGAGGCGAACACCGCGGTCGCCAGGCGGATTCGGGCACGGCTCATCTGGGGCAACTCCTGTAACGGAGAAGGGAATCACCCTGGTGGTGGCAGGGTGCCGAGCTAGTGCGGGGGGACTTCGTGGGGGGAGTCGTAGCCGTGCAGACGTTCCAGCACGGCGTGAGCCTCGGCCATGACGCGGTCGACGAGCTCCGCACAGGACGGAAGGTCCTCGATCACGCCCGCGACCTGGCCCGATGCCATGACACCGAGGTCCGTACGGCCCTCGACCATGGACGCCTTGAGGAGCATGGGGGTGTTGGCGGCGAGCAGCACCTGGCTCCAGGACAGGTCCTTGCCGTGTTTCATCGCGAGGCCGTCGCGGACCATCTGCGACCAGGTCAGGCCCGACAGCTTCTTGAAGCCGGCCGCGTGGACCACGGCCTTGGCCAGCGCCCTCGTACGGCCCGACCGTTCCAGGGACGCGACCAGCTCGCTGCGGAGCATCCGGTGCGGCAGGCCGTCGACGGCCGTGGTGACGGTGATGTCCCTGACCCCCGCCTTCAGGTACTCGGCCTTCACCGCGTCCGGGACGGTCGAGTCGGAGGTCAGCAGGAACCGGGTGCCCATGGCGATGCCGGCGGCCCCGTAGGACAGTGCGGCGACCAGCCCGCGGCCGTCGCTGAAACCGCCCGCCGCGATCACCGGGATGTCCACCGCGTCCACGACCTGCGGCAGCAGCACGGTCGTGGCCACGTCACCGGTGTGCCCGCCGCCCTCGCCGCCCTGCACGATCACCGCGTCCGCGCCCCACGCCGCCACCTTCTCGGCGTGCCGGCGGGCCCCGATGGAGGGGATCACGACCACGCCCGCGTCCTTGAGCCGGGAGATCAGCTCCTTGGACGGGGCGAGCGCGAAGGACGCCACCCGGACGCCCTCGTCGATGATCAGCCGGGCCCGTTCGGCCGCGTCCCCGGCGTCCGCCCGCAGATTGACCCCGAAGGGGGCGTCCGTACGGGACTTGACCTCGTGGACCGCGGCCCGCAACTGCTCCAGCGTCATCGTCGCCGAGGCCAGGATCCCGAGGGCGCCCGCATTGGCCGCCCCCGACACCAGGCGCGGGCCCGCCACCCAGCCCATGCCCGTCTGTACGATCGGGTGCTCGACCCCGACCAGCTTGGTCAATGCCGTTTCCATCGGCTGCGTCGCCCCCATCGGATCAGACCCGTACTTCGCGGTCGCGCAGGCCCTTGGGATCGATGACCTCGCGGATCAGCCGCAGCTCCTCGGCGGTCGGCTCCCGGGTGTACGGGACCTCGCCGTCGACGGCGAGGTCGAAGCCGGTCGCCGCCCGCACCTGCTCCACCGTGACCCCGGGGTGCACCGAGACCAGCCGCATCGAATGGTCCGGGCCGGTGAAGTCGAAGACGCCGAGATCGCTGACCACCCGAGGGAGCCGGTGGTAGCGGGTGACCCCGGCCGCCTCCGCGCGGTCGTAGCCCACCCCGCTCACCATGTCGACGCGCTCGACGAACACCCGGGTGGAGTGCTTGGGGATCCAGTAGCTCACCGGGTTGTTCAGGGTGTTCACCGGAGCACCGCGCACCCCGAGGAGCTGGCGGGCCGGCCGCTCCCAGTCGCCGATGCAGGAGATGTTCTGGTTGCCGAACCGGTCGATCTGGCTGGCACCCATCATCACGTGGCGCCGCCCGCCCGTGACCATGGTGAGGTGGCGGCGGTACGGGAGCCAGCCCTCGGCCGTGCCGTCGAGGCCCACCAGCATGGCTTCGCCGTCGGTGAGCAGGAGGTCGGGGGAGAAGGTCCGCTTCGCGAGGCGGGCACCGAAGGACGGCACCAGACCCATGGGGCTGGCCAGCACCTCGCCGTTGTCGCGCCAGGCCTCGGCGCAGGCGATCACGCAGTATTCGGAACGGCTGACGGCGGTCGTCGTGCTCACTTCTGCTCCTCGTGCCAGGCCTGGACGGCGGACTGGTAGGCGTGCTCGCTGCCGCCGGAGAGGAAGCGCTCGGCGAACTCGGGCCAGGGGGTGGTCGCGTACAGCTTCTGGAAGGCCTCGTCGCGGTCGTAGTCGGGGGCGCAGGAGGTGAAGTGCGCGCCGTTCGGGGTCTCCACGACCCCGGTGACCGAGTGGCGGCTGACGAGGAGGGACTGCGGGGGCCCGGCCTTGGACAGCTCCGCCGTTTCGACGATCTGCTCGCAGGAGACGTACGCGGCGTCCGCGGCCTCGCAGAAGAGGTCGTCGAAGTACGGGTCCGGCCCCAGGTACTGGGCGTTGCCGAGGCGGTCGGCGCGGTTGAGGTGGACCAGGGCCGCGTCCATGCGCAGGGCGGGGACGGCGACGAACTCCTCGCCGTCGGCGTAGGGCGAGGTGACCGTGCGCAGCTCGGGGTTGACGCGCATGACGTCGGAGCCGAGGGCGGCGCGGACGGGGAGGAAGGGCAGCCGGTTGGCGGCGGCGTGCAGGCCCCACATGAACATGGCCTCGTCGAGCTCGGTGAGGGGGAAGGCGGCCCGCTCGCGCGCGGCCCGGAAGTGCGGCTCCAGCGGGATCGAGTCGAGGGTCGCGAAGGGGGCCACGAGCTTGCCGATCTTCCCGGCGGCGGCGAGCAGCCCGACGTCGGGGCCGCCGTACGAGATCACGGTGAGATCGGTGATCTCGGAGCGGAGCAGTGCGCGCACCAGGGCCATGGGCTTGCGCCGCGAGCCCCAGCCGCCGATCCCGATGGTCATCCCGCTGCGCAGCCGCCCGACCACCTCGTCGGGGCTCATGGTCTTGTCGGTCATGCGGATTCCGCCTTTGCGTCCGTCTGCGTCTGCGTCTGCGTCTTCGTGTTCGTGTCCGTGTCCGTGCCGAAGGTGTCGCGGACCCGGTCGGCGACCCCGCTGAGGTTGGCCTCGAAGGTGAAGCCCTGCTCGAAGCGGTAGCTGCGGCGCACGTCCACCGGGTCGATGCCGTTGATGGCGGCCTTGGCCAGCCGGATGAGGTAGCCGTCCTTCTTCGCGATCTCGGCGGCCAGCTCCAGGGCGGCGGCCCGCAGTTCGCCCCGCGGCACCACCTTCCACACCGAGCCGTGCGCGTGCAGTTCGGCGGCGGTCGCGGTGCGCGAGGTGTAGTAGAGGGTGCGCATCATGTGCTGCGGGACGAGCCGGGCCAGGTGGGTCGCGGCCCCGAGGGCGCCCCGGTCCAGCTCCGGCAGTCCGAAGGTCGCGTCCTCGGAGGCCACGATGGCGTCGGCGTTGCCGACCAGGCCGATGCCGCCGCCGAGGCAGAAGCCGTTCACGGCCGCCACGACCGGGACCTCGCACTCGTACACGGCGGCGAAGGCCTCGTAGCAGCCCCGGTTGGCGCCGATGAGCGAGGCGTGGCCGGTATCGCGCTGCATCTCCTTGATGTCGACGCCGGCGTTGAAGCCGCGGCCCTCGGCGGCGAGCACGACGCACCGGACCTCCGGGTCGCGGCCGGCCGCGCGCAGGGCGTCGGCGAGGTCGTACCAGCCCTGCACGGGCAGTGCGTTGACGGGCGGGAAGTCGACTGTGACGAGTGCGATGCCCTTGTCGGGGCTTGAGGTGGAGACACCCATGAGCGGATCAGCTACCTTTCCACCAAACATTTGTTAGGTGAGGAAGGTAGCAGCCGATGGAGCTCAACGGGAGGGTTGTGGTCGTCACCGGCGGAACCCGGGGCGTCGGCGCCGGGATCGCGCGGTCGTTCCTCGCAGCGGGGGCCCACGTCCTCGTCTGCGCGCGACGGCCGCCGGACGAACCGGTGGCGCACGGCGGCCGCGAAGCGGTGTTCGCCGCCCTGGACCTGCGCGATCCCGCCGCCGTGCAGGAGTTCTTCGCATCGGTCGCCGAGCGCCACGGGCGCCTCGACTGCCTGGTCAACAACGCCGGCGGGACCCCGTACCGACTGCTCGGCGAGGGCGAGGCGGAGCGCCACGCGAGGGTGCTGGAGCTGAACCTCACCGCCCCGATGACCGCCTCGCTGGCCGCGTACCCGTGGCTGCGCCGGACGCGGGGTTCGGTGGTGATGATCGGCAGCGTCAGCGGGACCCGGCCTTCGCCGGGTACGGCGGCCTACGGGGCCGCGAAGGCCGGCCTGGAGAACCTGGCCCGCTCGATGGCCGTCGAATGGGCCCCCGAGGTACGGGTCAACTCGCTGGTCCTGGGCATGGTGCGCACCGAACTCGCGCACCTGCACTACGGAGACGAGGCGGGCATCGCGGCGGTCGGCGCGACCGTCCCGCTGGGGCGGCTGGCCGAACCCTCGGACGTGGGGGAGGCGGCGGTGTTCCTGGCCTCCGACCGGGCGGGGTACGTGAGCGGGGCGAGCCTGCTCGTGCACGGGGGCGGCGAGCGCCCGGCGTTTTTGGATGCGGCAACCGCGAACAAGACCAAGGAGAAGTGACATGGGACTGGGACCTGCCGACAGGCTGGCCGAAGGCCGTGTGGTCATCGTGACGGGCGCCGGGCGGGGGCTGGGCCGGGCCCACGCGCTGGCCTTCGCCGCCGAGGGGGCCCGGGTCGTGGTCAACGACCTGGGCGTCGGCCTGGACGGACTGCCCGGGGCGGACAGTCCGGCGGCCCAAGTGGTCGAGGAGATCCGGGCGATGGGCGGGGAGGCGGTCGCGCACGGCGGGGACATCGCCACCTCGGAGGGGGCCGCCTCCCTGATCGGGGCGGCGGTCTCGGCCTTCGGGAGGCTGGACACCCTCGTCAACAACGCGGGGTTCCTGCGCGACCGGATGCTCGTGAACCTGGACGAGGACGACTGGGACGCGGTGATGCGGGTCCACCTGAAGGGCCACTTCCTCCCCCTCAAGTACGCGGCCGCGTACTGGCGGGCGGAGGCCAAGGAGGGCCGCCAGGTGGCCGCCCGGGTGGTCAACACCTCCTCGGGGGCCGGGCTGCTGGGCTCGGTCGGGCAGGGCAACTACAGCGCGGCCAAGGCGGGGATCCTGGGCCTGACACTCGTCTCGGCGGCGGAGATGGGCCGCTACGGGGTCCAGGTCAACGCGATCGCCCCGGCCGCCCGGACCCGGATGACGGAGCAGACCTTCGCGGAAACCATGGCCGCCCCCGGGGAGGGGGGCTTCGACGCGATGGCCCCCGAGAACGTGTCCCCGCTGGTGGTGTGGCTCGGCTCCGACGCCTCGGCCGGGGTCACGGGCCGGGTCTTCGAGGCGGAGGGCGGCCGCATCACGGTGATGGAGGGCTGGCGGCCGGGCCCCACGGCCGACTGCGGGGCCCGCTGGACCCCGGCCGCGGCGGGGGAGACGGCGGCGAAGCTGCTGTCGGCCTCGGAGGTGCCGCAGCCGGTGTACGGGGCGCGGTAGACGACCCGGGCCCAGCCGGACCGGCCCGGCACGACCTGGGTCCAGCCGGGCCGACCGGCACGACCCGGGCCCAGCCGGACCGGCCCGGCATGACCCGGGCCCAGTCGGACCGGCCCGGGTTCCGGACATCCTCGGGGCCCGGGGAGGCCGGCCGGTCGGCGGGGCCGGGGGAGGCGGGCTGCTGGGGGCGGGTCGGCCATCGATGCGGACTCATGGGTTCCGGCCAGGCCGTGCGGGGGCGGGGGTGTTGTCCGTATCGCGTCCTTACCCGGCCCGTGCGCCCGTGGTGGCATGTCCATGCCGAATACGGCATTTCCCGCGACGGACGGAGCATCCGGACATGCCCCTGCGCAGACTGGCCCTCGGGGCCGCCTCCCTCACCCTGGTGGCCCTGGCCGCCCCCGCCCACGCCGACACCCCCTCCGCGCCGCCCGGCCGGATCACCGTGGAGGTGGTCGGGGCCAACGGCTCCGGCTGCCCCGCCGGGACCACGCAGGTGGCGGCGGCCCCCGACAACACGGCCTTCACCGTCACCTACAGCGACTACCTCGCCCAGGCCGGAGCCGGCTCCGGCGGCACCGAGTTCCGCAAGAACTGCCAACTGGCCCTGCGCGTCCACGTGCCCCAGGGGTACACGTACGCCATCGCCCGCGCCGACTACCGCGGCTTCGCCAGCCTCCAGCGCGGCGCCTTCGGCCAGCAGCGGGCCGGCTACTACTTCCAGGGCGCCGGGCAGACCGCCCGTACCGTCCACCAGTTCAACGGCGCCTACGCCGACAACTGGCAGGCGAGCGACGAGACCGCGTACCAGGACCTGGTCTTCGCCCCCTGCGGAGAGGTGCGCAACCTCAACGTCAACACCGAACTGCGCGTCTTCGCGGGCTCGTCGAACCCCCAGGCGCTCAGCTTCATGAGCATGGACTCCACGGACGGCAGCGTCAGCACCGTCTACCACTTCGAATGGAAGGAGTGTCCCGCCACCGCCTGACCGCCGACAGCGCGTACGCAGAAGGAGTGACAACGATGTCGCATTCCCTGTCCCGCACCCTGTTCGTCGGCGGCGCGGCCGCCGCCCTGATCGCCACCGGGGCCCCCGCCCAGGCGGCCCCCATCACCGTCCCGCCCGACAAGATCGTGATCGAACTCGCCACGGTCAACGGCTCCGGCTGCCGCGAGGGCACCGCCGCCATCGCCGTCTCCCCCGACAACACGGCCTTCACGGTCACCTACAGCGAGTACCTCGCCCAGGTCGGCGCCGGCGCCCCGCCCACCGCCTTCCGCAAGAACTGCCAGCTCAACCTGCGCGTCCACGTCCCGAACGGCTTCACCTACGCGATCGTCCAGGCCGACTACCGCGGCTTCGCCAGCCTCCAGCGCGGCGCGTGGGGGCAGGAGCGCGCGAACTACTACTTCCAGGGGATGTCGCAGACCGCTCAGCGCACCCACCAGTTCAACGGCCCCGTCGACGACAACTGGCAGTCGACCGACAAGACCGAATACGCCGACCTCGTCTGGGCCCCCTGCGGCGAGCAGCGCAACTTCAACATCAACACCGAGCTGCGGGTGGGCGCCGGCACCTCCGGCCCCCAGGCCCTCAACTTCATGGCCATGGACTCCACCGACGCCAGCGTGAACACCCTCTACCACCTCGCCTGGCAGACCTGCCCGGCGCACAAGCCGTAGCGGCCGATACACCGGGGCGGGGCCGACGTGCGACCGGCCCCGCCCCCCTTTCCCGCTCAGCGGGAACACCCCCTCCCGCCCCCGCCCGGGCCCCGCCTACCGTCTGCGGCACCACACACCACCGCAGCCGGGAGGACCCCATGCTCAACGACCGGCGCCGGCGCGAGGCCGCCGAGGTGCTGCGCGGGGCGCAGGCGCGGCGGGCCCCCGTCCGGCCGCTGACCGAGCTGTTCGCGGGGATCGGCGCGCAGGACGCGTACGAGATCCAGCTCCTCAACATCCGCCACCGCGTCCAGGCGGAGGGCGCCCGCATCACCGGGCACAAGGTCGGACTGTCGTCCCCCGTCATGCAGGCCATGATGGGCGTCGACGAGCCCGACTACGGGCACCTGCTCGACGCGATGGAGCTGCGCGAGGACACCCCGGTCCCGGCGCACGCCTACTGCGCGCCCCGCGTCGAGGTCGAGATCGGCTTCGTGCTCGGCGCCGACCTGCCCGGCGAGGGCTGCACCGCGGCCGACGTGCTCGCCGCGACGGAACGGGTCGTACCGGCCCTCGAGCTCATCGACAGCCGGATCGTCGACTGGCGGATCTCCATCGCCGACACCATCGCCGACAACGCCTCCTCCGCCGGATACGTCATCGGCGAGGGTCGCGATCCGCGCGAGCTGGACCTGAAGGCGATCGAAGCCACCCTGACCAGCGGCCCCGACACCCTCGCGAGTGGCCGCGGCGACGCCGTGCTCGGGGATCCCGCCGAGTCCGTGGCCTGGCTGGCGCGGACCGTCGCCCGCTTCGGAGTGCCGCTGCGCAAGGGCCACCTGATCCTGCCCGGGTCCTGCACCCGCGCCGTGGACGTGGCCGCCGGGCGCACCTACACCGCCGAGTTCACCGGGCTCGGCCCGGTGTCCCTCTCCTTCTGCTGAACCCCCGAGGTGATCACGATCAAGAACGCGATCAAGAACGCGATCAAGAACACGGTCAAGGACCCGATCAAGAAAGCGACCGCCGCCATCGTCGGCTCCGGGAACATCGGGACCGACCTGCTCTACAAGCTGATGCGCTCCCCGTACATCGAGCCCCGCTGGATGATCGGCGTGGACCCCGACAGCGAGGGCCTCGCCCGCGCCCGCCGCGCCGGACTCGACGCCTCCCACGAGGGCGTCGACTGGCTGCTCGGCCGGGACGAGCTGCCCGACCTGGTCTTCGAGGCCACCTCCGCCTACGTGCACCGGGCCAACGCCCCGCGCTACGCCGAGCTGGGGATCAGGGCGGTCGACCTGACACCGGCCGCCGTCGGCCCCGCCGTCGTACCGCCCGCGAACCTGACCGCCCACCTCGACCGGGACAACGTCAACATGATCACCTGCGGCGGCCAGGCCACCATCCCCATGGTGTACGCCGTCTCGCGCGTGGTCCCCGTCGCCTACGCCGAGATCGTGGCCTCGGTGGCCTCCGTCTCGGCCGGCCCCGGCACCCGCGCCAACATCGACGAGTTCACCCGCACCACCTCCCGGGGCATCGAGGAGATCGGCGGCGCCGCCCGCGGCAAGGCCATCATCATCCTCAACCCGGCAGAGCCTCCGGTCATCATGCGCGACACCGTCTTCTGCGCGATCCCGGCCGACGCCGACCGCGAGGCCATCACCGCCTCCGTCAAACAGATCGCCGAGGACGTGGCCTCGTACGTACCGGGCTACCGGCTGCGCACCGAGCCGCAGTTCGACGACCCCTCCCCGCTGAGCGGCGGGATGGCCCGGGTCGCGATCTTCCTGGAGGTGGAGGGCGCCGGCGACTACCTGCCGCCCTACGCCGGAAACCTCGACATCATGACCGCCGCCGCCACCAAGGTCGGCGAGGAGTTCGCCAAGGGGATGACGAAGTGACCACCGGACCCACCCCCACCACCTATTCCGACACCCTCGACATCCGGATCACCGACTCCTCCCTGCGCGACGGCTCGCACGCCAAACGCCACCAGTTCACCGGCGAGGACGTGCGCTCGGTCGTGACCGCCCTCGACGGCGCCGGGGTCCCCGTCATCGAGGTCACCCACGGCGACGGACTCGGCGGGTCCTCCTTCAACTACGGCTTCTCGAAGACCCCCGAGCAGGAGCTCATCAAGATCGCCGCCGATACCGCCAGGAACGCGAAGATCGCCTTCCTGATGCTGCCGGGCCTCGGCGTGAAGGACGACATCCGCGCCGCGCACGGCAACGGCGGCGCGATCTGCCGGATCGCCACCCACTGCACCGAAGCCGACATCTCCGTCCAGCACTTCGGGCTCGCCCGCGAAATGGGCCTGGAGACCGTCGGGTTCCTGATGATGGCCCACTCCACCACCCCCGAGAACCTCGCCCGGCAGGCCCGCATCATGGCCGACGCCGGCTGCCAGTGCGTGTACGTCGTCGACTCCGCCGGCGCCATGGTCATGGACGAGGTCACCGACCGGGTGGCGGCGCTGGTCGCCGAGCTCGGCCCCGACGCCCAGGTCGGCTTCCACGGCCACGAGAACCTCGGACTGGGCGTGGGCAACTCCGTCGCCGCCGTCCGCGCCGGGGCCCTGCAGATCGACGGCTCGACCCGCCGCCTCGGCGCGGGCGCGGGCAATACGCCCGTCGAGGCCTTCGCGGCCGTCTGCCAGAAGATGGGCATCCGCACCGGCATCGACGTACTGAAGATCATCGACGCCGCCGAGGACGTGGTCCGCCCCGTCATGGACGAAGAGTGCCGGCTCGACCGGATGGCCCTCCTCATGGGCCACGCCGGCGTCTACTCCAGCTTCCTCAAGCACGCCTACCGGCAGGCCGAGCGCTACGGGGTCCCCGGCGCGCAGATCCTGCTGCGCGCGGGCGAACGCCGCCTCGTCGGCGGCCAGGAGGACCAGCTCATCGACATCGCCGTCGAATTGGCCGCCAAATCCAGCCCCGCCGGCGTTTGAGGCGCGGGGTCTGGGCCGGAGCCCCAGGAGACGGCGCCCCGCCGGACCGCGAACCGGACCACAACGAAGTGGAGGACCACCCCATGGCCGAATCGACCGCAGTCGACGAAGCGCCTCGTGTCATTGAAGCCGCCCCCGTGCCCGCCCGGTTCGCCCGAGGCTGGCACTGCCTGGGCCTCGCAGCCCCGTTCCGGGACGGAACCCCGCACGAGATCGAAGCATTCGGCACCCGACTGGTCGTCTTCCAGGGCCAAGACACCGGCGAGCTGAGCGTCCTGAACGCCTACTGCCCCCACATGGGCGGCAACCTCGCCCACGGCACCGTCAAGGGCGACGCCGTCGCCTGCCCCTTCCACGACTGGCGCTGGTCGGGCGACGGCCGCTGCGCCGCCATCCCCTACGCCCGCCGCGTTCCGCCGCGCGCCAGGACCCGCGCCTGGACCGCCCTGGAACGCAACGGCCAGCTCTACGTCTGGCACGACCCCGAGGGCAGCCAGCCGCCGCCCGAGGTCACGATCCCCGTCATCGAGGGCGTGGGCGACCCCGAGTGGAGCGACTGGAGCTGGAACTCCCTGCGCGTGGAGAACTCCAACTGCCGCGAGATCGTCGACAACGTCGTCGACATGGCGCACTTCTACTACGTGCACTACGCCTTCCCGACCTACTTCAAGAACGTCTTCGACGGCCACGTCGCCACCCAGTACATGGAGTCCACCCCGCGCGGAGACGTGGACCTCGGCACCCTGTCCACCGGCGGCGGACTGCGCTCGGACGCCTCCTACTACGGCCCCTCCTACATGATCGACAAGCTGTGGAGCGATATCGGCGGCGGTGTCGAGCTCGAATCCGTGCTCATCAACTGCCACTACCCGATCGACGAGAACAGCTTCATGCTCATGTACGGGACGATCGTCAAGAAGCTCCCCGGCATGACCGACGAGCAGGCCGCCGACGCCGCCCGCCTGACCTCCGAGGGCCTCGCCGTCGGATTCGAGCAGGACGTCGACATCTGGAAGAACAAGACCCGCATCGACAATCCGCTCCTGACCGAGGAGGACGGCCCCGTCTACCAGCTCCGCCGCTGGTACGAGCAGTTCTACGTCGACGCCGCCGACGTCAAGGACGAGATGGTGCGCCGCTTCGAGTTCGAGATCGACACCACCCGCGCCACCGCCGCCTGGAAGGCCGAGGTCGCCGAGAACCTCGCCCGCCGCGCGGCCGGGGCCCCGTGATGACCCCCGTCGTGTGCGGGGAGTGCGCCGCCGAGGTGCTGTGCGAGAAGTTCAGCCCCGCCCACACCCAGATCCAGTGGATCCACGAGGCCGCCGTGCTCCCGGGGGGATGCCCGCGCATCGCCGCCGAGGTCGCGGCGGGCCGCCCCAGCGCCCGCGTCCGCTCCTGCGGAGCCCTGCGCGCGGGCATCGAGGCAGCCGTCCTGGAGGGCCGTCTGGAGGTGCCGGCCGATGTCTGACACCGACGGACTTCTTACGTCGCCCCGCGCGGCCGGGGTCCGCAGCCCGGCCCCGGCTGCGACCGCGGGCGGAGCACCCGGCAGGCTGCTGGTCCGCGTCACCGAGCGGATCCAGGAGACCGCCGACGCGGTGTCCCTCGTACTCGACGCGCAACTCCCGTACCGGCCCGGACAGTTCCTCACGCTCCGGGTTCCGGGAGGCGCGGCCCGCTGCTACTCCCTGGCCGGCTCCCCGCACACCGGGGACCCGCTGCGCATCACCGTCAAACGAGTCCCCGGCGGCGCGGGCTCCGGCTGGCTCTGCCAGGGCGTGGCCGTCGGCGACGAGCTGGAGATCCTGCCGCCCGCCGGCACCTTCACCCCGGCCGACCTGGAGCGGGACCTCCTCCTGGTGGCGGGCGGCAGCGGGATCACCCCGGTCCTGTCCATCGCCAAGTCGGCCCTCGCGGCCGACCGGGGCCACGTCGCCCTGGTGTACGCCAACCGAGACCCCGGCTCGGTGATCTTCCGCGACGAGTTGTGGGGGCTGGCCGAGGAACACCCCGGCAGGCTGACCGTCGTCCACTGGCTGGAGAGCCTCCAGGGGCTGCCGAGCGCCCCGCACCTGGGCCCGCTCGTGGCCCCGTACGCCGGCCGCGAGGCCTACCTGTGCGGGCCCGCTCCGCTGATGGACGCGGCGGAGACGGCCCTGCGGTCGGTGGGCACCCCGGGCGGGTCCGTCCACCGCGAGCGGTACTTCTCCCTGAGCGGCGACGTCTTCGCGCCCCCGGCCCCGGTCCCGGAGCTCCCGCAGCCCCCGGCCGGGGGAGGGGCCGTCGCCGAGGTGGAGCTCGACGGAGCCGTGCACACCGTGCGCTGGCCGGCCGGGACCCCGCTCCTCGACGCGCTGCTCGCCGCGGGCGTCCCCGCCCCCTACTCCTGCCGCGAGGGCGCGTGCAGCGCCTGCTGCTGCCGGGTGGTGGAGGGCGGGGCCACGATGGTCCGCAACGAGGTCCTGGACCGCGAGGACCTGGCCGACGGCTACGTCCTGGCCTGCCAGGCACTGCCGCTCGGCGACCGCGTCCGCATCACCTACGACGGCTGAAACGGCTGAAACGGCTGAGCACGGCTGAACGGAAACGGGCCCGGCCCCCTGGCGAGGGGTCGGGCCCGGATCCTTCATTCGTGCGATGAGGTACCACTACCCACTACATCCACTCGCTGAACCGCAGCCACCCCATCATGTTGTCCATCGCCTGCGCGGAGACGGCCGGAGCCTGGTCCTCCGGCGGAGCCACCCGTACGGTCCGGCCCGCGCGGCCCGGCCCGTACAGCTCCCGCCACACCGACCGCGCGCAGGCCAGTACCGCCGGTGCCAGCCGCGCCGACTCCCGGTCCCCGCGGCCCGAGGACACCGACACGGCGGCCACGGCCCGCCCGGCCCCCCGCAGCGGCGCGGCCACGCAGGAGATCCCGCGGAAGCTCTCCTCCCGGTCGTACGCCACCCCGCGCTCGCGGACCGCCGCGAGCTCGGAGCGCAGCGCCAGCGGCCGGACCAGGGTGCGGGCGGTGCGCGGCCGCAGGCCCTGCGCGAGGACGTGCTCCACCGCCGACGGGTCGCTGAACGCGAGGATCGCCTTGCCGGTGGCCGTGCAGTACGCGGGCATCCGGCCGCCGACCCGCGAGGGCACGGTGGTGGCCTCCGAGCCGCCGATCCGCTCCAGGCACACCACTTCGGCCCCGTCGAGCACCGACAGGTGCACCACCCGGCCCGTCTGCTCGTGGAGCGCGTGCAGCAGCGGCAGGGCGGCCCGGCGCAGCCGGTTGTGGTGGGAGGCGAGTGCGCCCAGCTCCAGCATCCGCATGCCCATGCGGTAGTCGCGGCCCTCGCGGTCCAGCCAGCGCAACTGCACCAGCTGGTCGAGGATCCGGTGGGCGGAAGAACGTGGGATTCCGGAGCGGCGCACGACCTCGGTGAGCGACAGCCGCGGCTGTGGACCCTCGAAGGCGCCCAGCACCCTCGCGGCCTTCTCCAGCAGCGACAGCGGTGCGAGCTCGGTCTCCATGACCTGGTCGAGCACGAGAAAACCCCCTGCGTGAGGCGTTGGGGCGACCCTGCCACGGCTCCTGGCCGGAGGGGAAGCACCGGGAAGGAGTTATTTCATTCAGTAATACTTCGGATAGGGGTGTTGGGGTCCCGGAGCAGGTGGCGCCGACTCCCGCAGGGCCCTTCCCACTCAGCGGGAACGACACGTTCCACGCCCCCGACACCCCGGCGTACGTTCACCGCACCTCGAAGCCGACGACCCCGAGAAAGGGACACCGATGAGCGACGAAGACGTCCTCGCAGCAGTCCGCGCCCTCGCCCCCACCCTGCGCGAACGCAGCGCCGAGGCCGAAGCGCAGCGCAAGGTCCCCGAGGCGAGCATCAAGGAACTGGCCGCCACCGGCTTCTTCCGCCTGCTCCAGCCCAAGGCCTACGGCGGCCGCGCCGCCGACCCGGGGCTCTTCTACGCCGCCGTCAAGGAGATCGCCAAGGCCTGCGGCTCCACCGGCTGGGTCTCCTCCGTCGTCGGAGTCCACCCCTGGCACGTGGCCCTCTACGACCCCCGTGCCCAGGAAGAGGTCTGGGGCCAGGACCCCGACACCCGGATCTGCTCCTCCTACGCCCCTACCGGCAAGGTCACCCCCGTCGACGGAGGATTCACCGTCAGCGGCCGCTGGCACTTCTCCTCCGGCTGCGACCACGCCGACTGGGCCCTGCTCGGCGGACTGGTCACCGACGCCGAAGGCCGGCCCGTGGACATGCGGACCTTCCTGATCCCCCGCACCCAGTACCGCATCGACGAGGTCTGGGACACCGTCGGCCTGCGCGGCTCCGGCTCCAACGACATCCTCGTCGAAGACGTCTTCGTCCCCGACCACCGAGCCCTGAGCTTCGGCCCCGTCACCGCCCTGAAGGTCCCCGGCCACCAGCTCAACCCCGAGCCGCTCTACCGGCTCCCCTACGCCTCCGTCTTCACCACCACCATCTCCACCCCCATCGTCGGCATCGCCGAAGGCGCCTACGAGGACTACGTCGCCGCGACCCGCGAACGCTTCCGCATCTCCTACGGCCAGCAGGTCGCCGAAGACCCCTTCGCCCAGGTCCGCATCGCCCGCGCCGCCAGCGACATCGACGCCTCCTGGCTGCAGCTCCAGCGCAACATCGGCGAGCTCTACGCCCTGGCCGAACGCGGCGAGGAACTCCCGATGCCCCTGCGCACCCGCGCCCGCCGCGACCAGGTCCTCGCCACCGAACGCAGCGTCGCCGCCGTAGACCTCCTGATGGAGAACGCGGGCGGCAGCGCCATGCGCACCGGCGCCAACCCCGTCCAGCGCGCCTGGCGCGACGTCCACACCGGCCGGGGCCACGCCGCCAACGACCCGGAGCGGGCCCTGGTCCTCTTCGGCCAGGGCGCCCTCGGCCTCGACATCCAGGACACGATGCTGTGAGCCCGCAGGCACTGACGTACGAGAACACCTCCCGCACCGCCCTCGCCGGCGACCTGACCCTGCACTACCACGAGGCCGGCCCCCGGGACATGCCCGACGCACCCGTCGTGATCATGCTGCACGGCGGTGGCCCCGGCGCCTCCGGCTGGTCCAACTTCGGCGGCAACCTCCCCCACTTCGCCGGGCACTTCCGCACCCTGCTCGTCGACCAGCCCTGCTACGGCCGCTCCGACAAACCCGAACCCGACCGCGACTACTTCAGCTTCAGCGCGGCCGCCGTCATCGCCCTCATGGACGAACTCGGCATCGAGCGGGCGAACCTCATCGGGAACTCCCTCGGCGGCGGCACGGCCACCCGCCTGGTCCTCGACCACCCCGGCCGCGTGGACAAGCTCCTGCTCATGGGACCCGGCGGCATCTCGCTCAACCTCTTCTCCGCCGACCCCACCGAAGGCATCAAACGGCTCTTCGAGTTCAGCCTCGCCCCCGAACCCACCCGCGAGCAGATGCGGACCTTCCTCACCACCCTCGCCCACGACCCGGCCATCGTCACCGAAGCCCTCGTCGAGGAGCGCTACGCCCAGGCCACCGACCCCGAAGCCAGGCTCGGCAACGCCCGGATGGGCGCCTCCTTCGCCAAATGGCCCGAGGCCGCCATGCTCTGGCGCGAAGCCCACCGCATCAGCCGCCCGGTGCTGCTGACCTGGGGCCGCGAGGACCGCGTCAACCCCGTCGACGGGGCCTTCCTCGCCCTGAAGACCATCCCCGACGCCCGCCTGCACGTCTTCCCGCACTGCGGGCACTGGGCGCAGACCGAGGCCGCCGAAGAGTTCAACCGCCTCGCCACCGACTTCTTCCTCCACTGACGCCCCCACTGACGCCCCCACCGATTGCTTTCTCTGACCGCCTTCAGGAGACCCCGCATGGACATCCGCGCACTCGGATACCTCTGCATCGAGACCGCCGACCTCCCCGCCTGGCGCACCTACGTCCTCGACATCCTGGGCATGGTCGAAGCCGAAGGCTCCACGGACACCCTGTTCAACGTCCGCATCGACGACCGCATCCACCGCTTCCAGTTCGTCGCCGGAACCCAGGACCGGCTGCTCGCCGCCGGCTTCGAAGTGGCCCATGCCCGCGCCCTGGAAGACGCCGCCGCCGAACTGGAGAGCGCCGGCCACACCGTCAAGCAGGGCGACGAAGCCACCCTCGCCGACCGCCGCGTCCAGGGCCTCATCCACTGCGAGGACCCCAGCGGCAACCCCCTGGAGATCTACTGGGGCCAGGCCCAGGACCACAGCCCGCTCGCAGCCCCGTACGGAAACCGCTTCGTCACCGGCGGCCGCGAGGGCAGCCTGGGCCTCGGCCACGTGGTCCTGCCCGCCGCCGACACCGAGGTCACCCTCGACTTCTACGAGAACCTCCTCGGCTTCCAGCTCCGCGACTCGATGAAGCTGCCCCCGGTCGCCGTCCCCACCGGCAAGCCCGGCCGCGACTTCCACTGGATGCACTTCCTCAGCCCCAACCGCCGCCACCACAGCCTCGGCCTCTACCCCGGCGCACTGCCGCCCGGCATCGTCCACTTCATGGTCGAACTGGAGACCCTCGACGACGTCGGCTACTGCCTCGACCGCATGAACAAGGCCGGCATCCCCATCGCCTCCACCCTCGGCCGCCACTCCAACGACCACATGGTCTCCTTCTACGCCCAGGCCCCCGGCGGCTTCCAGGTCGAGTACGGCTGGGACGGCCTGGTCGTCGACCCCGCCACCTGGACCGCGAAGGAGATCACCGCGGACAGCTTCTGGGGCCACCAGTGGAACGGCTGACCGACCCCGCGAACGGAACCGGCCCCATCGACCCGGCCGCCTTCCGCGAGGTGCTCGGAACCTTCGCCTCCGGCATCACCGTCGTCGCGGCCCTCGCGCAGGACGGCCGCCCGGCGGGGCTGGCCTGCCAGTCCTTCGCCTCGCTCTCCCTCGACCCGCCGCTGGTCCTGCTCTGCATCGGCAAGGGCTCCTCCAGCTGGCCCAAGGTCCGGGCGGCCGGCCGGTTCGGGGTCAGCATCCTCGCCGAGGAGCAGCGCTCCGTGTGCGAGGCCCTCGGCCGCCGGGGAGAGGAGAAGTTCGCCGGAGTCGACTGGGAGCCCTCCGCCCAAGGAGCCGTCCGCATCACCGGCGCCCTCGCCACCGCCGACTGCGCCCTGGAGAGCGTCCACGAGGCCGGCGACCACCACCTCGTCACCGCCCGGGTCCTCGAACTGACGGCCCGAGACGGCGGATCACCCCTGCTGTACTACCGCAGCGCCTACGCCACGGGAGCCTTCGGATGACAACTGAACCCGCTGAACCCGCTGAACCCGCCTACGACGTGGTCGTCGTCGGCTCCGGCGCCGCCGGTCTCGCCGCGGCCGTCACCGCCCGGCTGCGCGGACTGAGCGTCCTCGTCGTGGAGAAGACCGACAAGTACGGCGGATCCACCGCCCTGTCCGGCGGCGCGATCTGGGTCCCCGGCAACTTCCACCTCGACCGGGCCGGCCTCGCCGACACCTACGCCAAGGCCCGCGCCTACCTCGACGCCACCGTCGGCGACCGGGTCCCGGCCGCCCGCAAGGACGCGTACCTCGCCCACGGGCCGCGCATGGTCAAGGAGTTCCACGACCGCACCGAGATCCGCTTCATGTACACCCCCGGCTACTCGGACTACTTCCCCGAGGCCCAGGGCGGCATGGCGCAGGGCCGCTCCATCGAGCCGTGCATCGTCGACCTGAAGCTCCTCGGCGAGACGGGCGCTTCCATGCGCCGGGCCGGACTGCCCACCTACGGGCTGACCATGACCTCGTACGACTTCCGCTTCCTGAACATGGTCAGCCGGACCTGGGCGGGCAGGAAGACCTCCGTCAAGGTAGGTCTGCGCGCGGCCAAGGCGCTGGCCACCGGCCGCAAGCTGCTCTCCCTCGGGGAGGCGCTCGTCGCCCGCATGAGGCTCTCCCTGGACCGGCTCGGCGGCGACCTGTGGCTGTCGGCGCCGCTGACCGGCCTGGTCACGGACCCGGCCGGGCGGGTGACGGGCGTACGGGTCCTGCGCGGCGGCCGCGAAGTGACCGTAGCGGCGCGGGGCGGGGTGGTGCTGGCCTCCGGAGGGTTCTCGCACGACCAGGCGCTGCGCGAGAAGCACCTGCCCGCGCCCACCTCCACGGCCTGGACGCACGCCTCCGAGGGCCAGAGCGGCGACGCCCTGAGGCTCGGCGGGGAACTGGGTGCCGCCACCGACCTGCTGGACAAGGTGTGGGGCGCGCCGTCCGTGTGCCCGCCGGGGGAGAAGCCGTTCTTCCTCGTCGCCGACCGCGGCATCCCGGGCATGGTCATCGTCAACGAGGCGGGGGAGCGCTACGCCAATGAGGCCCTGCCCTACCACGCGTTCGTGGACCGGATGTACGCCGCCGACCGCCCCGAGGCCACGACCGTGCCGTCCTGGCTGATCCTCGACGCCCGTTCCAAGGCCCGGTACATCTTCGCCGGTCTCTTCCCCGGGCAGCCCTTCCCCAAGAAGTGGCTGGAGAGCGGCTTCCTGAAGAAGGCCGACACCCTGGAGGAGCTGGCCCGGCAGATCGCGGCCCCCGGCCTGCCCGCCACGATCAGCCGCTTCAACACCTTCGCCGAGGCGGGCGTGGACGCGGAGTTCGGGCGGGGCGAGAGCGTCTACGACCGCTACTACGGCGACCCGACGCTCCCCAACCCGAACCTGGCGCCGATCGACAAGGGCCCCTTCTACGCGGTCCCCGTGCACCCGGGGGACATCGGCACCAAGGGCGGACTGGTCACGGACGCCGACGGTCGGGTGCTCCGCGAGGACTCCACGCCGATCCCCGGCCTGTACGCCTCGGGCAACTGCTCGGCGGCGGTGATGGGGGAGACCTACCCCGGGCCGGGAGCCACGATCGGCCCGGCGATGGCCTTCTCCTGGGCGGCCGTCAACACGATCGCCCAGACACTGGCCCGGGCCGTCTAGGAGAGCTTGCCGTCGTAGTCCGGCAGCTTGACGGTGCGCTCGGCGTGGCCGCCGACCAGGTCGCTCTGGTTGTTGCCGATGTTGGCGATGATCGTGTAGCCGCGCGCCTCGATCTCGGCCCGCTTGGCCGTCTTGTACGCGCTGACCTCGCTGAACAGAGCGGGCAGATCGCGGACGTAGAGGCCCGAGACCGGGTAGCCGACGGCCTTGAGGTTGCGCTCGGTGAGGGAGTACACGATCCCGGGGCGGGCGGTGACGAAGAAGATGGCGACCCCGCGGTCGTTGGCGTACCGGGTCAGGTCGCGGACCTTGGCGATCGCGGGTGTCGGGGAGGTCCAGAACCAGTGGAAGTCCGTCTCCAGCGAGGAGTTGTCGATGTCGAGGACGATCGCGGGCTTCTCACCGGCGGGCGAGGCGGCGATGCGCTGCTCGATCCCGGGGCGGGCGGCGTCGATGACGGCGGCGACGTCGCCCTGCCAGGTGGCGTAGTCGAGGCCGAGGAAGAGCGCGTTGCCGCCGGGCGCGGACGCGGTGGCGGCCGTGGCGGCCGTCTTCGTGGGGGCCGCGGCGGGGGCGGCCTGGGCGGCGGTGGCCGGAACCAGGGCCAGGACGGCTGCGGCTACGGCCACTGCGGCGGCGGTGGCGGTGGTGGTACGGGTGCTGCGCATGGGGGGACGCTCCTCGGTCACGCATTGACATGTACGGGACCAGACTGGACAGCGACCGCCCCCGTGTCTACTGGCCGGTAAGTAACTTTTCGTGGCGAGCCGGTGAACCCTCGTCGCGGCCACGCGCTACTTTGCGACACCCCCTAGGTGTCGCACTCCAGGACCGAGTGGCACAGCCCGCAGCGGGCCCGGACCGGTCCGCCGCCGGCGGGCAGTCGCAGCCGCTGCTCGCACACCGGGCACGGGAAGCTCACCCGCAGCCCGTCCCCGTGCTCCTCGAAGCGGTACGCCGCCCCGTGCCCCGGGGCGGCCGCCCCCGCCGCGCGGTCGCGGGCGTACCGCCGCCGCTCCGGGCGGCCCGCTGCCGCCAGGGGGGCCCGGCGCAGGTCCTGATCGGCCAGCGCGCGACCGCGCACGTACGCCTCGTAGGCCTGCGGGCTGGTGAACCACGCGGAGAGGTCCTCGCCGCCCAGGAGCCGGGCGCGCTTGGCGAGGACGTAGCCGAACTCCTCCGGCGTGAGGTAGCCGAGCTTCTGGTGGGTGAGCTCGTCCTCGCGGTAGGCGTCGAGCAGCAGCCAGCCGGCGCCGAGGAGGGTGGCGGCGGTGTCCGTGAGGATCTCGTCGGCCGCGGTGGTGGGGAAGCGCAGGCCGAGGCGGTGCAGCAGGACGTGCGTCGCCTCGTGGGCGAGGGCCGCCGCCAGGTCGCGGCGATGGATCCGGAACCGGTCGTTGACCTCGACGAAGTACTCGGGGCCGGCCGTCAGTTCCACGGTGGCCGCCTCCTCCATCGCGCGGAAGCTCACAACCATGCGCGCGTCGGGCAGCCGCAGCGCCCGGACCATCGCGGAAGCCACCCGGTGCGCGCCCAGGTGCAGGTCGTCGGCGGGGCCGAAAGCGGCGTCGGCGGGGGCGAAGGCGGTGTCGTAGGAGCGGACCCCGTCGCCGGAGAGCCGCCGGAACAGCGCGGTGATGGCCAGGCGGACCGTGTCCAGATGCGGAAATCCGTGCTCGACCGGGCTGCTGTGCCTGCTCTTCCGCGTCATGGGGCCCCCTGCGCCGCAGATTGTCCGAAAAGGCGTTCTTGAAGCCGATCGTGCGTGCGATGTGTCATGGACCCGTCATGCGGACGCTCGTCGTACGGGCACCACCCGCCCCGCAGACGTTCGTCGCGCACCCGATGACACGCAAGGCCCGACCCCCCACGAAAGGCAGCGTGCCGACTGTGTCCACCCTTGCCCGCACCTCCGTCCGATTCCTCAAGCGCACCCTCGCCGCAGGCGCCGTCGCCCTCGCGGCCATCAGCCTCCAGCCCGGCTCCGCCACCGCCTCCACGGCCCCCGTCGTCGGCGGAACGCGCGCCGCCCAGGGCGAGTTCCCCTTCATGGTCCGCCTCTCCATGGGCTGCGGCGGCGCCCTCTACACCCAGCAGATCGTCCTCACCGCGGCCCACTGCGTGGACGGCTCCGGGAACAACACCTCCATCACCGCCACCGCCGGAACCGTCGACCTCAACAGCTCCAGCGCCATCAAGGTCAAGTCCACCAAGGTGCTCCAGGCCCCCGGCTACAACGGCACCGGCAAGGACTGGGCCCTCATCAAGCTCGCCAAGCCCATCAACCTGCCGACCCTCAAGATCGCCGACACCAAGGCCTACGACAACGGCACCTTCACCGTCGCCGGCTGGGGCGCCACCCGCGAGGGCGGCGGCCAGCAGCGCTACCTGATGAAGGCCACCGTCCCCTTCGTCTCCGACGCCTCCTGCCAGGCCTCCTACGGCAGCTCCCTCGTACCCGCCGAGGAAATCTGCGCCGGCTTCGCACAGGGCGGCGTCGACACCTGCCAGGGCGACTCGGGCGGTCCCATGTTCCGCCGGGACAGCGCGAACGCCTGGATCCAGGTCGGCATAGTCAGCTGGGGCGAGGGCTGCGCACGGCCCGACTACCCCGGCGTCTACACCGAGGTCTCCACCTTCGCCACGGCGATCAAGAACGCGGCCGCGACACTCTGACCCTGCCGCGCCGTCGCACGCCCCATCACCCTCCTCGTCCTTCCGGCCCATGCCCACGGGGCCGGAAGGACGAGGCACGATGCACCAAATGTACGTAAGGTCGTCCCTGATACCGCGAGGCTGGGACACCGCTGCCCCGACCCCGCGGACCCCTGCCGGCGCTCCGCCGTGCGGTTGCGGGCCGAAGCCCGCGCGGTTCCCATGGGAAGACCCCTGGGGCGAACCCACCAGGTGGGCAGGCACAGTCAGCGGGCGACAGTGGGGCAGGCGGCGCATGACGATCAGAGTGATCATCGCGGACGACCAGGAGATGGTCAGGACCGGCTTCCGGATGATCCTCGAAAGCCAGCCGGACATCGAGGTGGTCGCGGACGTAGAAGACGGCGAAGCCGCCCTCGCGGCCGTCGCCCTGCACCGCCCCGACGTACTGCTCCTCGACATCCGCATGCCGCGCCTCGACGGGCTCGAAGTCACCCGCCGCCTCTCCGGCAGCGAACGCCCCCGCATCGTCATCGTCACCACCTTCGACCTCGACGAGTACGTCCACGCGGCGCTCCACGGCGGAGCGTCCGGCTTCCTCCTCAAGGACGCGAGCCCGGCCATGCTGGTTGAAGCGGTCCGGGCCGCGGCCGTCGGGGACTCCCTCGTCTCACCCGCAATCACCGTGCGCCTCCTGCGCGAAATGGCCCTGCGCACCCCCGCCTCCGTAGCCGCCCGCCGCCCGGCGGAACCCCTGACCGACCGGGAACGCGAAGTCGTACGCTGCCTCGCGCGAGGCCTGACCAACGCGGAGATCGCGGCCGAGCTCTACGTCTCCCTCTCCACGGTCAAGACCCACCTGGCCAACGTCCAGACCAAACTCGACGCCCGCAACCGCGTGGAAATCGCCGCCTGGGCCTGGGAAAGCGGCCTGGCAGGCACCCCGGCGTGAGGGGGGCGCACCTCGGGCGCCCTGCGGGGGAGTCCCGGCCCGCGGGGCAAATCCGCGCTGCGGGGGAGGCCTGGCCTGCTGGGCAAATCCGCCCGGCGGGGAAGTCCCGGCTCGCAGGGCAAATTCAGCCTCGCCAGGGGGTCCCCCCGGACGGAGTCTGGGGGAGTTTGAGGCGCGGGGTCTGGGGCAGCGCCCCAGGAAGCCGGCGCGCAGCGTCCTCCACGACGCCCGCCCCCACGGGCCCCGGCCCCACCGGCCCGCGCATCGGTACCCGTAGCCGCACCCGTACCCGTACCCACACGACCGGCGAAGCCGGGGTGAATCCGTGAGCCCCTTGGGCCCATGGGCCCGCCGCCACCCCTACATCGCGGACTGGATCCGCATCATCCTCTCCGTCACCCTCCTCGCCCTCGTCAGCTTCGAGGGCGTCGTCCTCGCCCGACAACCCAGCGCCCCCCACGCCGCCGTCTGGGCATCCGGCATCCTCGTCTGCCTCAGCGCCGCGCCCTGGCCCGGCATGCCGCTCATCGTGCGCGCCTGGTTCGCCGCCGCCGTCACCTGGACCGTCACGCTCCTGCTGATCTTCGGCAACCACCCCCTCGTCGTCTGGGGCGGCGGCGAAGCCATCGCGCTCCTCGTCCTCCTCAGCCAGATCCTGCTCCGCGCCCCCGCCCGCACCGCCGCCGTACTCGGCCCGATCCTCGGCCTCGGCTGCATGGCGGTGCCCGTCCGGGACGCCGACCCGGGCCGGTTCACGCTGCTCTTCTCCGTGCTCGCCGTCGTCGTCACCGCCTACTCGCTGCTCCTGCGCCTGCAATCCGTCCAGCGCGTCCGCGAGCTGCGCGCCGTACGCAGCGCGGAGCGTCTGGAACTGGCGCGCGAGCTCCACGACCTGGTCGCCCACCACGTGACCGGCATCGTCGTCGAGGCGCGGGCGGCCCGGTTCACCCACGTCTCCGCCGAACGCGCCGGCGAGATCTTCGGCCGCATCGAGGCCGCCGGGGACGAGGCCCTCGGCTCCATGCGCCGCCTCGTCAAGATCCTCCGCGAAGGCGCCGAGGACACCCCCACGGGCCCGGGCACGGGCGCCGGCGCGGCCCCCGACACCGCCCCCATCGCGGGCCTCCGCGAGATCCGCGGGCTGACGGAACGGTTCGCCGTCACCGGCCCGCCCGTGGTCCTCTACATCGAGGACGGCCTGGAGACCCGGCTCCCCGCCGACGTCGCCGCCACCGCCCACCGCATCGTCCTCGAAGCCCTCACCAACATCGGCAAGCACGCCGCGACCGCCACCGCCGTCCGGATCGGCCTGCGCACCGTCCCGGCCGGCCTGGAAGTCCGCATCGCCGACGACGGCGGCCGCCCCCTCAGGCTCTCCGAGAACGCCCGGGGCGGCGGCTACGGCCTCGTCGGCATGGCCGAACGGGCCGAGGCCCTCGGCGGCTCCCTCACCGCCGGCCCGGCCCCCGAAGGCGGCTGGCTCGTCACGGCGGTCCTACCGCTCTAGACCGTCCCTTCCGGATCTTGTCGGGCCCGCCCCGGGCCCCACCCCGTCCCTGCCCCGGCCCTGCCCCGTCCCTGCCCCGGCCCGGTCTCGGGTGATCCACGTGGGTTCGTACCCCCTGCCGTCTCACTGACCGACTGGCCGAGGAATCGAGGGCGTCCGCGACGTATTCTCGGGAACCATGAACAGCAGCGACATCGACGAGTCCGTCACCGCAGAGCTGGCCCGCCTGAGGGACAGCATCGACAACATCGACGCGGCCGTGGTGCACATGCTCGCCGAGCGCTTCAAGTGCACCCAGCAGGTCGGCCACCTCAAGGCCCGCCACCAGCTG
The DNA here is from genome assembly GCF_041434015.1 of Streptomyces sp. NBC_00454. Lineage (GTDB taxonomy): Bacteria > Actinomycetota > Actinomycetes > Streptomycetales > Streptomycetaceae > Streptomyces. Next base: position 1,901,307 of record NZ_CP107907.1, on the reverse strand, counting down.
CCCCCGGCCGACCCGGGCCGCGAGTCCAGCCAGATCGCCCGGCTGCGCCAGCTCGCCGAGAACGCCAAGCTCGACCCGGCCTTCGCGGAAAAACTCCTCAACTTCATCATTGCCGAGGTCATCCGCCACCACGAGACGATCGCTGCGGGCGAAGAGTAGTCCTCTGGGGCCCGGCGCCGTTATCCGGCAGCATGGGCCCCATGTCCGCATTGACGCGCAATGAAGCGCAGCTCCGAGCCCAGCTCCTCGACGTCCGCCACTACGAGGTCGCCCTCGACCTCACCACCGGCGACGAAACCTTCGAGTCCCGCACCGTGATCCGGTTCGACGCCCGAACCGCCGGAGACACCTTCGTCGAGCTGAAACCGGACGAACTGCACTCCGTAGAGCTCGACGGACATCCCCTGGACCCCGCCGCCCTCACTGACGGCCGCCTCCCGCTCACGGGCCTCACCGAAGGCCCCCACGAGCTCCGCCTCGAAGCCCGCATGCGCTACTCCCGCACCGGCGAAGGCCTCCACCGCTTCACCGACCCCGCGGACGGGGAGACGTACGTCTACACCCAGATGTTCCTGGACGACGTCCAGCGAGTCTTCCCGGCCTTCGACCAGCCCGACCTGAAGGCCGTCTTCGAGTTCACCGTCACCGCCCCCGCCCAGTGGACCGTCCTCGCCAACGGCATCACCACGCGCGTCGGCGCCCCCGAAGGCTCAGGCGAAGGCGAAGGCAACGGCGACGGCGACGGCCCGGGCATCTGGAAGTCCGCCCCCACCCCCGTCATCTCCACCTACCTCGCCGCCGTCGCCGCAGGCCCCTGGCACAGCATCCGCACCGAGCACGCCGGAATCCCCTTCGGCCTCCACTGCCGCCGCTCCCTCGCCCCGTACCTCGACGCGGACGCGGAGGAGATCCTCTCCCTCACCACCGACTGCTACGACCGCTTCCACGAGAAGTTCACCGAGCCCTACCCCTTCGACTCCTACGACCAGGCCTTCGTACCGGAGTTCAACGCGGGCGCCATGGAGAACCCGGGCCTGGTCACCTTCCGGGACGAGTACGTCTTCCGCTCCGCCGTCACCGACAACGAACGCCAGCGGCGCGCCGTGACCATCGCCCACGAGATGGCCCACATGTGGTTCGGCGACCTCGTCACCCTCAGCTGGTGGGACGACATCTGGCTCAACGAGTCCTTCGCCGAATACATGGGCTACCAGACCCTCGTCGAAGCCACCCGCTTCACCGAGCCCTGGACCGGATTCGCCATGGAACGCAAGCCCTGGGGCTACGACGCCGACCAGCGCCCCTCCACCCACCCCGTCGCCCCCGACGCGGCCTCCGTCCCCGACACCGCCTCCGCGCTCCTCAACTTCGACGGCATCTCCTACGCCAAGGGCGCCTCCGCACTGCGCCAACTCGTCGCCTGGCTCGGCGAGAAGGACTTCCTGGCCGGCATCAACACCCACTTCGCCCGCCACAAGTTCGCCAACGCCTCCCTCGCCGAATTCGTCGACTCCCTCGCCGCCCACACCGACCGCGACGTCCACGCCTGGGCCGAGACCTGGCTGCGCACCACCGGAGTCGACACCCTCGCACCGCGCATCGAGGAGAGCCGCGGCGGCTGGACCCTCACCGTGGAGCGCACCGGCAGCCGCACCCACCACCTCGCGGCCGGCCTCTACGACCGGGCCACCGACGGAGCCCTCGAACCCCGGGAGATCCTCGCCCTCGACGTCCCCTCCGAGGAGATCCTCTCCGTCAGCGGACCCCGCCCCGCCCTCCTCGTCCTCAACGACGGCGACCTCACCTACGCCAAGGTCCGCCTCGACGAGACCTCGCTGGAAGCCGCCCTGCGCGGGGTCTCCCGCATCCCCGACCCGCTCACCCGCGCCGTCGTCTGGAACTCCCTGCGCGACATGGTCCGCGACGGCGAACTGGCCGCCGCCGACTACCTGGCGACCGCCGAAGCCCACGTACCCGGGGAAACGAACCTGGAGATCGTCCAGAACGTACTCGGCTTCGCCCGCGCCCAGATCGCCGACCGCTACCTCGCCCCCGAACACCGCACCGCAGCCCTCGCCACCCTCACCTCCGTCACCCGCGCCCTGCTGCGGCGCACCGAGGACGGCTCCGACCCCGGCCTGCGGCTCGTCGCCGTCCGCGCCTTCATCGACAGCGCGACCCAGCCCGACACCGTGGCCGCCTGGCTCGCCGAAGGCACCGTCCCCGGCGGCCCCGAACTCGACCCCGAGCTGCGCTGGCGCATCCTGGCCCGGCTGTCCGTCCTGGGCGCCGTCACCGACCGGGACATCGACGAAGCCCTCGCCGCGGACCCCAGCGCCACCGGCCAGGAAGGCGCGGCCCGCTGCCGCGCCGCCCTGCCCACAGCCGAGGCGAAGGCCGCCGCCTGGGACCGGCTCTTCCACGACGACACCCTGTCCAACTACCTCTTCACCGCCACCGCCCAGGGCTTCTGGCAGCCCGAACAGGCCGACCTCCTCCGGGACTACGTAGCCCGCTACTACCCCGAGGCCATCGCAGTCGGAGCCCGCCGCGGCCCGGCCATCGGCGAGGCCGCCGGCCGCCGGGCCTTCCCCGTCCACCACGCCGACGAGGCCAACCTCCAGGCCGGCCACGCCGCCCTGCAGGACCCGGAGATCATCCCGATGCTGCGCCGCGTGCTCGTCGACCAGCTCGACGACCTCGCCCGCACCCTGCGGGTACGCGGCGCGTAGCCGGCCTAACGGATCGCGTAGCCGGTCTAACGGATACAGCCGACGATCTGCACCGACACCTGGGCACTGGCCGTCAGGCCGCTGCCCGGGTCGGTCGCGGTGAACACCAGCGGATACGTTCCGTCGGGCAGCAGCGGAACCAGGAAGCTGCCCGACGGGCCCGCCCCCAACGCCACCGGCCCGTTCGGCCCCTTCAGCTGCCAGGCCGTGTACTGGGGATCGGTGATGGCCCGGTCACCCGGCCGGGTCCGCGCCGAACCGGCGAAGTGCTCCTCGCAGCCGCGCCGCAGCTTCCCGCCGTCGCCCGGCTGCGAGATGGCCACCGCCGGTTTCTGCGGCTGCTGCGGGGCGCTTGTCGAGGGCTGCGGGTTCCCGCTGTTGGTGGGCCGGCCGGGGGAGGCCCCGGGAGAGTTCGGCGTGCCGGACGAGGGCCGGGCACTGTGCCCGGGGGACTGCGACGGCGACGCCGACGGGGACACCGACGGCGATGCGGACGGGGACTCCGACGGCGACCCCGACGCCGGAAGGGAAGGATCCACCGCCCCCGGCACCGAAGGCAGCGAGGGCCGCCCCACCGACGTCGGCGAGGGCCCCTTCGAGGGCGAGGTGGCCTTCGCGTCGACCGTCGCGCACACCGCGCTGGCGATCATCGGCTGCGCGTCCGGTATCGGGGACGGACGCAGCTGCTGGTCGTCCCCGCCGTGCGCCTGCGCGTCGAGGTAGACGTTGCCCGTCGAGGTCTCGGCGTCACTGTGCTCGACCCACGCCGAATCGTGGTACAGCCCGCCACCCTTCTGCTGGTTCACCCCCGTGACGTGCCACTCCTTCACCCGGCTCCCCGACGGCGTACCCGCCACCGCGGGCCCGTCCGTCCCCGCGAACAGCCAGCCGTCCCCGAAATACCGCTGCGGGGCCTCCAGCGCCCCGACCTCGTTGGCCGCGAGGAAGTTGAAACCACCCCCCAGCAGCAGCCGGTTCTTGGGGCAGCCGACCGTCGCCTGCGCGCTGCCGCCCGCCGCGACCGCCACCTGGGACGTCACCACCGAGACGCTCTTCAGCTTCACGCAGACCGGCCGCACCCCCACCGCGAAGTTCGCCTGCGGCGGCTGAGGAGCCAGGAGCAGCGTCATGCGCAGCACGTCCGTGGAATCCTTCAGCGGGAAGGGACGGGAGCTCAACTCCGTACCCGGATTCAGCCTCGCCACGAAATCACTCGCACCCGCAGCGGCACCGGCAGTGGCGCCGGCCGGGCCGGGTATCGCCGCCTGTGGTGTCAGCCGGTCCAGCGGAACAGGCGCCACCGGCCGCGCCGGCCGGACCCGGTCGGCCTTGAACTCGGCGCCCACCATCGTGAATCCGTCCGCGCAATGCGGTGCGGCCTGCGTCGTGGTCGGCGCCCCCGCGAACGGGCCCTCGGTCGTCACGTCGTGAATGCCCCCCGGCCCGGCGAGCTTGTTCGACTTGTCCAGGAACGCGTACGCGGGCCACTGGAAATCGAGGTCGCCCTGCATCTCCGGCTTCGCGTTCACACACAGCGCGTACGAGGTCAACGTCGAGGGGGCATCACCCGGGTTGAACGCCGAAGCCAGCCACGCACCCCCGATGAAATGGCTGTTCGTCGCGAAACCCGACCCGGCGATCGCATACCCGCCGCCCAGCGCCGTCTCGTGCGCCAGACACCCCGCGACCGTCAGCTGCTCCCCGCCCGCCGGCACCGACACCGACGTACTGCGCTGGACCACCACCACCGGATCGGGCCCCTGCGACGTCCACCACACACCCGCACCGGCCGCACCCGCGACCACCACGGCCCCCGCGGCGACCATCGCCGCCGTCTTCCCGCCGACTGCGCCGGCCACCTTCGCCAACACTCCGGATCCAGCCATCGGGTCCCCTCCCGCAGAGCACGCGCGCCCCGTGCCGAGGGCAATGTAATGCCACCGCGACCCGTGTCCCAGAGCCCGGAACCCCAAGATTTCCCCATCCCGATCCGGCCACCCCCACCCCGCCGCCGGCCGGCCCCGCCCCGAACGGCCGTACCGGCCGGACAGCCGAAAACCGCCCCTGCCGCACCCCCGGCGGTTACCCCATTCGGGTCTGATCGTTGTACCGCCCGGGTGCCCGGCCCCCTCGGCGGGGCAACGCCCGCCGACGATCCTTTCCCGTGAGGACACAACCGCATGACAGCGCCCCCCGGCACAGGCAGAGGCACCGCCCCGCTCGCCGGCGGAGCCCACGGCGCCGACGCCCTGCGACCCCTCCTCGACACCGTCCTCGACGCCCTGCGCACCGGAGCCCGCGCCCGCGGCGGACCGCTCCCCGCGGGCGGGCCCGACGCGGTGAGTGCCCGGGTCCGAGCCGCACTGGGCGAAGTGTTCCCCGACCACGGACACGGCGACCACGAAGCCCTGCGCACCCTCGTGCACACCCTCGCCGCCGGCGCCGCCGACCCCGCCGACCCCCTGTGCGCCGCCCACCTGCACTGCCCGCCCCTCGCCGTCGCGGCCGCCGCCGACCTCGCCGCCAGCGCACTGAACCCTTCCCTCGACTCCTGGGACCAGGCCCCCGCCGCCTCCGCCATCGAAGCGCTCCTCACCCGGACCCTCGCCGCCGAGTTCTACGACACCCCCAACCCCGACGCGGTCCTCACCACCGGCGGCACCGAAGCCAACCAACTGGCCGTCCTCCTCGCCCGCGAACGCCACGGACCCGGCCTCACCGTCCTGCACGGCGCCAACGCCCACCACTCCGTCCCGCGCGCCGCCTGGCTCCTGGGCCTGCCCCCCGCCCGCGCCCTCCCCACCCCCAACGGGACCCTCGACCCCGCCACCCTCGCCGAGGCCCTCGCCACCACCACCGGCCCCGTCCTCGTCACCGCCACCGCGGGCACCACCGACGCCGGCCTCATCGACCCCCTCGACCCCCTCGCCGACCTCTGCGACCAGCACCGCGCCGACCTCCACATCGACGCCGCATACGGCGGCCTCCTCGCCCTCAGCCCCCGCCACCGCCCCAAACTCGCAGGCCTCGACCGAGCCCGGTCGATCACCCTCGACCTCCACAAACTGGGCTGGCAACCCGTCGCCGCCGGACTCCTCACCGTCCCCGACAGCGCCCTCCTCGCCCCCCTCGCCCACCAGGCCGACTACCTCAACGCCGAAGACGACACCGAAGCCGGCCTGCCCGACCTCCTCGGCCGCTCCCTGCGCACCACCCGCCGCGCAGACGCCTTCAAAATCGCCGCCACCCTGCGCTCGCTCGGCCGCGACGGCCTCACCCACCTCATCGACCACACCTGCGCACTCGCCGAACACCTCGCCCGGCTCCTCGAAGCACACCCCGCCTTCGAACTCCACGCGGCGCCCACCATCAGCACCGTCCTGTTCCGGCCCACCCACGCCGACGACACCCGGCTCGCCACCCTGCGCCGCACCCTCCTCCTCGACGGCACCGCCGTCCTGGGACGGGCCACCGCGGACGGCCGCCTGTGGCTCAAAGCCACCCTGCTCAACCCCCACACCACCGCAGGGGACCTGGACACCCTCGTGAACCTCCTGGAAGGCAGCACCCACCGATGACCGCCCAGCTCGATGCACCCCACGACCTCGTCGGAATCGGCATCGGCCCCTTCAACCTCTCCCTCGCCGCCCTCGCCCACGGCCTGCCCCACCAAGGCGCCGGCGAACTCGCCACCGCCTTCTACGACCAGCGCCGCGACTTCCGCTGGCACCCCGGACTCCTCATCGACGGAGCCACCCTCCAAGTCCCCTTCCTCGCCGACCTCGTCACCCTCGCCGACCCGGCCAGCCCCTGGTCCTTCCTCAGCTACCTCAAGCACAAGGAACGACTCTTCCCCTTCTACTTCGCCGAGCGCTTCCACATCCAGCGCGCCGAATACGACGCCTACTGCCGCTGGGTCGCAGGCCGCCTCCCCGGACTCCACTTCGGCCACCAGGTCGACGCCGTCCGCTGGAACCCCGAACGCGACCTCTTCGAAGTCGACTTCACCCAGCTCGACGCCGACGGAGAAGCCGAAGCCCTCGGCCGCACCTACACCCGCAACCTCGCCCTCGGCATCGGCACCGCCCCCTACGTCCCCGAACCGCTGCGCCCCCTCGCCGAAGCCCCTACCGTCCCGGTGATCCACTCCTCCGAGTACCTCGACAACCGCCAGCGCATCCTCGGCGCGGACCACGTCACCGTGATCGGATCGGGCCAGTCCGGAGCCGAGGTCTTCCTCGACCTCCTGCGCTCCCGCCCCGCCGGCCGCGAACGCCTCACCTGGCTCGCCCGCACCCCCTCCTTCGCCCCCATGGAGTACTCCAAGCTCGGCCTGGAACACTTCACCCCCGACTACACCCGCTACTTCCACGCCCTGCCCGAACCGGTCCGGGACCGACTCGTCCCCTCCCAGTGGCAACTCCACAAGGGCATCGATGCCGACACCATCGCCGCCATCCACGAGGAGCTCTACCGCCGCACCCTCGACGGAGGCTGGCCCGACGCCGTCCTCACCCCCGGAGTCAGCGTCCGCACCGCAGGCCGCGTCGCCACCACCAAGGTCGAACTCCACCTCGAACACGTGGACCAGGGCACCCGCTCCCGCCTCACCACCGACGCCGTCGTCCTCGCCACCGGCTACCGCGAACGGCCCCTCACCAGCCTCCTCGCAGGACTCGACCCCTACCTGCGCAAGGACTCCTCCGGCCGCCCCCGCATCGACGACCGCTACCGGATGATCCTCGACCCCACCGTCACCGGCAGCGTCTTCGTCCAGAACGGCGAACGCCACACCCACGGCGTCGGAGCCCCCGACCTCGGCCTCGCCGCCTGGCGCAGCGCCGCCATCCTGAACACCCTGACGGGCAAGGAGCCCTACCCGCAGCCCACCCGCACCGCCTTCACCACCTTCGGCCTCGAACAGCGGGAACACTCCCGCCCGCGGCACGCGGGGGAACTGCTCCCACTGGTCGAGCACCCATGAGAAGAAACGTTTAGAAGACCATCGCCTGGAAGGCCGACGCTTAGAAGACCGGTGCGCCGGCCCGGGTCAGACGCCAGTCCACGGACGCGAACTGCGCCGGGTCCACCGTCCCCTTCGCCTTCACCCACTGGATGATCGTGTTACGGATCTCCTCCGAATTGGCCCACAACTGCCTGGCCTGCGGCACGTGCGGGAAGTTCCCGCCACCAGAGGCCCGGTAGTTGTTCACGGCCAGCACGAACTGCGCCGCCGGATCCACCGGCTTGCCCTGGAAGGACAGCCCCACGATCCGCGAACCCACCGGCGCCGACACGTCGATGTCGTACGCCAACCCGTACACGGCGTCGTAGTTGTAGTCCGGCGTGCTCTCGGAATTCGTCAGCTTCGCCGGATCCACCACCTCGCCCGGCGCCGTCCGCACGTAGTACTTCGCCGAGTACTCCAGATACGCCTTCATCTGCGCGCCCGTCATCAGCCGCGCCTCCAGCGTGTTCTCGAACGGATACAGACCCGCCGCATCCTTGATGGTCACCTGACCGGCCGGGATCGACGCCGTCCGGGAGAAACACGAAGCCTGCGACAGCACCGGCAGCGCCGCCCACTCCGTACCCGCCAGCGCCGCCTTCACCGTCTCGGCCTGCACATGGCTGATCAGGTCGATGATCGCCACGTCCTTGACCGGACCATCCGCCGAGGACATCGCCTGCGTGGACGTACCGATCACCTGATTGACGTAACCCACCACCTTGCGGTGCTCGTCCGACAGCAGCCGGACTATCTCCGGGTCCTCCACCGCCGTATTCGAATTCAGCACCCGCGCCGACACCTTCGCCACCGACCAGCAGCCCTTCGCCCAGGTCAGCTCGAAGTCGAACAGCGTCAGCCGCTGCCCCCACTTCAGCGGCTCCGACAACACCACGTCCTTGCCGGTCGCCTTGTTCTTCACCCGGTACTCCGGGATCTCCGTGTGCGCGTGGCCCACGAGGATCGCGTCGATCCCCGGCACCTGCTCCGCCACCAGACCCGCCGCGTTCTCGATGTACGGCAACTGGTCACCGTACGAAGACGTACCGCTCGAACCCGAATGCGCCGACACGATCACCACATCGGCACCCAGCGACCGCAGCCGCGGCACGTACTTCGCCGCCTGCTCCTCGAGGCCCGGGAACGTCATCTTCCCCTGCACGTTCGCCTTGTCCCAGATCGCGATCCCCGGATTCGTCAGACCCAGCACCGCCACCTTCACATCCCGCCCGTGCGGAGTGCGCAGCCGGTGCATGCTGTACGGAGGGAACGCCGGCCGCAACGTCTTGGCATCCAGCGCATTCGCCCCCAGCAGCGGGAAATCACACTGCTCCTCGAACTTGCGCAGCACCGGAATGCCGTAGTTGAACTCGTGGTTCCCCAGCGCCGCCGCGTCGTACCCGATCGCATTCATCGCCTGCGCCATCGGATGCACCGGACCGCGCCGCGCGGTGATCGGATCCACCTTCGCGTAGTAGTACGACAACTGCGTGCCCTGAATGGTGTCACCGGCATCGATCAGCAGCGTATTGCGCCGCCCCTTCTCCGCCCGCACCTGATTCACCAACGTGGAGATCTTCGCCAGACCGACATCGTTGTGCGCCTTGTCGTCGAACTCCTTGTCCGTGAAGTAGTCCCAGTTGAAGACGTTCCCGTGCAGGTCCGTCGTCCCCATCACCGTGAACGCGTACGTCTTCGACCCCGCGGCCGAGGCCGCACCGACAGCCCCGTCAGCCGCGGCGGCCGGGGTGCTCGTGGCCCCCGCCAACGCCACAGCCGCACCCGTCGCAGCCGAAGTGCCCAGAAATGTCCTACGGTCGAACGCCATGCCATCTCCCCTTTTGAGGTACGTGAGTACATGTAGGCAACGCGCGTAGATTCTGACGCAGCAGTAACAAGCCGCAACACCCCCCACAGGTTTCGATCCGATGACCACACCCGAACGAGCGGCAGTGCGAGAGTGAATCCATGACCCAGGACGCATCGCACCAGCCCTACGGAACCCCCGAAGTCCCCCGCGTCGCCGTCCGCGGCGAAGCCACCCTCGAAGTCGACCCCGAGATCGCCCGCATCGGCATCACCGTCAGCGCCCGCGGCACCGACCGGCGCACCGCCCTCGAAGACCTCACCCGCCGCAACAACGCCGTCCTCGACCTCGTCAAAAGCTACGGCGACCCCGTCGAAAAACTCGAAACCGGCGCCTTCTCCATCACCCCCGAACTCACCCGACACGGCCGCGGCGAACGCATCCGCGCCTACCACGGACGCGTCCACCTCACCGCCGAACTCAACGACTTCACCACCCTCGGCGAACTCACCACCCGCCTCGCCGACCTCGAACTCACCCAAGTCGACGGCCCCTGGTGGGCCCTGCGCCCCACCTCGCCCGCCCACGGCGAAGCCCGCCGCCAGGCCGTACTCGAAGCCGTCCAGCGCGCCCGCGAATACGCCGCCGCCCTCGGAGCGAACCTCGCCGCCCTCGTCGAACTCGCCGACCTCGGAGCCGAGAACGCCCCCACCCCCTTCCGGGCGAGCGCCCCCGGAGCCGGCATGCGCACCATGGCCTTCAGCGCCGCCGAAGAAACCGCCCCCGCACTCGACCTGGAACCCCAGCGCCAGACCGTCTACGCGCAGGTGAACGCCCGCTTCACCATGACCCCTCCCCAGCTCTGAAACCCCCTCCCGGGACGCACGACCGGTGCCTCGGGGGTGCTCATCAGAGCACCCCCATGCACATTCAACAATTGTCAACAAGCTTTTGCCTAAAGGTTGTTGAGTGGACACCCGGAACCAATTTCCTACTGCCTGGTAGGGGCATACCCTCGCCCCATGCGCCGAGCGAAAATCGTATGTACCCTGGGCCCCGCCACCGACTCATACGACCAGATCAAAGCCCTGGTCGAAGCCGGAATGGACATCGCCCGCTTCAACCTCAGCCACGGCACCTACGCCGAACACGAGGAGCGATACCGACGCGTCCGCAAGGCCGCCGACGAAACCGGCCGCAGCGTCGGCGTCCTCGCAGACCTTCAAGGCCCGAAGATCCGCCTGGGCCGCTTCCGCGAAGGACCCGTACTCCTTGAACGCGGCGACGAATTCACCATCACCGTCGAAGACCACGAAGGCGACCGCCACACCTGCGGCACCACCTACAAAGGCCTCGCCGCCGACGTCACCACCGGCGAACGCATCCTCGTAGACGACGGCCGCGTCACCCTCGAAGTCACCGCAGTCGACGGCCCCCGCGTCCGCACCCTCGTCATCGAAGGCGGCATGGTCTCCGACCACAAGGGACTCAACCTCCCCGGCGTCGCAGTCTCCGTACCCGCCCTCTCCGAAAAAGACATCGACGACCTCCGCTGGGCCCTGCGCATCGGCGCCGACGTCATCGCCCTCTCCTTCGTCCGCAGCGGCAACGACATCCAAGACGTCCACCGCGTCATGGACGAAGAAGGCCGACGCCTCCCCGTCATCGCCAAGGTCGAAAAGCCCCAGGCAGTCGAAAACATCGACGACATCGTCGCCGCCTTCGACGGCATCATGGTCGCCCGCGGCGACCTCGGCGTCGAAATGCCCCTGGAACAAGTCCCGATCGTCCAGAAGCGAGCCGTCAAGCTCGCCAAGCGCAACGCCAAGCCCGTCATCGTCGCCACCCAAATGCTCGACTCGATGATCGACAACTCCCGGCCCACCCGCGCCGAAGCCTCCGACGTCGCCAACGCCGTCATCGACGGCACCGACGCCGTCATGCTCTCCGGCGAAACCAGCGTCGGCAAATACCCCATCGAAACCGTCCGCACCATGGCCCGCATCATCGAAGCCGCCGAAGAAGACATCCTCGCCAAGGGCCTCCCCCCACTCACCGACCGCAACAAGCCCCGCACCCAAGGCGGAGCAGTCGCCCGCGCCGCCGCCGAAATGGGCGACTTCCTCGGAGCCAAATTCCTCGTCGCCTTCACCCAGAGCGGCGACACCGTCCGCCGACTCTCCCGCTACCGCTCACCCATCCCCCTCCTCGCCTTCACCCCCGACCCCGCCACCCGCTCCCAGCTCAACCTCACCTGGGGCGTCGAAACCTTCCTCGGCCCCCACGTCGACTCCACCGACGCGATGGTCGCCCAGGTCGAAGAAGAACTCCTGCGCATCGGCCGCTGCGTACCCGGCGACGTCGTCGTCATCACCGCAGGCTCACCCCCCGGAGTCACCGGATCCACCAACCTGGTCCGCGTCCACCACATCGGCGACGCCGTCCGCTGAAGCCGGCACCCCGCGGCCCCGGCCACGGCACCGCCTACAGCACCTCACGTATAAGACGCACCGCGTCGGGCAACACCAAAGCGCTCTCACCCGTACTCGGGAAGTGCCCGCCCGACGCGGTCACCCGCGCCTGCGCACCCAACTCCCGCACGAACCGCAACACATGCTCACCGGTCTTCTCACCCGTCACCGGATCATCCGCCGCGTGCAGCACCCGGAACTCCCGCGCCGCCTTGCGGATCCGCTGCCAGTCGAACTCCGGCGTGAAGAACGGCGCCAACGCCTCGTACCCCACGTCGGCCGACATCGACGCCACGAACACCACCCCCGCGAACGCCCCCTCGGCCTCCGTGTCATGCCGCTGAAGCAGCCGCAGCACATTCGCCCCGCCCAGACTGTGACCCACCAGCACGGTCTCACCCGCAGGCGACCCCGCCGTCTCCGCCTCCAGCTCCTTCAGCCACACATCGGCCTCCGGCGCGAAGGGCTCGGGGAAGTTCGGAATCCGCACCTCATGCCCCTCCGCGGCGAACTCCTCACCCGTCGCCGCGTACCAGTGCTCGCCGCCATTCATCCCGTACCCGTGCGCGATCACGATCTTGCCCATGGCTCCGCCCCCTGCTCCTCAGCCGGCCCGTCCGACCTTCAATCAAAACGCTACGCCGCGTTTTGATAAAACGCTAGGGCTATCGTGAAGCCGTGTCAATCACTCCTTCGGGCAACCCGCCCCGCACCGGCGGACGCCTCCGCAACGAAGACGCCCACCAATCCGTCCTCGAAGCCACCGCCGCACTCCTCGTCGAAAACGGCTACGGAGCCCTCACCATCGAAGGCGTCGCCAAACGCGCCAACGTCGCCAAAAGCACCGTCTACCGCTGGTGGAAGTCCAAACCCGCCCTCGTCATGGACGCCTACGCCCACGAAACCGCCACCCGCGTCCCCGAACCCGACACCGGAACCCTCGCCGGCGACCTCACCGCCTTCGTCACCGACCTCTACCGCATCGGCGACGACCCCGTCCGCACCAAAGCCCTCACCGGCCTCATGGCCGAAGCCCAACTCGACCCCGCCTTCGCCGAACCCTTCCGCACATGGGCGGCCACCCGCCGCGAGATCGTCGCCACCCTCCTCACCCGCGCCATCACCCGCGAAGAACTCCCCACCACCACCGACCTCGCCCACGCCACCGACCTGGTCTTCGGCCCCTTCTGGTACCGCCTCCTCGTCGCCCACGCACCCCTCGACCCGGCGGACGCAGAAGCCCACGTGACGACCGTCCTACGAGGCCTGGCACGCTGAGACCGCCGACCTGACCGGCCGACCCCACCGGAACACGGCCAGTGAGCCATGGAGAGGGCCAGACGTGACCCCGTTCGACGTGACCAAGCCCGAAACACCCTGGGTCATCTTCGGGCCCCGCGACGCGGTCGCATTCACAGAGCCGCTGGCTGCTTCGGCTGGAACTGGGACGCCCTGGTCGACTGCCTCGACGACCTCCACGAGCCCGTCACGGGCGGGGTCGGGATCCTCGTGATCGTCCACGGGGCCGACATACTCCTCGGGGCGGAACACCTCAAGGTGCTCATGACGGTGCTCTGCCTTGCAGCGGACCGCGCGAGCACCGAGATGGATTCGGACGGCTACCCCACGGACCGGCCCGTGGTGATCGAACACTTCGTCTTCCTGCTCGACGAGGTCCACGCTGAAAACTTCGCCGCAGGCATCACGGACCCCGACCTCGTCGTCCACGTGGAGGGCGAGTTCCTCACCGTGGCCCTCGACCTCGACGTCTGGCGACCCAAGGCGGTCGGGCGCCCGAAGCCCACCTGACCCCAAGCCGTACGGGACCCACCATCTGACCTCGTCATGCTTGAGAGGTAGGGCGAGATCACCCAGGGGTCGCAGCAAGACGCAACCCAGGCACGACGCCCGGCATGGGCGATCGGCGGAGGATCTTGAGGCAACCCACACCCCAAACGGGAGGTCGCCATGGTCACCGGGAACACGCCGTCCGCCAACGCCGACATCGCCTCCAACACAGTGCCGCGCTGGGCGAACCGGACGGCCCACGCCGTACCGCTCGCCGTCCTGCCATCCGGGTTATGGCGCATGGCCATGGCCGTAGGCATCCCCGTCGGCTTCAGCGGCCAACTGGCCAAAGACTGGCAACCCGGCCTCGAAACCTCCTCCTACATCACCCTGCTGACCCTCATCACCGAAGGACTCGCACTCCTCACCATCGGCCTCGTCAGGCCCTGGGGTGAGACCGTCCCACGCTGGATACCGCTCCTCAGCGGCAGACACATCCCGACATGGACAGTGGTCATCCCAGCAACACTCGGGGCAGCCGCGGTCACCGCACTGTCCTTGAAGATGTTCTGGGGAGGCACCCCCGCCGATGTCGGCGGATCCGAAGCCCCCCACGGCACCGCCGCATGGATCATGAACGCCTGCTACGCGCCGATGCTGCTCTGGGGACCGCTGCTCGCCGTCGTCACGGTGGCCTATTGCGCGCGGCGCCGAAACGCCAGCGCGTAGTCTCCCAAGGCCTTGATCATCCGCCCCTGGAGAACTCGCATGAGCCTGGACCTGGTACCCATCGACCGCGAGCCGGCAGCCGGCGCCGTCCTGTTGACCGGCATCCCCGGGAGCGGGAAGTCGACGGTGGCCGCCGCGCTGGCCGACCGGTTCCGGACGTCGGCCCACATCGAGGTGGACGCACTCCAGCAGATGATCGTCAGCGGCGGCCAATGGCCCTCACCGGCCACCAACACGGAAGCCGACCGGCAGATCTTCCTACGGGCCCGCAACGCGTGCCTCCTGGCGGACAGCTTCGCGCGGGGAGGCTTCATCCCGGTGCTCGATGACGTCGTGGTCCGCCGCACCCACCTGGACTTCTACCGCAGGACCCTGACGGCCGTGCCGCTCCACATCGTCGTCCTGGCTCCCGGCCCGGCAGTCGCGTGGCGACGCAACCAGGCTCGGGAGAAGGTCCTGACCACGGACTGGTCACCCCTGGACGAGGCGATGCGCTCCGAGCTCGCGCAGCAGGGCACCTGGATCGACAACGCTGCGCAGACGGTCGAAGAAACAGTCGAAGCGATCCTGTCTGCGACGGGCCTGGCCTCCAGTTCTGAAGCCAGGACGCTCGACAGGCCCTAGGCCGTCTCTTTCGGATCTTGCCGGGTCCGCGCCGCCCGGCACCGCACGACGCGGACCTGACCGACAAGATCCGAAAGAGACGACCCAGCGCTGTGCCGCGTCAGTTCGTGGAGGAGTGCAGGTGAACCTCCGTGCGTCCGCTACGTCCGCTGAACGTGACGGTGCCGACGCAGACACCGTCCGCGCGGCCCGGATCTGCGAGCTGTGTGTCCAGGTTGTAGACACGATAAGGTCCGCTCGATAGTTCGAAGCCTTCCGGTCTGCCGGAAGGCTTCTCGCGTTCTCGAGGAGGATCAGATGGCAGACTTTGTGGTCCGCAGAGCTGGCGCCGAGGACCGCGACGTCCTGGAACGACTCTGGCCGCTTTTCCTGCACGACCTGTCGGAGTTCTGGGGCGTCCTGCCGAACCCGGACGGAACGTACCGCCGCGAGTGGCTGGAGTCGGCCATCGGCGATCCCACCTGGTCGGCTTACCTCGTATGGTCCGGTGACCGGCCGGTCGGCTTTGCGTTCGTACGCGCGCTGGACAGCGATGCGCGCGTGCTGAACAGCTTCTTCGTGGTGCGTGGGGCACGCCGGTCGGGCCTCGGGTCGCGAGCGGTGCAGGCCGTCCTGGCCGCGCACCCTGGCCGATGGGAGATCGCCTTTCAGGAGGAGAACGCGGGCGCGGCACGCTTCTGGCGTCACGTCGCTTCCGAAGTCGCGGGCGAGGCCTGGACCGAGGAGCGGCGACCGGTGCCTGGGCAGCCCGAGCTGCCGGGGAACACATGGGTTGCCTTCGATGCGCGGTAGTCGCTCTGGGCCAGGACGGGCGGAAGGACGCCGCCCGCTCGGGCCGGCCCAAGGTATACGGGCCCCAGGTGGCGTTGGCGATTCAAGACCGCCTGATCAGACCCAACACCCCTCCACGAACTTGCGCGGGGCAGTACTAGTACTTCGGCCCGATGTGTTCGTCCATGAGGGCGACGGAGGCCTTGCGGGCGATGGACACGTTGAAGGGGTCGCTGCCGCGGGCGAGGATCGTCCACTGGACGCCGACCTTTGCGAGGGTGTCCGTGCAGAGCTTGCGGATGTCGTCGGACTTGTTGGTGAAGAAGTACCGGGGGTACTCGTAGCGCTTGCCGTTGCGGACGGTCCAGTTGGTGACCCGGCACCCGTCGGAGTGGATCAGTCCGCGGATGAACTCCCAGGGGTGGGCGTCGATGATCTCCTGCTGCCAGCCTTCGAGGACGATGCGCCGGTCGTGCTTCTTGCCGGGCCCGTGCTGGGGGAACAGGCACGTCCAGTGGTGTGTGTAGGACTTGACCTCGACGCACCCCTGGCGGAGGACGCGGCCCACTTTGGGCAACGGCATTACGAGGTGCATCGCTTCTTCGGCGGCTTCGATGAGTCCAGGCCGGGATGCGTCGCAGTAGATGGACAGGTGGTGCTGCTTGTACTTGGAGATGATGTGGCCGTCGCCGAGGTAAAGCCCCAGGAGGTAGGCGTACGCGCGTTGATCGACTTCGCGGGCGGTGCACCTGGGGCAGTCGGTCGGGCGGACGTACGCTTCACCGCGATGTCTTCGGTCTTCCGATCGCCACCAGCCGATGGTGCCGCGAGGGATGCCGAAGTGCTCGGCGACCACTCGATTGGTCACGCCTCGGCGCAAGAGTAGGACTGCTTGTTCGCGTATCGAAGGGTTGTGCTCCACAACTGGGAGCTTCGCCGCTGTTCGTCCGGTTGGCCGCAAATCGAAGGCTCGTTCACCGCGACGAGTGAAGATCGCGAAATTGCTTGGCGACCTTGAAAATGAAGGAGAAGTACCCCGAGTCGGATTCGAACCGACGCTGAATGGGTTTTGAATCCATCGCCTCTACCGCTGGGCTATCGGGGCCCCTTCGAAACGAAGGATACCGAAGACCCTCCGTGTCACAAACATACAGGAGCTAGGTAGGCTCGTGGGAGCTGAACCGCCTTGCAACGAGGAGCCCCCGTGACCGCCGAGCACGAGTCGACGCCCACGCCCGACGCCGACCAGTCGCACGTTCCGCCGCTGACGACGCGTGTCGTCATCGCCGAGGACGAGGCGCTCATCCGTCTCGACCTCAAGGAAATGCTGGAGGAAGAGGGCTACGCCGTCGTCGGCGAGGCCGGAGACGGGCAGACCGCCGTTGAGCTGGCCCGGGAGCACCGGCCCGACCTGGTGATCCTCGATGTGAAGATGCCCGTGCTCGACGGGATCTCCGCCGCCGAGAAGATCGCGGAGGAGTCCATCGCCCCCGTGCTGATGCTGACCGCGTTCTCGCAGCGGGATCTGGTGGAGCGGGCGCGGGACGCCGGGGCCATGGCGTATCTCGTGAAGCCCTTCAGTAAGAGCGATGTCGTACCCGCCATCGAGATGGCGGTGTCGCGGTTCGCGGAGCTGCGCGCTCTGGAGAAGGAGGTCGCCGACCTCTCGATGCGCCTGGAGACGCGCAAGCTCGTGGACCGGGCGAAGAGCATCCTGCAGACGCAGTACGGGCTCTCCGAGCCGGCCGCCTTCCGCTGGATCCAGAAGACCTCCATGGACCGCCGGATGTCCATGCAGCAGGTCGCCGAGGCGGTCATCGAGGACGCCGAGGAGAAGAAGGCCGCCGCGGCCAAGGGGGAGTAGTCCCGTAGAGCAGACACAGTGAGGCCCGCCTCCGGATCCAGGATCCGGAGGCGGGCCTCAGCCGTATGGAGGAGAGGACTCAGTCCTCGCCGAGGTACGCCTTGCGGACGTCCTCGTTGACCAGGAGCTCGCGGCCGGGGCCCGAGAGGACGACCTTGCCGATCTCCATCACGTGGCCCTGGTCGGCCAGGGAGAGCGCGGCCTGGGCGTTCTGCTCGACCAGGAGGATAGTCGTGCCCTGGGACTTGAGCTCGGCGATGGTCGCCATGATCTTCTGCATCATGATCGGCGAGAGGCCCATCGAGGGCTCGTCCAGCATGAGCAGCTTCGGCCGGGACATGAGCGCGCGGCCCATGGCCAGCATCTGCTGCTCGCCGCCCGAGAGGGTGCCCGCCGCCTGCTTGCGGCGCTCGCCCAGGATCGGGAAGAGGTCGTAGGCGCGCTGGACGTCCTTGGTGATGCCGTCCTTGTCCTTGCGCAGGAAGGCGCCGAGGAGGAGGTTGTCCTCGATCGTCATGCGCGGGAAGATGTGCCGCCCCTCGGGGGAGTGGGCGAGGCCGAGCGCGACGATGTCGTGCGCGGGGATCTTCTTGAGGGACTTGCCCTGGAACTTGATCTGGCCGCCGCGCGGCTTGATCAGGCCCGAGAGGGTGCGCAGGGTCGTCGTCTTGCCGGCGCCGTTGGTGCCGATGAGGGTGACGATCTGGCCGGCGTCGACACTGAAGGAGATGCCCTTGACGGCTTCGATCTTGCCGTAGGCGACGCGGAGGTCTTCGACCTCGAGGAGTGCGGTCACCGGTCTTCTCCGTCCGTGCTGGTCGTGCTGTCCGTCGCCTCGTCGTCCGTCGCCTCGTCGTGTGCGGCTTCGCTGTGTGCCTCGGCCGCTTCGACCTCTGCGAGTTCTTCGGCGCCGGGGGCGCCTTCGAAGGGTTCGCCGAGGTAGGCGGCGATGACGCGCTCGTCGCCCTGGACTTCGGCCGCGGTGCCTTCGATGAGCTTTTCGCCCTGGACGAGGCAGGCGACGCGGTCGCAGAGGTTGAAGATGAAGCGCATGTCGTGCTCGATGACGAGGACGGCGATGCCCTGGTCCCGGATGGCGAAGATGAGTTCTTCGGTGGTCCGGGTCTCCTGCGGGTTCATGCCGGCGGTGGGCTCGTCCAGGAGGATGAGGCCGGGGTCGCTGGCCAGCGCGCGGGCGATTTCGAGCTTGCGCTGGTCGCCGTAGGGGAGGTTGCGGGCGAGGTGGTCGGCCTTGTCGGCGAGGCCGATGAACTCGAGGAGTTCCATGGACCGCTTGCGGCTGGCCGCCTCTTCCCGGCCGAAGCTGGGGAGGCGCAGCAGGGAGGACCAGAGGCCGACCTTGGTGCGGGTGTGGCGGCCTACGAGGACGTTTTCCAGGACCGTCATGTTGTTGAAGAGACGGATGTTCTGGAAGGTGCGGGCGATACCGGCCGCGGTGACCTTGTAGGACTTGGGGGGCAGGACCGTGCCCTTGTACCGGACTTCGCCCTCGGTGGGGATGTAGAGGCCGGTGAGGCAGTTGAAGAAGGTGGTCTTGCCGGCGCCGTTGGGGCCGATGAGTCCGACGATCTCGCCGCTGCGGACGGTCAGGTCGACGTTCTTGACGGCGGTGAGGCCGCCGAAGCGCATCGTGACGCCGCGTGCGTCGAGGACGGTCTCCGCCGTGGTGGCGGGGGTTTCGGTGGTGGTGGTCGTCATGGGTCAGACCCCTGCCTTGCCGAGGACCGCGGGGAGGACTGTGGGCGCTTCCATGTCCTTGTGGAGTTCGAGCTGGTTGCGACGGTTGGGGATGAGGCCTTCGGGGCGCAGGCGCATCAGGATGATGAGTGCGATGCCGAAGGTGAGGAGCTGGTACTCGCCCAGGGACTGGAGCTTGTTGGGGAGCAGGAAGAGGAGCGATCCGCCGACGAGGGGGCCGGAGATGGTTCCCATGCCGCCGAGGACGACTGCGGCGAGCAGGAAGGCGGAGTTCGGGGGTACGGCGTTGGCGAAGACGTACTGGTCCGGGGTGACGGTGTAGTTCACGTGGGCCTGTACGGCGCCTGCGAGTCCGGCGAGGGTGGCGCCGAGGGCGAAGGCGATGAGCTTGACGCGGAAGCCGTTGATGCCCATGGCTTCGGCGGCGGTTTCGTCTTCGCGGATGGCGACCCAGGCGCGGCCGATGCGGGATTCCGCGCTGCGGCGGAAGACCATGACCACGATGAGGGTGATCAGGAGCATCAGCAGGAAGTAGTTGGCGAAGCGGCCGATGGTGAATCCGGCGATGGTGTGGCTGGCTCCGAAGTCGAATCCGAAGAGGTCGACGTTGGGGATGTTGGCGATGCCGTTGGGCCCGTTGGTGATGTCGGGGCCGGAGACGCCGTCGAGGTTGTTCATGGAGATGCGGAAGATCTCACCGAAGCCGAGCGTCACGATGGCGAGGTAGTCGCCGCGCAGTCGCAGGGTGGGTGCGCCGATCAGGACGCCGAAGACCATGGAGGCGGCGGCGCCGAGGAGTATGGCGGCCCAGAAGGGGAGGTGTACTCCGAAGGGG
This sequence comes from Streptomyces sp. NBC_00454, assembly GCF_041434015.1. Classification (GTDB taxonomy): domain Bacteria; phylum Actinomycetota; class Actinomycetes; order Streptomycetales; family Streptomycetaceae; genus Streptomyces. The sequence goes on along the minus strand of NZ_CP107907.1, from coordinate 1,880,959 downwards.
GAGTTGGGGGAGCCGGAGACCAGGGCCGCGGTGTAGGCGCCGACGCCGAGGAAGGCGACGTAGCCGAGGTCGAGGAGGCCGGTGAGGCCGACGACGATGTTCAGGCCGAGTGCGACGGTGGCGAAGATGAGGATGTTGACGCCGAGGGTCGCGTACTGGTCGTCGGTCTGGGTGAAGGGGAAGGCTGCCGCGGCTGCGAAGGCGCCGACGAGGGCGACGTTGCGGTGGCGGGTGGTGAGGGTGGTGATGCGGGCCATCAGGCCGGCCTTGTTGAGGGCGGCGGCGCCGAAGCCGGCGGTGATCAGGAAGCCGATGAAGAGTTCCTGGTACGGGGTGGTGATGCCGTAGGTGAAGACGCCGAGGCCGATGGCGAGGACGACGGCGATCAGGAGGATCTCGGTCCAGGCCGGGAGCACGCGGGCGGGCTTGAGCGGGCCGGCGGTGAAGGCGGCCTTGGAGCTGGTGACGCGGTTGTGCGCGTTGTGCTTGAACTGTTCCCAGCTGCTGTCGTCCGGGTCGGGTCCTTCGAGGACGGGGCGTTCGAAGGGGAGCGCGAGGGCTCCGACGAGGGCGAGCAGGGTGACCAGGGCGGCGACGCCGGCTCCGGGTTCGAGGTCGACGATCACGCCGTTCAGGTTCACGATGGCGATGACCGTGTACCAGGTGGTGACGAAGGCGGCGAGGGCCGAGAGCTTGATCGCGGCGTCGGCTCCTGCGGGGGTGAGCCATCCGAGGCCCTTGATCCCGTAGGAGGAGAGGCCGAAGAGGGTGGTGAGGAGGCCGCCGACGAGGGCGAGCCACTGGAGGCCGCCGGGGTACCCGTAGACGGTGAGGTCGCCGGGGAAGGCGGAGGTCCAGGTCCAGGAGAGGAAGCAGGAGATGACGGTGAGGGCGCCGCCCGCGGTGGCGAGGGCGCGGGCCGTCTTCTCGGGGAGGGGGATGAATCCTCGGGGCGCTGCGTTCATGGTCGTGGTGTCCGTGGTGGTGGTCGTCATGGTTCTCACGCCCTGTCCGCGACGCGCTCGCCCAGCAGGCCTTGTGGCCGGAAGAGGAGTACGAGGATGAGGAGGACGAACGCCCAGGTGTTGCCCCAGGACTGTCCGCCGAGCTGCTGGAAGCCGGGGATGTCGGCGACGTAGGCGGTGGTGAGGGTTTCGGCGAGGCCGAGGACGAGGCCACCGATCATGGCGCCGTAGATGTTGCCGATGCCGCCGAGGACTGCTGCGGTGAAGGCCTTGAGGCCGAGCAGGAAGCCCATCTTGAAGTTGACTTCGCCGTACTTGAGGCCGTAGGCGACGGCTCCGACGGCGGCGAAGACTGCTCCGAGGGCGAAGGCGACCGTGATGATGCGGTCGGTGTTGATGCCCATGAGCTTGGCGGTGTCGGGGTCCTGCGAGGTTGCCTGCATGCCGCGGCCGGTGCGGGTCTTCTTGACGAAGAAGCCGAGGAAGGCCATGGAGATGGGGGCGGCGAGGAGGAGGAAGACGTCACCGGTCTGGATGGTGACGCTGCCGATGTTGAAGGGGCCGCCGGGGATCTGGGGGAAGACGACGGAGGACTTCGCGTCGGGGTACCAGGCCCATACCGCTTGCTGGAGGGCGAGGGAGAGGCCGATGGCGGTGATGAGCGGGGCGAGGCGGGGTGCGGTGCGCAGGGGCCGGTACGCGAAGCGTTCGGCGCCGACGGCGATGAGGGTGGCGACGATCACGGCGCCTATCAGCATGAGGGGGAGGGCGATCCACATGGTGGTGCCCCCGGGGAGCATCAGCCAGACGGTGAGGGCCCCGAACCCGCCGGTCATGAAAATCTCGCCATGCGCGAAGTTGATGAGCTGGACGATGCCGTAGACCATGGTGTAGCCAATGGCGACGAGCCCGTACATGGATCCCAGTAGCAGGCCGTTGACCAGCTGTTGCGGCAGTTCGTGCACCGCAGGTCCTCCGAGTCTTTCGACGGATGTGACACCGCGCGGGGCGCTTTTTGTGCGCGCCCCGCGCGGCAGGTTTGGTGGTGCTCCGGTGGCCGGCCGTTCGAGCGGACTACCGGCTACCGGTGGGGGTGGCGGTTGGGTTAGCCGAGGGTGCCGGACTCGACGGCCTTCCAGTCGTTGCCCTCGACCTTGTAGACGGTGAGCTGCTTGTTGGTGGCGTCACCGAACTCGTCGAAGGAGACCTTGCCGGTCACGCCGTCGAAGGTGACGGTCTGGACGGCGGCGAGGACCTTGGCGCGGGCGTCGGCGGGGAGCTTGCCGTTGTTGGCGTCGACGGCGGCCTTGACGGCCTCGATGATCGCCCAGGCGGAGTCGTAGGAGTAGCCGCCGTAGGCGGAGAAGGGCTCCTTGTACGCGGCCTTGGTGTAGTTGGCCACGAACTCCTTGGCGGAGGTCAGGCTCTCGACGGGTGCGCCGACCGAGGTGGCGAGGTCGCCGGCGGCGCCCTCACCCGCGAGCTCGACGTACTTCTTGTCGTAGATGCCGTCGCCGCCGATGAGCGGGATGTTGGTGCCGGAGGCCTTGATCTGCTTGCTGAGCGGGCCGGCTGCGGGGTACTCGCCGCCGTAGTAGACGACGTCGGCGCCGGAGCTCTTGACCTGGGTCACGACGGCGGAGAAGTCCTTGCTCTCCGGGTCGATGTGGCCCTCGCCGACGACCTGGCCGCCGAGCTTGGTGAATTCTCCCTTGAAGGTGCCAGCGAGGCCTGCGCCGTAGGTCTTCTTGTCATCAATGATGAAGACCTTCTTCTTGCCCGCCTTGTTGAAGAGGTACTGCGCCGCGAACGGGCCCTGGACGGCGTCCGTGGTGGCGGTGCGGAAGTAGCTCTTGTAGGTGCGGACCTTCTCGCCGGTGGCCCACTTCGGCCCCTGGGTGAGGGAGGGGCTGGTGTTGGCCGGGGAGATCTGGACGAGCTTGGCGTCGTCGAAGACCTTCTGCATGGACTCCGAGACGGAGGAGTTCAGCGGGCCGACGACACCGAGGACGTCCTTGTCGGCGACGAGCTTGGTGGCGTTCTGCTGGCCGGAGGAGGCCTGTGCCTGGTCGTCGAGGGCCTGGATCTTGAAGGTGACGCCCTTGACGTACTTCTTCTCGTTGGCCTGCTTGACGGCGAGGTCGGCGGAGTTCTTGATGCCGAGGCCGAGGGCGGAGAGGTCGCCGGTCAGCGGGGCGTCTACGCCGATGACGACGGTGGTGTTGCCGCCGTCGCCGGTGTCGGAGCCGGCCTTGTCGTTACGCGAGCCACAGGCGGTGAGAGTGAGGGCGCCCGCGGCGAGCGCGGCGGTCACGGCAATGAGAGAACGCTGACGCACGATCAGTCCTTTCCTGGCACTGCGTCCCCCCTGGGACGCACCGTGTCGAACGCGGGGAACCGAACTGAAGGAAATCCGGTGGTCGCGGTGACTGGCCGTGACTCTAAGCGCGTCCTGGGACCTTATGGAGGGCTTGGGCCAATGATGTGACGCTCTTGTTATGCCACGGCGTAATACATAGCGGATGTCTGCGGGTGGAACGGGGGAATTCCGGCCGGTTCGTCTTGTCCGTATGGTGAGATGGGTGAGGAGCGTTAGTCCGTTTGGGTCCTGTCGTGCCAGGACTCTGAGCCCTTTTGGTCATGACGGCGAGGGAGTGCCCGCGTCTCGGCTTTCGGGACAGGCCCTGGTCAGAGCCACGGAGAGGTCCCCGGCATAACGGTCACCGGGGATGTAGCTGTGCTCTTCCTTCTGGAATTTATTACTCAGGGTTACCTCAAGGAATGGGAGTCCGGAATTCCGTGCCACATGCACGCAGTCCGTGACCCGAATCCGCACGACGAGGTCGCGGACTTCGCCCGCCGCGACCGTGGCCGGAAGTGGCGGTCCGTCCACCTCCGCCGTCATGGCCCCGGAGGACTGGCTCAGCCGCTCCAGGGTGACCGGCGGCCCGGAGGCGGTACGGACACGGACGGTGAACGCGAAGGCGCTGCCGGCCGGGACCGGATCCACCGGACCGAGGTAGGTCAGGGAGAAGACCTGGGAGGGCGCGGGGGGCGTGTACGGGGCCGGGCGCGGCCGGGCCGCGTACAGCGCGGCGCCGCCCGCGGCCACGCCCGACGCGCAGATCAGGGCCGTGGCGGCCAGCACGGCCCGCCGGTGGCCCTCGTAGGCCCTGCCGGCCCACCGGAGCCAGCGGGGCGTACGGGGAGCCGGGCGCGGGCTCTCGTGGGCCTCGGTGCCCTCTCCGGGCTCGATGGGGCCGATGCCGCCGCTCATTGCCAGGGGCCGCCGGTCGGGGTGCCGGAGCGGTAGCGCTCGGCGCAGCGCCGCTGCGCCTCGCGGGCGGTGAGCTCGCGGGCGGCGGTGGGGCCCTTGGCGCGCTGCTCGGCGCGGGCGTCGGCGAGCACGGCGAGCAGGATGTCGTTCTGGCCGCCGGACAGGCCCATGGACTGGTAGTCGAGGTGGCCGGCGTCGTCATCGCCGGGGTTTTCACCGGCTTCGAGGATCACGCCGGCCCAGTGGACGATCAGGTCGGTGCAGAGCTTCTCGGGTGCGGCGGGCGCCGGAGCGGTCGCGGGCCGGGTGCCGGACGGGTCGGGGCCGGCGCAGCCGAGCAGCGCGGCGGCCAGCAGTGCCGTCGTCGCCGCTGTGGCCGCGGCGCGCCACGGCGCCGGTCCGGATCCCATGCGGGAACGCTAGACCGGCGCCGCTGTGAGGGCAACGGCTAGTTGTTGCCGTCCTGTTGCGGGTTGAGGTCGCGCAGCAGGCAGGTGAGGCGGGCGGTGCAGATCCGGCGGTCCTGCTCGTCGGTGATGACCACCTCGTAGGTGGTGGTGGAGCGGCCCCGGTGCACGGGGGTGGCGACTCCGGTGACCAGGCCGGAGCGGGCGCCGCGGTGGTGGGTGCAGTTCAGGTCGACGCCGACGGCGACCTTGGTGCTGCCGCCGTGCATCATCGCGCCGACCGAGCCGAGGGTCTCGGCGAGCACGGCGGAGGCGCCGCCGTGGAGGAGTCCGTAGGGCTGGGTGTTGCCCTCGACCGGCATCGTGGCGACGACGCGGTCGGCGGAGGCCTCCAGGATCCGGATGTCCATCCGCTTGCCGAGGTCACCTGCGGAGAACAGCGAGGGCAGGTCGATGCCCAGGGCCGCGTACTCGTCGATGACCTCTTGCGGGAACTTCACCGCGTGCTGCTCGCCCATGGGGGTGACTCCGTTCGAAAACGATCGTTAACCATCTTGTCCTCGGATCGTTCTATCAGGCCGTTTCGAAGCGCACGACGACGGACTTGCTCGCGGGGGTGTTGCTGGTGTCCGCGGTGGAGTCGAGGGGCACCAGCACGTTGGTCTCGGGGTAGTAGGCGGCGGCGCAGCCGCGGGCGGTGGGGTAGTGGACGACGCGGAAGCCCGGGGCGCGCCGTTCCACTCCGTCGCGCCATTCGCTGACGAGGTCGGTGTAGGAGCCGTCGGCGAGCCCGAGCTCCGCCGCGTCGAGGGGGTTGACCATGACGACGCGGCGGCCGCCGGTGATGCCGCGGTAGCGGTCGTCGAGCCCGTAGATGGTGGTGTTGTACTGGTCGTGGCTGCGCAGGGTCTGCAGGAGCAGCCGGCCCGCCGGGACGCGCGGGTACTCCACGGGGGCGGCGGTGAAGTTGGCCTTGCCGGTCTTCGTGGGGAAGCGGCGCTCGTCGCGCGGGCCGTGCGGGAGCTGGAAGCCGCCGGGGCGGGCGACGCGGGCGTTGAAGTCCTCGAAGCCGGGGACGACGCGGGAGATCCGGTCGCGGATCGCCGCGTAGTCCTGTTCGAAGTCCTCCCACGGGGTGCGGGAGGCCGCGCCGAGGACGGCGCGGGCCATGCGCGCCACGATCGCGGGCTCGGAGAGCAGGTGCGGGGAGGCGGGGGCGAGGTTGCCGCGCGAGGAGTGGACCATGCCCATGGAGTCCTCGACGGTCACGAACTGCTTGCCGGAGGCCTGGACGTCCTTGTCGGTGCGGCCGAGGGTGGGCAGGATCAGGGCGCGCCGGCCGGTGACCGCGTGGGAGCGGTTGAGCTTGGTGGAGACGTGCACGGTCAGGGAGGCGCGGCGGATCGCGGCCTCGGTGACCTCGGTGTCGGGGGTGGCGCCGACGAAGTTGCCGCCCATGGCGAAGAGGACCTTGGCTTCGCCGTCGCGCAGGGCCTGGATGGAGCGGACCACGTCGAAGCCGTGCTCGCGGGGCGAGGTGATGCCGAATTCCTTGTCGAGGGCGTCGAGGAAGGCGGGCGCGGGGCGTTCGAAGATCCCCATGGTGCGGTCGCCCTGCACGTTGGAGTGGCCGCGGACGGGGCAGACGCCGGCGCCGGGGCGGCCGATGTTGCCGCGCAGGAGCAGCAGGTTGACGACCTCGCGGATGGTGGCGACGGAGTGCTTGTGCTGGGTGAGGCCCATGGCCCAGCAGACGATGGTGCGCTCCGAGGCCAGGATCATGGCCAGGGCGCGCTCGATGTCGGGGCGGGTCAGGCCGGTGGCGGTGAGGGTCTCGTCCCAGTCGGTGTCCTTGGCGGCGGCCGCGAACTCCTCGTACCCGTGGGTGTGCTCGCGGATGAACGCCTCGTCGGTGGCGCCGCCCGCCTCGATGACCAGCTTGTTCAGGAGGCGGAAGAGGGCCTGGTCGCCGCCGATGCGGATCTGGAGGAACAGGTCGTTGAGGGCGGTTCCCTTGAACATGCCGAGGGGGGTCTGCGGGTTCTTGAAGCGCTCCATGCCGGCCTCGGGCAGCGGATTCACCGAGATGATCTTCGCGCCGGCGGACTTGGCCTGCTCCAGCGCGGAGAGCATGCGGGGGTGGTTGGTGCCCGGGTTCTGCCCGGCGACGATGATCAGGTCGGCCTGGTGGAGGTCTTCGAGGGAGACGCTGCCCTTGCCGATGCCGATCGTCTCGTTCAGCGCGGAGCCCGAGGACTCGTGGCACATGTTCGAGCAGTCGGGGAGGTTGTTGGTGCCGAACTCGCGGACGAACAGCTGGAAGAGGAACGCCGCTTCGTTGCTGGTGCGGCCCGAGGTGTAGAAGAGGGCCTCGTCGGGGGAGTCCAGGGCGCGCAGTTCCTCCGCGATGACCGCGAAGGCCCGCTCCCAGGAGACCGGCTCGTACCGGTCGCCGCCCTCTTCGAGCAGCATGGGGTGGGTGATGCGGCCCTGCTGGCCCAGCCAGTAGCCGGAGCGCCCGGCCAGATCGGCCAGCGGGTGCGCGGCGAAGAACTCGGGGGTGACCCGGCGCAGCGTGGCTTCCTCGGCGACGGCCTTGGCGCCGTTCTCGCAGAATTCGGCGGTGTGCCGCTTGTCGCCCTCGGGCCAGGCGCAGCCGGGGCAGTCGAAGCCGTTCTTCTGATTGACCTTGAGGAGGGTGCGGGCGGTGCGCGCCAGCCCCATCTGCTGCTGCGCGATCTTCAGCGTGTGCCCGATGGCGGGCAGGCCCGCGGCCGCGTGCTTGGGGGGCGTCACCTGCGGTGCGTCCTGTACGGGATCCCCTGCGGGCGGCTTGGTGGCCATGTCGCTCCCCTTCGAGCAGCGTGGCGACGGTGCCACGCGATTTCGACTCGCTTCCGATCCTGTCATGGCCCGCGGACATCGCCGAAGCCGGAATTGTCGGAGGGGGGACCTAGGATCGGGGGCGTGGCAGATTCAGCATCGAAGAAGACCGACCAGCCGACCGCAGCGGACCGCCCCCGCCTGATGCTCATGGACGGGCACTCCCTGGCGTACCGGGCGTTCTTCGCGCTGCCCGCGGAGAATTTCACCACTGCGACGGGGCAGCCGACCAATGCCATCTACGGGTTCGCCTCGATGCTGGCGAACACGCTGCGCGACGAGGCGCCCACGCACTTCGCGGTGGCGTTCGACGTCTCCCGCAAGACGTGGCGCTCGGCGGAGTTCCCCGAGTACAAGGCGAACCGCTCCAAGACCCCCGACGAGTTCAAGGGGCAGGTCGAGCTGATCGGCGAGCTCCTCGACGCGATGAGCGTGCCGCGGTTCGCGGTCGACGGCTTCGAGGCCGACGACGTGATCGCGACGCTGGCCACGCAGGCCGAGGCCCTCGGCTTCGACGTCCTCATCGTCACCGGTGACCGGGACTCCTTCCAGCTGGTCTCCGAGCACACCACCGTGCTCTACCCGACCAAGGGCGTCTCCGAGCTGACCCGCTTCACCCCGGAGAAGGTCGAGGAGAAGTACGGGCTCACCCCCCAGCAGTACCCGGACTTCGCGGCGCTGCGCGGAGACCCGTCCGACAACCTCCCCGGCATCCCGGGCGTCGGCGAGAAGACCGCCGCCAAGTGGATCACCCAGTTCGGGTCGTTCAAGGAGCTCGTCGAGCGCGCCGAGGAGGTCAAGGGCAAGGCCGGGCAGAACTTCCGGGACCACCTGGAGGCCGTGAAGCTCAACCGCGTCCTGACCGAGATGGTCAAGGACGTCGCCCTGCCCAAGACCCCCGCCGACCTGGCCCGCGCCCCGTACGACCGCACCGCCGTCACCACCGTCCTGGACGTGCTGGAGATCCGCAACGCCTCGCTGCGCGAGCGGCTGCTCGCCGTGGACCCCGGCGCCGCCGAGGAGGAGGCCCCGGCCCCGGTGGCCGCCGTGGAGCTGGACGCCTCCGTACTGGGCGCCGGCGAGCTCGCGCCCTGGCTGGCGAGCCACGCGGCCGGACCGCTGGGCGTCTCCACCGTGGACACCTGGGCGCTGGGCACCGGAGGAGTCTCCGAGATCGCGCTGGCCTCGGCCGGCGGGGCCGCCGCCTGGTTCGAGCCCTCCGCGCTGGACGAGGCCGACGAGCAGGCCTTCGCGGCCTGGGCCGCCGACTCGGCGAGGCCGAAGGTGGTGCACAACGCCAAGGCCCTGATGCGGGTCTTCCCCGAGCAGGGCTGGACGCTGGCCGGGGTCACCATGGACACCGCGCTCGCCGCCTACCTGGTCAAGCCGGGCCGCCGCTCCTTCGCCCTGGACGTGCTGTCCATGGAGTACCTGCACCGGGAGCTGGCGCCCGCCGCCGCCGACGGGCAGCTCGCCTTCGGCGCAGACGACACCGCCGAGGCCGAAGCCCTGATGGCCCAGGCCCGTGCCGTCCTGGACCTCGGCGACGCCTTCGCCGTCAAACTGCCCGAGGTGGGCGCCGCCGAGCTGCTCCACGACATGGAGCTGCCGACGTCCGAGCTGCTGGCCCGGATGGAGCGGGCCGGCATCGCCGCCGACCAGCCGCACCTCGAAGCCATGGAGCAGCAGTTCGCCGCAGCCGTGCAGCAGGCGGTGAAGGAGGCGCACGCCGCGGTGGGCCACGAGTTCAACCTCGGCTCGCCCAAGCAGCTCCAGGAGGTCTTCTTCGGCGAGCTGGACCTGCCGAAGACGAAGAAGACCAAGACCGGCTACACCACGGACGCGGACGCGCTGGCCTGGCTGGCCACGCAGACCGACCACGAACTCCCGGTGATCATGCTCCGCCACCGGGAGCAGGCCAAGCTGCGCGTCACCGTCGAGGGCCTGGTCAAGACGGTCGCCGCCGACGGCCGGGTGCACACCAGCTTCAGCCAGACCGTGGCCGCGACCGGACGTCTGTCCTCGACCGACCCCAACCTGCAGAACGTGCCGGTGCGCACCGACGAGGGCCGCGCGATCCGCCGCGGGTTCGTCGTCGGCGAGGGCTTCGAATCCCTCATGACCGCCGACTACAGCCAGATCGAGCTGCGCGTCATGGCCCACCTCTCCGAGGACGAGGGCCTCATCGAGGCGTTCTCCACCGGCGAGGACCTGCACACCACCGTCGCCTCCCAGGTGTTCGGCGTCGAGCGGTCCGAGGTCGACGCCGAGATGCGGCGCAAGATCAAGGCCATGTCCTACGGTCTGGCCTACGGGCTCTCCGCGTTCGGCCTCGCCCAGCAGCTGAACATCGAGCCCGGCGAAGCCCGCGGCCTGATGGACACCTTCTTCGAGCGGTTCGGCGGAGTCCGGGACTACCTGGGCCGCGTCGTCGAGGAGGCCCGCGCCACCGGGTACACGGCGACGGTCTTCGGCCGCCGCCGCTACCTGCCCGACCTCAACAGCGACAACCGGCTGCGCCGCGAGGCCGCCGAGCGGATGGCGCTGAACGCGCCGATCCAGGGCACCGCCGCCGACATCGTCAAGGTCGCGATGCTCCGCGTGGACAAGGCCATCGTCGAAGCCGGGCTGAAGTCGCGGATGCTGCTCCAGGTCCACGACGAAATCGTGCTGGAGATCGCCCCGGGCGAACGCGAGCGGGTGGAGGAGCTGGTGCGCCGCGAGATGGCCGCCGCCGTCGACCTCCGCGCCCCGCTGGACGTGTCCGTGGGCGTCGGCCCCGACTGGGAGTCCGCCGCGCACTGATCCGCGTACCGGCCCGTCCCGCGACGCCCGTCCCCTCTCTACGGAAGGGGGACGGGCGTCCGCGTTTCCTCGTCGCTGCCCTCGTGCCGTTCCCCGTTCCTGCTCCCCTGGCTCCGGCCGCCGCGGTGGCGCAGCCGCACGAGGACCCCGTACAGCAGCAGGGCCACGACCAGGCCGGCGCCCGCGCCGAAGCAGATGGTCGGGATGATGTCGAGCGGGGTGCGGATGCGGTCGTAGAAGGCGAAGAAGTGCACCACGTGCAGGGCGACTCCGGCCGCCACGCACACCGTGATCAGCAGGGCGGCGCCCCAGGCCTCCGCCCGGCCGAGTACGGGTACGGACGCGGGCGCGGCGGAGCGCGGCAGCCGGCGCAGGGCCGTCACCGTGAACCAGACCAGGGCGCAGGCGGCGATCGCCGAAGTCCCGTACTGGAGGTACGAGTAGAGGGGCAGGTCGAAGGCGCGCGTGGCGACGAGGCCGGGCAGCGCGTCGGTACCCCACCGGCCGGGGTGCGTGAAGCTGTCCCACACCACATGGGTGAGGGAGCCGGCCGCCGCCGAGAGGTAGAACCAGAGGGCCAGCGAGGGCAGTTCACGCCCGCGCCAGTCCTCACCCCGTACGAGGGAGTGGGCGCGGCCCCGCCAGGAGCGGGGCAGGAGCGCGATCAGCGGTTCGCGCAGGAGCAGCCAGCAGGCGGCGAGGGCAGCCGTCAGCACGGCGTCGGCCGTCACCACGCCGACGAGCGAGTGCGCGAACCCGGCGTACCGGGTGAGCCCCGAGACCACCGCGTCCGCGAAGTAGAAGGTGTCGGGCGCGAACGAACCGAGGACCAGGGCCGAGGCGACGAGCGGCCCCCGGGCGCGACCGGTCCGGCGGATGGCCGGAAGTACCGCGGCCGCGTGGCTGAGAGTGAACGGCATGACACCTCGTCGGGGCTGTTCGAACAGTGCGCTCAGTATGGGTGACCTGCCCGACTCGTGGGGAAGTCGTGAATTCCGGACCACGGTGCGTGCCCTGCACAGGGAGTTGACGTAGGGTCACGCGCACTTCTAGGGCAGAGGGGGTCCGGCTCATGGGCGATCGGATACGGATACCGGCACGGGCATCGGAACGGGCATCGGTACGCAAGCCGGCGGGGGCGGGTGCCCGGCTCGGACGGGTGGTGCGCGGTGGGGCCGCCGTCCTCGTCTCCGCTCTCGTGGCCGCCGTGATGACCGCCTCCCAGGGGCCGGGAGCTGGTCCCCGCGAGGAGACGGCCGCGGCCGCGGAGCCCGGACCGCAGGCCGGTCCCGGGGCCGACGGATCCGCCGGGGACGGCTCCTACTTCACCGCCCTGCCGCCGCTCGTGAGCCCCGAGCCGCCGGCCGTACTGCTGGCCGAGGACGCAACCGCGCCGACCGCGCCGCCGCCCCCCGGACCGGAGACGGGCAACCAGCCCGTGGCCATGGGCGGGGGGCCGGGCGAGCAGGGGATACCGGCCACCGTGCTCGCCGCGTACCGGCGCGCGGAGCAGACGGTCGGCGCGAGCGACCCCCGGTGCGGGCTGCGCTGGCAACTCCTCGCGGCAATCGGCAAGGTCGAGTCCGGACAGGCCCGCGGCGGCCAGGTCGACGCCGCCGGAACGACGCTGCGGCCGATCCTGGGGCCCGTACTCGACGGCAACGGCTTCGCGAACATCTCCGACACCGACGGCGGGGCCTACGACGGCGACGCCAGGTACGACCGGGCGGTCGGGCCGATGCAGTTCATCCCGTCCACCTGGGCCTCATGGGGCCAGGACGGCAACGGCGACGGCAAGCGCGACCCCGGCAACGTGTACGACGCCGCGCTCGCCGCCGGGCGGTACCTGTGCGCCGGCACCCGCGACCTGCGGGTGGACGCGGACCTCGACCGGGCGGTGCTGTCGTACAACCAGTCCGACGCGTACCTGCGGACGGTGCGCTCGTGGTTCACGTACTACCTGAAGGGGACGCACGAGGTCCCGGACAGCGCCGGCAGCGGTGGCGGCACTCCGTCGGGGACGTCCCCGACGCCGAAGCCCAAGCCGACGCCTGCACCTACTCCTACGCCCAGCCCCACGCCTGCGCCTACCCCCACGCCTACGCCGAGCCCGACGCCTGCGCCCACTCCTGCGCCGACTCCCACGCCGACGCCGGACCCGAGTCCCACTCCCATGCCTAGCCCGACGCCCACGCCCACCCCGGAGCCGACTCCCACACCGTCCCCCACTCCCACTCCCACTCCGACTCCCACGGCGACCCCGTCCCCGAAGGCGACGCCCAAGCCCACCCCCGTGCCGTCGCCCACCCCCACGCCGTCCGCCGCGACCCCGAAGCCCACGGCAACCCCCTGACCCGCAGGGGCCGTCGAATTGCGCCGCCCCATCGGTGGCGCAAACGGTTCTCATCTGTCACCCGCATTGCTACGGTGCCACCGCCCTGACGACCAATCAGATTCCGGAGGCCCCGGCATGCGCGCAATCGTCGCCGCCGCCAGCGGTCTCGTCCTCGCGGCGCTCCTCGTCTTCGCCATCACGGCGACGGGGGCGCCGGAAGGCAAGACCTCACCGAAGCCCCTGCTCACCACCGCGCCCGCCGCGCCCGGAAAGTAGAGGAGGGCCCGGCCATGCGACGCAGAGCAAGCCTCGTCCTGCTAGCCGTAGCCGTGTTCCTGGCAGCACTCTCACCGCTGCTGCGCTGGTACGCGTACCCCAGGCTCGCGAAGATCCCGCCGAACCAGTACCAGGAGATGGTGCTGGAGGCGAAGGACGCGACCCTCGTCGATTACTCCACCCTGCAGCCGAAGAAGGTCGACAAGGTCACCATCGTCCAGACCCTCAAGGGCAACGTCGAGGCGTCCAAGGAGATCGAGGCCAGCGCCGGCAAGGACGTGGTGGTCTGGGACACACTCAGCTACATCATGGGCCCGGACGGGAAGATGGTCTCGCAGATACCCGAGCGCTACATCTTCGACGCCCACTCCCAGGACCCGGTGCACGCCACCGGCGAGATGGTGGACGGGGACCCGGTCAAGCGCGAGGGCATCGAGTTCAAGTGGCCCTTCTTCACCGAGCCGCGCGACTACCTCTACTTCGACGCGCAGACCCGTAGCTCCTCGCCCATCCACTACGTCGGACCGCGCAAGTTCAAGGGCATGGACGTCTACTACTACGAGCAGACCGTCCCCTGGACGAAGGTCGCGCTGCCGAAGAAGATGCCGATCGAGGGCATCGACCCGGCGACCTTCGAGCAGGTCACCGGAACCAGCATGTGGTACACGGTCAAGGCGATGTTCTGGGTCGACCCGGTGACCGGCGCGCCCGTCAACGCCGAGCAGCAGATCCAGCAGGAGATGCGCGGCGGCAGCATCGCGGGCAGTGCGCCCGACGGCAAGCTGACCGTCTTCGCGGGGGACGTGAAGATCCGCGAGGACTACAGCGACGCCACCGTCGCCCTGGTCAAGTCGAACCGGACCAAGGTGCTCGCGCTGCACACGTACGCGCCGATCGGCCTGGCGGCCGCCGGGCTGGTGCTGTTCGGACTCGCGCTGTGGCTGGAAGCGCGCGGCCGGCGGCCCGAGGAGGACCAGGCCGTCCAGGGGCAGCCGTTCAGCGCCTGAGCCGGGCGTTGGTGTGCCGGGTGGGCTCGGCGGTCGCCGGGTCCTCCGGCCACGGGTGCTTGGGGTAGCGTCCGCGCAGCTCGGCGCGGACGGCGCGGTAGCCGCCCTGCCAGAACGACGCGAGGTCGGCGGTGACGGCGGCCGGCCGGCCGGCGGGGGACAGCAGGTGGATGAGTACGGGTACCCCCGCGATCCGGGGGGTCTCGGCCAGTCCGAACAGCTCCTGGAGCTTCACGGCGAGTACGGGCTGCCCGTGCTCGGAGGCGTAGTCGACGCGGATCCGGGAGCCGCTGGGCACCTCGATCCGCTCCGGAGCCAGCTCGTCGAGCCGGGAGGCCTCGCCCGTGGCCCAGGGCAGCAGCCGGTTCAGCGCCTGCCCGGCTTCGATCCGGCCGAGGTCGGAGCGGCGGCGGGCCCGCGACAGCTCGGGTTCCAGCCAGTCGTCGGCGCGCTCCAGCAGGGCGGAGTCGTCGGACACGTCGGGCCAGGCGCCGCCGAGGGTGCGGTGCAGGAAGCCGAGCCGGGCCCGGAGGGCTTGTGAGTCCGGGGTCCAGCGCAGCAGGCCGAGCCCCTCGGTGCGCAGGCCTTCGAGCAGGGCGGCCCTGACCAGGGCCCGGTCGGGGTCGCGCAGGGGCCGTGCGGCCAGCTCGATGGCGCCGAGCCGTTCCACGGAGCGGGCGACGAGGTCTCCGGCCTCCCAGTGCACCTCTTCGCCCGCGCGCAGCAGGTGGTCCGCGGCTGCTCGGGCGGTGTCCTCGTCGATGAGGGCGGCGAGCCGGACGCGGGCGGACGCGGAGTGCGGGGGCCTGTCGGCCACGGCTACGGCGAGCCAGGGTGCGCTGCGCAGGCCTGAGCCTTCGCCGAGCTCGGCGGCGGTGCCGGAGGCCATGAGGAAGGCCCCCTGGCCCTTGGCTTTCGCCACGCGCTCCGGGAACGCCAGGGCTGCGACGAGCCCGGCGGCGGCGTCGTCGGGGAGGTTGCTTTCCCCCACCCCGCCCCTTCCCGAAACCGGGCTCTGCCCGGACCCGGCCCTCAAACGCCGGGCGGGCTGGAAATGCCGCTGCGCGGCATCATCCAGCCCCGCCGGCGTTTGAGGCGCGGGGTCCGGGGCGGAGCCCCGGGAATCGGGAAGGGGCGGGGTGGGGGAGGGCCCCGCAGGGGTGCCTTCGGCGGCGGCGCGCTCCAGGCGGCGGGCTTCGGCGCGCCAGCGCGGCGCGTAGGCGTCGGTGCCCTGGCGGGCCGACCGCCAGGCCGCCGCCAGGTCGTCCCCGTACTCCCGCGGCGGCTCCTCGCTCAGCAGCGCCACCAGTTCCGCCGCCCGCCGGGGGCCCAGCGCGGCGGAGCCGTCCAGCAGGGCGCGGGCGAGGCGCGGGTGCAGGCCCAGGCGGGCCATCCGCAGCCCGCGCGGGGTCGGCCGGCCCGCCGGGGTCACCGCGCCCACCGCGAGGAGTACCTCCCGGGCCGCCGCCATCGCTCCGGCCGGTGGCGGGTCGAGCAGCGCGAGCCCGGCCGCGTCGGGGTCGCCCCAGCAGGCGGCCTGGAGGGCGAACTGCGCGAGGTCCGCGATCCGGATCTCGGGGGAGGGGAAGGAGGGGAGCCGGCCGTCCTCGGCTTCGGCCCAGCAGCGGTACACCGTGCCCGGGGCCTCGCGCCCGGCGCGGCCGGCGCGCTGGCGTCCGGCCGCGCGGGAGGCCCGTACGGTCGCCAGCGCGCCCAGGCCCCGCGCGTGGTCGACCCGGGGTTCGCGGGCGAGTCCCGAGTCGACGACGATCCGTACGCCGGGGACGGTCAGGCTGGATTCCGCGACGGCGGTGGACAGGATGACCCGGCGGTGGTCGGCCGGGGACAGGGCCGCGTCCTGGACGGCGGCGGGGGCGCGGCCGTGGATCTGGAGGACCTCCGCGTCGGCGCCGGCGAGCTGACCTGCGACCCGGGCGATCTCGCCGACTCCGGGGAGGAAGCACAGGACGTCGCCGGAACGTTCCGCCAGCGCCCGCCGCACCACCGAGGCCACGTGCGTCAGCTGAGCCGGATCCACCCGCATCCCGTGCGGCGGCCGCACCGGCTTGGCCGGTGGGGCCCAGACCGTCTCCACCGGGTACGAGATTCCCGCGGCCTCCACCACGGGGGCGCCGCCCGGGCTGCCCCGACCGAGAACCCGCGACCATCCGGCCGCGTCGGTGGTCGCCGAGGCCGCGAGGAGCCGTAGCTCCGGGCGCAGGTTTTCCCGTACGTCCAGGAGGAAGGCGGCGACGGTGTCGGCGTCCAGGTGCCGCTCGTGGCATTCGTCCAGGACCACCAGGTCGACGCCGGTCAGTTCCTGGTCCCGCTGGAGGCGCTGGAGCAGGACCCCGGTGGTCACGACCTCGACCACCGTGTGAGGGCCGGCCACCCGCTCGCCGCGCACCGTGAAGCCCACCGAGGCGCCGACCTGCTCGCCCAGTAGCCAGGCCATCCGCCGGGCCGCGGCGCGGGCCGCGATCCGGCGGGGCTCGGCGACCACGACCCGGCGGCGCGGGCCGCCCCCCACCAGCCCCGCCAGCACCAGGGGCACCAGCGTGGTCTTGCCGGTGCCGGGCGGGGCGCACAGGACGGCGGTGCCGTGGGCGTCCAGCGCGGCGACGAGCGCGGGCACCGCTTCCCGTACGGGAAGGGAGTCGAGCTCGGCCGTGCGGGGTGTGGGCGTGCGCGTCATGCGCTCAGTCTCGCTCGCAGACGAAGATCGCCGTGCCGGGGATCAGGTTGCCGCGCAGCGGGGACCAGCCGCCCCACTCCTGGCTGTTCCAGGCGGGCCACTCCGGCTCGACCAGGTCGATCAGGCGGAAACCGCCCGCGACCACGTCCCGTACCCGGTCGCCGAGGGTGCGGTGGTGCTCCACATATACGGCGGCGCCCTCCTCGTCCTGCTCGACGTAGGGGGTCCGGTCGAAGTAGGAGGCGGCGACGGAGAGCCCCTCGGGGCCGGGCTCGTCGGGGAAGGCCCAGCGGATGGGGTGGGTGACGGAGAAGACCCAGCGGCCGCCGGGGCGCAGGACGCGGCGCACCTCGCGCATGACGTTCACGGGGTCGGCGACGAAGGGGACGGCCCCGTACGCGGAGCAGGCGAGGTCGAAGGAGCCGTCGCGGAAGGGGAGCCTTCCGGCGTCGGCCTCGACCAGGGGGACGTCATCGCCGATGCGCAGGGCGTGCTGGAGCTGGCGGTGGGAGAGGTCCAGGGCGACGGGCCGGGCGCCCTGGGCGGCCAGCCAGCGCGAGCACTGGGCGGCGCCGGCGCCGATTTCCAGGACGTCCTTGCCCTTGAGGGCGGCGGCGGGGCCCAGGAGGGCGGCCTCGGCCTCGTCCAGGCCCTCGGGACCCCAGACGAAGCGGTCGTCGCCGAGGAAGGCGCCGTGCTCGCTCTGGTACTCGTCGGCGTTGCGGTCCCACCAGCCCCGGCTGGCCCGGCTGCTCTCCGCTTCCCCCGCGTCACGGCGGGTGGCCTCGGCGTCGTCCCCGGCGTCCGTTCCGGCTTCGTACGCTTCTTCGGGGGCGTAGTCCTCTTGGTTCATGGGGCCCGTCGTCGTAGTCTGCGAATGTCTGGCGAATGTCTGCGAAAAGTGGGCTGGAGGGGCCATCGGCGCCCGCCTGCCCACGAATTGTGCCGGTAATGCGGCGATCCGCCCGGGGTGTGCGCCTTCGCGCATTGACCCTGTCCGGCTGCCCCCGTATGCTACAAGTTGCGCTGCGAGCCTGTGCTCCTCAGACCTAGCAGGCTGCGCTTGTATCTGTTGATGACCCCTCGGTTTTCGAGGCCCCCACCCCGCGTTTCGCGGAACTGGGGCTTCCTTGGCTGTCCGGCTTCTTCGGCAGATGCCGATAAGGGCTCCCGGCGTAGCAGTACCTACGACTTTCTGTCCGTAACCGGAGCCCTTACCCACATGACGAGCAGCACCGAGACCACCGCCACCACCCCGCAGGTTGCGGTCAACGACATCGGTGACGAGGCAGCGTTCCTCGCCGCGATCGACGAGACGATCAAGTACTTCAACGACGGCGACATCGTCGACGGCGTCATCGTGAAGGTCGACCGTGACGAGGTTCTCCTCGACATCGGTTACAAGACCGAGGGCGTCATCCCGAGCCGCGAGCTCTCGATCAAGCACGATGTCGACCCGAACGAGGTCGTCAAGGTCGGCGACGAGATCGAGGCTCTTGTTCTCCAGAAGGAGGACAAGGAAGGCCGTCTGATCCTGTCCAAGAAGCGTGCGCAGTACGAGCGCGCCTGGGGCACGATCGAGAAGATCAAGGAAGAAGACGGCATCGTCACCGGTACCGTCATCGAGGTCGTCAAGGGTGGTCTCATCCTCGACATCGGCCTCCGTGGCTTCCTTCCGGCTTCCCTCGTCGAGATGCGTCGCGTTCGCGACCTCCAGCCCTACGTGGGCAAGGAGCTCGAGGCGAAGATCATCGAGCTGGACAAGAACCGCAACAACGTGGTCCTGTCCCGCCGTGCCTGGCTCGAGCAGACCCAGTCCGAGGTTCGCCAGACGTTCCTCACCACCCTGCAGAAGGGTCAGGTCCGCTCCGGCGTCGTTTCCTCGATCGTCAACTTCGGTGCCTTCGTGGACCTGGGTGGCGTCGACGGTCTCGTCCACGTCTCCGAGCTGTCCTGGAAGCACATCGACCACCCGTCCGAGGTTGTCGAGGTCGGCCAGGAAGTCACCGTCGAGGTCCTCGACGTCGACATGGACCGCGAGCGTGTCTCCCTGTCGCTGAAGGCGACGCAGGAAGACCCGTGGCAGCAGTTCGCCCGGACGCACCAGATCGGTCAGGTCGTCCCGGGTAAGGTCACCAAGCTGGTTCCGTTCGGTGCGTTCGTCCGCGTGGACGAGGGCATCGAGGGTCTGGTCCACATCTCCGAGCTGGCCGAGCGCCACGTGGAGATCCCGGAGCAGGTCGTCCAGGTCAACGACGAGATCTTCGTCAAGGTCATCGACATCGACCTCGAGCGTCGCCGGATCTCGCTGTCCCTGAAGCAGGCCAACGAGTCCTTCGGTGCCGACCCGGCCTCGGTCGAGTTCGACCCGACCCTCTACGGTATGGCTGCCTCGTACGACGACGCGGGCAACTACATCTACCCCGAGGGCTTCGACCCCGAGACCAACGACTGGCTCGAGGGCTTCGACAAGCAGCGCGAAGCCTGGGAGGGCCAGTACGCCGAGGCGCAGACGCGCTTCGAGCAGCACCAGGCCCAGGTCATCAAGAGCCGCGAGGCCGACGAGGCCGCCGCTGCCGAGGGTGCGGCCGCTCCGGCCGCCGGCAGCAGCAGCAGCGCCGGTGCGGGCATCTCGGGTGGTTCGTACTCCTCCGAGGGTGCGGACGAGACCTCTGGCGCCCTGGCGTCGGACGAGGCCCTGGCCGCGCTCCGCGAGAAGCTGGCCGGCGGCCAGAGCTGATCGCAGCAGCGCAGCCTCAGCGCGAGCTGAGCTGAGTTGATGTTCAACGGTGAGGCCCGTCCCCTTCGGGGGGCGGGCCTCACCGCGTTGTACGGGCCCGGCACGGAAGGCCGTACGAGAGCACGCGGGAACCCGACGGTTCCGCGCGAGTTCCCGCGAATACGGCCAACTGGGGAATGGTGACGGTCCCTTGGACGTTCTTGGCAGAGAACGCGGCGAGGAGGAGTGGTGACGGTGCTTGATCCACAGGGTTTGTACGAATGGGACGCCAAGGGCCTGGCGGTGGCCGACCTGGCGCTTGCCCAGGACTCGGCCGGGCTGGTCATGCTCTACCACTTCGAGGGGTACATCGACGCGGGTGAGGCGGGCGAGCAGATCGTCGAGCGACTGCTCGACACGCTGCCCCACCAGGTCGTGGCCCGTTTCGACGCGGACCGCCTGGTCGACTACCGGGCGCGCCGCCCGCTGCTGACCTTCCAGCGCGACCACTGGACCGACTTCGAGGAGCCCCTCCTGGAGGTGCGCCTCGTCCAGGACGCCACGGGCGCGCCGTTCCTGCTGCTGTCCGGCCCCGAGCCGGACGTGGAGTGGGAGCGCTTCGCCGTCGCCGTCCGCCAGATCGTCGAGCGCCTGGGCGTGCGGCTCTCCGTGAACTTCCACGGCATCCCCATGGGCGTTCCGCACACCCGGCCCGTCGGGATCACCCCGCACGGCAACCGGACCGACCTCATGCCGGGCCACCGCAGCCCCTTCGACGAGGCGCAGGTACCGGGCAGCGCGGAATCGCTGGTGGAGTTCCGCCTCGGCCAGTGGGGACACGACGTACTGGGCGTGGCCGCCCACGTACCGCACTACGTGGCGCGCTCCCCGTATCCGGACGCCGCGCTGACGGCCCTGGAGGCGATCACGGCCGCGACCGGACTGGTCCTTCCGGCGGTCGCGCACGGCCTGCGCACCGAGGCCCACCGCACCCAGACGGAGATCGACCGGCAGATCCGGGAGGGCGACGAGGAGCTGGTCAGCCTGGTGCAGGGGCTGGAGCACCAGTACGACGCGGCGGCCGGAGCCGAAACCCGGGGCAACATGATCGCGGAGCCCGCGGAGATCCCCTCGGCGGACGAGATCGGGCGCGAGTTCGAGCGCTTCCTGGCGGAGCGCGAGGGCGACGCCTGACGGCTCCCGGCCGGCGGCTCTCGGCTTGACGCCGGCTCCTTGCGGCCCGGGGGCTGTACGGGCTCCACGGCGCGGGGGTTAGTCTGCCGAGCATGTTGAAAGTTGGTCTGACAGGCGGAATCGGCGCCGGCAAGAGCGAGGTCTCGCGACTGCTGGCGGGGTACGGGGCGGTCGTGGTGGACGCCGACCGGATCGCGCGGGAGGTCGTGGAGCCGGGCACACCGGGGCTCGAGGCCGTCGTCGCGGCCTTCGGGGAGTCCGTGCTGGGCGCGGACGGGGCGCTGGACCGGCCGAAGCTGGGGTCCATCGTCTTCGCCGACCCGCAGAAGCTGCGGATCCTCAACGGGATCGTGCACCCCCTGGTCGGGGCCCGGTCCGCCGAGCTGGAAGCAGCCGCCGTGGCCGCGGGACCGGACGCGATCGTGGTGCACGACGTACCGCTGCTCGCGGAGAACGGGCTCGCCCCGCTGTACGACCTGGTCGTGGTGGTGGACGCGGCGCCCGACACCCAGCTGGCCCGGCTGACCGCACTGCGCGGGATGGCCGAGGAGGAGGCACGGGCCCGGATGGCCGCGCAGGCCACCCGGGAACAGCGACTGGCCGTGGCCACGCTCGTCATCGACAACGACGGGCCGCTGGAGGCGCTGGAGCCGCAGGTGCGCAAGGTGTGGGAGGAACTCACGGCGCGGGCGGCGGCGGTGCCGGGCTCCGGCGCCGGCGCATGAAGCGGGCGCCCGCGGAATAGCGGGCGGGGCGGGGGGCGTTGAACGCGCCTGTAGAGGGAAGGAACAGACCGTGTCCGACACCACGCCGCAGCTCCCGTCGCCGTCTCCGTCGCCCGAGACGCACGTCATCGACTACCGGGCCGCCGAGCAGCTGCTCGCCGCCCGGGACCCGCGTGGCGCGGTGAAGCTGCTCGACTCGGTCATAGCCGCCCACCCGGAGAACACGGCGGCCCGGCTGCTGCGCGCCCGGGCCTTCTTCGCGGCGGCCCAGCTGCGTCCGGCGGCGCTGGAATTCGAGCTGGTGCTGGAGCGGGAGCCGGACAACGCGTTCGCCCACTTCGCGCTGGCCCGCACCCACCAGCGCGCGGGCCGACCGGTGCAGGCCCGCAAGCACTTCCGGCTGGCGGCGGCCCTGGACCCGCAGCCGGACTACCTGGCGGCGGCCCGCTTCGACGAATAGGCCCGCGGTAGGCGCTACCGCCTCGGGGGCTCGTACGGGGGGATCTCCGGGCCCGGCTGGTAGTGCGGGCCCTGGTGGATGTGGTGGAGCACGACGGCCAGATCCACCGCGGCGAGCACGGTGACGGCCGCGCAGACGGCCGCCCACCCGGGCCGCTCGGCGAGCGAGAACACCGCGGCCCCGGCGGCGGACCAGATCATCCCCCACACGCTCAGCCACAACCGCAACCGCAGCGGACTGCGCGCGGTCACCGGCTCGTTTCCGCTTCGCATGACCATCGCCTCACCTCCATGGTCCCACTGGGGCAAATTTCAGCCTCGCCGGCGTTTGAGGCGCGGGGTCCGGGGCGGAGCCCCGGGGGTCCGGGCAGCGCCCGGGGAACGGTGGAAGGGCGGGGAGGGGCAAGCCCCGCGCAGCGGCCCGGCCACCGGCAAACACGCAGCTCAGCCGCATTGTCAGTGCCCGCACCTAGACTCGACGGCAGACGGGATTCGTCTGATCCGATCGCGAGGGGGAGGGAGCGCCATGACCACGCGAACACCGGCGGAGCCATCCGCACTGCTCCGCCATGCCGCCGTGTTCCTCCCCGCCGCCGTCCCCCGGGAGAGCCGCGTCGCCTTCTGGGCCCCCGAAGGCGACCCCCTGCCCGAGACGGGCGGCTCGCCGCAGCCGCTCACCGTGGTCCGCCCGCACGGTGAGGGCGTCCGCAGCCGGACCGTGCCGGCCGTCACGCTGACGGTCACCGCCGCTCTGCCCCTGCTCGTCCGCGCGGTCCGCAGCCCCGCCGCTCATCCCGCGACCCGGGCCTGGGGGACCGCTGCCGTGCAGGCTCTCACCCTGGTGGCCCGCGGCCGCCTGCTGCCCGGACTGACCCCCGAGGGCATGGACGCCTGGCGGGCCGGTCCCCTGGACGCCGAGGACATCGGGTATCTGCGGGCCGTGGCCGCGGCCCTGCCCCACGAGGGGTACGCCACCCCGCTCGCCGGCCGCCGCCCACTGCACCTGCCCGAACCGGAGGCGCTGGTCCGGGCGTTCCTCGACGCCGTCGCCGACAGCCTGCCCCGTACCCCGGCGGCGCCCTTCGCCGCGGGCCGCCCGTTCGCCGCCCGGGAGCCGCAGCACGTTCCGGGGATACAGGAGTGGGCGGCACAGGTCGCCTCCGGGGCCGACACCGGGGTCGGCATCTCGCTCCGCCTCGACCTGTCGTCCTTCCGGCTCTTCGACGAGGCGGAGGGTGAGGACACCAGGCGCGCCGGAGCCGCCGTGGTGCAGGTGCACAGCCTCGCCGACCCGACCCTGGTCACGGACGCCTCGACGCTGTGGGCGGGCGCCGCCGCGGCCGGCTTCGGCCCCCGCGCCCGGATCGACGCCGTGCTCGCGCTGCGCCGGGCGGGCCGGGTGTGGCCGCCGCTGCTGCGGCTGCTGGACCAGCCGGTCCCCGATGTCCTGGCCCTGTCGGATCCCGAGCTCGAAGACCTGCTGGGCCGGGCCGCGATCCGGCTGGCGGAGGCCGGGGTCCTGGTCCACTGGCCGCGCGACCTGGCCCGTACGCTCACCGCCAGCGCGGTCGTCCGGTCCACCGCGCCCGGTTCCGCCACCGACGGCACCGCCTTCTTCGATGCCCAGCAGCTCTTCGCCTTCTCCTGGGAGCTGGCGCTCGGCGGCGACCGCCTCACCCCGGGGGAGATGGACGCCCTCGCGCAGGCCCACCGGCCCGTGGTGCGGCTGCGCGACCAGTGGGTGCGGGTCGATCCGGAGCTGGTGCGCAAGGCGCGCAAGCGCGAGCTGGGGCTGCTGGACCCGGTGGACGCGCTGGCCACCGTACTGACGGGTACGGCCGAGGTGGACGGGGAGCAGGTGGCCGCGGTCCCGGTCGGGGCGCTGGCCGCGCTGCGGGAGCGGCTGACCGGGGAGCTGGCCCCGCTGCCCCAGCCGGCCGCGCTCAAGGCCACCCTGCGCGACTACCAGGCCCGTGGCCTGGCCTGGCTGGACCTGATGACCTCGCTGGGTCTGGGCGGTTGCCTCGCCGACGACATGGGCCTGGGCAAGACGGTCACCCTGATCGCGCTCCACCTGCACCGCGACCGTCCCGAGCCGACGCTCGTCGTCTGTCCGGCCTCGCTCCTGGGCAACTGGCAGCGGGAGATCGAGAGGTTCGCGCCCGGTACCCCGGTGCGCCGTTTCCACGGGGCCGGCCGCAGCCTCGAGGGGCTGGAGGGCGGATTCGTCCTCACTACGTACGGGACCATGCGCGCGGGAGCGGCCCGGCTGGCCGAGCAGCCGTGGGGCATGGTCGTCGCCGACGAGGCCCAGCACGTCAAGAATCCGCATTCGGCGACCGCCAAGGCGCTGCGCACCATCCCGGCTCCGGCGCGGGTGGCGCTGACCGGTACCCCCGTGGAGAACAACCTGTCCGAGCTGTGGGCGCTCCTCGACTGGACCACGCCGGGGCTGCTGGGGCCGCTCACCGCGTTCCGGGCCCGGCACGCCCGGCCCGTGGAGCACCAGAGCGAGGAGGACGGCGGCAACGAGGCAGCGGTCGCCCGACTGGCCGCGCTGGTACGGCCGTTCCTGCTGCGGCGCAAGAAGTCCGATCCGGGCATCGCGCCCGAGCTGCCGCCGAAGACGGAGACCGACCACCCGGTGTCCCTCACCCGCGAGCAGGTCTCCCTCTACCAGGCGGCGGTGGACGAGGCGATGGCCGTGATCGGGGCGAGCGAGGGCATCGAGCGGCGCGGCATGATCATGAAGCTGCTGGGCTCGCTCAAGCAGATCTGCAACCACCCGGCGCAGTATTTGAAAGAAGAGCAGCCCCGGATCGCGCACCGTTCCGGGAAGCTGGCCCTGCTGGACGAGCTGCTCGACACGATCCTCGCCGAGGGCGGCTCGGTGCTGGTCTTCACCCAGTACGTGACGATGGCCCGGATCATCGACCGGCATCTCGCCGCGCGCGGGATCTCCCGTCAACTGCTGCACGGCGGGACGCCGGTGGCCCGTCGCGAGGAGCTCGTGGACCGGTTCCAGGCGGGCGAGAGCCCGGTCTTCCTGCTGTCCCTCAAGGCGGCGGGCACCGGTCTCAACCTGACCCGGGCCGGCCATGTCATCCACTACGACCGCTGGTGGAACCCGGCCGTCGAGGAGCAGGCCACCGACCGCGCCTACCGCATCGGCCAGACCCAGCCCGTCCAGGTCCACCGGATCATCGCCGAAGGCACCGTGGAGGACCGGATCGCCGAAATGCTGGAGGCCAAGCGGGCGCTGGCCGATGCCGTGCTCGGCTCCGGCGAATCGGCGCTGACCGAGCTGACCGACCGCGAGCTGGCCGACCTCGTCTCCCTGCGCAGGCCCGTGTGATCACCGCGCGGGACGACCGCCGCCGCACCTTCGAGACCGTGCCGCCCGGGGTGGAGGCCGTCAGCTGGTGGGGCCGGGCCTGGGTGGCGGCCCTCGAAGCCGGGGCCCGCGACGGGGGCCGCCTGGCCCGGGGGCGTACCTACGCGGCCGAGGGCCACGTCGACGCCGTCACCATCACGCCCGGCCGGATCGTGGCCTACGTACGGGGCAGCCGGCCGCGCCCGTACCGCACCGAGCTGTCCTTGCCGGCCTTCGCGGACGCCGAATGGCGCGAGCTCCTGGAGTCGGTCGCGGCCGACCCGACGGCGCTCGCCGCGCTGCTGGAGCGGGAGGTCCCCGAGTCGCTCGCGGAGTCCGTCCTGCCCGGGGCGGGCGAGCTCGTGGCGCGCTGCTCCTGCCCGGACGTCGCCCGCCCGCCGTGCAAGCACGCGGCCGCGCTCTGCTACCGGGCGGCCCGCCTCCTGGACTCCGACCCGTTCGTGCTCCTGCTGCTGCGCGGCCGGGGCGAGCGGGAGCTCCTGGAGGAGCTCACCCGTCGCAACGCCGCCCATGCCGCGCGCGAACAGCCCGACACCGCACCGGACTTCCCCGGTGTGCCGGCCCGGGCCGCGCTCGCCCGCGCCGCCGTGGCGCTGCTGCCCGCCCCGCTCGCCGCCCCCGCCGCGGTCGGGCTGCCGCCCGCCTATCCGGCCGATCCCGCCGCTCCGGATCCGCTGGCCCTGGACCAGCTCGCCGGGGACGCGGCCGCCCGCGCCCTGGCCCTGCTCACCACCGGCGAGGATCCCCTCGGCGGCCTGACCCGCTGGCAGGACGCGGTCCGGCTGGCATCGGCGCACCACACCGCCGGGCTCACCGGCGCCGCCCGCGTGCTCTACCGGGACCTGGCCCGCGCCACGGGGCGCAGCACCACCGACCTCGCCCGGGGCGCGGCGGCCTGGCGTCAGGGCGGACTGCCCGCGCTGATCGCGCTGGAGGAGCCGTGGGATCCGCCGGCCGGCCCCTTCGACCGGGCCCGTCCGGTGCTCCTCGCCGCAGCCCAGGGTTCCTTCCGCCCCGACCGCAACCGCCTCACGGCCGCCACCCGCCAGCTCCGCCTGGGCCGCGATTCCCTCTGGTACGCCTACGAGTCGGGGCCGGGTCCGGACGACGACTGGTGGCCCACGGGCCGGCCTTCCCCGGATCCGCTCACGGCGCTCCGGCGCTGAGCCCTGCCGCCCAGCTGTTCAGGGTGGCGAAGTCGGCGGTGCGCAGGCCCTGTCGGGGGTGGATGCGCAGGAGCAGGGCCGGGGCCGGGTGGTGGGCCCGGACCCAGGCGCGGTCGCGGGGGGTGATCATGTCGTCCACCCAGGCGAAGGGCCGGCCGGCCGCCCAGTCGACGAGGTGGCGGGTCTTCCAGGAGAGGCCGTCGGGGTCGGCGGCGAAGAGTTCCGGCCATTCGATGACGGGAAGATCAGCGGGAAGTCCTATGTGCGGGGCGATCATCGTGTTGGCCTCGTGGGTCCAGGCGGTGGCCCAGGTGAGTTCGTAGGGCAGGGCCAGCAGGCGGGCGCCGTGGGTGGGGTGGAGGCGTACGCGCGCGCCCCGTCGGGCGCGGCGGGAACCCGGTGTGCGGTAGGACATCCAGACGGTCGGCCACATCCGGTGACCGGTGTATCCGCGCAGACCGGCGAGGCGGGACTTGAACGGATTGAGGGGGCCGTCGACGTCGAGGAGCAGCAGGGGGCGAGTCATGAAGTAGGGATTACCCAGTACACGATGGAGTGAAATGCCTACTGGCTCTATAACCCGAACGGGTTTACCGCGTTGTTTCCGGTACGGGCGGAACGCTCGTGGATCCCTCCGGAAGGCAGGAAAACTGATGCGTCACAGTCGTCGGAATGGCTTGATCGCGGCGGTGGTTGCGGGCGGTGGACTGGCGGTCGCGGGGGTGGGCGGCTTCGCCTACGCCGATGCGGACGCGGGCGGGCGGGCGGAGCGCTCGCCGGGGCTGCTGTCGGGGAACCTGGTGCAACTGCCGGTGCACACCCCGGTGAACGTGTGCGGGAACACGGTGAGCGTGGTCGGCGTGCTCAACTCGGCGGCCGGGAACCGGTGCGCCAACGGGGCCCCGGGTGGCGGCGGGCATCCCGGGAATGCCGGGCCGGGGTCCTCGCATCCGTCGTCCCGGTCCTCGCACTCCTCGAAACCCGGCGCCGGAAACGGTGCGGGCAACGGGGTCGGCAGAGGCGCGGGAGCGGGCGCAGAGGGTCGCGGAAAGGATTCTCCGGGGCTGCTGTCCGGCAACGGGCTCCAACTGCCGGTGGACGTACCCGTGAACATCAGCGGCAATTCGGTGAGCGTCGTCGGCGTCGGCAACTCCGCCGTGGGCAACACCTCCGTCAACGGCCGGCCCCCGAGCGGCGGCAAGCCCGCCCAGCCGCCGGCCACCGTGCGGCCCGTCACCCCGCCGGCGCCGCCGCAGGGCCCCGTGGCGCTCGCCCACACCGGCGCCGAAGGCATCGGCTACCTCCTGTCCGGCGGCGGAGCCCTGATGCTGGGCGGTGTGCTCCTCTACCGGCGCTTCCGCCTCAACTAGCCTTCCGCTGAGCCGCGTCGGCCCCGGCCCGCCAGCCGTCGAGGATCGCGTCGATCCGGGGTGCCAGGCGGGCCCGTGCCGCGAACCTCGGCAGGCCGCTCATCAGCAGGGCGTCGTACTCGGTGTCGAGGTGGCGCACGGCCGCCCGTACCGCGGCCGAGACGGCCGGCTCGTCCAGGGCCCGGCCGGCCGCGCTGCGCCCCACCCGGCCGCTGCCGCGCAGCGAGGCGTGTGCGGCGATGGCCCGTGCCCGCTCCGCCGGGCAGCCGGGGAACAGCCGCAGGATCTCGGCGGCGAAGGCGGCCGTGAAGCGGATGTCCTCGGCGGCCCGGCGCAGCCGGTCGCGCTCCCGGCGCCGGGCCCGTGCGTCGGCGTCCGCGAGGCAGGCCCGCTCCGCACGGGCGAGGGCGGACTCCTCGACGAGGAGGCCCTGGCGCTCGTAGCGCCGCCGGCTCCGGTGGAAGCGGACCACGACGGCGGAGAGCGAACTGGCCCGGTGGGCCCGGCGGGTCAGGGCCGCGTCGCCGCGCGGCAGGTAGACGAGGTGTCCGAGGTCGGCGCAGTCGAGGCAGCGGGGGACGCCGGCCTCGCGGACGAGGTGGCGGAGCGGGCCCTGCCTGCACTGCGCGCAGTGGATCTGCTTCATCGACTCGAAAACGACCAGACTCATGACGATGTGATACCGCCGTCCGGGCCGTATATCACCTTGTACGTATGGGTGATTGCCCTTTCACAGAGCCTTACCCGACCTCGTGATGTTCTTCTACCGTGAGTCGAGTGGTCCGCGGCGGGCGCATGGAGGAGGAACACATGGGTGGACGGCAGGCGACGGTACGACGCCCGAAGGCGGCGGACCGGCGCTTCAAGGAGGGGGCCGCCTCCGACCTCGTGGCGAGAGAGATCGCCATAGAGCCGGGGGGCTGCACCGGCTGGCATTACCACCAGGTCCCGCTGATAGCGGTGGTCAAGTCCGGGACCCTGACCCGGATTCTGCACGACGGCACGGTCGAGGTGCACCGCACCGGCACCAGCTTCGTCGAACCGGCCGGAATCCAGCACGTCCACCTCGGCCGCAACCTCGGGTCGGAGCCGGTCGTGCTCTGCGTGACCGCCGCCCTCGCCGAGGACGCCCCCTTCGCGCTGCCCGCCGATGCCCCGCCCGGGGCCACACCGTGTGCGTGCCCCACGCGTACCCGGTGAACCGGCCCGCCGCGGGCAACCCGCGAACCGGTCAGACCAGCCGGCGAATCTCCCCGCGCACGCGGTAGAACCCTCCCGAAGCCGGGTGCAGCCCGTCCACCACGTACCGCGCGCCGGCCTCCCGGATCCCGCGCGGGAACTGCACGTTCCACGAGGGCTCGAAGCCTCCCGACACCACCTGGACGCGCATCCGGCCGCCCTGCTGCACGCATTCGACGACCACGCCGCCGGCGGGCACCGATGCCACCGTCACCGTCGCCACCGCGGCGGGAGTCGCGGCCGGGGTGAAGACGGGCAGGGCGGCCGCCGACTTCACGTCCACCGCTCTGGGCACCGAACCCTGCCGGGCCGCGGCGATCGCGGCCTCGCTCGCGTCCACGCACACCAGCGACCCGTCCGTGGTCACCAGGTACAGCCGCTCGTCCAGATACTGCATGGACAGGGCGGACCCGCTGCCCGTGCTCAGCTTCCACAGCCGCCGCCCGTCGGCGTCGAAGCAGTACACCGAGGAGGCGAGGTCGCCGGCGAAGACGTGCCGGCCGTCCGGCGAGGTGGCGCACGAGTACACCGCCGCGTCGCACCGGTACGAGGCCTCGAGCGCGCCCGTGGCCTTCGACAGCCGCTGCACGGTGTTGCGGCCGGTCCCCGCGTACACCGCGTGGTCCTCCTGCCAGCCGAAGAGCACCGCTCCGTCGGTCTGGGTGTGCCACAACTGCCCGCCGCCGTCCGGCGCGTAGGCCGTGACGCCCTTGCTGTGGCCGTGGTAGACGGCGTGCTCGTCCGCGCGCACCATCCACGCGTTGTTTCCGGACGAGCGCCGCGACCACTGGAACTCGTCCTCGTGGTCGATGACCGTCAGCCCACCGCCGTGGTCGGCGACGTTCAGCACGCCCTCGTGGATGTCGAGCCAGAAGATGTCCACGTCGGCGGCGATGTCGTACGCCCCGAACGGGACCTTCGACGACAGGTCGTAGACCGTGCCGTCGTCACAGCCCGCGTAGATCCAGAACTCGTCCGCCACCAGGCACTTCACCCCGTCCGGCAGCGAATAGCGGGCCAGCACCTCGCCGCCGTGGCTCAGGGTGTAGACGTCGCCGGCCTGGTTGCCGACCCAGCAGCGGTCCTCGTCCACGTGGATCCCGAAGGCCGCCGAACCCGTACGGAACCGCCACAGCACCGGGGCCGTCGCGCGCGCCGTGGAGGGCGCCGAGGTCACCTGGCGGCGCGTCACCGACCGGGCCGCGCGGCCGCCCTGCACCGCCGGGGCGTAGCCCTTGCGGATCTTCTCGCCGACCTTCTTCGCCGCGGCCGCCCGCGCCTTCTCGATGGTGGGGAAGGAGGAGTTCTGGAGCTGGCCGTCCGCGCCGATGCGCCCGTACCGCACGGACACGGCGGTGCCGCTCACGGTCACCTCGTAGAACTTGTGGGCCCCGCCGTCGTCCTGCGACAGCTCCAGATACGTCGTCTCGGCAGCCATGACAGACCCCTCCCCAAGGCCGGGCCCCCGGCCCCTGTGCGCCGGTGATCCCTCGTGAAAAACGTTAGGGGCCACCACTGACAATGGGTCCGTGCAGCTGGAAGCGATCACATGGCAGCGGATGGCCGAGCGGCTCGCCGGTCACCTCGAAAAGGGCGCGGGCGAAGGGGCCTGGCGCAGGGTGTGCGTCGACGGCGCCCCCGCCGCCCGCACCGGCGTGCTCGCGGAGGAACTCGCCGGGGCGCTGCGCCTGCGCGGCAGCGCGGTCCAGGTGGTGGCGGCCGAGGGGTTCCTGCGTCCGGCCTCCCTGCGCTTCGAGTTCGGCCGCGAGGACGTGGACTCGTACCTCGGCGGCTGGTACGACACGGCCGCGCTCTGGCGGGAGGTCTTCGGCCCGACCGACCCCGGCGGCACCGGCCGGGTGCTGCCCGACCTCTGGGACCCGGTGACCGACCGGGCGACCCGCAGCCCCTACGTCGAACTCCCGCCCGGCGGCGTGCTGATCGTGCACGGCCCGCTGCTCCTCGGGCACTGGTTCCCCTTCGACCTCAGCGTCCACATCAGCCTCTCCCCGGGCGCGCTGGCCCGCCGCACCGAGGAGTCCGCCCGCTGGACCCTGCCCGCCTTCGCGCGCTACGAGGCCGAGACCGGCCCGGCGGCCCTGGCCGATGTCCTGGTCCGGGCCGACGACCCGCGCCACCCCGCCTGGACGGGGCTCACCGGCCCCACGGGCTGACCTCCGGGCCCCCGCTCCGTCACGGACGTCCGGGATCCGCAACAGCGCCATCGCGGCTCCGTGACGAAGCGGTTTTGGCCATCGCCGCGGCCGGAACCGGGCGTTACGTTGACGTCACGCTTCGACGGCAGCCACCCGGTGGCGCCTTGGCAGAGGGAGACGGCAATGAGCGGACGCGGCAACGGGGTTCAGGGTCCGAGACGGCTGCGGCAGCAGGCCTTCGCCGCCGCTCTGGTGCTCTGCGGGACCCTGGCCCTCACGGCCTGCAACGCAGACGACGGCGACGCGGGAGCCGGAGCGGGCCCCGCCGGAACGGCGCCCGGCGCGAGCGCGGCGACCCCTTCGGCCCCTTCCGCCCCGACCGGCACGGCGAAGCCGTCCACGTCCGCCGCGGCGTCGTCGAAGAAGCCGTCCCCGACCGCCACCGCCCCGGTCAAGCCGAAGCCGCCCGCCCCCGGGCCCACCTGCGCCACCCCCAAGGACCTGGTCTCGCCGAACGAGTTCGCCGTCGACCGCTACACCCCCGAGGGCGGCTCCTACGCCCTGATCGGCAAGCACGGCCACTGGGGCTGCGTCGTGCCGGGTGGCGTGACCCCCTTCGTGACCGTCGGCGAGGAAACCTTCATCCCCATCGCCGAAGACGCCAAGATCGGCGCCCACGCCCCGATCCTCTCCGGCTCCGTGAACAAGCCGATCACCACGCACGAGCTCACCTCGTGGCTGGAAACCCACCCGAACAAGGGCCTGGTGTTCCACTACAACCTGAACCCCGCCGGTGTGATCGACACCCTCGGCCAGGAGGAGTACAGCTCCTGACCGCCGCTCCCGCCGCTACGGCCGCCCGCCCAACCGCGTCACGGCCCGCGCCGCCGCCCGGCACCCGGCCCCGGCGGCCCACGCGGTGCCCGCGCCGGCCAGCCGGGCCGCGAGGAAGGCGCCGGTGAACGCGTCCCCGGCGCCCGTGGTGTCCACCGCCTCGGCGGTCTCGGCGGCGACCTCGGCCGTCACCCGGCCGTCCTCGGCGATCAAGGCGCCGGCCGCGCCCCGGGTGACCACCACCAGCGGCACCAGCCGGCTCAGCTCCGCCGCCGCCCGGGCGACCCCGCCCGGTCCGGCCGGTCCGGGCAGGCCCGCCAGCAGCAGGGCCTCGTCCTCGTTCGGCAGGAGTACGCCGGCCCCCGCCACGGCATCGAGGAAGCGCCGCGGACCCAAGGCGGCCAGGAACCCCGCCGAGGCCGGGTCCACGCTCACCGGCACCTTCCGCGCGCGGGCCGCCCGTAGCGCCACCAGGGCCAGCTCCCGGCTGGTGTCGGCGAAGAACAGATAACCCGACAGGTGGAGATGGGCGACACCGTCCAGCAGCCCGGGCGCCCAGTCGGCGGGGGAGAGCCGCAGTGCGGCCCCGCTGTCGGTCAGGAAGGTCCGCTCCGCGTCCTTGCCGACCAGGGCGACCACCGTGCCCGTGGGCTCGGTGGGGTCGGTCACCAGGCTCGGCCGCACCCCAGCGTCGAGCAGCGCCTGCTCGTGCCAGCGCGCCGATTCGGCGCCCACCCGCGCGAGGAGCCGTACCTCCGCCGCCCCCGTACGGGCCGCCCAGCAGGCCGCGTTGGCCCCGGCGCCGCCCGGCAGGGTACGGATCCGGGCGGGGGTGTCGGTGCCCGGAGCCAGCGGTTCCGTGTGCACCGCCACCACGTCCGTCACCACGTCCCCGACGACGAGCAGGGCGCCGACTGGGGCGACCCGGTCTCCGCCCGAGCCGCTCACGGCCGGGCCGCCCAGGCCCGCGCGATCCGGGCCCCGAGGCGCACGTTGCCCCGTACCGCCGCCAGGTTGGCCTCCAGCGAGGCCCCGCCCGTCGCGCGCACCAGGTACCCCAGCAGGAACGGAGTCACCGCCTGCCCCGTGATCCCCCGCTCGGCGCACGCCGACAGGGCCTCGGCCAGCACCCGGTCGTGCAGCTCGGGATCCAACTGCTCGTCCCGTGAAACCGGGTTGGCGACGAGCAGCGCCGACTGCGTCCCCCCGAGGGCGTCCTGGGCGGCCATCACCGCGGCCACCTCCTCCGGTCGGTGCACCGTCCAGTCCACCGGCTCGCCGGAGTCGGCCAGGTAGAACCCGGGGAAGCGGTCCGTCCCGTACCCGAGCACCCCCACCCCCAGCGTCTCCAGCCGCTGCAGCGTCGCCGGCACGTCCAGGATCGACTTCACCCCCGCGCACACCACCGTGATCCGGGTCCGGGCCAGCAGCGACAGGTCCGCGGACTCGTCCTGCGACCGCGTCCACTCCCGGTGTACGCCGCCCAGCCCGCCGGTGGCGAACACCCGCAGCCCGGCCCGCGCGGCGAGGAAGGCCGTCGCGGAGACCGTCGTCGCGCCGGTGGCCCCGGTCGCCAGAGCGGGGGCCAGATCCCGGTGGCCGAGCTTGCGCACGCCCTCGCCGCTCGCGATCCGCTCCAGCCGCGCCTTGTCGAGCCCGGCGTACGCCACCCCGTCGATTACCGCGATCGTCGCCGGCACGGCCCCCTCCGAGCGGACCAGCTCCTCCAGTTCGGCGCCGACCTCCAGGTTCCGCGGGCGGGGCAGGCCGTGCGCGAGGATCGTCGACTCGAGCGCCACGACGGGCGCTCTGCGGTCGAGCGCCTCGCGCACCTCCTCAGACAGGACGGGCACCCCGTACGAGGAGGGCGAGCCAGTTGGCGAGCCAGATGGCGAGGCCGATGGCGAGGCCGGGGCCGATGACGGGGCTGCTGTTGTGTGCTGTGACATGTCCCCATCCCTGGCACGGGATTCGGGCCCCCAAACGCACGGACCCCGCACCGGCCCGAACCTGTCCGGGTAGCGTTCCCGCATGAGCCTCAAGGACCTGCGCGGGTTCTACGACGAACTCGCCGACCGGTACGACCTCATGTACGCGGACTGGCAGGCGGGCATCACCCGTCAGGGCGCCGCCCTGGACGCCCTGCTCACCGCCGCCCTGGGCCCCGGCCCGCACCGGATCCTCGACAGCGCATGCGGCATCGGCACCCAGGCCCTCGGTCTGGCCGCCCTGGGCCACCGGGTCACCGGCACCGACCTGAGCCCCGGCGCCGTGGCCCGCGCAGCCCGGGAGGCGGAGGCGCGCGGGCTCGCGCTGCCCGTGGCGGCCGCCGACATGCGGGCGCTGCCCTTCCCCGGGGGCTCCTTCGACGCCGTGGTCTGCGCCGACAACGCCCTGCCGCACCTGCTGACGGCCGGCGAGGTGACGGCCGCCCTGGCCGAAATGGGGCGGGTGCTGCGCCCCGGCGGCCTGCTGCTCCTGTCGACCCGCCCGTACGGGGAACTGCGCCGGTCCCGGCCCCTGAGCGATCCCCCGAGGGTGCGGACCGACCCGGACGGGCAGCGGACCATCACCTTCCAGCTGTGGCACTGGCATGCCGACGGGGCCCGCTACGACCTGGAGTTCTTCCAGCTGCTGCCCACCGGGGCCACCTGGACCACCCAGGTCTCGCGCACCACGTACTGGGCCCTGCCGGAGGAGGAGACCGCGGCCTTCGCGGCGGCCGCGGGGTTCGTGGACCCGGTGTGGCACGACCCCGCGGCCACCGGATTCCACCAGCCGGTGCTCGGTGCCCGACGACCCAGTGCCGCGTCGGGCACTGGACAGGGTGACGCGCGGCGGGGGCGCGCGGTGGACGCTCTGGTCACCCCGGGGTGCGGTGCGCCCGGATTAGGCTGACGCGCCATGAGCACCAGTGACCACGGCGACGTCCCCGTCCCCGTCCCCGTCCCCGTCCCCGTCCCCGCCTCCGATTCCCCTTCGGCCCCCGCACCCGCTTCCTTCGCCGTCTCCGTACCGGACCTCCCGGACGCCGAGCTGGAGGCGGAGGAGCTCGACCCGGCGCAGATCGTCTCGGGCGAGCCCGTCGTCACGGGCAAGGTGCTGTGGGAGGCCGTGGACGGTTCCCAGGTGCGCGGGATCTGGCAGATCACCCCGGGCGTGGTCACCGACACCGAGGCCAACG
Source organism: Streptomyces sp. NBC_00454 (assembly GCF_041434015.1). Lineage (GTDB taxonomy): Bacteria > Actinomycetota > Actinomycetes > Streptomycetales > Streptomycetaceae > Streptomyces. The sequence goes on along the minus strand of NZ_CP107907.1, from coordinate 1,845,869 downwards.
AACTGTTCGTGGTGGTCAGCGGCCGCGCCACCATCGAGGTGGAGGGCGGCGCGACCCTGGAGGTCGGCCCCGGCTCGGCCTGCGTGCTGCGCGAGGGCGACAAGACCACCTGGACCGTCCACGAGACGCTCCGCAAGGCCTACCACATCAGCTACTGAGCGGCGGAGGCCTTCACCGGATGGCGGCGCGAGGTGAACAGCGCGAGCGCCGCCATCGGCAGCAGCAGGGCGGCGCCGACCACGTTGAGCCAGCCGTAGCCGGCCTGGGACATGACCAGACCCGCGGCCGCGCCGCCGATCCCGGCGGCCGTGTTCATCGTGAGGTCGCCCAGGCCCTGTACGGCGGCACGCGCGGCCTGCGGCACCGAGTCCGTCAGCAGCGCCGAGCCGGACACCATGCCGGCGGACCAGCCGAGGCCGAGCAGGAAGAGCCCGGCGGCGCTCTGGGCGTGGCTGGGGCCGGCCGTGCCCGCGAGCAGCGCGGCGACCGACAGCAGCCCGGCCGCCAGGCCGATCACGGTCAGCCGGCCGAGCCGGTCGGCGAGCCAGCCCATCACCGGCGAGAAGGCGAACATGCCGGCGATGTGCCCGCTGATGACCAGGCCGATGAGCTGGAGGCCGGCTCCGTGGTGGCCCAGGTCGACCGGTGTCATCACCATGATCGAGACCATCGTGGTGTGTGACACCGCGATGGTGAGCAGCGCGAGCCGGGCCCTGGGTGAGGCCTTGACCGCCGCGAATCCGGCGCGCAGCGAGCGCGCGGCCGCGGTCTGCTCCGCGGGCCCGGCCAGGGCCCGCGCCGTCAGCAGGGGGTCCGGGCGCAGGAATACGGCGATCAGCGCGGCCGTGAGCACGAAGACGGCGCCGGCCCAGACGAAGGGGCCCGCGGTCTGCGGTACGGAGGTGCCCGCGAAGCTGCGGCTGGCGGGGGCGGAGAGGTTGGGGCCGAGCACCGCACCGAGGGTGGAGGCCCAGACGACCACCGAGATCGCGCGGGCCCGGCGGTCGGGCTCGGCGAGGTCGGCGGCGGCGAAGCGGGCCTGGAGGTTGGCCGAGGAGGCGGCTCCGAAGGCGGCCATGCCGAGCATCAGGAGCGGGAAGCTCTTCACCGAGGCGGCGAGGACCACGAGGGCCGCGCCGGTGGCGCCGATCAGATAGGCGAGGACCAGGCCGGGCCGGCGGCCGCGCCGGGTCATCAGCGCGGCGAGCGGCAGCGAGACCAGGGCCGTGCCGATCACGGCGGCGGTCGACGCGAAACCGGACAGTGACTCCGTCCCGCTGATCTCGGTCGCCAGCACCGGGGCCAGGGCGATGCTGATGGGCACGCCGACGCCGCCCAGGATCTGTCCGGCGATCAGCACGCCGGTGGTGCGGCGCCGCAGCCGGGGCAGATCGGCGGGGGTGACCGGCGGGGCCGGCGGCCGGCCGGTACCGGGTATCGCAGGAGTAGTCACTGCCGCAGTTTCCCACCCCTTACCGGCTGGGGGAACCGGGAATCCGTGGCGCGCGGTGAGCGGCGGGTCAGGGGGGTGGGCGGGTCAGAACAGCGGTTGCGGGAGGACACCCTCCAGGGCGAGCAGGGTGCGCTTGGTCTCCACTCCGCCGCCGAAGCCGCCGATGCCCCCGTCGTTCTCCACGACCCGGTGGCAGGCCACCACCAGCGGCAGCGGGTTGGAGCCCATGGCGTTGCCGACGGCCTGGGCGGCGCCCGGCTGGCCGGCGCGGGCGGCCAGCTCGCCGTAGCTGACGACCGACCCGTAGGGCACGGAGCGGTCCAGTTCCAGCAGGACCTGCCGGTTGAAGCCGGAGCTGAGCCGCCAGTCGAGGGGCAGCTCGAAGCGGCGCAGCGTCCCGGCGAAGTACGCGGTCAGCTGGCGTATCGGTTCGGCCAGCAGGACCTCCTCGCCCGGTGCGGGATGCCAGGCGTCGGCGCCGAGCCGGGAGATCAGCGCGTCGGCCATCCTGTCCGCCCGGTCCGGCCCGGCGTGGAACTCCACCCGGACCAGACCCTCCGGGGTCGCGGCCAGGAGCAGGGGGCCGATGTCGCTGGGGACGACGGTCCATTCGAGGCGCGGCCCGCGGGGCCGCTCGGTGCTGTCCACCCCTTCACGGTACGGCCCCCCGCTGACAGCGCTGACAGCGCTGACAGCGCGGAGAGCGCCGAGAGCGCCGACACCGTCGGCTCAGTACCCGCCGACCGCGTCCCGCACGACGTCGGGCTTGTCGGTGATGATTCCGTCCACGCCCATGTCCTGGACCTGGCGGGCGGTCTCCGCGTCGTCCACGATCCAGGCGTCCACCTCCATCGCCTTTCCGTGGGCGCCGGCCAGCCCGTGCACCGCGTCCACGTAGTCGCCGTCGATGGTCTTGTACCAGGGGTTGATCCGGTCGGTGAACTCGGCGTACTTGGGCAGTTCGGACACGGCCGGGGTGCCGAGGTAGGCCGTCACGATGTCGGGGCGCAGCCGGTGGACGGTGCGGATGGACGCGGAGCTGAAGCTCTGGATCACCAGCCGGCGGCTCACGTGGCTCTCGTCGAGCCAGCCGGTCTCCTCCAGTACGCGCAGGGTCTGCTCCTCGATCCCGGGGTAGAGCTCCGGCTTCTTGATCTCCAGGAGCAGCCGCTGCCGGTTGCGCTGCACCCGGTTCATGTACTCCCGCAGGGTCGGCACGCGGGCGCCCGCGAACTGCGGTCCGAACCAGCTGCCCGCGTCCAGGCTGCGGATCTCCGCCGCCGTGAAGTCCTTGATGCGCCAGGACTTGCGGTCGGGGAACACCTGCTTGACGTTGGTCGTGCGGAGCAGGGTGTCGTCGTGGATCACGACCAGCTCGCCGTCCTTGGTCCGCTGGACGTCGTTCTCCACCCAGTCGAAGCCCATCGTCATCGCACGGTCGATCGATTCGAGGGTGTTCTCCGGGGCGTACGCCGAAGCCCCCCGGTGGGCGTACACGATCGGGTTGGAGAGCCAGTCCGGACCGGGGGCCGCCGTGGCGGCCGAGGCGCCGAACACGGTCAGGGTGAGTCCAAGGAAGGCGGCGGTGGCCGCGGCGGCGGGTCGGACGTACATGCGCGTTCTCCTCGGGTCGTGAGCCCTGCTCCTGCCCTCAAACGGGCTGGGAGCGGCATTCGTTGCGGCGATCCACTTCTTCGATGCGTTTCCGACGCACTTTCAGGGAGAGCTGTGTACGGCGATCATGGGGTTGGTGATCACCGGGCCGCCACCGAACTACGACAAACGGGCGCGACCCGTACGGCCCCGCCGGCCCACCGGAGCCTCGACTGTCAGTGGGGGGTCGTACGGTTGACCCATGCGGCCCGTATCGAAGATCGAACGCACGGTGGCGCCTTTCGAGGTCGTCAGCTCCTACACGCCCAGTGGCGACCAGCCGGCGGCCATCGCCGAGCTGGAGAAGCGCATCCGTGCAGGTGAGAAGGATGTCGTGCTGCTCGGCGCGACCGGAACCGGCAAGTCGGCGACCACCGCCTGGATGATCGAGAAGCTCCAGCGGCCCACGCTGGTGATGGCACCGAACAAGACGCTCGCCGCCCAGCTGGCGAACGAGTTCCGCGAGCTCCTGCCGAACAACGCCGTCGAGTACTTCGTCTCGTACTACGACTACTACCAGCCCGAGGCGTACGTACCGCAGTCGGACACCTACATCGAGAAGGACTCCTCGATCAACGAGGAGGTGGAGCGGCTGCGCCACTCCGCGACGAACTCCCTCCTCACCCGGCGCGACGTCATCGTCGTCGCCTCCGTGTCCTGCATCTACGGCCTCGGCACCCCGCAGGAGTACGTGGACCGGATGGTCCCCCTCAAGGTCGGCGAGGAGATGGACCGCGACCAGCTGCTGCGCCGCTTCGTCGAGATCCAGTACACGCGCAACGACGTGGCCTTCACCCGTGGCACCTTCCGGGTGCGCGGGGACACCATCGAGATCTTCCCGGTCTACGAGGAACTGGCCGTCCGCATCGAGATGTTCGGCGACGAGATCGAGGCCCTGTCCACCCTGCACCCGCTGACCGGCGAGGTGATCAGCGAGGACCGCGAGCTGTACGTCTTCCCCGCCACCCACTACGTCGCCGGCCCCGAGCGCATGGAGAAGGCGATCACCGGCATCGAGGCCGAGCTGGCCGAGCGCCTCGCCGAGCTGGAGAAGCAGGGCAAGATGCTGGAGGCGCAGCGGCTGCGCATGCGCACCACGTACGACCTGGAGATGATGCGCCAGATCGGGTCCTGCTCCGGCATCGAGAACTACTCGCTGCACATGGACGACCGAGAGCGCGGCTCCGCGCCCAACACCCTCATCGACTACTTCCCCGAGGACTTCCTCCTCGTCATCGACGAGTCGCACGTGACGGTCCCGCAGATCGGCGCGATGTACGAGGGCGACGCCTCCCGCAAGCGGACCCTGGTGGACCACGGGTTCCGCCTCCCGTCGGCCCTCGACAACCGGCCGCTGAAGTGGGAGGAGTTCCAGGAGCGGATCGGCCAGACCGTCTACCTGTCGGCGACCCCGGGCAAGTACGAGCTCGCGCGCGGCGACGGCTTCGTCGAGCAGATCATCCGCCCGACCGGCCTCATCGACCCGGAGGTGGTGGTCAAGCCCACCGAGGGCCAGATCGACGACCTCGTGCACGAGATCCGCCAGCGGGTGGAGAAGGACGAGCGGGTCCTGGTCACCACCCTCACCAAGAAGATGGCCGAGGACCTCACCGACTACTTCCTGGAGCTCGGCATCCAGGTCCGCTACCTGCACAGCGACGTGGACACCCTGCGCCGCATCGAGCTGCTGCGCGAGCTGCGGGCCGGCGAGTACGACGTCCTGGTCGGCATCAACCTGCTGCGCGAGGGCCTCGACCTGCCCGAGGTGTCGCTGGTGGCGATCCTCGACGCCGACAAGCAGGGCTTCCTGCGCTCCGGCACCTCACTGATCCAGACCATCGGCCGCGCGGCGCGCAACGTGTCCGGCCAGGTCCACATGTACGCCGACAGCATCACCCCGGCGATGGCCCAGGCGATCGACGAGACCAACCGGCGCCGGGAGAAGCAGGTCGCCTACAACACCGAGCACGGGATCGACCCGCAGCCGCTGCGCAAGAAGATCAACGACATCGTGGCCACCATCGCCCGGGAGGAGCTGGACACCGAGGAGCTCCTCGGCACCGGCTACCGGCAGGCGAAGGACGGCAAGGCGCTGAAGGCGCCGGTGCCCGCGCTGGGCGGCAAGGCCGGTGGGGCCAAGGCGGGCAAGGGGGCGAAGGGGGCCAAGGCCGCCGAGGTGCTCACCGACCGTCCCGCCGCCGAACTGGCCGCACTCATCGAGCAGATGACCGAGCGGATGCGCGGCGCCGCCGCGGAGCTGCAGTTCGAGGTCGCCGCCCGGATCCGGGACGAGGTGAGCGAACTGAAGAAGGAGCTCCGACAGATGAAGGAAGCGGGCCTCGCCTGACCCGGGGGCGGTCAGTAGGGTTGGGATCCAGTCGCAGGTACGTGCTGCGCACCCACATCGGGGGCGGGCCAGTGAGAGGGGACACGCGTGACGGTCAACATGACCAAGGGTCAGGCCATCAGTCTGCAGAAGGCGGACGGAGGCACCCTGACCGCGGTCCGGATGGGTCTCGGCTGGCAGGCCGCCAAGCGCCGCGGGCTGTTCGGCTCGCGGACCCGGGAGATCGACCTCGACGCGTCGGCGGTGCTGTTCGCCGACAAGCAGCCCGTGGACGTCGTCTTCTTCCGGCACCTGCAGAGCGACGACGGCTCCGTGCGGCACACCGGTGACAACCTCGTCGGCGGCGCCGGCCAGGGTGGGGACGACGAGTCGATCCTCGTCGACCTCCAGCGCGTGCCGGTGCACATCGACCAGATCGTCTTCACGGTGAACTCCTTCACCGGCCAGACGTTCCAGGAAGTGCAGAACGCGTTCTGCCGCATCGTGGACGAGACCAACGGCCAGGAGCTGGCCCGCTACACCCTGGACGGCGGCGGGCAGTACACCGCGCAGATCATGGCGAAGGTGTCGCGCGTCGGCGCCGGCTGGCAGATGACGGCCCTCGGCAACCCGGCCAACGGCCGGACCTTCCAGGACCTGATGCCGTCGATCCTGCCGCACCTGTAAACAAGCACAGCACAGAAGAAGAACGGGTACGGGGGAGGGGCTGCACGATGACGGCCGAACTGGTCCGGGGGCAGAACCACCCCCTGTCCCGGAGCCGGGTGGAGATCAGGGTCTCGGCGGGCACACCCGTGCTCGCCCTGGCCCACTTCGCCGACGAGTCGGGCCGGCTCTCCGGCCCCGGGGCGGTGGCCCATCCCGGAGCCCGGAGCCTGCCGGGCCTCGAAGTACCCGGGGGCGTCTCCGGTCAGCACCGGATCGAGGTCGACCTCGACACCGTCGGAGCGGCCGTGCACCGGGTCGGGGTGGTCCTCGTCCTGCCGCCCGGCGGCCCGGCACGCTTCGGCGCGGTCCCGGCCTCCTATGTGTCCGTGGCCGAACCGGAGGGCGCCGAGCTCGCCGGATACACGGTGACCGACCTGGACACCGAGACCGCCGTCCTGGCCCTGGAGCTGTACCGGCGCCAGGGTGCCTGGAAGGTGCGCGCCGTGGGCCAGGGGTACGCCGCCGGACTGGGCGCGCTGCTGGCCGACGGCGGCCTGGCCGGCCCGGCCGCCACGGAGCTGGCCGCCGCCGCGCTGGGGCTCGCGCCTTCGGGGGACATCACCCTGGCGGCCATGCCGGCCGGGTCGGCGCCCACCCTGCCCCAGGGCCTACGGTCCCCGGGCCCGCAGGACGTGCCCGCACCCGCGACCCCCGCGCCGCCGGACCCGGTCTCCGGTTCGCCCTACGGCGCTGCGCCCGGAGCCGGCCCGGGCCCGGGATCCGGCCCCGCGCCCGGCCCCGGCAGGGACGCCGCGGATTCCCCGTCCACCATCAGCTACTCCCACCCCCGCCGCCGCACCAGCACCGAGCCTCCGGAGCCCGCCCCGCGCCCCGCGGCGTCCGCGCAGCCGGGCGAGGCGCCCCGGCCCGTCGCCGGGGACGCGAGCGGCTGGTCCATGGAGGAACGGCTCTACAACCAGGTCTGGGGCATGTTCGAGGACCTGGCCCGCTCCGTCGCCGCCTACCGCGGGGCCGTCGAGTTCGCCGACTCCCGCATGGACCGCGAGCTCGACGAGGCCCTGGCCGACCCGCGCCACCGCCTGGGCGGCTCCGGCAACGCCGCCCGCGACACCGCCCGGGCCCGGCGCGACGAGCTCGTCGCGCGGGCGCAGGCCGTGCTCGACCGGGACCTCGCCCAGCTCACCGCCGAGTCCGAGGTGGTCGAGCCCGCGCTGCCGACCGCGTACGCCCGCTGGGACAGCCCCGTCTGGCACGCGCACGCCGTCCCCGCGGAGAGCCCGCTGGCCCTGCGCCTCGGCGACCTCAGCCTGCCGGAGGGGCCCGGGCTGCGGATCCCCATGCTGGTGCGGGTCCCGCTGGAGCGGGGCCTGTGGATCGACAATGGCCGCACCGGTTCCGAGGCCGCGATGGCCATGGACACCGACCGGCTGCGCCGGGCCGCCATGGACATGGCCGTCGCGCACGCCGCACGGCTGCTGGGCGCCCACCCCGCCGACCGGTTCGCGGTCCACGTGATCGACGCGGCCGGCGCCGGAGCCGCCTCGCTGGCTCCGCTGGTGCGCGCCGGAGTGCTGGCCGGGCCGCCCGCCGCCGGGGCCGCGGGGGTCACCGAGACCCTGGAGCGGCTGACCCGGCGCGTGGACCTCGTGCAGATGGCGGTGCGGGCCGGGGCTCCGGAGGACCTGCCGACCGATGTGGACACGGCCGATCAGCTGCTGATCGTGCACGACTTCCCGCACGGGTTCGACGACCGTGCCGTCACCCGTTTGCGCTATCTCGCCGATGAGGGTCCGGCGGTCGGCGTGCACCTGCTGATGGTCGCGGACCGTGACGAGGCCTCGGCCTACGGGCCGCTGCTGGATCCGCTGTGGCGCTCGCTGATGCGGCTGTCGCCCGTGCCGGACGACCATCTCGCCGATCCGTGGGTCCACCACGCCTGGACCTTCGAGGCGGACCTGCCGCCGCAGGGCAGCAGGGTCCTCGACCAGGTGCTGGAGCGGGTGGCGGCGGCCCGGCGCGGCTCCGGGCGGTGACCGCGGGGCGGTCCGCCGCCCCGCCCCGGATGACCGGCCGTTGAGCAGCTCTTGGTCTCCCCTTTACCTTAAGCGGCCATTACGGGTACGCTGATGAGTGCGGAGGGGAGTATTCCTGCTTTCCTGCTACGGCGTGCCCGTCAATACGGACTGCAATCGGTCCCGGGGCGCCGGCCCGTGGCCTCCAGGCCGTCCGGGTGGAAGAGACCTCCGGCAGCGATGACGCTGACAAAGTGCTGAGCCATCTGCCGGAGGCATGTAAATAGTGGACGTTTCCTTGACCCTTTGGGTGCTGACCATTCTCGGTCTGGGCATCCTCATCGGAGCCGATTTCTTCATCGGCCGCAAACCCCATGACGTTTCCATGAAGGAAGCGGGCATCTGGACGGTCGTCTGGGTCGTCCTCGCCGCGCTCTTCGGCCTGGGCCTGCTGTTCTTCGGCCACGGTCAGGCCTCACAGGAATTCTTCGCCGGTTTCATCACCGAGAAGTCCCTGAGCGTGGACAACCTCTTCGTCTTCGTCCTGATCATGGCGAAATTCTCGGTCCCCACCCACCTCCAGCAGCGCGTGCTGCTCGTGGGCGTACTGATCGCCCTCGTCCTGCGGGCGATCTTCATCGCGGCGGGCGCCGCGATCATCGCCAACTTCTCGTGGGTCTTCTACATCTTCGGCGCGTTCCTCATCTACACCGCGTGGAAGCTGATCCAGGAAGCCCGCAAGGACGAGGAGGAAGAGGAGTTCGAGGAGAACCGTCTCCTCAAGTCCATCGAGAAGAAGTTCGGTGTCGCCGACCGCTACCACGGCACCAAGCTCTTCATCGAGAAGAACGGCAAGCGGATCCTGACCCCGCTGATGGTGGTCATGCTCGCCATCGGCACCACCGACGTGCTGTTCGCCCTGGACTCGATCCCCGCGATCTTCGGCCTCACCCAGGACCCGTACATCGTCTTCACCGCCAACGCCTTCGCCCTGATGGGCCTGCGCCAGCTGTACTTCCTCATCGGCGGCCTGCTCAAGAAGCTGGTCCACCTCAGCTACGGCCTCTCCGTCATCCTGGGCTTCATCGGCATCAAGCTCGTGCTGCACGCCCTGCACGAGTCGGGCCTGCACGTCCCGCAGATCTCCATCCCGGTCTCCCTGGGCGTCATCTGCGGCGTGCTGGTGATCACCACGATCACCAGCCTGATGGCCTCGAAGAAGCAGGCGGCGGCCGAAGCCGCCGCCAGCCCGGAGAACATCGAGGCCTAGTACGCGCCGGACGCGGCCCTACGGGGCTACGCGGGGGCGGCCGCTCCGGCCGCCCCCGCCTCCGCGCCCTGGTCCGTGCCCTTGCCGGAGCCCGGGCCCGACCGCTGGCGCACCACCACCGGGTTCGTCTCCGGCAGCAGGGCGAAGCAGGCCAGCGAGACCAGGGCGATCGCCGTCAGGTACACCGCGACGGCCCACGGCGGGCCCGGGCCGTCCGCCAGGGCCGTCGCCACGATCGGGGTCAGCGCGCCGCCCAGCACCCCGCCGAGGTTGTAGCCGACGGCCGCGCCGGTGCAGCGGATCCGCGGGGCGTACAGCTCGGGCAGGTACGCGCCCACCACCGCGAACATCGTGACCATCGCGAGCAGGGCGCCGAGCAGCCCCAGCGTCATCAGCAGCGGGTCCGCCGTGCGCAGCAGGGCCACGAAGGGGAACATCCACAGCGCGCAGGCCGTGCAGCCCGCCAGGCAGAGCGGCCGCCGGCCGTAGCGGTCGCCTAGCACCGCCACCACCGGGGTCGCCAGGCCCTTGAGCGCGATGGCCACCATGACGCAGGCGAGCATCACCGAGCGGTGCACGCCCAGGTGCTCGGTGGCGTACGCGAGGGACCAGGTGGTGGCCGCGTAGAAGACGGCGTACCCCACGGCGAGCGCCCCGCCGGTCAGCAGGAGCAGCCGCCAGTGGCCCCGTACGACCTCGGCCAGGGGTGCGTCCGCCCGGCGGCCGGTCTCGGAGAGCGCGCGGAACTGCGGGGTCTCCTCCACCGAGCGGCGCAGCCACAGCCCGGCCAGGGCCAGCAGCCCGGCGGCCCAGAACGGCACCCGCCAGCCCCAGGAGGCGAACTGCCCGTCGGTGAGGGTGCTCGTCAGGGTCAGCATCAGCCCGTTGGCCAGCAGGAACCCCACCGCCGGGCCCATCTGAGGGAAGCTCGACCACAGCCCGCGCCGCCGCTCGGGGGCGTGCTCGGCGGTCAGCAGTACCGCGCCGCCCCATTCGCCGCCGAGCCCGAAGCCCTGCAGGAACCGGAGCAGGACCAGCAGCACCGGCGCGGCCATCCCGATGGAGGCGTACGAGGGCACGCAGCCCACCGCCACCGTGGCCAGGCCGGTCAGCAGCAGGGAGCCGAGCAGGACGGGGCGGCGGCCGTGGCGGTCTCCGATGTGGCCGAAGACGGCGGAGCCGAGGGGACGGGCGAGGAAGCCGACGCCGAAGGTGCCGAAGGCGGCGAGGGTCGCGGCGAGCGGCGAGAAGGAGGGGAAGAAGAGCGGCCCGAGCACCAGGGCGGCGGCGGTGCCGTAGACGAAGAAGTCGTAGAACTCGATGGCGGTGCCGGCCAGGGAGGCCGAGGCGAGCCGGAGCATCGAGGGCCGCGGAGAGGACCGCGGAGAGGTCCGCGCGGGAACGGGGGCCCCGGGGGCCGGGGGAGCCTCGGAGGCCGGGGCGGGGGAGGGGTCTTGTTGCATGGTGCAGCAATTACCCCGCCCCACACCCTCAGGACGTGCGTTCGGCCATCATCGACCGGAAGGAGTGCAGCCCGTCGTCAGGTTGACGCGGAGCCGCCGTCCGCTACCAGCCGCGCTCGCGCCATTCGGCCAGGTGGGGACGTTCGGCGCCGAGCGTGGTGTCGCCGCCGTGGCCCGGGTAGACCCAGGTCTCGTCCGGCAGCGGCTCGAAGAGCTTGTGCTCGACGTCGTCCACGAGCTGGGCGAAGGCCTTCGCGTCGCCCCAGGTGTTGCCGACGCCGCCCGGGAAGAGGCAGTCGCCGGTGAACACGTGCGGGTGGCCGTGCGGGTCGTCGTAGACCAGCACGATCGAGCCGGGGGTGTGGCCGACCAGGTGGCGGGCGGTCAGCGTGACCCGTCCGACCGTGATCGTGTCCCCGTCCGCGACGAGCACGTCGGTCGGGACCGGGATGCCCTCCGCGTCGTGGGCCCCCGCGTACGTCCGCGCGCCGGTCGCCTCGACCACCGACTGGAGCGCGCCCCAGTGGTCGCCGTGCCGGTGGGTGGTGACCACGGACGCGATGCCGCCGTCGCCGATCAGGCTCAGCAGGGTCTGGGGCTCGGCGGCGGCGTCGATCAGCAGCTGCTCGTCGGTGGCCCGGCACCGCAGCAGGTAGGCGTTGTTGTTCATGCCTCCGACCGCGACCTTGGAGATCATGAGGTCCGAGAGTTCGTGCACGTCGGCCGGACCGCCGACTTTGACCGCTCCGCTGTACGTCATGAACCGATCCTAGAGCGGCGGGAGGGCGGGCAGCTGTCCGCCCTCGGTGGTGAGGGAGGCGCCCTTGTCGGCGCGGCCCGAGAGCCAGGCCAGCAGGGCGGCGGCGCTCCCGGTGACGGTGACCGCGGGCTCGCCGGCGGAGCCGGTGCGCCACTGGCGGCCGTCGGTGGCGGTCAGGGCCGTCGCGGGCACGTCCGGGTGGCCCGACCAGCGCTCGGCCAGGAACTCGATCTCCTGACCGGTGAACCGGTCGGGGAGGTCCGCGAGCTCGTAGCCGATGTTCAGGTCGACGTGGTGCAGCTCGACCTCGACCAGGCGCCGGAAGGGGATGCGGGAGGCGCTGTCGGTGACCCCGTTGCGCAGCTCCAGCGTGCGGGTCCAGTCCTTCGGGGCCTCGGCGACGGTCTGCCAGGCGGCCGCGGAATTCCGGACGTCTTCGAGCTGTTCCAGCAGGGGACGTCCCGAATCGCGCTCGATGTCCGCGTCGCGGGCGGTGCCGCTCTCGTACATGGGGCGGCCCTCGAAGACGTTCACCAGGGCGTCCGCGTTGCGGGCGAGGTGGGCCAGGATGTGGCCACGGCTCCAGCCGGGGAGATGTGACTCTTCGGCCAGGGCGGCGTTGTCCAGCTTCGCGGCCGCTGTCAGCAGCCGGTCGGTGGCTTCACGTACAGATTGCAGGTCGTGCACATGATCAGTCATGCGGCCGAGCCTAGTGGCTGAAGGGCCTGCGCCACACGATCGGGTGAAGCAGTCGGCGGAGTGCCGGAAATCGAATGCACGTGCTATACGCTCGGAGTCCAGTCTCCAAGTCCATCGCAGAGGCGCCCCCCAATACCCTGGGACGGGGGCCCGTGCCCCGCTCTCTCAAGAAAGGTGCGGACCGGCGTGACCGACCGTCTCATCGTTCGTGGCGCTCGCGAGCACAACCTCAAGAACGTCTCGCTCGACCTGCCCCGCGACTCCCTCATCGTCTTCACCGGGCTCTCCGGTTCGGGCAAGTCCTCCCTCGCCTTCGACACGATCTTCGCCGAGGGCCAGCGCCGCTACGTCGAGTCGCTCTCGTCGTACGCCCGCCAGTTCCTCGGGCAGATGGACAAGCCCGACGTGGACTTCATCGAGGGCCTCTCACCGGCCGTCTCGATCGACCAGAAGTCCACCTCGCGCAACCCGCGCTCCACCGTGGGCACCATCACCGAGGTCTACGACTACCTCCGCCTGCTCTTCGCCCGCATCGGCAAGCCCCACTGCCCCGAGTGCCGCCGACCGATCTCGCGGCAGTCGCCGCAGGCGATCGTCGACAAGGTGCTCGCGCTGCCCGAGGGCAGCCGCTTCCAGGTGCTCTCCCCGCTGGTGCGCGAGCGCAAGGGCGAGTTCGTCGACCTCTTCGCCGACCTCCAGACCAAGGGCTACAGCCGCGCCCGGGTGGACGGGGAGACGATCCAGCTCTCCGAGCCGCCCACGCTCAAGAAGCAGGAGAAGCACACCATCGAGGTGGTCATCGACCGCCTCACGGTCAAGGAGGGCGCCAAGCGCCGGCTGACCGACTCCGTGGAGACCGCCCTCGGGCTGTCCAGCGGCATGGTGATCCTGGACTTCGTCGACCTCGCCGAGGACGACCCCGAGCGCGAGCGGATGTACTCCGAGCACCTCTACTGCCCGTACGACGACCTCTCCTTCGAGGAGCTGGAGCCGCGCTCCTTCTCCTTCAACTCGCCCTTCGGCGCCTGCCCCGAATGCACCGGCATCGGTACGCGCATGGAGGTGGATCCGGAGCTGATCGTCCCGGACGAGGACAAGTCCCTGGACGAGGGCGCGGTTTCGCCCTGGTCGCTGGGCCACACCAAGGACTACTTCCAGCGGCTGATCGGCGCGCTCGCCGGGGAGCTGGGCTTCCGCACCGACATCCCGTGGGCCGGGCTGCCGCTGCGGGCCAAGAAGGCCCTGCTGTACGGCCACAAGACGCAGATCGAGGTCCGCTACCGCAACCGTTACGGGCGCGAGCGGGCCTACACCACGGCCTTCGAGGGCGCGGTTCCCTTCGTCAAGCGGCGGCACTCGGAGTCCGAGAGCGACGCCAGCCGCGAGCGCTTCGAGGGCTACATGCGCGAGGTGCCCTGCCCCACCTGCCAGGGCACCCGGCTCAAGCCGATCGTGCTCGCGGTGACCGTGATGGACCGGTCCATCGCCGAGGTCGCCGCGATGTCGATCAGCGAGTGCGCGGACTTCCTGGGCCGGATGAAGCTGGACGCCCGCGACAAGCAGATCGCCGAGCGGGTCCTCAAGGAGGTCAACGAGCGGCTGCGCTTCCTCGTGGACGTCGGCCTCGACTACCTCTCGCTCAACCGCGCCGCCGGCACCCTGTCGGGCGGCGAGGCCCAGCGCATCCGCCTCGCCACGCAGATCGGCTCCGGCCTCGTGGGCGTGCTCTACGTCCTGGACGAGCCCTCCATCGGCCTGCACCAGCGGGACAACCACCGCCTGATCGAGACCCTCGTCCGGCTGCGGGACATGGGCAACACGCTCATCGTCGTCGAGCACGACGAGGACACCATCAAGGTCGCCGACTGGGTCGTGGACATCGGTCCGGGCGCCGGCGAGCACGGCGGCAAGGTCGTGCACAGCGGCTCGCTGAAGGAACTGCTGAAGAACCCCGAGTCGATCACCGGTCAGTACCTGTCCGGCAAGCGGTCCATCCCGCTTCCCGACGTACGCCGTCCCGTGGACCCGGCGCGCAAGCTGACGGTCCACGGCGCCAAGGAGAACAACCTCCGGGACATCGACGTGTCCTTCCCGCTGGGCGTGCTCACCGCGGTGACGGGCGTCTCGGGTTCCGGCAAGTCCACGCTGGTCAACGACATCCTCTACACGCACCTGGCGCGCGAGCTCAATGGCGCGCGGTCGGTTCCGGGGCGGCACACGCGGGTGGACGGCGACGAGCTCGTCGACAAGGTCGTGCATGTGGACCAGTCGCCGATCGGGCGGACCCCGCGGTCCAACCCGGCGACGTACACGGGCGTCTTCGACCACGTCCGCAAGCTGTTCGCGGAGACCATGGAGGCGAAGGTGCGCGGCTACCTGCCGGGCCGCTTCTCCTTCAACGTCAAGGGCGGCCGCTGCGAGAACTGCTCCGGCGACGGCACCATCAAGATCGAGATGAACTTCCTGCCGGATGTCTACGTCCCCTGCGAGGTCTGCCACGGCGACCGGTACAACCGGGAGACGCTGGAGGTCCACTACAAGGGCAAGTCCATCGCCGAGGTCCTGAACATGCCGATCGAGGAGGCCGCCGGCTTCTTCGAGGCGGTCCCGACGATCTCCCGGCACCTGAAGACGCTGAACGAGGTCGGGCTGGGGTACGTGCGCCTCGGCCAGTCCGCGCCGACGCTGTCGGGCGGTGAGGCGCAGCGCGTGAAGCTGGCCTCCGAACTCCAGAAGCGCTCCACGGGCCGGACGGTGTACGTCCTGGACGAGCCGACGACGGGCCTGCACTTCGAGGACATCTCGAAGCTGATCAAGGTGCTGTCGGGGCTGGTGGACAAGGGGAACTCGGTGATCGTCATCGAGCACAACCTCGACGTGGTCAAGACCGCGGACTGGGTCGTCGACATGGGCCCCGAAGGCGGCTACGGCGGCGGCCTCGTCGTCGCGGAGGGCACCCCGGAGCAGGTGGCCTCGGTGGGCGCGAGCCACACGGGCAAGTTCCTGCGGGACATCCTGGGGGCCGACCGGATCCTGGACGCGGTGTCGCCTCCGGCGGGGTCCGTGGCCAAGAAGGCTCCGGCGAAGAAGGCTCCTGCCAAGAAGGCCACGGCCAAGAAGGCGGCGGCCGCGGCCGAGGCTCCGGCTCCGGCTCCGGCGAAGAAGGCCGCCCCGGCGAAGAAGGCCACCCGGGCCCGCAAGGCGTAGTACTCCGGGGGCGGTGCCGGTCCGTCGCAGGGAGCGGCGCCGCTCCCGGGGGCCAGCCCCCGGACCCCCGCGCCTCAAACGCCGGCGGGGCTGGATTTGGTGCGGGCCGTCTCCGGGTGCGGCGCTGTGGCCCGCGGGGCTTGATGTGGTGCGGACCCCGTCCCCGGGTGCGGCGCTGTGGCTCGCGGGGCTTGATGTGGGGCGGGCCGTCTCCGGCTGCGAGGCCGCCGGGCTATGCGGTCAGTTCCGAGGCGTACGGGGGCTCCGCGCCCGCCCGGGTGCAGGTCAGCGCGGCCGCTTCGGCGGCGTACGACAGCACCTCGGGCCAGTCCGCCCGGCCGGCGCCGTCCGGGAGGTCCGTGAGCCGGTGCAGCAGGGCCGCGTTCACGGTGTCGCCCGCACCGATGGTGTCCACCACCCCGACCCGGCGGGCGGGCACCGAGTGCTCCGCCCCTTCCCGGGTCCACACCGTCAGCCCCCCGGCCCCCCGGGTGAGCACCACCGCCGAGGGGCCCGCCGCCAGCCAGTCCCGGACCCGGCCGCCCAGCCACGCGGCGTCCTCCTCCGACAGCTTCAGCACCGAGACGTACGGGAGCCAGGACAGGAAGCGCTTGCGGTACGCGTCCGGCTCCGCGATCAGCGCCGGCCGGATGTTGGGGTCGAGCAGGGTGAGCACCCCGCGCGCGGACTCCCGGCGCAGCAGGGCCTCGTAGGCTCCGGCGCCGGGCTCCAGCACCAGGGAGCAGGTGCCGAGCGCGAGGGCCCGTACGCCCTCCGGGAACGCGGGCGGCAGCCGGAACAGCCGGTCGGCGGTGCCCTCGACGTAGAAGCCGTACGCCGCCGAGCCGTCCGGGGCCAGCGAGGGCACGGCCAGGGTGGTCGGCTCGGGCCCGCGCTGGACCAGGGACAGGTCCACGCCGGCCGCCCGCAGTCCGGCGAGCAGCGAGGCGCCGAAGCCGTCGGTCGAGACCCGGGAGCAGAAGGCGGTCCGCGCCCCGAGCCGGCCCAGCGCGAGCGCGGTGTTGTACGGTCCGCCGCCCGGCCGGGGCAGCAGGGCGCCCGGCGGCTCCGCGACGGGCACCAGGTCGATCAGGGCTTCTCCACCGACGACGATCACGCGGGGGAAGGTACCCCATCGGGCGGCGGTATCGTCGGGTGGGCCCCGGGCCGAAAGGGACGCCCGGCCGATCGCACACCTCAGGAGAACCGCATGCCCGCGTCGCAGTCCGCAGCCCGTCGTACCGTCCTCAAGGGCGCGGCCGCGCTCGCCGGGGCCGTAGGCGCCGGAGCGACGCTCGCGGCCTGCTCCACCGAGACCAGCAGCGGCCACGGCAGCCCCGCCGTGCCGGCCGAGCCGGTGGAACTGGGGGCCGCGACCGAGGTCCCGGTGGGCGGCGCGAAGCTGTTCCGGGAGAAGAAGCTGATCGTCAGCTGCCAGGAGGCGGGCCAGTACAAGGCCTTCAGCGCGCAGTGCACGCACGCGGGCTGCGTCCTGGACAAGATCGTCAAGGGCGAGGGCACCTGCCCGTGCCACGGCAGCCGTTTCGACGTGACCACCGGCAAGGTCCTGCAGGGCCCGGCCACCGACCCGCTGCCGGAGGTCCCGGTGAAGGCGGAGAACGGCAAGCTCGTCGCGGGCTGAGGCCGGGCGAACGGCTGGGTGCCGGGTGACCGGTCGGCCTACTCCCAGTCCCAGGCGATCCCCAGGACCCCGCGCCGCACCCCCTGTTCCACCAGGTGTACGGCCCGGTGCGGTCCGCTCGGGGCCAGGTCGCACAGGTGCCCGCGCGGCGCGTCCGCCCCGCTGCGGCTGAACCGGCGGCAGCGCACCGGCAGCGCGGCCTCGTCGAAGCGGACCTGGAGCACGTACTGCCCGCCCGTGTAGCTGAAGCCGCGCACGTACTCGCTGCTGCGTCCGCCGGTGCCGTCCTCGAAGCCGTAGCCGAAGACGTAGGTGTCCCCGGAGCGCAGCCGGGCGTCGAAGAGCAGCTCGGCGACGACCACTTCGGCCTCGGCGTGGTGGCGGATCCGCCCGGTCCGGCAGTTCTCGTCGGCGCGCACCCGGATCCGCGCCGGATCGCAGCCCGGGTCCCCGTGGTGGACGGCGATGTACCGGTCGACCCCGTCGCGGTGGGCCCGTACGACGTGCTGCGATTCGCGGCCCAGCAGTTCACCGGCGGGCCCGATCCGGACCCGCTCGTGGTGGCCGACGGTGTGCAGGCCGCCGTCGGCGGGCAGTTCCATGCCGGCCAGCAGTTCCTCCACGGCCGAGCCCACGCTGAACAGTGCCCGGTACGAACGTGCGGGCGGCCGGGCCGTCCCGGGCGCGGCGGGATCCGGCGCGGCGAGCAGCCGCAGCAGGGTGCCCCCGGGCAGTTCCAGGATCTGCTCCAGGGCCCGTACGGCCTTCAGGGACTCGGCGCGGCGCGGCCGCCGGGCGCCCTGCTGCCAGTAACTGAGGCTGGTCACCCCCAGCTTGATGCCGCGGGCGGCGAGCCGGTGCTGGACCCGGTGCAGGGGGAGTCCGCGGGCGGTGAGGGCGGCGCGCAGTGCGAGGTGGAAGGGACCGGTGCGCAGCAGTTGCGGTAGGTCCAGGGCGCTGTCCGAGAGTCTGCTGTCCGCGCTCGACCGCATGGGGGGCCTCCTGTGAACGTTCACGAAAGCGGGGTGCGGGCGGTCCCGCGGTGACGTCCGAGCGACCTGGGTGGACCGATGGCGGGCGTTCACACTCTGGCCCCACCGTTCACACTGCGATGTCACGCCGTATTGAAGCGTGTTGACCTGTTCCCGACAACACCCTGATGCTCCTCCACAGCGTCCGGACGCGCTCCTCCACCCCCACTCCCCACCTCGGGAGGAACGCGATGCGCAACCGAAACCGGCGGCTTTCCCTCGCCGCCTTCGTCACCGCCCTGCTCTTCGCCCTGCCCACCGGTACCGCCACCGCCGCCGATGCCGTCGCCGGTACGGGCACCACGACCGCCACCACCACCGCCACCACCCCGTCCGCCGACAGCGCCGCCCTGGCGTCCAAGCGGCTGGGCATCACGATGCAGGCGCAGCAGAAGACCAACTGGTGCTGGGCCGCCAGCGGCAACACCATCGCCACCTGGTTCGGCCGCAACTACAGCCAGAACCAGTTCTGCAACGCCGCCTTCAACCGCCAGCAGGGCTACGACTGCCCCAACAACCAGGCCAGCCTGGCCAATGTGCAGACCGCCCTGCGCTGGGCCGGCATCAACTCCGGCTCCTACGTGACCGGCTGGCTCCAGTACTCCACCGTGCAGACCGAGATCAACGCGAACCGCCCGGTCGAGACCCGCATCGAGTGGTCCAACGGCGGCGGCCACATGCACGTCATCTACGGCTACGACACCGCGAACAGCTGGGTGTACTGGGGCGACCCCTGGCCCTCCAGCGACCGCTACAACTGGGCCTCCCACGCCTGGTACGTGGACAACAGCACCTTCTCCTGGACCCACTCCCTCTACCGGATCGGGGCGTGACCCCATGAACCCTCGCCTCGCCGCGGCGCTCGTCCTCGCGACCGCCGCCCTCGCCCTGGCCCCCACCCAGGCAACCGCGGCGCCGGTGCCGCAGCCCCAGAGCGCCACCGCCGAGAACCGAGCCGCCGCCGCGCAGGCGGCCGCGGCCCCGGACACCCTCGCCACCTTGTCCCGGTTCTTCTCCCGGGAGGGCAAGGTCACCCTGACCGCCGCGCAGCCCCGTATCGAGGGGGAGGCGATCGCGGTGAACTACCTGTCGCCGGAGTTCGTCGCGGGGAAGACGGGCGCGAGCGTGTCCCGGCTGGAGTTCCTCGCCAGCAAGGCGGTCTCCTCGGACGGCCAGCAGGCCGCGCTGTGGACCGCGAAGACGGAGGCGGGCTGGCAGGTGGTGAACATCGCCACCGGTGACGACGAGTTCCGCTACGCGCAGCTCGGCGCGGCGAAACTTCCGGGCGGCACCGTCTTCCGCGAACCGCAGATCGACGCGTGGTACGTGGCCCAGGGCCAGCGGGTGCTGCCGCTGGACGAGGACGCGGAGCGGGCCGTCGGCGCGCAGGGCACCAGCCTCGCCGCGTACCGGACCCGGGTCGTGAAGGCGTACGGGGACAAGCTCCCCGGCTCCGCCTACGCCAGGTCGGGGAAGGCCGGTGGCTTCGCCCCCACGGAAGCCACGGCCGGTGCCCGGTCCGGATCCGGATCCCTCGCGGTCCCGACGGCCGCCGGAGCCGCGGCTCTGGCGCTGGGCGCGGCCGGTGCGGTGGCCGCGCGCCGCTCCCGGCGGCAGCGGGTGGTGCGGGCGTAGCCACCCGGGGGCCCGGCCGCCTGCCAGGCGGTCGGGCCCCGCGGCGCGTCCGGCCCCGGCGCCCGCGCGAGGCCGTGGCCGGTGCGCCACCGTGGCCGGGTCCGCGCCGCAGCAGGGGAACGGCTCGGTTGTCGGCGGGCGACAGTAGGGTGGTTGGCATGGCCGACCCTTCCAGCTACCGCCCCAAGCCGGGACAGATCCCCGACTCCCCGGGGGTCTACAAATTCCGCGACGAGCACCGCCGGGTGATCTACGTCGGGAAGGCCAAGAGCCTGCGCCAGCGGCTGGCCAGCTACTTCCAGGACCTCGCCGGACTGCACCCCCGTACCGCCACCATGGTGACGACGGCCGCCTCCGTCGAGTGGACGGTGGTCTCCACCGAGGTCGAGGCGCTCCAGCTCGAGTACTCCTGGATCAAGGAGTTCGACCCCCGGTTCAACGTCAAGTACCGGGACGACAAGAGCTACCCCTCCCTCGCCGTGACCATGAACGAGGAGTACCCCCGGGTCCAGGTCATGCGCGGGCCCAAGAAGAAGGGCGTGCGCTACTTCGGCCCCTACGGGCACGCCTGGGCCATCCGCGAGACCGTCGACCTGATGCTCCGGGTCTTCCCCGTCCGCACCTGCTCCGCCGGGGTGTTCAAACGCTCCGCGCAGATCGGCCGCCCCTGCCTGCTGGGCTACATCGGCAAGTGCTCCGCGCCCTGCGTCGGCCGGGTCACCCCCGAGGAGCACCGGGAACTGGCCGAGGACTTCTGCGAGTTCATGGCCGGCCGCACCGGCAGCCACCTCTCCCGCCTCGAAGGGCAGATGCACGAGGCCGCCGAGGAGATGGAGTACGAGAAGGCCGCGCGGCTGCGCGACGACATAGGGGCCCTGCGCCGGGCCATGGAGAAGAACGCGGTCGTGCTCGCCGACGCCACCGACGCCGACCTGTTCGCGGTCGCCGAGGACGAGCTCGAAGCAGCCGTGCAGATCTTCCACGTGCGCGGCGGCCGGGTCCGCGGCCAGCGCGGCTGGGTCACCGACAAGGTGGAGGCCGTGGACACGGCCGGGCTCGTCGAGCACGCCCTCCAGCAGCTGTACGGCGAGGAGAAGGGCGAGTCCGTCCCCAAGGAGGTGCTGGTTCCGGCGCTCCCCGAGGACACCCCGGCGCTCTCCGAGTGGCTGGCCGAGCGGCGCGGCGCCCAGGTCAGCCTGCGCATCCCGCAGCGCGGGGACAAGAAGGCGCTGATGGAGACCGTCCACCGCAACGCCCAGCAGTCCCTGGCCCTGCACAAGACCAAGCGCGCCGCCGACTTCACCACCCGCTCGCGGGCCCTGGAGGAGCTCGCCGAGGCGCTGGAGCTGGACGGGGCGCCGCTGCGCATCGAGTGCTTCGACATCTCGCACCTGCAGGGCGACGACGTGGTGGCCTCGATGGTCGTCTTCGAGGACGGGCTGGCGCGCAAGAGCGAGTACCGCAGGTTCCAGATCAAATCGTTCGAGGGGCAGGACGACGTCCGCTCCATGCACGAGGTGGTCTCCCGGCGCTTCCGCCGCTACCTCCAGGAGAAGCTGAAGACGGGGGAGTGGTCCCCCGGGGACGGCCCGGAACCCGATGAAGCCGACGGGTTCGAGGTGGACGCGGCCGCGGACGACGGCCGGCCCAAGCGCTTCGCGTACCCGCCCCAGCTCGTCGTGGTCGACGGCGGGCAGCCGCAGGTGGCCGCCGCCCAGCGGGCCCTGGAGGAGCTCGGGATCGACGACGTCGCCGTGTGCGGCCTGGCCAAGCGGCTGGAGGAGGTCTGGCTGCCAGGCGAGGACGACCCGGTGGTGCTGCCCCGCACCAGCGAGGGCCTCTACCTGCTCCAGCGGGTCCGTGACGAAGCCCACCGGTTCGCCATCCAGTACCAGCGCAACAAGCGCGCCAAGCGGCTGAAGTCGGGCCCCCTGGACGAGGTCCCCGGACTGGGCGAGAGCCGCAAACTGGCCCTGGTGAAGCATTTCGGTTCGGTGAAAAAGCTCCGGCAGGCGACAATCGACCAGATCTGCGAGGTCCCGGGCATAGGCCGCAAGACGGCCGAGACCGTGGCCGCGGCCCTCGCCCAGGCGGTTCCCGCTGGTCCCGCGGTTAACACGGCGACCGGCGAGATCATCGAGGATGAGACTTCCGCGACCGCGGGAGCCACATCCGAACGGGGGACCGAGCAATGACCGAGCACGAAACCCACAATGAAACCCAGCACGAGACCGACCGAGACCGAGACGGAGCACAGGTGAGTACGGGCATGACAGTGGAGCCCGGAGATACCGCCGAGGCGGCCATCCCCGAGCTGGTGATCATCTCCGGAATGTCCGGGGCCGGCCGCAGTACGGCGGCCAAGTGCCTGGAGGACCTCGGCTGGTTCGTGGTCGACAACCTCCCGCCGGCGCTGATCCCCACCATGGTGGAACTCGGCGCCCGCTCGCAGGGCAACGTGGCACGCATCGCCGTCGTCGTCGACGTCCGCGGCCGGCAGTTCTTCGACGCCCTGCGCGAGTCCCTCGCC
Source organism: Streptomyces sp. NBC_00454 (assembly GCF_041434015.1). Lineage (GTDB taxonomy): Bacteria > Actinomycetota > Actinomycetes > Streptomycetales > Streptomycetaceae > Streptomyces. The sequence goes on along the minus strand of NZ_CP107907.1, from coordinate 1,823,498 downwards.
GACCTGGAGGCCCGCGGGGTCACCCGGCGGATCGTGTTCCTGGAGTCCTCGGACGACGCCCTCGTCCGCCGCTTCGAGTCGGTCCGCCGCCCGCACCCGCTCCAGGGCGACGGCCGCATCGTCGACGGCATCGCCGCCGAGCGCGACCTGCTGCGTGAGCTGCGCGGCGACGCCGACCTGGTCATCGACACCTCCAGCCTGAACGTGCACGAACTGCGCGCCAAGATGGACGCCCGGTTCGCGGGCGACGAGGAGCCCGAGCTGCGGGCCACCGTCATGTCCTTCGGCTTCAAGTACGGCCTGCCCGTCGACGCCGACCTGGTCGTCGACTGCCGCTTCATCCCGAACCCGCACTGGGTTCCGGAGCTGCGCCCCTTCACCGGGCTCAACGAGGAGGTGTCGGCGTACGTCTTCAGCCAGCCCGGCGCCAAGGAGTTCCTCGACCGCTACACCGAGCTGCTCCAGCTCATCGCCACCGGCTACCGCCGCGAGGGCAAGCGGTACGTGACCATCGCCGTCGGCTGTACCGGCGGCAAGCACCGCAGCGTCGCCATGTCGGAGAAGCTCGCCGCCCGCCTCGCCTCCGAAGGAGTCGAGACCGTCGTCGTCCACAGGGACATGGGGCGCGAGTGACCGGACGTACCATGCGGCTCCGCCGCCTGCGCCGGCTCACCACCGGCAAGGGCGCGGACGGCGCGGGCCGTACGGGCCTGCGCCGGGGCGAGGCCCCCGAGGTGGCCGCGCCCAAGGTCGTGGCGCTGGGCGGCGGCATGGGCCTTTCGGCCTCGCTGACCGCCCTGCGCCGGATCACGGGCGAGCTGACCGCCGTGGTCACCGTCGCCGACGACGGAGGCTCCAGCGGCCGCCTGCGCGAGGAGCTCGGCGTCCTGCCGCCCGGCGACCTGCGCAAGGCGCTGGCCGCGCTGTGCGGGGACGACGACTGGGGCCAGACCTGGTCGCGGGTCATCCAGCACCGCTTCCAGTCCAAGGGCGACCTGCACGAGCACGCCGTCGGCAACCTGCTGATCGTCGCCCTGTGGGAACAGCTCGGCGATCCCGTCCAGGCCCTGGACCTCGTCGGCAAGCTGCTCGGCGCCCAGGGCCGGGTGCTGCCGATGTCGGCGGTCCCGCTGGAGCTCCAAGCCCTGGTCAAGGGCCACGATCCGGCGCGCCCCGAGGACGTGGACACCGTACGGGGGCAGGCCACCGTGGCCCTGACCCCCGGCGAGGTGCTCTCCGTGCAGGTCGTGCCGGCCGACCCGCCGGCCGTGCCGGAAGCGGTCGCCGCGGTGCTCGACGCCGACTGGGTCGTGCTCGGTCCGGGGTCCTGGTTCTCCTCCGTGATCCCGCACCTGCTGGTGCCCGAACTGCTCGACGCGCTGGTCGAGACGAAGGCCCGGCGGGTCCTCTCGCTGAACCTCGCACCGCAACCCGGCGAAACAGAGGGCTTCTCTCCGCAGCGTCATTTGGAGGTTTTGGCCCGACACGCCCCTAAACTCGCCCTGGACGTGGTGCTGGCCGATCAGGCTGCCGTGCCCGATCGCGAGTCCCTCGCCGATGCCGCAAAACGGTTCGGTGCCGCGGTCGAGCTGGCGCCGGTTGCCCGGCTGGACGGCTCTCCGAAGCATGATCCGGAGCTGCTGGCCGCCGCGTACGACCGTATTTTTCGGATGCATGGAAGGATCGGCCCATGGCGATGACGCCCGCGGTGAAGGATGAGATCGCCCGCCTGCCCGTCACCCGCACCTGCTGCAGGAAGGCGGAGGTCTCGGCGATCCTTCGGTTCGCGGGCGGGTTGCACCTGGTGAGCGGCCGGATCGTCATCGAGGCGGAACTGGACGCGGGGATCGCGGCCCGCCGCCTGCGCAAGGACATTCTGGAGATCTTCGGGCACTCCTCGGACCTGGTGATCATGGCTCCGGGCGGTCTGCGCCGCGGAAACCGGTACGTGGTCCGCGTGGTCGCCGGCGGTGACCAGCTGGCACGCCAGACCGGGCTCGTGGACGGCCGCGGACGCCCGATCCGGGGTCTTCCCCCGCAGGTGGTCTCCGGGGCCACCTGTGACGCCGAGGCGGCCTGGCGCGGGGCCTTCCTCGCCCACGGCTCGCTCACCGAGCCGGGACGCTCCTCCTCCCTGGAGGTCACCTGCCCCGGCCCGGAGGCCGCCCTGGCCCTGGTCGGCGCGGCCCGTCGGCTCTCCATCGCCGCCAAGGCCCGCGAGGTCCGCGGGGTGGACCGGGTCGTCGTACGGGACGGGGACGCCATCGGCGCCCTGCTGACCCGGCTCGGCGCCCACGATTCGGTGCTGGCCTGGGAGGAGCGGCGGATGCGGCGCGAGGTGCGCGCCACCGCCAACCGCCTCGCCAACTTCGACGACGCCAACCTGCGCCGTTCGGCGCGGGCCGCGGTGGCCGCCGGAGCCCGGGTGCAGCGCGCCCTGGAGATCCTCGCCGAGGAGGTCCCCGAGCACCTCGCCGCGGCCGGCCGGCTGCGCATGGAGCACAAGCAGGCCTCCCTGGAGGAGCTGGGCGCCCTGGCCGACCCGCCGCTGACCAAGGACGCGGTCGCGGGCCGGATCCGCCGCCTGCTGGCCATGGCCGACAAGCGGGCCCAGGACCTGGGGATCCCGGGCACCGAGTCCAACCTCGACCTCAGCGACAGCGAGGAGCTGGCCGACAACATGGCCGGCTGAGGCCCCGTACCGGACTGCATGACTCCGTAAGAGGTCCGCGCGATCACTCGTGCGGACCTCTTTCGGTATGCCCCATTGACATGAGCATGGGCTGATCGTGAGCCTGTCGTCCGAAGCTTTCGTGGCAGACGACGCCCAGGGGGGCACATGAGGCACCGCGCGAGATCGATCCTCGCCGCAAGCGCACTCGTCTTCGGAACCACACTGGCCGCACTACCCGCGGCGGCCAGCGCCCAGGCCCGGGCGGACGCCCAGGCGACGGCGGACGAGGTACGGGTCTACGACGCCGACATCACGAAGGAACAGGTCCCGCTCGTCCAGGCCGCCGGCCAGGACGCACAGGAGTTCTCCGGACGCCTCCCGGAGTCCGGGACCGCCAAGGTCGAGCTCTACCTCACCGGCGGCCAGGCCAAGGGGCTGGCCGCCCAGGGGGTCAAGCTCGCCGAACGCAAGGTCGCCTCCAAGGCCGCGCGCTCCCTGATCGCCGCCGGCGACGGGGTGTTCCGCCCCTACAGCGGCAAGGGCGGGCTCCAGGAGGAGATCCTGCGCACCGCGCAGGAGAACCCCGGCCTCACCAAGGTCGTCTCCATCGGCAAGACCGTCCAGGGCAAGGACATCCTCGCCCTGAAGGTCACCAAAAACGCCAAGAAGTCCAAGGACGGCGACAAGCCGGCCGTGCTGTACATGTCCAACCAGCACGCCCGCGAGTGGATCACCCCCGAGATGACCCGGCGGCTGATGCACCAGACCATCGACAGCTACGGCAAGGACCCGCGGGTCACCAAGCTGGTGGACTCCACGGAGATGTGGTTCCTGCTCTCCGCCAACCCGGACGGGTACGACTACACCTTCACGTCCGACAGTGCGCGGCTGTGGCGCAAGAACCTGCGGGACAACAACGGCGACGGCAAGATCACCGCCGGCGACGGCGTCGACCCCAACCGCAACTTCGCCTACCGGTGGGGCTACGACAACGAGGGCTCCTCGCCCAACCCGTCGAGCGAGACCTACCGCGGCCCCAAGGCCTCCTCCGAGCCCGAGACCGTCGCCCTCGACACCTTCGAGAAGCGCATCGGCTTCAAGTACGCCATCAACTACCACTCGGCCGCCGAGCTGCTGCTCTACGGCGTGGGCTGGCAGGTGGCCACCCCCACCCCCGACGACATCGCCTACAAGGCGCTCGCCGGAACCCCGGAGAACTCGGCCGTACCCGGCTACTACCCCCAGGTGTCCTCGGAGCTCTACACCACCAACGGCGAGGCCGACAGCCAGGCCGCCAACGCCAACGGCGTCATGATGTTCACGCCGGAGATGAGCACCTGCCAGACGGCCTCCGCCGTCGACCCCAACGACCGCTGGAAGCCCGAGGACTGCGCCTCCGTCTTCAACTTCCCGGACGACGAGAAGCTCATCCAGGCGGAGTTCGCCAAGAACGTCCCCTTCGCCCTCTCCGTGGCCGAGAGCGTCCAGCACCCGGACCAGCCGAAGTCCTCCGTGGGCCTGAGCGCCGCGGACTTCACCCTGGACCCCTTCACCACCTCCTACGTGGCCCGCGGCGAGGACCAGACGGTCGCCGTCACGGCCCGCAAGGCGCTGAAGGACAAGGAGCTCCATTTCCGGATCAGTGAGGGGGGCAGGATCAACGGGGGACGCACCCACGACGAGGACCTCAGGGCCTGGCAGGGCGGTGACGTCTACGGCGGCGACGACAACAACTACTTCGACGAGTACCGGGCCAAGGTCGACGGCGCCAAGCCCGGCGACAAGGTCGAGGTCTGGTTCACCGGCCGCGACCGCGGCGGCAAGCAGGTCTCCAGCGAGCACTTCACGTACACGGTGGCCGAGCGGCCGCGCGCCGACGTCCTCGTGGTCGCGGAGGAGGGCGCCCCGGCGCAGCACGCCCAGGAGTACGTGGACGCCCTGCGCGCCAACGGCAAGAGCGCGGCGGTCTGGGACGTGGCCGTCCAGGGGGCCCCGCACCACCTCGGCGTGCTGTCCCACTTCCGCACGGCCGTCCACTACACGGGGGCCAAGTCCCCGGGCGGTCCCACCCAGCTGGCGGTACGCGACTTCCTCAACGAGGGCGGCAAGCTGATCGAGGCCGGTGAGCTGGCCGGCGGCAACGCCCAGGTCGGCCGCGCCGTGACCGACGACTTCAGCCAGTACTACCTCGGTGCCTACGGGCGCGCGACCGTCAGCGGCCCGAGCGGCTTCACCGGCGCGGGCTCCCTCTCGGGGGCCAAGGGCGGCCTCGGCAACGCCGCGGGCAACCCGCTCGACCGCCCCGGCTCCTACACGGTCACCTCCGACAGCCTGCCGGCGGCCCAGTTCCCGCAGTTCAAGAGCGCGCAGGCGGGCCAGTACGACGGGGTCGTCAACCCGTACGCCCCGTACGCCGGCACCGGGATGGCCTCGGCCACCCACACCGACGACGACTGGAAGCGGCTCACCCGCACCATCGACCTCACCGGGGTCACCGCGGCCCAGCAGCCGAAGCTCAAGATGGCGCTCAACTGGAACACCGAGGAGGGCTACGACCACGCGGTCCTGGAGTCCCACACCGTCGGCGGCGACGACTGGACCACGCTGCCCGAGGCGAGCGGCCTGAGCAGCACCGTGGTTCCCGCGGAGTGCGAGGCCGGGTTCTTCGTCAACGACCACCCGTTCCTGCGCCGCTACCTCACCCTGGACTCCGCCGGCTGCGCCCCGCAGGGCACCAGCGGCCAGTGGAACAGCTTCACGGGAGCCTCCAACGGGTGGAAGCAGGTCTCCTTCGACCTGAGCGCCTACGCGGGCAAGACCCTCGAGGTCTCGCTCTCCTACATCACCGACCCGGGCTCGGGCGGCCGCGGGGTCTTCGCCGACGAGGCGCGGGTCTCGGTCGGCGGCACGGACCAGACGACCGAGGGATTCGAGACCTCGCTCGGGTCCTGGACCGCTCAAGGCGCGCCTGCCGGAAGTCCCGATGTTGCGGGCGATTGGTCCCGGTCCGGCGAGCTGTTCAAGTCATATGCCGCGGTCACTACGCGTAACACGGTGCTGCTGGGCTTCGGCCTGGAGCACGTGCCGGCGGCGGCCGATCGTGCCGTACTCGTCGGTAAGGCGCTCCGCTCGCTGAACCGCTGATCGGATGCCCCCGTTGCCCTCACTTTGAGTGACGGGGCACAAGGTCCCCGGGGTCCCGTACTCGTCTTGGAGTGCGGGGCCCCGGGGCGTGTCACACGATGGTCGATGTCACCTGGAAGCTCACGGAGAGGTAGGGTCGTAAGCGGTCGGGGACATCCCATACAGCTCGCCGGCGGACAGGCCGGCGCACCAACGAGGAGATCGGTTCGTGACGATCCGCGTAGGCATCAACGGTTTTGGCCGAATTGGCCGCAACTACTTCCGTGCGCTCCTGGAGCAGGGAGCGGACATCGAGATCGTCGGTGTCAACGACCTGACTGACAATGCCACCCTGGTGCACCTTCTCAAGTACGACACCATCCTGGGCCGCCTCAAGGCCGAGGTCAGCCACACCGACGACACGATCACCGTCGGCGGCAACACCTTCAAGACCTTCGCCGAGCGCGACCCCGCGAACCTGCCGTGGGGCGAGCTGGGCGCCGACATCGTCATCGAGTCGACCGGCATCTTCACCAAGAAGGCCGACGCCGCCAAGCACATCGCGGCCGGCGCGAAGAAGGTCCTCATCTCGGCTCCGGCCAAGGACGAGGACATCACGATCGTGATGGGCGTCAACCAGGAGAAGTACGACGCGGCCAACCACCACGTCATCTCCAACGCCTCCTGCACCACCAACTGCGTGGCGCCGATGGCCAAGGTTCTCCTCGAGAACTTCGGCATCGTCAAGGGCATGATGACGACGGTCCACGCGTACACGAACGACCAGCGCATCCTGGACTTCCCGCACTCGGACCTGCGTCGCGCCCGCGCCGCCGCCGAGAACATCATCCCGACCACCACGGGTGCCGCCAAGGCCACCGCGCTGGTCATCCCGGAGCTGGCGGGCAAGCTCGACGGCATCGCGATGCGCGTCCCGGTCCCCACCGGTTCCGTCACCGACCTCGTCATCGAGCTCGAGCGCGAGGTCACCAAGGACGAGGTCAACTCGGCCTTCCAGAAGGCTTCTCAGGGCCAGCTCAAGGGCATCCTGGACTACACCGAGGACGCGATCGTCTCTTCCGACATCGTGAACTGGCCGTACTCCTGCACCTTCGACTCCTCCCTGACCATGGTCCAGGGCAAGAGCGTCAAGGTCATCGGCTGGTACGACAACGAGTGGGGCTACTCCAACCGCCTCGTCGACCTGACCGTGTTCGTCGGCGGCCAGCTCTAAGCACCAAGGCAGCAGGCACCACAATGTGAGCACCGGGGCTCGGGCAGCGCGACGAAGCGCTGTGCGGGCCCTGTTGCTTGCCTTGTACCTCTCACCTCGCACGGACACAGGATCCGGCCGGGGAAAAGGAGTAGTAACAGCAATGAAGACGATCGACGAACTTCTCGCCGAGGGCGTTTCCGGTAAGCGGGTCTTCGTCCGCGCCGACCTCAACGTGCCGCTCGCCAACGGTGAGATCACCGACGACGGCCGCATCCGAGCCGTGCAGCCGACCATCGCGAAGCTCGCCGAGGCCGGCGCCCGCGTGGTCGTGGCCTCGCACCTGGGCCGCCCCAAGGGCGCCCCGGACCCGGCCTTCTCGCTGGCCCCCGCCGCGGTCCGCCTCGGTGAGCTGCTCGGTACGGACGTCGCGTTCGCCACCGACACCGTCGGCACCTCCGCCAAGGAGACCGTCGCCGCCCTCGCCGACGGCCAGGTCGCCGTCATCGAGAACCTCCGCTTCAACGCCGGTGAGACCGCGAAGGACGACGCCGAGCGCGGCGCCTTCGCGGACCAGCTGGCCGAGCTGGCCGACATCTACGTCGGCGACGGCTTCGGCGCTGTCCACCGCAAGCACGCTTCGGTCTTCGACCTCCCCGCGCGCCTCCCGCACGCGGCCGGCTACCTCATCGCCACCGAGGTCGGCGTCCTGAAGAAGCTGACCGCCGAGGTCAAGCGCCCGTACGTGGTCATCCTCGGCGGCGCCAAGGTCTCCGACAAGCTCGCCGTCATCGACCAGCTGCTCGGCAAGGCCGACCGGATCCTCATCGGCGGCGGCATGGCGTACACCTTCCTGTACGCCAAGGGCTACGAGGTCGGCATCTCCCTGCTCCAGAAGGACCAGGTGGAGGTCGTCAAGGAGTACATGGCGCGCGCCGAGGCCAACGGCGTCGAGCTGGTCCTCCCGGTCGACATCCTGGCCTCCAAGGACTTCCCGGACCTGAAGACCAAGGCCCCGGCCGAGTTCATCACGGTCGCCGCGGACAAGATCCCCGCCGACCAGGAGGGTCTGGACATCGGTCCCAAGACCCGCGAGCTGTACGCATCGAAGATCGCCGACGCCGAGACCGTGTTCTGGAACGGTCCCGTGGGCGTCTTCGAGCACCCCGACTATGCGAACGGCACCAAGGCCATCGCGCAGGCGCTCCTCGACAGCAGCGCCTTCACGGTCGTCGGCGGTGGCGACAGCGCCGCCGCGGTCCGCATCCTCGGCTTCGACGAGAACGCTTTCGGCCACATTTCGACCGGTGGCGGCGCCTCCCTCGAGTACCTCGAGGGCAAGACGCTCCCCGGCCTCGCCGCACTGGAGGTCTGAACCGCATGACCACGCGTACCCCGCTGATGGCGGGCAACTGGAAGATGAACCTCAACCACCTCGAGGCCATCGCCCACGTCCAGAAGCTCGCCTTCGCCCTGGCCGACAAGGACTACGACGCCGTCGAGGTCGCGGTGCTGCCGCCCTTCGTCGACCTCCGCTCGGTCCAGACCCTGGTCGACGGCGACAAGCTGAAGATCAAGTACGGCGCCCAGGACATCTCGGCGCACGACTCCGGTGCCTACACCGGCGAGATCTCCGGCCCGATGCTCTCGAAGCTGAAGTGCACCTTCGTCGCCGTCGGCCACAGCGAGCGCCGCCAGTACCACGCCGAGAGCGACGAGATCTGCAACGCCAAGGTCAAGGCCGCCTACAAGCACGGGATCACCCCGATCCTGTGCGTCGGCGAGGGTCTGGACATCCGCAAGGCCGGCCAGCAGGTCCCGTACACGCTGAGCCAGCTCGACGGCGGCCTCAAGGACGTCCCGGCCGAGCAGGTCGAGTCCATCGTGATCGCGTACGAACCCGTCTGGGCGATCGGCACCGGCGAGGTCGCCACCCCCGAGGACGCCCAGGAGGTCTGCGGAGCGATCCGCGTGCGCCTCGCGGAGCTGTACTCGCAGGAGCTGGCCGACAAGGTCCGCATCCAGTACGGCGGCTCGGTCAAGTCCGGCAACATCGCCGCGATCATGGCCCAGCCGGATGTCGACGGCGCCCTGATCGGTGGCGCGGCTCTGGACGCGGACGAGTTCGTCAAGATCGTCCGGTTCCGCGACCAGTGAGTATGCGGTAGGGCGGATCCGTCGTACCCTTGCGGGGGCCAGCAGGCTGAAACATCAGCCCTGGCCCCCGCGCACGTAATCGGCAATGCGGGAACGCCGGAATGCCAGTAAGCCAGAAGGTAGGAATCAGCCGTGATTATGGGGTTCTCGATCGCCCTGGTCGTCTTCAGCGCCCTGCTGATGCTGCTCGTGCTGATGCACAAGGGCAAGGGCGGCGGCCTTTCCGACATGTTCGGCGGCGGCATGCAGTCGTCGGTCGGCGGCTCCTCGGTCGCGGAGCGCAACCTGGACCGCATCACCGTGGTGATCGGCCTGCTGTGGTTCGCGTGCATCGTCGCGCTCGGCCTGCTCATGAAGTCCGGCAGCTGAACCGTTCTGGACGTTCCGGCAGTCCGGTCGGCTCTCCCCGGCCTATCATGAGGTCCGGCGTTCACGTCTGGAATGGGTAACTCCAGTCACTGGACGCGCGTTGGGCCTTACGTAGACTTGGGCGCCCGCGACGGAATCCACTCACGCTTCGCGGCACCATCACGCAGGGAGTTACGACCGTGGCAAGTGGCAACGCGATCCGTGGTAGTCGGGTCGGAGCGGGGCCGATGGGCGAGGCCGAGCGCGGCGAGTCCGCGCCCCGCCTGCGCATCTCCTTCTGGTGCTCGAACGGGCACGAGACGCAGCCGAGCTTCGCCAGCGACGCGCAGGTGCCGGACACCTGGGACTGCCCGCGCTGCGGGTTCCCGGCCGGCCAGGACCGGGACAACCCTCCGGCGCCGCCGCGCACCGAACCGTACAAGACCCACCTGGCATACGTACGGGAACGGCGCACGGACGCCGACGGCGAGGCGATCCTCGCCGAGGCGCTCGCCAAGCTGCGCGGCGAGATCTGACGCTTCCCCGACAAAAGAACTGATGTGACATCGGGCCCGGCCCGCAGGAGTCTTCCTCTCCCGCGGGCCGGGCCGCTTTGTGTCGGTTGTGCCCCTTCCCATCCCTTAGGTTGGAGAACGGCGGGGCACGACAGGACGGAAGAAGTGGTGATGTCCGAGATGAACGCAGACAGTCGTACGAAGCTCAACCGGATGCCCGAGTGGCTCGCGCTCACCAAGCACCGGGACGAGCTGGGGCAGACGCATCTGCGGGAGCTGTTCGAGGCGGATCCGGGCCGGGGCGCCGGATACACCCTGCGGGCCGGGGACCTGCACATCGACTACTCGAAGCACCTCGTCACCGACGAGACGCTGACCCTGCTGCGCGAACTGGCGAAGGCCACGGGCGTGGCGGAACTCCGCGAGGCGATGTTCCGCGGGGAGAAGATCAACACGACCGAGGACCGGGCGGTCCTGCACACCGCGCTGCGCGCCCCGAGGGACGCGGTCGTCGAGGTGGACGGGGAGGACGTCGTACCCGGCGTGCACGCCGTCCTCGACAAGATGGCGGCCTTCGCCGACCAGGTCCGCTCGGGCGCGTGGACCGGCTTCACCGGCAAGCGCATCAAGAACGTCGTCAACATCGGCATCGGCGGTTCCGACCTGGGCCCGGCGATGGCGTACGAGGCGCTGCGCGCCTTCTCCGACCGGGGCCTGACCCTGCGCTTCGTGTCCAACGTGGACGGCGCGGACCTGCACGAGGCCGTGCGGGACCTGGACCCGGAGCAGACGCTCTTCATCATCGCCTCGAAGACCTTCACGACCATCGAGACCATCACCAACGCCACCTCGGCGCGCGAATGGCTGCTCGCGGGCGTCGGCGGTGACCAGGCGGCCGTGGCACGGCACTTCGTGGCGCTGTCGACCAACGCCGAGAAGGTGACCGCCTTCGGCATCGACCCGGCCAACATGTTCGAATTCTGGGACTGGGTCGGCGGACGCTACTCCTTCGACTCCGCGATCGGCCTCTCGCTGATGGTCGCGATCGGACCGGACGCCTTCCGCGAACTGCTGGGCGGCTTCCGGGAGATGGACGAGCACTTCCGCACGGCGCCGCCGGAGGAGAACGCGCCGCTGCTGATGGGCCTGCTGGGGATCTGGTACGGGGCGTTCTTCGACGCCCAGTCGCACGCGGTGCTGCCCTACAGCCACTACCTGTCCCGTTTCACCGCGTACTTGCAGCAGCTGGACATGGAGTCCAACGGCAAGTCCGTGGACCGCGAGGGCAATCCGGTGGAATGGCAGACCGGACCGGTGGTGTGGGGCACGCCCGGCACCAACGGCCAGCACGCCTACTACCAGTTGATCCACCAGGGCACGCGGGTGATCCCCGCGGACTTCATCGGCTTCGCCAGGCCGCTGGCCGAACTGCGGCCCTCGCTGGCGGCCCAGCACGACCTGCTGATGGCGAACTTCTTCGCGCAGACGCAGGCGCTCGCCTTCGGCAAGACGGCGGACGAGGTCCGGGCGGAGGGGGCCCGGGAGCCGCTGGTCCCGCACAAGACCTTCGCGGGCAACCACCCGACGACGACGATCCTGGCGGCCGACCTGACCCCGGCGGTGCTGGGCCAGCTGATCGCCCTGTACGAGCACAAGGTGTTCGTCCAGGGAGCGGTGTGGAACATCGACTCCTTCGACCAGTGGGGCGTGGAGCTGGGCAAGGTCCTGGCCAAGCGCATCGAGCCGGCGCTGGTGGAAGGCGCCGAGGTGGACGGCCTCGACCCGTCGACCCGGGCGCTGGTGGCGACGTACCGGTCCCTGCGGGGTCGCTGACCCGGGGACGCACGAGGAAGGGCCCGCTCTCCGTGGGGAGGGCGGGCCCTTGCGCGTCCTACGGGTTCAGGAGGAGGCCGGGGGATACAGGCCCGTCGGGAGCTTCGCGGCCGCCGCGCGGTCGAGGAGCCACAGGGTCCGGGAGCGGCCGTACGCCGCCGCGGCCGGGGCCTGGACCTCGCCGGCCCCGCCCAGCGCGATCGCCACCGCTCCGGCCTTGTCCTCGCCCGCGGCCAGCAGCCACACCTCGCGCGCGGCCCGGATCGCCGGGAGGGTCAGCGAGATCCGGGTGGGCGGCGGCTTCGGGGCCCCGTGGACGCCCACCACCGTGCGCTCGGTCTCACGGGAGGCCGGGTGCTCCGGGAACAGCGAGGCCACGTGCGTGTCCGGGCCGACGCCCAGCATCAGGACGTCGAAGCGGGGGACCGGCCCGTGGTCCTCGGGGCCGGAGGCCTTGGCCAGCTCCGCCGCGTAGGAGGCGGCCGCCGCGTCCACGTCGACCCCGTAGGGGCCGTCGGAGGCGGGCATGACGTGGACCCGTGCGGGGTCCACCGGGACGGCGTCCAGCAGGGCCTCGCGGGCCTGGACGTGATTGCGCTCGGGGTCGTCGGCGGGCAGGTACCGCTCGTCTCCCCACCACAGGTCCAGCCGGGCCCAGTCGATGGCGTCCCGGGCCGGGGCCGCGGCCATCGCGGCCAGCAGGCCGTTGCCGTTGCGGCCGCCGGTGAGGACCACCGACGCACTGCCGCGGGCCGCCTGCGCGTCCACGATCTTCGTGATCAGCCGGGCCGCCGCGGCCTGGGCCATCAGCTCCTTGTCCCGGTGGACGACGACCTGGGGAGTCGTCATACCCATGTGCTGCCGCCTTGTCGGTAGTTCGGGGTGCGGATGCGGATACCGCTGCGCGGAGCCTTTCCCCACCCCGCCCCTTCCCGATTCCTGGGGCTCCGCCCCAGACCCCGCGCCTCAAACGCCGGCGAGGCTGAAATTGCCGCTGTGCGGCAATCTCAGCCTGCCCGGCGTTTGAGGGCCGGGTCCGGGCAGAGCCCGGTTTCGGGAAGGGGCGGGGTGGGGAAAGCCCCGCGCAGCGGCCCGTGCTACTTGGCCGCGGCCTTCTTCGCCGGCTTCGCCGGAGCCGGCTTCGTGGCCGGAGCCTCGGCTTCGGGCTTCGGGGCCTCGGCCGGAGCCGGGTGGGACGTGGCCAGCTTCGCCACGCCGAACTTCAGCGAGGCCTCGTACGTGTTGTCCGGGTCCAGCCGGCGCAGCTCCTCCGCCAGCAGCTCGGCCGTGTCGCGGCGCTTGAGCGCCACCGCACGGTCGGGCTGTCCCGGCATGCAGAGCGTGGCCAGCGCGCCGTCCGCCCGGTCCAGGACGATTTCGCCGCCCTTGGTCTCCAGACGGACCGCGGTGAGCCCGGGGCCCGCCGAGGAGGTGCGCTTGACGGGGACCTGGAGCCGGTCCGAGAGCCACATGGCCAGCAGCTCGCAGCTCGGGTTCTCGGTCTCGCCCTCGACGGTCGCGGAGGTCACCGAGTGGGTCTGCTGGTCCAGTGCGGCCGCCAGCATGGAACGCCACGGGGTGATCCGGGTCCAGGACAGGTCCGTGTCCCCGGGGGCGTACGCGACCGCCCGCGTACCGAGGGCCTTGATGGGGTCCTCGGTGGCGTAGGTGTCCGTGATCCGGCGCTGGGCGAGCGAACCCAGCGGGTCGCCCGCCAGGTCCTGCGGAGCGCCGTCGGGCCACCAGACGACGACGGGCGCGTCCGGGAGGAGCAGCGGGAGAACCACCGACTGGGCATGGTTGACCAGTTCGCCGTGCAGGCGGAGCACAACCGTTTCCCCGGTGCCGGAGTCCGTCCCGACGCGGACTTCCGCGTCGAGGCGGGCACCTTGGCGGCTGCGGGGCGAGCGGCTGGCCCGCTTGATGACGACGATGATCCGCGAGGGGTGTTCGCGGGACGCGTCGTTCGCCGATTTGAGCGCGTCGTACGCGTTCTCCTCGTCGGTCACGATCACCAGCGTGAGCACCATGCCGATGGCGGGCGTGCCGATGTCCCGGCGCGCCTGCACCAGCGCGGCGTTGATCTTGCTGGAGTTGGTCTCCGTGAGGTCGATCTTCATGGCCGGCGCCAGCTCCGTCCGTCTCGTGCGAGCATCTCGTCCGCCTCGACCGGTCCCCAGGTGCCCGCCGGGTACTGCGCGGGCTTGCCGTGCTTGTCCCAGTACTGCTCGATCGGGTCGAGGATGTTCCAGGAGAGCTCGACCTCCTGGTGGCGCGGGAAGAGGTTCGCGTCACCGAGCAGGACGTCGAGGATGAGGCGCTCGTAGGCCTCGGGGCTCGACTCCGTGAAGGACTCGCCGTAGGCGAAGTCCATCGTGACGTCCCGGACCTCCATGGAGGTGCCCGGAACCTTGGAGCCGAAGCGCACCGTGACGCCCTCGTCCGGCTGGACCCGGATGACCAGGGCGTTCTGCCCCAGTTCCTCGGTCGCGCCCGATTCGAACGGCAGGTAGGGGGCCCGCTTGAAGACGACCGCGATCTCGGTCACCCGGCGGCCCAGGCGCTTGCCGGTCCGCAGGTAGAACGGGACGCCCGCCCAGCGGCGGTTGTTGATCTCCAGGCGGATGGCCGCGTAGGTGTCGGTCTTCGACTTGGGGTCGATGCCGTCCTCTTCGAGGTACCCGACGACCTTCTCGCCGCCCTGCCAGGCCGCCGAGTACTGGCCGCGCACGGTGTGCTTGCCCAGGTCCTCGGGCAGCTCCACGGCGGTCAGCACCTTGAGCTTCTCGGCCACCAGCGCCTTGGGGTGGAAGGAGCCGGGCTCCTCCATCGCCGTGAGCGCGAGCAGCTGGAGCAGGTGGTTCTGGATGACGTCGCGGGCCGCGCCGATGCCGTCGTAGTAGCCGGCCCGGCCGCCGATCCCGATGTCCTCGGCCATGGTGATCTGCACGTGGTCCACGTAGGACCGGTTCCAGATCGGCTCGAACATCGTGTTGGCGAAGCGGAGCGCCAGGATGTTCTGGACGGTCTCCTTGCCCAGGTAGTGGTCGATCCGGAAGACCTCGTTGGGCGGGAAGACGTCGTGCACGAGCTGGTTGAGCTCCTGTGCACTGGTCAGGTCGTGCCCGAAGGGCTTCTCGATGACCGCGCGCCGCCAGGAGCCCTCCTTCTGGTCCGCCAGCCCGTGCTTCTTGAGCTGGGCGACGACCTTGGGGAAGAACTTCGGCGGGACGGACAGGTAGAAGGCGAAGTTGCCGCCGGTGCCCTGAGCCTTGTCCAGCTCCTCGATCGTCGACTTCAGCGTCTCGAACGCCTGGTCGTCGTCGAAGTCGCCCTGGACGAAGCGGCAGCCCTGGACGAGCTGCTGCCAGACCTCCTCGCGGAAGGGCGTGCGGGAGTGCTGCTTGACCGCGTCGTGGACCTCCTGCGCGAAGTCCTCGTCCTGCCACTCGCGGCGGGCGAACCCGATCAGCGAGAAGCCCGGGGGAAGGAGGCCGCGGTTGGCGAGGTCGTAGACGGCAGGCATCAGCTTCTTGCGTGACAGGTCACCCGTAACGCCGAAAATGACCAGGCCGGACGGCCCCGCGATGCGCGGGAGCCGCCGGTCCTGTGCGTCACGAAGCGGGTTCGCTCCGTTTACAGACAAAGTGTTCAGGCCTCCGTGGGGGCGAGGCGCTCGAGCTCCGCCTCGGTGGACTTCAGCAGGTCGTTCCAGGACACCGCGAACTTCTCGACGCCCTCGTCTTCGAGCAGCTGCACCACATCGTCGTACGAAATGCCCAGCTTCGCGACCGCTTCGAGCTCTTCGCGCGACTGGTCGTAGGTGCCGCGGATGGTGTCACCGGAGACCACGCCGTGGTCGGCGGTGGCTTCCAGGGTGCCTTCCGGCATGGTGTTGACCGTGCCGGGGGCGACCAGGTCCACCACGTACAGGGTGTCCTTGTACGCCGGGTCCTTGACGCCGGTCGAGGCCCACAGCGGACGCTGCTTGTTGGCGTGCGCCTTGTCGAGGGCGGCCCAGCGCTCGGTGGAGAACACCTCTTCGTACGCCTCGTAGGCCAGGCGGGCGTTGGCGAGCGCCGCCTTGCCCTTGAGGGCCTTGGCCTCGTCGGTGCCGATGGAGTCGAGGCGCTTGTCGATCTCGGAGTCCACGCGGGACACGAAGAAGGAGGCGACGGAGTGGATCTTGGAGAGGTCCAGGCCCGCGGCCTTCGCCTTCTCCAGGCCCGCCACGTACGCGTCCATGACCTCGCGGTAGCGCTCCAGCGAGAAGATCAGCGTGACGTTGACGCTGATGCCCTTGCCGATGACCTCGGTGATCGCCGGCAGGCCGGCCTTGGTCGCCGGGATCTTGATCAGCGTGTTCGGGCGGTCCACCAGCCAGGCGAGCTGCTTGGCCTCGGCCACGGTCGCCGCGGTGTTGTGGGCCAGCCGGGGGTCGACCTCGATCGAGACCCGGCCGTCCTGGCCCTCGGTCGAGTCGTAGACCGGGCGCAGGATGTCGGCGGCGTCGCGGACGTCCGCCGTGGTGATCATGCGGATCGCCTCTTCGACGGTGACCTTGCGGGCCGCCAGGTCGGCGAGCTGCTGGCCGTACCCCTCGCCACCGCTGATCGCCTTCTGGAAGATCGCCGGGTTGGTGGTGACACCGACCACGTGCTGCTGGTCGATGAGCTCGGCCAGGTTGCCGGACGTGATCCGCTTGCGGGACAGGTCGTCCAGCCAGATCGCGACGCCCTCGTCGGAAAGGCGCTTCAGTGCGTCTGTCATGGGAATTGCATCTCCTACTGGTCTGGGTACGGTCGTCAGCGCGCGGCGGCGGCGAGCGACTCGCGGGCGGCAGCGGTCACGGCCTCGGCGGTCAGGCCGAACTCGCGGTACAGCACGGCGCCGTCGGCCGAGGCACCGAAGTGCTCCAGCGAGACGATCCGGCCGGCGTCGCCGGTGTAGCGGTGCCAGGTCAGGCCGATGCCGGCCTCGACGGCGACACGCGCCTTGACCGAGGGCGGAAGGACGCTGTCCTTGTACTCCTGGGACTGCTCCTCGAACCACTCGACGGACGGCATCGAGACGACGCGGGCCGGGACGCCCTCGGCCTGCAGCGCCTCGCGCGCGGCGACGGCGAGCTGGACCTCGGAGCCAGTGCCGATGAGGACGACCTGCGCGTCGCCACCCTCAGCCTCGAAGAGCACATACCCGCCCTTGGCGGCGTCCTCGTTGCGGTCGTAGGTCGGCACGCCCTGGCGGGTCAGCGCCAGACCGTGCGGGGCACCCTTGCCGAACACCTTGGTGTGGCGGCGCAGGATCTCGCGCCAGGCGATGGCGGTCTCGTTCGCGTCGGCCGGACGGACCACGTTCAGGCCCGGGATGGCGCGCAGCGAGGCGACGTGCTCGACGGGCTGGTGGGTCGGGCCGTCCTCGCCGAGGCCGATGGAGTCGTGCGTCCACACGTAGGTGACCGGCACGTGCATCAGGGCGGAGAGGCGCACGGCGTTGCGCATGTAGTCGGAGAACACCAGGAAGGTGCCGCCGTAGATGCGGGTGTGGCCGTGCAGGGCGATGCCGTTCATGGCCGCGGCCATGGCGTGCTCGCGGATGCCGAAGTGGATGGTGCGGCCGTACGGGTCGGCCTCCGGCAGCGGGTTGCCCACCGGCAGGAACGAGGAGTTCTTGTCGATGGTGGTGTTGTTGGAGCCGGCCAGGTCGGCCGAGCCGCCCCACAGCTCCGGGATGACCGCGCCGAGGGCTTCGAGGACCTTGCCGGAGGCGGCGCGGGTGGCGATGCCCTTGCCGGTCTCGAAGACGGGGAGCTTGTCCTCCCAGCCGGCGGGCAGCTCGTTGGCGTTGATGCGGTCGAACTCGGCGGCGCGCTGCGGGTTGGCGGTGCGCCAGGCGGAGAACTCCTTCTCCCAGGCGGCCTTGGCCTCGCGGCCCCGGTCCAGCGCCTTGCGGGTGTGCCCGATGACCGCGTCGGAGACCTCGAAGGTCTGCTCCGGGTCGAAGCCGAGCACGCGCTTGGTGGCGGCGACCTCGTCGTTGCCGAGGGCCGAGCCGTGGGAGGCCTCGGTGCCCTGGGCGTGCGGGGCGGGCCAGGCGATGATCGAGCGCGCGGCGATGAAGGAGGGGCGCTCCGTCTCGGCCTTGGCGGCCTGCAGGGCCTCGAAGAGGGCCTTCGGGTCGAGGTCGCCGTTGGCCTGCTGGGCCACGCGCTGGACGTGCCAGCCGTACGCCTCGTAGCGCTTAAGGGTGTCCTCGGAGACGGCCGTCTCCGTGTCGCCCTCGATGGAGATGTGGTTGTCGTCCCACAGCAGCACCAGGTTGCCGAGCTTCTGGTGGCCGGCCAGGGCGGACGCCTCGTGGGAGATGCCCTCCTGGAGGCAGCCGTCGCCCGCGATCGCGTAGATCATGTGGTCGAACGGGGAGGCGCCCTGGGCGGCCTCCGGGTCGAACAGGCCGCGCTCGTAGCGGGCGGCCATGGCCATGCCCACCGCGTTGGCGATGCCCTGGCCGAGGGGGCCCGTGGTGGTCTCCACGCCCGCGGTGTGGCCGTACTCCGGGTGGCCGGGGGTCTTGGAACCCCAGGTGCGGAAGGCCTTCAGGTCATCCAGCTCGAGGCCGAAACCGGCCAGGTAGAGCTGGGTGTAGAGAGTCAGGGACGAGTGCCCCGCGGAGAGCACGAAACGGTCGCGACCGACCCACTCCGGGTCCGCCGGGTCGTGTCGCATCACCTTCTGGAAGAGGGTGTATGCGACGGGGGCCAGGCTCATCGCCGTACCCGGGTGGCCGTTACCGACCTTCTGGACCGCGTCCGCGGCCAGGATCCGGGCGGTGTCGACAGCACGCTGGTCCAGATCGGTCCAGTCGAGCTCTGTGGTCGTCGGCTTGGTGCTCACCGTTGGTCAGGGCTCCTCTCCACATGTCTAAGTCCCGGTGACGAACGGCGCACCGGCTCGATTCCGAGCCTACCCCCGCCACGGCGTGCAGCTATTCGAGTACCCACTGTCCGGTCATTGCATCTGAGCGCCGATCGGACCAACACGAGGTGACCCCCGCGCAGGGCGAGGTGAGAGCAACGTCTAGAGTGGCTTGGTACGCGCAAGCCTTTACCGGACCTTCATGTTTGAGGGGGCCGAGTCGGATGCTTGCTGGATTCTCTGTCAGGGGTGTGCGTGACGGCCGTCGAATCCCGTCCAGCGGGGGTGCTCGGGACGAGCCCCGGTCACCGGCCGTTCGGGGCCCGGGTCATGGCTTTCGTGGCGCTGACCAAGCCGCGGATCATCGAGCTTCTGCTCATCACGACCGTGCCGGTGATGTTCCTTGCCGAGCAGGGCGTTCCTCAGTTGTGGCTGGTTCTCGCGACCTGCTTCGGCGGCTACCTGTCCGCGGGCGGCGCCAACGCGCTCAACATGTACATCGACCGCGACATCGACGCGTTGATGGACCGGACCTCCGGCCGCCCGCTGGTGACCGGCATGGTCAGCCCCCGCGAATGCCTGGCCTTCGGCATCGGCCTCGGCGTGGTCTCCACGCTCTTCTTCGGCCTGCTGATCAACTGGCTGTCGGCCGCGCTCTCGCTCGGCGCGCTCCTCTTCTATGTCGTCGTCTACACGATGCTGCTGAAGCGGCGCACCTCCCAGAACATCGTCTGGGGCGGGATCGCCGGTTGCATGCCGGTTCTCATCGGATGGTCGGCGGTCAAGAACGAGGTCTCCTGGGCCGCGGTCATCCTCTTCCTCGTCATCTTCTTCTGGACGCCGCCGCACTACTGGCCGCTGTCGATGAAGGTGAAGGACGACTACGCGCGGGTCGGCGTGCCGATGCTGCCGGTCGTGGCGGGCAACAAGGCCGTGGCGAAGCAGATCGTCCTCTACAGCTGGGTGATGGTGGCGGTCTCGCTGCTGCTGACCCCGCTCGGCTACACCGGCTGGTTCTACACCTCGGTGGCGCTGGTGGCCGGTGGCTGGTGGCTGTGGGAGGCGCACGCGCTCAACGCGCGGGCCAAGGCCGGGCTGGCGGGGGCGAAGCTCAAGGAGATGCGGCTCTTCCACTGGTCGATCACCTACGTGTCGCTGCTCTTCGTCGCCGTCGCCGTGGATCCCTTCCTCCGCTGATGCTTCTCCTGTTTGTGCTTCCTCTGTTTACTACCCACCGGTAGCATGCCTTCCATGGCAGACACCGAGGAGACCGCCGCCGCGGCGGACAAGAAGCAGGACCGCAGGGCCGCGAAGCTGGCCAAGCAGATCGGCGCGTTCGCCAAGCAGCACGGCGGCGCCGAAGGCCAGCTCGCGCACATCGGCCAGGCGGGCACCCGGATCGTCCTCGTCGGCACGGACGGCGGCTGGGGCGACCTGGTGGCCCCGGAGTACGGCACCGCGAAGCTCGCGGCCGAGAAGGCCGGGCTGACCCTCCACGAGGAGTTCGACGGCGAGTTCGCCGCGCGCGTGAAGACCGGTCCGTACGAGTGGTCCCGCATGGCGGGCATGCAGCTGGGCGGAACGCCGAACCCGGTGTCCTAGGCCGACCTGCCCGGGACCGGACCCGGGTCAAAACCTGACGGTTTGTAGGGAATGGCCTATTCCGCCAGGAATTTTGGCTTGAAGATCGCGGTCGCGGCCGACTCCGGCCGCGTCACCCTCTCGGTCAACAGCGCGAGCAACACCTCACACCCCGCTCACCCGTTAGGACGTGTGGAAGCCCCTTCCTCACGTCCGCAACGGGATGCCCGGATGATCGAAACGCCGCCCCTGGTGGACCAGTACTGCCAGGGAGTGCTCCGCACGGAGCTCGGCCTCGCCACCTTCGAGGCCCAGCTGATCCCCTCGGCCGGCCCGCCCGCCGCCGGCACCACCTTCTTCGACACCCAGACCGGCTTCGCCCTGCGCCGCTGGTGCCCGCCGCTGCTCGGGCTGGAACCGCACTGCACCCCGGCCCGCTACCTCGCCCGGCGGCGCGAACTGGGCGCCGCCGAGTCGGCCCGCAGACTGCTGCGCGGCTCCGGGGTCGGCGCCCGGCTGGTCGACACCGGGGTGCCCGGGGACCTCACCGGGCCCAAGGAGCTGGCCCTGGCCGGGGAGGCCGAGACCTTCGAACTGGTCCGGCTGGAACTGCTGGCAGAGCAGGCAGCCGACACCTCCGGGACCGCCGGAGCCTTCCTGGTCAACCTCGCCGAGGCCGTCCACCACGCCGCCGCCGTGGCCGTGGCCTTCACCTGCGGACCCGGAGCCGGATACCCGGCCGCCCTCGCGGGCTCGCCCGAGCCGCCCGGCCCGGGCGAGGTGCGCGGGGCGGCCGGGCGGTGGCTGGCCGGACGGGCCAGGGGCGGCGCGGTACGGGACCCCGTACTCCTGCGGCACCTGCTGTGGAGCGCGGTGGCCTCCGGGCTGCCGCTCCAGCTGCACGTGGGCGGGGGAGCGGGGGAGCCGGGGCCGCTGACGGAGTTCGTACGGGCGACCGCGGGGCTGGGGACGCGGCTGGTCCTGCTCGGGGGATACCCGTACCACCGGCAGGCCGCGCGGCTGGCGGCGGCCTTCCCGCACGTCCACGCCGAACTGGGAACGGCCCTGGGGCAATCGGGGGCACGGGCGGCCGGGGTGCTGGCCGAGTCCCTGGAGACCGCCCCCTTCGGCAAGCTGATGTTCGCCGGAGGCGGGGGGCAGCTGGCCGAACTGCACGCGGTGGGCGCGCTGGTCTTCCGGGAGGCGCTGAGCCGGGTCCTGGGCGGCTGGGTCGCCGAGGGCTCCTGGTCCTGGCGGGACGCGGAGCGGGTGGCGGCGATGGTCGCGGCGGGCAATGCCCGCCGCGTCTACCGGCTGGACGAACGGAACTGACGGACCGGACCGCGGCCAGGGGGCCCGGCCGCGGTGGAGCGGATCAGACCGTGGCGAGCCGGGCGTCGCCCTGGGCCGGGATCCCGGCCTGCTCGGACGGGCGCTCGCGCAGGCTCAGCGCGACCCGGAGCACCGAGATCCACACCAGGCAGGAGCCGAACATGTGGGCGGCGACCAGGGCCTCGGGGACCTTGGTGAAGTACTGGACGTAGCCGATGCCGCCCTGGGTGAGCAGCACGATCAGCAGGTCCCGGGCGCGCGCCCGGGTGTCGGTGGGGGCGTCGACCACGCGCAGCACCAGCCACATCGCGACGGCGAGCGCGCACACCAGCCAGGCGGAGACGGCGTGGACGTGGGCGGTGGCCGACCAGTCGAACGGCATCCGCTTGATCTCGCTGCTGTCGCCCGCGTGCGGACCGGACCCGGTGACCACGGTGCCCGCCGCGATCAGGACGACGGTGGCCGCGACCAGGGCCCACGACAGCTTGCGCACGGGGGAGGGAACGCGCGGCCGGGCGGGGCCGTCGCCCTCGCGGGTGCGCTGCCAGGTGATCGTCGTCACGGTGATCAGCGAGGTGGCGAGCATGAAGTGCCCGGCCACGCTGTAGGGGTTGAGGCCCGTCAGGACGGTGATGCCGCCGAGCACCGCGTTGCCCATCACGATGGCGAACTGGAGCCAGCCCAGCCGGGTCAGCGAGCGGCGCCACGGCTTGGCGCAGCGGGCCGCGGTGATCGCCCAGCCAACGGCCGCGCAGAGCACGTAGGTCAGCATGCGGTTGCCGAATTCGATGGCTCCGTGGAAGCCCTGTTCCTGGGTGACGATCAGGCTGTCGCTCGTGCACTTGGGCCAGGTGTCGCAGCCGAGACCGGATCCGGTCAGCCGTACCGCGCCGCCGGTGACGACGATGACGATGCTCATGAGCACCGCCGCGAAGGCGGCCCGCTGGACGGTCCGGGGTGACGGGGTCCAGCGGCGGGCGAGGTATGCGAGTGGGGTCAACACGGCCCTTATCGTACGCGGACCCTTGTGCAAAGTTTCACGAGGGGGTGGCGGCTGGTGCGTCGGGGCCGAACACCCGCCGGAACCGGGCGCCGGCGGGGTCGCCTTCCGCATGCCACCACACGCGGATCCGCCAATGCGCCCCGTCGCCCGGGTAGTCGGACGAGGCCGCGAAGCGACGTATCAATTCGTCCGCTACGTCCTCGGCTGTCCTGTTTCTTACTTCTGCCCCGCTGCGCCAGGGATGTGACGTGACGTTCCACAGTCCGTCCGAACCGCGGACCTCGATGCGCCACACCGCGACCCAGGGGGTCACCTCCAGCATCGTGCGGACCTGATCGGCCTCCAGACCCAGCCGGACGGCGATCTCCGGCTCCTCGATCCCCTGGATCCGGGCGGCCACCACGGCCCGGGGCAGCAGCCGTTCGGGCAGCAGGCCCCGCGTGCGCAGATTCACCAGGGAGGCGAACGTCAGGAACCGCAGCCGCAGTTCGAGCTGGCGGCCGATGTGGTCCAGGGCCTCCTCGGCCTCCTGGGACTCCTCCGGTCCGGGATCGGCGAGCAGCAGCCGCCGGAAGGAGCCCTCGGCGTCCACCGCCCAGGCCACCGAGTCCTCGGCCATGCCCAGCTCCGAGAGCCGGTCGCCGAGGAAGACCTTCGCCTGGGCCAGGCCCCGCTGATTGACCGGATCCTCCTGATCCAGCCCCGCCCACACCTCCACGGCACCGCGCGTCAGGTCCCGGGCCCGCTCGCCGGCGGCCCGCTCCATGGCGCTCGGCCCGCTCTCGGCCCCCGGCCCGAGGGGATGCAGGGGCAGCCGCTCCCCGTCGCTGAGCGGCCAGGACAGCCAGACCCCCTGGTTGATCAGGCCCCGGGCGTACCAGCGGGCGTACTCCGGGGCGTGCCCGGCGGCCTGCTGGGAGAACCGCAGGCCCTCCTCGATGGCGGCCAGCGCTCCGCCCCTGTCCCCGCCGGAGAAACGGCGGGCCGCCAGATCGCTCAGGCGCAGACCCAGCCGTGCCGCACACTCGGCGTCCCCGCGGGCCGGCTCGCGCAGCGCGCCGATCAGCTCGGCCAGCAGGACATCGGCCTCCGCGGGCTCCGCCTGCGCGGCGCCCGACCTGATCCGTGCCCACTGTTCGTCCAGCCGCAGAACGGCCTCCCGCTGCGCCATGCCCGCCCCCCGGCGTCTGTGGTGCGTGTCGTGTGGAGGCGCTCATCCTCCTGCCCCGACAACGCTCAGGGGAAGGGATTCACTCCCAGCGGAACAGGCGGGCGGCGGCGCCCAGGCCGAGTACGGCCCAGCCGGCCAGGATCGCCGCGTCGCCCCAGGGCAGCGCGGCCCCGTGCTGGAGCACCTCGCGCAGCCCGTCGGAGAGCGCGGAGATCGGCAGCAGCCCGAGGGCCGACTGGACGGCGCCGGGGAACTTCTCCAGCGGCACGATCACCCCGCCGCCGACCAGTAGCAGCAGGAAGACCAGGTTGGCCGCGGCCAGGGTGGCCTCCGCCCTGAGCGTGCCCGCCATGAGCAGGCCGAGCCCGGAGAAGGCGGCGGTGCCCAGCAGGATCAGCAGGGCGACGGAGAGCGGGTTCCCGTGCGGGGACCAGCCCAGCGCGAAGGCGATCACGGTCAGCAGCGCGATCTGGAGCACCTCGGTGACCAGCACGGACAGTGTCTTGGCGGCCATCAGCGCCCAGCGCGGCAGCGGGGAGGCCCCCAGCCGCTTGAGGACCCCGTAGCGGCGGTCGAAGCCGGTGGCGATGGCCTGGCCGGTGAAGGCGGTGGACATCACGGCCAGCGCCAGGATGCCGGGGGCCAGGAAGTCCACGGACTTCCCCGCGCCGACATCGATGATGTCCACGGACGAGAAGAGCACCAGCAGCAGCGACGGGATGATCACCGTCAGCAGCAGCTGCTCGCCGTTGCGCAGCAGCATCCGCGTCTCCAGCGCGGTCTGCGCGAGGATCATGCGGGACACGGGCGCGGCCCCCGGGTTCGGGGTGAACGTACCGGCGCTCATGCGCGCAGCTCCTTGCCTGTGAGCTCGAGGAAGACATCTTCGAGGGTGTGGCGCTCCACCGAGAGGCTGTCCGGCATCACCCCGTGCTGCGCGCACCAGGAGGCGACGGTGGCGAGCAGCTGGGGGTGGACCTCGCCGGTGACCCGGTAGACGCCGGGGGTGAGCTCGGCGGCCTGGGTGCCGTCGGGCAGCGCCTTCAGCAGCGAGGCCAGGTCGAGGGCGGGGCGGCCGGTGAAGCGCAGGGTGTTCTCGGCGCCGCCGCGGCACAGCTGCTCGGGGCTGCCGTGGGCGATGACCTTGCCGGCGTCGACGATGGCGACCTCGTCCGCGAGCTGCTCGGCCTCGTCCATGTGGTGGGTGGTGAGCACCACGGACACGCCGTCGGCGCGCAGCTCCCGTACGAGGTCCCAGGTCGCGCGGCGGGCCTGCGGGTCGAGGCCCGCGGTCGGCTCGTCCAGGAAGACCAGCTCGGGGCGGCCGACGACGGCCATGGCCAGGGCCAGGCGCTGCTGCTGGCCGCCGGAGAGCCGGCGGTAGGCGGTGCGGCCGCAGCCGCCGAGGCCGAGGCGTTCCACGAGGGCGTCCACGTCGAGGGGGTCGGCGTAGAGCTTGGCCATGTGGGTGAGCATCTCGACGGCGCGGGCGCCGGAGTAGACGCCGCCGGACTGGAGCATCACGCCGATGCGGGGGCGCAGGGCCTCGGCCTGGGTGACGGGGTCGAAGCCGAGGACGCGGACGGATCCGGCGTCGGGGCGGCGGTAGCCCTCGCAGGTTTCCACAGTGGTCGTTTTGCCCGCGCCGTTGGGACCAAGGACTGCGGTGACCGAGGCCCTGCGGACGGTGAGGTCCAAGCCGTCCACCGCTGTTTTGGGGCCGTACCTCTTCACCAGTCCGCGGATTTCCACGGCGGGGTCGTTGCTCATGGGGCTTGAGTCTACGGAGCCGGGGGAGGCGGCCGGGGCGGGGTCGTAAGTCCTGCCCCCGAAGGGTCGTGGACCTGTGCATTCATGACTTTTTCGGCTGCTCGGGGGAGGGGTGGGGGCCCTAACGTCGAATGGTGAACAGCATCGCTCAGAACGTCGAAGCCACCTCGGGGCAGGCCGAGCACAAGGCGCATGACCTTGGGTCTCCGCCGCGCTACTTCGTGTCGGCGATGCTCGCGGGCGCCTACATCGGCATCGGGGAGGTCCTGCTCCTCGTCGCGATCTCGCCGTTCGTGGCCAAGGGCTCGGCGGCCGTGAAGCTGCTGGAGGGCGCGGTCTTCCCGATAGCCCTGACCATCGTGATGTTCGCCGGCGCCCAGCTCTTCACCAGCAATGTGATGGTCATGCTGGTCGGCGCCCTGTCGGGGCGGACCGGGCCCAAGGACCTGGTCATGTCCTGGGTGCTCTCGCTGGCCGGCAACCTGGCCGGGGCCTTCGCCTTCGGCGCCATGGTGCACGCCTCCGGGGTGACCTCCTCGCCCTCCGCGCGGGCCATGCTGACGGAGATGGTGCACGGGAAGATGGCGCTCAGCGGGGGGCAGCTCTTCTGGCGCGCGGTGCTCTGCAACATGCTCGTCCCCTGGCCATCTGGATGTTCACCCGGGCCCGCGGCGATGCCGCCAAGATTTTCGTCCTGTGGCTGCCGGTGGCGGTATTCGTGGCCGTCGGATTCGAACACTGTGTAGCGAACATGGCTCTTTTCAGCCTCGCGATCCTGGATGGCTCAGCCGGATTCGGTGATCTTTTCCGGAATCTGATGTTCACCGTGCCGGGGAACGTCGTGGGCGGGGGATTGCTGGTGGGAGCCGTGTACTGGTTCACCGGCGGGGCCCTGCGCGAGGGCGGAGCGTCCACTTCCGTTTAACGCTCCGTGGATAAATAAGGTAACCCTTAGTGATGGAGGCCACCAGGAGTGGCCTCCATCACCGCTTGTCGCGCGCCGGTTAATTACGCAACAATGGCGTTGTGAAATACGGCGAACGGATGAGCGAGGCCCCTCAGGGCGAACTCGCGACCGGGGAGCGGTCAACCCGCAACCGGGTCGCGCGGTCGATCCTGGACCACGGTCCCTCCACCGTCGCCGACCTCGCCCAGCGCCTCGGCCTCACCCAGGCCGCCGTCCGCCGCCACCTCGACACGCTCGTCGCCGACGACGTGGTCGAACCCCGTGAGCAGCGTGTGTACGGCGCGCGCACCCGGGGCCGGCCCGCCAAGGTCTTCGCACTGACCGCCTGCGGACGCGACGCCTTCGACCAGTCCTACGACTCGCTCGCCGCGGACGCCATGCGCTGGATCGCGCAGGCCGCCGGCGGCGGCGAGCAGGGGGCGGCGGCGGTCGCCGCCTTCGCCAAGGCGAGGCTGGCCGCACAGGCGGAGACCTATCGCGAGTCGGTGGAAGCCGCCGACCCCGCGGACCGGACCGAGGCCCTTGCCAGGGCGTTGACCGGAGACGGGTACGCTGCTACGGCGAAGAGCGCTCCCGGTCCGCACAGCGGTGAACAGCTCTGCCAGCACCACTGCCCGGTGGCACACGTCGCCGAGCAGTTCCCGCAGCTCTGCGAGGCGGAGACGGAGATCTTCTCCCGCTTGCTCGGGACGCATGTGCAGCGTCTCGCCACGATCGCCCACGGCGACGGGGTGTGCACGACGTTCATTCCGCGCAGCGGAAGCGGCGCCGGTGCCGCAGGCGCCACACAGACCAACACCTCAGTATCTGCAAGTACGGCCGGGAGGAACCCCGCATGACCACGGAGACTGCTCACCCTGAGCTCGATGGCCTGGGCACCTACGAATACGGATGGGTCGACTCCGACGCGGCCGGTTCGGTCGCCAAGCGGGGCCTGTCCGAAGAGGTCGTCCGCGACATCTCGGCGAAGAAGTCCGAGCCGGAGTGGATGCTGAACCTCCGCCTCAAGGGCCTCAAGCTGTTCGGCAAGAAGCCCATGCCCAACTGGGGTTCCGACCTCTCGGGCATCGACTTCGACAACATCAAGTACTTCGTGCGCTCCACCGAGAAGCAGGCCGCTTCCTGGGAGGACCTGCCGGAGGACATCAAGAACACGTACGACAGGCTCGGCATCCCCGAGGCGGAGAAGCAGCGCCTCGTCGCCGGTGTCGCGGCCCAGTACGAGTCCGAGGTCGTCTACCACCAGATCCGTGAGGACCTGGAGGAGCAGGGCGTCATCTTCCTCGACACGGACACCGCGCTCAAGGAGCACCCGGAGCTCTTCCAGGAGTACTTCGGCACGGTCATCCCGGTCGGCGACAACAAGTTCGCCTCGCTGAACACCGCCGTGTGGTCGGGCGGCTCGTTCATCTACGTCCCCAAGGGCGTCAAGGTCGACATCCCGCTCCAGGCCTACTTCCGTATCAACACGGAGAACATGGGTCAGTTCGAGCGGACGCTGATCATCGTGGACGAGGACGCCTACGTCCACTACGTCGAGGGCTGCACCGCCCCGATCTACTCCTCGGACTCGCTGCACAGCGCCGTGGTCGAGATCATCGTGAAGAAGGGCGGCCGCTGCCGCTACACGACGATCCAGAACTGGTCGAACAACGTCTACAACCTGGTCACCAAGCGCGCCGTGGCGTACGAGGGCGCGACCATGGAGTGGATCGACGGCAACATCGGTTCCAAGGTCACCATGAAGTACCCGGCCGTGTACCTGATGGGCGAGCACGCCAAGGGCGAGACCCTGTCGATCGCCTTCGCGGGCGAGGGCCAGCACCAGGACGCCGGTTCCAAGATGGTCCACATGGCGCCGAACACCTCCTCCAACATCGTCTCCAAGTCGGTGGCGCGAGGCGGCGGCCGTACCTCCTACCGAGGCCTGGTCGAGATCGGCGAGGGCGCCCACGGCTCCAAGTCGAACGTGCTCTGTGACGCGCTCCTGGTCGACACGATCTCCCGCTCGGACACGTACCCCTACGTGGACGTCCGCGAGGACGACGTGTCCATGGGCCACGAGGCCACCGTCTCCAAGGTCTCCGACGACCAGCTCTTCTACCTGATGAGCCGCGGTCTGACGGAGTTCGAGGCCATGGCGATGATCGTGCGCGGCTTCGTCGAGCCGATCGCCCGGGAGCTGCCGATGGAGTACGCGCTGGAGCTGAACCGGCTGATCGAGCTGCAGATGGAGGGCTCGGTCGGTTAATCCCGGCCCGCCCGAAGTCCCACAGCAGATTCTTTAAGGAAGAGAGCAACACGACAGCCATGGCTGAGGCTCAGAACATTCCGGCGGGTTCCACCACCGCCGGCGCGATCGCGGTGGCCGCCGAGTCCACCGTCGCCACCCGGATGAGTGCACCCCCGTCCTTCGACGTGGCGGACTTCCCCGTGCCCCACGGCCGCGAGGAGGAGTGGCGCTTCACGCCGCTCGCCCGCCTCAAGGGCCTGCACGACGGCACCGCGGTCGCCAACGGCACCATGAAGGCCCAGATCGACGCGCCCGAGGGCGTCACGGTCGAGTCGGTGGAGCGCGGCGACGCGCGCATCGGCAAGGCCGGCACCCCGGTGGACCGGATCGCCGCCCAGGCGTTCTCGTCCTTCGCCAAGGCCACGGTCGTCACCGTGCCCAAGGAAGCCGTCCTGACCGAGCCCGTGCGCGTCTCGCTGCACGGCGAGGGCGGCACGACCTTCGGCCACACCGTCTTCGACGTCCAGGCCTTCGCCGAGGCCGTCATCGTCATCGACCACACCGGTGACGGCGTGCGCGCCGCCAACGTCGACTTCCTCGTCGGCGACGGAGCCAAGCTCACCGTCGTGTCCGTGCAGGACTGGGACGACACCGCCGTCCACTGCTCCCAGCACAACGCGCTGGTCGGCCGGGACGCGACCTTCAAGTCGATCATCGTCACCTTCGGCGGCGACGTCGTCCGCCTGCACCCGCGCGTGAACTACGCGGGCCCCGGCGGCGAGGCCGAGCTCCTCGGCCTGTACTTCACGGACGCCGGTCAGCACCAGGAGCACCGCCTCCTGGTCGACCACAAGGCCCCGCACTGCAAGTCGCACGTGGTCTACAAGGGTGCGCTGCAGGGCGAAGGCGCCCACGCGGTCTGGATCGGTGACGTCCTCATCGAGAAGACCGCCGAGGGCACCGACACCTACGAGATGAACCGCAACCTCGTCCTCACGGACGGCGCGCGGGTCGACTCGGTGCCGAACCTGGAGATCGAGACCGGCGAGATCGTCGGCGCCGGCCACGCCTCCGCGACCGGCCGCTTCGACGACGAGCAGCTCTTCTACCTCCAGTCGAGGGGCATCCCGGCCGACGAGGCCCGCCGCCTGGTCGTGCGCGGCTTCTTCGCCGAGCTCGTCCAGCAGATCGGTGTCGACGACATCGAGGAGCGCCTGCTCGCCAAGATCGAGACCGAGCTCCAGGGTTCCGTCTGATGACGTACCTCAAGGCTTGTGCGCTGAGCGAGCTCGAAGAGAACACCCCCAAGCGGGTGGAGCTCGACGGCACCGCGGTGTCCATCGTCTCCACCGAGGGGGAGGTGTTCGCGATCAACGACATCTGCTCGCACGCGAACGTCTCGCTCTCGGAGGGCGAGGTCGAGGACTGCCAGATCGAGTGCTGGCTGCACGGGTCGGCCTTCGACCTGCGCACCGGCAAGCCCTCGGGTCTGCCCGCGACGCGCCCCGTACCCGTATACCCCGTAAAGATCGAAGGGGGCGACGTGCTCGTCTCCCTCACCCAGGAGTCCTGAGGTATCCATGGCAACGCTTGAAATCCACGACCTGCACGTCTCCGTCGAGGCCGAGAACGGCGCCCGCGAGATCCTCAAGGGTGTCGACCTCACGGTCAAGGCCGGCGAGACGCACGCCATCATGGGTCCGAACGGCTCCGGCAAGTCCACCCTGGCCTACTCCCTCGCGGGCCACCCGAAGTACACGATCACCGGCGGCACGGTGACCCTCGACGGCGAAGACGTCCTGGAGATGTCCGTCGACGAGCGCGCCCGCGCCGGTGTGTTCCTCGCCATGCAGTACCCGGTCGAGGTCCCCGGTGTTTCGGTCTCCAACTTCCTGCGTACGTCGGCCACCGCCATCCGCGGCGAGGCGCCGAAGCTGCGTACCTGGGTGAAGGAGGTCAAGTCCGCGATGGAGCAGCTCCAGATGGACCCGGCCTTCGCCGAGCGCAACGTCAACGAGGGCTTCTCCGGCGGTGAGAAGAAGCGCCACGAGATCCTGCAGCTGGAGCTCCTGAAGCCGAAGATCGCGATCCTCGACGAGACCGACTCCGGCCTCGACGTCGATGCCCTGCGCCAGGTCTCCGAGGGCGTCAACCGCGTCCACGCGACCGGTGAGGTCGGCACCCTGCTGATCACGCACTACACGCGGATCCTGCGCTACATCAAGCCCGACTTCGTCCACGTCTTCTCCGAGGGCCGCATCGTCGAGTCCGGCGGCGCCGAGCTCGCCGACAAGCTGGAGGCCGAAGGCTACGAGTCGTACAGCACGAAGGGTGGCGCGACCGCGTGACACAGCTGCCTGGCCTCCTCGACATCGAGGCGATCCGCAAGGACTTCCCCCTTCTGGATCGTGTGGTCCACGACGGGAAGAAGATCGTTTACCTGGACAACGCTGCGACCTCGCAGAAGCCGCGCCAGGTGCTCGACGCGCTGAACGAGTACTACGAGCAGCACAACGCCAACGTCCACCGCGGCGTGCACGTGCTCGCCGAGGAGGCCACGGCGCTGTACGAGGGCGCTCGCGACAAGGTCGCCGCCTTCATCAACGCACCGAGCCGCAACGAGGTGATCTTCACCAAGAACGCCTCGGAGTCGCTCAACCTGGTCGCGAACATGCTCGGCTGGGCGGACGAGCCCTACCGGGTCGACCGCGAGACCGAGATCGCCATCACGGAGATGGAACACCACTCCAACATCGTCCCGTGGCAGCTGCTCTCGCAGCGCACCGGCGCGAAGCTGAAGTGGTTCGGCCTGACCGACGACGGCCGGCTCGACCTGTCCAACATCGAAGAGGTCATCACGGAGAAGACGAAGATCGTCTCCTTCACGCTGGTCTCCAACATCATGGGCACGGTCAACCCGACCGAGGCGATCGTCCGGCGCGCGCAGGAGGTCGGCGCGCTGGTGCTGATCGACGCCTCGCAGGCCGCTCCGCACATGCCGCTGGACGTCCAGGCGCTCGGCGCGGACTTCGTGGCCTTCACCGGTCACAAGATGTGCGGTCCGACCGGCATCGGCGTCCTGTGGGGCCGCCAGGAGCTGCTCGAGGACCTGCCGCCCTTCCTGGGCGGCGGCGAGATGATCGAAACCGTCTCGATGCACTCCTCGACGTACGCCCCGGCGCCCCACAAGTTCGAGGCGGGTACGCCCCCGATCGCCCAGGCCGTCGGCCTCGGCGCGGCCGTGGACTACCTGACCGCGATCGGCATGGACAAGATCGCAGCGCACGAGCACGCGATCACGGAGTACGCGATCAAGCGGCTCGCGGAAGTCCCCGACCTGCGCATCATCGGCCCGACCACGGCCGAGGACCGCGGCGCGGCGATCTCCTTCGTGCTCGGTGACATCCACCCGCACGACGTCGGCCAGGTACTGGACGAGCAGGGCATCGCGGTCCGCGTGGGTCACCACTGCGCCCGCCCGGTCTGCCTCCGGTACGGAATTCCGGCGACGACGCGAGCGTCTTTCTATCTGTACTCCTCTCCGGCCGAGGTCGACGCACTGATCGACGGGCTGGAGCACGTACGGAACTTCTTCGGCTGAGTCGGCCGGTGAAGAGGGTGGCGACGAAGGCGACGAGGGCGCAGTGAAGCTGGAATCCATGTACCAGGAACTGATCCTGGACCACTACAAGCACCCGCGCGGCCGTGGCCTGCGCGACGGCGACGCCGAGGTGCACCACGTCAATCCGACGTGCGGCGACGAGATCACGCTGCGCGTGAAGTACGACGGCGAGACGCTCACCGACATCTCGTACGAGGGCCAGGGCTGCTCCATCAGCCAGGCCGGCGCGTCGATACTGAACGAGCTGCTCGTCGGCAAGGAGCTGGCCGAGGCGCAGAAGATCCAGGCGACGTTCCTGGAGCTGATGCAGTCCAAGGGCAAGATCGAGCCCGACGAGGCCATGGAGGAGGTGCTGGAGGACGCGGTCGCGTTCGCCGGTGTCTCCAAGTATCCGGCGCGGGTGAAGTGTGCTCTGCTGAGCTGGATGGCGTGGAAGGACGCGACCGCCCAGGCACTGGGCGACGCCGAGAGGAAGACGGCATGACCGAGAACGCGACGCCCGAGGCGTCCATCAAGCCGGCCACCGAGGAAGAGGTCCGCGAGGCCCTCTACGACGTGGTCGACCCCGAACTGGGCATCGACGTCGTCAACCTGGGCCTGATCTACGGCATCCACATCGACGACGCGAACATCGCCACCCTCGACATGACCCTGACCTCGGCGGCGTGCCCGCTGACGGACGTCATCGAGGACCAGGCGAAGTCGGCGACGGACGGCATCGTCAGCGAGCTGCGGATCAACTGGGTCTGGATGCCGCCGTGGGGCCCGGACAAGATCACGGACGACGGTCGCGAGCAGCTGCGCGCGCTCGGTTTCAACGTCTGAGACGACCGGTCGGCGCAGGCTGACCGCTGAGTGAACAGATGACCCCCGGCACGGGTGTGCCGGGGGTCCGCTGTTTTCCCGGCGGACCGGTCGTGTGCACCGGGCGTTGGCCACGGTGGCCGAATCTTCTCGACGGCCGTCAGAAACACGACGGCGCACACGAGAGGACCATCCGTGACCGTTCGCGTTTCACCGGCGCACCGCAGGGGTGCCGTGGGAGCTGCCGGGGCCGCAGCCCTGCTCGTCGCCGGGCTGGCCGTGCCCGCGTACGCCGCGCAGGAAGCCGCCGCCGTACCGACCATCGTGCTCTCCGCAGGACACCTGACCGGTGCCGTCGACGCGATCGGCGACCCCGGGATCGCCGTGGACCTCGCACAGGACGGGATACCCGCAGCCTTCCTCAAGGTCGACGTGGTCTCCTCCAGCAACCCGGCGGTCGCCCGGCCGGACGACGTCACCTTCCGCCGCACCGGCCACGGCGGCGGTCGCGAGCTGACCGTCCACCCGCGCGGTCGCGGCTACACCGACCTGACGCTCCGGGTGACCGGCCGCGGCGGCAGGACGGCCACCGCCACGCTCTCCTACGCGGCTTCGGCGCGCGTGGGCACCGGGCTCCTCGGCACCCGCTACCTCACCGGCTCCTCCGACTCCTCGGC
The DNA here is from genome assembly GCF_041434015.1 of Streptomyces sp. NBC_00454. Lineage (GTDB taxonomy): Bacteria > Actinomycetota > Actinomycetes > Streptomycetales > Streptomycetaceae > Streptomyces. Next base: position 1,789,561 of record NZ_CP107907.1, on the reverse strand, counting down.
GGCCGTGGACGTCGGCGGCGGTTACGTGCTGGTCGCCGACGACGAGACCAACGTGCTGCGCCTGTACGACCGTTCCCGCTCGGGCGCCCCGGTCAAGACCTGGGACCTCGGCGCCGCGCTCGGCGCCAAGAAGGAAGTCGACATCGAGGCCGCGGCCCGGGTCGGCGACACCGTCTACTGGACGGGCTCGCTCGGCAACAACAAGGACGGCAAGTACAAGGCCGACCGCAACACCGTCTTCACCACGAAGCTCACCGGGACGGGCGCGGCCACCGAGGTCGCCTTCGGCTCCGCCTACAAGGGCCTGCGCGAGGACCTGATCGCCTGGGACACGGCGAACGGGAACCGCTACGGCTTCGCCGCCGGTACGGCGGCCGGCCGGATCCCCAAGAGCATCGACGGGTTCAACGTGGAGGGCCTGGAGTTCGCCCCGGGCTCCACCACCACCGCCTATCTGGGCTTCCGCGCCCCGCTGGCGCCCGCGGTGCCCGGCGGCAAGGCGCTGATCGTCCCCGTCACCAACTTCGACCAGGTCGTGGCCGGAGCGGCCAAGGCCACCTTCGGTGCGGGCATCGAGCTCGACCTCGGCGGTCTGTCGATCCGTGACATCCGCAAGAACGCGGCCGACCAGTACCTGATCCTGGCCGGCTCCTGGGCGGCGGACGACAACTCCGACCCCTACGCGCTCTACCAGTGGGACGGCGTCGCGGGCCACGCCCCCGTCAAGCGGGCCGACCTGCCGACCACCGACCCCGGCGGCTGGGAAGCCGTGGTCGCCGTACCCGACCTGCGGGTGCCCGGCGCCCGCGTCCAGCTGATCACCGACAGCGGCTCCGCCGATCTGTACGGAGACGGCACAGAGGCCAAGGACCTCACCTTCCCCGAGTGGAAGAAGTCCCGGTCCGCATGGTTCACGCTCGGCCCGATTCGTGGAGGACACCGATGAAGAAGAAGCAGCTCGCCGTCGCCGGTATCGCGGCGGTCATGCTCGCCGCCGGCACGCCGCTCATGTCGGCGCACGCCGCGAGCTACGGCACGCCGACCATCTCCCTGTCCGCCTCCTACCTCTCCGGCGCCATCGGCGCGGTCGGTGACCCGACGGTGAACGTGACCGTGGCACAGAGCGGCGCGGACGTCTCCGCGCTCACCGTCAGCGCCTCGGCCTCCAGCAAGACCTCGGTCGCCGGGACGGGCGACGTGACCGTCACCGGAGCCGGCGCCGTCCGGCAGCTGGCCGTCACCGCGCGCGGCCGCGGCTACACCAACCTCACCGTCAAGGTGACCGGGCTGGGCGGCCTGACCGCCACCAAGACGCTGTACTACGCGGCCTCGCCCGCCGTGCAGAACCCGGCCGATGCCCGCTACTTCACCGGCGCCTCCGACTCCTCGGCCGCCGTGGACGTCGGCGGCGGCTACACGGTGGTCGCCGACGACGAGAACAACGTGCTGCGCCTGTACGACCGTTCCCGCTCGGCCGCCCCGGTCAAGACCTGGGACTTCAGCTCGCAGCTCGGTGTCACCAAGGAGGTGGACATCGAGGGGGCGACCCTGATCGGCAACACCATCTACTGGACGGGCTCGCTCGGCAACAACAAGGACGGCGAGTACAAGGCGCCCCGCAACACCGTGTTCACCACCACCATGAGCGGCTCCGGCTCGACCACGCAGCTCGCGTACGGGCGCTCGTACAAGAAGCTCCGTGACGACCTGGTGGCCTGGGACACGGCGAACGGGAACCGCTACGGCTTCGCGGCCGGTACGGCGGCCGGTGAGGCGCCGAAGCAGATCGACGGGTTCAACGTGGAGGGCCTGGAGTTCGCGCCGGGCTCCACCACCACCGCCTACCTGGGCTTCCGCGCCCCGCTGGCCCCGGCCGTGCTGGGCGGCAAGGCGCTGATCGTGCCGGTGACCAACTTCGACAAGGTGCTCTCCAGCGGCGCCAAGGCCACCTTCGGTGCGGGCATCGAGCTCGACCTCGGCGGTCTGTCGATCCGTGACATCCGCAAGAACGCGGCCGACCAGTACCTGATCCTGGCCGGTTCCTGGGCGGCGGACGACAACTCCGACCCCTACGCGCTCTACCAGTGGGACGGCGTCGCCGGCCACGCCCCCGTCAAGCGGGCCGACCTGCCGACCACCGACCCGGGCGGCTGGGAAGCCATCGTGGACGTCCCGGACCTGACGGTCGCGGGCGCGCGGGTGCAGCTGATCACCGACAGCGGCTCCGCCGATCTGTACGGGGACGGGGTCGAGGCCAAGGACCTCACCCACCCGGAGTGGAAGAAGGCGCGTGCGGCCTGGTTCACGCTGAACTGAACCGGGCTCAACTCTCCGCGGGGGCCTAACTAGCTCGTGCATGGTTGGCGGTGCGACGCTGGATCGTGATCCCTGATCATGACGGAAGCCCCGGCAGCGCGCCGAGGCACGGCACCGGACAACGCGGACCTGACCGACAAGATCCGAAAGAGACGGCCTAGGCGGCCTCGGACTCCCTGGTGAGTTCGGCCGCCAGGCCCTCGCGGCGGATCCGCCGGTCCACGTAGACCAGGCCGGCGGCGAGCTGCGGGAAGCAGAGCAGGAGGGTCTGCGCGACCATCCCGCCGAGTGCGGCGAAGGTCGCGTGGGCCAGGCCGCCGTCGATCGCCGGGACCAGGCTGAGCGCGCCGGCGAAGGCGAACGGCAGCTGGACCGCGTACGCCGCCCCGGCCGCGATCACGGCGGCCAGGGCGGTGATGCCGAAGGTGCGCCACCAGGCCCCGCGCACCAGCCCCGCCGAACGGCGCAGGGCGGCGACCGGGCCGAGGCCCTCGTAGGCGGCGGCCGTGGGCGCGAGGACGAACAGGACCCCGAGTCCGAGCGCGACCGGGAGGGTGGCCGCCGCGAGCAGCGGCGGGAGCCCGGCGGCCAGCACGGCGGCGCCGGGGCCGGCGAGGGCGGCCAGGACCAGGAGCTGGGTGCCGAGGACCGCCGCCAGGCGGGGGCGGGCGGCGCGCAGCAGCGTACGGACGGCGGCGGGCCGGCCGAGGACCGCCTCGCGGAGCACGGCCGCGGTCAGGGTGGCGGCCAGGGCGCAGGTCAGCAGCGTGGCCAGGGCCGCGGCCGGGACCAGGACGGTGACGGGCCGCACCCCCAGCGCGAGGGCGCCGCCGACGGCCGCGGCGAGGAGCAGCAGGGCGCCGAGCTGGCCGGGGAGCATGGCGGCGACGAGCCGGGAGCCGTAGCGGCCCAGGGCGGCGAAGGCACCGCCGAGTATGTCCCCGGACTTCAGGGGCCGCAGGGATATCACCCCCGGTTTGGGCGGCTGCGGGGGCAGCCAGCCGCCGCCCCAGTGGGTCCACTGCTCTGCCATGCGGATCTCCCGTCCCCCGGTTGCGCGGACACCGTAGCGGCAGCGGTCGGGGAAGTCCCGTAGGCGCGCAGATGTGTACACCTGTACCCAACGATGCGTACAGTCGTACGCATGCCGTACATACTGCTTGCCGCCGCGATAGCCGCAGAGGTCGCCGGGACCACCGCCATGAAGTTCAGCGAGGGCTTCACGAAGCTGTGGCCCTCGCTGATCACCCTCGCCGGATACGTCATCGCCTTCTCCCTGCTCGCGCAGACGCTGAAGTCGATGTCCGTCGGCACGGCGTACGCGATCTGGGCGGGCGTCGGCACGGCGGCCATCGCCGCCATCGGCATGGTCTTCATGGGGGAGGCCGCGACGGCCGCGAAGATCGGCGGGATCGTGCTCGTGATCGCCGGGGTCGTCCTGCTGAACCTCGGCGGGGCGAGCCACTGATGGCCCGCCGGTACGACCCCGAGCGCAGGCAGCGCATCATCGACGCGGCGATCCGGGTGGTCGGCGCCAAGGGCATCGCGGGGCTGAGCCACCGGAGCGTGGCGGCGGAGGCGGACGTCCCGCTCGGGTCGACCACGTACCACTTCGCGACCCTGGACGACCTGCTGGTCGCGGCGCTGCGGCAGGCGAACGAGGCCTTCACGCCGGTACTGGACCCCGGGAGCGATCTCGCGGAAGCGCTGGCCCGGCTGCTGGGGGAGCTGCTGTCGCAGGACCGGGCGCGCGCCGAGCTGGAGTACGAGCTCTACCTGGCCGCCCTGCGCCGCCCGGCGCTGCGCCCGGTGGCGGCCGAATGGTGCGAGGCCGTGGCCGGCGCCCTTGCGGACCGGGTGGATCCGGCTACGGCGCGGGCGGTGGTGGCGGTGATGGACGGCATCAGCCTCCAGGTCCTCCTGACGGGTACGGAATACGACGAGTCCTGGGTGCGGGAGACGCTGTCCCGCGTCCTGCGGTCGGTCTAGCCGGCGGCGCGCCGTTTCCTGGGGCTCCGCCCCGGACCCCGCGCCTCAATCGCCGGCGAGGCTGGATGTATTCAGCCCGTCCGGCGTTTGAGGACCGGGTCCGGGCAGAGCCCGGGGAACGGTGGAAGGGCGGGTAGGGGACGGCCCCGCGCAGCGGCCGGCTACCCGGCGCGGACCGCCGCCAGCGCCGCGGCCACGCTCGCTTCGATGTCCTGGATCGGGTAGATCGCCTCGCGGACCGTCCGGTCCCGGTCCACGACCAGCGTCAGCCGCTTCAGCCGGCTGGCACCCCCCGCCCGGAACGTCGGCAACCGCAACGCCGCCACCAGCCCGAGCTCCGCGTCCGAGAGCAGCGGGAAGCGCAGCCCCTCGGCCTCCGCGAACTCCCGCTGCTCGTCCGGCCGCTGCGTCGACACCCCGTGCACCGTCGCACCCGCCCCGGTGAACTCCGCGAGCTGGTCCCGGTAGGTGCACGACTCCAGGGTGCATCCCCGGGCGCCGGGGATCCCGCCCCACCCCGGGGGGTAGGCGTCGGCTCGTGCGAACGCGCCCGGGAAGCAGTACAGGACGGTGAACGGGGTGTCCGCCACCGGATCGCGGAGCTCGCCGAAGCGGTCCGGCAGCAGCAGCTCCGGCAGTCGGGTGCCGCGCAGCGCGTGGACCCGCGCCGCCTCCCGCGAGGCCTCTTGCGTGGTGGCCGTCATCTCTCCCTCTCCCAGGATCCAGGTGTCTCCCCAGTCCTGGAGGGCGACCAGGACCGGCAGTAGCGCACGCCCGCGCGGGGACAGCCGGTACTCGTGCCGAACGGGGCGCTCCTGGTACGGCTCGCGGGTCAGTACCCCCGCCTCGACCAGCAGTTTCAGCCGCTCCGTCAGCACCTTCCGGGACATGCCCAGCTCGCGCTGGAACTCGTCGAACCGGGAGACGCCGCGTGCGGCGTCCCGAACGATCAGCAGCGTCCACCAGTCGCCCACGACGTCGAGGGCCTGGGCGATGGAGCAGTCCGCGTCGTCGAGCTGCGTGCGCTGGGCCATGGCACTCCTTTGTCCGTTGACCCGAGGCTGCCATGCTGACATGGTTAGTTCCCAAAGGGAACTCACTCGGGGGCGGAACTGTGCTGCGAAGTTTCAAGGGCGTACCGAGGGCGGTCTGGCTGCTTTCGGCGGGTGGGTTCGTCAACGCCGTGTCCAGCTTCACCTTCATCTTCGTCTTCGTGTACCTGACCGGCCCGCGCGGACTCGGCATCGCCGAGGCGGGTCTGATCACCGGCGTCGGCGGAATCGGCGTGGTGGCGGGCAACTTCACCGGCGGCTGGTACGGAGACCGCTACGGCCACCGCCGGGTGCTGCTCACCGCTTCGGTCCTCGGCGGCGGCGCCCTCACGGTCCTGCCGCTGCTGCCCACGCCCACCCTGTACGCCGCCCTGCCGCTGGCCCAGTACGCACTGGGCACCGTCCGCGCCGCCAACTCGGCACTGGTCGCGGTCATCGTCCCCGAGGGGGCCCGCCGCCAGGCCTTCGCCGTCGTCCGCTGCGCCGCCAACGGCGGCTTCACCCTCGGACCGCCGCTCGGCGCGCTGATCGCGACCGGCCTCTCCTACGACTGGCTCTTCCTCGTCGACGGAGTGGGCACCCTGTGCTTCGCCCTGTGGACCGCCCGCGTCGTTCCGGCGCGCGGCGCCGCACACACCCGCTCCGCGGCCCCGGACGGGGGTCTGGGCCGCGGAGTGTGGGGCGAACTGAGGGCCCGGCCCGCCGTCCTGGTACTGCTCGGCGCGATCCTGGTCGTCGACGTCGTCTACCGCCAGCAGTACACGACCTTCCCGGTCTTCCTCGCCGACCACGGCCTCGACACCAGCGCCTACGGGCTGATCATCGCCCTCAACGGCGCCGTCATCCTGGTCCTGGAACTGCCGACCGCCGTGGCCCTGCGCGCCCGCCCGCCGTTGCGCGTCATCGGCGCCGGACTGGTCCTCGTCGGCGCGGGGTACGCGGTGCTGCTGCTCGGGAGCGGGGTCACGGCCGCCGTCGCGATGATGGTGCTGCTGAGCCTCGGCGAGATCCTCTACAAGACCACCGCGACCGCCTACATCGCCGACGAGGCGCCCGCGCATGCCATCGGCCGCTTCCAGAGCCTGTACGCCGGGGTGTCGGCCAGCGGCGTCGTCCTCGGCGCGCCGCTCGGCGGAGCGCTGTACTCCGCGGCGCCCGGACTGCTGTGGCCGGTGTGCGCGGTGCTGGCGGCGGGGGCGGGGGTCGCGGTCCTGCGGATGTCGGCGCGCCCCGTCCGGGAACCGGCCCAGGACCCGGCCCAGGACCTGGCTCTGCGCCCGGCCCTGCACCCGGCCCCGGACCCGGCCCTGCACCCGGCCCCGGACCCGGCGCGACACGCGGTGCGCCCGGCACATGAGACCGGTTCGCAACCGCGGGCCGTCGCCGGTTAGGTTTCGGACATGACTGCTACGCGTACCACCGGCGCCGTCGCCGCCGGACTTGCCACCATCACCGCCGACGGCACCGTCCTCGACACCTGGTTCCCCGCCCCCCAGCTGGTCGCCGAGCCCGGCCCGGCCGGCACCGAGCGCCTCACCGCCGAACAGGCCGTGGAGCTGCTCGGAGCCACCGCGCCGAAGGCGATCCGCCAGGACGCGGTCCGCGGCGTCGAGGTCGTAGCCGTCCGCACCGTGATCTCCTCCCTCGAGGACAAGCCGCTGGACGCGCACGACGCGTACCTGCGCCTGCACCTGCTCAGCCACCGCCTGGTCAAGCCGCACGGCCAGAACCTGGACGGCGTCTTCGGCCTGCTGGCCAACGTCGCGTGGACCTCGCTGGGCCCGGTCGCGATCGACCAGGTCGAGACGGTCCGCCTGAACGCCCGCGCCGAGGGCCTGCACCTCCAGGTCACCTCGATCGACAAGTTCCCGCGGATGACGGACTACGTCGCCCCCAAGGGCGTGCGCATCGCCGACGCGGACCGGGTCCGCCTGGGCGCGCACCTCGCCGAGGGCACCACCGTCATGCACGAGGGCTTCGTCAACTTCAACGCCGGCACCCTGGGCACCTCCATGGTCGAGGGCCGTATCTCCGCGGGCGTCGTGGTCGGCGACGGCTCCGACATCGGCGGCGGCGCGTCCACGATGGGCACCCTGTCGGGCGGCGGCAAGCAGATCATCTCGATCGGCGAGCGCACCCTGATCGGCGCCGAGGCGGGCGTGGGCATCGCGCTGGGCGACGAATGCGTCGTCGAGGCCGGCCTCTACGTCACCGCGGGCACCCGCGTCACCCTGCCGGACGGCCAGATCGTCAAGGCCCTGGAGCTCTCGGGCGCCAACAACATCCTCTTCCGCCGCAACTCGGTCACCGGCGCCGTCGAGGCCCGCCCGTACAAGGCGGCCTGGGGCGGCCTGAACGAGGTCCTCCACAGCCACAACTGACGCCCCGTCGCATTGCGCTGAGCGCCTTCCCCCGGTTGGGGAGGGCGCTCAGTCGTTCGCCGGGCCCGACGACTCACTCCGCCAGCCGCAGGAACCAGCGGCGCGAGGGGTGGGTGTCGCAGTCGAACTGGACGAGCGGGTGGTTGTTGTTGGTGGTGGATCCACCGGCGACGGTGGCGCACTTGCCGGTCTGCACGTTCACGATTTGGAAGGAAGTGCCGTCGCCGTTGGTGATGTTCCAGCGGCGTGAGGGGTGGGTGTCGCAGTCGAACTGGACGAGCGGGTGGTTGTTGTTGGTGGTGGATCCACCGGCGACGGTGGCGCACTTGCCGGTCTGCACGTTCACGATCTGGAAGGAGCTGCCGTCGCCGTTGGTGATGTTCCAGCGGCGTGAGGGGTGGGTGTCGCAGTCGAACTGGACGAGCGGGTGGTTGTTGGCGGTGGTGGACCCGCCGGCGACGGTGGCGCACTTGCCGGTCTGCACGTTCACGATCTGGAACGTGCCTTCCGTGATCCGTGCCGCCGTGATGTCGCGGGTTGCCGGCTGCGCCACCGTGGGGGCGGGCAGCAGCATGAGCCCTCCGGCCGCGAAGACCGACGAAGCCGCCAGGAGACGGCGTACACGAGTCTTTTTGCGCATGAGAGTGCTCCTCTCGTGGTTCTGCGAGGGAGATCGAAAAAGCGCCGCGGCCGGGGCCACCCCGCCGGCCGATGATCATGGTGCGGCCACTTCTCCCACTATCGGCGCCTGCGACCGGCCCCGCAACCGAGGGCGCGACATCCCCGCGTGGGCGCTCAAACCTGCCGGACGTGCGAAAACGCCCTCCCCACCCGAGCGGGGGAGGGCGTTTTCGCGCGTCCTGTGCGGGACGGGCGGGTCAGCGCAGGGGGATCGTGCGGACCAGGCCGGCGAAGGCCTGCTGCTCCGCCTCGGTCAGTTCCACCGACTCCAGCGGGTGCGCGGAGGTGCCGCGCTGGGCCGGGATGACCGAGAGGCCTTCGGAGGCGCCTGGCTGGGGGTGGTGGAAGCGGCTGTCCCACAGCATGTGGCCCAGGCCGATGACCCAGACGAGAGCTGCCACGAGCAGGACGGCGATGCCGATTTCCTGGGCGAGGGAGATGGAGGGGAACACGCGGTCCTCCAAAAGGAGTGCGGTACAAGATCGGGCGTGGAGACACTCAACACCAGAACCGCCCGAATGGGTAGAGATGTGCTGAGCGTCACGCCAGGGCCAAAGGTCCCTATGTCGCCCCGCGGGCGGCCCTAGGCCAGCGGGAGCTTGAAGCCCTCGTGGCTCCGGGCGAAGCCCAGCCGTTCGTAGAAGCGGTGGGCTGCGGTGCGGTGCTTGTTGCTGGTCAGCTGCATCAGGCCGCAGCCGCGCTCGCGGGCCCGGTCGGCCGCCCGTTCCATCAGCTCGGCCCCCAGGCCCCGGCCCCGCCGGTCCGCGCGGATCCGTACCGCCTCCACGAGCGCCCGCTCCCGCCCGCCCTGGCCGAGGCCCGGGATGTACGTGAGCTGCAGGCAGCCCAGGACGGTGCCGTCCTCCACCAGGACCAGCAGCTCGTTGCGCGCGTCCGCTTCGATGGCGGCGTAGGCCCGCTCGTGGGCCTCCGTGACCTCGCAGGCTCCCGGGGAGGCCTCCGCGTCGTCGGACTGGGCCAGCAGGGCGAGTACGGCGGGCAGGTCCTGGCGCGTCGCGGTGCGGAAGATCATGTCCCGAGTGTGCCAAAGGGGCCGGGCGGCGGTGCTGCCCGGCCCCCGCGCACCACCCGCTACGGGCGGAAGCGCACGACCTGCGGGTCGTGGTCGCTGTTCTGGGCGGAGAACTCCGCGTTGATGTGGACGCTGTCGTAACTGAAGTGCTTGATCGCCGGGCTCGTCAGGATCTGGTCCAGCACCTGCGCGTTGCCCTGGTAGACGTAGGAGTACCGCTCGGCCTTCGGCAGGGACTTGACCGCCGAGTACAGCGCCCCGCCGTCCTCCAGCGCCTTCGTCGTGCCCGAGAACTCGAAGTCGTTGATGTCGCCGACCGCGAGGACCACGGCCTTCTTGTCGACCGCCAGGAGGCTCTTGACGAAGCCGTTCACCGCCTGCGCCTGGAGCAGCCGCTTGGCCTCGGAGGAACGGACCGGAGGCTGGTGCGAGGAGGTCAGCCCCTCGTCGCCGCCCTTCGAGGCGAAGTGGTTGGCGATCACGAAGACCGTCTTGCCGCGGAAGACGAACTCGCCGGCCAGCGGCTTGCGGCTGTCCACCCACGCCGGGTTCGCCGGGTCGATGCGGCCGGGCGAGTGGGTCAGGGCGGCCTTGCCCTTCTCCGTCTTCGTCGCGGCGGTCGCCGTCACCGAGTCGCCCGGGGCGCGCTCGGTGAAGGAGACCCGCGCCGGGTTGAAGAGGAACACCTGGCGGATGTTGCCGCCGGGCTCGCCGCCGTCCTTGTTGTTCTCCGGGTTGACGTAGCGCCACTGGTACGCCGGGCCGCCCGCGGCCGCGATCGCCGTCGTGAACTTCGTCAGGGTGGCCTCGGCCGAGACGGTGCCGTCGTTCTTGGCGCCGTTGTCGTCCTGGATCTCCTCCAGGGCCACGATGTCGGGGGAGGCCAGGTTCTCGACCACGGCCTTGGCCAGGTTGTCGAACTTGGTCTGCGGGTCGCTCGGGTCGAGGTTCTCGACGTTGTACGTGGCCACCGCGAGCTCGGTCTTGGCCTGCGCCTTGGTCTTCTCGGGGGCGAGGGTGCCCGCCGTGACCGTGCCGAGGGTGCGGGCCACCAGGGTGTAGCCGCCGAACTGGTTGAAGTCCAGCGGGCCTTCGGTGGTGCCGACCAGCTTGTCGCCCACGTTGGCCACCGGGAACGGCTGCTGCGCGAGGGGCGCGAGCTGCTGGATCTGGAGGCGGCCGGTGTTCTGGGACTCGTAGGAACCGTAGAGCGTGCCGCCGCGCTTGGCGTTGTTCTCCCGGCCCTTCACCGTGACCCACAGCTCCGAGTACGGGTCGGTGGCGCCGACCACGCGGGAGGTGCCGATCTTGACGTTCATGCCCTCCAGCGACTCGTAGTAGTCCAGGGCGTAGCGCGAGGGGTCCAGGGTCAGGCCGTTGATGCTGCCGCCGGCGGCCGGGTCGCCGGCCGGGGCGTACTGGCACGGGACCGAGTGCTCGTCGACGACGGTGGCCTCGGGCAGGGCGTTGCCCGAAGAGACCACGGTCACCGTCGGCTTGGCGATCTGGGTGACCGACTGGTTGCCGGAGGAGACGCCGCCGGGGATGTACTCGCCGACCGTGCCGTTGACCTTGACGGCGTCGCCGAGGGCGACGGTCGGGGCCGAGCTGGTGAAGACGAAGATGCCTTCGCTGGTGGCGTCGTTGTCGTCGGCCTTCGGGTCCTGGATCCAGAAGCCCTTCGAACCGTACGTACGGACGCCCGTGACTATGCCCTCGACATCGGTGACCTGCTTGCCGGCGAGCGGGGACGTCCGGGTGGTGCCCTGGATGTCGTGGATGCGTATCGGATCGGCGGACGCGGCGCCTTCGGCCGCGTCGGCGGTCCCCGCCAGGAGGCCGGTGGCCAGAGCGGAGGCGACGAGGGCCGCGACGGCGGCGGAACGGGGATGCGAGGAGCGCATGGGCAGGAACTCCGGTGTGAGGAGGGAGGAGGAGATATCTACGCGCGTCAATTTCCTTCTTGGTCAGCAAAGTTGTCAAGCCCTCCAGGGAATACGGCGCCTGACTGTGGGATGAACCAAAGGGGATGACCCGCCGGGCGCGCCCGAAATGCGTCTACGCTGGGGCGCCGTACGACCCGAACCAGCAGCACCAGCCGAGCCGCTCGAACCACCTGAGCCGCTCGAACCACCCGAACCAGCAGAGCCACCCGTGCCCGCGAGGAGAACCGCCCCCATGTCCGCAGACTCGCACCCCACGCTGCCGCCGGTACGGCTGCTCCCCGACGCGGAACTGGCCCGGGACGCCCTAGGCGCCCCGCTGTTCGCCCGCGCCGTACGCCTCGCCCGCTGGGCCGGACCGGACACCCGTGTGGACATCGGTGGCGAACTCGTCGCCGCGCAGCTGCCCGAGGCCGTCGCAGTGCTCGGCCTCGACGCCGCCGACGAGGACTCCACCGCGTACGCGAGCCAGGCCTGGCGGGTGGCGGTCGACACCGGCCTGGTCGACGTCACCGAGCCGGAGGAGGACGGCCCCGCCGCCGGGGAACCGGGCGGGGAGCAGGCGGAGTTCGGTACGGCCGTGCCCGGCGAGGACCTGGCGCTGGTGACCGGCGGAGCCCCCGGCGACGTGCTCGACCTGTGGCTGGCCGCCCTGGACACCGTCCTGGCCGACGCGGCGGTGCCCGCACTGGACGACCTGGTGGACGCACTCGACGCGGGCGGTGAGATCGACTTCGACCAGCTCGACTGGAACCCGCGCCGCGAGGCCGACTTCCTCGACGGGGTCCTCGCCAACCTCTACCTCCTGTCCGTCGCCGAGGGAGGTGCGGCCGACGCCCCGGTACCGCTGCCGGTGCTGGCCGCCTCGATGGTGGTGCCGCACGACATGGGCGATCCGACCGACGCCGTGCTGGAGCAGGTCTCGGACGCGATGATGCGCCTCGACGACCAGTTCCGGCAGCTGGAGCCGATCGGGCTGGTGGAGTTCCGCCCCGTCGACGAGGACCTGATGGCGGAGGCCGACGACGAGGAGCTCGCCGCGGGCGCGGCCCATGCGGGCACGGGCGCGGGCCGTGGTCAGGTGACCGAGGACGAGGACGTCTCCCGCTACGGGATGGTCCGCCTGACCCCGCTCGGCCTGTACGGGATCCGCGCCCGCATGCTGGAGGCCGGAGTCGAGGCCCCGGCCGTCGGCGAACTGTCCGACAAGGGCGCCGACGTACTGCTCGACGCGGTCTCCCACTACTCCGAGGGCGCCGCCCAGGCCGAGATCGACGAATGGCTGGCCGGGCGCCCCGTGCTCCCCGCCGCCGAGGAACTGCTCGCCGGGGCCCGCGGCGCCGACGAGGGCGGACCGCTGCGCCGGCTGCGCTGCCAGCAGGCCCTCGCCCGGACGGGCGCGCAGGCCGAGCCCGCGGTCCGCGCGGTGCTGGACGATCCGGAGCTCGGCGGGCTCGCCCGGGTCTGGCTGGCCGAGCGCGGGGCGGCCGGCGTACCGGCTCCGGGCGAGGAGATGGTGTTCTGGCTGACCATCGACACGATCGCGGCGCAGCTCGCGGCCGACGGCGGGGACCAGACCTCGGAACTGTCGCTCCTCATCGAGTCGCTGACCGCGCACCACACCGGATTCTTCGACCAGGCGTGGCGGGTGGAGCACCCCGCGACGGCCCCCGTGCTGGAGGCGATGGGGCGGCTGCACCCGGACAAGAAGGCGGCGAAGGAGGCCCGGAAGGCCGCGTTCAAGGCCCGGTCCCGCAACGCGTGAGGCGCCGGTAACAAGCCGTTCCCGAAGAGGAGTCGGCCATCACGGCCACCGGGAAGGGGTCGGTTCGTTTTCCCGGGTAGTTCAGTCGGCGTTCACGTGCGGGCGGGAGCGTGTGCGCCGACGACCGTACGACAGCGCAGCCCTCCCCACCCCTGGAGACCCGATGCCGCTCAGCCGTAGAGACTTCACCGCCCGCACCGTCCTCGCCGGTGCGGGAGTCGCACTCACGGGGACGGTCGGCGCACTCGCCACCGCCCCCGGGGCGCTGGCCGCCGACGACGGCGCCCTGGCCGACGGGCACGGACACGGCCACGGGCACGGCCCCGGATACGGCCCGCTCCTCCCCGACCCGGCCGGAATCCTGGCCCTCCCGGCCGGATTCACCTACCGGGTGATCACCCACAGCGGGGTCACGAAGCTGGACTCCGGCGAGATCACCCCGTCCAACCACGACGGAACCGCCGCCTTCGAGGGACACCGGGGAGTCACCCTCCTCGTCAACAACCACGAGCTGAAGGGCCCGCGCGCGAACTGGGCGCACCCCGTCCCGCTCACCGAGGGCCTGGTCTACGACCCGGCCGCGGCCGGCGGCTGCACGGTCGTCGAGGTCCGCCGCGGAGGCGAGGTCGCCGAATGGGTGGGCGTCGCCGGTACCTCGACCAACTGCGCGGGCGGCTCGACCCCCTGGGACACCTGGCTGACCTGCGAGGAGACCGAGGACCTGGCCGGTAAGAACGGGATGACCAAGGACCACGGCTACGTGTTCGAGGTGGACCCCAACGACCGCCGCGCCAACCGCGACCCGAAGCCCGTCAAGGCCTTCGGCCGGTACGCGCACGAGGCCGTGGTCATCGACCCGAGGCAGGGCCACGCCTACCTGACCGAGGACGCCTCCGGCCCCAACGGGCTGCTCTACCGCTGGACCCCGCCGAGCGGTTTCCGCCACGGGCGCGGCCGGCTCCGTACGCTCGCCGACGACGCCGGGGTGCTGGCCGCGGCCAAGTGCTTCGACAGCGCCGGGCGGTTCGTCGACGACCTCTCGCGGGCGACGCAGATCGGCACCACCTACGGGGTCGACTGGGTGCCGGTCGTGGACCGTGACGCGCGTACCACTCCGGTGCGCAAGCAGTTCGGGGAATCGGCCGTGACCCGTGCGCGCAAGCTGGAGGGCATGTGGTGGGCCGACGGCGGGGCGTACTTCGTCTCCTCCTACGCCCGCTCGGAGAGCCCCGGCGCCGCGCACGACGGCCAGGTGTGGTTCTACGACGCGAAGCGGCGCACCATGCGGCTGCTGGTCCTGCTCGGGGTGAACGCCGACCCGGCGGCGGACGGCTCCCTCGACGGACCCGACAACATCACGGTCTCCCCGTACGGCGGCCTGATCATCGCGGAGGACGGCTCTGGCCTGCAGCACCTCTTCGGCGCGACGGAGTCGGGGCGCACGTACCCGCTGGCCCGCAACGAGATGAACATGGGGACGCCCGAGGCGCCGGAGTACTCGGAGTTCACGGGCGTCTGCTTCTCACCGGACGAGCGGACCCTGTTCGCGAACATCCAGGACCCGGGGATCATGCTGGCCATCACCGGCCCGTGGCGGCGTACGCGCTGATCCGGCTGATCATGCGGGCGCGGGGAACCTCGCCCGCATGAAGAGAGAGAGCCGCCGGGCCCAGGGGCCCGGCGGCTCTCTTTTTCGCGTGCGCTCTTCGTATTTTCTTCGTACCGGTGGATGTCGAGCTAGAAGCAGTCTTCGGCGCGGCTGGCCGCGGCCCATTCCTCAAGGAGGAACTCATACGCCTCGGAGGGCCACTCGCCGTCCACCCGGCTCTCGACAAGGTGCCGGATCGCGTCGTTCGCCTCGGAGGCGGACGGGCGCGCGGGACCCGCGGGCTGGAGTGTCTGGTGCATGGGTTCAAGGCTACGGGCGGGCACTGACAGCCACCTCCGCTTTAAGGGTGGAATCGATCACCTGGAGCGCCACGGAACGCAGCGCGGTCGCTCCATGTGCCCGCCCACCTGCTCAGAGTGCCTGCGCGGCCGGTTTGACCATGCCCCGCACTGTGCGCGACTTCACAAACTCGCCCATGGCCGTCATCTCCCATTCGCCGGAGAACTGCTTGATCAGCTTCGCCATCATGACCCCGGTCTGCGGCTCGGCACCGGTGAGGTCGAAGCGGACCAGCTCCTCGCCGGTCGCGGCGTCGATCAGGCGGCAGTAGGCCTTGGCGACCTCGGTGAACTTCTGGCCGGAGAAGGAGTTGACCGTGAAGACCAGCCCCGTCGTGTCGGCGGGGAGCCGTCCGAGGTCCACGACGATCACCTCGTCGTCGCCCGCGCCCTCGCCGGTGAGGTTGTCACCGGAGTGCTTGACGGAGCCGCCGAGGATGGACAGCTTGCCGAAGTAGCAGCTGTCGATGTGGTTGCGCTGCGGGCCGTACGCGATGACGGAGGCGTCGAGGTCGATGTCGCGGCCGCCGAACGCGGGCTCCCAGCCGAGGCCCATCTTGACCTGGGAGAGCAGCGGGCGGCCGTTCTTGACGAGGGAGACCGTCTGGTTCTTCTGGAGGCTGACCCGGCCCTTGTCGAGGTTGACCTTCCCGGCCCCGGGGGCGGGCGCGGGTGCGGCCACGGGGGCCGGGGGCGCTGCCGCGGGGGTCGCGGCGCCGAGCCAGGGGGAGGGCGGGTACGCGGCCGGAGCGGGGGGAGCCGGGGGGGTCGGGGGCATGGGCGGGGCCACCGGCGCGGCGGCCGCCGGAGCCGGCTCGTCCTCCACCGAGACCCCGAAGTCGGTCGCGATGCCGGCGAGGCCGTTCGCGTAACCCTGGCCGACCGCGCGGACCTTCCACACGCCGCCGCGCTGGTACACCTCGACGACCACCAGGGCGGTCTCGGTGCCGAGCTGCGGCGGGGTGAAGGTGGCGATCACCGCTCCGCTCGCCGCGTCCCGCACGGTGGCGGTGGGCTCGATGCCCTGGAAGGTCTGTCCGGCCGCGTCCGGACTGGCGGTGATCACGATCCGCTCGATCCCCGGCGGCACCGAACCGGTGTCCACGGTGATCGAGTCCGGTGTCGTACCGCCGCCGGACCGGTACGCGACACCGGGGCCGGCCGGCTGGTTGAAGAAGATGAAATCGGCGTCGGAACGCACCTTGCCGTCGGCGGCGAGGAGCAGCCCGGACACGTCGAGCCGCACCGGGGCAGCCACGTCGACCGTCACGCGGACGGTGTTGAGCGGCAGGTTGGAACCAGGGGTCATAGCGGTCATGCCGGGAGAACGACCGGGGTCCCTTTGCCGTTCCCTTACTCTCCGGCGAGATTTCGCCGGGTCCCGTGGCCGGTCGACCACGGTTGAGGCCGGTTCTCAGCCCCGGTTCCTGGGGTGGTTCTTGGCCGTCCGCTCGTTCCCGAACTTGTACGCGCCGGTCCAGCGGGCCATCACCAGCTGCGCGTCACCGGCTTCGACCTCGGCGAGGAACTTGTCGGCCCGGCTGCCCCGCAGGGTGGTCGCGGACCGGCCCTGGTGGGTGATGGCGACCGTGTGGTCGCCCAGCTGTTCGTACGAGAATCCGTGTGGTCTGGGCATGGGGCGCAGCCTGCCGCCCCCGGGCCGGGGGCGGCAACGCATTAAGCGGGGCGGCTGCGCACTAAGCCGGCAGGTCGCCCGTGACCCGGCGCGGCAGCCCCAGTGGGTTGGCCTCCCGCAGCTCCGGAGGGAGCAGGGCGTCCGGCACCGACTGGTAGGCCACCGGCCGCAGCCAGCGTTCGATGGCGGTGCCGCCGACCGAGGTGGAGTGGGAGGTCGCCGCCGGGTAGGGGCCGCCGTGGTGCTGGGCGGGGGCCACCGCGACACCGGTCGGCCAGCCGTTGACCACGATCCGCCCGGCCAGCGCGGTGGCCCGGGCGATCAGCTCCGCCGCGGGTCCCGGGCCGCCGGCCGCCTCGGCCGCCGACAGCTGGAGGGTCGCGGTGAGGTTCCCCGGGAGCCGCCCGAGCAGGGCGCGGGCCTCGCCCTGGTCCGCGTACCGGACGAGCACGGTGACGGGGCCGAAGCACTCCTCCAGGAGCACCTCGTAGGGCCTGCCCTCCAGCAGGGTCCGCGCCGGCAGGCTCAGGTAGCCCGCGCCGACGGTGTGCTCGCCGCCGGAGCCGGGGGCGACGGGGGCCTCGACCCCGGGCAGCGCGGCGCGCTCGCGGACCCCGGCGATGAAGTTCTCCCGCATCCGGTGGTCGAGCAGGACCCCGGGACCGCTCTCGCCGAGCGACTTGCCGAGCGCCCCGGCGAGCCGGTCGCCGTCCGCGCCCTCGGGTACGAGGACCAGGCCGGGCTTGACGCAGAACTGGCCGACTCCGAGGGTGACCGAGCCCGCCAGCCCGGCGCCGATCTCCTCGGCGCGCTCGGCGGCGGCCGCCGGGGTGACCACGACGGGGTTCAGGGAGCCCAGTTCCCCGTGGAAGGGGATCGGCACGGGCCGCGCGGCGGCCGCGTCGAACAGGGCCCGCCCGCCCCGGATGGAACCGGTGAACCCGGCGGCGGTGACCAGCGGGTGCCGGATCAGCTCCAGGCCGGCGTCGAACCCGTGCACCACGGCGACCACTTCGGGCGGCAGCCCGGCGGCGACGGCCGCCCGGCGCAGCAGCGAGGCGCACAGTTCGGAGGTGGCCGGGTGGTCGGGGTGCGCCTTGACCACGACCGGGCAGCCCGCGGCCAGCGCGCTGGCGGTGTCCCCGCCGGGGACGGAGAAGGCGAGCGGGAAGTTCGAGGCGGCGTACACCGCGACCACGCCCAGCGGCACCTTGTAGCGGCGCAGCTCCGGGCGGGGCGGGGCGGTGGTGGGGTCGGCGCGGTCGATGCGGATGTCGAGGTGGGAGCCCTCGTCCACGGCGTCGGCGAAGGCGCGGAGCTGGCCGGTGGTGCGGGCGAGCTCGCCGGTGAGCCGTCCGGGGCCGAGCGCGGTCTCGGCGTCGGCGGCCCGGACGACCTGCTCGGCGGCCCCGTCGAGGAGGTCGGCGGCGGCGCGCAGGAAGGCGGCGCGGGCGACGGCGTCGCCGAGCGCGCCGCGGGCCGCGTGGGCCGCGCGCACGGCTCCGTCCACCTCCTGGGGTGTGGCCTCCGCCGCAACCTGCTCGCGCTGCTTCCCGGTGCGGGGGTCCACACTCCAGACTGGTGTTGCTGCCATGGCGAACTGCCTCCTGGATCTACGCTGACCCGTGCGGATGCGTTCAGTATTCTGAACGCTGTTCCGGTGGATGAATGATCACATCCATCGTGGACTCTATTTCCGCGCCTTCCGGGTTGACAAGACGAGAGCCGGAGCCAGGCACAGCGACAGAGGGGCACGAAGGCGAATGACGACAGCTGAGTCGGGGGGCTCGGGCGCGCCGGCGGCCGTCAAGTCGGCGGTACGCACGGTCCAGTTGCTGGAACACTTCGCGGCGCGACCGGGGCTCCACAGCCTGGCCGACATCCAAAGCGACCTCTCCCTGCCCAAATCCAGCCTCTACATGCTGCTGCGCACCCTGGTGAACCTGGGCTGGGTGGAGACGGACGCGACGGGAACGCGGTACGGCATCGGCGTACGGGCGCTGCTCGTCGGCAGCTCGTACATCGACGGGGACGAGGTCGTCGCGGCGGCCAGGCCGACGCTGGACCGGCTCTCCGACGATACGACGGAGACCATCCACCTGGCCCGGATGGACGGGACGAGCGTGGTCTACCTCGCGACCCGCCAGTCCCAGCACTATCTGCGGCCCTTCACCCGCGTCGGCCGGCGGCTGCCCGTGCACTCGACGGCGCTCGGCAAGGCGCTGCTGGCCACGCACACCGACGAAGAGGTACGCGGACTCCTGCCGCGGCGGCTGGAACCGGTCACCGAGCACACCATCACCGACCGGGACCGGCTCATCGACGAGCTGGCCCTGGTGCGGGAGCAGGGGTACGCGGTGGACCGGGAGGAGAACACCCTCGGACTGCGCTGCTTCGGGGTGGCCGTGCCCTACCGGACGCCGGCCCGCGACGCGGTGAGCTGCTCGGTACCGGTGGCGCGGCTGACGCCGGGGCACGAACAGGTCATCAAGGGGGCGCTGTTCGAGGCGAGGGACCGGCTGTCGGTGGTGACGCGGCGGATGTAGCGGCTCTGAGGGCCCTGCGGGCGGATGCGGGCGGATGTGTGGGCACGCGCGGGCTCGCAGGTGGTGCGGTGGAGGGGGTGGTTCCTCCCCCGGGCGAGGGAGACGGTTCCCCTTCACGGGGGAGGTGGCGGGGGCCTGGACACGGGACCGTTGAGTCATGACCACACGAGCCGTCCCCACGAAGCGACCGCAGGGTCCGCCGCTTGACGAAGCCCGGCCGCCGGCCACCCGGCCGGCCACCCGGCTGGGCTCCGGGCGGAGGTTCCTGCGGGCGGCCGCCATCGCCGCCACCGTGCCCTATCTGACGCTGAAGACCGCCTGGCTGGCCGGGAGCCACATCGGGATACCGGACGGCAGCGTGCTCCTGGAGCCGGGCAGCGCGTTCTTCACCGCGCTCAACGGCCTGTCCTTGGTCATGGACTCCAGCGTGGTCCTGCTGGTCCTCGTGCTCACCCGGCCCTGGGGGATGCGCGTCCCGTCCTGGCTGCTCGTCCTCCCCGTCTTCATCGCCACCGGACTGCTGACACCGATCGTCCTCGGCTTCCCCGGCCAACTCCTCCTGCGCGCCATGGGGCTGGGGCCGGACGAGGCCGCGCGAGCGGTCGAGGCGCCCTTCCTCGAACCGTGGGTCTTCAACCTCGTCTACCCCGGCTTCATCATCCAGGCCATGGCCCTGGCCGGGCTGTTCGTCCCCTATGCGCGAGAGCGCTGGGGGCGGCGCTGGCAGGGAGTCCTCGGAGCGCGGCTCCCGTCACCCACGGGGGTGGTGGCGGGAGCCGCGGCGGCGGTGGCCGCGGTGGTGGCGGCGACCCACCTGTACTGGGCCTTCGGCGGCACGGCCGGGCACGATCCGGCCCAGATCGCGCAGTACTCCTCCGATACGGCCGTGGTCTCCGCCGTCCACGCGATATGTGCGCTGACCGCCGCGGCGGGGGCGCTGATGCTCGCCAAGGGCGGGGACCGGCGGGCGTGGTGGCCGCTGGCCGTGGCGTGGACCGGCTCGGCGGCGACCTCGTGCTGGGGGATGTGGATGATGGTCGCGGTGGCGGGCGGGGACCCCGGTCCGGGCGAAGAGACGACCGCCGCGACCTACCTGATCTACGCTGGCCAGATGATCATCGGACTGCTCGCGGTCACCGTCATGGCGCGCTTCCTCGCCACGCGCCGAGCGGCCTGAGGGAGGCGGCGTGGAGAGGCTGTTCGGGGCGCGGGCCCGGCTGCGCTGGATCCATCTGATACTCGGCGGCGCCCTGCTGATGCCGTACTTCCTGCTGATGCAGGTGGTGGTCGGCGCCGCCGGAGGCGGGGTCAACGCGCTCAACTCGCTGCCGCTCAGCCTCGCCGCCTACGGCGCCTCCCTGCCGCTCGTCGCCGCGACCGGACTGTTCGGGCTGGTCCGGCCGATGTCGGTGGCCGCCGTCCGGGCCCTGGGCGGGGTGCCGGGGGAGCGGCTCGCGCAGGGGCCGGCCCGGACCTGGGCGGCCCGGGGGCGGACCTCGGCCTGGTGGACCCTGCACCTGGGGGTCGGGGCGCTGGTCAGCGGGATCACCCTGGCGGTGCCGCCCGCGGCGGTGGTGCTGATCGCCCTGCCGTTCGTGAGCGGGCTGCGGGAACTGGGGGTCGGGTTCGGCTGGTTCGACGTACTGGCCGAGCCCTGGCTGGCCCCGGTGCTCGGGATCGGGCTGCTGGCCGGGGTCGTTCTGTGCGCCGTCAGGGCCGGGGCGCTGCTGGCCCGGCTGGCGCCGGTGCTGCTCGGGCCGACGGCGGCGGACCGGCTGGCGGCGGCCGAGGAGCGGGCCGCCGATCTTGCGGTGCGCAACCGGCTGGCCCGGGAGCTGCACGACGCCGTCGGGCACGCCCTCAGCGCGGTCACCCTCCAGGCGAGCGCCGCCCGGCGGGTGCTCGACAGCGACCCCGGCTTCGTACGGGAGGCGCTCGCCGCGATCGAGGACACCACCCGGCGCACGGTGGGGGAGCTGGACGCGGTACTGGGCCTGCTGCGCGAGGGCGACGGAGTGGCGGCCGGTGACGCCGATGGTGCCGGGGGCGCCGGGATCGCGCCGACGCTGGCCGCCGACCTCGACGGGCTGCTGGACCGGAGCCGGGCCTCCGGGACACCGATCACCGCCCGCCAGGACCCGGGACCGGCCGGGGACTGGGAGCGGCTCCCGGCGATCGCCTCCCGCGAGGCGTACCGGATCGTGCAGGAGGGGCTGAGCAACGCGCTGCGGCACGGAGCCGGACCGGTCGATCTGCGGATCCTCGTACGGGTGCGCGACGGGAACGAAGAAGAGGAACTGGAGATCACCATGACGAACGATCCGGGCGCCGCTCCGCAGGACCGCACCACCGGGGGCCGCGGGCTGCGCGGGGCCGCCGAGCGGGCCGCGCTGCTCGGCGGGCACGTGGAGGCGGGGCCGCACGGGGGCCGGTGGCGGCTGCGGGCTGTCCTTCCGCTCGGCGGGGGCCCGCGATGACCCCGCCGCCGCGCCCGCCGCTGCGCGTGGTCCTGGCCGACGACGAGCGGATGGTCCGCACCGCCCTGCGGGCCATCCTCGACGCCGAGCCCGATCTGGAGGTCGTCGGGGAGGCGGCCACCGGAGCCGAGGCCGTGTCCGTGGTGCGGGCCCTGGCCCCGGACGTGGTGCTGATGGACGTTCGGATGCCCGAGGTCGACGGGATCCAGGCCACCCGGCGGATCCTCGCCACCATGGCCGAGCCGCCGCGGATCGTGGTGGTCACCACCTTCGAGAACGACGCCTACGTCTACGACGCGCTGCGCGCGGGAGCCGCCGGGTTCCTCCTCAAGCGGGCCCACCCCGACGAGCTGATAGCCGCCGTCCGGCTCGTGGCGCGCGGGGACTCGCTGCTCTTCCCGGCGGCCGTCCGCTCCCTGGCCGCCGCCCACACCCCGTCCGGAGCGGGGCCGGGCGCCGCGCCCTGGGTGGCCCGGCTCACGGACCGGGAGGCCGACGTGCTGCGCCTGATGGCCGCCGGGCTGTCCAACCACGAGGTGAGCGAGCGCCTCGGGGTCGGTCCGCAGACGGTGAAGACGCACGTGGCAGCGGTGCTGGCCAAGACCGGCTCCCGGGACCGCACCCAGGCGGTCATCGCGGCGTACGAGGGAGGTTTCCCCATGAAGAAAGGCTGAGAACTCGGCCACAATCGGGGCAGAGCGGAACGGCTGGGGCGGCTGGGACGTCCTTCTGGGGGATGAACAAGACGATCAGGCGTGCGTCGGTCTTCTGTCTGCTTCTGGTGCTGGCCCTTTTGGTGCGGGTCACCTGGGTGCAGGCATATCAAGGCCAGGCCCTCGCAGACGACAAGAACAACCGGCGGAACCTCATCGGGCAGTACGAGAACCCGTTGGGGAACATCATCGTGGGCGGTGAGCCGATCACCGGCTCCACGAAGACGGGCGGACGGGACTTCCAGTACAAGCGGACCTACACCGACGGGCCGCTGTACGCGCCGATCACCGGGTACAGCTCCCAGGCCTACGGTTCGAGCATGCTGGAGGGTGTCTACAAGGACGTCCTCAACGGCTCGGACAACCGGCTCAAGAGCATCATGGACACGCTCACCAACAAGCGTGCCTCCCCGGGCAACGTCCTGACGACCATCGACAAGGACGTCCAGAAGGCCGGCTACGACGCGCTCCAGGGCAAGCAGGGCTCCGCCGTGGCCATCGACCCGTCCACCGGCGAGATCCTGGCCATCGTGAACAACCCCTCCTTCGACCCGGGCACGATCACGGGCGCCACGGACGAGGAGGCCTGGAAGAAGCTCAACGCCGACGAGGGCAAGGCGATGGAGAACGTGGCGCTGCGCAAGCCGCAGGCGCCGGGATCCACCTTCAAGCTCGTCACCCTGGCCGCGGCGATCGAGAACGGCCTGGTCACGAACATCGACACGCCCACCGGGATCCCCGGCAACTACACGATTCCCGGCACCACCACCAAGCTGCGCAGCGAGGTGGACGACTCGATGTGCGACAACGTCTCCCCCCGGACCGCCCTGCGGCTGTCCTGCAACAACGTCTTCGCGGAGTTCGCGCACAAGCTCGGCCAGGACAAGATGCGCGCCATGGCGGAGAAGCTCGGCTTCAACGTGGTGCAGAAGCTTCCCGTCGAGGCCCGCCCCGCGAGCAAGTACCCGACGAAGAAGATGTCGGTCGACCAGGTCGCGCAGACCGGTATCGGCCAGTTCGACGTACAGGCCACCCCGCTCCAGATGGCGATGGTGACGGCCGCGATCGAGAACGGCGGCAAGCTGGTCTCCCCGCACGAGGTCTCCGAGGTCACCGACTCCAACGGGAACGTGCTGGAGAGCTTCAAGAACCCGAAGTCCCAGCAGGTGATGAGCGAGAAGACCGCCTCGATGGTCCAGGACGCCATGAGGACGGTCGCCACCGAAGGCGGTGGCAAGAACGTCCAGATCCCGGGTGTCGAGGCCGGCGCCAAGACCGGTACCGCCCAGCGCGGAGTGAACAACAGCCTGCCGCCGCTCGCCTGGTACACCACGTACGGGAAGATGGGCGGCAAGCAGATCGTGGTCACCGTGGTGATCGAGAACTCGGACACCGACCGCTCCGAGATCGGCGGCGGCAAGCTGGCCGCTCCCGTCGCGCAGAAGATGATGCAGGCCTGGCTGAAGAGGTAGCCGCGCCGTCGTACCGAACCGTACCGACCCGCACCGCCTCGTACGCGTGGCCGAATCCGGTGGGTCGTGGACACGTGGGACGCGCGCCGGGAACCGACAGGGTTCCCGGCGCGTTCCCTTGGCCATGATCCGGACCGCGCGCCCCGCCGACCTCGACGCCATCGCCGCCCTCCACACCCGGGCCCGTGCCACCTACTACCGGGGCCGGATCCCCGAGGAGAGCCACGGCGGCGCGGCCGAGCTGGCGTGCACCCGCGAGGGCTGGTCCCGGGCGGTCACCCGGACCGGCACCGAGGGTGGGGTGCTCTGCGCCGAGCGGGACGGCGAGCTCACCGGGGTCGCGGCCTTCCGCACGGACGGCGGCGAGACCACCCTGACCCAGCTGCACGTGGACCCCGTCCACTGGCGCCGGGGCACCGGGGCCGCCCTGCACGAGGCCTGCCTCGACGCCTGGCGCCGCGCGGGCATCCGCAGGGTCCGCCTGGAGGTCTACGAGCACAACCTCCGCGCCCAGGCCTTCTACGCCCGCCAGGGCTGGCTCCCGGACCCCGCCGGAGCCCAGGCCGGCTCCCACCGCATCCTCTGGCTCGCGGTGGGGGAACCGTCCGGGGAATGAGACCGGACCGGGAATGGTTGAACCCGGAACAGTTGATTCCATGGAGAGAAGAAGGAACATGCGCGTCGAGATCTGGAGCGACATCGCCTGCCCCTGGTGCTACATCGGCAAGGCCCGTTTCACCAAGGGGCTGGCCGAGTTCGCGCACCGCGACGAGATCGAGGTCGTCTTCCGCTCCTTCGAGCTCGACCCGAACGGTCCCAAGGGCGAGGTGGCGCCCGTCCTGGAGATGCTCGCCAAGAAGTACGGCCGCACCCTCGACGAGGCCCGCGGCATGGAGGCGCACGTGGCCGCGAGCGCCCGCGCCGAAGGGCTGACGTACCGGACCGAGGGCCGCGACCACGGCAACACCTTCGACATCCACCGCCTGCTGCACCTGGCCGCCGCCCGCGGCCGCCAGGAGGAGCTGCTCGACCTCGCCTACCGCGCCAACTTCGGCGAGGAGCGCTCCGTCTTCGACCCCGAGACCCTGGTCGGGCTCGCCGTCGAGGCCGGGCTGGACGAGGCGGAGGCCCGCGAGGTCCTGGCCGACGACTCGGCCTACGCCGCCGAGGTGCGGGCCGACGAGCGCGAGGCCGCCGAACTGGGCGCGAGCGCCGTACCGTTCTTCGTGTTCGACCGCCGCTACGGAATCTCGGGCGGCCAGCCCGCCGAGGTCTTCACCCAGGCACTGGAGCAGGCATGGGCCGGGCGCGAGGTCCTCGTCCCCGCCGCCCCCGACGGCGAGGTGTGCGAGCCGGACGGCAGCTGCGCGGTGCCGCAGCACTGACCCGCCCGGGGCCCGCGCTTCATAAGTAATCCTTTGGTGTAGCCCGCAAAACCCGGCAATGGACTTTGGGTTGATCCTGGCGCAGAGTGGAAGCCATGGATCTCCTGCCGCCCGAAACGGTCCGCGCCGAGTTCGCGCACTCCACCACCTATCTCAACACCGCCACCTGCGGCGTCCTCCCGCGGGCGGCCGTCGCCGAGGTGCGGCGACTGGCCGAGGCCGCCGGGGCCGGAATCCCTTCCGGCTTCGGTGACTTCGACCGGGTGAACCGGGTCCGGGGCGCCTTCGCACGCCTCGTCGGGGTGGCCCCGGACCGGGTGGCCGTCGGCTCCGCCGTGTCCACCCACGTCGGCCTGGTCTCGGCCTCCCTCCCGGCCGGATCCGAAGTCCTGTGCCCCGAGGGCGAGTTCGCCTCCGTCATCAACCCCTTCGTGGTGCGCGACGACCTCAAGGTCCGCTTCGCCCCGCTGGAGTCGATCGCCGAAGCCGTCGGGCCGGGCACCGCGCTGGTCGCACTGAGCGCCGTACAGTCCGCGGACGGGCGTACGGCGGACCTCGCCGCGATCCGCGAGGCCACCCGCGCCTACGGCGCGCGCATGCTGGTCGACGCCACCCAGGCGGCGGGCTGGCTGCCCTTCGACGCCTCGCCCTACGAGTACACGGTCACCGCCGGGTACAAGTGGCTGCTGGCCGCGCGCGGGGTCTCGTACCTCACCGTCTCCGAAGAGGCCCAGTCCACACTGGTCCCGCTGCACGCGGGCTGGGTGGCGGCCGAGTCGATGTGGGACTCCACCTACGGCCCGATGCCCGAACTGGCCCACGGAGCCCGCCGCTTCGACGAGTCCCCGGCCTTCCTCGGCTACCACGCCGCCGAACCCTCGCTGGCCCTGCTCGAGCGGATCGGCATCGAAGCGGTGCACGCCCACGACACCGCCCTGGCCGCCCGCTACCGGGCCGGCCTGGCCCGCCTGGGCCGTGAACCGGTCCCCGGCGACTCCCCGATCGTCTCGGTCCCGGGCCTGGCCGACCGCCAGCCCGTCCTCCTCGCCGCGGGCATCGCCACCGCCGCCCGCGCCGGCAATCTGCGGGCCTCCTTCCACCTCTACAACACCGAGGCGGATGTGGACCGGCTGCTGGACCTGCTCTCCTGAAGCCTGCCCTGAAGCCCTGAAGCCCTGAAGCCCTGAAGCCCGCCCGTCAGGCGGACGGCGCCGCCGACCAGGCCGCCCCGGCTGCCGCGAGGCCCGCGGCCGGGTCCAGGGAGAGGGCCGCGGCGAGGGCCCGCAGGCAGGACCGGACGGTTTCCAGGGAGGCCGCGGTGCCGTAGTGGTTGACCCGGAGCATCTCCTGGGCCAGGGCGCCGCCGCCCGCCGCGAGGGGGGCCGCCGGGTCCGCCGCCAGGGCCTTCGCCGCCACCAGGGAGGCCTCCGCAACCCGCAGGGTGGTGGCGACCGGGGCGGCTGCCGCGTCCTGGGCCACGTACGGGGCGATGCCCAGGGCCGCGGCGCCCGCGCGGGTCGCCGCTGCCGCTGCCGCGTGGCGGGCCGTCACCGCGGGCAGCCCCTCGGCCGCGATGCGGTCCAGGCAGGCCTCCAGCGCCAGCATCTCCAGCTGCGCCGGCGCGTGCGGCAGGGCCCCCCGCCCGCCGTCGATCCAGCGCTCCTTCCAGTCCAGGAGGGAGAGGTACGAGCTCCTCGGGGCGGCGGGATTCCCGGCGAAGCGGGCCCAGGCCCGGTCCGAGACCGACACGGCCGAGACGCCCGCCGGTCCGCCCATCGCCTTCTGCGCCCCGATCACGCACAGGTCCACGCCCCACTCGTCCGGCAGCAGCGGCTCCGCGCCCACCGAGGCCACCGCGTCCAGCATGAACAGCGCCCCGTGGGCCCGTACGGCCTCGCCGATCTCCGCGACCGGGTTCGTGTTCCCGGTGGCCGCCTCCGCGTGCACCAGCGAGACGAAGTCGATCTCCGGGTGCGCCGCCAGGGCGTCGGCCACCTGGACGCCCGTGACGGCGGTGTCGAAGGGGACCGCCAGGTCCACGACCGTCGCCCCGCAGTCGCGCAGCCAGTTGCCGAAGGTGGTGCCGTAGGGGCCGGTGACGATGTTCAGCGCGGTGGAGCCGGGCCGCGCGCCGGAGCGGATGCAGCCCTCCAGCGGGAGCAGCGCCTCGCCCTGCGTGATCACCACGTCCGCCCGGGTGGAGAGCAGCTCCGCGACGCCCCGCTCGATCGACGCGAACCGCGCGGCGGTCAGGGGCGGAAGGTCCAGGAGGGGGTGGTTCACGGCGGTGCTCTCTTCGTGTCTCGGGCTTCGTGTCTGGGGTTGGCCGGAATCGTCCGGAGCGACCTGGAGAGCCTACCGATCACGCACGTACAGTGCCGACATGAGCGACGACGTCAAAGGCGACCGTGGTGCTGTGCTGCATGTGAAGGGGCGGGTGCTGGTCGGCCCCGAGGAGGTGCGCGACGAGCTGTGGGTGATCGGCGGGCGCGTCTCCTACGAGCGTCCGCGCGGGCCCGGCGAGGTCACCGAGGTGTCCGGCTGGGTGCTCCCCGGGCTGGTGGACGCGCACTGTCACGTGGGACTCGATGCCCACGGACCCGTGGACGCGCAGACCGCCGAACGCCAGGCCCTGGCCGACCGCGACGCCGGCACCCTCCTGATCCGCGACGCCGGATCCCCGTCCGACACCCGCTGGATCGACGACCGCGAGGACCTGCCGAAGGTCATCCGGGCCGGGCGCCACATCGCCCGCAGCCGCCGCTACATCCGCAACTTCGCCCACGAGATCGAGCCGGCCGACCTCGTCGAGTACGTCGGCCGCGAGGCCCTGCGCGGGGACGGCTGGGTCAAGCTGGTCGGCGACTGGATCGACCGCGAGGTGGGGGACCTGACCGCCTGCTGGCCGCGCGCCGAGGTCGAGGCGGCCATCGCCGAAGCCCACCGGCTCGGCGCCCGCGTCACCGCCCACTGCTTCGCCGAGGACTCCCTGCGCGACCTGGTCGAGGCGGGCATCGACTGCGTCGAACACGCCACCGGGCTCACCGAGGACACGATCCCGCTGTTCGCGGAGCGCGGGGTCGCGATCGTGCCGACCCTCGTGAACATCGCCACCTTCCCGAAGATGGCGGCGGGCGGCGAAGCCAAGTTCCCCGGCTGGGCGGCGCACATGCGCCGACTGCACGAGCGCCGCTACGACACCGTCCGGGCCGCCTACGACGCCGGCATCGGGGTCTACGTGGGCACCGACGCGGGGGGTTCCCTCCCGCACGGCCTGGTCGCCGCCGAGGTGGGCGAGCTCGTCAAGGCCGGCATCCCGCCGCTCCAGGCCCTCTCGGCGACCACGTGGGGCGCGCGCGAGTGGCTCGGCAGGCCCGGCCTGACCGAGGGGGCGCCTGCCGACCTGGTGGTCTACGCGGGCGATCCGCGGGCCGACGTACGGGCGCTGGCGCAGCCCCTGCGGGTGGTGGTGAACGGCAACGTGGTCGCCTGAGCGCGGTCCGGGCCCTGCGCGGCGGCGCGTTGACGGGGCGTGACCCCGGACGCCGACCGGTCGTTGACTACCCCTTTCGGGGGTGAGGAGCGCCCGCGGGCTGTGGTGGGAGGGAACTGCCGTTCAGGATGGGGCGTATTTATTCGAACCTATGCGTGGAAACCACCCTTTGGGGTGAACTCATGCCGGGTTGGCACCCGTTCACTCTCAGTGCGTAAAGATTCCGGGGTCGAGGCCGTCGGCGCGCGCGATGTCCCCCATTGGCGGCGCGACGGCTCCCATCTCCCTGGGGGTTCCACCACCTTGAACAGCAACACCTTCCGCATGCCCGTGGCCGCGCTCCTCGCCACGGGAGCGGTAGCCCTCCTCGCCGCCCCGCCCGCCTCCGCCACCGCGCAGCACGGCGCCGGCGAAGGAAAGGCCGGCGCCGTCGTCCTGCGCGCCGCACTGGATGTGGGCCTGCTCAACAAGACCGTGCACGTCCCGCTCAAGGCGACCCTCAACGAGGTCAGCGCCCCGGCGGACGCGACGAAGACGGCGCTGACCGTCACCCTCGACGGAGTCGAAGGGGGAGCCCCGGTGAGCGTGCTGCGCGCCGACGTCGCCACCTCCATGGCCTCCGCCGACGGACACCGCGCCCAGGCGGAGGCCAACCTGGCCAAGGCCCGGGTGCACGTGCCGGGACTGCCGGCGCTCGCCCTGATCGAGGTGGAGAAGGTCACCTCCAAGGCCGTCTGCGAGGCGGGCAAGAAGCCGGTCGCCAGCTCCGCCGTCCCCGGCGCGGTGACCGTCCTCGGCAAGAAGGTCACCGTCGCGGCGAGCGGGCCCACCAAGGTCGAGGTCCCGAAGGTCGGCCTGGTCAGCCTGGAGCTCTCGGCCGCCGAGACCACCTCCTCCACGGCGGCCGCGACCGCGCTGCGGCTCAAGGTGTCGGTGAACCCGCTCGATCTGAACGTGGCGCAGGTGGAGGGCGAGATCGTGCTCGCCGAAGCGCACTGCGAGTCCCCGGCCGGTCCCGCCCCCAGCCCCGCGCAGACGCCCGACATCAAGCCGCAGACGGGGACCGCGGGCACCTCGGCCGGCTCCGGCACCTCCGCCAACCTCGCCGAGACCGGCGGCGGTTCCCTCACCCCGTACGTCACGGGCGGGGCGTTGATCCTGCTCGGCTTCGGCGCCGCCGCGCTGGTCGCGACCCGGCGCGGCCGGGCCTCGTAACGCGGCAGGTCCTCATACCTACTTGGTGGCCCGCGTCAGACCCTGCTCGGCGGCGCCCCGCGACATCACGGCCTTGGTGACCTCGCGGTCCACGGCGGTGTAGGTGGAGTCGGTGGACCCGGAGTCGCAGGAGGCGCAGACGACGCGGAACGGCTGCCGCATGTCCGAGTACTGCGTGAGGTACTCGGCCTTGGCCACCTCCCACCGGCCCGGATGGGCGGCCGAGGGGGCGAAGGTGAAGCGGGGGATCGAGGACATGTTGCCGCGGGCCTTGTCGGCCTCGTAGAAGCTGGCGACCTGGTCGCCCATGCCGTACACGACCCAGGTGCCGTTGATCTTCTCGTAGGGCTGCGGCACGTGGTTGTGGGTGCCCAGGATCAGGTCGATGTCGGGAAGGCCGTCCGCCCCGCGCGAAGCGGTCAGGGCCTTTGCCGGGTCCAACTGCTGCTGGTCGGGCGCCGTCTGCCACTCGGAGCCCCAGTGGACGCTGAGGACGACGACGTTCGCGCCGGCCGCGCGCGCGGCGCGGGCGTCGGCGACGATCCGGTCCGGGTCGATCAGGTTCACGGCCCAGGGCTTGTCGGAGGGGAGCGGGATGCCGTTCGTCCCGTACGTGTAGTCCAGCTGCGCGACCTTGGCGCCGCCGGCTTCCAGCAGCGCCGGGGCCTTGGCCTCCTCGGCGCTGCGGGCCGAGCCCACGTGGCGGACGCCGACGCGGTCGAGGTTGTCCAGGACGCGGACGAGGCCGTCGTACCCGTCGTCCAGGGTGTGGTTCGAGGCAGTGGAGCAACTGTCGTACCCGGCGTCCTTGAGGGCGTCGGCCAGTTGGTGCGGGGCCTTGAAGAGGGGGTATCCGGTGTAGGGGCCGCCGGGTCGGCCGTACGGTATCTCGTGGTGGCATATCGCCAGGTCGGCGGCGGAGACGATGGGCTTGACCCCGGCGAGTATCTTCCGGAAGTCGTAACCGCCCTTCTCCGCGGAGTCGTCGGTGGCCCGCTGGACGATGGACGGGTACGGGATGATGTCGCCGGTCCCGACGAGCGTGAAGGGTTTCGCGCCGACGGGGGTGCTGGCGGTGGGGCTCGGATTGGTCCCCGGCTTCGCCTGGAGCCGCTGCTCGGTGGCGGCCTTGCCGTCCTTGCCGACGAGGTGAGGTATGCCGAGCGCAGCGCCCCCCACGACGGCCAGTCCGGCCACGGCCGTGCCTATCTTCCCGGCTGTCTTCATTCCGGTACCCCCCGGTCTCAGATGATCTCTACCTGGGGAAATAGTCGCCCAGCCCGGATCCCGTGGCCACACCCACCCCCGTGAATGCGGCCGTCCGGGTGATGCGGCCCGGCCCCGGCCCCCGCCTGCCGGAGGTCCGGATCAGCGGCCGGCCAGCGCCACGTCCAGGGCCTGGAGGAGCCGGCCCGTCGTCGCGCGGTCGCGGACCGCCAGGCGCAGCCAGGAGCGGTCCAGGCCGGGGAAGGTGTCCCCGCGGCGGGCGGCGAAGCCCAGCGCGCGCAGCCGGGTGCGGATCTCCATCGCGCCCTCGATCCGGATCAGTACGAACGGGCCCCGCGCCGCGCCCGACACCGAGATCTCCTCGAACTCCGCGAGTCCGGCGAGCAGGTGCTCGCGGTCCACCGCGATCTGCCGGGCCGCGGCCTCCGCCTCGGCCAGCGCCTCCGGGGCCACGCAGGCCTCGGCCGCCACCAGCGCGGGTGTGGAGACCGGCCACAGCGGCTGCGCCGCCGCCAGCTTCGCGATCACCCCGGGCTCGGCCAGCACGTAGCCGATGCGCAGCCCGGCCAGGCCCCAGGTCTTGGTCAGGCTCCGCAGCACCACCAGCCCCGGTATGTCCGTCCGCCCGGCCAGCGCCTCCCGCTCGCCCGGGACCGCGTCCATGAACGCCTCGTCCACCACCAGGATCCGGCCCGGCCGGGCCAGCGCCGCCAGGGTGGCCGCCGGGTGCAGGACCGAGGTCGGGTTGGTCGGGTTCCCGACCACCACGAGGTCGGCCTCCTCCGGCACCGCCGCCGGGTCCAGGCGGAACCCGTCGGCCGCGCGCAGCACCACCCGCTCCACCTGGTGGCCCGCGTCGCGCAGGGCCGCCTCCGGCTCGGTGAACTGCGGGTGCACCACCACGGGCCGTACGCAGCCCAGGGCCCGGGCGATCAGCACGAAGGCCTCCGCGGCCCCCGCCGTCAGCAGCACCCGCTCGACCGGCAGCCCGTGGCGCAGGGCCACCGCCGCGCGGGCCCGGCGGCCGTCGGGATAGGCGGACAGGGCGTCGAGCGAAGCCGCGATCCGGTCCTTGAGCCACTGCGGGGGCGTGTGTGCCCGTACGTTCACCGCGAGGTCCACCAGCGCCGCGTCCGAGTCCGCCACCTCCGCGTCCCCGTGGTGGCGCAGGTCGTGCGTGTGAGCCGTCGCGACCGCGCAGGTCGCCGCCACCGACCGGCGCTTGGGTACGAGGAGCTCCCCGCCCCCGGCCAGGGCCGCGGCCTCCGCCACCGAAGGGGTGCCGGCGGCCTCGCGCGCCGTGTCCGAGGGGTGCGGCACGGCGATCTTGGCCAGCCGGTCGGCGGGATAGCTGAGCAGCGGCACGCCGAAACGTTCCGCCGCGCCCGCGATACCCGCCTCCACCGCCTTCGCCTCCACCGTGGCCAGCGCCGTCACGGCCTTCGCCGACAGCCCGGCCCCGCGCAGGGTCTCCTCCACCAGCGCGCAGACCTCGGCCACGGACACCCCCGCGCGGCCGCCGACCCCGACCACCAGCTGCGTCGCGTACTCGCCCACCAGGTTCACCCGTTTCAGTCGATTTCAGTCGGTCTTGGTCGTAATGGCCGTCATGGCAGCCGCGGCCGTCAACCGCCCGTGGTCCGCCACCCGGGCGCGGAAGTGCGCGGGAGGCGAGGAGTCGGTATGCAGGGGCACATGGCCGTGATCGTGGCGTTGGGTGCGTTCCTGATGACCCTGGCAGGCGGATGGACGGCGCAGCGCGTCACCGACCGCCGCCACCTCGTGCTGGGCCTGGCCGGCGGGCTGATGCTCGGCGTCGTGGGCCTCGACCTGCTGCCGGAGGCCATGCACGCCGCGGGCTCCGAGGTGTTCGGGGTCCCGCTCGCCCTGCTGCTCTTCGTCGGCGGGTTCCTGGTCGCGCACTGCGTGGAACGCGTCCTGGCCGTCCGCCAGGCCTCCCACGGCGGCGAGAACGGGTCCGCGCACGGGCACGGGCCCGGCGACCACGGGGAACGGGTCCCCCAGGTCGGCCTGACCGCGGCCGCCGCCATGGTCGGCCACAGCCTCGCCGACGGAGTGGCCCTCGGCGCCGCGTTCCAGGTCGGAGGCGGGATGGGCGTGGCCGTGGCACTGGCCGTCATCACCCACGACTTCGCCGACGGGTTCAACACGTACACGCTCACCCGGCTCTACGGGAACGCCCGCCGCAAGGCACTGATCATGCTGTTCGCGGACGCCGTGGCCCCCGTCGTGGGCGCCGCGTCCACTTTGCTGTTCACCCTTCCGGAGGAACCGCTCGGGGCGTACCTCGGGTTCTTCGGAGGGGTCCTGCTCTACCTGGCCGCCGCCGAGATCCTGCCCGAGGCCCACCACAAGCACCCCGCGCTGTCCACGCTGATGTGCACCGTGGGCGGGGTGGCCGGGATCTGGCTGGTGGTGGGCCTCGCGGACTGACCGCGGCGGCGAGGGTCTTCCGCTCACCGGTGCGCTGCCGCCGCTTCCGCGAACCGCAGGGCCACGGAGGGCTCCGCCGCCCAGTGCGTGTGCAGGTAGCTGGCGTGCACCCCGTGCTGCACGAAGCCCTCCACGCGGCGCTCGGGATGCGTGAAACCCCAGGCGGGCGCGGGGCCGGCGCCCGGCTCGATCACCGTCCGGTGGAACTCGTGCCCGCGCAGCCGGGTACCGGCCGGTGCCAGGACGCTGTCGGACACCGCCACCGCCTCGCGGTAGCCGAGCGTGAGCCGCTCCGACATCCGCGCGTCGGCGTCGAGCACCCCGCACATCGGCTTCCCGTCCAGCGAACGGGCCAGGTACAGCAGCCCGGCGCACTCGGCGGCCACCGGGCCCCCGGCGGCCGCGAACGCCGCGACGGCCTTGCGGAGCGGCTCGTTGGCGGACAGCTCCGGGGCGTACACCTCGGGGAAACCGCCGCCGATCACCAGGCCGGTGGTTCCTTCGGGCAGCGCCTCGTCCCTGAGCGGGTCGAAGGTGACCACCTCGGCGCCGGCGGCGCGCAGCAGCTCCGCGTGCTCGGCGTACGAGAACGTGAAGGCGGGCCCTCCGGCGATGGCGATGACGGGTGCGGCGCCGTTGCTGGGGCTCCGCCCCAGACCCCGCGCCTCAAACTCCCCCAGACTTCGTCCGGGGGGACCCCCTGACGGGGCTGGATTTTGCCGCCGCGCGGCATCTTCGAGCCGGGGGAACAGAGCCTGCTCCGGAGCCCAGGCTTCGCAGGACAGCGCCGGGGCGGTGCGGGCCAGGGCCATGAGGGCGTCGAGGTCGCAGCCCGCCCGAACCTGGTCCGCGAGGGCCGCCACCGAGGCAACCGCGTCGCGCCGCCGCTCCGCCACCGGGACCAAGCCCAGATGCCGGGACGGCGCGGCCACCTGCGGAGCCCTCCGCAGGACACCGAGCACCGGCATCCCGGCCTCCTCCAGCGCCTCCCGCAGCATCACCTCGTGCCGGTCGGAGCCGACCTTGTTCAGGATCACGCCGCCGAGGCGCACCTGCGGGTCGAACGAGGCGAAGCCGTGGACCAGCGCCGCCACCGACCGCGACTGCGAGGACGCGTCGACGACCAGGACCACCGGCGCCCGCAGCAGCTTCGCCACCTGCGCCGTGGACGCCAGTTCACCCCGGCCCGCGGCCCCGTCGTAGAGGCCCATGACCCCTTCGACGATGGCCAGATCGCATCCGGCCGCGCCGTGCGCGAACAGCGGAGCGATCAGCTCCGCGCCGCACATGAAGGAATCCAGGTTGCGCCCCGGCCGGCCGGTGGCCAGCGCGTGGTAGCCCGGGTCGATGTAGTCGGGCCCGGCCTTGTGCGGGGACACGGCGAGGCCGCGCTCCGAGAAGGCCGCCATCAGGCCCGTGGCCACGGTGGTCTTGCCGCTGCCGGAGGACGGCGCGGCGATGACGAGCCGAGGCATGTCGAACGAGCTGAGCGAGCCGAGCGAGTCGGACGAGTCGGACGAGGTCACCACTCGATGCCCTTCTGGCCCTTCTGGCCGGCGTCCATCGGGTGCTTGACCTTGGTCATCTCGGTGACGAGGTCCGCGAACTCCACCAGCTTCTCCGGCGCGTTGCGGCCGGTGATCACCACGTGCTGGGTGCCGGGACGGTTGCGCAGCACCTCGACGACCTCGTCGACGTCGATCCAGCCCCAGTGCATCGGGTACGCGAACTCGTCCAGCACGTACAGCTTGTGCGTCTCGGCGGCCAGGTCGCGCTTGACCTGCTCCCAACCCTCCTTGGCTGCCTGCTCGTTGTCGAGCTGCGCGTCGCGCTGGACCCAGGACCAGCCCTCGCCCATCTTGTGCCAGACGACCGCGCCGCCCTCGCCGGAGGCGCCGAGCACCTTCAGCGCGTTCTCCTCGCCGACCTTCCACTTCGCCGACTTGACGAACTGGAACACCCCGATCGACCAGCCCTGGTTCCAGGCGCGCAGCGCCAGGCCGAAGGCCGCCGTCGACTTGCCCTTGCCCGGTCCGGTGTGGACGAAGACGAGCGGGCGGTTGCGGCGCTGGCGCGTCGTGAGTCCGTCGTCCGGAACGACGGACGGCTGTCCCTGCGGCATTACGCGGCCCTCCTGAGGGTCGGGGATGAGGTACGTACGTTCTTGACGAGCCCGGCCAGCGAGTCGGCCCGCAGCCCGTCCAGGGTGATGGCGGGTCCGCCCAGATCGGCGGCCAGTACTCCGGCCAGCCCCAGCCGGACCGGCCCCGACTCGCAGTCCACGACCACGGAGGTGACCCCTTCGGCCGCCAGCAGCCGGGCGCTGCGGCCGGACAGCTCACGGGGGTTGCCCTCGACGCCGCCGGCCGAGGTGGCCCGCCCGTCGGTGACGACCACGAGCAGCGGCCGCCGGCTGGGGTCCCGCAGCCGCTCGATCCGCAGCACCTCGCGGGCCTTGAGCAGCCCGGCGGCCAGCGGGGTGCGCCCGCCGGTCGGGAGCTTCTCCAGCCGGGCGGCGGCGGAGTCGACGGAGGAGGTGGGCGGCAGGGCCAGTTCGGCGGTGGAGCCGCGGAAGGTGATCAGGCCGACCTTGTCGCGGCGCTGGTAGGCGTCCAGCAGCAGCGACAGCACCGCGCCCTTGACCGCGCTCATGCGCTGCCGGGCGGCCATGGAGCCGGAGGCGTCGACCACGAACAGGACGAGGTTGCCCTCGCGGCCCTCGCGCGTCGCCTGCCGCAGATCGTCCTTGCGGATCACCAGCCCGCGCCCGGCGCGCCCGCGCGCCCTCTGGTGCGGGGCGGCCGCCTGGATGGTCGCCGCCAGGTGCAGCTTCGTCAGATGGCCCCGGGGGCGCTGGGCGCCGGTGGTGCGCCCGTGCGCGGTGCGGGCGCGCGACCGGCGGCCGGACGCGCCCTCGCCGAGCCCCGGAACGCTGAGCATCTTGGTGCGGAACGGCTCGGAGGCCCGTACGGCGGCCTGCTCGGGCTCCTCGGCCTCCTGCCGGGAGGGCTCCGGCTCGGGGGCCTCGGAGGGCTGCTCGGGCCCGGTCTGCGGCTGCCGGTCGTCCTCGGCCTCGGGGGCGTCCGGACCGGACCCCTGCGGGGGTACGCCGCCGCCGTCGTCACCGCCGCCGTCCGGGCCGTCGCCGTCGCCGTCCGGTCCTTCGCCCGGGCCCTCCGGCTCCGGCTCCGGCTCGTGGTCGGGCTCGTCGTCCGGGAACTGGTCCAGGATCCGGTCGAGCTTCTCCTCGTCGAGGCCGGGGGCGTCGAAGGGATTGCGCCGGCGCCGGTGGGGGAGGGCCAGCAGGGCGGCCTGCCGGACGTCCTCCTTGCGCACCTCGGTCC
Organism: Streptomyces sp. NBC_00454; assembly: GCF_041434015.1. Classification (GTDB taxonomy): domain Bacteria; phylum Actinomycetota; class Actinomycetes; order Streptomycetales; family Streptomycetaceae; genus Streptomyces. The sequence continues at coordinate 1,752,492 of NZ_CP107907.1, read as the reverse complement.
GCCCGGCCCAGGCGGCCAGGGCGGTCGCGGTCCGGGCCATCACGATGTCGGCGCGCATGCCGTCGACCTCGAAACCGGCGCAGGTCGCCGCGATCTGCAGCAGCGAGGTGTCGCCGAGGACCACCTTCGGGAGCAGGCCGCGGGCGGCCACCACGCGGGCGCGCACCTCGTCCTCGTCCCCGGCCCAGCGGCCGGCGAAGGCCGCCGGGTCGTCCTCGTAGGCGAGCCGGCGGCGCACGACCTCGACCCGCTGGACGGGCTCGCGGGAGGCGGCGACCTCCACGGTCAGCCCGAACCGGTCCAGGAGCTGCGGGCGCAGCTCGCCCTCCTCGGGGTTCATGGTGCCGACGAGGAGGAAGCGGGCGGCGTGCCGGACGGAGATGCCCTCGCGCTCCACGTAGGAGGCGCCCATCGCGGCGGCGTCGAGGAGCAGGTCGATGAGGTGGTCGTGGAGGAGGTTGACCTCGTCCACGTAGAGGATCCCGCGGTGCGCGTCCGCCAGCAGACCGGGCTCGAAGGCCTTCACGCCCTCGGCGAGGGCCCGCTCGATGTCGAGAGCGCCGACCAGGCGGTCCTCGGAGGCACCGACGGGAAGCTCGACCATCCGGGCGGGGCGCCCGGTGCCCGCACCGGGCTCGTGCGGGCCGTCGGGGCAGCCGGGGTCGGGGGCGGCGGGCGCGCAGCTGAACCGGCAGCCGGGGACCACGTCGACCTGAGGCAGCAGTGTGGACAGCGCGCGGACGGCGGTGGACTTGGCCGTCCCCTTCTCGCCGCGCACGAGCACACCGCCGACCGCGGGGCTCACCGCGTTGAGCAGCAGCGCGAGGCGCAAGTCGGTTTGACCGACCAGCGCGGTGAACGGGTAGGGCGTGCTCACGTGTTGCTCACTCCTTCGAAGGTGCGGACCGTTGTCGTCTGCGGCGCCGTTGCCGGGGGCGCCGCCCCCGGACCCCCGCGCCTCAAGCGCCGGCGGGGCTGGATTTGGCCCGGCGGGCTGGATTGCGCGCGGCGCAATTCCAGCCTCGCCGGCGTTTGAGGCGCGGGGTCTGGGGCGGAGCCCCAGGGAACGGTGGAAGGGCGGGTAGGGGACAGCCCCCGCAGGGCCACGCCCGTCACGGCGCGCCCGGCGGGAGGAAGGGGAGGCCCGAGGGGGCACCGCCCTCGATGAGCCGGAGCAGCGCATCCGTGTCCGCGTGTTCCTCGATCAGGTCGCCCAGCAGGTCCAGCTGTTCCTCCCGCAGGGTGGCGAAGGAGGTGTCCGGGGCCGGGACGAAGCGGCGGCCCGCAGCCGCGGCCACCTCACGCAGGAACGCCCGGCGGAAGCCGTCGGACTCAAGTGAGCCGTGCCAGTGCGTGCCCCACACCTCCCCGACCCGGCAGCCGTCCAGGAAGGGGGTACCGCCCAGGACTTCGGCCACGCCGTGGTGGATCTCGTAGCCCTCGACGGACTCGCCCAGCGCCGAACCCACGGGCCGCGCCAGGGTCTTCTCCCGCTCGAAGCGCACGCGCACCGGCAGCAGCCCGAGCCCCGGCACGGAGCCCGCCTTCGACTCGACCTCGTCCTCGATGTGTTCGCCCAGCACCTGGAAGCCGCCGCAGATCCCCAGCACCGGCCGCCCCTCGGCGGCCCGGCGCGCCAGCGCGTCCGCCAGCCCGCGCTCCCGCAGCCAGGCGAGGGCCTTCACCGTGCCGCGGGTGCCGGGTACGACGACCAGGTCCGCGTCGGCCAGTTCCTCGGCCCGGTCCACGAACCGCACCACCACCCCCGGCTCCGCCGCGAGCGCGTCCACGTCCGTGAAGTTCGACATCAGCGGGACCGCGCACACCGCGACCCGCAGCACGTCCTCGCCGACGGGCGGGGCGACCACGGATTCCCGTACCGCACCCCGCAGGGAGACCCGCAGGCCGTCCTCCTCGTCGATGCCCAGACCGTGCTGGAAGGGCAGCACCCCGTACGTCGCACGCCCCGTCAGGCCCCGCAGCATCTCCATGCCGGGCTCCAGCAGGCTGACGTCGCCGCGGAACTTGTTGACCAGGTAGCCCGCGATCAGCGACTGGTCCTCGGGCGACAGCAGCGCCGTGGTGCCGAAGAAGGAGGCGAAGACCCCGCCCCGGTCGATGTCGCCGACCACGACGACAGGGAACCGCGCGGCCCGCGCGATCCCCATGTTGACGATGTCGGTGCGCCGCAGGTTGATCTCGGCCGGGCTGCCCGCCCCCTCGCAGATCACGGCGTCATACGTGCCCCGCAACTGCTCCAGGCAGTCCGTCACGATGCCGAGCAACTGCTCCTGGCGGCCCCCGTGCAGTGCTTTTCCGGGGGACGACCCCCCAGACCCCCCGAAGAACCCGCGGGCGCTCATCTCGCCCACCGGCTTGCCCAGCAGCACCACCTGGCTGCTGCGGTCGCTGCCGGGCTTGAGCAGCACCGGGTTCATCAGCGCGGTCGGCTCCACGCGCGCGGCCTGCGCCTGCATGGCCTGCGCCCGGCCGATCTCCGCGCCCTCCCGGGTCACGAAGGAGTTCAGCGACATGTTCTGCGCCTTGAACGGGGCCACCTTCACCCCGCTGCGCGCCAGCCACCGGCAGATGCCCGCCGTGACCACGCTCTTGCCCGCGTCCGATGTCGTACCGGCGACGAGGAGTCCGCCGCCGCGCTTCGCGCCGCTGCTCATGCGCGCCGCCCCTTCTTCTTGCGGGAGTTCGTACGGGAGACCAGCGTCCGGGCCGCCACGCAGGCACCCAGCGCCGTCCATGTCACCTGCCGCGAAAGCCTGACCGCCCGCTCGATGTCGGCGACCTCCACCGGCCGTCCCGCCGCGCCGTTGAGCACGGCCCGGTGCTCGATGCGGCCCCCGTAGGCCAGGGTCCCGCCGAGGCGGACGCCGAGCGCCCCGGCGAAGGAGGATTCCACCGGGCCCGCGTTCGGGCTCGGGTGCTTGGCGGCGTCCGCGCGCCAGGCCCGTACGGCGCCCCGCCGGTCGGGTCCGGCGAGTACGGCGGCCAGGGCCGTCAGCCGGGCGCCCGGCCAGCCCGCGAGGTCGTCGAGGCGGGCCGAGGCCCAGCCGTAGCGCAGGTAGCGGGGGGACTTGTGGCCGACCATCGCGTCCAGGGTGTTCACGGCGCGGAAGGCCAGCAGCCCGGGGACGCCGCCGACGGCGCCCCACACCAGGGCTCCGACCACCGCGTCGGAGGTGTTCTCGGCGACCGACTCCACGACCGCGCGGGCCATCTGCTGTTCGTCCAGGGCCTGCGGGTCGCGCCCGCACAGGTGCGGCAGCCGCTCGCGGGCCGTCTCGGCGTCCCCGGCGGCGAGCGCCCCGCCGATGGCGCGGGCTTCGCGGCCCAGCGAGGTGCCGCCCACGACGGCCCAGGTGGCGGCGGCGGTCAGGGCTATGCGGGCGGCCGCGGGCCGGGAGCGCACGGCTCGGGCGCCCAGCGCGCCGATGGCGGCCGCGCCTCCGGCGCACACCAGGGTGTGCAGGGCGCCACGGGCGCGGTCGTCGCGCCACAGGGCGCGTTCGACCGCGGCGGCGGCTCGTCCGAAGGCGGCCACGGGGTGCCCTCGGCGCGGATCCCCGAGGATCCGGTCGCCGATCAGGCCGGCCGTGGCGCCGTACGCGAAGACGCGATCGGCACGCATGGTGGCAGGTATGTCCTCACTCAGGGTCCGCGCCCTGGTTCGACGTGTCCGGCGGCGAGAGTTCCTGGCTCCCGGTCGCACTCGGCTGGAGTGCTCCGGTGACAGTGGCGGGACCGCGCCGGATTCGCACCGGACTTCCTCTCCATGCCGCCGTATTGGCTCGGGCAGTCCACCACGCACCGCGAAGGCCCGTCAACTCGCCGTTGACCTGCGCCGGGGGCACCGGGACGGAGGGGTCGGGGGAGCCGGGACGGCCGGGCCGGGTGCGCCGGGAGGGCGGGCCGGGGCACGCGAAAGCTCCCCCCGGGGGAATCCGGAGGGAGCGTTCGTATGCGTATGGCGTTCGTATGGGTACGGGGTGCCCGGCGTCTCAGGCGACGATCAGGTAGATCCCGTAGCTCACGGCCGCCGCGCAGAGCGCGAAGCAGGCGTAGGCGCCGGTACGGGCCAGGGTGGCGGCGCCGCCCTGCTCCGTGGCGGCCTCGTGCTTGGACAGGCCCATCAGACCGAGGGTGAACAGGGTCACGAGGACGACGGTGGCGGTGAGGCTGACCCCGAAGACGGAGCCGAGTGCTGCCCAGTCGATCTTCATACTGCGGATTCCTCTGTCGTTCTCGGGGTCAGACCGCCGCGGCCGGAGCCGCGGGGGTCGCCGGGGCGGCCGGGATGGTGGCCTTGAGGGCTTCGTCCGTCACCGCGGCGGTCGTGCCGGGGGTGCCCGCGAGCGGCGGGACGGCGACGGCGGCCATGGCCGTGGTGACCACGCCGGGCTCCTCGGCGGCGGCCGGGGCCACCTCGTTGACGTTGGTGTGGTCGACGACCTGGCGGCGCGAGATGAACCAGATGGCCACGCAGGAGGCGACCAGGAAGACCGCGACGGCGGTGACGCCGATGTCACCGGTGCGCATGACCAGCTCGGCACCGGAGGCGACGAGGGCCGCGGCGGGCAGGGTCAGGCCCCACGCGATGAACATGCGGGTGGCGGTGGACCAGCGGACCACACCGCCCTTGCGGCCGAGGCCCGAGCCCATGACGGCGCCGGAGCACGCGTGGGTGGTGGAGAGGGAGAAGCCGAGGTGCGAGGAGGCCAGGATGACGCTGGCGGCCGAGGTCTGGGCGGCGAAGCCCTGCTGCGGCTGCAGGTCGGTCAGGCCGCTGCCCATGGTGCGGATGATGCGCCAGCCGCCCAGGTAGGTGCCCATCGCGATGGCCATGCCGGCGGAGACGATGACCCAGACCGGCGGGTTGGAGCCGGGGGCGATGGCACCGCCGGCGACGAGCGCCAGGGTGATGATGCCCATCGTCTTCTGCGCGTCGTTGGTGCCGTGCGCGAGGGAGACGAGGCCGGCGGAGGCGATCTGGCCGGCGCGGTAACCCTTGGCCGAGGTCTTCTCGCCCATGCCCTTGCCGACCTTGTACGTGACCTTCGCGGCCAGGTACGCGGCGACGCCGGCGACGATCGGAGCGGCGATCGCGGGGATCAGCACCTTGGTGACGACGACACTGCCGTTGACCGCACCCATGCCGGCCGAAGCGACCGCGGCACCGATCAGACCGCCCATCAGGGCGTGCGAGGAGCTGGAGGGCAGTCCGACCAGCCAGGTGACGAGGTTCCAGAGGATCGCGCCGACCAGGGCGGCGAAGATGACCTCCGGCTGGATGCCTTCCTCGTTGACCAGGCCCTTGGAGATCGTCTTGGCGACCTCCACGGACATGAAAGCGCCGACGAGGTTGAGCACGGCGGACATGGCCACCGCGGTCTTGGGCTTGAGGGCGCCGGTCGAGATGGTGGTGGCCATCGCGTTGGCCGTGTCGTGAAAACCGTTCGTGAAATCGAACACGAGAGCGGTGATGATCACGATCCCGAGGAGAAGCGTTATGTGCTCCATTTACCCAGGCTTCTGTTTGACGTCAGTGGTTCGTGGACCGTAGGCAACCTGAATGAACGGAAGGTGAACTGGCGGGGGTCGTACGGTGTATCGATCCGGCACCGGATCGGGACCTTCGTCCTGTTAAAGCCGTGGATCCCTCCATTGATGCACGTCACGGGCCGGTCCGCGCCCGCCCCGGGGCGGGACTTCCGGTAGGTCCCGCCGCGCGGGCGGGCCCGGGAAGAGACCCAGATCACCCTCCGGCGAGCCCTTCCCGCACCCTTCCGCTCTCCGCGGGCTCCCCTTCCCCGCACCCTGCGACCGCCCTCCGCGGCCCCTTCCGTTTCCCGTCCGGCCGCGCCGGGGGAGCGGGGTGCGGCGCCGGGAGCGCCGGGCGCGGCGATCCCCTCCGGTGGCCCGCCGCCGGATCCGCCTCGACACTGGAGCGGTGCGTACCGCCACAGCGACGGCAGCGGCCGTCACCACGACTCTTCTGGGCGCCGGCGCGGCCGTCACCGCCGCCGCCCTCGCCGGGCGGTACGCCGCCGACGCCGCCCTGCGCAACGAGCCCGGCCGCCCGCTCCCGGGCAGCCCCCGGCTCAGCGTCCACTCCACGGCCGCCGGCCGGGTCGAACTGACCCGCTCGCTGGCCTCCCTGCGCCCCGGCACCTACGGTCTGACCGCGCCCGGGGTGCACGCCGTGGTCGGGCCCGTCCTCCCCGACGCCCCCCACGGCCCCGACACCGTGGTGCGCAGACTCCTCGCCGTCACCCACGGCAGCCTCGAACCCGGCACCCGCGTCACCCTCACGCCCCAGGTCCACCTGGGCAATCCGGGCTCCGCCCTCGGGCTGGACCACGCCGACGTGGACGTGCCGGGCGAGCTCGGAGCCCTGCCCGCGTGGTTCGTGCCCGCCGCCCGTGACACCTGGGTGATCACCGTCCACGGGCTCGGAGCCACCCGCGAGCACCCGATGGTGGTGATGCCCTTCCTGAACCGCCAGCGGATGCCCGTCCTGGACCTCGGCTACCGCGGAGACCTCGGGGCCCCCGCGTCCCCGGACGGCCTCGGCCACCTCGGCGAGTCCGAATGGCGCGATCTCGACGCCGCCATCCGCTACGCCCTGCGCTACGGAGCCCGTCGCGTGATCCTGCACGGCTGGTCCACCGGAGCCACCATGGCACTGCACGCGGCCGAGCGCTCGGCGCTGTCCGACCGGATCTCCGGGCTGGTGCTCGACTCTCCCGTCCTGGACTGGCACGCCACCCTCAGGGCCCTCGCCGCGGCGCGCCGTACCCCGGCCGGGCTGCTCCCGCTCGCGGTCAAGGCCGCCGAGGGCCGGGCGGGGCTGCGCGCCGACCGCCGGGCCCCGGGATCGGATCCGGCGTCGCTGCGGGTCCCCGTCCTGATCTTCCACGGCCCCGACGACACCCTCGCGCCCTGGGAGCCCTCCCGCCGGCTCGCCGCCGCCCGCCCGGACCTGGTGACCCTGCGCCCCGTCCGCGAAGCGGCGCACGGGGCGATGTGGAACGCCGACCCGGCCGGATACGAGGAGGCGCTGCGCCGCTTCCTGACCCCTCTTATGTGACGCCCCATGTGACGGTCCGTCGGCCGCGGTGTCCGAAGAATGTGCGCCGGATGGGGTGGGGAGGGCGGGTTGTCCCGGTCTGTCCCCTCGGTGCCCCGTGGCAATGGCCGGTTCCGTTTGGGCTTTCGGCCGGTGACGGGCGAGACTGCTCACGTGACGTCCCGAAAGCCTGATGAGCAGTTGGCTCGCGACTCCAGACTCCGACTCGTCTACCCGCGGTCCGTGGGTACGGCCCGCAAAGCGGTGACCGACCGGCGGACCCGGACCGCCCCCAGGCCTCCGGCGGGCACCCCCGCCACGGCCGACCTGGCGAACAGAGCCCGCGCCTCGCTCGCCGACGCCGTACGGCTGGCCCGCTGGGCCGAGCTCAACCTCGGCGCCGGAGACGGCGGCAGGCCCGCACCGGCGGGAGCCCTGCCCGCCGCCGATGTCGAACGCGCCGCCGCACAGCTGCGCCTGACGCCCGGCCAGATCCGGGTCGGCTGGGACCGCTCCCGGCTGGCCGGCCTGGTCGAGGTGCACGGAGGCCATGCCCGGCCGGGCTGGCGCCTGCGCGCCTGGGACAGGGACGACGCCGCCGTGCTGCGCGGCTGGGTCGCCCTCTTCGACGCCTGGTCGCTGGTCCACCCCGCCCCCGCCGACATCGCCCCCGCGGCCGTCGCCGAGGTCGTCGAGGCCATGCCCCAGCTGCTCTCCCTGCTCCAGCTCTCCGCCGGTCCCGTGACCGTCCCCGACCTGCTGGACCTGCTCGGGCAGCGCGTCGACGAACTGCGCGACGAGCGGTGCGAGGTCCCCTACGAGGCCACCGCGCAAGCGGACGGCTCCGGGCAGGGTGACTCCGGGCTGGGCGACTCCAGTGCGTCCGACCCCGCTCAGGCCGCGCCCCCGGTACCGCTCGCCCGGCTGCTGCGCTGGGCGCTCGGCGGACTGGCGGCCGTCGACGCCGTCACCCTCGGTCCCGCCCAGGCCACCCTCACCCCGCTCGGGAGCTGGGCCGTCTGGGTCAAGCTGGAGCAGATCTGCGTCGCCGCGCAGAGCCCGGTCGGCAACATCGAGCAGTCCGCCGCCGCCATGCTCCACGGCTGCGCGCGGCTGTCTCCGGGCCCGGCCCGCGCCGAGTACCAGGCCTGGCTGGCCGCCCGGCCCGTCGGCCACGCCGTCTCCGAGCTGCTGCTCGCCGCCCGGGGCGAGGACGCCCTGCTGCGCGGGCTCGCCTTCGAGGCGCTGCGCGTGGTCGGGGCCCCGGCCGAGCCCGACGTGCGCGCCGCCACCCGCGAGCCGGCCCTGCGGCCCTACGCCCTGCTCTGGCTCGCCGAGCACGACGGGGTCGACCCCGACGAGGCGCAGGACGTGCTCACCTCCGAGGAGCAGACCTGGCTCTGGGTGGACACGGCGGCCGCCATCGCTGACCACGGCGAAGCCGAGCTGCTCGCCCGCCACCTGGACTCGGCCGTGCGGACCACGGTCCCGCGGCTGCTGGACGAGGTCCGCGCGGTCGGTCATCCCCGGACGGTGCAGGTGCTGGTCGCGCTGGCCGCGGCCCACCCCGACCCGGCTCTGGCCAAGGCGGTCCGCCGGGCGGCCTTCCAGGTCCACACCGGCGGTTCGTGAGGCTCCGCAAGACCTCGTAGGACCCCGTAAGGCCCAGTAGGGCCCGGCGGGGCCCCGTTCGCCGGAAGCGCGCGGGGCGTGCGCGCCGCGGGTCAGGCCTGCGGCACGTACGTCCCGAAGCTCCAGATGTTGCCCTCGGAGTCCCGGGCCATGTAGTCCCGCCCGCCGTAGTCCTGGTCGGTGGGCGGCATCAGGATCTCCACGTCGTGCTCCACGGCACGCTTGTGGTGGGCGTCCACGTCGTCCACGACCACGTACACGCCGGTCGGGCCGCCGCCGGCCATCGCCGCGTCGAAGAGCCCGCCGCGGCCCTTGCTCCCCAGCATCACCATGCCGTTCCCGTAGGACAGCTCCGCGTGCTGCACGACCCCTCCGTCCCCCTCGTAGGCGGTGACCTGGGTGAAGCCGAACGCTTCCGTGAGCTGGCGGATCGCCGCCTTGGCGTCGGTGTAGAGCAGTGTCGGATAGATGGACGGAACGCCTGCCATGACGATCACTCCCTCTTGCTGTCGCGGGGTCGGGTGACCCGCATCACAGCATTGCAGGGGCCACTGACACTCAGCGGAAGGTGTTGCACTGCGCCATGTCTCCCGTGCGGTAGCCCTGGTAGAACCACTGCTGGCGCTGCTCGGCCGACCCGTGCGTCCAGGACTCCGGGGTCACCCGGCCCTGGAACTTCTCCTGGATCCGGTCGTCGCCGACCGCGGCAGCCGCGTCCAGGCCGTCCTTGATGTCCTGGTCGGTCAGGCTGGTGATCAGCGGCTTGCCGGTGGACTCGTCCGGGGTCTTCGTCGCGTTGTGCGCCCACACCCCGGCGTAGCAGTCGGCCTGGAGCTCGACCCGTACCGCGTTGCTGTTCGCGCCCTGCCGCCCGTCCTGGGCCTTCTGCAGGGTGCCGGTCAGGTTCTGGATGTGGTGCCCGTACTCGTGGGCGACCACGTAGGCCTGGGCGAAGGGGCCGCCGCTCGCGCCGAACTTGCTGCGCAGCTCGTTGAAGAAGCCCAGGTCCAGGTAGACCTGCCGGTCGCCGGGGCAGTAGAAGGGGCCGACGGCCGAGGTGGCCGCACCGCAGGCGGTGTTCACCTTCCCGGTGAAGAACACGGTCTTCGCCGGGGTGTACTGGGCGCCCCGCCTGGCGAACTCCTGCTTCCAGAAGTCCTGGGTGCTGTTGATTACGGCCACCAGCCGGCAGTCCTCCCGCGCGTTCGCGTCCTGCCCGGTCTTGCAGGCCTGCTGCACCTGGGCGGCGGAGGAGGAGGTGGACACCGGCTCCGGGCTCCCGTCGGACAGGCCCAGCTGCTCCGGGCCCACCCCGAAGATCAGACCCATGATCAGTGCGATGAATCCCACGATGCCGCCGCCGATGGTGGCCCTCCCGCCCGGGATGCGGCTCCCGCGGACATCGTTGACCTCGGAAGTGTCCAGATTGGCGTTGTCGTCGAACTGCATCCCGCACCGCCCTCTATTCGTGAAGCCGTGGGCGGCCACGTGTCCGGCCCCTGCGGCGAGTACCAACGTGTTCATCCTGATACGCCCCCCGGCCGGGAGCCGCACGCGATGGGCCGAACGGGGGACGCGGGGGAGCGGGCCCGGGCGGCCGCGGATCGGCGTGCCTCGGCGGCGGACCGGTGGCGGACGGGCCCGAAAGTGGTTGCGCACCCCCGGTAGAATGAGTTCCATGGCAAATCTCCTCGCGGATTAGCGGCGTCGAAGCATCGCGTCCTGCCTTCCGCCGTCCCCACCCCGCCCTGGAGTATTTCCGTGATCACCGCCACCGGCATCGAGCTGCGCGCCGGCGCCCGCATCCTCATCGAGAACGCGTCCTTCCGTATCGCCAAGGGCGACCGCGTCGGTCTCGTCGGCCGCAACGGAGCCGGCAAGACCACCCTCACCAAGTGCCTCGCGGGCGAGGGGACACCGGCCGCCGGCAGCATCGCCCGCTCGGGCGAGGTCGGCTACCTCCCGCAGGACCCCCGCACCGGCGACCTCGACGTCCTGGCCAGCGACCGCATCCTGTCCGCGCGCGGCCTCGACGTCCTGCTCAAGAAGATGCGGATGAACGAGGAGCGCATCTCCAGCGGCTCCGGCGCCACCCGCGAGAAGGCGATGCGCCAGTACGAGCGCCAGGAGACCGAGTTCCTCACCAAGGGCGGGTACTCCGCCGAGTCGGAGGCCGCGACCATCTCGGCCGCCCTCGGCCTGCCCGACCGGGTGCTCGGCCAGCCGCTGCACACGCTCTCCGGCGGTCAGCGCCGCCGCGTGGAGCTGGCCCGGATCCTCTTCTCGGACGCCGACACCCTCCTCCTCGACGAGCCGACGAACCACCTCGACGCCGACTCGATCGTGTGGCTGCGCGACTACCTGAAGAACTACCGCGGCGGGTTCATCGTGATCTCCCACGATGTCGACCTGGTCGAGACGGTCGTCAACAAGGTCTTCTACCTCGACGCCAACCGTGCCCAGATCGACGTCTACAACATGGGCTGGAAGCTCTACCAGCAGCAGCGCGAGGCCGACGAGAAGCGCCGCAAGCGCGAGCGCCAGAACGCCGAGAAGAAGGCCGCGGCGCTGAACTCGCAGGCCGACAAGATGCGCGCCAAGGCCACCAAGACGGTCGCCGCGCAGAACATGGCCAAGCGTGCCGACCGGCTGCTCGCCGGCCTGGAGGCCGTGCGCGTCTCCGACAAGGTCGCCAAGCTGCGCTTCCCGGACCCGGCGCCCTGCGGCAAGACCCCGCTGACCGCCGAGGGCCTGTCGAAGTCGTACGGCTCGCTGGAGATCTTCACCGACGTCGACCTGGCGATCGACAAGGGCTCGCGCGTGGTCATCCTCGGCCTCAACGGCGCCGGCAAGACCACGCTGCTGCGTCTGCTGTCGGGCACCGAGAAGCCCGACACCGGCTCGGTCGTCCCCGGCCACGGCCTCAAGCTCGGCTACTACGCCCAGGAGCACGAGACCCTGGACCCGGAGCGCTCGGTCCTGGAGAACATGCGCTCCTCGGCGCCGGACCTGGACCTGGTCGCCGTCCGCAAGACGCTCGGCTCGTTCCTCTTCTCCGGCGACGACGTGGACAAGCCCGCGGGCGTCCTGTCCGGTGGCGAGAAGACCCGTCTCGCCCTGGCGACGCTCGTGGTCTCCTCGGCGAACGTGCTGCTGCTCGACGAGCCCACGAACAACCTCGACCCCGCGAGCCGCGAGGAGATCCTGGGCGCGCTGCGCACGTACAAGGGCGCCGTCATCCTCGTCACGCACGACGAGGGCGCCGTGGAGGCGCTGGAGCCGGAGCGGATCATCCTGCTCCCGGACGGCGTCGAGGACCTCTGGGGCCCGGACTACCGGGACCTCGTGGCGCTCGCCTGATCCGCTTCCGCAGGTTGATCCAGTTGCTTATGGATCATTCGGCTCAGGCGTGATCCATCATCTGAGTGAGACGGTCTCATACCGTTCCGCGCTCGACTACGGCCCCGGTCGCACCTCTACGGATGTGCGACCGGGGTCTCGTGTTTTCGCGCTCCGGCCCCTGACCTGGCGATTCATCCCGGGGGAGCGGAAATGTGACGGAGGTCATGCAGCGGAAGAGGAGATTCCGTTCTGCATGGGCGTCCACCCCGCGGGAAATGCCGCCGTACCGACCTTGCTGAATGGGTGGCCAGGAAGCCGGGGAGGGGTGATCATGAGAAGTCCAGAGCGCACTTCCCATAGAGGAGGCACGGGTGGCCGAAACTCTGAAGAAGGGCAGCCGGGTAACCGGCGCCGCGCGTGACAAGCTCGCGGCAGACCTGAAGAAGCAGTACGACTCCGGTGCGAGTATCCGGGCGCTGGCCGAATCGACTGGCCGGTCCTACGGATTCGTCCACCGGATGCTCAGCGAATCCGGAGTCACGCTGCGTGGTCGCGGTGGCGCGACGCGCGGCAAGAAGGCGGCTACGGCCTGAGCATCGGATCAAGGTTCCACTTGTAGTTCCGTTTGTGGTTCCACTTGTAGTTCCTGCAGTTCCGATTCCAGATCCACCGTCTTCGGTGACCCCCGGTCGGCTCCACGGTCGGCTGGGTGGTTACTGTGCAGTCACTTAGGCCGGCAATCCGGCCGACCGACCGCACAGCCCCACCGGAGGCATAGAGATGGCTCTGCTCGACAAGGACGGCGTACGGCTCACCGTCGACGACACGGTAGCCACGGTGACACTGACCAATCCGGCCAAGCGAAACGCTCAATCCCCCGCGCTCTGGCGGGCGTTGGCGGAGGCCGGACGGTTGTTGCCGGGCACCGTCCGGGTCGTCGTGCTGCGCGGCGAGGGGAAGTCCTTCTCCGCAGGGCTCGACAGGCAGGCCTTCACCCCAGAAGGCTTCGAGGGCGAGCCGTCCTTCCTTGACCTGGCGCGCGGTTCGGACGAACTGCTCGACTCCACCATCGCCGAGTACCAGGAGGCATTCACCTGGTGGCGGCGCAACGACATCATCTCCGTGGCCGCCGTACAGGGGCACGCGATCGGTGCCGGTTTCCAGCTTGCGCTCGCGTGCGATCTGCGCGTCGTCGCGGACGACGTGCAGTTCGCCATGCGCGAGACCGGCCTGGGCCTGGTCCCCGACCTCACCGGCACCCAGCCGCTGACCGCCCTGGTCGGCTACGCCCGCGCGCTCGAAATCTGCGCGACGGGCCGCTTCGTACAGGCGGACGAGGCGGAGCGGGTCGGCCTCGCCAACCTGGTCGTCCCCGCCGACGAGCTCGAGGCGGCGGTCCAGGACCTCGCCACGGCGCTGCTGGCCCCGCCGCGGGACGCGGTCATCGAAACGAAGGCCCTGCTCCAGGGCGCCGGCTCCCGCTCGTACGACGAACAGCGGGCCGCCGAGCGCGCCGCGCAGGCCCGCCGCCTGCGGGACCTGGCGGGGCTCTCCGACTAGCCGCGGGGCATATCCAGCCCCGCCGGCGTTTGAGGCGCAGGTCTGGGCGGAGCCCAGGGAACGGTGGAAGGGCGGGTAGGGGAAACGCCCCGCAGGGCCGACGTCCGCGGCCGAGCCGGGAGAGGCGGCGCCCGGGCTCCCGACTTAACGTGGTCGGGAGCCCGTACCTGCGAAGGGACACGCGATGACCGAATCCGCCGCTCCGGGCGGCAGCGCCGCCAAGCCCCCCGCCGACCGGGGGCGGACGACCATCGCCGACGGGGTGGTCGAGAAGATCGCCGGGCTGGCCGCCAGAGAGGTGGCCGGGGTCCACGCCATGGGCAGCGGCACCGGCCTCTCCCGTACCTTCGGCGCGGTCCGCGACCGGGTCCCCGGCGGGTCCAAGTCCGCCGTCAGCCGTGGTGTGAAGGCGGAGGTCGGCGAGGTGCAGACCGCCCTCGATCTGGAGATCGTCGTGGACTACGGCGTGTCGATCCGGGATGTGGCCCGGGCGGTCCGTGAGAACGTCGTCTCGGCGGTGGAGCGGATGACGGGCCTGGAGGTCGTCGAAGTCAACATCGCGGTCAGCGACGTCAAGCTGCCCGACGAGGACGACGAGGAGCCGGAGTCCCGACTGCAGTAGAGGAGCCCGCATGAGCATGGCGGTCGTCGGCCTGATGGCCGGCATGGCACTGGGGTTCGCCGGATACTTCGGTGGTTTCGGGGCCTTCCTGCTGGTGGCGGCGCTCGGCGCCATCGGCTTCGTCGTCGGCCGGTTCCTCGACGGGGACCTGGATCCCGGCGACCTCTTCCGGCCGCGCGACCGCGGCCGGGACCGGGACGGCGATCGTGGCCGCGGCGGGGACCGATGAGCACGCAGCCGGGTTCCACCCCGCCGAGGTCCGCCCCGCCCCGGGTGGCCGCCGCCGACCGGGGGGCCACCCGGATCGCCGACCGGGTCGTGGCGAAGATCGCCGCCCGGGCCGCGCGGGAGGCGCTGGAGCACCCCGCGCCGGACGGATCCCCGCCGCACGCCACCGTCACCGTGCACCACGACATCGCCCGCGTGCGCGTGGCCCTGGACCTGCCCTACCCCTGCGACCTCGCCGCCCAGTGCGCGGCCGTACGCCGCCGGGTCGCCCTGCGCGTCGAGGAGTACGCGCAGATGTCCGTACCCGAGGTGGACATCGACATCGAGCACCTGCGCCCCACCCCGGTCCGGCCCGCCGCCGGGCGGGACCGGAGGCTGCGGTGAGCGCCCGGTTCAGGTCGCCCCGCCGGATCCCGGCCGCGGCCGTGGCCGTCGCCGTCCTGGCCGTGGCGGGGCTGTTCCTGTACGACCTGGCCGCCGTACGGGCCCACCGGCCCGGGATGCACTGGCGCCCGGAGCTCGCCCGCCAGCTGGAGCGGCACACCCCCGCGGACCCGGGCGTCCTGATCGGCGGCGCGATCCTCGCCGCGGCCGGGGCCGCGCTGCTGCTGTCCGCCGTCATGCCGGGCCTGCGCGGGATCCTGCCGATGCGGGCCGAACACCCGCTGGTCCGGGCCGGTCTGGAGCGCAGGGCCGCCGTCCAGGTGCTGCGGGACCGGGCGATGGAGGTGGCCGGGGTGCGGTCGGTCCGGGTCAGCATGGGCCGCTCCCACGTCGGGGTCCGGGCGGTGTCGCACTTCCGCGAACTGGACGACGTACGGGCCGACCTGGACGCGGTGCTGGCCGTCGGGATCGGGGAGCTGGGCCTGGCGCACGAGCTGCGGCCGAGGGTACGGGTGAACCGGCGGTGACCCTCACAGCGGTGAACCGGGCGCTGCTCGCGCTGTTCGGCCTGGCCCTGCTGGCGGCCGGGGTGGCCGTGCTGACCGGGTCCTGGCCGCTCGGGGGCCGCGGGGAGCCGCTGCTGACCCGGGGGCCGCACGGCGGGCTGCCGCCCTGGTGGGCGGTGCTGGCCGGACTCGCGGCCTGCGTGCTGCTGGCGCTGTGGTGGCTGCTCGCCCAACTGCGGCGGGCCCGGCTGGCGGCGCTGCTCGTGGACACCGGTGACGGGGCGTTCGCGGTGCTGCGCGGCCGGGCCCTGGAGGAGGCCGTCGCGGCCGATGTCCGCGCCGCGGTGGACGGGGTGGCCGACTGCCGGGTCGCCCTGCGGGGCCGTCGCGGAGCCCCGGACCTGCGGGTCCGCCTGGAACTGGAGCCGCACGCGGTGCCGGCCGACGCCCTGGCCGCACTGGCGGGCCCGGTCCTCACCCGGGCCCGCACCTCGGCCGGCCTGTCCGCCCTCTCGGCCGAGGCCCGGCTCCGCGTCACCCCCCGGCGGGCCCGGCGGGTGACCTAGGTCTTACCCCGCCCGGTCGAGCGTGACTTCGAGGTCGATCGGAGCGGACCGCCACATTGCCCCGAGGAGCGGGTCCTGTTCGATGAAGCGGCGTGCGTCCGCGAGCGCCGCCGCTCGGGGTTCGCCGATGGCGGCATGGTCGAAGCCGCTGTTTCCGCCCTTGACGTGCAGGTCCGCCCAGGCGGGGTCCTCGGCGAAGGACACCTGGAGCTCCACCTTCCAGTACTGGGGCTGCCAGTGCGGATCGTTCCGGTCATCGCCATCGCCATCGCCATCGCCATCGTCACCGGTGACGGCCAGCAAGCGCCCCAGAGACAGTGCTGGCCGGTGTCCGTTCCAGCTCCAGGCGCCCCACTCGACGATGAAACCGTCCCCGTCGTCCTCCGGCCCCTCGATCCCCTCGACCGAGATCTGCACGAACTCCTCGAAGGCGGCCCACGCCGCTTCCACGGTGCAGGCACCAGCGGCGACACCGTGCCGGGCCAAGCTCTGCTCGAAGGCTGCGGCGCTGGACCGCCAGGATATGGACATGCCGTCAGAGTAGCCAGGCGTGGTGCGGCCCTCGTCAGAAGCCGTGGCGGGAGCCGCCGTCCACCGGGAGCATGATGCCGGTCAGGTACGAGGCCGCCGGGGACAGGAGGAACGCCGCTGAGCGGCCGAACTCCTCCGGGGCCCCGTAGCGCCGCAGCGGGATCCGGGACTCGTTGCCGCTGCGCGCGGCGGCCGCGTCCCCGGACAGGGCGTCGAGCTCGCGGACCCGGTCGGTGTCGATGCGGGCGGGGAGCAGGCCGACCACGCGGATGCCGCGCGGACCCAGTTCCACCGAGAGGGACTTCGCGAAGCCGGCCAGGCCCGGGCGCAGGCCGTTGGAGATGGTCAGGCCGGGGATCGGCTCGTGGACCGAACCCGACAGGACGAAGCCGATGACTCCGCCCTCGCCCAGCTCCGCGGCCGCCGCCCGCGCGAGGCGGACCGCACCGAGGAAGACCGACTCGAAGGCCGCCGTCCACTGCGCGTCGGTGTTGTCGGCGGCCGAACCCGGCGCCGGGCCGCCCACGCTGATGAGGATGCCGTCGAACCGGCCGAAGCGCTCCCGGGCGGTGGCGACGAGGCGGCCGGCGGCCCCGGGGTCGGAGTTGTCGGCGGCCACGCCGACCGCGTTCGGGCCCAGTGCCGCCGCGGCGGCCTCGGCGCGCTGTGCGTCGCGGCCGGTCAGCACCACCTTCGCGCCGTCGGCGGTCAGTTCGCGGGCGGAGGCGTAGCCGAGGCCCCTGGTGGCGCCGGTGACGACGTAGACACGGTCCTTCAGTCCAAGATCCATGCCCGATACGCTACGCCGTCGGTGACGCCGCCGGCTCCTGGTCCAGCTGAGCGGCGGCCTTCGCCGCGGCCTCCTCGCGGTCGCGCTTCTCGCGCCGTACGAGGATGATCCAGCCCGCCGGCACGCCGAGGGTGAAGAGCCACCACTGCACGGCGTAGGCCATGTGCGGCCCGATCGAGTCGTGATCGGGCTCGGCGACCACCTCGGGACTGCCGTCCGCCGGGACGGGGGCGGTGAGTTCCAGGTATCCGCCGAGGACGGGCTTGCCGAGGTACTCGGCCTGCTGCGCGCTGTTGATCAGCATCACCTGGCGGTCCGGGAGGCCCTTGCGGTCCTTGATCCCGCTGTCGCCGCTGGTCTCGTCGGCCTTGAGCCGGCCGGTCACCGTCACCTCGCCGGCGGGTGCGGCGGGGACGGGCGGGTAGGCGCGCGGATCGTCGCCGCCCGCCACCCAGCCGCGGTTGACGAGGACCACCTTGCCGTCGTCCTGGACCAGCGGGGTCACGACCTGGAAGCCGACCTTGCCGTCGTTCGAGGTGCGCATCCGTACGACGACCTCGTGCGCGGAGTCGTATGTGCCGGTGGCGGTCACGGCACGCCAGAAGTCGGCGCGCGGGACGGTGTGGCCGGGGGAGGTGACCTGGCCCATCGGAACCGGCTTGTCGGTCAGGTTCTTCGCGATCAGCTCGTTCTGCGCGACCCGGTGCTCATGGCGGTGGAACTGCCAGAACCCCAGCTTGATCATCGCGGGGATGAGGACGAGGCCGATGAGGGTGAGGCACACCCACTGCCGGGTCAGCACAAAGCGGTACACGCCCACGACGGTACCCCCAGCGGCGAAGACCCCGGAGGCCGGGTGGCCGTCCGGGGTCGTGGGGAAGGGAGGGGGGTGCCGAGGGCGGAGGCGGGTCAGACGCGGTCGGTGATGCCCACCTTCCCCTCCGCGCGGGCGCAGTGCCCCCCGCAGAACCACTGCCCCTCCACCTCGACGCCCTGCCCGATGATCTGGACCCGGCAGTGCTCGCAGATGGGCGCCATGCGGTGGATGGCGCAGGAGAAGCAGTCGAAGACGTGCACAGCACCCTGTGCGTGGACTTCGAAGGACATGCCGTAATCGTTTCCGCAGACTTCGCAACGTGCCATGCGCCACAGGGTGGGACCGGACCGGCCGGACGGGAAAGCGGACGCCGGGCGAGTCGCCCGACGGTCACCCGTCTGCCGCAGCCACGTCCCGCAGGAGTTGGGTGAAGGCGGCCTCGTCGACGACCGGGGTTCCGAAGGACTTCGCCTTGACCGTCTTGGAGGTCGAGGAGTCCGGGTCGTTCGTCACGAGCAGGCTGGTGAGCCGCGACACGCTCGTCGCGATGTGCAGGCCCGCCTCGACGGCGCGGTCCTCCAGCAGCTCCCGGTCCACGGAGGTGTCCCCGGAGAAGGCGATCCGCATGCCCTGCTTGAGCGGGGTGCCGTCCGCCCAGCGCCCCGGGTTGGGGTACGGGCACGGCGGCCGCTTGCGCGAGGCCCGCCAGCTGGAGCTCCCGCCGTAGGACGCCTGGTAGCCGACGCGCGGGGCGGCCGGGGAGTCCGACCACTCCGTCAGCGGCCGGCATTCCAGCAGGGGCAGCCGTACGTTGTCCCGCGCGGCCGCGTGCAGGGAGGGCCGGAAGGCCTCCGCGAGGACGCGGGCGTCGTCGAGCGCGTGGTGGGCGCGCTGCTGGACCACGCCGAAGTGCGCGGCGAGCGACTCCAGCTTGTGGTTGGGCAGCGGGAGGTTCAGCTCCTTCGACAGGGCGATGGTGCACAGCCGCTGACGGACCGGAGCGGTGGCCTCGGCCCGCGCGTACTCGCGGGCGATCATCTGCCAGTCGAAGATCGCGTTGTGTGCGACCAGCACCCGGTCGGCGAGCCGGCCGGCGAACTCCTCGGCGATGTCCTTGAACAGCGGGGCGTCCTGGAGCATGTCGCTGGTCAGGCCGTGGATCCACACCGGGCCGGGGTCCCTCAGCGGGTTGACCAGCGTGTACCAGTGGTCCTCGACATTGCCCTGAGCGTCGAGCCGGTAGACGGCGGCGGAGATTATCCGGTCGTCGCGAGCGAGTCCGGTGGTCTCCACGTCGACGACCGCGTACCCCTGTGGGTAGGCGGTCGGCCACATCGTCTCTGCGGTCGTACGGTCGGCGAGCATGGTCACAGAGGATATCGGCCCGCACCGACACCCGGGGCCAGACGGGGGTCCCGGCGAGGGCCGTCCGGGCCCGCGCGGGGCCCCCGGGACCGTCATCCCAGGGCCGCGACGAGGTCGCCCGCCGCGAGCTGTTCGAGCCCGCAGCCGTCAACTGGCCCCGGCAGCAGCCGGTACACGGACCCGCGTGCCCCGGTCGGCGCGACATCGCCCTGCACCAGAGCGAGGAACGCGGACCTCCCCGAGGCGGCGGCGCCGGCCAGGGCCTCGACGTCCGTCGCGCACCTCACACCGTCCGGGTCGCGCAGCGCGACCAGCCGGGCCGCGAAGGCGGCCGTGTCCTCGTCCGCGCCCCGCCGGTAGGTCCACAGCTCGTCGGGGTCGCCCGACCGCGGGGTGCGCCGCAGCACGGCCACATCCGGGCAGCGCGCGGCCGCGTGCCAGGCCGCCAGCTCCCACAGGGTGGTGCGACCGGTGGCGAAGTACTGGAACAGGTCCCGGCCGATGCGGGCCAGGTCCTCCTGGTGCGCCCACACGCTGTGGTAGTCCTCGTCGTCCGGCAGGTGCACGTCGGTCCACAGGAAACCGCGCCGCTCCAGGTCGACGAGGAGCGGCACGTGGATCCGGGAGTTCCCGACCAGGTCGTAGCGCTGGCGCACGGTCCGCGGGTCGTAGTGCGAGGTGCGCCCGGAGCGGCCGGGCAGGGCCATGAACCCGGCGAAGGCGTCGGGGAGCAGCTCGAACGGGATGTTGTTGAAGGCGAAGACCACGGGCATGGCGAAGCGGACGCCGGTGCCGGCGAGCCGGTCCAGGTCGATGTCCACGTACTCGCTCGCCCCGTTCGGCGCGGGCGCGGAGGTGAGGTCGCCGGAGTGGACGACGGCCCGCTCGCCGTACACCAGGTTCGTGTAGTCGCAGACGCCCGCGTAGTTCCAGTCGGCGTCGAACAGGACCACCGACAGGTCGAGGTCCACCCGCTGCCTCGGCGGCTCCATCCAGTGCAGGAACATCCGGAGCACCTCGCCGTCGGGCAGCGCCTGGAAACTGCCCTTGGGTACGGTGACCAGCGCCTTGGCGGCGGCCCGTTCGGCGGAGGGCACGTGGAGGTGCGCGAGCCGGGAGTCGAGGACGGCCACGTCGTACGGTTCGGCCGCGGCCAGCCGGCTCAGTACCTCGCGCTCGAAGAGCTCGCACACCGAGCGGGTCACCGCCTCGGCGAGCGGGGCCCGGTCCTCGTCCCGGGCGTAGGAGTGCGCGACCTGGCCGCGCGGGAAGAACACCCGCCGGGCGGCGGGCAGATGGCGGATCCGCAACCGCCCGAGCGCGGACAGCAGCGGTCCGGGGCCCGCCTTCGGCAGCCGCTCGGCCAGCACCTCGGCCACCCGTGCGGGCAGGGCCTCGGCCGCGTACAGCCGCAGCAGGTGGTCGAGCCGGCGTACGAGTTCCCCCGGCCGCTCGCCGAGTACGGTCAGGGCCCGGTCGGGGTCCCCGCCGCGCAGGGCCTCCTCGGCGCGCCCGGTCCACGTGGCCGGGCGCAGGCGCGAGCCGTCGACCCGTACCGCCTGCGGGTGGGCCGCGGCCGTCGCGAGCAGGGCGGCGCCGAGACCGGGGCCGGTGGTGTCGGTCTCGCGCAGCACGGCGAAGGCGAGGGCGGCGCGCGGGTGGCGTGCGTACTGCTCGAAGGGGTGCAGGATCTCGGCGGCGCGCTTCCACGGGTCCGCGTGGCGCAGTACGTCCTCGACGAGCAGGGCCGGATCGAGCGCGTCCAGGACGGCGAGCAGCTCGCGCCGCAGCGGGCGCGGCAGGGAGCGCATGCGCGGCGGCTCCAGCAGGTTCGCCTCTCCGCCGGACCACACGGCGAGCAGCCGCAGTACGTCGGTGGCGGTGGTGAACCGCTCGGGCAGCAGGGCCCGTACGGTCTCCCGCGTGCGGCGCTCGCGCAGCAGGGTGCCCAGCACCAGCGCCTTGGTCTCCCGCACCGGGATCGATTCCGGGATCCAGCCGAGGTCGGCCGGTGCGTGGGCGAGGAGCACACGGGCGTCCTCGGTGTCCTTCGGTGAGAGCGGGGTGCGGCGGGCAAGGAGCTTGCCGAGGGCGGTGACCGTGTCGGCCGTGCGGTCGGCGGCGAAGTTCAGCAGCCGCAGCGGGCCGCCGCCCGGAGGCACTTCGCCGGCCGGCTGCGGGGACGGCCGCAGGAACGGGTCCGCGGGGTCGATCCGCCCGTGGCAGATCGGGCAGCCGGCGTAGTCGGCGCCGTCCCAGCAGCCACGGCAGACGAGGTGGGCGCACGGCGCGACGGGGTGGACGCTGCCGACGGTCGCGCACAGCACGCAGGGCTGGTCCGGCCACTGCAGCAGGAGGGTGAGGACGCGGTCGACCCACAGGGCGTGCGTGTCGTCCGGCACGGAGGCGGGGAAGGTGCGAAACAGCGGCATGTGGGTGCGGTCGGCTCCCAGCAGGATGTCGATGTCCCCGATCAACTGCCCGCCCGCGGCGGCGAGTCCGGTGGGTCCGAGCCATGCGAGCGCCGAACGCAGGGGGCCCGTCAGGGCGAAGCCCCGGTCGAGCAGTTCGGCCTCCAGGGCCATCAGGCCCTCGGTCGTCGACGGATCGCCCGGGCGCGGCCCGGCCTGGTCGACGTAGACGGTGTGCAGACGGCGCAACAGGACGGTCGACAGCTCGGGCAAAGGGGGGATTCCTCCGGAACCGGGGAGAGGGATGGGGCGGGGGCGGAGAGGGGACGCGCTACGGGTTTTCGCAGGAGGTTGAGAAGGAAGCACGTCGCGGAGCCGCCCCCGCGCAGCAGATACAACCACGGGCGCGGAGGGCCTCAAAGTGATTTATCGCGGTGGCGCGCCCGGCGTCAGCAGGGCCCGTACCAGCGATCGCACGGACAGCTGGAACAGCCGTTCCGGGTCGGCCGGCCGGGCCAGGGCTCGGGCCAGGGGCGGGTCGTGCGGGGCGTCGGCCGGGTCCCACAGCTCGCTCTCGGCGGGGGACTGGGCGGGGGAGCGTTCGCGATTGCGCTCCACCAGGACGAAGCCGATGATCTGGAACTGGATCGCGCGCACCGCGTCGGCGGCCCGCGCGCCGCGCAGTCCGGCCGCGTGCACCTCGTGCACCAGGGCCTGCTGCGCGGGCAGGAACATCCGCTCGGTCAGTCCGCGTTCGTGGACCATCGCGATCAGGTGCGGGCGTGTCCGTAGTTCGCGGCGGAGGATCCGGGCCACCGACAGGATCCGGTCGGCGGGGTTGCGGCCGACCGGGCGGATCGCGCCCATGTCCTGCACGGTCCGCTCCACGAGGGCGTCGAGCAGGGACTCGCGGTTGCCGACGTGCCAGTAGATCGAGGTCACCGCCGTGCCCAGCTCGGCGGCGAGCTTGCGCATGGTCAGGGCGGCCGGGCCGTGCTGTTTGACGAGCGAGGCGGCCGTGTCCAGCACCTCGTCACGGGTCAGCGCGGTTCTGGCCATGGGAGCCTTCCCAACTTTCTGTCGATTCGTCAGATCGTGTCGGTGCAGGGGTCTTTACCCTTCATCGGTCCCGGTGTAACTGTGTTACAGAAGAACCTACCGAGGGGTGGTGCTGGACATGGCACGCGTACGGTACGGAGCGCGCACCGAGGCCGAGATCGCGGCGTCGCGCGAGAAGAGTTCCAAGCTCCCCGACATCTGGTCCACCGGAGTGGTGGCCGTCTGGGAGAGCGATCCGGACGTGGTGGCGGCGGTCCTGCCGCCGCCGCTGAAGCCGGCCGACCGGCCCCTGGTCCGGGCCAACATCAGCAAGGTGGACCTGCCCGGATACCCGCTCGGCGCCGGCTCCGTGGCCGTCGCCGCCCAGCACGGCGGGGTCGAGGGCTGGTACCCGCTGGTCATGCCGATGACCATGGAGCGCGCCCTGACCGGCGGCCGCGAGGTCTTCGGCGAGCCCAAGAAGCTCGGCGAGGTCACCGTGGAGCGCGACGGCCTGGTCGTACGGGCCGCCCTGGCCCGGCACGGGATCGCCTTCGTGGAGGTGCGCGGGGCGGTGGACCGCGAACTGCCGCTGCCCGAGCCCACGGTGAAGACCGACTTCTACTTCAAGTTCCTTCCCGCCGTGGACGGTTCGGGCTTCGACTGCGACCCGGTGCTCGTGCACTGCACGCGCAACGAGAAGGTCCGCAAGCTGGAGCACATCACCGGGGACGTGGTGCTCCGGGAGTCGATGTTCGACCCCATCGCGGACCTCCCCGTACGCCGCATCGTCGAGATCACCATCGGCGAGAAGACCACCGACCAGAAGGGCCGGGTCGTCGAGCGGGTCAGCGCCCAGGCCCTGCTCCCGTACATCCACCAGCGCTACGACGACCCCATGCAGATCCTCGACGGACCGCCCGAGGGGAGCGTCTGATGCGACTCGAACCGGGACAGGTGGCCGTGGTCACCGGAGCCGCCAGCGGCATCGGCCTCGCCATGGCCCGCCGCTTCGCCGCCGAGGGACTGAAGGTGGTCCTCGCCGATGTGGAGGAGGGAGCCCTGCGCGAGGCCGCCGCGGAACTCGCGGCGGACGGCGCCGAGGTGCTCGCCAAGCTCGTGGACGTCAGCGACCGGGACTCCGTGATCTCGCTGGCCGACGCCGCCTACGAGACCTTCGGCGCCGTGCACGTGCTCTGCAACAACGCGGGCGTCGGCTCCGGCGCCGAGGGCCGCATGTGGGAGCACGAGCCCAACGACTGGAAATGGGCCTTCTCCGTCAACGTCTGGGGCGTCTTCCACGGCATCCAGGCCTTCGTCCCCCGCATGATCGCGGCCGGCGGCCCCGGCCACGTCGTCAACACCTCCTCCGGCGACGGCGGCATCGCCCCGCTGCCCACCGCGTCCGTGTACGCGGTCACCAAGGCGGCCGTGGTCACCATGACCGAATCGCTCTACGCCCACCTCAAGGCGGAGGGCGCGGCCATCGGAGCCTCCGTGCTGTTCCCCGGACCGCACATGCTGCGCACCGGGCTGTGGGAATCGCACCGCAACCGGCCCGACCGGTACGCGAAGGAGCGCCCGCGCAAGTCCCCGTACCGCAGCCTCGACCAGTACGAGGCCGCCATGAAGCAGGCCGGGCACGAGGTGAACTTCACCCCCGTCGAGGACGTCGCCGAACACGTCGTGGACGGCATCCGCGCCGACCGCTTCTGGATGCTCCCGGACAGCGAGCACAGCGACCGGCAGATCCGCGCCCGCTCGCAGTCGATGCTCGACCGGGCCAACCCCGCCTATCTGGAGAGCTTCATCCTCGACTGAGGGAATCGACAGGAGTGCAGTGAGTACGTACGAAGATCCGTATCTGATCATCTCCTCCGACTGTCACGCGGGGCTGCCCACCGAGCAGTACCGCCCCTACCTGGACAGCGCGTTCCACCCCCAGTTCGACGAGTTCCTCGGCCAGCGCGACGCCCGCCGCGCCGAGGCCACCAAGCTGGGCGTGCGCAACGAGGCCTTCGCCGAGAAGTGGTTCCACGACCACGAGGAAGGCCTCAAGGGCGGCTGGGACGTCTCCCAGCGGCTGAAGGAACTCGACGGCGACGGCGTGGCCGCCGAGGTCGTCTTCCCCGACGCCGACGCCGTGGACAGCCAGACCGCCGCCCCCTTCGGGGTCGGCCTCGGGCTCTCCGGCGACCAGGACCCCGAGCTCGGCATGGCGGGCGCGCAGGCGCACAACCGCTGGCTCGCCGAGTTCGTCTCCGAGAACCCCGAACGGCACTGCGGGGTCGCGCTGCTCCCCATCACCGGCGATCCGGACAAGGTCGTCGCCGAGATCCACCGGGCCAAGGCGTCCGGGCTCGGCGCCCTGATGATCCCCGCGATGTGGGTGGACAAGGCGCCCTACCACGACCGCCGTTACGACCCGGTGTGGGCGGCGGCCGCCGAGACGCAGATGCCGATCGTCACCCACTCGGGATCCTCGCCGCGCCACGAGTACGGGGACCACCTGGGCATCTTCGTCTCCGAGGTCACCTGGTGGCCCTCGCGCCCGCTGTGGTTCCTGCTCTGGTCCGGGGTCTTCGAGCGGCACCCGGGGCTGAAGTTCGGCGTCGCCGAGTCGGGCTGCTGGTGGCTGCCGAACCAGCTGTGGTTCATGGACCGGCTCTACCTCGGCGCGCACGGCGGCAAGAAGCTCTCGCCCTTCGAGGAGCTGAAGCGGCCGCCGAGCGAGTACCTGGACCGCCAGGTGTTCATCTGCGCCACCAACACCAAGCGGCGCGAGCTCGCCCAGCGCTACGAGATCGGCGTGGACAACATCCTGTGGGGCTCGGACTTCCCGCACCCCGAGGGGACCTGGCCCGCCACCCGGAACTGGCTGAAGAACACCTTCCACGACATCCCGGTCGGCGAGACCCGCCGGATGCTGGGCCTCGCGGCGGCCGAGGTCTTCGGCTTCGACACCGAGAAGCTGGCGCCGATCGCCCGCCGGATCGGGCCCACCCCGGCCGAGCTGGGCCAGAGCGAGGACCAGGCGGCCGTCGAAGCCTCCTGGGCGCGCTCGCGCGACGTGGGCCGGCACTGGCTGACGGAGAACGACTTCCCGGTGCTGGGGGTGAACGGATGACCTCGGCGCAGGAGCGCGAGGACCGCTACACGGTCATCTCGGCGGACTGCCACGCGGGCGCCGACCTGCTGGACTACAAGCCCTACCTGGAGAAGCGCTACCACGAGGAGTTCGACGCCTGGGCCGCCACCTACGTGAACCCGTACGAGGACCTCCTCGCGGACACGGCGGACGCCAACTGGAACTCCCAGCGCCGCCTCGCCGAGCTGGAGGCCGACGGGATCGTCGCGGAAGTGCTCTTCCCGAACACCATCCCGCCGTTCTTCCCGAAGTCCTCGCTGATGGCCCAGCCCCCGACCCCCTCGGAGTTCGCACTGCGCTGGGCGGGGCTCCAGGCCCACAACCGGTGGCTGGCCGACTTCTGCGCGGACGCCCCGGGCCGGCGCGCGGGCGTGGTCCAGATCCTGCTGAACGACGTGGACGAGGCGGTGCGCGAGATCCGCCGCACCAGGAAGGCCGGGCTCACCGGAGGGGTCCTGCTGCCCGGGGTCCCGCCGGGTTCCGGGATTCCCGAGCTCCACTCGCAGGTCTACGACCCGATCTGGGCCGTCTGCGACGAGCTCGACGTCCCGGTCAACCACCACGGCGGTTCGGCCTCGCCGCCCCTGGGCGACGAACCGGCCGCGCGGGCCGTCTTCATGGTGGAGACCACCTGGTTCTCCCACCGGGCCCTGTGGCACCTCATCTTCGGCGGGGCCTTCCGCCGCAACCCCGGACTGAAACTCGTCCTGACGGAGCAGGGCTCCGGCTGGATCCCCGGGGTGATGGACATGCTCGACTACTACCACGGCCGCCTGGTGGCGGCCTCGGCCACCGCCGAGGCCAAGTTCGGGGCGGGCCTGGCGGAGTCCATGGGCAAGGGGCCCAGCGAGGTCTGGCGGGACAACTGCTTCGTGGGAGCGAGCTTCATGCGCCCCCACGAGGTCCCGCTGCGGGGGCGGATCGGCCTCGACAAGATCATGTGGGGCAGCGACTACCCCCACGACGAGGGCACCACCCCGTTCTCCCGCGAGGGCCTGCGCATCGCCTACGCGGGCCTGCCGCGCGAGGAGGTCGCCGCCATGGTCGGCGGCAACGCGGCCCGGGTGTACGGCTTCGACCTCGGCCTCCTCGACGCGCTGGCCGCCAAGCACGGCCCGCTGGTCTCCGAGATCGCGGAGCCCCTGACGGAGGTCCCGGCGGGCGCGACCAGCCCGGCCTTCGCCCGAGGGGGCTCGGTCCGGGTCTGGTGACACGGAGCGCGCAGGCGCCGTAGCCCCGTAGCCCCGTAGCCCCGTGGCTCCGGGGGTCCGGTGGCCCGGCGGTGATCCCGCCGGAGCGGCTCAGTCCTTGCGGACGAGCCGCTCCGGCGGGATCCGCTCCGCCCCGGTCACGTGCGTACCCCGGCGCACCTCGATCACCAGCTGGTCCATGGCCGCCAGCGGGGACAGGTCCACGGTCCCCAGGCATTCGCTCAGCACCACCCGGCGCAGCGCCCCGAACTCGCGCAGCGGCTCCAGAGATCCCTCCAGGGCGCACCGGATCAGCACCAGCCGGGCGAGGCGCTCGTACGGCAGCAGCGCCGCGACCGACACCGGTGCGGCATGGCGGATCTGCAGGCTGTCCAGGCCCCTGACGGGCAGCGCCCGCACCAGCTGCCGGTACTGGCCGCTCCCGGCCACCGTCAGCGTCGTCACCCCCGGCCAGCGCTCGATCCCGTCCAGGGTCATCCGCCGGGCGCCCTGCCACAGGTGCAGCGCGGTCAGCGACGGGGCCGCCGGGACCTCCCCGATCCGCCGCTCCCGCGGTTCGAAGCCGATGACCAGGGAGCGCAGCCCCGGCACCCCCGCGAGCGGGGCCAGCGACAGGTCGTCCTGCAGGTAGCCGAAGGCGAGGCTGTCCGTGCCCAGTTCGGCGACCACCTCGATCCCGTTCACCTGCGGGCAGTCCAGTACGCCCAGGTGCCGCAGCGTCGGGTGCCCGGCCAGCGGGGACAGGTCGGCCAGCCGCGGATTGCGGTGCAGGATCAGCGACTCCAGGTCCCGGCGCCGCGCGATCTCCTCCGGGACCGGGCCGTCCCAGGTGACGTGCAGCCGGCGGATGTGCGGCAGCCCGTCCAGGGCTTTCAGCTGGCCTTCGGTGCGCACGTGCAGGTGGGCCACGCGCATGGGGGCGTCGGCCAGCACCGTCTCCGCGTACACCTCCACGGGGAACCGCCCCCAGGCGTCGGACAGTTCACGGGCCGGCTCGTAGCGGTCGTCCGTCCGGAAGCCCACGATCACCTGGAGCGCCCGGTCGCCGCCCACCAGCGCCGCCGTACGGATCGTCGCGGCCGCCTCGCCCTCGCTCAGCCCGGCCGGTTCCGGCAGCAGCTCCAGCACCAGCTCGCCCGCCTTGGCCAGCCCCTCGGCCTGGCTCGGGGAACGCGGGGGCAGCAGCCGCGCCGTACGGGCCTCCACCTCGCGCCAGACCTCCGGATCCAGCTCCGGCGCGTGCTCCAGACAGGCAGCCGCGAGCAGCACCAGCCGGCTGCGGTCGCGCTCGGACTGGTCGGCCCTGGCCAGCAACTGGCGCAGGATGTAGGCGCGTTCGTCGGGCCGGGCGTGACCCACCGCCATCCGGACCACGTTGTCCCAGGTGTCCTCGTGGGCGTTGTGCACCAGCACGCCGAAGTCCCGTGCCTCCACCGCCGCCTTGGCGCCGAGGTAGTCCTGGAAGGTGCGGTGGACGAAGTGCACCGAGCCCGGCACCGGCTCCCGGAGCAGCCCGCTGCGGATCAGCAGGTGGCGGAAGACCGTCTGGGCACTGCCCTGCGCCTTGACCTGCGGCATCGCGTCGAGCGACTCGGCGATCATCCCGATCGCCTCGTCGGCCGCCGCCTCCACCTGCCCGTTGCGGATCAGCCAGTACGCGAGCCGCTGGAGCAGCAGGGTCTG
Source organism: Streptomyces sp. NBC_00454 (assembly GCF_041434015.1). GTDB lineage: Bacteria > Actinomycetota > Actinomycetes > Streptomycetales > Streptomycetaceae > Streptomyces. The sequence goes on along the minus strand of NZ_CP107907.1, from coordinate 1,723,577 downwards.
CTCGTCCCGGCTGAGGTAGACGCCCTCGACCCCGGAGATGTCCCGCTCGCTGTCGCGGCGGATCAGGAGCATGTCCAGGGCGGCGTCGTAGAGCTCCTTGCGGGCCCGGGGCAGATGCATCCGCCGGTCCCGGTTCAGTGCGCACAGCAGGGCGCACATCAGCGGGTTCGTGGCGAGCCGGCCCAGGTCGCGGCGCTTGCCCACGGCCTCCAGGAGCGCCTTCTCGTACCGGTCGAGCAACTCCCGCTCCCGCTGCGTCCCTTCACCCGGCCCTTCGCCCGGACCCCCGTCGGGGCCGTCGGACTCCACCTGCGCCCGGGCGGAGGCGTGCCAGTGCGTGATGAAGGCCTTGACGTCCTCGCGCTCCATCGGCAGCAGGGCGAGGGAGGAGAACCCCTGGGCGGTCAGCCAGTCCTCCGGGACGGCCGAGGGGCGGGTGGTGACCACGAAGCGGGCCGCGGGGTAGGCGGCCAGCAGCGCCCGGAGCCAGGACTTGGTCCGGCTGCGCAGCCACGGGGGCACCTCGTCGACCCCGTCGACCAGCACCAGCGCCCGTCCCGCGGAGAGCAGCCCCTCCACCCAGCCCGGCGGCGCCGCCAGCGGCACGCCCGTGGCGTGCAGCCAGTCCTGGGGCCGGGGCAGCCCGGTGGGGGAGTTGAAGGAGCGCAGCGGCAGGACGAAGGGGACCAGGGAGTTCCAGTCCCGCAGCTGGGTGCCGAAGCTGCGGCGGGCCGCGTTGAGGGCCAGCCACTGGACGAGGGTGCTCTTGCCCGATCCGGCCGGGCCGCGCAGCAGCACCCGCTCGGCGGCGTCCAGGGCCGGTTCGGCCTTGATCGACGTCTGCAGGCCGGGCTCTTCGAGGAACTGCGCCCCGCTGACCGCGAGGCTGATGTAGGCCAGGTCCAGCGGCCATTCCTGGCGGGCCTGGCTGAAGGTCAGGCCGAAGAGCTGGACCCGCCCCTGGGTCTGGGCCACGTACTGCGTGTACCGCGCCTCGAAGGCCGCCGAGGCGTTCTCGGCCTCCGTGCGGGCCGCGGAGCCCGGGGGGCCCGCCGCGTGCTCCGGGGTGTACTGGGCCGCGTACTCCAGGGCGTGCGCGCGGCACACCGCGACCAGCTCGCGGTACGCGGACCGGGCCTTGGGGCTCAGGGCCGATCCGGCCGGGGGCGGCAGCGGCGCGCGGCGGCCGGTGCGGCCCGCGCGGCCCGCCGGGTCCCGGTGCTCCGGCCCCTCCGCCCCCTCCGCGCGCCCGGCGGGGTCGGCCGGGTCCGCCGGGTCCGCGGGGCCGTCCGCCGCGAGGAGGGCCCGTGCCTCCTCCCGGCCCAGTGCGGCGAAGGCCTCGCCCAGGGCCGTCACCGCGGCCAGCCGGTCGCGCTCCGGGAGGCCCTCGCACGCCCCGGCCAGCCGGCCGGCCAGCCCGCGCGCGAAGCTCCGTAACGCCGGTCTGCCGCGCTCACCCGCGGGCGGCAGCGCCCCCGCCACCACATTCGCCGCCCTTAAGGCGGCCGCCTCGAAAGCCGTCATTCCCCTGCCCTCCCCCTCGGACCGGACATCATCCTCCGAACCGCCGGTAACGCAGATGGATACCGATCGGTAACAACCTCTAGCCGAGCCCCCGAACCCGCCTCTATGGTGCGGACATGCCGAACCTGCCCGATGTCGTGCTGTGGTCCATACCCGCCTTCGTACTGCTCACCGTCATCGAGCTCGTGAGCTACCGCATCCATCCCGACGAGGACGCCGCCGGGTACGAGACCAAGGACGCCGTCACCAGCCTCGGCATGGGAATCGGCAGCCTGGCCTTCGACTTCCTCTGGAAGATCCCGATCCTCGCGATCTACACGGCGGTCTACGAGCTCACTCCGCTCCGGGTCCCCGTCCTGTGGTGGACCGTCCCGCTCATGCTGCTCGCCCAGGACTTCTTCTACTACTGGCAGCACCGCGGCCACCACGTCATCCGGATCCTGTGGGCCTGCCACGTCGTCCACCACAGCAGCCGCAAGTTCAACCTCACCACCGCCCTGCGCCAGCCCTGGACCAGTGCCACCTCCTGGCCGTTCTACCTGCCGATGATCGCGCTGGGCGTGCACCCGGCCGCCATCGCGTTCTGCTACTCGGTCAACCTCGTCTACCAGTTCTGGATCCACACCGAGCGCATCGACAAGCTGCCCCGCCCTGTCGAGTTCCTCTTCAACTCGCCCTCCCACCACCGCGTCCACCACGCCTCCCAGGGCGGCTACCTGGACCGGAACTTCGGCGGGATCCTGATCGTCTGGGACCGGATGTTCGGCTCCTGGGTCGGGGAGACCGACAAGCCCGTCTTCGGCCTCACCAAGAACATCAGCACCTACAACCCGCTGCGGGTCGCCACCCACGAGTACGCCTCCATCGCCCGCGACCTCAAGGCCGCCCGGAGCTGGCGCGAGCGCGCCGGACGCGTCTTCGGAGGTCCCGGCTGGCAGCCCTCCGACGCCGGAGCCGCCGCCCCCGCCGCCCCCGCGAAGGCCTCGGAGCACGCCGCGTGAGCGCCACCGAGTCCCGTACGCCGTCCTGGGCGCGCCCCGTCGTGGCGCCGGGAGCCGGGCCCGCCGCCCGGCTCCTGCTCGGCGCCTTCGCGGCCGCCACCGCCCTCGACCTCGGATCGCTCCTCGCGGGCTGGCACCCGGGGCACCTCGTCGCCAAGCCGCTGCTGATGCCGCTGCTCGTGGCCTACGTGGCCCTGGCCGCCCGGGACACCGGCCGCCCGGCCCCGCGGCTGCTGATCGCGGCCCTGCTGTTCGGCTGGGGCGGAGACCTGGCCCTGCTCTTCGACGCCGACCCGGCCTTCCTGATCGGCATGGGCTCCTTCGCCGCCGGGCACGTCTGCTACCTCCTGCTCTTCGGCCGCCGCCGGTCCCGTCCCGCGCTCGGGGCCGCGTACGCCGCCGCGCTGCTCTCCACCGTCACGCTGCTCTGGAGCGATCTGCCGGCCGATCTGCGGATCCCCGTCGCCGGGTACAGCCTGCTGCTCACCGCCATGGCCTTGCGCTCCAGCGCCCTCGGGTGGCGGGCGGGGCTCGGCGGAGCGCTGTTCCTACTCTCCGACACGCTCATCGCCACCGGGGTCGCCGACTGGCCGCAGGCGCCCCGGGCGGACTTCTGGATCATGGCCACGTACACGGCGGCCCAGTACCTGCTGGCCACGGGAGCGATCGCCCCGGAGCGGGCGTACGGTAGGGAAGTCCTACAGGACTGAACTATCTCCATCCCCTAGCCGGAGGATTGCATCACCATGCGCGCCACCGTCATCCACGCCCCGCACGACATCCGCGTGGAGGAGGTGCCCGACGCTGCGATCCAGCGCCCCGAGGACGCCGTCGTCCGCGTGCTGCGTTCCTGCATCTGCGGCAGCGACCTGTGGGCCTACCGCGGCGAGGCCAAGCGCCAGCCCGGTCAGCGCATCGGCCACGAGTTCCTCGGCGTTGTGGAGGCGACCGGCACGGCCGTCTCCGGCCTGCGCGCCGGCGACCTGGTCGTCGCCCCCTTCATGTGGTCCGACGGCACCTGCGACTACTGCTCCGAGGGCCTGTACACCTCCTGCGTGCACGGCGGCTTCTGGGGCTCGGTCGGCCACGACGGCGGCCAGGGCGAGGCCGTCCGCGTCCCGCACGCCGACGGCACCCTGGTGAAGCTGCCCGCCGAGGCCGTCTCCGACGACCACCTGCTGACCGGCCTGCTGGCACTGTCCGACGTCATGGGCACCGGCCACCACGCCGCGCTGGGCGCGGGCGTCCGCAAGGGCTCCACGGTCGCCGTCGTCGGCGACGGCGCCGTCGGCCTGTGCGGGGTCCTCGCCGCCAAGCGCCTGGGCGCCGAGCGGATCATCGCACTGGGCCGCCACACGGCCCGTACGGACATCGCCAAGCTCTTCGGGGCCACCGACGTGGTCGCCGAGCGCGGCGAGGCCGCCGAGGCGGCCGTACGCGAGCTCACCGGCGGCCAGGGCGCCCACTCCGTCATCGAGGCGGTCGGCACGGAGCAGTCCATGCGCACCGCGGTGAACATCACCCGCGACGGCGGGGCCATCGGCTACGTCGGCGTCCCGCACGGCAGCGGCACCGGCCTGGACCTCGGTGTCATGTTCGACCGCAACATCACCCTGCGCGGCGGCGTCGCGCCGGTCCGGGCGTACATCCCCGAGCTGCTGGCGGACGTGCTCAGCGGCGCGATCGACCCGGCGCCCGTCTTCGACCGTGCCGTCTCCCTGGACGAGGTCCCGGACGGCTACCGCGCGATGGACGACCGCAGCGCGCTCAAGGTGCTCATCAAGGGCTGACGCCGGAACGCGGAAAGGGCCGGACGGGATGGTCCCCGCCCGGCCCTTGCGCGTATCAGCCGCTTGCTTGACGTATCGGCCGGTTACTTGACGGCCTTCAGCGCGTCGACCACGCCGTAGCCGTAGTAGCCCGTCTGACCCCACGCACTCTTGCAGGTGGTGGCGTCGATCAGGGTGCCCGCGCTGTTGTATATCTGCGTCGGGCAGTCCGCCTTGGTGGCCTGGGCCTTGAGCATCGCCTGGAGCTGCGCCGGCGTGGCCGACGGGTGGGCGCTCTTGAGCAGCGCCGCGACGCCGGCGACGTGCGGGCCGGCCATCGAGGTGCCCTGCTTGTAGCCGTAGAGGCCGCCCGGGATGGTGGACAGCACACGGCCGTTGGCGTCCGGGGTGGCCGGGATCTGCCACTTGTCGCCGCCGGGGGCGGCGACGTCCACGACTCCGAGGCCGTAGCTGGAGTAGTACGACCGCAGGCCCTTGTCGCCGGTCGCCGACACCGTGACCACACCCGGGAGCTGGGTGGGCAGGTCCAGGCAGACCTTCGGGTCGATGGTGCGCGGCACCGGGGTGGCGTCGTCAGGGCTGGTGTCGTCCGTGAGGGAGTCCGCCGCCAGGTCCTGGTTCGAGTTGCCGGCCGAGGCCACGTGGAGCGTGCCCTTGCGCTCGGAGTACTTGGTGGCCCGGCCGATGGCCTCCACCAGCGCCTTCTGGTCGTCGTCCGTCTTGCAGTTGAAGAGGTACGGGTCGACGTAGTAGCTGTTGTTGGTCACCTCGATCCCCTTCTCGGCGGCGAACATGAAGCCGCAGACGACCGCCTCGGTGTAGAAGAGGCTGGTGCCGGGCTCGCTCACCTTGATCGCGGCGATCTTGACGCCGGGCGCGACACCGCTGATGCCGATGCCGTTGCGAGGGGCCGCGATGGTGCCGGCCACGTGCGTGCCGTGGTCGCTGCCGTCCGCGTACGGGCGCCAGGCGCCCTCGGTGGTGTCCGCGACACCGCCGACGCAGTTGGCCGACTGCTCCTTGGAGAAGTTCGCGGCGAGATCCGGGTGAGTGTCGTCGACACCCGTGTCGATGATGCCCACCGTGACGTCCGGGCTGCCATCGTTGATCTTGTGAGCCTGATCGGCCTTGATCGCCCGCAGGTCCCACTGGTTGGACTCCAGCGGCTCCTGACCCTCTGTCGCCGCCGCTGCCGCCTTGGCGGCGTCCGCCGCGCTCAGCTGCTGCGTCGCGCCCTCGTCGGTGGTCGCCACCGACTGGAGGGGGGCCGTACGGGTGGCGCCGACCGAGGCGAACAGGCCGCGGTTGGCGCGCAGCGTCTTGGCGAACTCCGGGTTCTGGGAGTGCGCGACGATGACGCCGATCTGCTCATAGGCCGTCACCACCGTTCCACCGGCCCGCTCGACGGCCTTCTTGCCCGCCTGCACCGTGGCATACGTGTTCAGGTTCACCACGTACGACAGCTTGGGGCCGGTGAACTCGGCCTGCGATGCCGTGGCCGCGTCCGCCGTGGTGCCCAGCGGGGCGGCTGAGGCCGCGACCGAGGGCAGGAAGGCGAGCGAGGCGGTGAGCGCCAGGCCGACCGGTACGGCGAGAGCACGCCGGCGGCCGGATCCCAGATGAGCCATGGGTTCTCCAGATCATCTTTGAAAAGCCGTCCGGGCGCGGTCGCGACGGACGGGTTCATGACAGGCGAACCTAGCGTTCTCGTTCCCCCCTGCGCCATTAGTTCGAGGAATCAGTTCACGAAGAAGCAAAGGATGTTGAACCGCCCCGACGCGCCGGCCGTGCCGTTGACAGGGGGGATCAGCACCACCGTCCCCCCACACGGAGGTTGTTTTGTCCGTCGTCCCCACCGCACCAGCGTCACAAGGAGAGCCCCCCGTGACCACCGAAGCAGCGCCGCCCCCGGGCAGCGCGGGAGCGCCGCCGGCGAGCCCCGCGGCCGCAGAGTTCGTACGCGTCCAGCAGAGCCCGGAGTTCGCCGAACTGCGCAGCGCCCACCGCTCCTTCGCCTTCCCGCTCACCGTGGCGTTCATCGCCTGGTACCTGCTCTACGTCCTGCTCTCGAACTACGCGGGCGGCTTCATGGGGACCAAGCTCTTCGGGAACATCAACGTCGCCCTCGTGCTCGGCCTGGCCCAGTTCGCGACGACCTTCCTGATCGCCTTCCTGTACTCGCGGCACGCCGCCGCCAAGCTCGACCCCAGGGCCTCGGCCATCAAGGCGCGGATGGAGGCCGGAGCGTGAGCGCCCCCCTGCTGGTCTCCGCCGGCACCGCGGCCACGGCGGGCACCACCGTCGCCGCCGGAGCCACCGAGCACCGCCCGCTGATCATCACCCTGTTCGGGCTGTTCGTCGTGGCCACCCTGGCCATCACGATCTGGGCCGGCCGCCAGACCAAGGGCGCCGCCGACTTCTACGCGGGCGGCCGCCAGTTCACCGGTTTCCAGAACGGCCTGGCCATCTCCGGCGACTACATGTCCGCCGCGTCCTTCCTCGGCATCGCCGGAGCCATCGCGCTCTTCGGCTACGACGGCTTCCTCTACTCCATCGGCTTCCTCGTGGCCTGGCTGGTCGCGCTGCTCCTCGTCGCCGAGCCGCTGCGCAACTCCGGCCGCTACACGATGGGCGACGTACTCGCGTACCGGATGCGCCAGCGCCCCGTACGGACCGCCGCCGGCACCTCCACGATCGTGGTCTCGATCTTCTACCTGCTCGCCCAGATGGCCGGCGCCGGCGTGCTCGTCTCGCTGCTCCTCGGCATCACCAGCGACCTCGGCAAGATCGTGATCGTCTCGCTGGTCGGCGTCCTGATGATCCTCTACGTCACCATCGGCGGGATGAAGGGCACCACCTGGGTCCAGATGATCAAGGCGGTGCTGCTCATCGCGGGCACCCTGCTGATCACCTTCCTGGTGCTGCTCAAGTTCAACTTCAACATCTCCGACCTGCTCGGCAAGGCCGCCGACAACAGCGGTCAGGGCGTGAAGTTCCTGGAGCCGGGCCTGAAGTACGGCAAGGACTCGCTCACCAAGCTCGACTTCATCTCGCTGGGCCTGGCCCTGGTGCTCGGCACCGCCGGCCTGCCGCACATCCTGATCCGGTTCTACACCGTGCCCACGGCCAAGGCCGCCCGCAAGTCCGTCAACTGGGCCATCGGCATCATCGGCGCCTTCTACCTGATGACGATCGTCCTCGGGTTCGGCGCCGCGGCCCTGCTCAAGCGGACCGACATCATCGCCTCCAACAAGGCCGGCACCACCGCGGCCCCGCTCCTCGCCCAGGAGATCGGCGGCGGCGCGGACTCCACCGGAGGCGCGATCCTGCTCGCCGTGATCTCCGCAGTGGCCTTCGCCACCATCCTCGCGGTCGTCGCGGGCCTGACGCTGGCCTCCTCCTCGTCCTTCGCCCACGACATCTACGTGAACGTGATCCGCAAGGGCAAGGCCACGGAGAAGGAAGAGGTGCGGGCGGCCCGCTGGTCCACCGTGGTCATCGGCGCCGCGGCCATCGCCCTCGGGGCCATGGCCCGGGACCTCAACGTCGCCGGACTGGTCGCGCTCGCCTTCGCGGTCGCGGCCTCCGCCAATCTGCCGACGATCCTCTACAGCCTCTTCTGGAAGCGCTTCACCACCCAGGGGGCGCTCTGGTCCATCTACGGAGGCCTGGTCACCGCGGTCGGCCTGGTGCTCTTCTCCCCGGTCGTGTCCGGAAAGCCCACCTCGATGTTCAAGGACGCCGACTTCTACTGGTTCCCCCTGGAGAACCCGGGGATCATCTCGATCCCGGTCGGCTTCCTGCTGGGATGGCTGGGAACCGTCCTCTCCAAGGAGCAGGCCGACCCGCAGAAGTTCGCGGAGCTCGAAGTCCGCTCGCTGACCGGCACCGGCGCACACTGACACGCTGCACCCGAGCGAAATAGTCCGAACACCCAGCGTGGCCGTGTCGTATTTCCCTACGACGCGGCCACGTCCCGTCTCGTTCCTTTGGGCACCCCTACATGTCACAGCGGTCGCGTAGGCTCATTTATAACGACCGCGCTCTACCCACAGCGGCGTAAACCTCTACAAACCGGACAGGGGAGGGGGCCCACAGTGCTTCTCGACACCTACGGCCGCGTGGCCACGGACCTGCGCGTCTCGCTCACCGACCGGTGCAACCTGCGCTGTACCTACTGCATGCCCGAAGAAGGCCTGCAGTGGCTCGGCAAGTCGGATCTGCTCAGCGACGAAGAGATCGTCCGGCTGATCCGCATCGCCGTCACCCGGCTCGGCATCACGGACGTCCGCTTCACCGGCGGCGAGCCGCTGCTGCGCCCCGGCCTCGTCGGGATCGTCGAGCAGTGCGCGGCCATGGAGCCCCGCCCCAAGATGTCCCTGACCACCAACGGCATCGGCCTCAAGCGCACCGCGCAGGCCCTCAAGGCCGCCGGCCTGGACCGGGTGAACGTTTCCCTGGACACCCTGCGGCCCGAGGTCTTCAGGACCCTCACCCGGCGCGACCGTCACAAGGACGTCATCGAGGGCATGGCCGCCGCCCGCGAGGCCGGCCTCACCCCCGTCAAGGTCAACGCCGTGCTGATGCCCGGACTGAACGAGGACGAGGCCCCCGACCTGCTCGCCTGGGCCGTGGAGAACGAGTACGAGCTCCGCTTCATCGAGCAGATGCCGCTCGACGCCCAGCACGGCTGGAAGCGCGAGGGCATGATCACCGCCGGGGACATCCTGACGTCCCTGCGCACCCGCTTCACGCTCACCGAGGAAGGCGCCGAGGAGCGCGGCACCGCCCCGGCCGAGCGCTGGATCGTGGACGGAGGCCCGGCCACGGTCGGAGTCATCGCCTCGGTCACCCGCCCGTTCTGCGGCGCCTGCGACCGTACGCGGCTGACCGCCGACGGCCAGATCCGCACCTGCCTCTTCGCCACCGAGGAGTCGGACCTGCGCGCGGCCCTGCGCTCGGGCGCCGCGGACGAGGAGATCGCCCGCCTGTGGAAGGTGGCGATGTGGGGCAAGAAGGCCGGGTCCGGTCTCGACGACCCGTCCTTCCTGCAGCCCGACCGCCCGATGTCGGCGATCGGCGGCTAGTCCGTCTCTTTACTTCCGGACCACGAGGGCTCGGCAGCGGCTACAGCCGCTCCGAGCCTTCTGGCTGTACCCACTCCTCGAGCTTCACCACGTCCTTGAGGAAGCCGCGGACCCCCAGGAACTGGGAGAGGTGCTCGCGGTGCTCCTCGCACGCCAGCCAGGTCTTGCGGCGCTCGGGGGTGTGCAGCTTCGGGTTGTTCCACGCCAGTACCCAGGCGGCCGCGTCACGGCAGCCCTTGGCCGAACAGGTGGGTGCCGGGTCGCCGGATGTGTCGTTTCGCGGTGCGTCGTCGAGGGGAGTCACGGCTCAACCCTAAGACGGAAAGGCGACGCCGAGCAGCCACGGGGGGAGCTGCCCGGCGTCGGTCCGTCGCTCCGACGGGGGATGCGGAGCGCGTAGGCAGTATGTCACGCAGGACCCCGTGAGGTGCACTGGAACTTCATGATTGATCTGAGCTTTTCTTGAGGTTTCCCTCGTCCAGTGCGGGGTGCACAGGGGCCGGGATGAAGTGCGAGGGGAGCGCGGGCGTCGACTCGCGCCCCGCGTTGGCGATGACCACCGCCACGTACGGCAGCAGGGCCCCCGCGACGAGCGTCACGATGGCCACGGGCCGCTGCACGTTCCACAGGACCACCGTGGCGATGACCGACAGGGTCCTGATGGCCATCGAGATCACGTACCGGCGCTGACGCCCCCGTACGTCTTCGGCGAGGCTCATGCGGGCCCCCGTGATCCGGAAGACCTCGGCCTTGTTCCGCTTCGACCGCTCCACAACCCACCACCCGATCAACCGCCGAACACTCCCCGGCCCGGACCCTCCCACGGTACGCCCGCCCCTTACGGCCGGGGGAGAGGGGGTATCCCCCGAATGGGGCTGTCCGAAATGCGCCGTACGCCGGACGGGTCGAGACTGGGCCCACATGCGCACGACGCGCCAGGAGGAGGCTCGACATGGGTTGGTTGTGGGCGATCATCGTCGGATTTGTGCTGGGCCTGATAGCCCGGGCGATCCTGCCGGGCAAGCAGCACCAGCCGCTCTGGCTGACCACCGTCTTCGGCATCATCGGCGCCATCGTCGGCAACGCCGTGGCCTCGTGGATCGGTGTGCACGACACCCGGGGCATCGACTGGATCCGGCACTTGCTGCAGCTTGCCGGAGCCGTCGCGGTCGTCGGCCTCGGCGACATGGTCTACGGCATGGTCCGGGGCAACAAGCGCCAGATGACCTAGTGCGGTGACTTCGGTCCGCCGCTCGGCGGACCATGACGGAGGGGCCGGCCGGACAGTGCGTCCGAACCGGCCCCTCCGCCGTGCGCGGCGGGCGCGGCCCGCCGTCGTGCTCTCCCGCGTACCGGCTAGCCGGTCACCTCGACCGCGGCCAGGTTCTTCTTGCCGCGGCGCAGCACCAGCCAGCGCCCGTGCAGCAGGTCCTCCTTGGCCGGGACCGCGTCCTCGGCGGTGACCTTCACGTTGTTCACGTAGGCCCCGCCCTCCTTCACGGTCCGGCGGCCGGCCGACTTGCTGGCGACCAGCCCGGTCTCCGCGAGGAGGTCCACGACCAGGCCCGGCTCGGTGATCCTGGCGTGCGGCAGCTCGGACAGGGCCGCGGTCAGCGTGGCCTCGTCCAGCTCCGTCAGGTCGCCCTGGCCGAACAGCGCCTTGGACGCCGCGATCACGGCGGCGCACTGGTCGGCGCCGTGCACCAGCGTGGTCAGCTCCTCCGCGAGCGCCCGCTGGGCGGCGCGCGCCTGCGGCCGCTCGGCGGTCTGCGCCTCCAGCGCCTCCAGCTCCTCACGGGTCTGGAAGGACAGGATCCGCATGTAGGTGGAGATGTCCCGGTCGTCCACGTTCAGCCAGAACTGGTAGAACGCGTACGGGGTGGTCATCTCCGGGTCCAGCCACACGGCCCCGCTCTCGGACTTGCCGAACTTGGTGCCGTCCGCCTTGACCATCAGCGGGGTCGCCATCGCGTGGACGTGCGCGCCCGGCTCCACCTTGTGGATCAGGTCGAGCCCGGCCGTCAGGTTGCCCCACTGGTCGGAGCCGCCCTGCTGCAGGGTGCAGCCGTAGCGTCGGTACAGCTCCAGGAAGTCCATGCCCTGCAGGAGCTGGTAGCTGAACTCGGTGTAGCTGATGCCCTGGTCGGACTCCAGCCGCTTGGCGACCGAGTCCTTCGTCAGCATCTTGTTGACCCGGAAGTGCTTGCCGATGTCCCGCAGGAACTCGATGGCGGACATGCCCGCCGTCCAGTCCAGGTTGTTCACCATCAGCGCCGCGTTCTCGCCCTCGAAGGACAGGTACGGCTCGATCTGCGAACGCAGCCGGTTGACCCACTCCGAGATGACGGCGGGATCGTTCAGGGTGCGCTCGGCGGTCGGGCGCGGGTCGCCGATCTGGCCCGTGGCCCCGCCCACCAGCGCCAGCGGCCGGTGTCCGGCCTGCTGGAGGCGGCGCACGGTGAGCACCTGCACCAGGTGTCCCACGTGCAGGGAGGCCGCGGTCGGGTCGAAACCGCAATAGAAGGTGACGGGACCGTCCGCGAAGGCCTTGCGCAGGGCTTCTTCGTCAGTGGACAGCGAGAAGAGCCCGCGCCACTTCAGTTCGTCGACGATGTCCGTCACGGTTCTGGGTCTCCTTGAAAGATGAAACAGAATGTTGAGGCTTCCCCGCCAGCATAGGCGGGGAAGGCCCGCACGTCAGACGCCTTCCGGGATCAAACTCCCTTGCTGACCGAACTCATGTTGAAGTCCGGGATCCGCAGGGCCGGCATCGCCGTCCTGGTGAACCAGTCGTTCCATTCCCGCGGCAGGGTCTTCTCGGTCCGGCCGGCCTCCGAGGCCCGCGAGAGCAGGTCCACGGGGGACTCGTTGAACCGGAAGTTGTTGACCTCGCCGACCACCCGGCCGTCCTCCACCAGGTAGACGCCGTCCCGGGTCAGGCCCGTGAGCAGCAGCGTCGCCGGGTCCACCTCGCGGATGTACCAGAGGCAGGTCAGCAGCAGCCCGCGCCCGGTGTCGGCGACCATCTCCTCCAGGGACTTGTCGCCGCCCCCGTCCAGGATCAGGTTCCCGAACGCCGGGGACACCGGCAGGCCGGTCAGGCCCGCGCTGTGGCGGGTCGTGGTCAGCCGGGCCAGCTCGCCGTTCTTGATCCACTCGGTCGCGGGGACCGGCATGCCGTTGTCGAAGACGGAGGCGTCGTCGCCGGAGCTGTGCGCGATCACGAACGGCGCGGACTCCAGGCCCGGCGCGTTCGGGTCGGAGCGCAGGGTCAGCGGCAGCTCGGTCAGCCGCTCGCCGATCCGGGTGCCGCCGCCGGGCTTGGAGAAGACCGTCCGGCCCTCCACCGCGTCCCGGGCCGCCGCCGACCACATCTGGTAGATCAGCAGGTCGGCCACCGCGGTCGGCGGCAGCAGCGTCTCGTACCGCCCGGCGGGCAGGTCGATCTTCCGCTCCGCCCAGCCGAGCCGTACCGCCAGCTCCGCGTCCAGCACGGTGGGGTCCACGTCCTTGAAGTCCCGCGTCGCGCGGCCGGCCCAGGCCGAGCGCTGGCGATCCGGGGACTTCGCGTTGAGCTCCAGGGTGCCGTTGGGCTGGTCGTGGCGCAGGCGCAGCCCCGTAGAGGTGCCCACGTACGTGGAGACCAGCTCGTGGTTGGCGAAGCCGTACAGCTCCCGGCCGCCCGCGCGGGCTCGGGCGAAGGCCTCGCCGAGGGCCGGGGCGAACGCGTCGAAGACGGAGGAGGAGGTCTCGCCCGGGGCGTCGGTGAAGTCCGGCGAGTACGGGGTCCCCGTGATCAGCGGCTGGGCGTCCTCGGCGGCGGCCGCGTCACGCGCGGCCGCCTCGGCGGCCCGGACCAGCGGCTCCAGGTCACCGGCGGTGACGGCGGAGCGCGAGACGACCCCCGAGGCCGTGCCCTCCTTGCCGTCGACGGTGGCGATGACGGTCAGGTTCCGGCCGCGCGTGACGCCGTTGGTCGTCAGGGCGTTGCCCGCCCAGCGCAGGTTGGCCGAGGACTGCTCGTCGGCGATGACGACACAGCCGTCGGCGGTGGAGAGCTCCAGCGCCCGCTCGACGATCTCGTGGGGCTTGGTCGTTCGGTTCGTCGCCATCAGCGTCCGGCCTCCTGCGTGGTGTTCAAGATGTTCACGTCGCGGAACAGCGCGGACGGGCAGCCGTGCGAGACGGCCGCCACCTGGCCCGGCTGGGCCTTGCCGCAGTTGAAGGCGCCGCCCAGCACGTAGGTCTGCGGGCCGCCGACCTTCTCCATCGAGCCCCAGAACTCGGTGGTCGTGGCCTGGTACGCGACATCGCGCAGCTGTCCGGCCAGCTTGCCGTTCTCGATGCGGAAGAAGCGCTGCCCGGTGAACTGGAAGTTGTAGCGCTGCATGTCGATCGACCAGGAGCGGTCGCCGACCACGTAGATCCCGCGCTCCACCCCGCCGATCAGGTCCTCGGTCGAGAGCCCGCCCGGATCCGGCTGGAGCGAGACGTTCGCCATCCGCTGCACCGGAACGTGCCCGGGGGAGTCGGCGAAGGCGCAGCCGTTGGAGCGCCCGAGGCCCGTGAGCTTCGCGATCCGCCGGTCCAGCTGGTAGCCGGCCAGGGTGCCGTCCTTGACCAGGTCCCAGCTCTGCGCCTCGACGCCCTCGTCGTCGTACCCGATCGTGGCCAGCCCGTGCTCGGCGGTCCGGTCGCCCGTCACGTTCATGAGGGGGGAGCCGTAGGTGAGCTTGCCCAGCTGGTCGAAGGTGGCGAAGGAGGTACCCGCGTACGCGGCCTCGTAGCCCAGTGCCCGGTCCAGCTCGGTGGCGTGGCCGATGGACTCGTGGATGGTGAGCCACAGGTTGGACGGGTCCACGACCAGGTCGTAGCGCCCGGACTCGACGCTCGGCGCCCGCATCTTCTCGGCGAGCAGCCCGGGGATCTGCTCCAGCTCCGCGTTCCAGTCCCAGCCGGTGCCGGTCAGGTACTCCCAGCCGCGCCCGGCGGGCGGGGCGATGGTGCGCATGGAGTCGAACTCGCCGGTGGCGGCGTTGACCGCGACGGCGGTGAACTGCGGGTGGATCCGGACCCGCTGCTGCGTGGTGGAGGTGCCCGCGGTGTCGGCGTAGAACTTGTTCTCGTGGACCGCGAGGAGCGAGGCGTCCACGTGGGCCACCCCGTCGGCCGCCAGCAGCCGGGAGCTGAAGTCGGCGAGCAGCGCCGCCTTCTCCGCGTCCGGCACCTCGAAGGGGTTCACGTCGTAGGCGGAGATCCAGGTCTTGTCCGCGTGCACGGGCTCTTCGGCGAGCTCGACCCGCTCGTCGGAGCCGGCCGCCTTGATCACCTTGGCGGAGAGCTTGGCCATGGCCACGGCCTGCGAGGCCACCTTGGCGGCGCCGTCCATGGTCAGGTCCACGCCGGAGGCGAACCCCCAGCTGCCTCCGTGCACCACGCGGACCGCGTAGCCGAGGTCGGTGGTGTCGGAGCCGCCGGAGGGCTTGGCGTCCCGCAGCCGCCAGGAGGCGCTGCGGATCCGCTCGAGTCGGAAGTCGGCATGGTCGGCGCCCAGCGCGCGGGCCCTGGCGAGCGCCGCGTCGGCGAGCGCCCGCAAGGGCAGCGCGGTGAAGGCCGCGTCGATGGAATGGGGCACGGAGGTCCTCCCGGGGTCGGGGCAGCTGGCACGATCATGTCGCGCGGCGGCTTGCCGTGCCTACATCTTTCTGTAGGGACTCGACAGAGCGCGTACCAAGGCCCTGTCGGAGCCCGATTCTCCGTATGGGGTACCTGACCTATAGGTTTTTGGTATTCAGACCGCTAGTCGAAAGGGTGATCCGTTGAGCCGCTCGGTTCTCGTCACCGGAGGAAACCGGGGCATCGGCCTCGCCATCGCCCGAGCCTTCGCGGAGGCCGGAGACAAGGTCGCGATCACGTACCGGTCGGGCGAGCCGCCGGCGGAGCTCACCGCTCTGGGCGTGCTGGCGGTCCGCTGCGACATCACCGACTCCGACCAGGTCGACCAGGCGTACAAGGAGATCGAGGACGCCCACGGCAACGTGGAGGTCCTGGTCGCCAACGCGGGCATCACCAAGGACACGCTGCTGATGCGCATGTCCGAGGAGGACTTCTCCTCGGTCGTGGACACGAACCTGACCGGCACCTTCCGTGTGGTCAAGCGCGCGAACCGCGGGATGCTGCGCGCCAAGAAGGGCCGCGTCGTCCTGATCTCCTCGGTGGTCGGACTGCTCGGCTCGGCCGGCCAGGCCAACTACGCCGCCTCCAAGGCCGCGCTGGTGGGCTTCGCCCGTTCCCTCGCCCGCGAGCTGGGCTCCCGCAACATCACCTTCAACGTCGTCGCCCCGGGCTTCGTGGACACCGACATGACGAAGGTGCTCACCGACGAGCAGCGTGCGGGCATCGTCGGCCAGGTGCCCCTGGGCCGGTACGCGCAGCCCGAGGAGATCGCGGCTGCCGTCAGCTTCCTGGCGTCCGACAACGCCGCGTACATCACAGGAGCCGTCATTCCCGTTGACGGCGGATTGGGCATGGGTCACTGATCACCATGAGCGGAATTCTCGACGGCAAGCGCATCCTCATCACCGGGGTGCTGATGGAGTCGTCCATCGCCTTCCACACCGCCCGGCTGGCCCAGGAGCAGGGCGCCGAGGTCATCCTCACCGCGTTCCCGCGGCCGACGCTGACCGAGCGCATCGCACGCAAGCTGCCCAAGCCCGCCAAGGTGATCGAGCTCGACGTCACCAACGACGAGCACCTGGCCCGCCTGGCGGACCTGGTCCGCGCGGAGCTCGGCGGCCTCGACGGCGTCGTCCACTCCATCGGCTTCGCGCCGCAGGACGCCCTCGGCGGCAACTTCCTGAACACCCCGTTCGAGTCGGTCGCCACGGCCATGCACGTCTCGGCGTTCTCGCTGAAGTCGCTGACCATGGCGTGCAAGCCGCTGTTCCCGGCGGAGGGTGCGTCCGTCGTCGGCCTCACCTTCGACGCGCAGTACGCCTGGCCGCAGTACGACTGGATGGGCCCGGCCAAGGCCGCGCTCGAGGCCACCAGCCGCTACCTCGCCCGTGACCTGGGCAAGGAGAACATCCGCTGCAACCTGATCTCGGCCGGTCCGATCGGCTCGATGGCCGCGAAGTCCATCCCGGGCTTCACGGACCTGGCGGACGTCTGGAACCACCGCTCCCCGATGGAGTGGGACATGGCGGACCCGGAGCCGACGGGCAAGGGCGTCGTCGCCCTGCTGTCGGACTGGTTCCCGAAGACCACGGGCGAGATCGTCCACGTGGACGGCGGTCTGCACGCGATGGGTGCCTGATCCCAGGACCTGTTCCATCCGTACGGCGGCGGCCGCGGCTCCCTTTCCGGGAGGCGCGGCCGTCGCCGTTCTCGCTGCGGGCGGCGGGGGCCCCGCGGGCGTCCTGATGGTGTTCCGGCGGTGTTCGGCGGTGCTCCGACCGTGCTCCGGCCGTGTTCCCGCGGGCGGTTCGATCAGATTTTCGGCGTCTGATCAGATCTTCCCGAGTCGAAAATCGGGACATTTGCCTGCAAACTGGCCCCGTCGGGATCTTCCCGGCTCCTGTGGGGAGGAGGTACGGGAGTGCGTGCGAGGCGGAGCCGAGCGGTATCGCTGCTGGTCACCTCGATGGTCCTGACCGCATTCCTGGTCCCGGGGGCCGTTGCCCGGTCGGAGGACACCGATCCGGCGCCCGGCCCCGAGACGGTGGCCCCCGCCGCCGGGGACCGGGCCGTGGTGGACCTGGCCCAGATCCCCGCCGAGCCCCCCGTACAGCCCGCTCCGCCCGCCGCCAAGGAGCTCTTCGGCGCCGACTGCGACACCGAGATCGTGGGCTCGCAGGTGGTCGCGAACTGCCACAACGGCTATCCCGACACCGATGTGGTCCGCCTGCACGTGGAGTGCGACCGCTGGTGGGACGTGGACGGTGACGGCGCGGCCGTGGCCGTCGGCCCGGCCGGCCGGGCCGAGCTCACCGGCCGCTGCTGGAAGGAAGTCCGCTCCGCCTGGGTCAGCCACCGGCGCCAGTGACCCGCGACTCCCGGCCCAGGCAGATGAACGGATAACCGGCCGCCTCCGAGGCGGCCGTGTCCCCGTCCCCGCGCCGGATCGCCTCGATGAGCCGCCCGTGGTCCATTTGCGAGGCGGGATCGAGGTCCGTGCCCACGTCGGCGCGCAGCCAGTCGGCCACCAGGTCGCCGAGGTCCGCGTACAGCTCGATGAGCACGTCGTTGTGCGAGGCCGCCACCACCGCCATGTGCAGGGCCACGTCCGCCGCGACGAACACCTCCGCGTCCCCACCCGCCCACGCCTCCTCGCGCCGCGCGAGCAGCGCGTCCAGCTGTACGAGGTCCCGTGCGGTCCGCCGCTCCGCCGCGAGGCGGGCCGCCGAGGACTCCAGCGTCGAGCGCAGCTCCGCGATGTGGCGCGGGTCGGCCCCGGCGAAGCGGCGGTGCATCACCCCGGCCAGCTCGCTGGTGGCCAGGACGTAGGTCCCCGAGCCCTGGCGGATGTCGAGGAGGCCGTTGTGCGCGAGGGCCCTGACGGCCTCCCGCACGGTGTTGCGGGCGACTCCCAGCAGCTCCACGAGCTCGGGCTCGGTGGGGATGCGGGAGCCGACCGGCCATTCACCGGTGGTGATCTGGTTCCTGAGCTGGGCGATCACCTGGTCGACGAGCGCGGATCGCCGGGGCGAGGTCAGCGGCATGCGGTCGGGGGTCCTTTCCGGACGCGGAAGGGGAAGGGGAAGGGGAAGGGGAAGCGGAGATGCAGGCAGACTGGACAACCAATCATCCCATGATTCTATGATGGTTCAATGTCCGACGAAGAAATCCAGACCTTGAACCGGCCCCCGGCCGCTCGCACGGAGTCACCGCAGCCCGCCAACGGCCCGACGCGTGCCGCGTCCGCCCTCCACGCCGCCCCGCAGCCGGCGTGGCTCGGACCCGTGCTCCTCGTCGGCATCGTGCTGGCCGCCCTCAACCTGCGGCCCGCCATCACCAGCCTCGGCGCCCTCTTCGAAGAGACCCGTACCGGCCTCGGCATGAGCGGCACCGTCGCCGGCCTCATCACCTCCGTGCCCGCGCTCTGCTTCGCCGTCTTCGGCGTCACCGCTCCCCGGCTCTCCCGCCGCTTCGGCCCGGCCGCCGTCGTCTGCGCCGGCATGGCCGCCGTCGCCGCGGGCCTGCTGATCCGGCCCCTCGCGAGCAACGCCGCCGGGTTCCTCGCCGCCAGCGCCCTGACCCTGGCCGGCATAGCCCTGACCAACGTGCTCCTGCCGGTGATCGTCAAGCGCTGGTTCCCGGACCGGGTAGGCACCATGACCGGCCTCTACTCCATGGCCCTGGCCGCCGGCACCTCGCTCGCCGCGGCCGCGACCGTCCCGATGACCGAAGCCCTCGGCGGCAGCTGGCGCACCGGCCTGATGATGTGGGGCTTCCTCGCCCTGGCGGCCGTACTGCCCTGGCTGGCCATCGCCGCCGCGGCCCGCAAGGAGAAGGCGGCGGCGGCCGACCCCGCCCGTCCGGCCGGGCCCTCCGGCCGGGCCGGCCGCGCCGGAGCCGACACCGGGCCGCGCGTCGTGCGCAGCCGCACCGCCTGGGCCCTCGCCTGCTACTTCGGCCTCCAGGCCACCGGCGCGTACATCACCATGGGCTGGCTCCCGCAGATCTTCCGCGACGCCGGAGTCTCCGCCTCCACCGCCGGAATCCTGCTCGCCGTCACCATGGTCATGGGCGTCCCGCTCGCCTTCGTCATCCCCGGCCTGGCCGGCCGGATGAAGAACCAGGGCCCCATCGCCGCCGTCCTCGGCCTCTTCGGCCTCGTCGGCTACCTCGGGCTCTACCTCGCCCCCGTCGCCGGAGCGTGGGCCTGGGCCCTGCTGCTCGGCGTCTCCAACTGCGCCTTCCCGCTCGTCATCACCCTGATCGGGCTGCGCACCAAGTCCCCGGCCGGCGTGGTCAAGCTCTCCGCCTTCGCACAGAGCACCGGATACCTCATCTCCATCCCCGGACCGCTCCTCATCGGCGCCCTCTACCAGCACAGCGGCGGCTGGGACCTGCCCCTGGTCGTCATGGCCGGACTGCTCGTCCCGCAGATCGCGCTCGGCCTGCTGGCGGGCCGGGACCGCACGATCGAGGACGAATGCGGCATGCGAGACTGAACGGCATGTCGCCCGTACTCGAACCCAATCCCCAGAACGGCCACAAGAAGCTCGGCCTCGTGCTGGGTGCGATGCTGCTAGTGACCGTGATCATCTCCATCATCGCGACCATCGCCTCCCCGGGGTAGCAGGGCTGTTGGTGGGGTTATCCCCCCAACCCCTAGGGGGTCAGGCTCAGGGTGAAGTGGGGTGCGTCCCCGATGGGAACCGCCGGCTCGAATCCTTAGATTCGAAGAACAAGAGCGAGCCCGTCCCACGCGCACCCACGGAGGCGGCCATGTCGGCCCCCACGCACACGCCCGCCCCCCGAGCCGTCGGGGCCAACGCCCGCCTGCACTGGTGGACGCTCGCCCTGCCCGCCCTCGCCTTCGCCCTCCTGTTCATACTCCTCGCCGGATCCGGCCAGGCCCACGCCGACTCCGGCGGCTCGGCGCTCGTTCAGGTCACCCACCAGCTGCTGCGCGCCGTCGGCTGACGGCGCACCAGGTCCCGGGAGACCGGGCGGACGCCCGTGCGCCCCGGCGCTCCTGACCCCCCTGGGTGAGCCCCGGAGCACCCTGCGCCCCCTGGCTCGATTCATGCGAAGCTGGGAGCCATGAGCGCCGACACACCCCGCAGGATCGTCCTCCTCCGGCACGCCAAGGCCGAATGGTCGGACGGCACAGACCACGACCGCCCCCTGGCGGAGCGCGGCCGTCACGACGCCCCGGCGGCCGGCCAGAAGCTGGCCCAGACCGGTATCACCTTCGACCTGGCCCTCTGCTCCAGCGCGGCCCGGACCCGCGAGACCTGGAAGCTCGCCGTCCAGGAGCTGCCGCACCGGCCGAAGACCTCGTACGAGGAACGGCTCTACGAGGCCTCGCTCGGCGAGCTCATCGCCCTGCTCAACGAGACCTCCGACGAGGTCGACAACCTGCTGGTCATCGGCCACAACCCCGGTATGCACGCCCTCGCCGACGCCCTGGCCGGGACCGCGGAGGGCGACGTACTGGCCCGGATGAACCGCTCCGGCTTCCCGACCTCCGCGATCGCCGTGGTCTCCTTCACCGGCTCGTGGAAGTCCGTGGAACACGGCGTCGGCACCCTGCTCGACTTCTGGACCCCGCACGCCTGAGCGGCTTCCGCGCCCGGACACCCACGACGGAGCGGGCCCCGGCACTTATCCGTGCCGGGGCCCGCTCCGTCGTACGACAGCCACCGCTCACGCCAGGTCGGCGGCCTCGACCTCTTCCCGGGTGATCCCCAGCAGGTACAGCACGGCGTCCAGGAACGGCACGTTCACCGCGGTGTCCGCGGCCTGGCGGACCACCGGCTTGGCGCAGAAGGCCACGCCCAGCCCGGCGGCGTTGAGCATGTCCAGGTCGTTGGCGCCGTCGCCGATGGCCACCGTCTGGGCCAGCGGTACGCCGGCCTCCGCGGCGAACCGGCGCAGCAGACGGGCCTTGCCGGCCCGGTCCACGATCTCGCCGACGACCTTGCCGGTCAGCTTGCCGTCCACGATCTCCAGAGTGTTCGCGGAGGCGAAGTCCAGCCCGAGCTTCTCCCGCAGATCGTCCGTCACCTGGGTGAACCCGCCGGAGACCACGCCCACCTGGTAGCCGAGCCGCTTGAGGGTGCGGATCAGGGTCCGGGCGCCGGGTGTGAGGCGCACCTCGGAGCGGACCTTGTCCACGACGGAGACGTCCAGCCCCGCCAGCAGCGCGACCCGGGCGTGCAGGGACTGCTCGAAGTCCAGCTCGCCGCGCATGGCCCGCTCGGTCACCTCGGCGACCTCGGCCTCGCAGCCGGCGTGCGCGGCGAAGAGCTCGATGACCTCGTCCTGGATCAGCGTGGAGTCCACGTCCATGACGACGAGGCGCTGGGCCCGCCGGTGCAGCCCGGCCGAGACCACGGCCACGTCCACGCCGATCTGCGCGGCGGCGGTGGCCAGGGCGGTGCGCAGCGGCTCGGTCTCGGTGCCCGAGACGGCGAACTCCACGGCCGTCACCGGATACTTCGCGAGCCGGAAGATGCGGTCGATGTTGCCGCCGGTGGAGGTGATCCGCGCGGCGATCGCGGCCGTGGACTCGGCGGTGAGCGGGTGCCCGAGCACGGTGACGTGCGAACGGCCACTGCCGCGCGGCCGGTTGTCACCGGTGCCGGAGAGGATCTCGGCCTGCAGCTTGAGCGAATCGGCCCAGCTGTGGACGGTGGCCCGCAGCTCGCCTTCGGAGCTGTCGGTGGGATGGGTGACGAGGGCGCACAGGACGATGCGGCCTCGGGTGACCACCTGCTCGATGTCGACCACGTCGACGGAGTAGGCGGCGAGGGTGTCGAACAGCCCGGCGGTGATCCCGGGACGGTCCTTGCCGAAGATCTTGACGAGGAGGGTGGGGACGTCGGAGGTCTGCGAAGCGCTCATGGTGGCTTCACCGTATCTCCCCGGCCTGCGCACGAGGACTCCCGTCCCACCTGCCGGAACCGTTTCGCTCCGGACGGCCGCGGACCGGCCGCGGAGCGGCTGCGGACCGGCCGAGCGCACCGGCCGCGGCCGACCGGAGCCCGTACCCCTCCGGGACGCCGCGCGAGGAGCGCGGGGGTGGTCGGGAAGTCCTGAATCAGACGCTCCGGGCTGCTTTCGCCCCCCTCCGCAGGCCCTCCCGGGCGCCACGACGTGGCCCGGATTCCCCTTGTGGCCGTGCGCCTGAAATAGTTCCCCCGGATGTTCGCCATCCCTAGACTCCCTGACGTCATGGGGGATTCTCGGGGGACTTAAGTGGGGCTGGAGTGCCGGAACTCGTACTGGAATTGAATGGAAGGACCTGGACGCTCGATCCGTCCAGGTCGTACTCGCTGGGGCGCGATCCCCAGGGAGACGTGGTGATCGATGATGCCCGGGTGTCGTGGCGGCACGCCACCATCGCCTGGAACGGCCAGGGTTGGGGGATCGAGGACCACGGGAGCACCAACGGCACCTATGTGCACGGGGCGAGGGTCCAGCAGGCCGAGCTCGTGCCCGGTACGCCGGTGCACCTGGGCAACGCCACCGACGGCCCGCGGCTGAATCCCGTCGCGGGCGCGGCCGCGCCCGTGCCGCAGCAGGCCGTGCCGCAGCAGGCGCAGGCGCAGGTGCCGGCGTACGCGCCGCCGCAGCAGCCCCAGGCCCCGCAGGCCTGGGAACAGCAGCAGCCGCAGCAGGCCCAGCAGCAGACCCCGCCGTTCCCGCAGCAGCAGGGCGGCGGCACCCCGGGCTACGGGGACCACCGCAGCCCGACGACGTTCCACCAGCTCGCGCTGGGACACGTCATCCGGATCGGCCGTGCGCTGGAGAACGAGCTGGTGGTCTCCGACCTCCAGGTCTCGCGCCACCACGCGGAGTTCCGCTCGATGCCGGGCGGCCGCTTCGAGATCCGCGACCTCGGCAGCCACAACGGCACCTACGTCAATGGTCAGCCGGTGGCGAAGTCGGGTACCGCGCTGCTCGGCCCGAACGACATCGTCGGCGTCGGTCACTCGACCTTCCGCATCGTCGGGGACCGGCTCGAGGAGTTCGTCGACACCGGCGACGTCTCCTTCTCGGCCCGCCACCTCACGGTCACGGTCGACGGCGGCAAGCAGATCCTCAAGGACGTCACCTTCGGCGTCCCGGAGAAGTCGCTGATCGGGGTCATCGGCCCCTCCGGCTCCGGAAAGTCGACGCTGCTCAAGGCGCTGACCGGCTACCGCCCGGCCAACGAGGGCGACGTCCTCTACGACAACCGCAACCTGTACAAGCAGTTCGCGGAGCTCCGCCAGCGCATCGGCCTGGTCCCGCAGGACGACATCCTGCACAAGGAGCTGCGGGTCCGCACCGCCCTGAAGTACGCGGCCAAGCTCCGCTTCCCGGCGGACACCACCGAGTCCGAGCGCGCGGCCCGCATCGACGAGGTGCTGCGCGAGCTCAAGCTCGACATCCACAAGGACAAGAAGATCACCGCGCTCTCGGGTGGTCAGCGCAAGCGCGTGTCCGTGGCCCTGGAGCTGCTCACCAAGCCGTCGCTGATCTTCCTGGACGAGCCGACCTCCGGCCTCGACCCGGGCATGGACCGCGATGTCATGCAGCTGCTGCGCGGGCTGGCCGACGACGGCCGTACGGTCCTCGTCGTCACCCACTCGGTCGCCGAGCTGGCCATCTGCGACAAGCTGCTGGTCATGGCCCCGGGCGGTTCGGTGGCCTACTTCGGCCCGCCGGACGAGGCGCTGAACTTCTTCGGCTACACCACCTGGGCCGATGTGTTCTCCGCCTTCGAGAGCTACCGCGACTACGACTGGGCCGGCCGTTGGAAGGGCTCCCAGCACTACCAGCTGTACGCGGCCGACATCGACGCGGTCGCCCCGCAGTCGGTGCAGCCCGCCGTGCAGCAGACCCGGCCGCCCAAGCCGCAGGGCTGGGGCTCCCAGCTCTGGACGCTGATCCGCCGCTACCTGTCGGTCATCGCGTCCGACAAGGGCTTCATCGGCCTGATGCTGATCCTCCCGGCGGTCCTGGGCGTGGTCTCCACGGTCATCCCGGCGAAGTTCGGCCTCGCGCCCAACCCGGCCGGCTTCAACAGCGCCGCCGGCACGATCACGCTGATCCTCGCGGTCGGCATGTGCTTCTCGGGCGCCGCCAACTCGGTCCGTGAGCTGATCAAGGAACGGGTGATCTACGAGCGGGAACGCGCGACCGGCCTGTCCCGGTCGGCGTACCTGATGTCGAAGGTGATCGTCCTCGGCTTCATCACGGCCATCCAGGGCGTGATCATCTGCGGGATCGGCTTCTTCCCCCGCAAGATGCCGACCGAGGGCCTGCTCATGCCCCCGGCCGTCGAGATCTGCCTGTCGATCACCGCGCTCGGCTTCACCTCGATGATGTTCGGCCTGGTCATCTCCTCGCTGGTGAAGACCTCCGAGAAGACGATGCCGCTGCTGGTCATGTTCGCGATCGTCCAGGTCGTCTTCACCGGCATCCTCTTCCAGGTCTACGACTCCCCGGGCCTGGAGCAGGTCGCCTGGCTGATGCCGTCCCGCTGGGCCGTCGCCGCGGCCGGTACGACGCTGCACCTCGTGCAGCTCATGCCGCCGTGGGACCGCGACCACCCGGAGAACACCGACCCGCTCTGGGACGCCACGGTCGGCCAGTGGAGCTTCGACATCATCGTCCTGATCCTGCTGGGCGTCGCCTGCGGCTTCGCGGTCGCGCGCCTGCTGCGCCGCCACGAGCCCGAGGTCATGCGCAAGTAGCCCCTCGGACGGCCGTACGGCACGCACGAACGCCTCAGGGCGGCACCGGAACACCGGGGCCGCCCTGAGGCGCATGGGGGGTGTGGGAGGTCGCCAGCGGCCTAGTAGGCGCTGTTGACGTTGTCCATCGAGCCGTAGCGGTCGGCGGCGTAGTTGCACGCGGCGACGATGTTCGCGACGGGGTCGTACAGGTCGAACTTCGTGCCCTTGACGTGGTAGGCGGCGAAGGTCGGCTGAATGACCTGGAGCAGGCCCTTCGAGGGGATGCCGTTCTGGGCGTTGATGTCCCAGTTGTTGATCGCGCGGGGGTTGCCGCTCGACTCGCGCATGATGTTCTTGTGGATGCCGGCGTACGTGCCCGGGATGCCCTCCTTCTTCATGATGAAGAGGGCTTCCTTGATCCAGCCGTCCAGGTTGTTCGCGAAGACCGGGGTGCGGGCGGCCGACCGGCTGGCGGCCTCCTTCGCGTCACGGTCCTTCTTCGCGTCCGCCTCGGCCTTGGCCTTGGCGGCGTCCTGCGCGACCTTGGCCTGCTTGTCGGCGAAGACCTGCTGGACGGTGAGGTGCTGCTGCATGGCCTGCGTCTGCGCGCTGTCGACGACCTTGGACCAGGCGACCGGGGCCGTGGCCACGACGGTCGAGGTCTCATCGGCGCCGGCACCGGCCGGGACGAGGGAGAAGGCGAGGGCGGCGGCGCCCAGGGTGGCTACACCGGCGAGCGAAAGCTTGTTGGCCTTCGTCAGACGACGACTGTGGCCGGGAGTGTTGGTCTCGGACATGCGTAGCAACCTCTTCGAATAGCGGGAGCCGCAGGAAGGCGCCGGGAGATCCGAAGACCAGCGGTGCTGTGCGACGAGGGCAATTCTTAGCGGTGGCAAAAACGCCTGGCAAAGGTGTGACGTACGATGCTGCTTAGTGGATCACGGGCAGGCGATCAGCCCGCATTTGACGGCTCGGCGCTAGGCGCGGCAGTGCTGACAGCATCCTTATCCGTCCACTAGGGAGCTTCGTAAGTGATCTGCGTCCTATGCCCGGGCTCACATCGGCCGCGTAACAATCTCACCGAACGTTGCGACAGCAATTCATTGCGTGACCGGTCTCATCCTTGAGTAGCAGGCGAACCGCCCGGAACTCCTGCCAAAGGCAGAGAAGGACCCCCGCGCACACCTCCTCAGGCCGTACGACCGCTCCCGCGGCCGCCGCCCCGGGCTCCGGCGGCGGGCGACCCCGGGCCGAACGGCATGGCGCAATGTCCGTTATATGCAGCCCCTCTTTCCGTAGCGCCCGCACCCGGCACCCGCCCGGCCCACCCCGGCACCCGCCCGGCCTTGGGCCGAGCCCCAGGCCCAGTCCTAGGCCCAGCCCTAGGACCCGCGCCCGATCCCGCGGGCCGGCGCCGCGAGTACGGTGAGGCCATGACCGGTAGCCCCCCGCACGGCGGCCCCTGCGCACCCCGCGGCCCCCGCAGCGGCCTGGCCGCCGTGAGCACCGCCCTGCTCGCCATGAGCCGCCGCCTCGAAGTGCGCGACGTCCTGCGCACGATCGTCGCCTCGGCCCGCGAGCTCCTCGACGCCGAGTACGCCGCCCTCGGCGTCCCGGACGACCACGGCGGCTTCGCCCAGTTCGTGGTGGACGGCATCAGCGAGGAGCAGTGGCGGGCGATCGGCCCGCTGCCCCGCCAGCACGGCATCCTGGCCGCGATGCTCCACCAGGACGGCCCCGAGCGGCTGGCCGACGTACGCGAGGACCCGCGCTTCGAGGGCTGGCCCGCCGCCCACCCCGACATGTCCGACTTCCTCGGGCTGCCCATCCGCGACGGCGAGGAGACCCTCGGAGCCCTCTTCCTCGCGAACAAGCGCACCGGCACGGGCGCCGGCACCGACGGCGGGCGCGGATCCGCCGGCGGATCCACCGGCGGATTCACCGACGAGGACGAGGAACTCCTCTCCCTCCTCGCCCAGCACGCGGCGATCGCCCTCACCAACGCCCGCCTCTACGAGCGCAGCCGCGAGCTGACCATCGCCGAGGAGCGCTCCCGCCTCGCCCACGAGCTGCACGACGCGGTCAGCCAGAAGCTCTTCTCGCTGCGCCTGACCGCCCAGGCCGCCGCCGCCCTCGTGGACCGGGACCCGGCCCGGGCCAAGGAGGAGCTGCACCAGGTCGCCGCCCTCGCGGCGGAAGCCGCCGACGAACTGCGCGCCGCCGTCACCGAGCTCCGCCCCGCCGCCCTCGACGAGGACGGCCTCACCGCCACCCTGCGCAACCAGGTCCGGGTCCTGGACCGCGCGCACGCCGCACACGTCACCTTCGCGTGCGACGGCGTACGGGCCCTTCCCGCGGCCCAGGAGGAAGCCGTCCTGCGGGTGGCCCAGGAGGCCCTCCACAACGCCCTGCGCCACTCGGACGGCGAGCGGATCGCCGTCACCCTCACCCGCCGGGAGGCCGGGGGAGCCGTCCTGAAGGTCATGGACGACGGGTCCGGCTTCTCCCCTCCCACGGTCCGCCGGGCCGGCCGGCACCTCGGCCTGGTCTCCATGCGGGACCGCGCGGCCGGCGTCGGCGGCCGGCTCACCGTCCACTCGGAGCCCGGTACGGGCACCACGATCGAACTGGAGGTCCCCGGTGGCTGACGCTTCCGGCCGGAGCAGCCGCACCGTCGGCAGCGGCACAAGGGTGCTGCTCGTCGACGACCACCAGGTGGTCCGCCGCGGACTGCGCACCTTCCTGGAGGTCCAGGAGGACATCGAGGTGGTCGGCGAGGCCTCCGACGGAGAAGAGGGCATCGCCCGCGCGGAGGAGCTGCGCCCCGACGTCATCCTGATGGACATCAAGATGCCGGGCACCGACGGCATCGAGGCCCTACGGAGGCTGCGCGCGCTGGCGAACCCGGCCCGCGTGCTCATCGTCACCAGCTTCACCGAGCAGCGCACGGTGGTCCCCGCCCTGCGCGCGGGCGCCGCCGGATACGTCTACAAGGACATCGACCCCGACGCCCTCGCCGCCGCCATCCGCTCGGTCCACGCCGGCCACGTCCTCCTCCAGCCGGAGGTCGCGGAGACCCTGCTCTCCGAGGAGGGCCACCCGCCGTCCCCCGGCCGCGGGGGCTCCCTGACCGACCGCGAGCGCGAGGTGCTCCGGCACATTGCGGACGGGCGCTCGAACCGGGAGATCGCCCGCTCGCTGGTCCTCTCGGAGAAGACGGTCAAGACGCACGTTTCGAACATCCTGATGAAGCTGGACGTCACCGACCGCACCCAGGCGGCGCTCTGGGCGGTCAGACACGGACTCACCGAGTGATTCATACGGTCGGGTGTATGTCGCCCACATGGCGCATCCCGTTCGTCGGATGACCGTTCTTCATGACGTGCCGCGGCGGCTGGCCGCGGCAGACGTACGGAGGACCAGAACGTGAAGAACATCAAGAAGGCCGCTGCCGTCACCATGATCGCGGGCGGCCTCCTCGCCGCCGGCGCGGGTGTCTCCTCGGCGCACGGCGGTGCGTCGGCGGAGGGCGAGGCCCTGAACTCGCCCGGCGTGGCCGCGGGGAACCAGCTCCAGCTCCCCGTCCACATCCCGGTCAACGCCGTGGGCAACTCGGTCAACGTGATCGGCCTGCTGAACGGCGCGTGGGGCAACACGGGCGTCAACAACTGACCCGACCCCTCCCCGCACCGCGGCCCCGTTTCCCCACCTCTCCCCGGGAAGCGGGGCCGTTGCGCATCCCGGCGCAGCCAAATCCAGCCTCGTTGGTGCCGGCCGGTGTCCGAGACCCGGCGCAGCCGAATCCAGCCTCGCCGGCGTTTGAGGCGCGGGGTCTGGGGCGGAGCCCCAGGAGGCCCGGCGCAGCCGGACCCGCCCCGGTCACCCCGCCCGGCCCGGCCGCAGGGCACGGACAGCCGGGGGTCAGTCCCGGCCCCGCTCCCGCTCCTCCACGGCCGAGTTGTACGCCGCGACCAGCGCCCGCCGGGCCACCCGCTCCACGGGCCGCAAGGCCTCCGCCCGCGCGGCCATCTCGGAGGCTGCCACCGCCGCCCCGTGTCCCCGCTCGTACGCCAGCGACACCATCAGGTCCACCCGCTGTGCCAGCGACAGCACCCGTACCGCCCGCGGCGGATACCCGGGGGCCAGTACGTCCCGGGCCGAGGCCTCGGCCCGGGCCCGGTACGCGGACAGCGCCGCCTGGGCCACCGGCCCGGACCCCGCCACGTCCAGCCGGGTCAGCACCACCGTGGCCTCGCGCAGCGCCTCCGCCAGCTCCCGCTCCGCCTCGCCGAGCGAAGGCACGTCCGCCGGCGGAGCCTCCCGCACCGGCAGGCAGTGCCAGGTCACCGTGGTGTGCACGTCCCCCTTCGGCCCGACCTCGTACACCTCCGGCACCAGCCCGACCGCCGCGCCCACCGCGAGGACCGCCTCCTCGGCGTCCAGCGCCCTCGCGTTGAACTCCGGCGGCCCGCTCAGCCCCAGCGGATGCCCCGGAGCCGGCAGGGCGACCCGCAGCCCGGTCACCCCCAAGGCCCGCAGCCGGCCCAGCGCGAGGGTCAGTCCCACCGGGCCGGATTCCCCCGGAAGCCCCTCCACGCGGTGCACGGCGTCCTCGCCCACGATCGACAAAACGGCCTCGTCGGGCGAGACCAGACCGGCCAGCAGAGCGTTCCCCCAGGCGGCGAGCCGCCCTGAACGTGGTTCGAAAAGCATCCCCCTACTTTACGGATGAGCACTGACGGGTCACTAGGACCCGGCCTGGCGCCCGGACCCCTCCGCGAGTGGCGTAGGTTTTCCCCTGGGGCTGCGCCTTCCGGTGCACAGACGAACCGAGACTGCAAGGGGAGACAACACGCTCATGAGCGATGTTCTGGAGCTGGTGGACGTATCCGTGGTCCGCGAGGGCCGGGCGCTGGTGGACCAGGTCTCCTGGTCGGTCAAGGAGGGGGAGCGCTGGGTGATCCTCGGCCCCAACGGCGCCGGGAAGACCACCCTGCTGAACCTCGCCTCCAGCTACCTCTTCCCCACCAAGGGCTCCGCCTCCATCCTCGGCAGCACCCTGGGCAAGGTGGACGTCTTCGAGCTGCGCCCCCGCATCGGCATGGCCGGGATCGCGATGGCCGACAAGCTTCCGAAGCGGCAGACCGTCCTGGAGACCGTCCTCACCGCCGCGTACGGAATGACGGCCACCTGGCAGGAGGAGTACGAGGACATCGACGAGCAGCGCGCCCGCGCGTTCCTCGACCGCCTCGGCATGACGGAATTCCTGGACCGGAAGTTCGGCACCCTCTCCGAGGGCGAGCGCAAGCGCACCCTGATCGCCCGCGCCCTGATGACCGACCCCGAGCTGCTCCTCCTCGACGAGCCCGCGGCCGGTCTGGACCTCGGCGGCCGCGAGGACCTGGTACGCCGCCTCGGCCGGCTGGCCCGCGACCCCATGGCACCGTCCATGATCATGGTCACGCACCACGTCGAGGAGATCGCCCCCGGCTTCACGCACGTGCTGATGATCCGCCAGGGCAAGGTGGTCACCGCCGGTCCCATCGACCTGGAACTGACCTCGCGCAACCTCTCGCTCTGCTTCGGGCTGCCGCTCGTCGTCGAGCGCAATGGCAACGACCGCTGGACCGCCCAGGGCCTGCCCCTGCGCTAGACCCCCTCCGGGGCTCCCGCACCCTGTCCTGACCGCGCCCACCCGACCTACCATGACCATGTGGACATCGACGCGTGGGTGTGGTGGCTCATCGGCGCGGTCGGACTGGGCATTCCCCTCGTCCTGACCGCGATGCCCGAATTCGGCATGTTCGCGGCCGGCGCCGTGGCGGCGGCCGTCACGGCGGCCCTCGGCGGGGGCGTGGTCGCCCAGGTACTGGTCTTCGTGATCGTGTCGGTCGCCCTCCTCGCGGTGGTCCGCCCGATCGCCAACCGGAGCCGCAACCAGAAGCCCCAGCACCGCAGCGGGATCGACGCCTTGAAGGGCCGCAGCGCCGTGGTCCTGGAACGGGTCGACGGCAGCGGAGCCGGCCGGATCAAGCTCGCCGGGGAGATCTGGTCCGCCAGGGCCCTGGACGCGGACAGCAGTTTCGAACCGGGCCAGTCCGTCGACGTGGTGGAGATCGACGGGGCGACCGCGATCGTCATGTGACAAGCAGCCGACTCGCGGCCCCGAGGTCTGCGAGACTCCGCTCAACGGGGCAGCACAGACAGCCGGAAGGGCACGGGGAACCGCATGCAACCGATCATCATCGTTCTGATCATTCTGGTGGTTCTGGTCTTCATCGCACTGGTCAAGACGATCCAGGTGATCCCGCAGGCCAGCGCCGCCATCGTCGAACGGTTCGGCCGCTACACCCGCACCCTCAACGCGGGCCTGAACATCGTCGTCCCGTTCATCGACTCGATCCGCAACCGGATCGACCTCCGCGAACAGGTCGTCCCTTTCCCGCCGCAGCCCGTCATCACCCAGGACAACCTGGTCGTCAACATCGACACGGTCATCTACTACCAGGTGACCGACGCCCGCGCCGCGACGTACGAGGTGGCCAGCTACATCCAGGCCATCGAGCAGCTCACCGTCACCACGCTGCGCAACATCATCGGCGGCATGGACCTGGAGCGGACCCTGACCTCCCGCGAGGAGATCAACGCGGCCCTGCGCGGAGTCCTCGACGAGGCCACCGGCAAGTGGGGCATCCGCGTCAACCGCGTGGAACTCAAGGCCATCGAGCCGCCGACCTCCATCCAGGACTCGATGGAGAAGCAGATGCGCGCCGACCGCGACAAGCGCGCCGCGATCCTCCAGGCCGAGGGTGTCCGCCAGTCCGAGATCCTGCGCGCCGAGGGTGAGAAGCAGTCCTCCATTCTGCGCGCCGAGGGTGACGCCAAGGCCGCCGCCCTGCGCGCCGAGGGCGAGGCGCAGGCCATCCGTACGGTCTTCGAGTCCATCCACGCCGGGGACGCCGACCAGAAGCTGCTCGCCTACCAGTACCTCCAGATGCTCCCGAAGCTCGCCGAGGGCGACGCGAACAAGCTCTGGATCGTCCCCAGCGAGATCGGCGACGCCCTCAAGGGACTCTCCGGCGCGATGGGCAACTTCGGTCCGATGGGCGCCGCTTCGGGCTTCAACCCGGGCAACGTGGGCAAGGACGGCGACGCCGCCGACAAGGCCGCCGACAAGGCCGCCGCGGAGCGCCGCGAACAGCCCCCCATCGACTGAACCGCCCGTCCCCTCCGGCATGATCAGTGAGGCCCCTCGACCTTCATGGCGGGGAGGCGACTCACTCATGCAAAGGGGACGGCCTTGTTCGCCTTCTCGATGTCTCTCTGGGAATCCCTCGCAGTCTTCGCCGCGGGGGTCGGCGCCGGCACCATCAACACCATCGTCGGCTCCGGCACCCTGATCACCTTCCCGGTGCTGCTGGCCACCGGCCTGCCGCCGGTCACCGCGAACGTCTCCAACACCCTGGGCCTCGTGCCCGGTTCGCTCAGCGGAGCCCTCGGCTACCGCAAGGAGCTCCAGGGCCAGCGGGCCCGCATCCTGCGGCTCGGAGCCGTCTCGCTCGTCGGCGGACTCGCGGGCGCCGTCCTGCTCCTCACCCTGCCGTCGGACTCCTTCGACACGATCGTGCCCGTCCTCATCGGCCTGGCCCTCGTCCTCGTCATCTTCCAGCCCCGGCTCGCCGCCGCCCTGCGGGGGCGCCAGGAGGCCGCCGGAGGCGATGCGGGCCACCCCGACGGCGGACCGGCCCTGCTCACCGGAATGCTGCTCTCCAGCGCGTACGGGGGCTACTTCGGCGCCGCCCAGGGCGTGCTCTACCTCGGGCTGATGGGGCTGCTGCTCCGCGAGGACCTCCAGCGGATCAACGCGGTGAAGAACGTCGTCGCGGCGATGGTGAACGGCATCGCGGCCGTCTTCTTCCTCTTCGTCGCCGAGTTCGACTGGACGGCCGTCCTGCTCATCGCCGTCGGCTCCACCCTCGGCGGCCAGATCGGCGCCAAGGTCGGCCGCAGGCTGTCGCCCACCGTCCTGCGCGCGGTCATCGTGACCGTCGGGATCATCGCGATCGTCCAACTGCTGCTCCGCTGAGCGACGTACCTCGGGTACGCCGCCCAGCACAGCCGTCTACGCATCAGGACGAAGCGGTCCTACGCCGTCCCCCGCAGGCCCAAGAGGCCCTACGCGGAACGCCCCAGCCACTCCGGCAGGGGATCGCGCCCGCCCACCCCCAGCGCGAGCAGCATCGCGTCCGCGGGCGAGGGCACGAACGGCTTCCGGAGGAGTGGCATCCCCGCCTCCTCCGGAGTCCGCGCCGCCTTGCGGTGGTTGTCCTCGGCACACGAGGCCACCGTGTTCAGCCAGGTGTCCCCACCGCCCTGGGCACGCGGAAGTACGTGGTCCACGGTCGTCGCGCGCTTCCCGCAGTACGCGCACCGGTGTTGGTCCCGGACCAACACCCCCCTCCGTGACCAGGGAGCATGTCTTCGGAAGGGCACCCGGACGTACCTGCAGAGCCTGATCACCCGGGGCATCGGAAGATCCATGGTGGCCGCGCGCACACGCAGCTCGGGGTGCGACTGTTCGACCACGGCCTTGTCCTGGAGAACCAGGACCACGGCCCGGTTCAGGGTCACCGTCGACAGCGGCTCGAAGCTCGCATTCAGCACCAGCGTGTCCCGCATCTCGCCCACCTCCCGTGTGCAGGCCCGCGACCACCATGGCGGCAAGGCCCGCGACCACTCTGGTCGCGCGCGCCACGCGGGACAACGCAATAAAAATGCCCGGCCCTGGCCGTCTTTAGACCAGGACCGGGCAAACGCTCGGAGAACGAGAAGCGGAATGATCAGCCCGCGGGGGCTTCGTACTCACCGATCAGCTGCGCCCGCCCCAGGGTGTGGAAGCGCAGATTGAACCCGACGACCGCCGGCGAGACCTCCGCACCGGGACCCAGCTTCTCCGAGTCCACCGCGTACACGGTGAACACGTACCGGTGCCGCTCCCCGGCCGGCGGAGCCGCCCCGCCGAAGTCCTTGGTGCCGTAGTCGTTCCGTACGTGCACGGCACCGGCCGGCAGCCCCTCGAACTTCCCGCTGCCCGCCCCGGCCGGCAGCTCGGTCACCGAGACCGGCAGGTCGAAGAGGACCCAGTGCCAGAACCCGCTGCCCGTCGGAGCGTCCGGGTCGAAGCAGGTCACGGCGAAGCTCTTGGTCCCCTCCGGGAACCCCTCCCACCGCAGCTGCGGAGAGACGTTCCCACCCGAGAGGACCTGGGCATCCGCCAGATCGGCCCCGGGCTCGACGTCCGCACTCACCACGGAGAAGGCGTGCACCTCGGGGTGGAATGCGTGCGGAAGGGGTGCCCTGCTCTGTTCGGCCACTGCTGAACCTCCACAATCGGATACGCGTACCACCCCGAGCCTAGAACGCTCCTAGAACCAGTTGCGCTGAGAACCCACGGACGCGATCCACTGGTTCAGGTACGCCGCCCAGTCGGTCCCCTGGTAGGAGTGCAGCCCCACCTGGAAGCAGCGGTAGGTGTCGCTGCCCTCGCTGAACAGGCCCGGCTTCTTGTCCATCTCCAGGACGACGTCCATCTCGCGGCCGTCGGAGACGAAGGTCAGCTCGACCTGGTTCAGCCCCCGGTACTGCGACGGCGGCAGGAACTCGATCTCCTGGTAGAAGGGCAGCGTCTGGCGCGTCCCCCGGATGTGCCCGCGCTCCATGTCCGCACTGCGGAAGGAGAAGCCCAGCTGGACGAAGGCGTCGAGGATCGCCTGCTGCGCCGGCACCGGGTGCACGCTGATCGGGTCGAGGTCACCGGCGTCCACCGCGCGCGCGATCTCCAGCTCGGTGCTGACCCCGATGTTCATCCCGTGCAGGTGACGGCCCCCGAAGTGGGTGATCGGCGTCTCCCACGGGATCTCCAGTCCGAACGGCACCACGTGCACCGCGCCCGCCTGCACCTGGAAGGCACCGCCGAGGCGCTGCTTGGTGAAGACGATGTCCTGCTTGTACTCCTGGTCACCGCCCTCCACCTCCACCCGCGCCTGGAGCCCGACGGACAGCCCCTCGATCTGCTGCTCCACGGATCCGCCCTGGATCCGCACCTCGCCCTGGACGATTCCGCCCGGCACCACGTTCGGCTCGGTGATGACCGTGTCGACCGAAGCGCCGCCGGCTCCCAGGCTCGCGAACAGCTTCTTGAACCCCATGCTCTGACTCCCCTTGAAGGCTCTGACGATTACCCCTACAAACGCGGAACCTTAGGCCCCGGTTGCAGGTGTGCCTCTTCCACTACGCTCGACCGGATGAGCGCGCGCCCCGACCGTACGCCCCTGGCCCGGTCCTTCTTCGACCGCCCGGTCCTCACCGTCGCCCCGGACCTCCTCGGCCGCACCCTGGTCCGCCGTACTCCGGACGGCCCCATCGAACTGCGCATCACGGAGGTGGAGGCGTACGAGGGGCAGTCGGACCCCGGCTCCCACGCCTACCGCGGCCGCACGGCGCGCAACGCGTCGATGTTCGGTCCACCCGGACACGCGTACGTCTACTTCATCTATGGCATGTGGTTCAGCCTCAACCTGGTGTGCGGACCGCCCGACCACGCGAGCGGGGTCCTGCTCCGGGCGGGGGAGATCACGGTGGGCGCCGAGCTCGCCCGCAAACGCCGGGTTTCAGCCAGAACCGACCGGGAACTGGCCAAAGGCCCGGCCCGCCTGGCCACGGCCCTGGACGTGGACCGCTCCCTGGACGGCGCGGACCTCTGCGGAGGCCCCGATTCCCCCCTCTCCCTCCTTACGGGGACCCCGACCTCGCCCGACCTGGTCAGCAACGGCCCGCGCACCGGAGTGGGCGGGGCCGGCGCGGCGCACCCCTACCGCTACTGGATCACCCAGGACCCGACGGTGAGCCCGTACCGCGCCCACGCGCCACGCCGCCGCTCAACTTGACTCGGCCCGGGCGGACGCCTAACGTAGCCCGAGCCGCTTGAACGGGGCACTGCTATCAGCAGACCCCCAGAGCGACCAAACCACACCTACGACTTACCCCTGACGGGGTCTTATTCGGCATGCCCGAATTCGATCGCGAGTGGCCGATTATGAGCCACACGGGATAAGCGCTAATGTGGTGGAGCGCCGAAAGGCACAGGCCCTCCAACGGCCACCGAATTCAAATCCAAGTCGGAAACGGCAACGGAAATGATCTGGTAGAGTTGGAAACGAAGGAAGCGCCCGGAGGAAAGCCCGAGAGGGTGAGTACAAAGGAAGCGTCCGTTCCTTGAGAACTCAACAGCGTGCCAAAAATCAACGCCAAAAAGTTGATACCCCGTCCACCTCGGTGGATGAGGTTCCTTTGAAAAAAGACCTGTGAGGTCGCGGTTCTGCCGTGATGCTTGCAGGCAATTACACAGCGAGGACGCAGTGGACGGTCGGTCTTATTCCGACATGACTGTCCCGCTCTAAGTGCGTGTGCACCCGATTACGGGTAAACATTCATGGAGAGTTTGATCCTGGCTCAGGACGAACGCTGGCGGCGTGCTTAACACATGCAAGTCGAACGATGAAGCCCTTCGGGGTGGATTAGTGGCGAACGGGTGAGTAACACGTGGGCAATCTGCCCTTCACTCTGGGACAAGCCCTGGAAACGGGGTCTAATACCGGATAACACTCCTGCCTGCATGGGCGGGGGTTAAAAGCTCCGGCGGTGAAGGATGAGCCCGCGGCCTATCAGCTTGTTGGTGGGGTAATGGCCCACCAAGGCGACGACGGGTAGCCGGCCTGAGAGGGCGACCGGCCACACTGGGACTGAGACACGGCCCAGACTCCTACGGGAGGCAGCAGTGGGGAATATTGCACAATGGGCGAAAGCCTGATGCAGCGACGCCGCGTGAGGGATGACGGCCTTCGGGTTGTAAACCTCTTTCAGCAGGGAAGAAGCGAAAGTGACGGTACCTGCAGAAGAAGCGCCGGCTAACTACGTGCCAGCAGCCGCGGTAATACGTAGGGCGCAAGCGTTGTCCGGAATTATTGGGCGTAAAGAGCTCGTAGGCGGCTTGTCACGTCGGATGTGAAAGCCCGAGGCTTAACCTCGGGTCTGCATTCGATACGGGCTAGCTAGAGTGTGGTAGGGGAGATCGGAATTCCTGGTGTAGCGGTGAAATGCGCAGATATCAGGAGGAACACCGGTGGCGAAGGCGGATCTCTGGGCCATTACTGACGCTGAGGAGCGAAAGCGTGGGGAGCGAACAGGATTAGATACCCTGGTAGTCCACGCCGTAAACGTTGGGAACTAGGTGTTGGCGACATTCCACGTCGTCGGTGCCGCAGCTAACGCATTAAGTTCCCCGCCTGGGGAGTACGGCCGCAAGGCTAAAACTCAAAGGAATTGACGGGGGCCCGCACAAGCAGCGGAGCATGTGGCTTAATTCGACGCAACGCGAAGAACCTTACCAAGGCTTGACATATACCGGAAAGCATTAGAGATAGTGCCCCCCTTGTGGTCGGTATACAGGTGGTGCATGGCTGTCGTCAGCTCGTGTCGTGAGATGTTGGGTTAAGTCCCGCAACGAGCGCAACCCTTGTCCTGTGTTGCCAGCATGCCCTTCGGGGTGATGGGGACTCACAGGAGACCGCCGGGGTCAACTCGGAGGAAGGTGGGGACGACGTCAAGTCATCATGCCCCTTATGTCTTGGGCTGCACACGTGCTACAATGGCCGGTACAATGAGCTGCGATACCGTGAGGTGGAGCGAATCTCAAAAAGCCGGTCTCAGTTCGGATTGGGGTCTGCAACTCGACCCCATGAAGTCGGAGTTGCTAGTAATCGCAGATCAGCATTGCTGCGGTGAATACGTTCCCGGGCCTTGTACACACCGCCCGTCACGTCACGAAAGTCGGTAACACCCGAAGCCGGTGGCCCAACCCGTAAGGGAGGGAGCTGTCGAAGGTGGGACTGGCGATTGGGACGAAGTCGTAACAAGGTAGCCGTACCGGAAGGTGCGGCTGGATCACCTCCTTTCTAAGGAGCACAGTACCGATTGCAGACAAACGTTCTGCACGGTCAGCTCAGGGTGGAACGTTGATTAGTTGGCACGGTTTCCAAAACCTTCTGTGAGTACTGCTTCGGCGTGGAAAACAGTGAGTGTGGCGGGGATCGTGCTTGGCACGTTGTTGGGTATCTGAGGGTACGGCCGTAAGGTCATGCCTTCTGCGATGCCGGCCCCAGTGAACTCGCCTGCTTGTCTGGTGGGGTGATGGGTGGCTGGTCGTTGCTTGAGAACTACACAGTGGACGCGAGCATCTGTAGGCCAAGTTTTTAAGGGCGCACGGTGGATGCCTTGGCACCAGGAACCGATGAAGGACGTGAGAGGCCGCGATAGGCCCCGGGGAGCTGCCAACTGAGCTTTGATCCGGGGGTGTCCGAATGGGGAAACCCGGCAGTCGTCATGGGCTGTCACCCACTGCTGAACACATAGGCAGTGTGGAGGGAACGCGGGGAAGTGAAACATCTCAGTACCCGCAGGAAGAGAAAACAACCGTGATTCCGGGAGTAGTGGCGAGCGAAACCGGATCAGGCCAAACCGTATGCGTGTGATACCCGGCAGGGGTTGCGCATGCGGGGTTGTGGGAATTCTTTTGATCGGTCTGCCGGCCGGTCGGCGAGTCAGAAACCGTTGATGTAGTCGAAGGACATGCGAAAGGTCCGGCGTAGAGGGTAAGACCCCCGTAGACGAAACATCAGCGGCTTGCTTAAGAATCTCCCAAGTAGCACGGGGCCCGAGAAATCCCGTGTGAATCTGGCGGGACCACCCGCTAAGCCTAAATATTCCCTGGTGACCGATAGCGGATAGTACCGTGAGGGAATGGTGAAAAGTACCGCGGGAGCGGAGTGAAATAGTACCTGAAACCGTGTGCCTACAAGCCGTGGGAGCGTCGCCGTTATTCTTCGGAATAACGGTCGTGACTGCGTGCCTTTTGAAGAATGAGCCTGCGAGTTAGCGGTGTGTAGCGAGGTTAACCCGTGTGGGGAAGCCGTAGCGAAAGCGAGTCCGAATAGGGCGATTGAGTTGCACGCTCTAGACCCGAAGCGGAGTGATCTAGCCATGGGCAGGTTGAAGCGGAGGTAAGACTTCGTGGAGGACCGAACCCACCAGGGTTGAAAACCTGGGGGATGACCTGTGGTTAGGGGTGAAAGGCCAATCAAACTCCGTGATAGCTGGTTCTCCCCGAAATGCATTTAGGTGCAGCGTCACGTGTTTCTTGCCGGAGGTAGAGCACTGGATAGGCGATGGGCCCTACCGGGTTACTGACCTTAGCCAAACTCCGAATGCCGGTAAGTGAGAGCGTGGCAGTGAGACTGTGGGGGATAAGCTCCATGGTCGAGAGGGAAACAGCCCAGAGCATCGACTAAGGCCCCTAAGCGTACGCTAAGTGGGAAAGGATGTGGAGTCGCAGAGACAACCAGGAGGTTGGCTTAGAAGCAGCCACCCTTGAAAGAGTGCGTAATAGCTCACTGGTCAAGTGATTCCGCGCCGACAATGTAGCGGGGCTCAAGCGTACCGCCGAAGTCGTGTCATTGCAGCAATAGGGCCAACGCCCGCTGTGATGGGTAGGGGAGCGTCGTGTGCCGGGTGAAGCAGCAGCGGAAGCTAGTTGTGGACGGTTCACGAGTGAGAATGCAGGCATGAGTAGCGATACACACGTGAGAAACGTGTGCGCCGATTGACTAAGGGTTCCTGGGTCAAGCTGATCTGCCCAGGGTAAGTCGGGACCTAAGGCGAGGCCGACAGGCGTAGTCGATGGACAACCGGTTGATATTCCGGTACCCGCTTTGAAACGCCCAATATCGAATCAGGCGATGCTAAGTCCGTGAAGCCGTTCCGGACCCTTCGGGGAAAGGAAAGTGGTGGAGCCGACGAACCAGACTTGTAGTAGGTAAGCGATGGGGTGACGCAGGAAGGTAGTCCAGCCCGGGCGGTGGTAGTCCCGGGGTAAGGGTGTAGGCCGAGGGGTAGGCAAATCCGTCCCTCATATAAGGCTGAGACCTGATGCCGAGCCGATTGTGGTGAAGTGGATGATCCTATGCTGTCGAGAAAAGCCTCTAGCGAGTTTCATGGCGGCCCGTACCCTAAACCGACTCAGGTGGTCAGGTAGAGAATACCGAGGCGTTCGGGTGAACTATGGTTAAGGAACTCGGCAAAATGCCCCCGTAACTTCGGGAGAAGGGGGGCCATCACTGGTGATCGGATTTACTCCGTGAGCTGGGGGTGGCCGCAGAGACCAGCGAGAAGCGACTGTTTACTAAAAACACAGGTCCGTGCGAAGCCGTAAGGCGATGTATACGGACTGACGCCTGCCCGGTGCTGGAACGTTAAGGGGACCGGTTAGTCACATTTCGGTGTGGCGAAGCTGAGAACTTAAGCGCCAGTAAACGGCGGTGGTAACTATAACCATCCTAAGGTAGCGAAATTCCTTGTCGGGTAAGTTCCGACCTGCACGAATGGCGTAACGACTTCTCGACTGTCTCAACCATAGGCCCGGTGAAATTGCACTACGAGTAAAGATGCTCGTTTCGCGCAGCAGGACGGAAAGACCCCGGGACCTTTACTATAGTTTGATATTGGTGTTCGGTTCGGCTTGTGTAGGATAGGTGGGAGACTTTGAAGCTGTGACGCCAGTCATGGTGGAGTCGCCGTTGAAATACCACTCTGGTCGTGCTGGATGTCTAACCTCGGTCCGTGATCCGGATCAGGGACAGTGTCTGATGGGTAGTTTAACTGGGGCGGTTGCCTCCCAAAAAGTAACGGAGGCGCCCAAAGGTTCCCTCAGCCTGGTTGGCAATCAGGTGTTGAGTGTAAGTGCACAAGGGAGCTTGACTGTGAGACCGACGGGTCGAGCAGGGACGAAAGTCGGGACTAGTGATCCGGCGGTGGCTTGTGGAAGCGCCGTCGCTCAACGGATAAAAGGTACCCCGGGGATAACAGGCTGATCTTCCCCAAGAGTCCATATCGACGGGATGGTTTGGCACCTCGATGTCGGCTCGTCGCATCCTGGGGCTGGAGTCGGTCCCAAGGGTTGGGCTGTTCGCCCATTAAAGCGGTACGCGAGCTGGGTTTAGAACGTCGTGAGACAGTTCGGTCCCTATCCGCTGTGCGCGTAGGAATATTGAGAAGGGCTGTCCCTAGTACGAGAGGACCGGGACGGACGAACCTCTGGTGTGCCAGTTGTCCTGCCAAGGGCATGGCTGGTTGGCTACGTTCGGGAGGGATAACCGCTGAAAGCATCTAAGCGGGAAGCCTGCTTCAAGATGAGTATTCCCACCTCCTTGAGAGGGTAAGGCTCCCAGTAGACGACTGGGTTGATAGGCCAGATGTGGAAGCCCGGTAACGGGTGGAGCTGACTGGTACTAATAGGCCGAGGGCTTGTCCTCAGTTGCTCGCGTCCACTGTGTTAGTTCTGAAGCAACGAACGGTTGCTGGTTTCTAGAGCTAGAACATAACTATAAAGTGTGCTTGTTCGCTCGAAACCGATTAGGGTTTCGGTGGTCATAGCGTTAGGGAAACGCCCGGTTACATTCCGAACCCGGAAGCTAAGCCTTTCAGCGCCGATGGTACTGCAGGGGGGACCCTGTGGGAGAGTAGGACACCGCCGAACAATTTTTCAAAGGACCCCTGGTCCAGCGTTCAACGCTGGAGCAGGGGTCTTTTTTGTTTTCCAGAGCTTTTCGCCGAAGCGCGGCCATGGGTTGGTTGCGCGAGAATGACTAGCGGTACCCCGACGACAGGAGTCACACCCATGTCCAACTCTCCCGACGATCGTCCGGAGCGCGAGCCTCGGCGCAACGACGGCGGTGACAGGGGCGGCTACCGCGGGGGCCGTGACGACAGCCGTGGCGGCGACCGTCCGCCCTTCCGTCGCGATGACCGCGGTGGCCGCCCGACCGGCGCCGGAGCCGGTGGTGGCGGCGGTTTCCGCCGTGACGACCGTGGTGGCCGTCCCGCCGGCGCCAGTGGCGGCGGCGGTGGCTTCCGCCGTGACGACAGCCGTGGTGGCGACCGCCCGAGCTACCCGCGTCGTGATGACGACCGTGGGGGCCGTCCCACCGGTGGTGGCGACCGTCCCTCCTTCCCGCGTCGTGACGACCGTGGTGGGGACCGTCCGCCGTTCCGTGGCAACGACCGGGGTGACCGTCCCACCGGTGGTGGCTTCCGCGGCAACGACCGTGGCGACCGCCCGTCCTTCCCCCGTCGCGACGACCGTGGTGGCGACCGTCCGTCGTACCCGCGCCGTGATGACGACCGCGGTGGCTTCCGCGGCGGCCGTGACGACAGCCGTGGTGGCGACCGTCCCAGCTACCCGCGTCGTGATGACGACCGTGGGGGCCGTCCCACCGGTGGTGGCGACCGTCCCTCCTTCCCGCGTCGTGACGACCGTGGTGGGGACCGTCCGCCGTTCCGTGGCAACGACCGGGGTGACCGTCCCACCGGTGGTGGCTTCCGCGGCAACGACCGTGGCGACCGCCCGTCCTTCCCCCGTCGCGACGACCGCGGTGGCGACCGTCCGCCGTTCCGTGGCAACGACCGGGGTGACCGTCCCACCGGTGGTGGCTTCCGCGGCAACGACCGTGGCGACCGTCCCTCCTTCCCGCGTCGCGACGACCGTGGTGGCGACCGTCCCTCGTTCCCGCGTCGTGACGACGACCGTGGTGGCTTCCGTGGCGGTCGTGACGACAGCCGTGGTGGCGACCGTCCGTCCTTCCCGCGTCGCGACGACCGTGGTGGCGACCGTCCGCCGTTCCGTGGCAACGACCGGGGTGACCGTCCCACCGGTGGCGGTTTCCGCGGCAACGACCGAGGCGACCGTCCCAGCTACCCGCGCCGTGACGACGACCGTGGGGGCCGTCCCACCGGTGGTGGCGACCGTCCGTCCTTCCCGCGTCGTGACGACCGCGGTGGCGACCGTCCGTCGTACCCCCGTCGTGATGACGACCGCGGTGGCTTCCGCGGCGGTCGTGACGACCGTGGCGGCGACCGCCCGTCGTACCCGCGCCGTGACGACCGCGGTGGCGACCGTCCCTCGTACCCGCGCCGTGATGACGACCGCGGTGGCTTCCGCGGCGGTCGCGACGACAGCCGTGGCGGCGACCGCCCGAGCTACCCGCGTCGCGATGACGACCGTGGGGGCCGTCCCACCGGTGGTGGCGACCGTCCGTCGTACCCGCGTCGTGACGACCGTGGTGGCGACCGTCCGTCGTACCCCCGTCGTGATGACGACCGCGGTGGCTTCCGCGGCGGTCGTGACGACCGTGGCGGCGACCGCCCGTCGTACCCGCGCCGTGACGACCGCGGCGGCGACCGCGGTGGGTTCCGTGGCCGTGACGACCGCGGCGACCGTGACTTCCGCGCGGACCGCGACCCGGTCAAGCGGCTTCCGATCGACGACGACGTCACCGGTTTCGAGATCGACTCCGATGTCCGTCAGGAGCTCCTGAGCCTGCCCAAGGGCCTGGCCGAGGAAGTCTCCAAGAACCTGGTGATGGTGGCCCGGCTGATCGACGAGGACCCGGAGCAGGCATACGCGTACTCGCGCATCGCCCTGCGTCTGGCCTCCCGTGTCGCCGCCGTGCGCGAGGCCGCCGGCTTCGCCGCGTACGCCACGCAGAAGTACGCCGAGGCGATCGCGGAGTTCCGTGCCGCCAAGCGCATGACCGGTTCCGTCGAGCTGTGGCCCGTCATCGCCGACTGCGAGCGCGGCCTCGGCCGTCCGGAGCGGGCGCTGGCGATGGCCGGTGAGCCCGAGGTGCAGAAGCTGGACAAGGCCGGCCAGGTCGAGATGCGTCTGGTCGCTGCCGGTGCCCGGCGGGACCAGGGTCAGCTCGACGCTGCCATCGTGACCCTCCAGAGCCCGGAGCTGGCCTCCAGCTCCGTGCAGCCGTGGACCGCGCGTCTGCGGTACGCCTACGCCGACGCCCTGCTGGCGGCCGGCCGCGAGGACGAGGCGCGCGAGTGGTTCGCCAAGACCCTCGAGGCGGACAAGGACGGGGCCACGGACGCCTCCGACCGGCTCGCCGAGCTGGACGGCGTCGAGTTCGTCGACGCGGCCGCCGGTGACGAGGACGAGGACGAGGTCCAGGACGGCGCCGGCGTCGAGGACGACTTCGACGACGACGACGAGGACGACGACCCCGAGGTCGCGGCCGCGGAGCGCGCTTCCGACCAGGCCGAGTACTACGACGAGGACGACGACGAGTACGAGGGCAGCGCCGACGGCGACGGCGACGCCGATGTCGACGTCACCGACGAGATCGTGGTCCTGGACGAGGACGACGAGGACGATGCCGACCACCGCGACGCCGACGACCGTGACGCGGACCACCGTGACGCGGACCACCGTGACGCGGACAAGGCCCGTGACAACGGCTGAGTGAACTGAGAAAGGGCGGTACCCCCACGGGGGT
This sequence comes from Streptomyces sp. NBC_00454, assembly GCF_041434015.1. Classification (GTDB taxonomy): domain Bacteria; phylum Actinomycetota; class Actinomycetes; order Streptomycetales; family Streptomycetaceae; genus Streptomyces. Next base: position 1,679,326 of record NZ_CP107907.1, on the reverse strand, counting down.
ACCGCCCTTTTTTGTTGGTCCGGGCCGGTCAGTCCAGGCTCCGCAGCACCAGGCCCGTGGCCGGCTTGGGGCCGAAGGAGGTGGACTTGCGGGGCATCGTCACGCCCTGGCGGGCCAGGTCCCGGACGACCGCCTCCCGTACGGGATGCATCAGGACCGCCGTGCCTCCGTTGCGCTCCGCCATGTCGACGGTGGCCGCCGTGTCGTGGATGTACACGATCTGTTCCGGGGTGTCGGGGATGCCCCAGAGGGTGTCGAGGAGGGTCGAGTGGAGCACGGTGGCGTCCAGCCGGCGCCAGGCCTCGGGGCGGTCGCGGCGGACCGTGCGCTCGATGAGGGCCGGATCGGGGTCGGTGACCAGGTGGAAGCTGCCGTCCCCGGTGAGCAGGAAGGCGTTGCCGCGCTCCGCGGCCTCCTCCAGGGCTTCCATGGCCATCGGCAGCGGGCCGTCGACCGGGCGGACCCGGAAGTGGCCGTCCAGGGCGGCCAGCGCGGCGGGCAGCGGGAGGCGGCGCAGCAACCGGTGGATGGCGCGGACCTGGAGCGGGTAGCGGGCGGTGTCCACGAGGAGGACCAGGCCGAAGTCCCATGCGGTGGGGGAGCCGTGCTCCTCCTGGAGGCGCAGGTACGTGGCCCAGCGGTGGTGGCCGTCGGCGATCAGGGCCTGGCGGTCGCCCAGGTCGGCGGTGATGGCCGCCAGGCCGGCGGGGTCGCTGATCGCCCACAGCCGGTGCTGGAATCCGTCCTCGGTGGTGGTGGAGAACAGCGGGGTGCTCCGCGCCGTGCGCTCGACGACCGCGGCGGCGCCCGCCGCCGGATCGTCGCCGAGGTAGGTGAGCAGGAGCGGTTCGAGGTTGGCCGAGGTGGCCCGCATCAGGCCGGCCCGGTCGGTGACCACGTGGGGCATGACGTCCTCGTGGGGGAGGACGATGCCTGCGTCGGCCGCGGAGAGGGCGAGGGCGCCGATGATCCCGCGCTGGAGCAGATCGCCCTTGCGCTGCTCGTAGACGTAGAGCGCGGGCTCGGGGTCGGCGCTGAGGATGCCCTCGGCGAGCCAGTCGCGCAGGGTGCGGGCCGCTTGCAGGTTGCGCGCGTCGGGGGTGGCGGCCTGCGGCAGGATCAGGCGGACGATGTTGTGCGGGTCCGCCGACTCGAGGTGGTCGAGTCCGTCAGGGCGCACGACCACGTCGTACGGCGGCGAGGTGACGGCGGCCAGGCTGCCGACACGCTCGGGAACATAGCGCAGGCCGTGGAAGGGGATCAGCCGCAGTCCATGGTCGGCGGTGCCAGAGGTGGTCATTGGAGAATCGTAAGACCCGTCTCGCCATGCGGGATGATCAGGGTGTACGGAAACCGGACAAGATCGATGCACGAGGAGCTGACACCATGACCCGGCAGAGCAGGACCAGTCCCGCGGGCAGTGAGCGGAGTCTGCACCAGGCGTACGACACGGCCCTGCTGGACCTCGACGGGGTGGTGTACGCGGGCGGCGAGGCCATCGCGCACGCCGTGGACTCGCTGGCGGCGGCGCGGGCCGACGGGATGCACCTCGCGTACGTCACGAACAACGCGCTGCGCACTCCGGACGCGGTCGCCGAGCACCTGAGCGAGCTCGGGATCCCGACGGAGGCCGCCGAGGTGATCACCTCGGCGCAGGCCGTGGCCCGCCTCATCGCCGAGCAGGTGGCGCCGGGTTCGAAGGTGCTGGTGATCGGCGGCGAGGGGCTGCGGGTCGCGCTGCGCGAGCGCGGGCTGGTGCCGGTGGACTCGGCCGAGGAGGAGGGGCTCGCCGCGGTGGTCCAGGGGTACGGGGGCCCCGACCTGCCGTGGGGGCGGTTCGCGGAGGCCTCGTACGCGATCAACCGCGGGGTGCCGTGGTACGCGTCCAACACCGATCTGACGATTCCGGGGGCGCGGGGGATCGCGCCGGGCAACGGGGCCGCGGTGGAGGTCGTACGGATCGCCACGGGAGCGGAGCCGCAGGTGGCTGGCAAGCCGCTGCCCCCGATGCACCGGGAGACCGTGCTGCGGACCGGGGCGAAGCGGCCGCTGGTGGTGGGGGACCGGCTGGACACCGACATCGAGGGCGCCTTCAACGGGGAGGTGGACTCGCTGCTGGTGCTGACCGGGGTGACCGACGGGGCGCAGCTGCTGCGGGCCGAGCCGAAGTACCGGCCGACGTACGTGGACCGGGACCTGCGCGGGATGCTGACCGGGCAGCCCGAGGTGGTGCCGGCCGGCGGGGCCGAGGGCGGCTTCCGCTGCGGGGAGTGGACGGCGGTGGCGCGCGGCGGCGTACTGGAGCTGCGGGGCGAGGACGGCGACGCGTCGGGTGTGCACGGTGGGCGTGGCGCCATCGACGGGCTGCGGGCGCTGTGCGCGGCGGCCTGGAGCCACGCCGGGGACGGTGCGTGCGGCCTGGACGCGGGGAAGGCGCTGGCCCGGCTGGGGTTGTAGGCGGCGGGCTGCAGGAGGCGCCGGGGCTGTTCGGGGGATCCGAGCATCGCGCAGGGTAGGCTAACCTAACTTTCGTGTTGGTTGAGAGTCCCCCCGAACAGAGCGCGGCGCCGCCGGCGGCCGCCACCCGCCCGCGCCACGGCGCACGGGCCGCCGGTCTGCTGGCCGCCTTCGGCGTCCTGGCGCTGATCGCGGTGGCGAGCATCGCCGTCGGCGCCAAGCAGATGCCCGTCCAGGAGGTCTGGCACGGCCTGTTCCACTACTCCGGAACGACCTCCGACGTCGTGGTGCGGGACCTGCGGGTCCCGCGCACCCTCCTCGGCATGCTCGTCGGGCTCGGGCTCGGCCTGTCCGGGGCCGTGATGCAGGCACTGACCCGCAATCCGCTGGCCGAGCCCGGAATCCTCGGCGTCAACGCCGGGGCCGCGGCCGCCGTCGTATCGGCGATCAGCTTCTTCGGGGCCGACTCGCTGAGCGAGTTCGTCTGGTGGGCCTTCCTCGGCGCGGCCCTCGTCTCCGTCCTCGTGTACGTGCTCGGCGGCAGCCGCACCGCCACCCCGGTGCGCCTCGCGCTCGCCGGTACGGCGGCCAGCGCGGCCCTCGTCGGCTACATCAACGCCGTGCAGCTGATGGACAGCAAGGCACTGGACAAGCTGCGCTTCTGGACGGTGGGCTCGCTGGCCTCCGCCAACATGGACACCGTCGAGCAGGTGGCGCCCTTCCTGATCGTCGGCGCCGTGCTCGCGCTCATGCTGGGCCGCCCGCTCAACGCCATGGCGTTGGGCGACGACACCGCCCGCGCGCTCGGCGCGAACCTGACGCGGACCCGGATCGGCGCGATGGCCGCCGTCACCCTGCTGTGCGGGGCGGCGACCGCGGCCTGCGGCCCGATCGTCTTCGTCGGCCTGATGGTCCCGCACCTGGTCCGGGTGTTCACCGGGCCGGACATGCGCTGGGTGCTCGCCTACTCGGCGGTGCTCTCGCCCGTGCTGCTGCTCGGCGCCGACGTCATCGGCCGGGTCGTCACCCGGCCGGCCGAACTCCAGGTCGGCATCGTCACCGCCCTCATCGGCGGACCCGTCTTCATCTACCTCGTCCGGCGCAAGAGGATGGCCCAGCTGTGACAGTGACCTCCGTACGCCGGAAGGAACCCACGGCCCGGACCGGCCGGACCGGACCCCGGCCGCTGTACCTGCCCGGCGGGATATCCCTGCGCGTCGAGCGGCGGGCGCTGGGCGTGGGGGCGCTGCTCCTGGTGCTCGTGCTGGCGATGGCCGTGCTCCTCATCGGCACCGGCGACTTCGACATCGCCCCGTGGGACGTCGTGCAGACCCTGTTGGGCAACGGCACCCCGGCGCACGAGTTCATCGTCAACGACCTGCGGCTGCCGCGGGTCCTGGTCGCGGTGCTGGTCGGCGCGGCCCTCGGCATGGCCGGCGCCCTCTTCCAGTCCGTCTCGCGCAACCCGCTCGGCTCCCCGGACGTACTGGGCTTCGGCTACGGCTCGGCCGTCGGCGCGCTGCTCGTCATCATCGTCTTCAAGGGCGGCGCCGGCGAGGTGGCCGCCGGGGCGCTGGTGGGCGGCCTGGTGGCCGGACTCGTCGTCTACCTGCTCGCCTACAAGCAGGGCATCCACGGCTACCGGCTGGTCCTCGTCGGCATCGGAACCTCCGCGATGCTGACCGCCGTCATCCAGTACCTGCTGACGAAGGCTCAGCTCGTCGACGCCACCCGCGCGATGGTCTGGCTGACCGGGTCGCTGGCGGGCCGGGACTGGGCGCAGGTCTGGCCGCTGCTCGCCACCTGCGCGGTGCTGTTCCCGCTGGTCCTCGGTCAGAGCCGGGCCCTGCGGATGATCGAGATGGGCGACGACGCGGCGTACGCGCTCGGCGTGCGCGTCGAGCGGGTCCGGCTGCTGCTGATGGTGGCGGCGATCCTGCTCACCACCGCGGCCAGCGCCGCGGCAGGTCCCATCAGCTTCGTGGCGCTGGCCGCGCCGCAGTTGGCGCGCCGGCTGACCCGGTCGCCCGGAGCGAGCCTGCTGACCGGCGCGCTGATGGGCTCCCTGCTGCTGCTGGTGTCCGACTGGGCCTCCCAGCGGGCCTTCGGGGCCGATCAGCTGCCGGTGGGCGTGGTGACGGGCCTGGTCGGCGGCGTCTACCTGTTGTGGCTGCTCGTCACCGAGCGCAAGGCGGGCCGGATATGAGGAACGAGATCAGCGTGAGCGACCAGAGGAGCGGGCAAGTGCAGAGGCTGACCGCGGAGAACGTGACCCTCGGCTACGACCAGCGGGTCATCGCCGAGAACCTGTCGGTGGAGATCCCGGACAACTCCTTCACCGTGATCGTCGGCCCCAACGCCTGCGGCAAGTCCACCCTGCTGCGCGCCCTGTCGCGGATGCTGAAGCCCTCGCGGGGGCGGGTGCTGCTGGACGGGCAGGCCATCGGGTCGATGCCGGCGAAGAAGGTGGCCAGGACGCTGGGGCTGCTGCCGCAGTCCTCGGTCGCGCCCGACGGGATCACCGTCGCCGACCTGGTCTCGCGCGGCCGCTACCCGCACCAGGGGCTGCTTCGGCAGTGGTCGCAGGAGGACGAGCGGATCGTCGCCGAGTCGATGGCCTCCACCGGGGTCGCCGAGCTCGCAGACCGGGCCGTGGACGAACTCTCGGGCGGCCAGCGCCAGCGGGTGTGGATCGCGATGGCGCTGGCGCAGCAGACGCCGCTGCTGCTGCTGGACGAGCCGACCACCTACCTGGACATCCAGCACCAGATCGACGTGCTGGACCTGTGCGCGGAGCTTCATGAGAGCCAGGGCCGGACGCTGGTGGCCGTGCTCCACGACCTGAACCATGCAGCGCGCTACGCCACCCACCTGATCGCGATGCGGGACGGGAAGGTCGTCGCCGAGGGGCCGCCGGCCGAGGTGGTCACGGCGGAGCTCGTGGAGCGGGTGTTCGGGCTGCGCTGCCAGATCATCCAGGACCCGCAGACGGGGACCCCGCTGGTGATCCCGGCGGCCCGCAAGGCCCGTAAGAGGGCCGCGGTCGTGGCCGGGGCCGCGATCTCGGCCGTGGCCTAGGCCGGAACCCTGAGGCTGCGCGGGAGCGTTACAGCAGGCTCTTGAGGCGGAGCAGGTCGCGGAAGCCGGCTTCCAGGCGGATCCGGCCGGAGGCCCAGGCCTTGGCGAACTTCAGCTCGCCCGCGACCAGCGCGACCAGGTCGTCGCCGGTCATGGCGAGGCGGATCTCGGCCTTGGCGCGCGGCGGGCCGGGCACCACGGCGTCCACGCGGATCCGGCCTCCGTCGAGGCGGCCGGTGAACGTCCGGTCCAGGTCGGTGATGTGGCAGCTCAGCGAGCGGTCGAGCGCGGTCGCACCGCGCACGTCGCCTTCGGCCCGCGCCAGGTTGTCGGAGAGTTGGTCGAGTGCTTCACGGCACTCCTCGATCGTAGCCATCGTGATCACGACGGTACCGCAGAGCCGTGCGTGGCCGCGGGCGCGGTTGGGGGTAGCGTCGGGGCATGACCGACGAAGCGGCCCAGGCGCCACTCCAGGATCCGCCGGCGCAGGCCCCCGGGGCCGCGGAAGCCGACCACGGGCCCGCGGAAGCCGACCACGGGCCCGCCGGCCCGGCCGCGCTGGGCCTCGTACGCACCCCCACCGGGCACGCCGAGGTGGACGCGCGGCTGGAGCGGCTGGCGGATGCCGACGGGCTCCCGGCGGACGGACACGTCGAGGTGTACGAGGATGTGCACAGGGGGCTGCGCTCCGCGCTGACCGCGCTGGACGCGCCGACCGGCCCCCGTCCGTACGAAAACAGGAGCTGAACCGATCGTGGCAGGAGTGGCACGCCGCCGCCTGGACGCCGAACTGGTACGCCGCAGCATGGCCCGCTCACGCGAGCACGCCGCGCAGCTGATCGCGGCGGGCCGGGTGACCGTGGGCGGCAACACGGCGACGAAGGCGGCCACCCAGGTCGAGACCAGCGCGGCCCTCGTCGTCCTCAAGGACGAGGACGATCCCGACTACGTCTCCCGGGGCGGCCACAAGCTGGCGGGCGCGCTCGCGGTCTTCGGGCCGCAGGGGCTGCTCGTCGAGGGCCGCCGGGCCCTGGACGCGGGCGCCTCCACCGGCGGTTTCACCGATGTGCTGCTGCGCGCGGGCGCCGACCACGTGATGGCCGTCGACGTGGGCTACGGGCAGCTCGCCTGGTCGCTGCAGAGCGATGACCGGGTCACCGTGAAGGACCGTACGAACGTGCGCGAGCTGACGGTCGAGCAGCTCGACGGGGTCCCCGTGGACCTGGTCGTCGGCGATCTGTCCTTCATCTCGATCGGTCTGGTGCTGCCGGCCCTCGTACGGTGCTGCGCGCCGGACGCGGACCTCGTGCTGATGGTCAAGCCGCAGTTCGAGGTGGGCAAGGAGCGGCTCGGCAGCGGCGGGGTGGTGCGCAGTACGGAGCTGCGCGCCCAGACCGTGCGGGATGTGGCGGCGCAGGCCTGGAAGCTGGGCCTGGGCGTGGTCGGGGTCACGGCGAGCCCGCTTCCGGGTCCGTCCGGCAACGTCGAGTATTTTCTGTGGCTGAGGGCGGGGGCACCGGCGCTCGACCCGGCGGATGTTGACCGTGCAGTGGCGGAGGGGCCGCAGTGACCAGTTTCTCGGTGGAATCAGCACAGTCGCGGGAATCAGTGCAGTCGGGGGAATCAGGGCAAGCGCAGTCGGGGCAGCGGACCGTCTTCCTGCTCGCGCACACCGGGCGGCCCGCGGCCATCCGCAGTGCCGAGCTGGTCGTACAGGGGCTGCTCAAGCACGGACTGGGCGTACGCGTGCTGGAGCACGAGGCGGTGGACCTGCCGCTGCCGCCCGAGGTGGAGCTCGTGGCCGAGTGCACCCCGGAGGTGTTCGACGGGTGCGAGCTGCTCATCGTGCTGGGCGGCGACGGGACCCTGCTGCGCGGAGCGGAGTTCGCGCGCGGCTCGGGGGTGCCGATGCTGGGCGTCAACCTGGGCCGGGTCGGGTTCCTCGCGGAGGCCGAGCGGGACGACCTGGACAAGGTCGTGGACCGGGTCGTGGCGCGGTCCTACGAGGTCGAGGAGCGGATGACCCTCGACGTGGTCGTGCGGACCAACGGGGACGTCGTGCACCGGGACTGGGCGCTGAACGAGGCGGCCGTCCAGAAGGTGTCCCCGGAGCGGATGCTGGAGGTGGTCCTGGAGATCGACGGGCGTCCGGTGTCCGGCTTCGGCTGTGACGGGATCGTCTGCGCGACTCCCACGGGCTCGACCGCGTACGCCTTCTCGGCCGGCGGGCCGGTGGTCTGGCCGGAGGTGGAGGCGCTGCTGATGGTGCCGATCAGCGCGCACGCGCTGTTCGCGAAGCCGCTGGTGACCTCTCCGGACTCGGTGCTGGCGGTGGAGGTGCAGACCGGCACCCCGCACGGGGTGCTGTGGTGCGACGGGCGGCGGACGGTGGAGCTGCCGGCCGGGGCCCGGGTCGAGGTCCGGCGCGGGACGGTGCCGGTGCGGCTCGCGCGGCTTCACCACGCTTCGTTCACGGACCGGCTGGTCGCGAAGTTCGCGCTGCCGGTGTCGGGGTGGCGCGGGGCGCCGCACTAGGCCCTGGCGGGCCGACAGCGGGCCGACAGCGGGCCGAGGACGGGCCGATAGCGGGGCGGTGACGGGCGATCCTACGTAAATCGTATGACTGTTCGAGCTGGTCTGGGCGGGTGACGTCACATGGCACCCGGGAAACCTCGGTATCGTCGTCCCGTGCTTGAGGAGATGCGGATACGGTCGCTCGGGGTCATCGACGACGCGGTGGTCGAGCTGTCGCCCGGTTTCACCGCGGTGACCGGCGAGACCGGCGCGGGCAAGACGATGGTCGTCACCAGCCTCGGGCTGCTGCTCGGCGGGCGCGCCGATCCCGCGCTGGTGCGGATCGGGGCCAAGGCGGCGGTCGTCGAGGGCCGCATCGTCATGCGCCCGGACGCCCCCGCCGCCCTGCGCGCCGAGGAGGCCGGGGCGGAGCTCGACGACGGCGCCCTGCTGATCAGCCGGACCGTCTCAGCCGAGGGCCGCTCGCGCGCCCACGTCGGCGGCCGCTCGGTCCCCGTCGGGCTGCTCGCCGAACTCGCCGACGACCTCGTCGCCGTCCACGGCCAGACCGACCAGCAGGGCCTGCTCCGCCCCGCCCGGCAGCGCCAGGCCCTCGACCGGTACGCGGGCGACGCGGTCGCCGTCCCGCTGGAGAAGTACGCCGCCGCCCACCGCAGGCTGCGCGCGGTCTCCGCGGAACTCGAAGAGATCACCACCCGGGCCCGGGAACGCGCCCAGGAGGCCGATCTGCTGCGCTTCGGGCTCGACGAGATCGCCGCCGTGGAGCCGGTCGCGGGCGAGGACGCCGAGCTGGCGGCGGAGGCCGAACGCCTCGGACACGCCGAATCGCTGGCCTCGGCCGCGCAGATCGCCCACGCGGCCCTCGCGGGCAACGTGGAGGACCCCGAGGGCGTGGACGCGGGCGCGCTCGTCGCCGGGGCGCACCGCGCACTGGAATCCGTACGTGCGCACGACCCGGCGCTCGGCGTGCTCGCCGAGCGGATCGGGGAGCTGGGGATCCTGCTCGGGGACGTGGCCGGTGAACTCGCCGGATACGCCGACGACCTGGACTCCGACCCGCTGCGGCTGGCGGCCGTGGAGGACCGGCGGGCGGCGCTGACCCAGCTGACGCGCAAGTACGGGTCCGCCGACAACACGGTCGACTCCGTACTGGAGTGGGCCGAGCGGGGCTCCGTACGGCTGCTGCAGCTGGACGGCGACGACGAGCGGATCGGCGAGCTGACCGTGGAGCGGGACGGGCTGCGCCTGGAACTCTCGGCCCTGGCCCAGGCGTTGACCGATGCGCGGGGCGAGGCGGCGACCCGCTTCGCGTCGGCGGTCACCGAGGAGCTGGCCTCGCTGGCGATGCCGCACGCGCGGGTCACCATCGACATCCGCCAGACCGAGGACCCCGAAGGGGTGGAGGTCGGCGGCCGCCTCGTCGCGTACGGGCCCTCGGGCACCGACGAGGTCGAACTGCTGCTGGCCCCGCACCCCGGCGCCCAGCCGCGGCCGATCGCCAAGGGCGCGTCGGGCGGTGAGCTGTCCCGGGTGATGCTGGCCGTCGAGGTCGTCTTCGCGGGCTCCGACCCGGTGCCCACGTACCTCTTCGACGAGGTGGACGCGGGAGTCGGCGGCAAGGCGGCCATCGAGGTCGGGCGCCGGCTCGCGAAACTGGCCAAGTCGGCGCAGGTCGTGGTGGTCACCCACCTGCCGCAGGTGGCGGCCTTCGCGGACCGCCAGCTGCTGGTGGAGAAGACCAACGACGGCTCCGTGACCCGCAGCGGCGTCACCGTCCTGGAGGGCGAGGACCGGATCCGCGAACTGTCGCGGATGCTGGCCGGCCACGAGGACTCGGCCTCGGCCAGGGCGCACGCCGAGGAGCTGCTGGCGGCGGCGCGGGCGTCGTCGTAGGCGGCTTCCCGGCCGTCCGGTCCGGGCGGGGCGCAGTCGTCAGGCTGACGCCCCGCTAGCCCGTGTGGGTGAGGCTGGGGGGTGCACAGCGGTATCTCGTACGGGATCCGCACCCGTATGGTCCCGGAACGCGCGTGCGGACTGGCATTCTGGGCGACGTCTCTGCCTCCCTCACCCTGGAGCTTCGGCCCGTGAGCAGCTCCCCGGTCACCGTCCCTGTCCTTCGCACCGTCCAGGTGCTCGGCGGCGCGAGCGGTGGTGCGCACGTACGGTCGCTGGCCACCGGGCTCGCCGCCCGGGGCGTACGCGTCACCGTGTGCGCCCCCGTCGAGGCGGAGGGGGAGTACGACTTCACCGGCGCCGGAGCGCGGTACACCCCGGACGCGGTGAGTGCCCTGCGGGCCGCCTGCATCGAGGCCGACGTGGTGCACGCGCACGGCGTACGGGCCGGCATGCGCGCGACCCTGGCCCTGCGCGGCCGCCGGATCCCCCTGGTCGTCAGCTGGCACGGCGGCGGCCCCGGCGCCGGCCGCCTCAGCCTGCTGCTGGAACGGCACGTCGCCAGGGCCGCGGCGATCGTCCTCGGAGCCTCCTCCGCGCAGGTGGACCTGGCCCGGCGGCTCGGCGCGCGCGACGCGCGGCTGGCGGCGGTGGCCGTACCCGTGCCGGAGGGGCCGGCGGCCGTCCCGGACCCGGGCGACCCCGGCAAGGTGCGGGCGGAACTCGGCGTCGTGGGAAGGCCGTTGCTGATCGCGGTCGGCAGCCTGGTGCCCCGGCGCGGGTACTCCGTACTGCTGGACGCGGCGCGGGCCTGGCGGACGCTGGACCCCATGCCGCTGCTGGTGATCGCGGGGGAGGGCCCGCTGCGCGCGGAACTCGCGCGGCGCATCCACCTGGAAGACCTGCCGGTCCGGCTGCTCGGCCGCCGCCGGGACGCGGCGCGGCTGCTGGCCGCGGCGGACGTCGCCGTGCTGTCGAGCCGGTGGGAGGCGCGGTCGCCGCTGGCGCAGGAGGCGCTGCGGGTGGGCGTGCCGTTGGTGGCGACGGCGGTGGGCGGTCTTCCCGAGCTGGTGGGGGAGGCCGGTGTACTGGTCCCGTACGGGGACCCGGACGCGCTGGCGTCGGCGGTGTCCGGCCTGCTGGCGGACCCCTCCCGCCGGGCGGCCCTGGCGGTGGCGGGTCGCGCCCAGGCGGGGACGTGGCCGTCGGAGGACGACACGGTGGCGCAGGTCCTGTCGGTGTACGACGAGCTGGTCGACCGCCGGCGGTAGGCCGCTGCGCGGGGCCTGTCCCCTACCCGCCCTTCCACCGTTCCCCGGGGCTCCGCCCCGGACCCCCGCGCCTCAAACGCCGGCGGGGCTGGATTTGGTCGGCGGGGCTGGAAAGATCCAGCCTCGCCGGCGTTTGAGGCGCGGGTCCGGGCAGCGCCCGGGGAACGGTGGAAGGGCGGGTAGGGGACACGCCCCGCAGGGCCGACCACCCGCACCCGCCCACCGGGCCCCGCGCCGGGACGGTGGTGGCGGGCCCGTCTAAGAGGTATGGCGGCGCGCCCGGAGCGCCAGGCTCAGGGAGAGGACCGTCTCCGGGTCGTCCAGGTCCGCGCCCAGGAGTTCCGAGATGCGGGCCAGGCGGTTGTACAGGGTCTGGCGGTTCAGGTGGAGCTCGCGCGCGGTCTCCGCCTTGCGGCCCGCGTGGGCCAGGTAGGTCTCCAGGGTGGGGAGCAGCGGCGGCCGGGAGACGGTGTCGTGGACCCGTAGGGCGCCGATCGCGCGGTCCACGAAGGCCGCCAGGTCGGGGTGTTCGCGCAGCCGCCACAGGAGGAGGTCGATGTCCAGGCGCCGGGCGTCGTACCAGGGCCGGGCGGGGAGTCCGTGCGCGGCCGTCGCGGTCTCCGCGGCGTGGCGCAGGCCCGCCGAGGCGGCCGCCCAGCTGCCGCAGACCCCGACGACCACGGCGGGCGGAGCCCCCGCCCGGTCGAGGCCGGCCCGTTCGACGCCGGCCCGCAGCGCCGCGGCGACCCGGTCGGCGACCGTGGTGCGTTCGGCGTCGCTGCGCAGGGAGACCAGCAGGGGGACGCGGCCTTCCACCGGGCGGACTCCGAGGAGCACCGGGACGCCGACCGAGGAGAGTTCCTCGAGGACGGCGCGGGCCAGGACCGCCCAGTTCCCCGACGGGGCCAGGTCCGAGGAGAGCCGCATGACCACCGGGAGCAGGGGGCCGGTCCCGGGCTTGAAGCCCAGCACGCGCGCTTGCGCGGGGGCGTCCTCCGCCGAGATCCGTCCCTCCGACAGGTCGGTCAGGAAGTCCCCGCGGCCGCGCGCGGCCAGCTCGTCCTCCTGCCGGGCCTGCATCAGTACGACGGCCAGTACGCCCGCCGTCCGCTCGGCCGCCATCCGGTGCACGGGCAGCAGCGGGGCGCCCACGCCGAGCAGGACCAGCCGGGCCCGGACCGATCCGCTGCCGTGGCCGCCGCCGGGGACGTCGACCACCACGGCGTTGCCGGAGGGCTCGGCCGGGCGCTGGCCCCGTAGGCCCTCCCACACCTGGAGGGGGTCGGCGGCGGCTTCGCCGGCGACCGGTCCGGCCGCGTAGAGGAGCTGTCCGTCGGGGGTCTCCAGGAAGACGGGGTTGGCCGTGAAGTCGGCCAGGATGTGCAGGACCTGGGGGATTCCGCCGCCGCCCAGCAGGGCCTCGGTGCACCGCCGGTGGACCTCTTCGGCCCGCTGGAGCAGGGCGTAGTGGCCGTTGACGATCTCGGTGTGCACCTCCTCCGTCACGGTCACGAAGGGGACCTCGCGGTGCAGCTGGACCAGCGGGAGGCCGGCCGCGCGGGCGGTCTCCACGATCGTGGCGGGCAGCCGGGTGAACCGCGGGCCCAGTTCGACGACCAGTGCGGCGATGCCGCGGTCCGCGAGGCGGCGTACGAAGGCGCGCTGCTCGGCGGGCCGGGTGCCGAGGCCGAGCCCCGTGGTCAGCAGCAGCTCGCCGCCCTTGAGCAGGGACGCGATGTTGGGGACCTCGCCCGCGTGCACCCAGCGCACGTTCCGGCCGAGCCGGTCGGCGCAGGCCACCACCTCGGGCAGCCCGCTGCGCAGCCCCGGCAGCTCCAATGCCCGCTGAACCGTGATCCCGCCCTGGTTGTCCATATCGCGGACGGTACCGGCCGCCCTGTTCCCGGAACATCACCGGGCGGTTACGGCGTCCGTTATGCCCCCGTCCGGCCTGACAACTCGTCGGCATTACAAGGGGATTATCGGACCGCATGCCGATTGTGGTCTACGTCACTCAGGCAGAGAGTAGGCGCCCTCACGACAGGAAACGAGGAGCCATGAGTACGGAAAGCAGCGCGGGCAACGGCGTACCCCAGGTCCAACGGCTCAAAGCCAATTCGGTGGGCCTGGTCGGCGTCGTCTTCATGGCCGTCGCCACCGCCGCCCCCATCACCGCGATGACCGGCAACCTCCCCATCGCCGTCGGCTTCGGCAACGGCATCGGCGCGCCCGCCGGCTACCTCTTCGCGACCGCCGTACTGACCGTCTTCGCGGTCGGCTACGTGGCCATGGCCAAGCGGATCACCGCCGCCGGCGCCTTCTACGGGTACATCTCGCACGGGCTCGGCCGGATCGCAGGCATGGCCTCCGGGATGCTCGCGGTCCTCGCTTACATCGTCTTCGAGGCCTCGATCGTCGGCGTCTTCTCCTACTTCACCAAGACCACCGTCCACGACCAGCTCGGCATCGACCTGCCGTGGATCGTCTACGCGGCCGCCATGCTCGCGATCACCGCCGCCCTCGCCCACTTCGACATCAACCTCACCGCCAAGGCGCTGGGCGTGATGCTCGTCGCCGAGATCGCGGTCCTCTTCGCCGTCGCCACCGCCGTCCTGATCGCGGGCGGCGGCCCGGACGGGATACCGGTCGCGCCCCTCAACCCGAAGAACGCCTTCACCGGCACCTCCGCCGGGCTCGGCCTCTTCTTCGCCTTCTGGTCCTGGGTCGGCTTCGAATCCACCGCCATGTACGGGGAGGAGTCCAAGAACCCGAAGAAGGTCATCCCCAAGGCGACCCTGATCTCCGTCGTCGGCGTCGGCCTCTTCTACATCTACGTCTCCTGGATGACCATCGCCGGCAACGGCCTCGCCAAGTCGGTGGAGCTCTCCGCCTCCGCGAGCCCCCTCGACCTGTTCTTCGCCCCGACCCAGACCTTCATCGGCGCCTGGGCCGTCGACGCCTTCCAGTGGCTGCTGCTCACCGGCTCCTTCGCCTGCGGCATGGCCTTCCACCAGTGCGCCGCCCGCTACCTCTACGCCATCGGCCGCGAGGGCTTCCTCCACCCGGGCCTGGGCCGCACGCACCCCAAGCACGGGTCCCCGTACATCTCCTCCATGGTGCAGACGGCCATCGCCACCGGCCTGGTCGCACTGTTCTGGCTGACCGGGCAGGACCCCTACGTCCACCTGTACACGCTGCTCGCGATCCTCGGCACGATGGCGATCCTCATCGTCCAGACCCTGTGCTCCTTCGCGGTGATCGGCTACTTCCGCAAGAACCACCCCGAGGACCGGCACTGGTTCCGCACCTTCACGGCCCCGCTCGTCGGCGGCATCGCCATGGCCGCCGTGGTCGTGCTGCTGCTGGTCAACATGAAGACCGCGGCCGGGCTGGCCGCCGACTCGTTCTTCTTCACGCTGATCCCGTGGATCGTCGGGGTGGTGTTCTTCGGCGGGCTCGGACTCGGCCTGTGGCTGAAGTTCAAGGCCCCCGAGCGCTACGAGATCATCGGCCGCGTGGTCCTGGAGGACGCGGCCGAACGCGCCGACGACCCCGCCCCCGCCGCCCCCTCCGCCGCGACCGTCCGATAAGGAGAGCCACCGCCATGGCCCGTACTCCGCTGATGCACGCGCTGCGACAACTCGCAGCCGAACACGCCGCCGCCCGCCGCCTGGGCCTGCCCGTGGCAGAGGTCCGCGGATCCACCCGCCGCCAGCTGCTCGGCCGGGCCGCCGCCCTCGGCCTCGGCACCGCCCTGGCCTCCTCGGCGGGCGCCACCGCCCACGCGGTGGAGGCGCTCCCGGAGAAGAAGCCCGTCACCCCCGCCCGGGTCGCCATCGTCGGCGCCGGCATCTCGGGGCTGACCGCGGCCCTCACCCTCCAGGACGCCGGGGTGAACTGCACGCTCTACGAGGCCAACCCGAGCCGCGTCGGCGGCCGCATGTGGAGCCAGCGCTCCCTGTGGGGCTACGGGCAGACCTCCGAGATCGGCGGCGAGCTGATCGACACCAGCCACAAGAAGATCCTGGAGCTGTGCCGCCGCTTCAACCTGCCCACCGAGGACTTCCTCGGCGGCGGGCCCAACGGGGCCGAGGAAGTCCTCTGGTTCAACGGGACGTACTACCCGCGCGAGCAGGCCGACGTGGACTTCAACGCCGTCTACCAGGCGCTGCACCGCGACCTCCAGGAAGCCGGCGAGGTCTCCTGGAACTCGACGACCCCCGCCGGCACCGCCCTCGACAACATGACCCTGTACCAGTGGATCGAGACCCGGATCCCCGGCGGCCACGGCTCGCAGCTCGGCCGCTTCATCGACGTCGCCTACAACGTCGAGTACGGGGCCGACACCGATCAGCAGTCCGCGCTCGCCCTCGTCCTGCTCATGGGCTACCAGTCCAACCCCGGCAACTTCAACGTCTGGGGCCTGTCCAACGAGCGCTACCACATCACCGGCGGCAACGATCAGCTGCCGAACGCCATAGCCAAGGCCCTGCCCGCCGGTTCGCTCGTGATGGGCCGCGAGCTGACCGCCGTGCGCGTGGCCGCCGACGGCACCCAGACGCTGACCTTCAACGACGCGGGCGCCACCCGGACGGTCGTCGCGGACCACACGATCCTGTGCCTGCCGCTGCCGATCCTGCAGCGGATCGACCTCACCGGGGCCGGCTTCGACCCGCTGATGAAGAACCTGCTGCGCGATGCGCGCATGGGCTACTGCACCAAGCTCAACATGCAGTTCACCAGCCGCCCCTGGCGCGGCACCGGCCCCTGGCCGGGGGTCTCCGCGGGGGACTGCTTCACCGACACCGAGGTCCAGCAGACCTGGGACACCACGAAGGTGCAGCCCGGCAACGCGGGCATCCTGCTCCAGTACGGCGGCGGCACCCTGGCCGGCTCCCTCACCCCGGGCAGTCCCTTCGCCACCGATTCCGACCCCTACGTACGCACCCTCGCGGGCCGGATGCTCACCGGGATCGACGCCTTCTTCCCCGGCACCAAGGCCGCCTGGACCGGGCGCGCGCAGCTCTCGGCCTGGCACCGCAACCCGTACTCCCTGGGCGCGTACTCGTACTGGCCGACCGGCTACCTCCACAAGTACGCCAAGTACGAGGGCACCGCTCAGGGCCGGATCCACATCGGCGGCGAACACTGCAGCTACGACTTCCAGGGCTTCATGGAAGGCGGGGCCACCGAGGGGGAGCGGGCGGCGAAGGAGGTGATCACCGCCCTGACCGTCTGACCGAGGGGCTCAAGCGGGCTTGATGTTGTGGTTGAAGCGGAAGACGTTGTCCGGGTCGTACGTCCGCTTCACCGCACCCAGCCGGGCCAGGTTGTCCGCGCCCAGCCCGGCCACCACGCGCTCCGGGCCCTCGTCGCCGGTGAAGTTGAGGTAGACCGCGCCGCTGCTCCACGGCTGCACGTCGGCCCGTACGTCCTTGACCCACTGGCGGCAGCGGGCGTCGTCGGCGGGGTCCTCCCAGATGCCGAAGGGGTGCACGGCCCACGGGGAGTCCCGGTACGGAACCGGGAACTCCGTGGGGCCCTGCGCGATGGCGCCGCCCAGCGGGAACATCACGTGCTGGGTGCCGGTCGGCACCGGCATCGTGTCCGCGCGGGCGCAGAACACGTCCACCAGCTCGTCCGGGAGACCGGTCAGGTACTCCGCGGACCAGTAGTTCCGCAGTCCGGGCGGATCGTCCATCATGCACTGGAAGTCGGGGTACGGGATCGCGGTCAGCACCTCGGCCACGTGCGGCAGGGCCAGCAGCGGCCCGGCGATCTTGCGCAGGGCCTCCTCGCCGCCCGCGTACGTCACCAGGGCGCCCGCGAGCAGGGTCCCGATCAGGTGCTCCGGCACGAAGGGCTCCGGCGGGCCGGTCATGTAGAGCACGCCGCCACTGACCTCGGGTCCGGCGGTGGCGATCAGCTCCCGGTACGCGCGCAGCACCTCGGGTCCCGACTCCGGCGGGTAGAGCAGCAGACAGATCGCGTACTCGGGCAGCTCGTGCAGGCGCAGCGTCAGGGAGGTGGCCACGCCGAAGTTGCCGCCGCCGCCGTGCAGGGCCCAGAACAGCTCCGGATGGTCCTCGGCGGTCGCGGTCAGGGTGCTCCCGTCGGCGGTGACCAGGTCCACGCCGAGCAGGTTGTCCACGGCCAGCCCGAAGTCCCGGTCCAGCCAGCCGGATCCGCCGCCCAGTACGAAGCCCGCGACGCCCGTGGTGGAGACGCGGCCGCCGGTGGTGGCCAGGTCGTAGGGCTGGCAGGCCCGGTCCAGGTGGCTCATCACCGCGCCGCCGGCCACCCGGACGGCCTTCGCCCCCGGGTGCACGGTGACCTCGTTCATCCGGCGCATGTCGACGACGACCCCGCCGTCGTTGAGGGACATCCCCGCCACGCTGTGGCCGCCGCCGCGGACCGCGACGGGGAGGTCCAGCTCACGGGCGAAGCGGACCGTGGTGACCACGTCCGCTTCGCTCTCGCACTGGGCGATGACCGCCGGGCGCCGGTCGATCATCGCGTTGAAGATCGTGCGGGCTTCGTCGTAGCCCGGATCGCCGGGGGCGAACACCTCGCCGGCGAGGTCCTCGCGGAGCGCGGTCAGGGCCGTGCCCGCCTTCGAAGTGGGGGCCATCGCTGTCGCCCCTTTCCGCGCGGAGCCATGGGACCACTCCAGCGTAGGCGGGGGTGTTGCCGGGGGCGCGGCGAGCGGCGCCCCCTCGCAGGCGCCGCCGCCGAATGCTTCCGCCCCCGCGCGCCTACCCCCCGTACGCCCCGCTCGCCGTGAGCCGCAGGGCCGTGTCGATCAGGGGGACGTGGCTGAAGGCCTGGGGGAAGTTGCCCACCTGCCGCTGGAGCTTGGGATCCCATTCCTCGGCGAGCAGGCCCAGGTCGTTGCGGAGCGAGAGGAGCTTCTCGAAGAGGCGGCGGGCCTCGTCGACGCGGCCGATCATCGCCAGGTCGTCGGCCATCCAGAACGAGCACGCGAGGAAGGCCCCCTCGTCCCCCTCCAGGCCGTCCACGCCCGCTTCCTCGCCCGCCGTCGGATAGCGCAGGATGAAGCCGTCGGGGGTGGACAGCTCGCGCTGGATCGCCTCGATCGTGCCGATCACCCGCTTGTCGTCCGGCGGCAGGAAGCCCATCTGCGGGATCAGCAGGAGGGAGGCGTCCAGCTCCTTGGAGCCGTAGGACTGCGTGAACGTGTTGCGTTCCTTGTCGTAGCCCTTCTCGCACACGTCCTGGTGGATCTCGTCGCGCAGCTCGCGCCACCGCTCCAGCGGCCCGTCCGCGTCCCCGCTCTCGATCAGCTTGATCGTGCGGTCCACGGCCACCCACGCCATCACCTTGGAGTGCACGAAGTGCCGGCGCGGGCCGCGCACCTCCCAGATGCCCTCGTCCGGCTGGTCCCAGTGGGTCTCCAGGTAGCGGATCAGTTTCAGCTGGAGCAAGGACGCGTAGTCGTTGCGCGCCAGACCCGTCATGTGGCCCAGGTGCAGGGCCTCGGTGACCTCGCCGTACACATCGAGCTGGAGCTGCCCGGCGGCGCCGTTGCCGACCCGGACCGGGCGCGAGCCCTCGTACCCCGGCAGCCAGTCGAGCTCGGTCTCGCCGAGCTCCCGCTCACCCGCGATCCCGTACATGATCTGCAGGTTCTCCGGGTCACCGGCCACCGCGCGCAGCAGCCAGTCCCGCCAGGCGGCGGCCTCGTCGCGGTACCCCGTGCGCAGCAGCGAGGAGAGGGTGATGGCGGCGTCGCGCAGCCAGGTGTAGCGGTAGTCCCAGTTGCGGACCCCGCCGATCTCCTCGGGCAGGGAGGTGGTCGGCGCGGCGACGATCCCGCCCGTGGGGGCGTACGTGAGGGCCTTGAGGGTGATCAGGGAGCGGATCACCGCCTCCCGGTACGGGCCGTGGTACGTGCACTGCTCGACCCAGTCGTGCCAGAACCCGGTGGTGGCCGTCAGGGCCTCCTCGGCGTCCGGCTGCTGCGGCGGCTCCTTGTGCGAGGGCTGCCAGCTGATGCAGAAGGCCATCCGGTCGCCGGGGCCGACGGTGAAGTCGGAGTACGTGGTCAGGTCCTTGCCGTAGGTCTGCGCCTCGGTGTCCAGCCAGACCGAGTCGGGGCCCGCGACGGCGACCGTACGTCCGTCGACCTTGTGCACCCAGGGCACCACGCGGCCGTAGCTGAAGCGCATCCGCAGGGCGGAGCGCATCGGGACGCGCCCGCTGATGCCCTCCACGATGCGGATGATCTGCGGGGCGTGGTTCTCGCGCGGCGGCATGAAGTCGATCACGCGGACCGTGCCGCGCGGGGTGTCCCACTCGGATTCCAGGACCAGCGAGTCACCTCGGTAGCGGCGGCGCGAGGCGCGCGGGGCCTCGGCGCCGGCCGGGAACGCCGGACCGATCCGCCAGAACCCGTGTTCCTCGGTACCGAGGATGCTCGCGAAAACAGCATGGGAGTCGAAACGTGGCAGGCACAACCAGTCCACTGCCCCGTCCCGGCAGACCAAAGCCGCGGTCTGCATGTCCCCGATCAGTGCGTAATCCTCGATGCGCCCGGACACGTTGCATCTCCAGTCGAACAGCACGTCCGCCCCGTAGGGCGCTGGCATTGCGCGGTCGCGCGGTAGGGCAGAGCTCCCGTCCCTCTGTGTGTGGAACGCCGCGCCCCGCCCATAATTCCGGAACCGGTCGGGTTACGCCGTTCGCGGGGCTGCTCGACGGTGTATTGATCGATCTCCGAGCAGGATAAGACGGAACCCTAGTGATCCAGCTGAGTCCCGGGACAATGGCGCTCGGCCGAACGGGTGAGCAGGAACGATGTCCCCGTGACGAGGGTCCGGACAGGCTCCGGCGCGTGGCCGGAAGCGGACCGGCCCGGGCGCTGATAGGCTGGTATCCCGTGGACCGGTGGTCTGCCTGTGCGAATCAGGAGCCCCGAAACCGCAGCTTCGGCGCCCCCTGAGACCCCTCCGGATCGACGGTGGCAGGCGCCGGACGCACCTCACCTCGCGACCCACGGGAGCCCCCTCTTGGCGATGCCGTCCGCTGCTTCTCGAAACAGCACAGCCATGACGACCAAGCACATCTTCGTCACCGGGGGTGTCGCCTCCTCTCTCGGCAAGGGCCTGACGGCCTCCAGCCTGGGTGCGCTGCTGAAGGCGCGCGGTCTGCGGGTCACGATGCAGAAGCTCGACCCGTACCTGAACGTCGACCCCGGCACGATGAACCCCTTCCAGCACGGCGAGGTGTTCGTCACCAACGACGGCGCCGAGACCGACCTGGACATCGGTCACTACGAGCGCTTCCTCGACGTCGACCTCGACGGCTCGGCCAACGTCACCACCGGCCAGGTCTACTCGCAGGTCATCGCCAAGGAGCGGCGCGGCGAGTACCTCGGTGACACCGTGCAGGTCATCCCGCACATCACCAACGAGATCAAGCACCGCATCCGCCGCATGGCGACCGCGGACGTCGACGTGGTCATCACCGAGGTCGGCGGCACCGTCGGCGACATCGAGTCCCTGCCGTTCCTGGAGACGGTCCGCCAGGTCCGCCACGAGGTCGGCCGCGACAACGTCTTCGTCGTGCACATCTCGCTGCTGCCCTACATCGGCCCCTCCGGCGAGCTGAAGACCAAGCCCACCCAGCACTCGGTGGCGGCCCTGCGCAACATCGGCATCCAGCCCGACGCCATCGTGCTGCGCGCCGACCGCGAGGTCCCCACCTCCATCAAGCGCAAGATCTCGCTGATGTGCGACGTCGACGAGGCGGCCGTGGTCGCGGCGATCGACGCCAAGTCCATCTACGACATCCCCAAGGTGCTGCACACCGAGGGCCTGGACGCCTACGTCGTGCGCAAGCTCGACCTGCCGTTCCGCGACGTCAACTGGACGGTGTGGGAGGACCTGCTGGACCGGGTCCACAACCCCGACCACGAGGTCAAGGTCGCGCTCGTCGGCAAGTACATCGACCTGCCGGACGCCTACCTGTCGGTGACCGAGGCGCTGCGCGCCGGCGGTTTCGCCAACCGGGCCCGCGTCGAGATCAAGTGGGTCACCTCCGACGACTGCAAGACCCCGGCCGGCGCCGCTGAGGCGCTCGGCGACGTGGACGCGATCTGCGTGCCCGGCGGGTTCGGCGACCGCGGGGTCAACGGCAAGGTGGGCGCGATCACCTACGCCCGCGAGAACAAGATCCCGCTGCTCGGCCTGTGCCTGGGTCTGCAGTGCGTGGTCATCGAGGCCGCGCGCAACCTGGCGGGCATCGAGGACGCGAACTCCACCGAGTTCGACGCCTCCACCCCCAACCCGGTGATCTCCACGATGGAGGAGCAGCTGGCCTTCGTCGAGGGCGCGGGCGACCTGGGCGGCACCATGCGCCTGGGCATGTACCCGGCGAAGCTCGCCGAGGGTTCCATCGTGCGCGAGGTCTACGGCGACCAGGCGTACGTGGACGAGCGCCACCGCCACCGCTACGAGGTCAACAACGCCTACCGCGGCGAGCTGGAGAAGAAGGCCGGTCTGGTCTTCTCCGGCACCTCCCCGGACAACAAGCTGGTCGAGTACGTCGAGTACCCGCGCGAGGTGCACCCCTACCTGGTGGCCACCCAGGCCCACCCGGAGCTGCGCTCGCGCCCGACGCGCCCGCACCCGCTGTTCGCGGGTCTGGTCAAGGCGGCCGTGGAGCGCCAGCAGGCCGCGAAGTAGCAGCTCGACCGCATAACGTTGGCAGCCGGGGTACGGAGATCCGTACCCCGGCTGTCGCGCGTTGTGGAGGGCTTCGGGGCATGGACATCAAGGACACGGCGGAATCCTGGGAGACGGTGTCGGCGGAGCGGCCGTTCCAGGGCGCGAAGACGGCGGTGGCATCGGACCAGGTCCGGATGCCGGACGGGTCCCTGGCCCGCCGCGACTACCAGGTGCACCCGGGATCGGTGTGCGTACTGGCCCTGGACGACACGGGGCGGGTCCTGGTGCTGAGCCAGTACCGCCACCCGGTGCGGCGGCGGCTGTGGGAGCTCCCGGCGGGCCTGCTGGACGTGGTGGGGGAGAACCCGCTGCACGGGGCGCAGCGCGAGCTCTACGAGGAGGCACACGTCAAGGCCGAGGAGTGGCGGGTGCTGGCCGACTTCTACGCCTCGCCCGGCGGCTCGGACGAGGCGATCCGGATCTTCCTGGCCCGCGGCGTCTCGGACGCGGAGGGGGAGCGGTACGAGGAGTCCGGCTCGGAGGAGGCGGACATGGAGGTGGCCTGGGTGCCGCTGCCCGAGCTGGTGCACGGAGTACTGGCGGGCGAGCTCGGCAACCCGGGGATGGTGACGGGGGTCCTGGCCCTGTCGGCGGCCCTTGCCTCCGAGGGCGGCCTCGACTCCCTGCGCCCGGCGCAGGCCCCGTGGCCGGCGCGCCCGTACGAGGCGTAGCCCGCGCGGCGCCGTTCCCGGGGCTCCGAAATCCAGCCCGTCCGGCGTTTGAGGACCGGGTCCGGGCGGAGCCCGGCTGGGGGTCCCCCCGGACGGAGTCTGGGGGATGGTGGAAGGGCGGGCAGGGGACTTCGCCCCGCAGGACCGACCACCCGCACCCGCTCGCCGACCCTTACGCCAGGTGGCGGTGCCGGCACCCCGTCCACACGGAAAAGCCCACCATCGGTTGATCCGATCGGGCGATTTGTCCGCCGCGCTCCACCCGGGTCGTCGCTCTGCGTGAACTACGCTCGCAATCCGAAGGCAGCGAGAGGAGCGGATCCGTGACGGATTTCGTCGGGCGGCGGCGTGAGCTCAAGGAGCTGCGCGAGGACATCGCGCGGACCGGGCTCGACACCCTCTCGGGCCGCAAGGCCAAGGCGCCGCGGGCCCGGGTCCTGCTCGTCGCCGGGCGGCCGGGATCGGGCCGGACCGCCCTTGCCGAAGCCCTGGTGCGCGAGATCGCCGACGACTATCCGGACGGGGTGCACAAGGTCCGCCTCACCGCCCCCGGCGGCGAGGCCGTCGCCACCGAGCGCGCCATTCGCACGCTCCTGGAGGGGCTCGGCCAGCCCACCCCGCCCGGAGCCGCCGAGGACGAGCTCAGCTCCGTCCTGCGCACGACCCTCGCCGGCCGCCGGGCGGTGCTCCTCGTCGACGACGCCGCCGACCCGCACCAGGTCGACGCCCTGCTGCCGGACACCCCCGAGTGCCTGGTCGTGGTCACCGCCGAGGGCCCCCTCACCGGGATTCCGGATGTCCGCCCCTGCACCCTGGGGGGCCTGGACACCCCCTCCGCCGTCCGCATGCTCGTCCAGCGCATCGGCGACATCCGGGTGGCCAACGACCCCCGCGCCGCCGAAGCCCTCGCCGAGGAGTGCGGGGGCCAGCCCGCCGCACTGAGCCTGGCGGGCGGCTGGCTCGCCGCACACCCCAAGGCCTCCATCACCGATGTGGCCAAGCAGCTCCACGACATGCCCGCCGGCACCAGCGGCCCCCTCGCCCGGACCTTCCGGCTCGTCTACGAGTCCCTGCCGCAGCCCGCCCAGCGGACCCTGAGGCTGCTTCCGCTTGCCCCGGCCGGGCTCGTCGACTCGCACACCGCCTCCGCCCTGGCCGGCTGCTCCGTGGCCGCCGCGCAGTCGATCCTGGAGGACTTCGCCGCGCTGGGCCTCGTACGCAGCGCCCACGACGGGCTGTTCCTGCTGCCCGGCTGCCTCGCGCCCCTGCTCCAGGCCCTGCTGAAGGCCAAGGAGCGCCCCGCCGAGGTCCAGCTGGCCCGGGCCCGGATGCTGGAGCGCACCGTACGGCTGCTGCTCTCCTGCCGAGCCATGGCCGAGGACGACGAGGGCAGCGGTCTCGGTGTCCCGGAGAAGCTGGACGGGCTGCCGCGCGCCCTGCGCTTCGCCGACCGGCGGGCCGCCGCGACCTGGCTGGACACCCGGCTGCCCGCGCTGACCGCGGCGGCCTCCCTGGCCGTCGCCGACGGGGAGCTGGACACCCTGGCCCGGCGCCTGGTCGCGGCGCTCGCCGGGGCCCTGTCCGACCACCGCGGCACCGCGGAGGCCGCTCCCGAGCTGTACGGGCTGCACCGGCTGGTCCTGGACGTGGCCCAGCGGCGCGATCTGCACCGGGAACAGGCCGCCGCGCTGCTGAACCTCGCCGATCTGGACGCCGAGACCGGCCGTACGCAGGAGGCGCTGGAGCGCTACCGGGCCGCGCTGGACGCGGGAAGGGCGGCGAATGACCCGTACGCGGCGGGCCGCGCGATGGAATCCGTAGGCGGCGCGTACCAGGAGCTCGCGGACTGGCACCGGGCCTCCGACTGGTTCGGCCGGGCCCTGTCGCACTCCCTCGCGCGGGGGGAGCGGGCGGACGAGGCGAGGCTGTACGGACGGCTCGGGAACGTACACACGTACGCAGGCCGGTACGGGGAGGCGCTGCGGAGCTGGCGGGCGGCCTCCGCCGGGTACCGCAGGCTCGCCGATGTCCCGGGCCAGGCAAAGGCGTTGAGCGAAATGGCGCGGGTCCAGGAGTACGCGGGGCGGCCCGAGGAATCGCTGCACACCTGCCGTGAGGCGGTGGAGCTCGCGCGCAAGGCCGGGGACCTGCGGCTTCAGGCCGCGCTCCAGGTGCGGCTGGCCGACACCCTCGACCGGCTCGGCGATCCCGCGGCGGCCCGGCTGCACCGGTCCGCGGCCGACAGATTGCTGGGAGATGACCCCGCAGCCTGCGAAATCCGTAGTGGTTCCGACTGAGATTATTGGTTTGCAAGGCTAGACAGCAGCTCGTCCTTCATTAGACTGGGTTCACCAGGGCAGTCCCTGGGGCATCCCGTTGCGTGTTCTTGTAAACGGGTTTGTATGGAAGTACCCCGAAACATCCCCTGAGCCAAGGACCGTGAGCCACGATGAAGGTCGGCATCCCCCGCGAGGTCAAGAACAACGAGTTCCGGGTCGCCATCACGCCCGCCGGCGTGCATGAGCTGGTCCGCAACGGCCACCAGGTCTTCATCGAGCAGAACGCCGGTGTGGGCTCCTCGATCACGGACGCCGAGTACGTCTCGGCCGGCGCCGAGATCCTGGGCACCGCCGACGAGGTCTGGGCGACCGCGGACCTGCTGCTGAAGGTCAAGGAGCCCATCGCGGAGGAGTACCACCGCCTCCGCAAGGACCAGACCCTCTTCACCTACCTGCACCTCGCGGCCTCCCGCGAGTGCACGGACGCCCTGCTGGAGTCCGGCACCACCGCCATCGCGTACGAGACGGTCGAGACGGCGAACCGCGCCCTCCCGCTGCTCGCCCCGATGTCCGAGGTCGCGGGCCGGCTGGCCCCGCAGGTCGGCGCCTACCACCTGATGCGCTCGGTCGGCGGCCGCGGCGTCCTCCCGGGCGGCGTGCCCGGCACCCACGCCGGCGAGTGCGTGGTCATCGGTGGCGGCGTCTCCGGCTGGAACGCCGTGCAGATCGCCGTCGGCATGGGCTTCCACGTGACCCTGCTGGACCGCGACATCAACAAGCTCCGCGAGGCCGACAAGATCTTCGGCACGAAGATCAAGACGATCGTCTCCAACGCCTTCGAGCTGGAGAAGGCCGTGGTCGAGGCCGACCTCGTCATCGGCGCGGTCCTCATCCCGGGTGCGAAGGCCCCCAAGCTGGTCACCAACGAGCTCGTCGCCAAGATGAAGCCTGGAAGTGTCCTTGTCGACATTGCGATCGACCAGGGCGGCTGCTTCGAGGACTCCCGCGCGACCACCCACGCCGAGCCGACCTTCCAGGTCCACAACTCGGTCTTCTACTGCGTCGCGAACATGCCGGGCGCGGTGCCGAACACCTCCACCTACGCGCTCACCAACGCCACGCTGCCCTACATCGTGCAGCTCGCGAACCTCGGCTGGGTCGAGGCGCTGCGTCGCGACCCGGCGCTCGCCCTGGGCCTCAACACCCATGACGGCCAGGTCGTTTACCGCGAGGTCGCCGAGGCCCACGGTCTCCAGACCCTCGAGCTGAGCACGCTCCTCGGCTGATTCCGAGCCGCTCCGTCAACGACTGACGTCAATCTCACGTATCCGGCCGGACCTTGCCCGCAAGGTCCGGCCGGACGTGTTTGCGGGGCGGGCGCCGGGGCCGCTCAACTCGCCTCGAACGTAACCCTTTAACCCTTTCGCACACCTGCGAAACTTCCCGGCGACAGCTCGTACGCCCTTGACAGAGTGGTGTTCGGTTGCCGACACATCGTGCCGGGTCCGGCGGATTGTGTTGCCGCTGAGTGGTGACACGCCATAGAGTCGCCAACCGTCGGCATGGTGCCACGCTGACCTATCGATAAGTGTCCTGGTCACGTCCGAGGAGGTAAGACGACTTGTGAATGAGTCGACATTTGCTCCTGGGGGTGGTCGAGCAGGTACGCCTGCGCGGGGTCAGGGCCCTGCCGGAATCGAAGCTGTCGGCTCCGTCGCAGTCCGCACCTTCGCAAACCACCAGCGCATGACGACGCCCCAAAAGAGCATGGACGGCCTAGACGTGAACTCCAGGGCCGGCGACCTGAGCGGCGAAAAGCCCGTGGGTTTCGCCGACTACGACAAGGTGCCCGAAGGGCACTTCTACGACCCCGACGCGGAGTACGAGCCGGACCCCGAGTACGCGGCCACTCTCGCCCCCGACGCTGCCCGCCAGCGCCGTGAGCGGATCGGCCCGACCGGACGCCCGCTGCCGTACTTCCCGATCCCGGGTCCGCTGACCGACCACGGTCCGGCGACGATCATCGCGATGTGCAACCAGAAGGGCGGCGTGGGCAAGACCACGTCGACCATCAACCTGGGTGCCGCTCTCGCCGAGTACGGGCGCCGCGTGCTGCTCGTCGACTTCGACCCCCAGGGCGCGCTGTCCGTGGGTCTCGGCGTGAACCCGATGGAGCTCGACCTGACGGTCTACAACCTGCTCATGGAGCGGGGCATGTCGGCCGACGAGGTGCTGCTCAAGACGGCGGTTCCGAACATGGACCTGCTGCCGAGCAACATCGACCTGTCCGCTGCGGAAGTGCAGTTGGTCAGTGAGGTCGCGCGCGAATCGACGCTGCAGCGGG
Organism: Streptomyces sp. NBC_00454; assembly: GCF_041434015.1. GTDB lineage: Bacteria > Actinomycetota > Actinomycetes > Streptomycetales > Streptomycetaceae > Streptomyces. Next base: position 1,652,050 of record NZ_CP107907.1, on the reverse strand, counting down.
CCCTGAAGCCCCTGATGGCCGACTACGACTACATCGTGATCGACTGTCAGCCCTCGCTCGGTCTGCTGACCGTGAACGCCCTGACGGCGGCTCACAAGGTCATCGTGCCGCTGGAGTGCGAGTTCTTCGCGCTGCGCGGTGTGGCCCTGCTGACCGAGACCATCGAGAAGGTGCAGGAGCGGCTCAACCCGGACCTGCAGCTCGACGGCATCCTCGCCACGATGTACGACTCCCGTACGGTGCACAGCCGGGAGGTGCTGGCGCGCGTGGTCGAGGCCTTCGACGACCACGTCTACCACACGGTCATCGGCCGCACGGTGCGCTTCCCGGAGACCACGGTCGCCGGTGAGCCGATCACCACGTACGCCTCCAACTCCGTCGGCGCCGCCGCCTATCGCCAGCTGGCCAGGGAGGTGCTCGCCCGGTGTCCCGCCGAGTGAGTCTGCCCGGAGCCGACGAACTGTTCCGTACGACCGGGGGGATGGCGCTCACGTCGTCCTCGCCGGCGTCGCGGGGAGTCGAGCACGCCGCGTCGGCGGCGGAGGGCACGGCGGGGGAGGGCCGCAGCCGGGAGGCGGCGGCCGGTACGGAGCCGGGAGTGGGCGCGCAGCGGCGTCCGCAGGAAGGTTCCGGTGGCGTCGCCGTCCCGGCCCCTTCGCCCGGTCGGGTCAAGGGACAGGGCCGCGGTGCGAACCGGCGGCCCAGCGGGCGCGAGCGGCACGACGAGAAGATCACGGTCTACGTCTCCGCCGAGGAGCTCATGGACCTGGAACACGCGCGGCTGGTGCTGCGCGGGGAACACGGTCTGGCGGTCGACCGCGGCCGCATCGTCCGCGAAGCGGTGGCCGTGGTCCTGGCGGACCTGGAATCCCGCGGCGACGCCAGCATCCTGGTGCGCCGCCTGCGGGGTCGCTGACTCCTTTTTGACGCGCCGCTCGCACGGCTCGGCCCTGGCGGGCCTCACCGGCTTCGCGCCGCTGCGCCGGACTCCGTCCGTCGAAGTCCGGGCGGGGTCCGGCCACCGCCGCCCGGGGCCCCGGTGGACCCGCCCCGGCGGGTCCCCGTGCCGGGGCGACGGCCGTGCGTGGGAGCCTTGGGCGCAGGCCGCCCGGCCCGACCGGCCGCTCCCTTCCGCACCACCCTGGACCGCGATGCCCTCTCCCGCCGAACCCGGCCACCCGTCCCGCCGCCCGCTGGGCCGCGGCCCGGGCGTCCCCGTAGCGGCGCAGGAGGCGCTCCCCGGGTCCCCGGCGGCCCCGGGCGGCTCCGCGGGCCCCGTAGGCCCCGTAGAGCGGCCCACAGAGGCCCCGCAAGGGCCCGGTGAGGCCGGTGACGGGCGGTTCACCCTGCGGCTCGCCAACTTCGAGGGGCCCTTCGATCTGCTGCTGCAGCTCATCTCCCGGCACAAGCTCGACGTCACCGAGGTCGCGCTCTCGAAGGTCACCGACGAGTTCATGGCGCACATCCGTGCCATGGGGCCCGACTGGGACCTCGACCAGACCACCGAGTTCCTGGTCGTCGCCGCCACCCTGCTCGACCTGAAGGCCGCCCGGCTGCTGCCCGTCGCCGAGGTCGAGGACGAGGCCGACCTCGCGCTGCTGGAGGCCCGGGACCTGCTCTTCGCGCGGCTGCTCCAGTACCGGGCGTACAAACGGATCGCCGAGATCTTCCAAGAGCGGGCGGAGAACGAGGGCAAGCGCTACCCGCGGACCGTCGCCCTGGAGGCCCGCCTCGCCGAACTGCTGCCCGAGGTGGTCATCGGCATCGGCGGCGAGGGGCTCGCGCGGCTGGCCGTCAAGGCCATGCAGCCGCGGGCCAGGCCCCAGGTCTACGTGGACCACATCCACGCACCGCTGGTGAGCGTCCGGGAGCAGGCCGGGCTGGTCGTGGCGCTGCTCAAGGCGCGCGGCGAGGCCACCTTCCAGGAACTCACCGAGGACGCGGGCGACACCCTCACCGTCGTCGCGCGCTTCCTGGCCCTCCTGGAGCTCTACCGGGAGAAGGCGGTGGTCCTGGACCAGGAAGAGGCCCTGAACACGCTCACCGTGCGCTGGAGCGGCGGGGACGGGGACGGCATGCCGAAGGTGACGGACGAGTTCGACCGGATCGTGGAGGTCCAGGAGTGATCGCGGGAACGAGCGGTACGGGGGAGGGCGCGCGCCCGGCGGGAGGCGGCGAGGTTGCCGCGCTGGCCCTGAAGCCGGCGCTGGAGGCCGTCCTCATGGTCGTGGACGAGCCGGCGACCGAGGCGCACCTCGCCAAGGTGCTGGAGCGGACCCCCCGGGAGGTCGCGCAGGCGCTGCGCGAGCTCGTGGACGAGTACGAGATCCAGGGCCGCGGATTCGAGCTCCGGCTGGTCGCCGGAGGCTGGCGGTTCTACAGCCGCGGGGCCTACGCGCCGGCGGTCGAGGCCTTCGTACTGGACGGCCAGCAGGCCCGGCTCACCCAGGCGGCCCTGGAGACGATGGCCGTCGTCGCGTACCGCCAGCCGGTCAGCCGCTCGAGGGTCTCGGCGGTCCGCGGAGTCAACTGCGACGGGGTCATGCGCACCCTCCTCCAGCGGGGTCTGGTGGAGGAGGCGGGGACGGAACCCGAAACAGGTGCGATCCTGTACAGGACGACGAACTACTTTCTGGAGCGGATGGGCCTGCGTGGCCTGGACGAGCTCCCGGAGCTCGCGCCCTTCCTCCCCGAGGCGGACGCGATCGAAGCCGAGACGCAAGAGGGTGTTCCGTCGTTCGATCCGGACTCTCCGGATACCGATGAAGACGACAAGACGACGGAACTTTGATGCGAAGCAGCGGCAACGGCAACGGTGGCGGCAACAGGAACAGCAGCGGCGGTGGTGGCGGCGCGCGCGGTGGCTCCCGCGGCGGCAGCTCGGGCGGCAGCAGCGGCGGCGGTGGCTACCGCGGTAGCGGCTCCGGCGGCGGCAGCGGCTCGGGCGGTGGCTCGCGCGGCGGCTCCTCCGGCGGTGGCTACCAGGGTGGCGGCTCGCGCGGCGGCAGCTCCGGCGGTGGCTACCAGGGCGGTGGCTCCCGTGGCGGCTCCTCCGGTGGCAGCTCCTCCGGCGGCTACCGCAGCGGTGGCAGCTCCTCCGGTGGCGGCTACCAGGGTGGCGGCTCGCGCGGCGGCAGCTCCGGTGGCGGCTACCAGGGTGGCGGCTCCTCCGGTGGCAGCTCCTCCGGCGGCTACCGCAGCGGCGGCAGCTCCAGCGGTGGCGGCTACCAGGGCGGTGGCTACCAGGGAGGCGGCTCCGACTCGCGTGACCGCGACCGCGAGCAGGCCCCCCGCATCCGCAACCCCCGCCCCGAGGAGCGTCGCTACGACGTGGGCCCCGAGGGCGAGCGCAACGGCCGCGGCGGAGCCAAGGCGGGCGGCGGCGGTGCCCGCGGCGCGGCCGACGGCAACCGCGGTGGCGGTGCGCGTGGCGCGGCGGCCCGTGGTGGCGCCAAGGGCGGCCCCAAGGTCTCCCGTACCCCCGGCATCGGCGGCGCGGGCGGCCCGCGCATCGGCCCCGGCTCCCGCAGCGGCCAGTCCAAGCCGCGCGAGCTGGAGGCGCGGATCGAGGAGCGCGTGCGCGACCGGTACGCCGACAAGCCCGTGATCAAGACCCCGAAGACCTTCCCGGGCGCCGAGGAGGAGGGGGAGCGTCTGCAGAAGGTGCTCGCCCGTGCCGGCATGGGTTCGCGCCGTGCGTGCGAGGAGCTCATCGAGCAGGCCCGCGTCGAGGTCAACGGCCAGATCGTGCTGGAGCAGGGCAAGCGCGTCCAGCCGTCGGACGAGATCAAGGTGGACGGCCTGACCGTCGCCACCCAGTCGTACCTGTTCTTCGCGCTGAACAAGCCGGCCGGCGTCGTCTCCACCATGGAGGACCCGGACGGCCGCCAGTGCCTCGGCGACTACGTCACCAACCGTGAGACGCGTCTCTTCCACGTCGGCCGGCTCGACACCGAGACCGAGGGCATCATCCTGCTCACCAACCACGGTGAACTGGCCCACCGCCTCACGCACCCGAAGTACGGCGTGAAGAAGACCTACGTCGCCGCGATCACCGGCCCGCTGCCGCGTGAGATCGGCAAGCGCCTCAAGGACGGCATCGAGCTGGAGGACGGGTACGCCCGCGCCGACCACTTCCGCGTCGTCGACCAGCTCGGCAAGAACTACCTGGTCGAGGTGACCCTCCACGAGGGCCGCAAGCACATCGTCCGCCGCATGATGGCGGAGGCCGGCTTCCCGGTCGAGAAGCTCGTCCGGACCGCCTTCGGCCCGATCGAGCTGGGCGACCAGAAGTCCGGCTGGCTGCGCCGCCTGACCAACACCGAGGTCGGCATGCTCATGCGCGAGGTCGGCCTGTAAGGCCCACCCCCCGCACCACCGGAAAACCCGCGACGCCTTCGGGCGCCGCGGGTTTTCCGCGTCTGCGGGGCCGTATTTCAGCTTGTGCGGCGCCCCCGACCCTGTTTATAGTCAACATGACTATTAAGGGAGTGGGGCTGTCATGGGGTGGCAAACGAGCTGGACCGAGATCCTCGGATTCGCCACAGGGGCTCTGTGCGTCTGGCTGGTCGCCCGGCAGCACATCGCCAACTGGCCGATCGGCATCGCCAACAACATCTTCTTCATCGTGCTCTTCGTCCGGCCCGAGACCGGCCTCTACGCCGACGCCGGGCTGCAGATCGTCTTCATCGCCCTCGCCGCGTACGGCTGGTGGTCCTGGACCCACGGGGGTGGACCAGGATCGTCCGAAGCCCTGCCGGTGCGCCGCACCACGGCCGCCGAATGGGGCTGGCTGGCCGCGGCGGGGGCGGTGGGGGTGCTCGGGCTGACGCTCCTGCTGGGCCGCGCCACCGACTCCACCGTCCCGTTCTGGGACGCGCTCACCACCGGGCTCTCGCTCGCCGCCACCTACGGGCAGTGCCGCAAGCTCCTCGAATCCTGGTGGCTGTGGATCGCCGCCGACCTCGTCTACATCCCCCTGTACGTCTACAAGGGGCTCTACCTGACCTCGCTGCTCTACGTGGTCTTCCTCGCCCTGTGCGTGGCCGGACTGCTCGGCTGGCGCCGGGCGCTCCCCGCACGGGACACCCGTAAGGCCCTGGGGGCGACGGCATGAGGCGCCGCGACAAGCCCGCCCACGGCGAGCCCCTGTACGAGCGCGGCCTGGTCCTCGGCAAGTTCTATCCGCCGCACGCCGGCCACCACCACCTGGTGCGCACCGCCCAGGACCAGTGCGAGCGCCTGACCGTGCTCGTCTGCGCGGCCTCCGTGGAATCGGTGCCGCTCGCCGACCGGGTCGCCTGGATGCGCGAGGCGCACCCGGGAGCCGAGGTCGTCGGCGCGGTCGACGACATCCCGGTCGACCTGCACGACCCCGCGGTCTGGGAGGCGCACATGGCGATCTTCCGGCGCGCGGTGGGCCACCGGATCGACGCCGTCTTCACCTCGGAGGAGTACGGGACCGAGCTCGCGCGGCGGTTCGGGGCCGAGGAGGTCTGCGTGGACCGGGACCGGACCCTCTTCCCGGTGTCCGGAACGGCGGTACGGGCGGACCCGGCCGGGAACTGGGAGTTCCTGGGACCCGCCGTACGGGCCGCCCTGACCCGGCGGATCGTCGTACTCGGCGCCGAGTCCACCGGTACGACCACCCTTTCGCGGGCGCTGGCGGAACACTGGCGGGGGCGCGGCGGGGTCTGGGCCAAGACGGGCTGGGTCGAGGAGTACGGCCGGCGCTACAGCGAGGAGCGGCTCGCCGCGGCCCGCGCGGCGGACCCCGCGGCGACCTGGGCCGATGTCAGCTTCACCTCGCAGGAGTTCCCGGTGATCGCACGGCGCCAGGACGAGGAGGAGGAACGCGCGGCCCGGCTGGGGTCGCCGGTCCTCTTCTGCGACACCGACTCCCTGGCCACCGGCATCTGGCACGAGCGGTACATGGGCGGGCGCAGCGAAGAGGTCGAGCGGATCGCCGCCGGGACCCGCCGGGACCTGTACCTGCTCACCGACCACGCGGACGTGCCCTTCGAGGACGACGGGCTGCGCGACGGGCCGCAGCTGCGGCCCTGGATGACCGGACGGTTCCGGGAGGAGCTGGAGCGGACCGGCCAGCGCTTCCTGGTGGTCAGCGGGGACCGCGAGACGCGGCTGGCGACGGCCGTGGCGGCCGTGGACGAACTGCTCGCCGAGGGCTGGCACTTCGCCGCCCCCCTGCCCGAGCGGGTACGGGAGGACAGCCGATGAGCGCGAGTGCCGGCCCCGGCTATGACCCTTACGCCTTCGAGCCGTTCGCGGTGACCGTGGACCTGGCGGTGTTCACCGTCCGCGGCGGACTCCTGCACGTCCTGCTGATCCGCCGCGGCCAGGAACCGTACGCGGGCGCCTGGGCGCTGCCCGGCGGCTTCGTACTGCCCCGGGAATCCGCCGAGACGGCCGCCCGGCGCGAACTGGCCGAGGAGACCGGCCTGTCGGCGGAACTGGTCGCCGCGCTGCGCCTGGACCAGCTGCGCACCTACAGCGAACCGGACCGCGACCCCCGGATGCGGGTGGTCTCGGTGGCCTTCACCGCCCTGGTCCCCGACCTGCCCGAACCGGCGGCCGGCGGGGGCGGGGACGCGGACCGCGCCCGCTGGGTTCCGGTGGGGGAGGCGTCCGGCGCGGGCCCGGGCGCGGGCTCCGCACTGGCCTTCGACCACGCCGAGATCCTGGCGGACGCCCGTTCCCGGGTGGGCTCCAAGCTGGAGTACAGCTGCCTGGCCACCGCCTTCTGCCCGCCCGAATTCACCCTCGGCGAGCTCCAGTCCGTCTACGAGACCGTCTGGGACACCGCCCTGGACCGGCCCAACTTCCGCCGCAAGGTGCTGGCCACGCCCGGCTTCGTCGAGGCCGTGCCCGGAGCCGCCCGGCTCACCGGGGGCCGCGGCAAACCCGCCGCCCTGTACCGGCCCGGACCCGCGACCACCCTGCACCCGCCCCTGCTCCGCCCCATGGAAGGACCCACGCGATGACGAAGACCGCGAAGCGAGCGGCGACGGGCGCCATGATCGGCCTCGCCCTGGGGGACGCGCTCGGCTTCCCCACGGAGTTCCACGACGTACCCGGGATCCTGGCGAAGACCGGACCGTGGCGGCAGATGGCCCTGCCCCGCCCGGCCATCGTCACGGACGACACCCAGATGACCCTGGCCTTCGCCCGGGGCATACGGACCGCGACGGACCGCGGCCGGGTCGGACCGCTGAGCCTCGCCCGCCCGGTCCGCGAGGAGTTCGTGGACTGGTACCACTCCCCGGACAACAACCGGGCGCCGGGCAACACCTGCCTGAGGGCCTGCAGCCTCCTGAACCTCCCCGAGCGGGACTGGCGCGACGCCAGCCAGCTCGGCTCCAAGGGCTGCGGCGCGAACATGCGGGTGGCACCGGCCGGGCTCGTGCCCGGCTGGACCGAGGAGGAGCGGGCCGGCGCGGCCCAGCTCCAGTCCGGCCTCACCCACGGCCACCCGACGGCGCTGGCCGCCTCCGACCTCACCGCGCGGGCCGTGTACCTGCTGGCGCAGGGCACCGAACCGACCGGCCTGGTCGGCCTGCTGCGCTCCTACGCACTGGAGAACCGCACCCGCTACCACGAGCGCTGGCTCGGCGACCTCTGGACGCGCACCTCCTCCGACGCCTCGGCGGAGTCCTTCATCGCGCGGGGCTGGGACGAGTGCCTGGGCGTCCTGGACCGGCTGGCCGCCGCCCTGCGGAACCCGTCCCCGGAGACGGACCCCTGCCTGACCACGGGCGAGGGCTGGATCGCCGAAGAGGCCCTGGCCACCGCCCTCCAGTGCTTCCTGCTCTTCCCGGAAGAACCCCTCCTGGCCCTGCGCCGCGCGGCCTGCACCTCGGGGGACTCCGACTCCATCGCCTGCCTGGCCGGCGCCTTCGCGGGCGCCCACCTGGGGGCCGACGTCTGGCCCCGCGACTGGGAGGGCGGCATCGAGTACCGGGACGAACTGCTGGCCTTCGGCGCACTCTGGGATGCTTGATCCATGCTGGATGCACTGAGTTTCGACCTGACGTCCGTCGTCGAGGAGCAGCCCGACCCGCTGCTCTTCGCGACGGTCTCGGGCGCCCACCTGTACGGATTCCCCTCCCGGGACTCCGACATCGACCTGCGCGGAGTCCACCTGCTGCCCGCGGCGGACCTGCTCGGCCTGCGCGATCCCGAGGAGACCCGCAGCCGGATGTGGTTCCGCGACGGCACCGAGATGGACCTGGTCACGCACGACGTGCGCAAGTTCGTCCGGCTGATGCTCAACCGCAACGGCTACGTCCTGGAGCAGCTGCTGTCCCCGCTGGTGGCGCACACCACCCCGGCGCACCAGGAGCTGGTCTCGCTGGCCCCCGGGGTCCTGACCTCGCACCACGCCCACCACTACCAGGGATTCGCGAAGACCCAGTGGCGGCTCTTCGGCAGGACGGCCGAACTCAAGCCGCTGCTGTACACCTTCCGGGCGCTGCTCACCGGAATCCACCTGATGCGTTCGGCACAGGTCCAGGCGCACCTGCCGACGCTGCTGGACGAGGTCCCGGAGGCCCCCGGGTACCTGGCGGGGCTCATCGAGGCCAAGGTCGAGGCCGAGCACGGAGCGGCCGTGGGGCTCGAGGCGGGACGGGTGGAGCGGGACTTCGAGGCCCTGCAGGGGGTGCTGGCGGCGGCGCAGGAGCGGTCGGGGCTGCCGGAGCACGCGAGCGGGTTCGACGCGCTCGACGAGTTCGTCGTACGGCACCGGGCGCCGGGCGCGCTTGCGGCGGAGACGGCCCGGCCGGTCTAGCCCCGGCCGAGCGCCGACGCGCGGCGGCTGCGCAGGAGGAAGTCCGCCACGCGGGGGAGGTCCGGGTCCTCGGGGAGCGGGGTCGTGGTGAGGGCGGACTCCGTTTCCTCCACCAGGCGGGTCATCCAGGCGTCGACCTCGTCCCAGGTGAACTCGCCGCGCCGGACCGCGAGGAGGCGGTCGCGGTGGGGGCCCGCGTCGATCACCAGGCGGCCCGTGCGCAGCAGGTCGCGGCAGGACAGGAGCAGGCGCAGCAGGTGCATGGCGTGCTTCCAGCGCGGGGCGCCCTGGTTGCGGAGGTCCGCGAGGAGTTTGCCGCGCTGGGTGGCCGCGTACCGGCTGAAGGTGGTGTGGGCCCGACGGGAGAGGAACGCCTCGCGCAGGGCGAGGAGTTCCTCTCCGACCGGGGTGAGCTCCTCGACGAGGGGGGAGTGGAGGCACTCCAGGATGTTCGGGTTGGCGCGCAGGGCGAGCTCGCAGAAGCGTTCCAGCTCCCAGGAGAACTCCTCGTCCCGCGGCCCCTCCACGTGCGTCGGCGGCTTCTCGAAGCGCCAGTAGAGCGGGGTCGGGGCGAGGTAGACGCCGCGCCGGTCGGTGTCGCTCGCCGCCGTCGCCAGGCCGAACGCCCTCGAACCCATCACGCACGCGTAGACCGTGTGGTCCCTGACCAGGGTGAGTTCGAGCGGCTCGGGCGTCGGCTTGTCGTTCATCCGTGGAGCCTAAAGCGGCAGGTCACCGCTAGGCGAGCGAGATTTCGCCCGCCGGGGAGACCACGATCTTCTGCTCCGCCAGCGGCCGGGTGGCCGGGCCGTGCGCCACCGCCCCGTCCGCGACCTGGAACTTGCTGCCGTGGCACGGGCAGTCGATGGTGCCGGCCTCCACCTTGCTCACGAGGCAGCCCTGGTGCGTGCAGACCGCCGTGAAACAGCGGAAGGAACCGGCCGTCGGCTGGGTGACGACCAGCTTCTGGTCCTTGAGGACCGTGCCGCCGCCGACCGGTACGTCCGCGGCCTTGACCAGGGTCTTGCCCCCGCCGGCCGGAGCCGAGGCGGGCGCAGAGGCCTGCGGGGACTGCGCGGTGGGCGAGCTGCCGCCCTCGGCCGTCGGCTTCTTCGTGTCGTCGCCGCCTGCGCACGCGGTGAGCACGCCGCCCGCCAGGACGGTCGCGCCGGCCGCCAGGACGGTGCGCCGGGCGGTGGGGCTGGGGTCGCTCATGGGTTCTCCTCGGGTGATCCACGGATGGCGAGAGGCATCCTGGCGTGTGAACGGGGTTCGGGGAACCCCGCCACGCTCTCGCCGGGTCAGTTCTCCGGCCGCCAGGGGGCGAGCTCGGCCGGGGAACCGGGTGTGCGTACGACCTCCCACACGTGGATCACGGCGTCCCGGTTCAGCGGACCGTGGACGTGCGGGTAGCGGGCCCCCGATTCACCCTCCCGCCGGACCTCCGCGGCCAGGGCGAGCTCGTCGAGTTCCAGGGCCAGCAGGGTGCCCGGTACGTCCGCGTAGTGCGAGGAGGCGATCGCGAGCGCCGTCTGCGGGTCGGCCGAACAGTGCACGAACCCCTCGGAGCCGAGCGAGGCGGGGGCGTACGGGAGCGCGGGCTCGGCGGTCCAGTCGGCGAGCGGTACGAGGTGGAAGATCATGCCGATCGTTCTACCGCAACGGCCGCCCCGTTCTGTGCGCCGTCCCGTGCCCCGTTCTGCTCCAAGTGGCGGACCCGCCCGGTCTGGGTGACATTGTCCGTATCTCGAAGCCGGGTACGCCCTCTTCCGCGCGCCCCGGTCCCTCTTCGAAAGGCAGCACCATGGCGGGTAATGACCTCGGTTCCCTTCTCGGCGGCCTCCTCGGTGGCGGCAGCGGCGGACAGGGCGGCAGCGGCGGCGGTGGGGGCAACATCCTCGGCGCACTGCTCGGCGCGCTCATGGGCGGCGGTGGCGGAGCCCAGGCGGCCGGCGGAGGCGCGAACAACCCGCTCGGTGGCCTGATGGACATGCTGACCAAGTCGGGCCTGGTGGACCAGGCCCAGTCCTGGGTCGGCACGGGAGAGAACCAGCCGGTCAGCGGTGCGCAGATCGCCGAGGCGCTGCCGGGCGACACCCTGCAGAAGGTCGCCGAGCAGGCCGGCGTCAGCCAGGAGGACGCGGCCGCGCAGATCGCGCAGGCGCTGCCGCAGGCCGTGGACAAGCTGAGCCCGGCCGGCTCGCTGCCGACCGGCTCGCTCGAGGACATCATCAAGCAGCAGAACCTGTAGGGCAGTCGGCTGCGGCGAGGGCCCGGCACTCCGTCCCACCGGGCGGACGGCCGGGCCCTTCCGCGTCCCGGCTGGCTACCCTGGAGCAGGCACCGCCGCCACCGTCCCGATCAAGGCCGTCTCTTTCGGATCTTGCCGGGCCCGCGCCGCCCGGCACCGCACCTCGCCGCGCTGCCGGGGCACCCGGGTACGTCCAGTACGCGGGAGCCCCGGCAGCGCGCCGAGGCACGGCGCCGGACGACGCGGACCTGACCGGCAAGATCCAAAAGAGACGACCTTGGTCCTACCCTCTCTGGAGTGCCTGTGAGAACCGCCGTCGTCATCGGAACCGGACTGATCGGCACCTCCGCGGCCCTCGCCCTCTCGGCCCGCGGGATCGCCGTCCACCTGGTCGACCGCGACGCCGCGAACGTCCGTACGGCCGCCTCGCTCGGCGCCGGTTCGGAGGAGCCCTGCGAGGGCCGGGCCGACCTCGCGATCATCGCCGTGCCGCCGGCCCACGTGGCCGCGGCCCTCGCCGACGCGATCGGCCGGGACCTGGCCCGCGCCTACGTGGACGTGGCCAGCGTCAAGGGCGGCCCCCGCCGGGAGCTGGACGCCCTCGGCGTGGACACGAAGACGTACATCGGTACGCACCCGATGGCGGGCAAGGAGCAGTCCGGGCCGCTCGCGGCGACGGCCGACCTCTTCGAAGGCCGCCCGTGGGTGCTGACCCCGGCCCGGGAGACCGACCACGAGGTGCTGAACCTGGCGCTGGAGCTGGTGGCGCTGTGCCGGGCCGTCCCGGTGGTCATGGACGCCGACGCGCACGACCGCGCTGTCGCACTGGTCTCGCACACCCCGCAGCTGGTCTCCAGCATGGTCGCGGCCCGGCTGGAGGAGGCCGACGAGACGGCCGTGCGCCTGTGCGGACAGGGCATACGGGACGTGACGCGGATCGCGGCCTCCGACCCGCGGATGTGGGTGGAGATCCTCTCCGCGAACCCGGGACCGGTGGCGGATGTCCTGGCCGGCATCGCCGCCGACCTGGAGGAGACCGTGGAAGCCCTACGGGGCCTGCAGTCGGCCGACGAGGACAAGCGGCGCGGCGGGGCGGCCGGCATCGAGGACGTCCTGCGGCGCGGCAACGCCGGGCGGGTCCGGGTGCCGGGCAAGCACGGCGCGGCTCCCGCGGCCTACGAGACGGTGGCCGTGTTCATCTCCGACCAGCCGGGCGAGCTGGCACGGATCTTCGCCGATGCCGGTCGGGCCGGGGTCAACATCGAGGACGTCCGGATCGAGCACGCGACGGGCCAGCAGGCGGGCCTGGTGCAGCTGATGGTGGAACCCAGGGCGGCTGCGGGCCTGGCAGCGGACCTGCGCGACCGCGGCTGGGCGCTGCGCCAGCAGTAGTCCGGTGGGCGGCGCCGAAAAGCCCGGTAACCTGGAGGAGGGGCGCTATTGGCGCGCCCGGACACGTAGCGCAACCAGGAAGGTGCCCGCACCGTGGAAACCGTAGCTCCGTCCGCCGTGATCGTCGCCATCGACGGTCCCTCCGGCACGGGCAAGTCCAGCACTTCCAAGGCCGTGGCCGCCAAGCTCGGGCTGCGCTACCTGGACACCGGTGCCCAGTACCGGGCCATCACCTGGTGGATGATCACCAACGGTGTCGACACCGCCGACGCGCAGGCCGTCGCCATCGCGGCGGCCAAGCCCGTCATCGTGTCCGGTACGGATCCGTCCGCGCCCACCATCACGGTGGACGGCCTGGACGCCTCCGGCCCGATCCGGACCCAGGAGGTCACCTCGAAGGTCAGCGCCGTGAGCGCCGTCCCCGAGGTGCGCACCCTGATCACGGAGCTCCAGCGGTCCATCGCCGCCCGGGCGGCCGACGAGGCCGAGGGGATCGTCGTCGAAGGCCGGGACATCGGCACCACCGTGCTGCCCGCCGCCGACCTGAAGATCTTCCTCACCGCCTCGGCCGAAGCCCGCGCGGCCCGCCGCAGCGGGGAGCTGCGCGGCAAGGAGGCCTCGGACCTCGCGGCCACCAAGCAGGCGCTGCTCCAGCGCGACGCCGCGGACTCGGGCCGCAAGACCTCCCCGCTGGCCATGGCCGGCGACGCCGTCGAGGTGGACACCACCGAGCTCACGCTCGACCAGGTGATCGAGTGCGTGGTCACCTTGGTGGTAGAGCGGCAAAGCCGAGATGCAGCGAAGGCTGAGGGTTCCGCGCGAGGAACGAGCGAGGAGCACTCGGCCGCAGCGGAGTCGAGGCGGAGCGCGACCGAGGGCACAGAGAAAAGGGCGGGCCGCAAGTGAGCGATACGCCCTCCCTCAAGGGTGCGGCGGTCGGCCGGCGGATCGGCATCGGTCTCATGTACGGCCTGTGGAAGCCGCGCGTGCTGGGTGCCTGGAAGGTCCCCGCATCCGGCCCCGTGATCCTGGCCGTGAACCACTCCCACAACATCGACGGCCCCATGGTCATGGGCACGGCCCCCCGGCCGCTGCACTTCCTGATCAAGAAGGAGGCGTACGTCGGCCCGCTCGGCTCCTTCCTCGAAGGGATCGGGCAGGTGAAGGTGGATCGCTCCGGCGCCGACCGGGGCGCGATCAGCCGCGCACTGGGCGTACTGGAGAACGGCGGGGCCCTGGGGATCTTCCCCGAGGGCACCCGGGGCGAGGGAGACTTCGCCTCGCTGCGCGCGGGCCTCGCGTACTTCGCGGTCCGCGGCGGGGCACCCATCGTGCCGGTCGCCGTACTGGGCAGCACCGAGCGCCGCGGCCGCGTCGTCAAGGCGCTGCCGGCATTCAAGAGCAGGGTCGACATCGTCTTCGGCGATGCCTTCGACGCCGGGGACGGCAGTGGCCGCCGTACCCGTACCGCGCTGGACCAGGCCACCGTACGCATCCAGGACCGGCTGACCGCCCACCTGGCCGATGCCAAGCGCCTCACCGGGCGCTGAGCGAGACTTGACCTAGTAGTGGAACCGCGCTGCGCGGGTGCCACCGATCACCACGAACGACGAGGAACGGACTTCATGAACGACCAGCAAGACCACGGAGCACTTGGCGACGCCGAGTACGCGGAGTTCATGGAGCTCGCCGCGGAAGAGGGCTTCGACATCGAGGACGTCGAAGGCGCCCTTCAGGAAGCCGGCCACGGCCCGCTGCCCGTCCTCGCCGTCGTGGGCCGCCCGAACGTCGGCAAGTCGACCCTGGTGAACCGCATCATCGGCCGCCGCGAAGCGGTCGTCGAGGACAAGCCCGGCGTCACCCGCGACCGCGTCACCTACGAGGCCGAATGGGCCGGCCGCCGCTTCAAGGTCGTCGACACCGGCGGCTGGGAGCAGGACGTCCTCGGCATCGACGCCTCCGTCGCCGCCCAGGCCGAGTACGCCATCGAGGCCGCCGACGCGGTCGTCTTCGTCGTGGACGCCAAGGTCGGCGCCACCGACACCGACGAGGCCGTCGTCCGGCTGCTGCGCAAGGCGGGCAAGCCCGTCGTCCTGTGCGCCAACAAGGTCGACGGGCAGAGCGGCGAGTCCGACGCGGCGTCCCTGTGGTCGCTGGGCCTCGGCTTCCCGCACCCGGTCTCCTCCCTGCACGGCCGCGGCACCGGCGACATGCTGGACGCCGTCCTGGAGGCCCTCCCGGAGGCGCCCGAGCAGAGCTTCGGCACCGCCGTCGGCGGCCCGCGCCGGATCGCCCTCATCGGCCGTCCCAACGTCGGCAAGTCCTCCCTCCTGAACAAGGTGGCCAAGGAGGACCGGGTCGTCGTCAACGAGATGGCCGGCACCACCCGCGACCCGGTCGACGAGCTGATCCAGCTCGGCGGGGTCACCTGGAAGTTCATCGACACCGCGGGCATCCGCAAGAAGGTCCACCTCCAGCAGGGCGCCGACTACTACGCCTCGCTGCGTACGGCCGCCGCCGTGGAGAAGGCCGAGGTCGCGGTCATCCTGATCGACACGACCGAGCAGATCTCCGTCCAGGACCAGCGCATCATCACCATGGCCGTCGAGGCCGGGCGCGCGATCGTGATCGCGTACAACAAGTGGGACAACCTCGACGAGGAGCGCCGCTACTACCTCGAGCGCGAGATCGAGACCGAGATGCAGCAGGTCGCCTGGGCGCCCCGGGTGAACGTCTCGGCGCTCACCGGCCGCCACATGGAGAAGCTGGTCCCGGCCATCGAGACCGCGCTCGCCGGCTGGGAGACCCGTATCCCCACCGGCCGTCTGAACGCCTTCCTCGGCGAGGTCGTCGCCGGCCACCCGCACCCGATCCGCGGTGGCAAGCAGCCGCGCATCCTGTTCGGCACCCAGGCGGGCAGCAAGCCGCCGCGGTTCGTCCTCTTCGCCTCGGGCTTCCTGGAGCACGGCTACCGCCGCTTCATCGAGCGCCGCCTGCGCGAGGAGTTCGGCTTCGAGGGAACCCCGATCCACATCTCGGTCCGGGTGCGCGAGAAGCGCGGCGCCCAGCACAAGCGCAAGATGTAGTGGCGGTACGGCGGGGCCGTCGGGGCTAGCGGTGTTCGGCTAGTAGCCCCGGCGAGGAGCGGGCGGCAGGGCCGCCGGGATGTGCTGCATCCCGGTCTGGTGCTGCCGCCCGCCCGCGTATCCGGAGCCCGAGCCGGCGTACGAGTACTGGGGCTGGGGCTGCTGCGGGGCGTGGGCCGGCTGCCAGGCGTCCGCCTGCTGCCATGAGGAACCGTTCCAGCCGCTGCCCTGGGCGGCGGCGTGGGAGCCGCCGTACGCGCTGCCGTGGGAGCCTGCGTAGCCGCTCCCGTACGTGCCCGTGTACGTGCCGCCGACGGGGTACGGGGCCGCGTGGCCGGCCGTGTACGAGCCGCCGTAGGAGAACGCCGTGAAACCGAGGTCCTCCTCGCCCGTGCGGTCGCCCGGCAGGGCCCGGAAGGCGCGCAGGTACTCCGAGTACAGCAGGTCGTAGATCGGGGTGTGCGAGGCGGCCGGAGCGCTCTCCAGCTCCCGTGCGGGGCGCATCGGGGGAACGCTGCTCGGATAGGACGGGGCGCGGGAGACATCGTAGGAATGCACGTATCAGCCAACGAAACCGGCGGCCCACGGATGCGGGGTCACGGGGCGGAAAACGCAGATCGCCGGGGGTGCGCGGGACGGACCGCGCACCCCCGGCGCATGCCGCCCGGCCCCCTGGGGGGCGGACGGCGGTTCGGGGGAAATTCTGCAGATCAGGCGCCCGGGGTGCCCGCCAGCGGCATCGAGGCGGCCACCAGCTTGCCGTTCGCGGCGGCCTTGTCCAGGGCGGCGCGGAGCAGGTCCTCGCGGGGCTGCTGGCCGATGGAGTCGACCGGGGCGGCGTAGACCAGGACGCGCTGGGTCTTGTTGACCGCGGCCCGCCAGCCGTCGGTGACCGACAGCGGCTTGTGCGCCTGCCACCAGGCGATCTGGCCGGGCTGGAGCACGGAGTGCAGCTGGCCGGCGGCGAGCAGGATCGACCAGCCGCTCAGCGCGGACGGGACCTCGTCGGTGTCGGTGACCGGGACGAAGCCCTGCTCGATGAGGAGCGGGAGGAAGTCGTCGCCGGGACCGGTGGTGCCGGGGCGGGCGATGGGGGCGGTGGGCTCCACGACCAGGGCGGGGTGCAGTTCCCCGTTGATCAGGATCAGTCCGCTGGTGATGCCGAGGACGGCCTGGCCGCCGGGTACGGACTGCGGTACGTCGCCGGCGGGGGACGAGGGGCTGTCGCCGGTGATGGAGCGGACGGCGCCCTGGAGGTGGGCCTCGGGGACCGAGACCACCTGCGAGGGGATGCAGCCCGCGTGGGCGAAGGCGAGGACGGCGGTCTCGTCGCCGACGAACAGCACGGTGCTGGTCTGCTCGCGCTCGGAGTCGCCGGGGGTGCGGCAGGACGTGCAGTCGTAACTGCCCGGGGACCCGTCACCGGCGAGCAGCCGCTCGGCCTCCTCGTCGCCGATCTCGGCACGTACCTCATCACTGACTTCGAGCATGCGCGGCACGGGGTGGCTCCTCGGACTAGGCGTGCGGGGCCGGGGGGTTCCGGCTCGCCGGGCTCAACGGGGGAGTGGCGGCCGGGGTCACGCCGTTTGAGGGAACGGAATCGAACCGGACCCCCGAAGGAGTGAACGGTCCGACCGGGGCGTTGTTTTCGTGCCAACTGTTTTCCTGTTGTGCGCAGTTGGTGGCCGGTGTGGACCGTTTCGGCGGTGGGTCGACCGGGGCCGGACGGGGCCGAGCGGGTGGCGGCGGCCGGGGCGCGGTGTGGCGGGCCCGAGCCCGGGTACGGGGCTGCGTAGCGTGACGCGATGCGCAACTTGGGGTTCCCGGCTGCCGCCCGCGCCGCCGCGCTGGTGCTCGTGCTCGTTCCGGCGTTCTTCCCGCCGGCGGAGGCGGCCGCCGCGGCCGCGCCGCCGCCGCCCGCGCCGGGTGCGCACGGTCGGTCGGTGGACTGCGGACCCGGCGGGAAGTGGCCGTGGGACTGCGTGGCCGACTGCGAGAGCGGGGGCCGGTGGGCGGTGAACACGGGGAACGGCTTCTACGGGGGACTGCAGTTCTGGCAGCCGACCTGGGAGGAGCACGGAGGGCTGCTGTTCGCCCCGAGGGCCGACCTGGCGACGCGGGAGCAGCAGATCCGCGTCGCGGAGGACCTGCTGGGGACCCAGGGCTGGGAGGCGTGGCCGGTGTGCGCCACGCGGTACGGGCTGGCGGGGCGGATGCACGTGGTGCGGAGCGGGGACACGCTGGCGGGGATCGCGCGGCGGCACCGGGTGAAGGGCGGCTGGCAGGCGCTGTACGAGGCGAACCGGGCGGTGATCGGCCCGCGCCCGGAGGCCCTGCGGATCGGCATCCTCCTGACCCTGCCCCCGGCGACCCCGGCCCCGGCTGCCCCGGCCACCGCGCCGGTGGCTCCGTCGGTGCCTTCGCAGGCTCCGGTTCAGGCTCCGGTTCAGGCCCCGGTCCAGGCCCCGGTCCAGGCTCCGACTCCGGCCCGGACCCCCGTCAGGGCCGCGCCGAAGGCCTGACTCCGGCGGCTCGAGCCCACCGGCTCGGGCACGTCGGCTCAGGCCGGGCGGCCGACCGCCGGGTCGGGGGTGCCCGAGGGCTGCGCCGGGATGCGGGCACCGGGGCCGCCGGAGGCCGGGGCCGACGCCTCGGGTCCCGGCTGCGCGGGGACCCGTACCGGGCCCCGGTCCTGCTCGGCGGCCTCGGGATCGGCGCACTCCATGGTGCGGGGGAGCTTCAGGGCCATCAGCGCCCCCGCCAGCAGCAGGGCGGCGCTGACCACCAGGGTCACGTGCAGACCGTGGACGAAGGAATGCCGGGCGGCCGCGGAGAGGGAGTCCCCCGCCGCTCCGCCGATCTGCGCCGCGATCTGGTACGCCTCGCCCAGCGAGTGCGCGGCGTCGGCGGACTGCGCCGCGGAGACCCCCGGCACCCCGGTCAGCCCGGGTGCGTAGGCCGCGTTCATCACGCTGCCGAGCAGCGCGATGCCCATGCCCGCGCCCAGCTGGTACGAGGTCTCGCCGATCGAGGCCGCGCCGCCCGCGGTGGCCGCCGGGGCCTCGCTGAGCATCGACTCGTAGGCGGCGAAAAGGGTGGTCTGCAGGCCGAAGCCGAGCAGGATGAAGCCCACGGTGAGCAGCACCGGCCGGTCGTGCTGGCCCATGAAGGTCAGCAGCAGCACCGCGAAGGCGGTCAGTACGAAGCCCAGCGAGACCATCCGGCGCGGCCCGGTCCGGGCCAGCGTGTACGAGCCGGTCGCGCCCGCCGCCATCGCGGCGAAGGTGAGCGGCAGCAGGCGCAGCCCGGTCTCCAGCGGGCTCAGGTGCAGCACCAGCTGGAGGTACTGGACGGCGATCAGCTCCAGCCCGACCAGCGCGAGCATGGCCAGCACGATGCAGCCGACCGAGGTGGTGAAGGCGGGCCGGGAGAACATCCGCATGTCGATCAGCGGGTGCGCGCGCCGCTTCTGCCGGCGCACGAACAGCACCAGGAGTGCCGCGCCGAGCAGCAGCGGAACCAGTGCTTCGAGGTCGGCGATCTGCCGCTCCGCGCCGAACCGCTTGACCCCGAGGACCACGCCGAGGACACCGCCGGCTGCCATCAGCGCGCCGAGCACGTCCCAGGGCCCGTCGCAGGTGCCCTTCGACTCGGGCAGCAGCCACCGGCCCAGCGGGAGGAGCAGGATCATCAGCGGGATGTTGATGAGGAAGACCGAACCCCACCAGAAGTGCTGGACGAGGAAGCCGCCGAGGACCGGCCCGCTGGCCGCGCCGATGGCGGCGACGGCGGTCCAGATGCCGATGGCCAGGGCCCGCTCGCGGCGGTCGGGGAAGACCTGGCGCAGGATCGACAGGGTGGCCGGCATGATCATCGCGCCGCCGACGCCGAGCAGGGCGCGGGCGGCGATGAGCACCTGGGCGTTGTCGGCGAGGGCGGCGACGGCCGAGGCCACGCCGAAGAGTCCGTAGCCGAGGAGGAGGACGCGGCGGCGGCCGATGCGGTCGCCGAGGGTGCCGAAGAGGATCAGCAGGGAGGCGCACACCAGTGGGTAGGCGTCGACGATCCACAGGAGCTCGATCGAGCCGGGCCGCAGGTCTTCGGTGACGGAGGGGACGGCCACGTGCAGGATCGTCGCGTCGAGCGCGACGAGGACCAGGCTGACGCACAGGACCGCGAGCACCGCCCAGCGGTTGGGCCCGCCGGAGGCCGCGCCGAGTCGCCGCAGTCGCTGCCGGAGGGAAGGGTTCCTGTCGCCGGTGGTCACGTTCGTCCCCGACATGCATGTACCTCCCAGGTGATCCCTCGCACTCGGCGGACCAGCGTCTTTCGGGGCCACAGGGGGTGAAGGTGGCGTCCTACGGGGTCCGGCGTCGACACGCGAGTGAAGAGTCAGCGTACGCGAGTTCGGCTCTGGCACACGTGGTCAAGCTCTCATCCCGCCTCGGGCCGCCGTGTGGTGTGTGCCACTCGCCGCGCACCGCCGCCCCCCTTCGGCCCTGGCCTCGCCCCGAGCCTCGCTCCGCGCCCGCGTGCACGCACGCCCGCGCCCGCTCGCGCCCTCGATAATCATGCCCGTGAAGGATCTTGGATTTCGGCGGGCCGCGCCCGCCCTCGCCGTCTTTGCGGCGGTCCGACTGCTGGGGCTGACGGTGCTCGCGGTGTGGGGGGCGGTGGCCGGCAGCAGCGCGCACACGCTGCTCTCGGCGCGCTGGGACTCCCTCTGGTACGCCCGGATCGCCGCCGAGGGGTACGGGTACGAGGTGGCCCTGCCCAACGGGGACGTCCACTCCAACCTGGCCTTCTTCCCCTTGCTGCCCTGGCTGGAGCGACTGGTCTCGGCCGTCACCGGCCTCGGCTACGGGTCCGCGGGCCTGGTGGTGTCGGCGGTCGCCGGGCTCGCCGCCGCCTGGGGGATCTTCGCGGTGGCCGACCTGCTCCACGGCCGCCGGGCCGGGGTGCTCGCCGTCGGGCTCTGGGCCGCGCTGCCCGTGGGGATCGTGCAGTCGATGGCGTACAGCGAGTCGCTGTTCACCGCGCTGGCCGCCTGGAGCCTCTACGGGGCCCTGCGCGGCCGCTGGCTCACCGCCGGTCTGCTCGCGGCCGGGGCGGGGCTGACCCGCCCGGTCGGGGCCGCGGTGGTCGCGGCGGTCTGGGTGGCCGCGGCGCTGGCCCGGCGTCGCGGGGAGGGCTCCGGGCGAGCGGTGGCGGGGGCCCTGCTGGCTCCGCTGGGCGCGGCGGCGTACGTGCTGTGGGTCGGCGCGCGGACCGGCGGCGGTCTGACCGGATACCTGGACGTGCAGGGCGGCTGGGGCAACGGCTTCGACGGCGGCTGGGCCTTCGCCCGCTTCATCGGCGCCCGCCTGGCCTCCTCCGCCTTCCCCGCCGGGATCGGCCTGATCGCCGGGGTCGCGCTGGTGCTGTGGCTGTACGGGCTCTGCGTACGGCAGCGGCAGCCGCTCCCGCTGCTCGTGTACGGCGGGATCGTGGTCGCGCTGGCGCTGTGCGCCTCCGGCTACTTCGGCTCCAAGCCCCGGCTGCTGCTGCCCGCCTTCCCGCTGGTGTTCCCGCCGGCGGTGGCGCTGGCCGGGTGGCGGACGGGCCGGGCGGCCGCGGTGCTGGGCGCGCTGGCGGTCGTTTCGGCCGGGTACGGGGCCTTCTGGCTGAACGGCTCGGGGCCTCCGTAGCCGCCCTCCGCAGATCCCCGGTACGGGCCCGACATCACGGAATGGAGCATTCCGTTCCATCTTTGAGCAAAGCAATTGGGCCTTGTCGATAAAGTCCGGCTAAGTGTGCGAGGAAATGGCCGGACCAAGGGACCGGCGGTGCTCCAACCAAAGGCCTATTGGCGGGAATTAAGTCCCGCGTGAGACCAACTCCACATCACATGGTCATCACAAAGCCCGCGATTCGACCGGGCCGCCCATCGGCGCGCGGTAACGTCGATTGAGTGCGTACCGACCAAATCCTGCCCAGACTGGAGCGGGTGTTCGCCCGGCTGGACCGGGAACCAGAGCGACCGGCTCATCTGCAAACCCCGCAGATGAGCCGGCACCGCGTCGTGCTCCTCGGAGCGACACTCGCCTTCTACCTCGCGATCGTCGTGGCCGTCCTGACCACCTCCTGGCTCGTCCGCATGGACTGGCAGGTCATGTTCTTCCGGCCCTACGAGCAGTGGCCGCAGCTCCACGCCTTCCTCGACTACCTCGTCGTCCTGGGCCAGCGCGGACCCACCGCCGTGATGGTCGCCGCCTGGCTCGGCTGGCGCTCCTGGCGGCAGCACACCCTGCGCCCGCTGATCACCCTCGGCGTGGCGTTGCTGCTGCTCAACATCACCGTCGGCGCCGTCAAGCTCGGCCTCGGCAGGCTCGGTCCGCACTACGCCACCCAGATCGGCTCCGCCGAGCTCTTCGCGGGCGGGGATATATTTCCTTCCGGCCACACCGCCAACGCCGTGGTGACCTGGGGAATCCTGGCCTACCTGGCCTCCACCGTGGTCACCCGCCGGGTGCTCTCCGTGGTGTCCGCGGTCGTCTCGCTGAGCGTCGGCGCCACCACCGTGTACCTGGGCACCCACTGGGTCAGCGACGTCCTGCTCGGCTGGTCCGCCGGTCTGCTCGTACTGCTGGCGCTGCCGTGGTTCGAGCCGCTCATCGCCCACGCGGAGGCCTACGTGTTCGCCGTGCGCGCGCGGCTGCGCTCCCTCGTGGAAGCCGGCCGGGTGCCCGAGCCCCTCACCGGGGTGCTCGTCCCGCTGCTCTCCGCCGGCGGCAAGTGGCGGCTCCAGCGCCCCGCCCGGCCCTCCGTCGCGGTGCCTTCGGAGCCCGCCGCGCCGCCGGCCGCGGTTCCGGTCGCGGCCCTGGCCGCCGCCGCCCTGCCGGCCACGGCCGGGCACTACCCGGCCGCCCGGCCCGCCGGCCACCTCGCCCCCCGCCCGCACCTGGTCCGCTCCGAGCGGCCCCCGGCCACCCCGGTCGGCAGCCGCCGCCCGGCCCACGCCGACCGCACCCCGGCGCGCGGCACGGTGACCCGCCCGGCCGCCGGAGGCTGAACCGCGGACGGTACGCACACCCTTCCGCAGCGACGGCGGGCCCCGGTCGAGGACCGGGGCCCGCCGTCGTCGTACGTCCGGCCCGACCGTCAGCCGTGCGCCCGGACGTTCCTCCGTACCGGGTCACGCTTGTGTCACGGAATGTCGACAGTCCTGTGGCCGTCGAATTTGTCTGGACCATTCATTTTCCGGTCCGCGACACGCCCGGCGTGAATTCTCTTTCGAATTCCCCTGGAACTTCCCGGAATTCCCGCCGGAACCCACTCCGGACCCCCTCCGCTCCCTTACATCTCCTTCACTTCCGAGGGCACTTCGCGAGGTTCCAGAGACCTGCCGAGGAGATCTCGCAGAGCCCTGATCCGGTCCGTCAGCTCGACCGGCTCGACGACTTCGAACTCACAGCCGATCAGCATGATGTGAATCACCAGAACATCCAGGTTCACGGCCCCCGTCCGCAGGATGCAGCTCCCCTCGTCGAGGGGCTCCAGGGTCCCGTCGGCCGGCCCGACGATCTGTGCGGCCCGCGCCATCGGCACCCGCAGCCGGACCACCGCCCGGACCGCGTAGGCCCCTTGGGAGATCCCCCGGGAGACGTACGCGGCGAGGTCCTCGGCGGGTGGCGGGCGCGGGGTGAAGCGCGGGCCGTGCGGGGGTCTGGGCTCGATCCGGTCGGCCCGGAAGGTCCGCCAGTCCTCCCGGTCGAGGTCCCAGGCGACCAGGTACCAGCGCCGCTCGGTGCACACCAGCCGGTGCGGTTCGACGGTGCGCCGGGTGACCGTGCCCCCGTGGTCGCGGTAGCCGAAGCGCAGCCGCTCGCCGTCGCGGCAGACCGTGGCCAGATCGGTCAGCACGGCCGGGTCGACGGTGGACGGGCCGCTCCCGCGCAGCATGGGCACGGTGAACCGGTTCAGCGCCGACACCCGGCCCCGCAGCCGGGACGGCAGCACCTGTTCCAGCTTGGCCAGGGCCCGGACGGAGGCCTCCCCGATCCCCTCGACGCCGTTGCCGGCGGCGGTCCGCAGCCCCACGGCCACGGCGACGGCCTCGTCGTCGTCGAGCAGCAGCGGCGGCAGCTCGGCCCCGGCCCCCAGCTGGTACCCGCCGCCGGTGCCGGGGCTGGCGTTCACGGGATATCCGAGCTCCCGCAGCCGGTCCACGTCCCGCCGCACGGTGCGCGGGGTCACCCCGAGCCGGTCGGCGAGATCGGATCCGGTCCATTCCCGGTGGGCCTGCAACAGGGACAACAGGCGCAGCAGCCGCGCGGAGGTCTCGAGCATCCCAGCAGTCTGCCCCCATCCGCGAGGGCTCCCGAACCGGACCGATCCGTTGCTCGCCGGACCGAGCCGTACCCGGCCGTACCCGGCCGTACCCGACCGCACCGGGCCGAACCCGGACCAGTGCCCGGAGCGGGTGGACCGCGCGCGGGCGGAGCGACAAACTTGCAGCGCTAGGTTTCCGCACACCCCGGCATGCCAGGAGGCTCCGTGTCCTTCGTTCCCACCGACCCGCTCGGGCTCGACGATCTCCTCACTCCCGAGGACCTCGCCATCCGCGACACCGTCCGCGGCTGGGCCGCGGACCGGGTGCTGCCCCACATCGCCGAGTGGTACGAGAGCGGCGAGCTGCCCGGGATCCGCGAGCTCGCGAAAGAGCTGGGCGCGCTCGGGGCCCTCGGGATGTCCCTCGAGGGGTACGGCTGCGCCGGGGCGAGCGCCGTCCAGTACGGGCTCGCCTGCCTGGAGCTGGAGGCCGCCGACTCCGGGATCCGCTCCCTGGTCTCCGTACAGGGCTCGCTGGCCATGTACGCGATCTGGAAGTACGGCTCCGAGGAGCAGAAGCAGCGCTGGCTGCCGGGCATGGCCGCCGGCGAGCTCATCGGATGCTTCGGGCTGACCGAGCCCGACGTGGGCTCCGACCCGGGCGCGATGCGCACGTACGCCAAGCGCGAGGGCACCGACTGGGTGCTCAACGGGCGCAAGATGTGGATCACCAACGGATCGGTGGCGTCCGTGGCCGTCGTCTGGGCGCAGACCGACGAGGGGATCCGCGGGTTCGCCGTGCCCACGGACACCGCCGGGTTCTCCGCGCCCGAGATCAAGCACAAGTGGTCCCTGCGCGCCTCGGTCACCAGCGAGCTGGTCCTGGACGACGTACGGCTGCCCGCCGACGCGGTGCTTCCGGGGGTCACCGGGCTCAAGGGGCCGCTCGGCTGCCTCAGCCACGCGCGGTACGGGATCGTGTGGGGCTCCATGGGAGCGGCGCGCGCCAGCTTCGAGGCGGCGCTCGACTACGCGAAGACGCGCGAGCAGTTCGGCAGGCCCATCGGCGGGTTCCAGCTCACCCAGGCCAAGCTCGCGGACATGGCGCTGGAGCTCCACAAGGGGATCCTGCTCGCCCACCACCTGGGCCGGCGGATGGATGCGGGCACCCTGCGGCCCGAGCAGATCAGCTTCGGCAAGCTCAACAACGTCCGCGAGGCCATCGATATCTGCCGCACCGCGCGGACCATCCTCGGTGCCAACGGGATCTCCCTCGAGTACCCCGTCATGCGGCACGCCACCAACCTCGAATCGGTCCTCACCTACGAGGGCACCGTCGAGATGCACCAACTGGTGCTGGGCAAGGCACTCACCGGGCTCGACGCCTTCCGGTGAGCCGGCCGGCCTTTCAGCCGGTGAGGGCCCCGCTCAGCTCTGGTTGAAGAAATCGCGAGAGCGGCCGCCGGCCTCGCCGCTCACGACCTGGGTGTCGGCCGGGGTCAGCAGGAAGACCCTGGTCGCCACCCGCTCGATCGAACCGCGCAGTCCGAAGGTCAGACCGGCCGCGAAGTCGACCACGCGCTTCGCGTCGCCCGGGTCCATCGACGACAGGTTCACGATGACCGGGACGCCGTCGCGGAACAGCTCGCCGATGCCGCGCGCGTCACGGAAACCGTCGGGGGTGACCGTCGCGATGCGCCGGCCCTGCTCCACGGCGGACTCCGACGCGACCTTGACGCGCGGGTCGGTGACCCACTGCTCGCCGGGGCCGACCACCGAACCACCCTGCGGGGCCTCCGCGTAGTCGTCGTCGTAGTAACGCTCGTCGTCGCTGTCCTCTACGAGACCCAGCCAGGCACTCGCTTTGCGCACCGAACCCATGGACGCCTCCTTTCATCGCGGTCAGTCTGTCTTCTCTTCCGCGTCCCTATCGTCGTCCATGATGCTGACAACGCGCCAAGTGGATAGTCGCCGCGCAGGGGTTTCGTGACGGTACTGGTGCAGAACATCCGTTGCACGGTCAAGGATCCTGGCGGGTACCGCTGCTGACTGAGTGAAAATACGACCAGTGCCGCCGTACGGGTGACCGACGGGGACGTACGGGTGAAGGGCCGGGCTCGTTACGATGCCCGTCGAGCACGCGTATGACACACGGGGAGCACCAATGTTCGGCATCGTCAGACCTTGCACGCACAGACTGGGCGAGCGGTTCAAGGCGGAGTGGATGGCTCATCTGTGCGGGCTGTGCCTGGCACTTCGGGGGGACCACGGCCAGCTCGCGAGGATCGTGACCAACTACGACGGGCTGCTCGTCTCCGTTCTGACGGAGGCTCAGTCGGGTCCGGCCCCCGGCGCCCGGCGCACCGCCGGTCCCTGTCCACTGCGTGGGATGCGCACCGCCCCGGTCGCCCAGGGCGAGGGGGCGAGGCTCGCGGCCGCCGTCTCGCTCGTCCTGGCCTCCGCGAAGGTACGGGACCACGTGGCCGACCGGGACGGGCTGTTGGCCCGCGCCCCCATCGCCCTGGCCGCGCGCCGGGTGGCGCGGGGCTGGGACCGGGCCGGCGCCCGCACCGGGGCCTCGCTCGGCTTCGACACGGCCGTGCTCGTCGACGCCGTGGACCGGCAGGCGGGCATCGAGACCCTGGCCGGACCCGGCACGCCGGTGCTCGTGGTCACCGAGCCGACCGAGACCGCCACGGCCGCCGCCTTCGCCCATACCGCAACCCTCGCCGGACGGCCGGGCAACGCCCCCGCGCTCGCCGAGGCGGGCCGCTACTTCGGGCGGCTCGCGCACCTGCTGGACGCCGTGGAGGACCAGGGCGCCGACGCCGCCGCCGGGGCCTGGAACCCGCTGACCGCCACCGGGACCTCCCGGGCCGAGGCCCGCAGGCTCTGCGACGACGCCCTCCACGGCATCCGGCTGGCACTGCGCGAAGCGGAGTTCGCGGACGCGGGCCTCGCCCACCGGCTGCTGGTGCACGAGCTGCGCACCTCCGTGGACCGGGCCTTCGGCACGGCCGGCTGCGGCCACACCGTGACGGACTCCGCCGGCCAGGGCGGCTTCGGTCCGCCGCCCATGGACTTCGGCCCGCCGCCGCCCCCGCGCAAGCCCCGCCGGGACCTCCTGTCGGGCTGCGCGGTGGCCCTCGGGCTGTTCTGCACCTGCCAGCTGTGCTGCACGGAGCACGAAGGGCCCTGGTCCCGCGAGAAGCGGCAGCCCTGGTGCGACAACTGCGACTGCGGGGGCTGCGAGAACTGCGACTGCGGTTGTGACGGCTGCGACTGCTGCTGCTGTCCCTGCGACGGCTGCTGAGGCCGCCTCAGATCCGCGCAGGCCCGGACGGCGTACCTTGAGGTTCCCGCCCGGGCCGGTGTGGAAGGGTTGAGCGGCATGAGCGCTGACGCACTTTCCCAAGACGACCCGGCCACCGCCTGGAAGCAGTGGCACGAGCATCGCGTGGCCACCGTGTCGGCCCCCTACGGGCCCCTCTCGCTGACTGGAACCCACTGGCTCGCCGACTACCCGGAAGGTCGAATTCCGGCCGTTCCGGGGAGCTGGCGCGTCACCGGCGGCGCGGTGACCCTGACCGCGGGCCCCGAGGACGGGATCCTCCTGGACGAGGAACGCTTCACGGGCGAGGCCGTCCTCGCCACCGACGACACCCCGCCGTCGCACTCCCGGGTCGCCGCCGGGGACGTACGGCTCGTCGTGATGCGGCGCGAAGGGGAGTGGGCGGTACGGGCCTTCGACCCCGCCGCGCCCGGCCGCACGGCCTTCACGGGGATCGAGGCCACCCCGTACGACCCGGCGTACGTGGCGGCGGGGCGGTTCAGCCCGTACGGCGAGGAGCGGACCGTCCAGGTCGAGAACGCCGACGGGCGCTCGCGCGGACTGGACCTCGGCGGCGAGCTGAGCTTCGAGTTCGAGGGCGCGCGCCATGCCCTCCAGGTCGCCGTGGACGGGGACGACGGCAGCCTCTGGGCGGTCATCGGGGACGCCACCGGCGGGCGTTCCAGCTACCGCTTCCGCTTCCTCAGGCCCGGCACCCCGGCGGCCGACGGGTCGATCACCGTGGACCTCAACCGGGTCCAGCTGCCGCCCTGCGCCTTCGCGGACCACTTCGTCTGCCCCTTCCCGCCGCCCGGGAACACGCTGCCCTTCGAGCTCGCGGCGGGTGAGCGACGGCTGAAAGGCGCCCTTGCTCCCGCCATCTGACGCCAGCACACTCCCGACAGCGTCTCTCGAGGCTTGTCAGGGGCACGTCGAACGGCCTGGTGCCGCTCGTGCCCCCGGCCGCCCCCCACGGGCACCGGTACCCCACTCCGGCCGGGCCCCCGATCCCTTCCGGGAGGACGACAAGTGAGGATCACCCGCATCATCCGCTCCAGGCTCTTCGCCGTGGCCACCGGCATGGCCGCGGTGGCCGCCCTCGCCGCCCCCACCACCGCCCACGCCGACGGCGGCTTCAGCGCCGACCGGCTCGCCACGGCCGGAGCCTCGGTCCTGCGCGCCGACGTCGCCGGCACCGCCTGGCACACCGACCCCGCCACCGGAACCCTCGTGGTCACCGCCGACTCCACCGTCTCGGCCGCCGGGCTCGCCAGAATCCGACGCGAGGCCGGGGCGGACGCCGCCGCCCTGCGCATCGAACGGATCCCCGGCAAGCTGACCAAGCTGCTCTCCGGCGGAGACGCCATCTACACCTCCGGCTGGCGGTGCTCGCTGGGCTTCAACGTGCGCAGCGGCAGCACCTACTACGTCCTCACCGCCGGCCACTGCACCGACGGCGCGGGCACCTGGTGGACCAGTTCCTCGCACACCACGGTCATCGGGTCCACGGTCGGCTCCAGCTTCCCGACCAACGACTACGGCCTGATCAAGTACGCCAGCAACTCCCCGGTGCCGCCCGGCACCGTCGGCAGCCAGGACATCACCAGCGCCGTCAACGCCACCAACGGCATGTCCGTGACCCGGCGCGGCTCCACCACCGGCATCCACGGCGGCACGGTGACCGGCCTCAACGCCACCGTGAACTACGGCGGCGGCGACGTGGTCTACGGAATGATCAAGACCAACGTCTGCGCCGAGCCCGGTGACAGCGGCGGGCCGCTCTACTCCGGCACCCGCGCCGTCGGCCTCACCTCCGGCGGCAGCGGCAACTGCTCCTCGGGCGGCACCACGTTCTTCCAGCCCGTCGTAGAGGCCCTCAACGCGTACGGCGTCAGCGTGTATTAGACCCGTGCGCCCCGTCGGGCCCCTGGACGTCCTCCCGCCTTCTGGGAGGATGTCCAGGGCGTCCGTGTCCATGGGGGGAGCAGGTCTGCGAATGAAACGAATCGGCGTGACCGGCCACAGGTCGATCCCGGACGAGGTGCTCGGCCACGTGGAAGAGGGCCTGCGGGCCCTGCTGGGAAGCCACGAGGGGCCGCTGGAAGCCCTTTCCAGCCTCGCCGAGGGGGCGGACCAGCTCTTCGCCGCCATCGCGCTGGAATGCGGCGCGGACCTCACCGTGGTCATCCCCAGCGGGGACTACGAGGAGGGCTTCGAGGGCGCCGAGGCCCTGGAGCGCTTCCGGGGGCTCAAGGGCCGGGCCACCCAGGAGGTCCGCATGGACTTCGCCCGCTCCACCGACGAGGCCTACTACGCCGCCGGCACCTACATCGCCGACTCCTGCGACCGCCTCGTCGCCGTCTGGGACGGCCTGCCCGCCCGGGGGCACGGGGGCACCGCCGAGATCGTCGCCTACGCGCGCACGCTCGGCAAGCCCGTCACCGTGATCTGGTGCGAGGGCGTGACCCGGGACTGAGGTCACGCCCCGCACACCGCGAGATCTCTCAACTACTGTGCCGCGCAAGCCAGTCCGTGTGCTGCGGGGACACGTACCGCTCCGTCTCGTAGACCGCGGAGGGCCACTGCGTCTCGGTGATGGTCGTCTGCATCACGACCATCATCGCGGAGAGGTCCTGCTCGATCAGGGTGTGCGCCTCGATCAGCGGATGGTGGCGGCGCACTTCGTTCCAGGCGATGCCCGCCGTCGCGGCCGCGCTCAGCAGCCCCGTCAGCTTCGGCCCCGGACCCGAACCGAACGCCCCGAAGAGGGCGAACAGCAGCGCCAGCAGGGTCAGCAGCACGATCGACCACGACCACAGGGCCGTGGCCCGCCGGGACACCTCCGTCTTGCGCTGGTACCAGTTGCGCTGCTCGATCAGCCGGTCACGGACGTACGTCTCCCTGCGGACCTGGTAGTCCAGTCCCCGCAGCCGGAACATCGCACCGGTGATCTCGCCGCCCTCCGGCACCAGTCCGGCGGTCCGCGGATCCTCCCAGCCCATCTTCCGCAGCTCGTTCAGTCCCGCCTCCAGCCGGGTCCGGTAGGTCTCCTCGACGCCAGGGGCATCGCTGCCGAAGGGCGCGCCGTGGACGGCGTACCGCCAGGCCAGCGATTTGATGAACTCCGCGGCGCTGCGGTTGAGCTGCCACTGCGGGCGGGCCCGGCGCCGGGTGGCCCGTACGCCCACGCCCAGCACCCCGGCGTACGCGAGCACGCTGAGGAGCCCGGACAGGTAGGCGGAGCCGAGCTTCGGCCCCTCGGGCAGGGCGGCGATCCCGGCGGCCAGGACGAGCAGCATCAGCTGGGCGCGGGTGGCCTGGGTGGACTCCCGCTGCCGGGTGATCGCCGCCTGGTCGGTGTGGTGGAAGAGGGCCGGCAGGTCCTCATTGCGAAAGGTCATGCTGTCAGTCACAGCGAACCCCCCAGTCTGCTGGTTCTGCGTTCGGCGTCTGTCGGGAGGGGAGGGGAGGTGCGGGGGCGGCGCCCGGCGGGAGCCGCCCCCTGTCGGATCACACCGCCAGCGGCTCCAGGTCCCGGTGGACCCGCCGCTCGTCACGCGCGTACCGGGTCAGGCCGTGGTCCTCGCCCAGCAGCCGCGTCAGCTCGGCCACCGCCTCCGCCCGCACCCGGTTCGCCTCCTCCTTGCGCCCCATCATGTCCAGGCTGACCGCCATGTTCGACGAGCTCGCCAGGGTCTCCGGATGGTGCACGCCCAGGGCCTCGCGCAGCCGCATCACCGAGATCCGCTCCAGCTCCAGCGCCCCCTCCGGATCGCCCAGGTCCGCCCGGGCGTTGGCCAGGTTGAGGTTGGCGAAGATGGTGTGCGGGTGGTTGTCGCCCAGCACCTCGCGCATGTGGTGGATGGTCTGGCGCAGCATCGGCTCGGCGGTCTCCGCCGCCCCCGTGCCCCAGTGGAACACCGCGAGGTTGTTGACCGCGGCCAGGGTGTACGGGTGCCGCTCGCCCGGCACCTTGATGTACTCGTCCACCACCTCCTGGGCCAGGTCCCTGGCCCCGCCCGGGTCCCCGGTCGCGAACATG
The DNA here is from genome assembly GCF_041434015.1 of Streptomyces sp. NBC_00454. Classification (GTDB taxonomy): domain Bacteria; phylum Actinomycetota; class Actinomycetes; order Streptomycetales; family Streptomycetaceae; genus Streptomyces. Next base: position 1,620,832 of record NZ_CP107907.1, on the reverse strand, counting down.
TCGGCCGCCAGGTTCAGTTCGCAGGCCAGCAGGTCCGGGTTGACCGAGGTGTACTTGGCCCGGTAGCGGTTGCGGGTCGCGGTCGTCAGCCGCAGCGCGTCCTCCACGTCTCCCGCCCGGCGCAGCGACACCGCCAGGTTCTTGGCCGCCGACAGGGTGCCCGGGAAGGCCCGGCCCAGCGTCCGCTTGTAGATCTCGTACGTCCGGCTCAGCAGTTGCACCGAGTCGTCGTACCGGCCCACCTCGCGCAGGTCGCGCGCCAGGTTCTGCGCCGAGGACAGGGTGTACGGGTGGTCCGTGCCCAGGACTTCGGTGCGCCGGTCGAAGACCTCCTGGTCGATCTCCCTGGCCCGCGCGTACTGCCCGATCATGCGCAGGTTGAGCGCCAGGTTGTTCGCGGCGGCCAGGGTGCGCGGGTGCGCCTCGTGGAAGATCTGCCCGAAGCCCTCGTGCGCGGCCGTGGCCAGCTCCATCGCCTCGCCGTAGCGGCCGAGCGCGCCCAGGTCCATCGCCAGGCCGCTGGTGGTCATGTAGGTGTGCGGGTGCGAGGCGCCCAGGGCCGCCTGCTGGCGCTCCAGCGTGCCCTCGTCGAGCTCCATCGCCTCCACGAACCGGCCTTGCGAGCGCAGGATGTTGGAGAGGTGGAACCGCAGGTACAGGTACTGGAGGTCGTCGCCGCCCAGGGTCTCGCGCCAGGTCTCGCGCAGCTCCTCGCCCAGGGTGTAGGCGGCCTTGAAGTCACCGCGCTTCCACAGGTACCGGACGCGGTCGATCAGGAGCCGGCGGGTCTCCGGCTCCTTGCAGAACCGGGCCTCCGACGGGGTCAGGTGCGGCCAGATGGTGTTGAACCGCGGCCAGGTCTCCGGGTTGTCTATCGGCTCGTCGTCGTCCGGCCGGGCACCCGCCAGGATCCGGTGCACCGCGTGCCGGGCCTCGCGCTGCTCCTCCTCGGACAGCTGTGCCCGGATCACGGCCTGTACGAGGCGGTGGACCTGGATGCTGTTGCTGACCTGGTCGACCTTGGCCAGCGCGAACCGGCCGATCTCCCGGATGACGCGGCCGAGGACGAGCTTCTCCTGGAGGGAGGAGTCGTACGGCTTGAGCGCGTCGATCATCTCCTTGCTGTAGAGCAGGTTCGCCGAGATCGGCTCGGGTGCGAAGAAGGCGCACAGCTGGAGCAGCCGTACGGCGGCGGGGGAGCGGGACTGGAGCCGCTCGATGGAGACGTTCCAGGTGGCGGCCACCGGCTCCGGGTACCCGGGCGGCTGGTTCAGCGCCAGTACCCGGGCGGCCTGCTGGGCCAGCTGCTCGATGTACGCGGACACCGGGGTCGCGGTCTCCGCGATCCAGGCGCCCGCCTGCTCCACCGCGAGCGGCAGGTCCCCGACGGCAACGGCGACCTGTTCGGCGTCGTCCTTGCTGAGCCCGGGGGCCCGGCGCTGGAGGTGCTCGATGGACTCCTCGCGCAGGAACACGTCCACGGGCAGCGCGTCACCGTACTGCGACCAGGACTGGTTGCGGGAGGTGACGAGCACGTGCCCGGGGCCGCCCGGCGGGAAGAACCGCTTGAGGGTCTCGGGATCGTCGGCGTTGTCGAAGACGAGCAGCCACCGCGAGGAGGGAACTCCGCGCCGCAGCAGGTCGATCGCCTCCTGGGAGGCGGCCGACATGTCCTCGCCGGTCTGCGCGCCGAGCCGTACGGCCAGTTCGGCGAGGGCGGCGACCACGTCGTCGGTCTGCTCCGAGGAGATCCACCAGACCAGGTCGTAGTCGGCCATGAACCGGTGCACGTACTCCAGTGCCACCTGCGTCTTGCCGACGCCGCCGAGCCCGTACAGGGTCTGCGGCTGCGGCAGCACCACGGCCATGCCGCCGCCGAGCTGGTCGCGCATCCGCTCCAGCACGATGGAGCGGCCGGTGAAACCGGGGTTGCGGGGCGGTGCGTTCCAGATCTTCGGAACCGTCCCGGGGAAGCGGGGGCCGGGCGCGGAGGCGCTGGCCACGCTGTCGGGCAGCGCCATCGGCCGCTCCACCGCGCGCAGCAGGGCGGTGGTGGCGTGGACCTCGTCGAGACGGAAGAGGTCCACCGGATTGCGGTCGATGTACGGGGTGGACAGGCGTACGTCGCCCACCCTCAGCGGCACCAGCTGGCGCCGGCCCCCCGTCGGGTCCTCGGCGGCGGCCCGCTCCCAGACGTCCACGGCGCGGGCGGACTTGAGGTAGGCGCTGGAGAGCAGCACCACGGTCCGCGCGGCGGTGTCCACGGTGAGGCCGCTCCCGCCCAGGGTGTCCCCGGCGGCCGTGTTCGGGGCCCGCTCGGCGGAGACGTCCTTGGGCACGACCCGGAACCCGGCCCGGGTGAGCACCGATTCGATCCAGTCGGCCCACATGCGGTTCTCGGCGACGTAGGAGAGGAAGAGGTCGGCGGGCAGGGCGGGGCGGCGCCGGGTGAAGGCGTCGCGGATGCGCAGGCGGACCTCTTCGCCGATGGCGGGCATGGAGGTGACGTCGCCCTCGGTGACGACGGTGGTGAGCCGTTCGAAGGCGGAGAGCAGGGAGTTGGTGAGCCCGGCCTCGTCCCCGAAGGTGGCCAGGGTCTCCTCGTAGGCGTAGTAGGGGCGGTACGGGATCTCCACCGCGCCCCAGTAGGAGGTGAGTTCGTCCCCGACCAGGCCGTTGGGGAATCGGTCGAACTTGATCCGGGCCAGCGCGCGGCCGGCGTCGGCCTTCTCCTTCTCGCCCTCGTCGATGCGCATCGGCACCGGGTAGATCTTGATGCCGCGGTCGTTGAACCGCTCGTCGATCTGCCGGGCCACGGAGGCGGCGCCGTCGATGGACTGGTCGGAGAGGGTGAAGCAGTCGACGAGGACGTCGGGGAGGTGGACGGTGCAGATGTCGGCTATGTCGGAGAGGCCGGTGCGGCTGTCGATCAGGACGTAGTCGTAGTTGCGCTTCATGTCGGCCCGCAGGGCGTCGAAGAAGAGGCCGCCGCCGAGCCGGTCGTAGAAGTTGTCCCAGTCGAAGGTGGAGACGGTCGCCGAGTACTCGCGGTTCTGCCGGCCCGCCGAGACGAAGTCGAGGGTGCCGCCGTCGGGGAACTCCCAGCCGAGGGTCTCGGGGGTGAGCGAGACGGCGTGCGGCTGGATCCGCGCGTAGTCCTTGTGCCAGTCGTCGGCGCGCTGCACCGGGCTGGTGGCCGCCCACGCGTACTCGCTGATCAGGTCGATGACACCGGTGGTGGCACCGAGGGTGGAGGGGTCCAGGAAGGGGTGGAAGAACCGGTGCAGGCCGGGGGCCTCCAGGTCCCAGTCCACGGCGAGGACCCGCTTGCCGTTGGCGGCGAGGATCCAGGCGGTATTGGCCAGCGCCATCGTGCGGCCGGTGCCGCCCTTGTACGAGTAGAAGGTGACGATCCGCCCCTCGCGGTGTCCGTCTCGGCTGTTGTGCTGGCTGCTGTCACGGCTCTGGCTGTCACGACTCGCTGTCATCCGCGTCCCCCCGGTCGTTGTCGTTGGTGTGCTCCGGTGTCCCGGTCCTGCCGTTTCCCTGGGCCGCGTTCGGCGGGAAGGGTGCGACGGGCGGTGGCGCCGGGGGCCCGTTCATCCCCATCGGCCCCAGGAGCCGGGGCCGTTCGGAGCCGCCGGTCGGGCTGCCCGCCGGCGGATAGACCTGGGCGTGTCTGAGGAACTGCTGGGCGGCCGCCTCCACCACCTGCGGCAGGATCTGCCCGAGCGTCTCCATGTTGGCCACGCCGTTGGCGGCGGCCCTGCAGGCGGCCCGGCCCTGGCTCATCTTGACGGGCATGGTGTCCTCGAGCCGGTGGGCCAACTCGCTCTCCTTCGCGCGGCTCTGGTGGTCGTAGCGGTTCCACGGCACGACCACGTTGATCCACGGCCGGGACTCCTGGTCGAAGGCGGCCAGGCGCTGGCGGCGCTGTTCGTCCTCCACCGCCCACCGGTCGACGATCAGGATCTCGGGCCGGGTCGGCGGCTGTTTGGAGTCGAAGTGCCCGGCCTCGTCGTCGAAGGACCCCACGCTCGTCTGGTAGTTGAGGTTGCGGACCAGGTCCTCGGCCACGTAGGCGATGGGCCGCTGGGACACCGGGTGGTACGGGTTCCACTCCAGGGCGCTGTCCCCGTAGTACTCGGGGCTGCGGCCCTCCGGCAGATCGTGCCGCGAGGCGGCGGCCACCGTGACGTGGAGGGTGCGGGCGGTGCTGCTCGGGGAGCCGAAGGCGCTCGGCACCAGCCGGTAGTCCAGCGGACGGATCGGCCCGAGCCGGACGGTCTCGGCGACCCGGACGATCCGCTTGGCGAGCTCGTACACGGCGCTCTCGTACTGCTCGGCGTAGCCGCGCAGTTTGATCAGGCCGTACAGCCCGTCGGTGACGTAGCGCTCGCCGAAGGTGTTGTGGTTGAACTGCAACCGCTCCGCGGGGAGCGGCAGTTGGGAGGGCGGAACTGGTACCCACAGGGCGGGCACGATGGCTTCGGCGGGCTGGTTGCTCAGCGCCTCGTGCTGGATGGTGCGCTGCGCGAAGGCGAACCACTCCTTCCCGCACATCTCGCTGGCGAAGTAGCGCGGCGAGAACAGGGGGACGAAGACCCGGCAGGTGGCGAGCGCCGCACCGAGCCGTTCCGACCAGCCCTCACCGCTGCGTATCTCCCGGTCCATGAAGCCCGCCTCGGCTCCCGCCGGCAGATTCGTCAGCGCCATGACATGGCTGCAGAGATCGCGGAAAAGGCGCTCCACCCACATGTCCGGATCGGGTCCCCCCGCTCCGAACCTCGGTGTATGCGCATAACTGAGAAAAAAGTACGGCTGCACTGATGCGGGCACACGACCCCCGTCCCGAAGATACGAGCGAAGAAACATCATTCCGGAGCTTCTCCGCCGCTTCCCCTCATCGTTCAGTCAATCAGCGTCTGTTTTCAGTCATCCATTTCTGCGCGTGATCGACGGCATCCGGAAGGGAGAAGAGCATGGCCGATGCTCCTCCCACCCGCCCCCGGTGTACCCGGTCTTCCGGGAAAGAACTGCCGATCTCGGCGAAATCGCTGTCGTCCAGCGAGATGTCCTCGTACGCGGTCCACCCTTCCCCCCACGGAGCCCCGTCGCGGCGACGGGGCTGCCCCCCCGGAAGCCCCGGAAGGTTCACCTTCACCACACACTCGTACATGCGCAAGAGGGGCTTCGGAATTCGATACTCCGCGAGATGGAATGCGGTGCAGACCGAAAATCCCACATTGATCATCAGCACCTGCCATCCCTCCCCGCACATTTTTCCCAGGGGTGATTCCTCACCCAAATGGCTGGTCAGAGGGTGTCCGGCGCACAGTTCCCGGGCACCCGCGCCGACCGCCGCGAAAGAGGTCTGCGGATGCTCGCTGCGCACGGCTCCCGGGGCGGTGCGGACGGACTCGGCGAAGGCGCCCATGCCCTGGCTCGGGGTGCGCGCCGGGTCGAAGGCGGGCATCCGCTCGCGGAAGGCCCGCACCTCCTCCCCGGAGAGGCCCGCGATCCGCTCCAGATGGGCGCTGGAGGTCTTGGAGTTCTCCGGGGTGAAGGCGGGGACCGCCAGGGTGCCGCGCGGGCCCAGGACGCCGAGGAGGGCGTCGCGCAGGGCCTCGGCGCGCAGCCCCGTACCGCCGAGGGAGGCGTGTGCCATCAGGCGTGCGCCGGGGCGCACGCCCAGGCTGCGTAAGCCGCCCGCAGGGTCGGTGGCGGGGGCCGGGCTCACGCGTCGACCGCCTTGAGTTCCCAGCGCAGTTCCTCCACGAGCCGCTTCCCGGTGCTCGTCAGCTCCGCCGCCTCCGACAGGCGGTCCAGCGCCCGGCCGATCCGGTCCGCCCCGCCCGGCTCGGCGCTCGCCGTCGCCCGCCGGTAGGCCTCCACGGCCACCCGCTCGTGCACGTCGGCCAGCAGCCGGGACACCGGCACCGGGCGCTCCCGCCACGGGGAGGGGTGCTGCCACTCCCCGTCCAGCGCGTACAGGTCGCTCACCTCGGTCAGCGCCTGCAGCCGGGCCCGCCGCCACCCGGTCAGCAGCGCCAGCGCGGTCTCCCGCACCCCCGCCGCGTACGGGACTCCGAGCGCGCCCGGCCCGTGCCGCCCGGCCTCGCCCCAGCCCGCCGTCCGCGGGCCTCCGGCCAGCGGGGTCAGCGTGGTCAGCCCGGCGCGGGCGGCCCGGGCGGACTCCGGGACGGCCTCGTACAGCAGTGCCCAGGCCGCGCGCAGCCGCTCCCGCCACTCCTCGGCCTCCCCGGCGCCAAGGCGCAGCCGGGGCGGGCGGGCGAAGCAGTTGCGGTGCGGGTCCAGGTCCTCCAGGGCCACCGGGGCCTCGTCCGGCCCGGGGGACCAGGTCCGTACGGGCTGCCAGCGGGCGTCGCCCGCCGCGGGGCCGAAGCGGTGCTCGGGACGGCCCCCCTCGCGGACGGCGTACCCCTCGTCGGTGGCGTGCAGGGCGGCCCGCCCGTCGGTGCCGGGCTCGCCCAGGCGCAGCAGGCCGAGCGTCGGCAGGTACACCTCGCCGTCCCGGTAGGCGACCTCGGCGGGCAGGTCGAGCCCGCCGCGCAGGACGGCGGCAGCGGCCAGCGCGGTCAGCCTGCGGGCGGCGTCCGGCCCGTCGCCGCGGCCCTGCCGCTCGGCCTCGATCGAGGCCATCACCCACGTCCGGGTGAACGGGTGCGCCAGTACGGCGTCCAGCGCGTCCTCGCCCGCGTCCCCGGCCCGCTCCACGGCGCCCAGCACCTCCCAGGCGCGCGCCCAGTCGGGATCACCCGTCCGGCCGTCGTTCAGGAGGGCGAGCAGGTTGCGGGTGAGCTGTTCCTGGGAGCCGGCGAGTTCGGCCGGGTCGGAGAGTTCGGGCGCGCTCGCGCGGGCCCCCGTACGGCCCTCGACCCCGTCGACGAGCTCGCGCAGATCGGTGCAGTAGACGGAGGGGTTGTCGAAGCCCCCACCGTCGCTCCCGCCGTCCGGGGAGTCGGTTGCGGCGGCCTTGTAGCGGTGCGTGTAGAGCCCGCCCCCGCACGAACGTACGACGGGGCACCGGCGGCACGTGGCGCTGACCCCGGCCAGGCCCAGCTGCCGGGCGCGGACCCCGGGATGGGCCGCGACCTGGTCAAATGCGTGGTCGAAGACGTTGAACCCGGTGGCGGCGGCCCCCTCGAAGGCGCTCTTGAGGGAGTCGACCTGCTCGAGGTTCCCGTCGGTCTCCACGACGACCAGATCGGTGGGCGCCAGGCCCAGGGCCTCGGTGAGGCTGGGCCCGCCGCGGAGGGTGGAGAACAGGGACTCGAAGATCCGTACCGGGACCGGGCGCCCGAGGCGCTCCCAGTGGTCGAAGACCCGCAGCAGCCAGCGCGCGTAGGTGTCGGGGGCGCCGTCGGGCCTGACCGGGGGCGTCTGCCAGGTGGCGTGCGGGAGGAGGAAGTCCACGCGCGGGGGGGTCAGTTCGACGAGTGCGTCGAGGACGGCCACGGGGTCGTTGGCCACGTCGATGGTGCAGAGCAGGCCCTGGTACAGGTGGCGGTAGGGCTCGGTGCGCAGGAGCTCCACGGCGGCCAGGACGAGCGGGTGGCTGGTGCGTCCGTCGGCGAAGCGGCGGTGGCGGTCGTTGGCCGCGCGGTCCCCGTCGAGGGAGACGCTGACCTTGACGCCGAATTCGGCGAAGAGGTCCAGGCAACGGCGGCCCAGCTGGAGCCCGTTGGTGTGGATGCGCAGGTCGAGGGCGGCGATGCCGTCGAGGGCGCGGGTGAATTCCTCGCACACGAGCCGCAGGCGTGCCGTGCCGGCCAGAAGCGGTTCCCCTCCGTGAAGGATGACCGTGACGGAGGGGAGTTCGTGTGACTGTGCGTGTTCGGCGAGCCGTGATGCGGTGCGGGAAATGACCTCGGGGGAGATCACTTTCGGCCGGCCTCGCCAGCTCTGGTCTGCGTGTTCATAGACATAGCAATGATCACAAGCAAGATCGCATCTGCTGTGAACCTTCAGGACGATCTCGCGAAAAGCGATCAGGCCGGTCATTCCACCAGTCTAGAGCGCGGACTTCCGGGTCAGAGTGCAGAGTTGAAGATCGGCGCCTGAACCTGTCGACCGGATTCCGTCGGAAGGACGCGCCCGAGGGTCGCGGCCGCGCGCGCACCGCGGACGTCGATCCGGTCGAGCGGGACGCGGCGGGACTTGACCGTGCTGGTCGGGGGGGTTGCGGAGGTGTTCATGACGCCGTCCTCGGGGAGGTCATGGGGAATGGGAAGGGTTGACACCGGCGAGTAAGCCGGTGTCTGGCGCGGACTTTACCCTCCCGGGTGCCCATCGGCGTGCTAAACGACCAAGGGGTTGCCTATAACGTGACCTCTCGTACGCCCGGATGTGACGAGTGGTCACCCACCCCTGGAAAACATGACCGAATTCCCCGGTGCTCCGTATTCGGCCGTTTGCCTGACGGCAAGATCCTTTTCTTTTCCGGGGGGCTCCGCACTCCTTCCCCGGCCCGTCCTACGCGGGCTGCTGCTCGTTCACGGGAGGCGCGGGCACCTCCCTGAGCAGCCACGTCAGTACGTCGGGCAGTGCGTGCAGCGCTCCGAAGTGCGCGGCGGCCGGGTCGATGGTGGTGGTGGCGCCGGGGATGCGGCGGCCCAGCCAGCGGGAGTGGCCCACGGGAGAGAACTCGTCGAGGCCCCCGTGCCAGATCAGCACCGGGCAGCGGATGTCGGCGGGGTCGAAGCCCCAGGGGCTGCTGAAGGCGATCATGTCGTCGATCCAGCCGTAGGCGGAGGTGCGGACCCCCTCCCGGTAGTTCCGCAGCAGCATCGAGCGCAGGCCGGCGTCCGCGACGACCAGCCGGTCGCTCTCGGTGAGCTCGCGGCGCAGTTCGTCCAGGAGTCGGCCGGGGTCCGCGGCGATGCCCGCGGCGCGCGGGATCATCCCGGCGGCCAGCTCCTCCGGGTCCCGGCCCGCCGTGGAGTACGCCGTGACGTTCGAGGCGGTCATCCCCTCGAACCAGTCGAGGTCCTCCGCGTCCCGGGGGGCGAGGGGGACCAGGGCGGCCGTCCGGGTGACCCGCTCCGGGAGCAGGGCGGCGCAGGCCAGTGCGCCGGGGGCGCCGCCGGAGCGGCCGGCCACGGCGAAGGTGTCCAGGCCCAGGGAGTCGGCGACCGCGGCCACCTCCTGGGCCACGTCGGCGACGGTGCGGCCCGGGTGGCGGTCGGAGCCCCCGTAGCCGGGTCTGTCGTAGGCGATGAGCTGCATCCGGCGCTGGTAGAGCACCATGCCCCGCGGGGCGGGCCCCAGCCTGCTGCCCGGCATGCCGTGGAGCAGGAAAACGGGTCGGCCGTCCGGGTCGCCCCAGCGCTCCACCGTCAGATTCCGTCCGTCCGCGACGCGCACCTGACTGCGCACGCGCTCCCTCCCTCACGGTCGACGCGACTCGTCACGGTGATTGTGCTCGCTGGGGGAGGAGCGCGGTAGGGCGCACTCCGCTCGAAATTCTTGTGAAAGTTTTCACAAGCGCACAGGGGTCTTAAGTCCCGAGGCATATGTGCAGGTCAGGAGCGTGATCGGGAGAGGGTGAACGAGTGTGAACGGTCCTTCGACCCGGCGGAAAAGGGCTTTTTCGGCACCGCTGCTTCCGCTTTTGGGTGTCGAATTGAGTCATCAGGAAAGCGGTTCGAGTTGAGTCGAAATGAAGGAGTTCCTGCCATGCAGGCCAACGAGATGGTGGATGGACTGGTCCAGGGGGCGCTCAAGGCGCTCGACCAGTTCGCGTCGTTCAACCAGGAGCAGGTCGACCACATCGTCAAGAAGGCCTCCCTGGCCGCGCTGAGCCAGCACGGTGAGCTCGCGCAGCTCGCCGTCGAGGAGACCGGCCGCGGACTCTTCGAGGACAAGGCCGTCAAGAACCTCTTCGCCTGCGAGCACGTCGTGAACTCGATGCGCGGGCTCAAGACCGCCGGCGTCATCCGCCGCGACGAGCTGGGCGGCATCACGGAGATCGCCGAGCCGGTCGGTGTCGTCTGCGCGATGACCCCGGTCACCAACCCGACCTCCACCACGATCTTCAAGGCGCTGATCGCGCTGAAGACCCGCAACCCGATCATCTTCGCCTTCCACCCCTCCGCGCAGAACTGCTCGGCCGAGGCCGCCCGCATCGTCCGCGACGCCGCCGTCGCCGCCGGCGCTCCCGCCGACTGCGTCCAGTGGGTGACCGCCCCCTCCATGGAGGCCACCGGCGCCCTCATGAACCACCCGGGCGTCTCCACCATCCTCGCGACCGGCGGAAACGCCATGGTCAAGGCCGCGTACTCGTGCGGCAAGCCGGCCCTGGGCGTCGGCGCGGGCAACGTCCCCGCGTACGTCCACAAGAGCGCCAAGCTCGGCCGCGCGATCCACGACATCGTGCTCTCCAAGGCCTTCGACAACGGCATGATCTGCGCCTCCGAGCAGGCCGTCATCCTCGACGCCGAGATCTACGAGAAGGGCCTCGCCGAGTTCAAGCGGCTCGGCGCCCACGTGGTCTCCGCCGCCGAGAAGACCAAGCTGGAGCAGTTCGTCTTCGGCACCACCGCCTACGCGGCCGACGCCAACGGCGCCAAGCTGAACCCGGCGGTCGTCGGCAAGTCCCCGCAGTGGATCGCCGAGCAGGCCGGCTTCACCGTCCCCGCCGACGCCTCGATCCTCCTCGCCGAGTGCAACGAGGTCGGCGAGAACGAGCCGCTGACCCGCGAGAAGCTCTCCCCGATCCTGGCCGCCCTGAAGGCCTCCGACACCGAGCACGGCCTCGAACTGGCCGCCGCGATGGTCGAGTTCCACGGACTGGGCCACAGCGCCGCCATCCACGCCGAGGACGAGGCCCTCGTCGAGGAGTTCGGCAAGAAGGTCAAGGCGATCCGCGTCATCGCCAACTCGCCCTCCACCTTCGGCGGCATCGGCGACGTCTACAACGCCTTCCTGCCCTCGCTCACCCTCGGCTGCGGCTCCTACGGACACAACTCGGTGTCCAACAACGTCACCGCGGTCAACCTGATCAACGTCAAGCGGATCGGACGGCGCAACACCAACATGCAGTGGTTCAAGGTCCCGCCGAAGATCTACTTCGAGCGCAACTCCATCCGGTACCTCGGTGAGATGGACGGCATCAGCCGCGTCTCGATCGTCACCGACAAGACGATGGTCGCCATCGGCTTCGTGCAGAAGGTCGTCGACATCCTCCAGGCCCGCGAGGGTGCCGTGTCGATCCAGATCATCGACAACGTCGAGCCCAACCCGGAGCTCGCCACCGTCCAGGCCGGCGCCGCGATGATGCGCGACTTCAAGCCCGACACGATCATCGGCCTCGGCGGCGGCTCGCCGATGGACGCCGCGAAGATCATGTGGCTGATGTACGAGCGCCCGGAGGTCGAGTTCGGGGACACGAAGGAGAAGTTCTTCGACGTCCGCAAGCGCGCCTACAAGTTCCCCTCGCTCGGCGAGAAGGCCAAGATGGTCGCCATCCCGACCACCTCGGGCACCGGCTCCGAGGTCACCCCCTTCGCCGTCATCTCCGACCCGGCCGCGGCCCAGAAGTACCCGCTCGCCGACTACGCGCTGACCCCGAACGTGGCGATCGTCGACCCGATGCTGCCGATGGGCCTCCCGCCCAAGGTGACCGCCGACTCCGGCTTCGACGCCCTGACGCACGCCACCGAGGCCTACGTCTCCGCCTACTCGAACGACTACACCGACGGCCTGTGCCTCCAGGCCATCAAGCTCATCTTCGAAAACCTGCAGCGCTGCGTGGTCGACGGTCCCAACGACCCCGAGGCCCGCGAGAAGATGCACAACGCCTCCACGGTGGCGGGCATGGCCTTCGCCAACGCCTTCCTGGGCATGGTCCACGCCATGGCGCACACCCTGGGCAACACCTTCCACGTCGCCCACGGCCGCACCAACGCGCTGCTCCTGCCGCACGTGATCCGCCACAACGGCACCGTCACGCACAAGGCCACCCCGTGGCCGAAGGCCGAGGTCTACCGGGCGCCGGAGCGCTTCCAGGAGATCGCGAAGATGCTGGGCCTGCCGGCCGCCACGGCCGCCGAGGGCGTCGAGTCCTACGCCAAGGCCGTCGAGGAGCTGCGCGCCAAGTGCGGGATCACCGCCTCCTTCGCCGAGGAGGGCGTGGACGAGCAGGCCTTCATCGAGGCCCTGCCGACCCAGGCCATGAACGCCTACGCCGACCAGTGCGCCCCCGCCAACCCGCGGATGCCGATGATCGACGACCTCAAGCAGCTCATGCTCCAGGCGTACTACGGCAACGCCGAGGGCGCCCCGGCCAAGAAGGCCGGCAAGAAGAAGTAACACCCCCATGATCGTCCGCTAAGGACAGGAAGAGCCCGCCCGGGGCGCTAAGCCCCGGGCGGGCTCTCCGCATGTCCGCGGGCCCCTCGCGGGCCCTCCGCGTGCCGTACGGGGCTACGTGTGCGGGACCAGCAGGGCCGCCGCCGAGTGCGCGCGCTCCAGGGACGTGGCCCGGTCGGCGCCGCGCTGGCCCAGCACCACGCGGGTGCTCAGCCCGTCCAGCAGGGCCAGCAGCTCCGAGGCGCGGGCGGGGACGTCCAGGCCGGCGGCGAAGCGGCCCTGGTCCACGCCCTTGGCGAGCAGCGCCTCCAGGTCCTGCTGCCAGCCGTCGTCGATCTCCTGCTGCGCGGTGCGCAGCTGCTCGTTCGAGGGGGTACGGGCCCACAGCTCGATCCAGAGCGTCCAGCGCGGGTCGCGGGGGCCGCGCGGCAGGTACAGCTCCAGGAAGAGCGCGAGCTTGCGGTGGGCGGTGACCCGGCGGCCCAGCAATTCGGTGCGCTCGACGGCCAGTTGCTCCTCGCTCCAGCGCAGTGCGGCCAGTAGCAGCCGGTCCTTGCTGCCGAAGTAGTAGAGGATGTGGCCGCCGCTGGTGCCGAGCCGCTCGGCGAGCGCGGACATGGTGAGGGTGGCCAGTCCGTCCTCGGCGATGGCCGTCATGGCCTCTTCCAGCATCCGCTCCTGGGCGATCTGCCCGTCGCGCCGCCGGGCCCCTCCCGCCGCGCCCGCTGCTCCTGCCACCCCGTGCCACCTTCCCGATCTTCGTGGGCCGACCTTATCCCGGACAGGGTCTTGACGCGGCCCCAGTCGGGAGCGCATCTTGAATGCCATTCAAGAACTTAGAACGCCATTCAATGTCAGGCGCGGCGGTTCACCGGGTCGAAGGTCAGGGACGCACACATGACGCAGCAGGAGACGACGGCCGACGTCGACGAGGTCTTCAGGGTCGAGACGCACGGCATCGACCCCATCCCCGACGCCGAGCGCCACGGCGACGCCAAAGACCTCTTCTGGCTCTGGTTCGGCTCCAACCTCACCTTCACCTACGTGATCAACGGCGCCCTCGCCGTGGCCTTCGGCCTCTCCTTCTGGCAGGCCACCGCCGTGGTCGTGGTCAGCGGGCTCTCCTTCTTCGCGGTCAGCGCCGCCGGACTCAGCGGCATCCGCACCGGAACCGCCACCCTGGTCATCTCCCGCGCGGCCTTCGGTGTACGGGGCAACTGGCCCGCCGGCGTCCTCAACTGGGTGGTGAGCATCGGCTACACCATCGTCAACACCGTGGTCGGAACCCTGGCGTTGGAGGTCTTCTTCGACGAAATCGGCCTGGGCGGCGGCACCTTGGCACGGGCCCTCGCGCTCGGAGTCACCCTCGCGCTCACCTTCGCCGTCGCCATGTGGGGCCACGCCACGGTCCAGTTCGCCGAACGCTGGATGGCGTACGTCCTCGCCGTCGGCTTCGCGGCCCTGCTCGTCTTCGTCCTGCCCGGCGCCGTGACCACCCCCGCCGCAGACGCCGTGGCTCCCGGCCTGTCCGGCTGGAGCCTGGCCTTCGTGGTGATGCTCGCGGGGCCGTTCTCGTACCTGCCCATGCCTGCGGACTACACCCGCTACCTGCCCCGCACCACCTCGCTGAAGTCGATCACCTGGATGGGCGCGCTCGGCGGGTTCGTCTCCTCCGTCGCCCTGGGGATCGCGGGCGTCGCCGCCGCCACCCAGACCGATATGACCGACGCCGTCGCCGGGGCCGAGAGCCTGCTGCCGGGCTGGTTCAAGCCGCTGTTCCTGGCCCTGGTGCTGGGCGGCTCCGTCACCAACTCGATCATCACCCTCTACTCCTCCAGCCTGAACCTCCAGGTCCTCGGCATCCCCTGGAGCCGGGCCCGGGCCATCGTGATCAGCGCCGCCGTCACCGCCGCCGGATCGCTCGCCGCACTCTTCCTCACCGACTTCACCACCTCGCTGCTCTCCTTCCTCTCCCTCCTGATCATCGTGTTCGCCCCCTGGGGCGGGGTCTTCCTCGCCGACATGCTGATGCGCCGCTGCCGCTACGACTCCGAGGCCCTGCACGCCGGGAGCGAGGGCGCCTACTGGTACCGCTCCGGCTACCACCTCGCCGGGATGACCGCCCTCCTCGCCGGCATGGCCTTCGCCGCCCTGACCTGCGACTCCGAACTGTGGACCGGCCCCCTCGTGGCCCCGCTCGGCGGCGCCGACCTCACCCTGCTCGGCTCGGTGGTCTCCGGACTCACGTACTGGGCGCTGGCCCGGCGGGTGCCCGCGTACGTCCCGGCCGCCTGACTCCCCTCGCTCGCACCTCCTCCCACGTATCCCTCCGCTGCACAGGAGCACCACCCCATGTCGCACCCCGTCCCCGCCGATCTGCTGCTCACCGGAGCCCGCATCCACACCGTGGACCCCGCGCTTCCCGAGGCCGAGGCCCTGGCCGTCCGCGACGGGCGGATCGTCTGGGTCGGCCCGGACGCGGAGGCCGCCGCATGGGCGGGCCCCGGCACCGAGCGGATCGACGCGGGCGGCCGGCTGGTGCTCCCCGGGTTCATCGACGCCCACAACCACGTCCGGCTCGGCTCCGACGCCGCGTGCGTACAGCTCGCCGGGGTGCGGACCCTCGAGGCCATCCTCGAGCGGATCCGCACCTGGCGGGAGGCCAACCCGGACGCCGAATGGATCGAGGCCGAGGCCTTCGACTACTCCGCCATCCCCGGCGGGCGCATGCCCACCGCCGCCGACCTGGACCCCGTCACCGGGGACGTCCCGGCGATCGTGCTCTCCTACGACGTGCACACGGCCTGGCTGAACACGGCCGCCATGCGCCGCCTCGGGGTCACGAAGGACCGTACCGACCTGCCCTTCGGTACCGCCGCGGTGGACCCGGAGACCGGTGAACCCACCGGATTCGTCAAGGACTTCGCCATCAAGGGCCTCTCCCGCGACGGCCACCGCGCGCTGCGCGACCTGGGCGTGCCGTGGGCCTCGCCCGACCGCCAGTACGGGCGCCTGGCCAAGAGCCTCGACGACGCGATCGGCTTCGGCATCACCACGGTCGTGGAACCCCAGAACTCCCTGGACGACCTCGAACTGTACGAGCGGGCCCGCGCCGAAGGCCGGCTGCGCTCGCGGATCGTGGCCGCCCTGTTCCACCCGCGCGGCACCACCGAGGAGGACCTCGACCTCTTCGCGGCGGCCGCCCGCATGCACGCCGGGGACCGCTTCCGGGTGGGCCCCCTCAAGCTCTACATCGACGACGTGGTGGAGCCGCGCACGGCCGCACTGCTGGAGCCGTACGCCGGCTGCGGCTCGCACCGCGGCGAGACCTTCTACCCGGCCGAGGAGTTCGCCGAGCTGCTCGCCGCCCTGGACGCGCGCGGATTCCAGTGCTTCGTCCACGCCACCGGCGACCGGGGCATCCGCACGGTCCTCGACGCCGTCGAGCACGCGCGGACGGTGAACGGCCCGCGCGACGCCCGCCACCAGGTGGTGCACGTGGAATGCCTGGACCCCCAGGACGTGCCGCGCTTCGAGCAGCTCGGCGTCGTGGCCTGCATGCAGCCCCGCCACTGCGCCCCGGAGATCGCGGGACCCGGCCAGGACTGGGCGCGGAACGTGGGCGAGGAGCGCTGGCACAAGGCCTGGCCGATGCGCAGCCTCTCCGAGGCCGGGGCGGTGCTGGCGTTCTCCAGCGACTGGAACGTCGCCGAGATGGACCCGATGATCGGCATCTACACGGCGCTGACCCGGCGTTCGCTGGACGGCGGCGAGCCGTGGCAGCCGGAGGAGACGGTGGACGTCGAGACGGCGGTGTACGGCTACACGATGGGCTCGGCGTACGCCAACTTCCTGGACCTGGACCGGGGTTCACTGGCCCCGGGCAAGGCCGCGGACTTCGTGATCCTGTCCCGGGACATCTTCGCCGTGACCCCGGACCGGATCCCGGGCACGGTGGCCGAGACGGTGGTGGTCGCCGGCGAGGTGGTCCACCGGGCCGGATGAGGGGTTCGGCCGGGGTGCGGCGGCCGGGGTGCCGGGTTACTTGACCGATCGTTCTGGATTCATTTAGGATCTTCGATGTGGCCAGGACCAAGGAATTCGATCCCGACGCCGCGCTCCAGTCGGCCGTCGAGCTGTTCTGGCGGCGCGGCTACGAAGCGACGTCGCTGGCGGACCTCGTCGAGCACCTGGGCATCGGCCGCGCCAGCATCTACGCGACCTTCGGCAGCAAGCACGAGCTGTACCTGAAGGCCATGGACCGGTACGCCGAGGCGCACAACCCGCCGCTCCTGGCCGAGCTGTCCCAGCCGGGCCCCGCACTGCCCGCGGTGCGGGCGCTGGTGCGCCGCTTCGCCGCGGAAGCCGGCTCCCCGGAGGGGCGGCTGATCGGCTGCTTCTTCACCAACACCGCGGCGGAGCTGGGCCCGCACGACCCTGCGGCGGCCCGCCGGGTCGAGATCGGCTGGGACCGCGTCGAGACCCCGCTGCACTCCGCGCTCGTGCGGGCCCAGGCCCAGGGAGAGCTTCCGGCGGATCGGGATCCGCGTGCCCTGGCCCGCATGCTGCTCGTCCTGATGCAGGGCCTGCGGGTCGTCGGCAAGGCCTCGAGCGACCCCGCCCGAGTGCGGGACGCGGCCGAGCAGGCGCTGGCCCTGCTGGACTGACATCACCCTCTGGGGAGCCTTCGGGCTCCTTTTCGCGCGCCCGAATACTGGACCGATCGGTCCAGTATTGCCTGTCACTTAAGGGAGTCACCGAAATGAACCGCTTCACCGGCAAGACCGTCCTCGTCACCGGCGCGGGCTCCGGCCTCGGCCGCGCGATCGCGCTCGCCTTCGCCGCCGAAGGCGCGTCCGTGGTCGCCGCGGGACGCACCGCGGCCACCCTGGACGAGACGGTCGGCCTCATCGCGGCGGCCGGCGGCACGGCCGCCGCGGTCACCGCCGACGTCACCGACTCCGGCAGCCTCCAGCACCTCGTGCGCGAGGGCGTGGCCCGCTTCGGCGGACTGGACGTCGCGGTCAACAACGCCGGAATACTGCGCGGCACCGTACCCGTCGGCGAGGTGAGCGAGGAGGACTGGGAAGCGGTGCTGCGGACCAATGTCACCGGCGTCTGGCTGGCCATGAAGCACGAGATCGCGCACATGAAGGAGAACGGCGGGGGCGTCATCGTCAACATCTCCTCCAACCTGGGCGCGCACGTGCGGATCCCGAACGCCGCCGCCTACATCACCTCGAAGGCCGCGGTCTCCGCCCTGACCCGCGCCGCCGCCCTCGACCACATCCACCAGGGCATCCGCATCAACGCGGTCAGCCCCGGCGCCTCCGCCGGCCCCATGTCGCTGCGGTCCGGGGAGAGCGAGGCCGACCGCGCCGAGCGGGTGAAGACGGAGAACCCGCTCGGCCGGATCGCGGAGGCCGAGGAAGTGGCGGCCGCGGTGCTCTACCTCGCCTCGCCCGAGGCCGGCGCGGTAGTGGGCACCGACCTGGTCATCGACAGCGGATCCTCGGCCTGACGGTTCGCGGACCTCTCCCGCGTGTAACGCGGTCGTGGACGGCGTACGACAGCTCTGTGGCCGAACGGGCCTGGCGGACAACGGCCGTTGTGTGGCGACCAGCCGGATGGCTAGCTTCGGAGCCATGACCGTGAAGCCGTCCCGTTCCGCCCTGTTCGCCCTGGGCTCCGCCTTGGTGTTGTCCGCCACGGCCCTCGCCCTCCCGTCCGCCGCCCAGGCCGCGCCCGCCGCCGACGGCGGGGCCGTCGTCCGCGAGTGGTACGACACCACCGAGCAGACCGTCGCCGCCGCCGGCGCGCCCACCCAGGTCACCAACAGCCGGACCTGGGCCATCAGTTGGCTCGCCGCCGCCCGCGCCGCCGGGGAGGCGCCCGGCGGTCGCGACCGGGCCGCCTTCCAGGACGCCGCCGTCGCCTCCGCCGTCCACGACTCCCTCGTCGTCCTCGCGCCCACCCGCAAGGCGGAGCTCGACTCGGCGCTCGCCGCCACCCTCGGCCGGATCCCCGACGGCCGCGCCGAGGACCGGGGCGTCGCCGCCGGGGCGCGGCAGGCGGAGCTCGCGCTCGCCTCCCGCCAGGGCGACGGCCTCGACCCCGCCTCCGTGAACGCGCCGTACGCCGTGCAGCCCGCCGCGCCCGGCGTATGGCAGCCGACGCCCGATGGCTACGCCCCCGCCGCGCAGTACGGCAACCGCGTGGCCCGGCTGTTCCTGCTCGACTCCCCGGACCAGTACCGGATCGGCCCGCCGCCCGCGCTGGACTCCCGCCGCTACCGGGCCGACCTCGCCGAGGTGCGCGCGTACGGAGCCGCCGGCTCCACCGTCCGCAGCGCGCGCCAGACCGAGACCGCCACCTTCTGGTACGGCTCCTCGCTGACCCTGTACACCGAGCCGCTGCGCGTCGCCGTGACCCGCTCGCACGGTTCGGTCGCCGAACGGGCGGGGCTGATAGGGCTGTTCCACGCCGCCCTGGTGGACACGCAGATCGCCACCTCCGACAGCAAGTACGCGTACACCCGCTGGCGTCCGGTCACCGCGATCCGGACCGGGGCGATCGACCCCGACCCGGCCTGGACCCCGCTCCACCAGACCCCGGCCCACCCCGACTACCCCAGCGGCCACAACACCTACGCCGGAGCGGCCGAGGTGATCCTGGACGCCCTCGCGGGACCCCGTACCGCCCCGTTCTCCGTGACCAGCCCGACGGCGCCCGGCGTACGGCGCACGTACACGAGCTGGGAGCAGCTGACGCGCGACAACGTCGAAGCGCGGATCCTCTCGGGCATCCACACCCGCTCCGCCGACGAGGCGGGGGTCACCCTCGGCAAGGCCGTCGGCCGCCACGCCCTGCGCGGCGCCGACCGACTGCTCGCACCCCTCGGATAACCGGCCCGGTCCGGCGGGCCCGTGCTCAGATGCGCCGCAGGTGCTCCGTGAACAGGGCGCGGGCCCGGTCGAGGTCGGCGGGGGCGGCCGCTCCGCGCTTGGGCAGCACGAGGAAGTGCTCCAGGCTGCCCGTGAGGACGAACAGCTCGGAGGTCTCGAACCACCAGGGATAGCCGCTCCAGTCGAAGTGCTCGTCCCGCCCGGCGGTGCCGGTGGTGGCCAGGCCGTCGCCGGTCAGCGTGGTGGTCCAGGTGCCGCGAGCCGCGTCGGCCTCGTACTGGCGGCGCATCCGCGACCGGCGGACCCTTTGGCGCACCCAGAACAGCGCCACGACGCCGGCCACGACCGAGATGACGACCGCGTCCGTCCCGAGGCCCCACAGCTCGATCCGGACGAACGCCGCCGCGGCCGCCAACACGGCCGCCAACACGAACGGCAGCAGCTGGGAGCCGACGATTCCGGGCCGGGTCCCGCGGGTGTACCGCCGCAGGGCCTCGTCGTAGTCGGCGGCGGCCGGAGCGTACTCGAACCGGGCAGTGCGCAGGGTGTCGGCCGCGGCCCGCCCGGCTTGATCCATGTCCATGACAGCGGAGCGTACGACACCACCCGCGCGGGCCCGCGGCCAGGTCGAACGGGGCTCCGCTAGCGCTTCGGCCAGTACCAGAGCGGCTCGTCCAGCGGGCCTTCGCGGCCCTCGACCTCGGTCTGGCCGAAGTCCTTGACCAGGGTGATCGTCCGCAGGTCCACCCGGTGCCGGCGGGTGCCCGCGGCCAGGGCGTCGGCCAGCGGGGCGGCGTGCGTGACCACCACCGTCTGGGTGTCCCGGGCCACCGTCAGGATCAGGTCGGAGAGGGGGCCCAGCAGATCCGGATGGAGGCTGGTCTCCGGCTCGTTGAGCACCATCAGGGCGGGCGGTCGCGGGGTCAGCAGGGCTGCCGTCCACAGCAGATAACGCAGTGTCCCGTCGGAGAGTTCCGCCGCGCCCAGCGGGCGCAGCAGCCCGTGCTGGTGGAGCTCCAGTTCGAAGCGGCCGTCCCGCTCCGCGATCGCCACGCGGCTGCCCGGGAAGGCCGCTTCGACGGCGGTGTCCAGGGCCTCGTGGTCGCCGATCTCCCGGATCGTCTGGAGCGCGGCCGGCAGATCGGAGCCGTCCGCGGCGAGTACGGGCGTACGGGTCCCCACGCGCGGGCTGCGGGCCGGGGCGTCGGCGTCGGTGCGCACATGGTCGTAGAACCGCCAGGACCGGATCAGCTCGCGCAGGTGCAGGAGGTCGGGGGCCAGCTGGGGGTCGGCGAGCTCGCTGAGCATGGAGTCGTACGGGCGCAGGGCGCCCTGGGTACGGTGCCAGCCCCCGTCGGCCGTCCGGGTCCGCACGGCGGGCCCGGCCCGGTCCGAGAGGAGCGCGGCCGGGCGCAGGACCGGCCCGCTCCAGGTGCACTCCCGCTTGATCTCGGGGTCCAGGGCGAAGAGGGAGCCGGGCACCGGCGCCGGATGGCCGAAGTCCACGGCGTACCCGAACTCGTCCCCGGAGAAGCCGAGGCGCAGGCCCACCGGTTCGGAGCGGACCGTCGGCTGGACGGCGTACCGCCCCTCCCGCACCCCCCGCCCGGTCTTCTCCGGCCCGGCCCACAGCGTGGAGGGCAGCCCGCCCTCCCGGGCCAGCGCGGCGATCGCGCCGCCCCGCGCGGAGTCGGCGAGCAGCCGCAGGGAGCGGTAGAGGCTGGACTTGCCCGTGCCGTTGGCGCCCGTCACGACGGTGAGGCGGCCGAGGTCGACGATCAGCCTGCGCAGGGAGCGGTAGTTTTCGACCGCGAGCGTCGTGATCACGCGGTCAGGTCTCCGGGTGTTCCTCGGGGGCCAGGAAGCGGCCCATCGGGAGCACCTGACGGCCCCAGGTGCTCGCCATGATCTGGCCGGCGAGCAGGTACGTGGCCCCGAGCGCGGCCAGCAGCCCGCTCCAGCCGGTGATCCGGTTCCAGATCACCGAGCCGGTGAACCCGCTGACCGTCATGGCGACGAAGACCACCAGCACGCACGTGAACGTGGACAGCAGCACCAGGTGGATCCGCCAGCTGCCGATCCACAGCACGAACACCACGAACACCCACGGCAGCGTGAACAGGCCGCTGACGTCCCCGCGCAGGGCCGGATCGGTGGCGGGCAGCACCCACTGGAGCAGGCAGGCCTTCGCCATCCAGAACAGTCCGAAGCCGCCGAACACCGTCGCGTGCCAGGTGTCGCCGCGCTGCGCCTGGAAGAGCCCGGCCAGCAGCTGGGCGAGCCCGCCGATGAAGAAGCCGACCAGCGGGAGCACCGAGTGGCCGAGCTTCTCGGGGAAGACGCCCGCGTCGATCCCGGTGGCGATGGTCGTGACGACGATGAAGCCGGTCAGGCCGAGCGCGCCCAGCTGCGCCTGCGCGCTCGGCTCCATCCGCTTGACGGAGACGGCCTGTTCGGCCGGGCCCTGACGGTTGAGGTGGAGGGGATTGTTCATCGGCCCGTGGCCTTCGCGGTCGGGTCGGGGACGTCCAGGTCATCGGGCCCGTCGGGGAGCCCGCTGCCCACGGCAGCCCCGGCCTTGCCCCGGCGGGACACCGCGCAGGCCATGGTGACGGCCGAACCGAGCACCGCCCAGCCGCTGAGCACCAGCAGCGGGCCGGTGATGTCGTTGCCCTTGAAGTACGCGATCGAGCGCGCGGCGTAGGTGCCCGCGCCCGGCGGCAGCCAGGGGCCGATGGCCTTCCAGAACGGCGGCAGCAGCGGGTACGGGTAGGCGCCGCCCGCGCTCGGGTTGCCGAAGACCACCACCAGCAGGATCGCCAGGCCGATGCCGACCACCCCCGCGAGCCCCTGGAAGGCCAGGGTGATCGCTCCGACCGCGAAGACCACGAGGGTGCCCAGTCCCCACAGGGCCGGGATGCTGCCGGACAGGGCGCCCAGCACCGGTCCGGCGATGACCGCGCCGAGGAGTCCGGCCGCGACGGCGTATACGAACAGCGCGCCGAGCCGGACGACGGCGCGGGCCGCGTTCGCGGGCCGGGCTCCGGCGCTGATCGCGAGGATCGCGGCGCACAGGTAGCCGCCCACGCACCAGCCGATGACCAGGTAGAAGGAGCTCAGACCCCGCCCGTCACCGGCGGCGGCCGGAGCCACGTCGACGATGGTGAAGGTGCGGCCCTGGGCCAGCTCGACGCGGCCGACCACCTCTTCGACGGCCTGCGACAGCGAGGCCCCGGCGCCGCTCGCGACCAGCAGTTTGTCGGTCTTGCCGGCCGGGTCGATGATCAGCGCGCCGTCCACCTCCCGGTTCTTGATCTGCCGGGCCGCGGTGGCCTCGTCCTTGACGGCGCGCGGGTCGAGCGGTTTGCCGGGCAGGGCCGCGAGCTGCTTCGCCGACTGCTCCGCGACCGGCGCCACGGGCGCCGACACGGCGATCGGGATCTCGCTGGGCTTCGGGTGGTGGAAGGCCCCGACGTAGGACGTGATGAAGGCGAGCTGGAGCGCGAGCACGCCGAGGACCAGCAGGGCGGCCCGGGTGGTCACCGCGTCCTTGATCTCGGCGAGGAACCCGCCGGACGGCCCTGGATCTGCGTTGGTGGGCTGGGTCATGTCTCACACGCTCGGCGTACCGGCGGCGGCGCGCAGCAGGGGTGGGCCGAATGGATGAAGCTCCGGCCCGGCGGGTCGCCGCCGAACCCGGCTCATCTTTTACCGACGCGTAACTTCCCAGTCTTGCTACTCGCCCGTAATTTAGCGGCTGCAGCACCCCTTGTGATCCGGATCACGGGATGAACCCCCACGTAATTCCCGAGCCGTCCCCGCGTTATCCCCCTCGAACGCAAGGAGATCACACGATGCTGCCCTGGAGACGCCTGCTCCGCCCGCTGGCCGTCCTCACCCTGACCACCGCCGCACTCGTCGCCCCCACCGGCGCGGCCCAGGCCGCCTCGGCGCCGAGCAGCGGCTGGAACAACTGGTCGTGCAAACCGTCCGCCGCCCACCCGCGCCCCGTCGTCCTGGTCCACGGAACCTTCGGGAACTCCGTCGACAACTGGCTCGGCTTCGCCCCGTACCTCGTCCACCGGGGCTACTGCGTCTACTCCATGGACTACGGGCAACTGCCCGGGGTGCCCCTCTTCAACGGGCTCGGCCCCATCGACAAGTCCGCCGGCCAGCTCGACACCTTCGTGGACAAGGTCCTCGCCTCCACGGGGGCGGCCAGGACCGACATCGTCGGCCACTCCCAGGGCGGCATGATGCCGAACTACTACCTGAAGTTCCTCGGCGGAGCCGCCAAGGTCAACGCCCTGGTCGGGCTCGCCCCCGACAACCACGGGACCACCCTGGACGGGCTCACCCAGCTCCTCCCGTACTTCCCCGGAGCCGAGGACCTGATCAGCACGGCCACCCCCGGGCTCGCCGACCAGATCGCCGGATCCGCCTTCCAGAAGAAGCTGAACGCCGGCGGGGACACCGTCCCCGGAGTCAAGTACACGGTGATCGCCACCCGTTACGACGAGGTGGTCACCCCGTACCGGAGCCAGTTCCTCGACGGGCCGAACGTCCGCAACGTGCTGCTCCAGGACCTGTGCGCGCTGGACCTGTCGGAGCACGTGGCCATCGGCCTCACCGACCGGATCGCCTGGCACGAGGCGGCCAACGCCCTCGACCCCGCGCACGCCGAACGGACCACTTGCGCGTCGGTCTTCGACTGACCGGCCGGCTGACAGGGGCAGGCGGTCCGCCCCCCGGCGGACCGTCCGCCCCTGTCAGTCGTCAGCGGCCGTGGCGGCCCGGCGTCGCACGGCGGCGGGCCAGCCCGAACAGGACGGCCGCACCGAGGGCCAGGGTGCCGGCCCCGGCGATCGCGATCAGCGGGGTGGCGCCGCTGCCGCCCGTCTCGGCGAGGTTGGTCCCGCTCTGCGAGGGGATCGGGGACGGGGTGGCGTCGCCGTTCGTCTTCGGATCGTTGTCCCCGTGCCCGTGGTGCTCCACCGTGGACTTGTCGGCGCCTTCGGCGATCTGCTGGTCGGTGGGGGCCGAGGGCTGCTGCCCGGGCTCCTGCGGCGCCTGCTCGCCGGGCTGCTGCGAGGGCGTGGAACTCGGCTTCGCACTCGGCTTGGTGGAGCCCGTACCGCCGGTGGAGCCCGTACCGCCCGTGCCGCCGCCGCTCCCGCCGTTGTCCTTGCCGAAGACCACGTCCGAGCAGGTGTAGAAGGCCTCCGGGCTGTCCGAGCGCTGCCAGATGCTGTAGATCAGGTGCCGGCCGGTCTTGTTCGGGACGGTGCCGGAGAAGACGTAGTCGCCGTTCTGCATCCCCGGGTCGGAGACCTTCACGAACGGGGCCGGCTCCAGGTCGGACCACTTCAGCGGCTTCGTCGGGTCGTAGCCGTCCTTCGTCACGTACAGCTCGAAGGATCCCTTGTGCGGGGCGGTCCCCTTGTAGCGGAAGGTGTGCGCGCCCGGAGCCATCGGGCTCGCGGGCCAGTCGGCGCGCGCCAGGTCCAGGCCCTTGTACTTGCCGTTGCCCGCCGAGCACAGCTGCCCGTCCGGGATCAGGGACTTGCTCTGACCGGCCGCGTTGGCGATGTTCACCGCGTTCCAGTCGTAGAACGCCTGGGCCCCGCTCGCCGCGACCGCCGCCTTGCAGGCCGCCGACTTCGGGGCCTCGGGTCCCTCCGCGTAGCACGCCGCCACCCGGCTGACCGGGTCCGTCATCGAACCGTGGGCGGCCGCGGGCGCGGCGGCGTACGCGGCCACCGCGAGCGGAGCGAGGCCGGCGGCGGCGATACGGGCGGCGGTACGGCGTGCGGACATGGTGGATCTCCTCTGGGGCCCGGCAGGGGGCGTCGCGAGTCGTGGACGAGCCAGTGGTCCGGGGCTGTGCGGCGCCGCCCCTCACGGGTGCGCGGCGCCGCCTCCGGCCCTCCCTGGCTCAGCCAAACTAACCGCCCGCACCGGCCGTTCGGCGGCCTTCGGCCCCCGGGAGCCGATCCTTAGGGTGCACTTAAGGAGCCGCTAAGCGGGCCCACAGAAAACCCGTGGACCGGGAACGGATCAGGCCAGGAGCGCGGCGATCCCGGCCGTGGAGCGGGCCTGGGCGTCCAGGGCGTCGAGGGCCCGGACGGCCTCGGCGGCCGCTTCGGGGTCGGTGGTGGACAGACCGCTCGCGGCGAAC
The DNA here is from genome assembly GCF_041434015.1 of Streptomyces sp. NBC_00454. GTDB lineage: Bacteria > Actinomycetota > Actinomycetes > Streptomycetales > Streptomycetaceae > Streptomyces. The sequence goes on along the minus strand of NZ_CP107907.1, from coordinate 1,595,416 downwards.
TCGTCCTCGTCGAGGCGCAGTACCTCGCTGCCGTCCGCCGACACCCACAGGTCGAGGTCCAGGTCCTCGACCAGGATGGCGCTGCCCGTCACCACCGCCGGGCGGGTCACGTCGCAGTACCAGCCCTTGAGGACGCCCTCGCCGGTGCGGACCTCCTTCACCGCGTACCAGCGGTCGCGCCAGAAGTGCTCGGTGAACACGTCGCCCGGCTCGAAGCGCACGAACCCGAAGTCCCGTACGCCTTCGGCCGCCCAGGGGGCCCGTACGGTGATCCGCGCGCCGGTGTCGGCCACCGGCTCGGCGGGATAGCTGATCTTGGTGCGGCCCGCCTTGGTGAGGGTGACGGTCAGCCGGTCGGTCGGCCGGTCGCTCGGTCGGTCGGTCAGTCGGTTGCTCATCGCAGGGTCTCCAGTCGTTTCGTGAAGCGGGTCTCGGTCGCGCAGACCTCGTAGCCGAACCAGGTGTTGACGGCGAGCATCGGGCCGTTGCCGGTGTCGTTGCCCGTGAAGGCCTGTGTGTAGCCGGCCGCGCGGGCCCGCAGCAGCGAGTCGTTCTTCGCTAGCTTGGCCATGCCCAGGCCGCGGAAGCCCCGCAGGGTGCCGGTCATGGCCGAGGAGTAGCGGGTGGCCCCGTCGGTGTGGGCGGCGGTGAAGGCGGCGACCTCGCCGTCCACCAGGACCACGCTGGTCAGCGATCGGTCCAGGTAGGGGTTGTTCCAGGTGTGCCGCAGCCAGTCCTCGTAGTCGTCGAACTCGACGGCCACGTCGCCCGGTTCGTCGAGGGACGTCGCCGCGTCGGCCTCGAAGAGCGGGCGCGGATCGGCGGCGAAGGCCGAGGCGGTGCGCAGTTCGACGCCGGCGGGCAGGTTCCGGGGCAGCGCGGGCAGGGCCGCCGTGGTCAGGTCCAGGCGCAGGAAGTGGGCGGAGCGGGAGGGGTGGTACCCGTGGCGCCCGGCGAAGGCGCGGTGGGGCGGCTCGTCGAGCACCCAGGCGTACGAGTCCTTCGCGCCCTCGGCGGCGAGGTGCTCCTCCGCCGCGCGCAGCAGGGCGCTCCCGGCGCCGAGCCCGCGCCGCGCGGGGTCCACGTAGGCGTTGACGAAGCCCTGGCCGGGCTCGGGGCTGTCGTAGACGATCCCGACCTGCGCGGTGCCGATGACCTGCCCGTCGGCGGATTCGGCGACGAGGAGCCGGTAGCGCTTGGCGGGGTGGGCGCAGGCCAGTTCGAAGGCCACCCCGGGGGCCGTACTGATCATGAAGGGGAGTGCCGCGCGGCGCACCCGTACGACGGACTCGGCGTCGGCCGGGTCGTTCGGGCGCAGGTCGCGGATGGTGGTGGGCATGGTGGTGACCGTACGGGCGGCCGAGGGGCGCGCGCCCGCGAATTTCGGGGCCGCGAGCCCGGCCTGACCGGCAAGACACCCCCCAGGGCCGGGCCGATGGGGGACAATCGGCCCTGTGACCTCGACTTCCCCGCACCTGAAGATCCGCATCGACGGCGCCGCCGGCGCGGCCGCCCCGTACGAGCAGCTGCGCGCCCAGATCGCGGAGGGGGCGCGGGCGGGCCGGCTGCCGGCCGGGTTCAAGCTGCCGACGGTACGCGGCCTCGCGGAGGAACTGGGACTGGCGGCGAACACGGTCGCCAAGGCCTACCGGGCGCTGGAGTCGGACGGGGTCATCGAGACGCGCGGCCGCAACGGCACCTTCGTCGCGGCGGCGGGTGACGGGGCCGCCCGGGAGGCGGCCACCGCCGCGCAGGCCTATGCGGAGCGGGCGCGGCGGCTGGGGCTGACCTTCGAAGAGGCGACGGCGGCGGCACTGGACGCGCTGCGCGCGCGGTACGGGTCCTGAAGCCCGGTCCTGAAGCCTGGTCCTGAGCCCCGGGTCCTGAAGCCCGGGTCCGGACCCCGGTCCTGATTCCGGTCCTGATTCCGGTCAGTCCTTGCGCGGCCGCAGCTGCGCCTGGAGGTGGTGCTGCATGGGCTGTCCCACCGCGGCCATCTCCTGCACGATCGTCAGCTCGCCGTCCTGGAGCGTGTACCGGCGCTTCATGCCGGTCACTTCCTTGGCCCGGGGAGTCAGTCCCACGGTGTCGGTGGCCATCTCGATCTCCGTGCCGTTCACCCGGCCGACGTACGTCTCCACGATGCCCGTCGGGTGCGCGAGCGTGACCTCGATCGAGGCGTCCGGCAGGATCCGCCACCAGCCGGTCTCCCGGCCCGCGGGGCGCAGGGCCGTCCCGGAGGCGTCGATCAGCCACGCGCGGGACTCGTAGCAGAGGAAGGGCCGGCCGTCGTGGCTGAAGGTGATCTCCTGCTCGTACCGGAAGCCGTGCTCCAGGGTCGGGTACTCGCCGCTGCCCCGGCCGTGCCAGCGTCCGATGAGGCCCAGTACCGGCTGGAGCTGCGGGTGCGGCTCCGGGCCCTCGCCGAGGACGTGGCTGTCGGGGAAGGGGTTGTCCTGCGCCGGTTCGAGCACGGTGCGTTCTCCTGTTCGTGGGTCCCCCGGAAAGGGTGGCTGCCGGTCGACGGGGCCATCGTCCGCGGCCCCATTGTCGTCGCCGTGCGCCCCGGACCCGCGCGCGCCCCGCGCCGGTGGCCCCCGGGGACCGCCCCCGCGGCCCGGGCTACAGGTACAGCCCGGCCTCGGAGTCGTGGCCCTGGGCCGGCAGCAGGGCCGAGGGGCCCGTCGTGCCGCGGCGCAGCGCGTAGAGCTCGGCCAGCGTCGCGCCCTCGCGGGAGATGCCCTCGTCGGTGCCGAGCCAGTCCACCGCCTCGCGGTGCGTCAGGCGCCCGACCTCGATCCGGGCCAGGCAGCGGCCCGGCCGGACCACCGCCGGGTGGAGGCGCTCCAGGTCCTCGTTGGTGGTCACGCCCACCAGTACGTTGCGGCCCTGGCCGAGCAGACCGTCCGTCAGGTTGAGCAGCCGCGACAGTGCCTGCCCGGCGGTGTGCCGGGCCTCGCCGCGGATCAGCTCGTCGCAGTCCTCCAGGAGCAGCAGCCGCCAGCGGCCCTTCGCCGTGCCCTCGTCCTCGCCGATCGCGATGTCCATCAGGTAGCCGACGTCGTTGAACAGCCGCTCGGGGTCCAGTACGCAGTCCACCTGGCACCAGTCGCGCCAGGACCGCGCGAGCGTGCGCAGGGCCGAGGTCTTGCCCGTGCCCGGCGGGCCGTGCAGCAGGAGCAGCCGGCCCGCGATGTCGTCCGGGGTGACCTTCATCAGCCGGTCCATCGCCGAGGCCACGGGGGCGGTGTAGTTGGCCCGCACCTCCGGCCAGGTGCCGGCCGCGATCTGCCGGGTCGTGCGGTAGGGGCCGCGGCGCGGGGAGACGTACCAGAACCCCATCGTGACGTTCTCGGGCTGCGGTTCGGGCTCGTCCTGCGCACCCGCCGTGGCCTCTTCGAGCACCCCGGCGGCGAGTTCGTCGCTGACCGCGGTCACCGTGACGTCCGCGCCCCGGCTCCAGCGGGAGACGAGCATGGTCCACCCCTCGCCCTCGGCGAGCGTGGCGCTGCGGTCGGTGTCGCGCGCCGAGCGCAACACGGTGGCCTTGGGCGGCAGCAGGGTCGCGCCCACCTTCACCCGCTCGATCGACACGCTGTGCGAGAAGGGTTGCTCGCCGGACGCGAAGCGGCCGAGGAACAGCGCGTCGACGACGTCCGACGGGGAGTCGCTGTCGTCGACGTTGAGCCGGATCGGCAGCGCGTCTTGCGGGTTGGCTGGCATGGCGCCCATGATCCGGCACGAACTGCCCCCGTGCACCCGTGTTTCGCCGGATCGAGTGGCGGAGTTCCCTCTTCAAACGCCATGCGGGTGAAGATTCGGACCGTATGTCTGCCCCGAATATTCTTGGCATGAACACTTCCAGAAGGCCCTCGGTTCCTTGTACCACGGACTCAGGAGTAACCCCCCACAAGGAGCCGCATACATGAGCATGAAAATGCCGCGCTTCGCCGCCTTGACTTCCGCCCTCTTACTCGCCGCGGGCGCCGCCCTGTTCGGGGCGGGCCAGGCCTCCGCCGCCGCCGACTTCGGCTACGTCGCCCTCGGCGACTCGTACTCCTCCGGCGTCGGCGCCGGCAACTACGACAGTTCGAGCGGCGACTGCAAGCGCACCACCCGCGCCTACCCCGCGCTCTGGGCCGCCGCCCACTCCCCGCAGACCTTCTCCTTCGCCGCCTGCTCGGGCGCCCGCACCGGGGACGTGATGAACAACCAGCTCGGACCGCTGAACTCCGGCACCGACCTGGTCAGCATCACCATCGGCGGCAACGACGCCGGATTCTCCGACGTCATGACGACCTGTGTGCTCCAGTCCGAGTCCACCTGCGTCAGCCGGGTCAACCAGGCCAAGGCCTACGTCGACTCCACCCTCCCCGGCCAGCTCGACCAGGTCTACAACGCCATCCACAGCCGGTCCCCGGGCGCCCACGTGGTCGTCCTCGGCTATCCCCGGTTCTACAAGCTGAACGGCACCTGCGTGGCCGGACTGACCGAGGGCGAGCGTTCGGCCATCAACGGCGCGTCCGACTACCTCAACGCCGCCATCGCCAAACGCGCCGCGAATCACGGCTTCACCTTCGCCTCGGTCTCCGGAGCCTTCACCGGCCACGAGATCTGCTCCGGCAGCGAGTGGCTGCACAGCCTCAACTGGCTGAACATCGGCGAGTCGTACCACCCCACGGCCGCCGGACAGTCCAGCGGCTACCTGCCCGTCTTCACCAGCGCGGCCTGACGGGCCGGCTCTACGGGCCGGCCTGAAGGGCCGGCCGGGCCGCGCGTCCCCGAAGGGGGACGCACGGTCACGGGCTGACGGTCGGACCCGGATTCGGTGACGGGGAGCCGCTCGGTCCGGAGGTTCCAGGGGAGGAGGTCCCGGAGGTCGGGGTCTCCTCCTCGCACGTCACCGAGAACTCCAGCCAGGCGGAGGCCGCCTCCGGGGCGGCCGCCCCCGGGGTCCGGATCTCCAGCCGCACGGCATCCCGGTAGGCCGTGTCCTCCTGGTACGTGAGCTCCGTGTGGTCCAGGCGCAGGCTCGCCGGGCCGCCCGCCGGGTAGCTGACCGACTGCCAGCCGGGACCGGTGGTCTCTCCGCTCCGGGTGGCCCAGCGGTACTCCAGCACGGCCGGGGTGCGGTCCACCGCGACGGTGGCGCTGAAGGCGGGCGCACCGGCGGCGGGCGGCGGGCAGGCGCCGCGGTAGGTGTCCCGGACCGCCTGGACGGCCGACACGGTGAAGTTCGGCGCGGCGGAGGCCGAGGGGGACCCGGAGGGGGAGGGGATCGGCGTCGGGCTCGGGGAAGGGCTCGGAGAGGGGCTCGGGGAGGGTGAACCGCTCTGCGTGGCGGTCGGCGCACCCGTCGGGTTGCCCCCGTCGCCCCCGGTGTCGTCGCGGTCCCTCAGCAGCAGCCAGCCCAGCATGGCCAGCGCCACCAGCATCAGCACGATCCCTCCGGTCAGGACCGCCCCGGCCCGCCCCTGCCGGGCCGGTGGCGGGACCGTGCTCCCGGGCGCCGGCGCGGGAGCCGGGCCGGGCATCGGCATCGGCGCGGGCATCGGCGGGGTGTGGCGGCCGTACCGGTGCGGTGCGACGGAGGTCGGGGAGTCCGGTCCCGTCCACCCGGGCCCCGGTCCCGCGGCCGGCCCCGACACCGGCCCGCCGGAGGCCCGTACGGTCCCTCCCGCGCCGATGATCCGCAGCATCCGGGCCGCCTCCGCAGCGGGCAGCCGCCCGGCGGGATCCTTGACCAGGAGTCCCTCCAGTACGGGCGTCAGCGCCCCGGCCGCCCGCGGCGGCGGGAACTCCTCGTCCACCACGGCCCGCAGCGTGGCCAGCGGGGTGTCCTTGCGGAACGGCGAGACGCCCTCGACGGCGGTGTACAGCATCACCCCGAGCGCCCACAGATCCGACTCGGGACCCGGCTCCTGCCCCAACGCCCGCTCCGGCGGCAGGAATTCGGGGGACCCGACCACCTCGCCCGTCATGGTGATGGCGCTGGATCCCTCCAGGCTCGCGATCCCGAAGTCCCCGAGCACCACCCGGCCGTCGTTGGCGATCAGCACGTTGCCCGGCTTCACGTCCCGGTGCAGCACCCCGGCCTCGTGCGCCGAGCGCAGCGCCGCCAGCACCTGTTCGCCGATGTGCGCGGTCCGCTGCGGGGTGAGCGGCCCGTCCGCCTCAAGCACCTCCGCGAGCGAGAGGCCCCGTACGATCTCCATCACGATCCAGGGCCGGCCGTCCTCGGTGGCCACGTCGTAGACGGTGACGACCCCGCGGTGCGAGACGCGGGCCGCGGCCCAGGCCTCCCGTTCCAGGCGCTGGTACATCCGGCCCACCTCGGCGGGGTCCATTCCGGCGGGCGCGCGCACCTCCTTGACGGCGACCTCGCGGCCCAGCACCTCGTCCCGGGCCCGCCACACCATTCCCATCCCGCCGCGCCCGAGCGGGCCCAGCAGGCGGTACCGTCCGGCGATGACGCGCTCGACGCTCCCGCCTCCGTCGCTCCCGTCCCCCTCGCTCCCGCCCCCGTTGCTCCCGCCCTCGTTCGACGCGGACTCAGTCACCGAAAGCCTCATTCACGCGCGTCCACAGATGCGTTACCGGACGATCACTCCAAGTTAGCGCAGTGGGCGCGGTGTGGCCCCTGCCGCGACAGGAGTCGGACGCTCTGTGCGGAGAGTGACAGTCGACTCCGCTGAGTAGTCGTCAACTCCCGGTCACCGCACGGGCAATTCACACCACCGGGATACCCGCGCGCGACGTAGGGGCGGTAGGGTTACCCTGCCCGGTGGGCCGGGTGCCCTCGTACGGGTGGGGAGAGACATGGAACAGATAGCAATGCGCAGCAGGCCGCCTCGCGTGCCTGCCATCACGTGCGGAAGCGGTGCGACCAGCTCGCGCCTCGACCGCCACCTTGCCGTGCTGGGCGGTCCCGCCGTCCCGCACCGGGAGACCGCCGAGGCGACGCTGCTCATGCGCGAGCTCACCTCGCGCGACCACACGCACCGGCTGCGGAGCCGCAGTGCGCGCGTTTCGCTCTTCGCGCCGCTGAGGCGGCTGCGTCGCACGCTCTTCGGCAGCCGCCGTTCGTAACCGTCCGCACCATCAGCATTCCCGTACCGGCAGCGAAACCGCTCCGTCCCCGGCCTGATCAGCAGTCCGATCGACCCTGCCCAGTCAGCGAACCACACCGTCCCGGCGCAATGCCGTGATCTGTTCGCCCGTCATCCCCAGGGCGTGCAGCAGGGATTCGGTGTGTTCGCCGAGCGCGGGCACCGCACCCATGTGCGGTGCCGCGCCGCCGGGCAGCCCGATCGGCGGCAGCAGGGCCCGCAGCGGGCCCGCAGGCGAGCCCACCTCCCGCCAGCGGTCCCGGGCCGCCAGCTGGGGGTGCGCGGACAGCTGCGCCACCGAGTTCAGCCGCGCGCAGGCGATGCCCGCCGCCTCCAGCCGGCCGATCGCCTCGTCCGCGCCGAGCCGGGCGAGCGCCTCGGCCACCACCGCGTCGGTCTTCTCGCGGTTCGCGGTCCGCGCCGCGTTCGTCGCGTATCCCGGATCCTCGCCCAACTCTGGCTGCTCCAGCACCTGTTCCGCCAGCCGCCGCCACTCCCGGTCGTTCTGCACCGACAGCAGCACCTGGTCCCCGTCCGCCGTCGGGTAGGCGTCGTAGGGCGCGATCACGGCGTGCGCCAGGCCCGTGCGCACCGGCTGCTGCCCGCCGTGCATCGTGTGGTGCAGCGGATGCCCCATCCACTCGGCGAGCGCGTCCAGCATCGACACCTCCACCCGGCCCCCGCGCCCGGTCACCCCGCGCCGCAGCAGGGCCGCGAGCACCCCCGAGAAGGCGTACATGGCGGCCGCGATGTCCGCCGCCGGAATGCCGGCCTTGACGGGCCGCTCCGGGGTGCCGGTCACCGAGACCAGCCCCGCCTCGCACTGGACGAGCATGTCGTAGGCGCGCTTGTGGGCGTACGGGCCCTCGGGTCCGTATCCCGAGACGTCCACGGCGACCAGCCGCGGGTAACGCCCGCACAGCGCCGCCGAATCGAGCCCGAGCCGGGCGGCGGCGCCCTGGGCGAGGTTCTGCACGAAGACGTCGGCGCCGTCCAGCAGCCCGTGCAGCACCTCACGGCCGCGCGGATCCTTCAGGTCGAGCGCGATCGACTCCTTGCCCCGGTTGGCCCACACGAAATGCGAGGCGAGGCCGTGTGCGGCGGTGTCGTAGCCGCGCGCGAAATCACCGCCGTCGGGCCGCTCGACCTTGATGACCCGCGCGCCCAGGTCGGCGAGCTGGCGGGTGGCGAAGGGGGCCGAGATCGCCTGCTCGACGGAGACGACGGTGATGCCGTCGAGGGGGAGCGGGTCGGTGGCGCCGGTGTCGTCGCGGGTGTCGGGAGTCATGGACCCCTCCCTACCGGTTCGGACCGGGATCTGTCACCAGGTGGCTGGTGGATATCCCACACTATGTGGGATTTGTCTGCGTATGGTATGGCGCGTCTCTGTCCATCGCTCTGTCCATCGCTCTGTCCGAAGGGTTGCCCATGAGACGTTCGACCGCACCGAATCCGCGTTCCGCCGTCCGGCGAGCAGCGGTCGTGGTGATGGCGCTGCTGGCCGGTCTGGTGCTGGGGGCGGCCCCTGCGACGGCGGCGGGCCTTGCCCCGCAGCCGTTGAGCGTCTCCGCCTCCAACACCAACGCGAGCGTGACGAGTACCGGCTCCGACTGCACGAGCGGCCCCCTCACGGAGACCCGGCGCGTCACCGGCAGCCAGTCGGTCCCGGCGGGAGTCTTCTCCTCGCTCCCGAGCCAACTGGCCTTCGACCTGCCGGTCTTGGTCGGCCCCACCCAGGCGGCGCTGCGCGGTTCCGACGCCCGGGTCACCCTCACCAACGCCCGCGGCACCCTGACACTGGCCCTGAGCAGCGGAAGCTGCGCCGCGCCGAGCCTGTTCAACAACGGGACGAACGTCAGCGGTTCCGGTACCTGGACCGTCGTCGCCGACACGACGGCGGGCAACTCCTACCGTCAGGCGACCGGTTCGGGCACGTTCACCCTCAGTACGGGGATCGCCGTCGGCGGCGGCGGGGCGTGGACCCTGCAGCTCCTCGGTACGGTCGGCGTCCTGCAGCCCACGCTCGCCGTGACCCACCGGGCCTTCTGGGGCGGCCCGTTCAACTACCTCTCGCGGACCCTGAGCGTCGAGTACCGGATCCGCAACACGGGACCGGGCGACGCCTTCGGCGTGGCCCTGACCGATGCCCTGCCCACCACCCCCGGGGTCACCCGGCTCGGCCCGGTGCCCCAGACGGTGGGCGCGGTGCCCGCCGGCACCGAGAAGGCCGTCGTGGTCCGCTACCGGGTGTGCGGCATCGCCGCCATCGGCTGCCGCTTCACCGCCGACGTCCAGCTCCACGTGGCCGACGCGCTCGACGCGGGCGGCGCCGTATCCGTCCAGCGGACCGTCCAGGTGCCGGTGTCCCCGGTGCCGTAGTCCTCTTCAGCCTCACCGGCGTTTGAGGCGCGGGGTCCGGGGCGGAGCCCCGGCTGGGGGTCCCCCCGGACGGAGTCTGGGGGATGGTGGAAGGGCGGGTAGGGGACTTGCCCCGCAGGGCCGCCGCCACGGGCGCGCCGGCTCCGGGCTCAGAGCAGCGCGAACTGGCCGCCCGGCCCCTCCTCCTGGTGGTCCAGGACCGAAGCCGGGCGGCGGGCCCAGCCCGGGGCCGGCAGCACCCCGGCCGTGCGGAGCTCGGTCGCGGTCAGCGACGGCCCGGCCTCGAACGCGGCCCGCTCCGGCGCCAGATCGGCCAGCAGCGCCAGGGTGGTCACCAGGGCCAGCAGCTCCGAGGTCCAGCCCTGCGGCCACTGTGCAGGACCCAGCGCCTCCAGCCCGTCGGCCTCCGGGTCCCGGTGGGCGAGCCGGGCCGCGAACCAGGACTCCAGGACCCGGACGCCCTGGACCTCGTACTCCCAGGCCCCGGCCGGGACGGGCGAGAGCGTCCCGCCGCCGATGTCCAGGGTCTCGCCCTGCGGATCGTACGAGAGCTCGCGCGGCCACGCGGGCAGCGCGGAGCGGACGTAGGGCCGGCGTCCGCCGGGCAGCCGGGGCGGCTCGCCCCCGCGGGCTCCGCGCAGCTGGACGGAGAGGAGCCGGTGGCCCAGCTCCAGCCCGGCCCGCCAGGACGCGGGATCGGCGGTCAGCGGGACCTCGTACCCCCGGGGCCCCGGGCGGCCCGCGGCGAGGATCCAGCAGAGCACGTCCTCGGGGGTGACCCAGGTGCCGTAGCGCTCGCCCAGCAGCGGCAGCAGGCCCGGGGCGAGATTGGGCTCGGCGCCGCCCGGCCGACGGTGCAGCGGCCGGATCCGGCCGAGCCTCCCGGCCGGCAGGTGCGCGGTGACCAGGGGCGGCCCGGCGGTCTGCGGGGGCTCCATGACGAACAGCTGGTGCTCGTCCAGGACCCGCCACAGCTCCGGGCGGGCCAGGTCGATGAGCCGCTGGTCGGGCAGCAGCCACTGCTCGTCGTAGGGCTCGCGCAGGACCCGTACGGGCTCCGGACAGGGGCCGGGCACATCCGTGAAACGGGCGGTCGAGCCCGCGCGCTGGCCCGGCAGCGCGGCGGCCCCCGCGCCCGGGGTCCGGGCCCGCGTCGGGCGGAACAGCCGCTCCCGCTCGGCCCCGGCGGCGCCCGTCAGGGCGGCCCAGCGGGCCCGCAGGGTCGCCGGGTCGGGGGCCGCCACCCAGGCCCGGCCCAGGCGCAGGGAACCCACGGCCCAGGGCATCAGATCGTCCAGCAGCGGGACCTGTGGAAGTGGTGCGTCAGCGCTCACCCGGCCGATGGTAGCGACGCCGCTCCGTGGCCGGGCCGCGCCCAGGCCGGAGAGTTAGGCTCCTTGTGTAGGGAATCCGAGGCACTCCGGGAGACCCGGGAGGCGGTCATGAGCCAGTACGACGAGTACTCGACCCCGTCGCAGGCCGAGGGGGAGCGGCTCGACGAGGACATGGACGAGCAGCAGAAGAAGCAGCGCCACGCCCAGACGATGCGGACGACGCCTTCGCAGGCGGAGGGCGAGCGGGGCACGGAGGGCGAGGAGAAGTAGCCCGTAGCCCGTAGCCCGTAGCCCGACCGGCCGACCGGCCGACCGTACGGCGGCCGGTCGGTGGGCTTCGGCCGTCGGCCGTCCGGCCGTCGGTCAGTGGGCGTCGGTCAGTGGGCGTCGACCGTCACGGTGAAGGAGAAGCGGTCGCCGCGGTAGCGGATGCGCGCCACGTCGACCACCCGGCCACCCTTGTCGTACGTCACGCCCGTGTAGTGCAGGATCGGGCTCAGCAGGGGCACCTGGAGCAGCTCGGCCGTGACCGGGTCGGCGAGCCGCGCCTCGACGGTGTCCGTGATCCGGCTGATCTCGACCTTGGCGATGTCGCGCAGCACCTTCGTCATCGGCCAGCGCTCCAGGTCCGCGAGGTCGATCGCCTCCGCCAGCTCCGGACGGACCGCGTTCTCCGCCCAGTTGGTCGGCTCGCCGCTCTCGCTGTCGTGGCGCAGCCTGCGGTACGTGACCACCTCGGGCGTGTCCGGGAAGTGCTCCAGCAGCTCCCCGGACACCGCCGTCCGCGCATGGCCGAGAATCGTCGTACGGTCGCCTGACTGCTGCGCCACGATCGCGTCCACCGACCCCAGCAGCCGGACCGGGGCGCCGCGCATCGCCGCCGGCTCGATGAAGGTCCCGCGCCGCCGGTGGCGGCTGATGAGCCCCTCGGTCTCCAGCTCCTTGAGCGCCTGCCGCATGGTCAGCACGCTCACCCCGTAGTGCTCGGCGAGCCGCTCCTCGGTGGGCAGGCGCAGCGAGGCGTCCGCGGTGCGCCCGAGTATCGAGGCGCGCAGCGACTGGGAGACCTGGTACCAGAGCGGTAGCTTCCGGTTCAGTACCAGCGAGTCGGGGGCGAAGGCGGTCACGGGTGGTTCTCCGTACGACGGGATCTGTACGACGGGGTCCGGCGGGGTCCGGCGGGTTCTGATGTTAGGCGCGGAAGTGGCGCTGGAGACCCTCCCAGACATTGTCGTATCCGCTCTGGAGGTGGTCCGCCCCGGCGGCCTGGGCGGTCGCGGTGATCGGCCAGCGGGTTTCGAACATGAAGGCCAGGCCGTCGTCGATCTTCTGCGGCTTCAGCTCGGCGGCGCTCGCCCGGTCGAAGGTCTCCCGGTCGGGGCCGTGCGCGGACATCATGTTGTGGAGCGAGCCGCCGCCGGGGACGAAACCTTCCGCCTTGGCGTCGTAGGCCCCCTCGATCAGGCCCATGTACTCGCTCATGACGTTCCGGTGGAAGTACGGCGGGCGGAAGGTGTCCTCGCCGACCAGCCAGCGCGGGGCGAAGACCACGAAGTCCACGCCCGCCAGGCCCGGGGTGTCGGAGGGCGAGGTCAGCACGGTGAAGATCGACGGGTCGGGGTGGTCGTAGCTGATGGAGCCGAGGACGTTGAAGCTGTGCAGGTCGTAGACGTACGGGACGTGCGTGCCGTGCCAGGCGACCACGTCGAGCGGCGAGTGGTCGTAGGTCGCGGTCCAGAGGTTGCCGCAGAACTTGTTGATCACCTCGGTCGGGCGCTCGTGGTCCTCGTACGCCGCTACGGGCGCCCGGAAATCACGCGCGGCGGCCAGCCCGTTCGCGCCGATCGGGCCCAGGTCGGGCAGCTCGAAGGGGCGGCCGTAGTTCTCGCAGACGTAGCCGCGGGCGGTCTCGTCCTGGAGCTCCACGCGGAAGCGGACCCCGCGCGGGATCAGGGCCATCTCGCCGGGACGGGCGCTCAGCAGCCCGAACTCGGTGCGCAGCAGCAGGCCGCCGCGCTCGGGGACGATCAGCAACTCCCCGTCGGAGTCACTGAACACCCGGTCGGTCATGGGGGAGTTGGCGGAGTAGAGGTGGATGGCCATGCCGGTGCGCTGGGTGGCGTCGCCGTTGCCGCCCAGCGTCCACAGGCCGGCCACGAAGTCCGTGCCGGGGGCCGGGTCGGGCAGCGGGTTCCAGCGCAGCCGGTTGGGGTCCGCCGGGGCCTCGGTGAAGGGCCCGGTGCGCAGGGCGCCGTTGCCGGTCCGGGTGAAGGGCGGATGCGCGGCCGAGGGGCGGATCCGGTAGAGCCAGGAGCGGCGGTTGTGGGACCGGGGCTCGGTGAACGCGCTGCCGCTGAGCTGCTCGGCGTACAGGCCGAGAGGGGAGCGCTGCGGCGAATTCCGGCCGATCGGCAGCGCTCCGGTCACGGCCTCCGAGCTGTGCTCGTTGCCGAAGCCGGTGAGGTAGGACAGCCCCTCGGCCGTCTTCCCGGCCAGTTCCGTGCCGCCACCACTGCTACCGCCGTCGCCGCTCATTGCCCGCTCCCGATCTACCGAAGGAATCCTATGTCTGACAGTAGGATTCCCGGGCCGACACGTCAACGGGATCATTCCGGCCGGGCCGGACCGGGGGCTCTGGTGGAGGCGGGCCCCGGCCCTGACCGGGCCTGCGGCCCCGGCCTGCGGCCCCGGCCTGCGGCCCCGGCCTGCGGCCCCGGCCTGCGGCCCCGGCCTGCGGCCCCGGCCTGCGGCCCCGGCCTGCGGCCCCGGCCTGCGGCCCCGGCCTGCGGCCCCGGCCTGCGGCCCCGGCCTGCGGCCCCGGCCTGCGGCCCCGGCCTGCGGCCCCGGCCTGCGGCCCCGGCCTGCGGCCCCGGCCTGCGGCCCCGGCCTGCGGCCGATCGCTTCCTGCTGCTGGCTGCCCGTGGCCTGCCGGATGCGACCTGTTAGTCGCTTAGTGCGGCTTGGCGGCCGTCGACCGTCGGCCGTCGACCGCTGTCTGCGACCTGTCCATTGCTGACCGCCGGGTGCGGCTTGCTGGCTGCTGTCTGGGGTCGGCCTCGTCGGCTTGGCCTTGCCGGCTCGGCTTCGGCGACCCTGCCCGTGGCCTGCCCGTAGCTGTCGGCGACTTTTGGCCCCGGCCCGCCGGTCGCGGCCCGCGGCCCCGGCCCGCCGGTCGCCGCCCGCGCCCCGCCGCGGTCAGGCCGCGACCCGTCGTCCGGGAGCGGCGGCCCTCTCCCCGCCCAGCTCCTCGCCCCCGGAGGAACATCCCGGTATCGGGCGACCCGTCCCCCTCCGAACGGTGGCCGTCGGATATCGAGTTGGTCAGGCCGGGGTCGATTGCCGCGCGAGGGGGTCCGAAAAGGTGAACATTCCTCTACTCTCACGCGCATGTCGTGGACCCGCAGGTTTCCTGCCGTGCCGGCGGCTCTCCTCGCCGCCCTCCTAGCCTTCCTGTCCCTTCTCGTCGCCGCGCCCGTCGCCAGCGCGCACGAGGAACGCCCCGTCGAGCTGCCCGACGGAACCGGCTCCGTACCCCAGTACCGGGCCGGCGAGCCCGACCTGATCGTCTGCAAGACGGACCGGCCCGCCTTCGAGCGCCGGATATCCGCCTACCCGGACGACCTCAAGCAGCGCAACCTCGCCCTTTACGAACGCTGCGAGAAGAACGGCTACCGGGACCTCCAGGCCGCCGTCGACGCCGTGGACCGGCCGGGCATGAACATCGCGATCCTCCCCGGCCTCTACGAGGAGGAGCCCTCGCTCCCCAAGCCCACCGGGGAGTGCGCCTCGCTCAAGGCCCCCAACTCCTCGCTCGGCTACCAGATCCTGAGCTACGAGCAGCAAGCGGCCTGCCGCCACAACCAGAACCTCGTCGCCATCCTCGGCAAGACCAACCTCCAGATCGAGGGCACCGGAGCCTCCCGGCAGGACGTGGTCATCGACGCCAAGTACCAGAAGCTGAACGCGATCCGCGCCGACAAGTCCAACGGCATCTACTTCCGCAACTTCACCGCGCAGCGCACCACCTTCAACTCGCTGTACGTACTGGCGGGCGACGGCTTCGTCATCGACGACGTCCTGACCCGCTGGAACGACGAGTACGGCTTCCTGACCTTCGCCAGCGACCACGGGCTGTACAAGAACTGCGAGTCCTACGGGAACGGCGACTCCGGCATCTACCCGGGCAGCGCCTCCAACATCAACGACGGCCGCGGCTACGACGTCCCCCGCTACTCCATCGAGATCACCGGCTGCCACAGCCATCACAACATGGTCGGCTACTCCGGCACCGCGGGCGACTCGGTGTGGGTGCACGACAACGAGTTCGACCAGAACATGGGCGGCGCCTCGATGGACAGCGCCTTCCCCGGTCACCCCGGACTCCCGCAGAACCACGCCCACTTCGAGCGCAACCTGATCCACGACAACAACGCCGACTACTACCACTACGTCGCCGACGGGACCTGCGCCAAACCGCCGATCGAGCGCGGCTACGAGCAGGGCGTGGTCTGCCCGCAGATCTCCATGCCCCCCGGCACCGGCATCATCACCGCCGGCGGCAACTGGAACCTCTACGAGAACAACTGGGTGTACGGGCACCAGCGCGCGGGCTTCTTCCTCACGGCCGTGCCCGCCTTCATCCGGGGCGAGGAGAAGCTGTCCAAGCAGGCGGACACCTCCCACCACAACCGCTATGCCGGCAACATCCTCGGCAAGGACAAGTCCGGCGCCTCCCGCCCCAACGGCATGGACGTGTGGTGGGACGGCCAGGGCCGCGGCAACTGCTGGCAGCAGGGCCCGGACGGCTCCACCCCGGGCACGCTCCCGGAGTGCGGCGGGACCCGGGGCGCGGTCTCCGGCGGCTCGGCCCGGCTGGCCGGCGAACCGGTGAAGCTGGCCCAGCTCCTCGTCTGCGCCGACTACAGCGTGCAGGCGCGCAAACTCCCCGCCGGCTGCGACTGGTACGGCGCCCGGGGCCTCCAGCGGGTGGAGACCCAGATCGCCCTCGCCGTGGCGGTGGTCCTGCTCCTGGTCGGCGGCCTCCTGTGGTGGCGCCGTCTGCGAGCCTCCCGACTGGCCACCACGGCCACCCTGCTCGGCCTCGCCGGCCTGGTCCTGGACGTGGCGGGCTCCACCATGGGGCTGGTCGCCGGCCCGGTACCCGCCGTGGCGCTGCTCTGCCTGGGCCTGTGGTGGACAGGCGTCGGCCTCGCCCTGCGCCCCGCCCGGCCCTGGCTGGCCCGCCTGACCCTGCTCCTGGGTGCGCTCACCCTCCTCGACGCCTTCGACAAGGCCGTCCTGATGATCCCCTGGATCCCCCTCAGTCCCGCCTGGATACGAGGCCTCGTCGCGGTGGTGTGGGTCCTCTGGGCCGTCGTCGCCTCCGCCCGGCCGGGCGGTATCCCGGTCCGCCCCGAGGGCCCGGGCGGCGACCCGGCGGGCGACCGTGTCCCGGTCCCGGCCGGACCGGCCCCGGCGCTGAGTGCGCAGGCCGAGGCTGCCGCCCCGGCCGATCCGGAGTCCGGCGCGGCCACGGGGGAGCAGCGGTGACCAGCGCCCCGGGCGACCGCCCCGACCTCCGGTTGCGGTGCGACGGCTGCGCTCCGCCGCCGCGCCGGAACCGGCGAGCCGGCCGCACCGCCGCACTGCTGGCGCTGGCCGTGCTCCTGGCCGGCGGCGCGGTGGCGGGCTGCGGCGGGCGGGCCACCACCCACCACAAGCCCGGCACCAGCCACGAGCAGGCCTCGGGCAGCGTGGGCACCCTGCTCACCACCGATGACGGAGCAGGCCACCGGCTTCGTGAGGTCCCGGCCGAGGGCGCGCCGGAGGTCCAGCTCACCGCCCGGCCGGACTCCGAGGACGGCTGGAACCTCCAGCTGACGGTGAAGAACTTCCGCTTCACCCCCGACAGCGTCGGCGGCGCCGCCCTCCCGGGTGCCGGGCATGCGCACCTGGAGCTGGACGGCCACAAACTGGCCCGCCTGTACGGCCCTTGGTTCCACCTGCCCGCGGCGCAGGTCCCCGAGGGCGCGCACACCCTGACCGTCCGCCTCTACGCGGACGATCACACCGCCTGGGCCGTCGCCGGCAAGCCGGTCGAGGGCACCCTCCAGCTCACCGCGGCCCCGGGCCAGACCGGACACAGCCACCCCCCGGCCTCGCCCTCGGCCCCGTCCTCACCTGCACCCGCGTCTCCGTCCCCGGAGGCGCAGGCCGACCGCACGGTCACGATCACCATCCGGGAAGGCAAGGTCACCCCCGCCCCGGGTCGCGTCGAGGTGAAGCGCGGCGAACGCGTTGCCCTGCGCGTCACCAGCGACCGCGCGGACACCCTGCACGTCCACGGCTTCGACAAGGAACTCGCCCTGCCGGCAGGCCAGGAGGCCACCCTGATCCTGACGGCCGACCGCACGGGCCTCTTCGAGGTCGAGACCCACGCGTCCGACCTCGTCCTGACCCAACTCCTCGTCCGATGACCGCCGCCCGCCCCACACCACGACACACACCCGCCCCGGATGCGGTCCCCGGAACTCCCGCCCGCCTCCCGGCGGTCGGCCCAGCGTGTGGCCCAGTGGTCAGCCCGGCGTGTGGCCCAGCGGTCGGCCCGGCGGGCGACCCGGCCCCGGCGGCCCGGTGGTGACCCCGCTCGTGGCAGCGGTGGCCGAGGTGGCCGCCGCGGCCCCGGTCCGGTCCGCAGGGCTCCCGCTCGCGTCCCGGCCCGTGCCGGAGAGCCTTCCGCACATGCCGTCCGGCGGCGGCTACGGCCAGGGCGTGGTCCTTCACCCGGCCGACCCGCTCACCGTGCTCGCGCACGGCATCGGCTCCCAGCACGATCTGCCCATCTCTCCCTTTTACGCGTTCGCCGGCGCCTTCACCGCGCTCTTCGTCTCCTTCCTCGCACTCGGTCTCCTCTGGTCGGCCTCCCGCTTCCGAGGCGACCGCTCCGGCATCGCCCTGCCCGCCCGGCTCCAGCGGGTGGCCGACGCGCCGGCCACCCGCGGCGCCTTGCGAGGCCTCGGCCTCGCGGGTGCGCTCGCCGTCCTCCTCCACCTCCTCCTCGGTCCCGACGACCCCGCCCGCAACCCCGCTCCCGGTGCCGTCTACGTCCTCCTCTGGGTCGGTCTCGTCCCCGCCTCCCTCCTCTTCGGTCCCGTCTGGCGCCTCCTCAGCCCGCTCCGCGCCCTGCACCGGCTGCTCTCCCGGCTGTGGCACCCGGCGCCCCGCCCCCTTCCCGCCCGGCTCGGGCAATGGCCCGCCGCCGCCGGGCTGTTCGCCTTCACCTGGCTCGAACTGGTCTCTCCCGATCCCGCCTCCACCACCACCCTCCTGATCGCCCTGACCGGCTACGCCACCGTCCAGCTCCTGCTCGCCGCCCGCTTCGGCGAGCGCTGGTTCGCCGACGCGGACGCCTTCGAGGTGTACTCGGCCCTCCTGGCCGGGCTCTCCCCCCTCGGCCGTCGCAGCGACGGCCGCCTGGTTCTCCGTAACCCCTTCCACGGACTCGACGCGACGCCCGAGCGGCCCGGACTCGTCGCCACCGTCTGCGTCCTGCTCGGATCCACCGCCTACGACGGCTTCTCCGACAGCCCCTCGTGGATCAACGCGATCCAGACCTCCCCCCTCGGCCGCACCCCCGCGGCCACGCTCGGACTCCTCGGGTCCATCACCCTCGTCGCCGCCCTCTACTGCCTCTGCGCGGCGGTCACCCGCCTCGTCTGCGGCCCGCACCCCGGCCCGCTGACCGCCTTCGCCCACTCACTCGTACCGATCGCGCTCGGCTATCTTGTCGCCCACTACTTCTCCCTCCTGGTAGCCGAAGGACCACGCACAGTCATCGTGGCACTCGGCACTGACAACGCCCCGGAACCCATGCCGCCACTGGGTCCGGGTGCTCTCGCCGCCCTCCAGGTCATCGCCGTCGTCACCGGCCACGTGCTCGGTGTGATCGCCGCGCACGACCGTTCCGTACGCCTCTTCCCGCCCGCGAAAGCCGTGGCCGGGCAGCTGCCGCTGCTCGCGCTGATGATCACGTACACGGTCGGCGGCCTCAGCCTGCTCCTGAACTGAAGGCCCCCGACCGACACCGCCGCCGAGCCGGACATCCAGGAGCGGCATGATGGACCCCGTGCCCCCAGCCCACTCCCTGCGCCGGACGCCGATCCAGCAGCGCAGCGCCGACCGGCTCGCCCGGATCCTCGACGCCTGCGCCGAACTCCTCGACGAGACCGGCTACGAGAACCTCAGCACCCGGGCCGTCGCCCTGCGCGCCGGCGTGCCCATCGGCTCGGTCTACCGGTTCTTCGGCAACAAGCGGGCCATGGCCATCGCGCTCGCCCACCGCAACCTCGACCGCTACGCCGACGGCATCGAGGAACGGCTCGCCGAGCTCCCCGCCACCGCCTGGCGGCCGGTCGTGGACGCGGTGCTGGACGAGTACCTCGTCATGAAGCGCAGCGTTCCCGGCTTCGCCCTCGTGGACTTCGGGATCCCGGCACCGCCCTCCGAGGGTCCGGCCTCCGACCCCAACCACCAGGTCGCCGTCCGCCTCACCGAACTCCTCGGCGCCCACTTGGGCCTCACCCCGGACCCCGTCCTGCAGCGGGCCGTCCTGGTCGCGGTCGAAGCCACCGACGCCCTGATCCAACTGGCCTTCCGCAACGACCCGGACGGAGACCCCGACATCGTCGCCGAAACCCGCGCGATGATGCACGCCTACCTGGCCCGCGTCCTGGACTGACGGCCCCTCGCCGACCGCTTTGCCCCCGGCCGCCCGATGCCCCGGCCGCCGGAGCGCCCGACTGTCCGGCTCCCCGGCTGCCCGGCCGGCCCCCGTTCTCCCGCACCGTTCCGATGACGTGGACCCCTCCCCACCGTCCCTACCGGTCGGTATGCTCGGTGCCCGCCCGCGTGCCGAACGGCCCGCGCACCCGTGCCGCAGCCTGCCGCCCCTGGGAGGGCCCATGCCCCGCACCGCCCTGCGCATCTGCCCCCTCTGCGAAGCCACTTGCGGCCTCACCCTCACCATCGAGGGCGCCACCGTCACCGGCGCCCGTGGTGACCGGGACGACGTGTTCAGCCGCGGTTTCATCTGCCCCAAGGGAGCCGCGTTCGGGGCCCTCGACGCGGACCCCGACCGGCTGAGGAGCCCCCTGGTCCGGCGCGACGGCCAACTCCGGGAGGCCACCTGGGAGGAGGCCTACGAGGCGATCGCGGCGGCCGTCCCCGCGCTGGTCCGGGAGTACGGGGCCCAGTCTGTCGGGGTGGTCCTCGGCAACCCGAACACCCACACCATGGCGGGCCACCTCTACCCGCCGCTGCTCCTCAAGGCCCTCGGCACCCGCAACCTCTTCACCGCCAGCACCCTCGACCAGATGCCCAAGCACGTCTCCTGCGGGCTGCTCTTCGGCGACCCCTTCGCCATCCCGGTCCCCGACCTCGACCGCACCGACTTCCTGCTGCTCATCGGGGCCAACCCGGTCGAGTCCAACGGCTCCCTGTGCACCGCCCCCGACTTCCCCGGCCGGCTCAAGGCGCTGCGCGCCCGCGGCGGGACCCTGGTCGTCGTCGACCCGCGCCGCACCCGCACCGCCAAGCTCGCCGACCGCCACCTCGCGCCGCGGCCAGGCAGCGACGCGCTGCTGCTCGCCGCCCTTGTCCACACCCTGCTCGCCGAGAAGACGGCCGAGCCCGGCGCGCTCGCGGAACACGTACTGGGACTCGGGGAACTCGCCGAGGCCCTCGGTAGTTTCACTCCTGAGGCCGTCGCCCCCGCCTGCGACCTCCCGGCCGAAGAGATCCGCGACCTCGCCCGCGCTCTCGCGGCCGCGCCGACCGCCGCCGTCTACGGGCGGATCGGCAGCAGCACCGTGGAGTACGGCACCCTGGCCAGCTGGCTGGTTGACGTGCTGAACATCCTGACCGGGAACCTCGACCGGCCGGGTGGCGCCCTGTTCCCGCTCTCCGCGACCGACCGCGCACCCCGGCCGGCCGCTCCCGGCAAGGGCTTCGGCCTCGGCCGCTGGCGCAGCCGGGTCAGCGGCCACCCCGAGGCCAAGGCCGAGTTCCCCATGGCCGCGTTGGCGGAGGAGATCGAGACCCCTGGGGAGGGGCGCATCCGCGCCCTCATCTCCATCGCGGCGAACCCCGTACTGTCCGCCCCCGACGGCCGGCGGCTCGACGCGGCCCTGGCCGGGCTCGACTTCATGATCAGCATCGACCCGTACCTCAACGAGACCTCACGCCACGCGCACGTGGTCCTGCCCCCGCCGCCGCCCGCGCAGAGCGCCCACTTCGACTTCGCCTTCAACGCCTTCGCCATCCGCAACCAGGTCCGCTACTCGCCGCCCGCCATCCCACTGGAGGAAGGACGGATGGACGAGTGCGAGATCCACGCACGCCTGGTCCTGGCCGTCTCCGGCATGCACGGGGCCGCCCCGGCGGCCGTGGACGACCTGGCGATCCAAAGTGCCCTCGCCCGGGAGGTCGCCGACCCGCACTCCCCGCTGCACGGTGAGGACCCCGCGCGCCTCGCCGGGCTCCTGGCGGGCGACAGCGGCCCCGAGCGCCGCCTCGACCTGATGCTCCGACTCGGCCCGTACGGCGACCGCTTCGGCGCAGCACCCGGCCTGCCCACAAACCCGACCCAGGCCGCCGCCGAAGCCTCCCCCTCCGGCGCCGCTACGGGCCCGGGCGCGGGCACGGTTACGGGCCCCAGCGCGGGCACGATTGATGGCGCGGCCACGGCCACGGCGCCGGAATCCGGCGCAGGCCGGGCCTCTGGCGTGGCCCCGGCCCCCAGAGTGTCCCCGGCCCCCAGCGCGGGCCCGATCCCGGGCGCGGGTGCGCCCAGCGTGGCCCCGGCCCCCGGCGCGGGCCCGATCCCTGGCGCTGGCGCTGATGTGGCCACGGCCCCCGAATCCGGCGTGGCCCCGGCGTCCGAACCGGCCACGGCCCCCGAATCAGGCGCGGCCCCCGAGGCGGGCGCGGCCCCCGGACCCGACACCGGCCACCACCCCGGCCTAGGGCTGGAGCGGCTGCGGGCGCAGCCGCACGGGATCGATCTGGGGCCGCTGCGGCCCCGGCTTCCGGGGCTGCTCAAGACGCGCAGCGGCAGGATCGAGCTGTTGCCGGAGCCGATCGCGGCCGAGCTTCCCAGGCTGCGCGCGGCGCTCGCCGACCGCCCCGCCACCCTGGTGCTCGTGGGCCGCCGCCATCTGCGGTCCAACAACAGCTGGTTGCACAACGTCCCGGCCCTCACCGGAGGTTCCAACCGCTGCACCCTCCAGGTCCACCCGGACGACGCGGAACGCCTCGGCCTCGCCGACGGCGGCCGGGCCCGGATCGCCGCGGACGGCGGCAGCCTCGAGGTCCCCGTCGAGGTCACCGACTCGATCCGCGCCGGGGTCGTCAGCCTCCCGCACGGGTGGGGCCACGACCGTTCCGGGACCCGTCTCTCGGTGGCCTCGGCCACCCCCGGAGCCAACGTCAACCAGCTCCTCGACGGCACCCGGCTCGACCCGCTCTCCGGGACGGCCGTGCTCAACGGTTTCCCCGTCGA
Organism: Streptomyces sp. NBC_00454; assembly: GCF_041434015.1. Taxonomy (GTDB): domain Bacteria; phylum Actinomycetota; class Actinomycetes; order Streptomycetales; family Streptomycetaceae; genus Streptomyces. Next base: position 1,573,037 of record NZ_CP107907.1, on the reverse strand, counting down.
ACTGACACCCATCCCCTGAGCTGGGGTTTTGCTCGTATTGCTCACGCGTGGACGTCTTGTTGGGCCCCGGAGGAGGCACCTAGGTTCCCCCCATGCTGACCTTCCTCGGCTTCGCCATGATCGCGACTTTCCTCGTGTTGATCATGCTGAAGAAAATGTCGCCCATCGCGGCGCTCGTCCTCATCCCCGCGCTCTTCTGCGTGTTCGCCGGACAGGGCGCGCAGCTCGGCGGCTACGTCATCGACGGAGTCGGCAAGCTCGCGCCGACCGCCGCCATGCTGATGTTTGCCATCGTCTACTTCGGCGTCATGATCGACGTCGGCCTCTTCGATCCGATCGTGCGCGGCATCCTGCGCTTCTGCAGGGCCGACCCGATGCGGGTCGTGGTCGGCACGGCGGTCCTCGCGGCGATCGTCTCGCTCGACGGGGACGGGTCGACCACCTTCATGATCACCGTCTCCGCGATGTACCCGCTCTACAAGCGGCTCGGCATGAGCCTGGTGGTGATGACCGGAGTCGCGGCGACTGCCAACGGGGTCATGAACACCCTGCCCTGGGGCGGCCCCACGGCCCGCGCCGCCACCGCCCTCAAGCTCGACGCCGCCGACATCTTCGTGCCGATGATCCCCGCGCTCGCGGCGGGCCTGGTCTGCGTCTTCGTCCTCGCCTACGTCCTCGGCATCAAGGAGCGCCGCCGGCTCGGCCCGCTGTCGATCCCCGGCGACGCGCAGCAGGCCGAGGAGCGGATGGAGGAGCAGGCCGAGAAGCACGCTGCGGCCCCGGCCGAGGAGCTCCTGGTCGCCGCTGCCGGTACGGGGCAGGCCGCCGGAGGTACCCGTACGCCGGTCGAGCCGTCCACCCCGCCCACCGCGTCCGGCACCCCGTCCGGCACCCCGTCCGGCACCGCCTCCGCCTCCGCCGCGGGATCCGTTCCCGCCCCCGACGAGGGCGGTTTCCAGGGCCTCGACCCGCACCGTGCGACCCTGCGCCCGCGCCTCTACTGGTTCAACGCGGGCCTCACCGTCGCCCTGCTCACCGCCATGATCATGGAGCTGCTCCCCATCCCGGTGCTCTTCCTGCTCGGCGCGGCCCTCGCCCTCACCGTCAACTACCCCCACATGCCGGACCAGAAGGCCCGTATCGCCGCCCACGCCGACAACGTCCTGAACGTCGCGGGCATGGTTTTCGCCGCCGCCGTCTTCACCGGTGTCCTCTCCGGCACCGGCATGGTCAAGCACATGGCCGACTGGCTCGTCGGCGCCATCCCCGAGGGCATGGGCCCGCACATGGCCCTGGTCACCGGCCTGCTCAGCCTCCCGCTCACCTACTTCATGTCCAACGACGGCTTCTACTTCGGCGTCCTGCCCGTCCTCGCCGAGGCCGGCGCCGCGCACGGGGTGTCCCCGCTCGAAATCGCCCGCGCCTCCCTGGTCGGCCAGGCCCTGCACATGTCGAGCCCGCTGGTTCCGGCCGTATACGTCCTCGTCGGCATGGCCAAGGTGGAGTTCGGCGACCACACCCGTTTCACCGTGAAATGGGCGGCTCTGACCTCCCTGGTGGTCCTGGGGGCAGGGATGCTTTTCGGCATCATCTGACCCCGTCCGCCCCTGGCGCCCGCAAAACTACCGGCGCTAGTTTGTAGGGTGTTGGCGACGTCTACAGGTCCACGTGCTCGCGCGTGCTCGGGAGGAATGCCATGAAGGCCCACGACGGGATGTACATAGGCGGCGAGTGGCGGGCCGCCGTAGGCCGCGACCGCATCGAGGTCCTCAACCCGGCGGACGAGCAGGTCATCGCCTCGGTCCCGGCGGGCACGGCCGAGGACGTGGACGAGGCGGTACGTGCGGCACGTGCGGCCTTCCCGTCCTGGGCGGCCACGGCTCCGGCCGAGCGGGCGGCCCTGATCGGAGCCCTGCGCGACGTGCTGGTCTCCCGCAAGGGCGAGTTGGCCGAGACCATCACCGCCGAGCTCGGCTCCCCGCTGGGCTTCTCGGAGATGGTCCACGTCGGGGCGCCGGTCGCGGTGGCCTCCTCGTTCGCCGAGCTCGGGGCCTCGTACGCCTTCGAGGAGCGGCTCGGGAACTCGACCGTGCTGCTGGAGCCGGTCGGTGTGGTCGGCGCGATCACGCCCTGGAACTACCCGCTGCACCAGATCGTTGCCAAGGTGGCGCCCGCTCTCGCCGCCGGCTGCACCCTCGTCCTCAAGCCGGCCGAGGACACCCCGCTGACCGCACAGCTCTTCGCCGAAGCCGTGCACGAGGCGGGGATCCCGGCCGGGGTTTTCAACCTGGTGACCGGCACCGGCCCGGTCGCCGGTCAGGCCCTGGCCGCGCACGAGGGAGTCGACCTCGTCTCCTTCACCGGATCCACCGCCGTCGGCAGGCAGATCGGTGCCACGGCCGGCGCCGCCGTCAAGCGGGTCGCCCTTGAACTGGGCGGCAAATCGGCCAACGTCATCCTGCCCGGAGCCGACCTGGCCAAGGCCGTCGCGACCGGCGTGGGCCACGTCATGAACAACTCCGGCCAGAGCTGCAACGCGCTCACCCGCATGCTCGTCCACCGGGACCAGTACGAGGAGGCCGTCTCCCTCGCGGCCGCCGCCGTCGCCAAGTACCCCTCCGGCGACCCCCGCGACCCGGGCACCCGCCTGGGCCCGGTGATCAACGCCAAGCAGCGCGACCGGGTGCGCGGGTTCATCACCAAGGGGGTCGAGGAAGGCGCACGCCTCGTCGCGGGCGGGCCCGAGGCGCCGCACGGACAGGGGTACTTCATCGCCCCGACCGTGTTCGCCGACGTCACGCCGGAGATGACCATCGCTCAGGAGGAGATCTTCGGCCCGGTGCTGTCGATCCTCTCCTACGAGGACCAGGACGAGGCCCTGGCCATCGCCAACGGCACCGTGTACGGGCTGGGCGGAGCCGTCTGGGCGGCGGACGAGGAGACGGCGGTGGCCTTCGCCCGCCGGATGGACACCGGCCAGGTGGACATCAACGGCGGCCGCTTCAACCCGCTCGCGCCCTTCGGCGGGTACAAGCAGTCGGGCGTGGGCCGGGAGCTGGGCCCGCACGGCCTCGCCGAGTACCTCCAGACCAAGTCCCTGCAGTTCTAGCGGCCTCAGCCGGTCCAGCCGCCTCAGCCGCCGCAGCCGACGCAGTCGGCCCGGCGGCTCCAGCAGTCCCAGCCCCCGCAATCACGGAGACATCGATCATGGTCCGCGCCGCCATCCTGCCCGCCGTCGGAGCACCGCTGGAGATCCGGGACATCGTGCTGCCCGATCCCGGGCCCGGGCAGGTCCGGGTGCGGCTCGCCGCCGCCGGGGTCTGTCACTCCGACCTCTCGCTCACCAACGGCACCATGCGGGTACCCGTACCCGCCGTCCTCGGCCACGAGGGCGCGGGCACGGTGCTCGCCGTCGGCGAAGGGGTCACCCATGTCGCGCCCGGCGACGGGGTCGTCCTCAACTGGGCCCCGTCCTGCGGGGAGTGCCACCACTGCTCGATCGGCGAGGTCTGGCTCTGCGTCAAGGCCCTCGCCGGGGTCGGGGCGGTCTACGCCCACGACGCCCAGGGGACCGAGCTGCACCCCGGGCTGAACGTGGCCGCCTTCGCCGAGGAGACGGTGGTCGCGGCCAACTGCGTACTGCCCGCCCCGGCCGGGATCCCGCTCACCGAGGCGGCCCTGCTCGGGTGCGCCGTCCTCACCGGCTACGGAGCCGTCCACCACAGTGCCCAGGTCCGCCCCGGCGAATCGGTGGCCGTCTTCGGAGTCGGCGGGGTGGGACTCGCCGCGCTCCAGGCGGCCAGGATCGCCATGGCGGGTCCGATCGTGGCCGTGGACGTCTCCCCGGCCAAGGAGGAACTGGCGCGGGCGGCCGGGGCCACGGAGTTCGTGCTCGCCTCCGACACCACCGCCAAGCAGATCCGCGCCCTGACCGGCGGGCACGGCGCGGACGTCGCCATCGAGTGCGTCGGCCGTGCCGAGACCATCCGCGGCGCCTGGGACTCCACCCGCCGTGGCGGCCGTACGACGGTCGTCGGCATCGGCGGCAAGGAGCAGCAGGTCTCCTTCCACGCGCTGGAGATCTTCCACTTCGCCCGCACCCTCACCGGCTGCGTCTACGGCAACAGCGACCCCGCCCGCGATCTCCCGGTGATCGCCGCCCACGTCCGGGCCGGCCGGCTCGACCTCGGCGCCATGGTCACCGACCGCATCACCCTCGACGGCATCCCGGCCGCCTTCGACGCGATGCTGGCGGGCAAGGGCGGCCGGTCGCTGATCGTCTTCTGACCCGGGCGCCCGCCTTCCGGCACCGGTCCGGCCCGGACCTCGTCGCTCCCGGGCCGGCCCGCCCGCCGGTGTTACGGGCCTTGCGGGTCTGGGCTTACGGGGTCTGCGCCAAAGCCGCGTACTGGAGGGCCAGGCCGTCCAGCAGGGCGGCCAGACCCGTTTCGAAGGCGCCCTCGTCCACTTCCTGCTGCCGTTTCGCCAGGAGGTGGGCCTGGCCCAGGTGCGGGTAGTCCGAGGGGTCGTACGCCGTACGGTCGTCCACGAAACCCCGGGCGAACGAGGCCACCGCCGAGCCCAGGATGAAGTACCGCATCAGTGCGCCGATCCGGGTCGCCTGCGCCGGGGGCCAGCCCGCGGCGGTCATGGAGCCGAAGACGGCGTCCGCCACCCGCAGCCCGGCCGGCCGGCGCCCCGGCCCGCGCGCCAGCACCGGGACGATGTTCGGATGGTCGGACAGGGCGGCCCGGTACGAGTGCGCCCAGTCGTGCAGCGCCACCCGCCATTCCCGCCCGTCCCCGGGCTCGAACATCGACAAGTCGACCCGTGCGCTCACCGCGTCCGCGACCGCGTCCAGGATCTCGTCCTTGGTGCGGAAGTGGTTGTAGAGGGAAGGGCCGCTGACCCCCAGCGCCGCCGCCAGCCGCCGCGTCGAGACGGCCTCCAGGCCCTCCGCGTCCACCAGCGCACCCGCCGCCTCGACGATGCGGTCTCTGCTGAGGAGGGGCTTGCGCGGTCTGGCCATGCGCCACATAGTAGGGCCTGCCCGCCATAAACTACCGGTGCTAGTTAACCTCCTGGTTGACCCCGCGCCGGCCGCCGACCGGAGGTGCCCGGTGAATCTGGAACTCAGCGCGGAGCAGTCCGCCGTCCGCGATCTCGCCCGCGCGTTCACCGAGCGGGAGATCGCCCCGTACGCCGCCGAGTGGGACCGCGCCGAGAGCGTGGACCGGGCCGTCGTCAAGAAGCTCGGCTCCGTCGGCTTCCTCGGCCTGACCGTCCCCGAGGAGTACGGCGGCTCCGGCGGCGACCACCTCTCCTACGTCCTGGTCACCGAGGAGCTCGGCCGCGGCGACTCCGCGGTCCGCGGCATCGTCTCCGTCTCCCTGGGCCTGGTCGCCAAGACCATCGCCTCCTGGGGGAGCGAGGAGCAGAAGCGGGCCTGGCTGCCCCGGCTGTGCGCGGGCGAGGCGCTCGGCTGCTTCGGCCTCACCGAGCCCGGCACCGGTTCCGACGCCGGGAACCTCACCACCCGCGCCACGCGCGAGGGGGACTCGTACCTCATCAGCGGCGGCAAGATGTTCATCACCAACGGCACCTGGGCCGACGTGGTGCTGCTCTTCGCCCGGACCAACGACGAGCCCGGCCACCGCGGCATCTCCGCCTTCCTCGTCCCCGCCGACAGCCCGGGCCTGACCCGCCGCGAGATCCACGGCAAGCTCGGACTGCGCGGCCAGGCCACCGCCGAACTCGCCCTCGACGGGGTCCGCGTGCCCGCCTCCGCGATGCTGGGCCCCGAGGGCAAGGGCTTCTCCGTGGCCATGTCGGCCCTCGCCAAGGGCCGGATGTCGGTGGCCGCCGGCTGTGTCGGCATCGCCCAGGCGGCGCTGGACGCGGCCGTCTCCTACGCCGCCCAGCGCGAGCAGTTCGGCAAGCCCATCGCCCACCACCAGCTGGTCCAGGAGCTGATCGCCGACATCTCCGTGGACGTGGACGCGGCCCGGCTGCTGACCTGGCGGGTCGCCGACCTGATCGACCGGGGCCTGCCCTTCGCCACCGAGTCCTCCACGGCCAAGCTCTTCGCCTCCGAGGCCGCCGTCCGCGCCGCGAGCAACGCCCTCCAGGTACACGGCGGTTACGGCTACATCGACGAGTACCCCGCCGGCAAACTGCTGCGCGACGCCCGCGTGATGACCCTGTACGAGGGCACCAGTCAGATCCAGAAACTACTGATCGGCCGCGCCCGCACGGGAGTTTCGGCGTTCTGACCCTCGCGGACCTGGGTGGGAACCGCCCGCCGACCGGCTCCGAGACGCTGCCCGACCTGTGGACCCCGTAGGCGTTCGGGGCCAACTCCCCCCTGGCCGGGATGAGTACGTGCGTGAGTACGCGTGCGGATGTGGCGCGGGCCGCGCCGGGTCAGGCTGGAGCCATGAACGAGACACCGGTCAAGCAGCAGAGCACGGGGGCTTACTACGGTCAGGCCGTCGCCTCCTTCGGAATCGCCATCGCCGCCGTCGGCCTGGGGATCTACAACATGAACGCCGACGGCTGGGTACGCGCCTTCCTCGGCATCGCGGTCCTGTACCTGACCACCTCGGCCTTCACCCTCGCCAAGGTCGTCCGTGACCGGCAGGAGGTCACGCAGATCGTCAGCCGCGTCGACCAGGCCCGGATGGAGAAGATGATGGCGGAGTTCGACCCCTTCGCCCCGAAGTAGCGCCGGCCCGGGGCCGCGGGCCGAGACGCGGCCTAAGCGCTTGCTCACCCTCCGGTAAGCTGTCCCTTCCCTTCCCGTCAGGGCGAGGGCACTACAGGCAGCGCGAAGAGGGTGAGACGGCGATGGACGGCGTGCAGGAGACGGTCGACGGCTACCGGCCGTGGTCGGAGGTCACCCCCGACGCCGCGCGGCGGCTGCTCGTCGCCGCCGTCGAGGCCTTCGCGGAGCGCGGGTACCACGCCACCACCACGCGCGACATCGCAGGGCGGGCCGGCATGAGCCCGGCCGCGCTCTACATCCACTACAAGACCAAGGAAGAGCTGCTCCACCGGATCAGCCGGATCGGCCACGACAAGGCCCTGGAAATCCTGGACACCGCCGCCTCCGGCCCGGGAACCGCCGCCGAGCGGCTCGACGTGGCCGTACGGGCCTTCGTGCGCTGGCACGCGGCCCATCACACCACCGCGCGCGTGGTCCAGTACGAGCTCGATGCTCTCGGTCCGGAGCACCGCTCCGAAATCGTGGCACTGCGCCGGCAGAGCGACGCCGCGATCCGCCGCATCCTCTCCGACGGGGTCGCCGCGGGGGAGTTCGACGTCCCCGACGTCCCCGGCACCACCCTCGCCGTCCTCTCGCTCTGCATCGACGTCGCCCGCTGGTTCAGCGCGGAGGGCCGCCGTACGCCCGACGAGGTCGGCGCGCTCTACGCCGGCCTCGTGCTCCGCATGGTGGCCGCCCGGCCCGGGTCCGCCGCGGCTCAGAAGTAGTAGCGGGAGACCGACTCCGCCACGCACACCGGCTTGTCGGCGCCCTCGCGCTCGACCGTGACGGTCGCCGCCACCTGTACGCCGCCGCCCGCCTCCACGACCTCCGTGATCAGCGCGGTCGCGCGCAGTCGCGAGCCCACGGGTACCGTTGCAGGGAAACGCACCTTGTTCACCCCGTAGTTGATGCCCATCTTCATGCCCTCGACCCGCATGATCTGCGGCACCAGGCTCGGCAGCAGCGACAGCGTGAGGTACCCGTGCGCGATGGTGGAGCCGAAGGGTCCGTCCGCCGCCCGCACCGGGTCCACGTGGATCCACTGGTGGTCGCCGGTGGCGTCCGCGAAGAGGTCGATCCGCTTCTGGTCCACCTCCAGCCAGTCGCTGGGGCCGAGCGGCTCGCCGATCCCGGCGGTCAGCTCCTCGGCGGACGTGAAGATCCTCGGTTCGGACATACCCGTACCTCTCCCTGACGAATAAGCGCTTGCTCAGCAGCTCAGCATGCTGGGGCCGTATGTATCTGTCAACGACGGGTCCATCGATCGATGCCGGTCCGGCCGACTACCCTCGGCGGTGTGCCGCAGATTCCCGAAAAAGTCCACGAACTCACCGTCGGCCAGCTGTCCGCCCGCAGCGGCGCGGCCGTCTCCGCACTGCACTTCTACGAGACCAAGGGCCTGATCACCAGCCGCCGCACGGCCGGGAACCAGCGCCGCTACACCCGGGACGCCCTGCGTCGCGTGGCCTTCGTGCGCGCAGCCCAGCGCGTGGGAATCCCCCTCGCCAGCATCCGCGACGCGCTCGCCCGGCTCCCCGAAGGCCGCACCCCCAACCGCGAGGACTGGGCCCGCCTCTCCGAGAGCTGGCGCGCCGAGCTCGACCACCGCATCAGCCAACTCAGCCGCCTGCGCGACCATTTGACCGACTGCATCGGCTGCGGCTGCCTCTCCCTGGAGAACTGCGCCCTGTCCAACCCCGACGACGTCTTCGGCGAACGCCTCACCGGCTCCCGGCTCTAGCGCTGGGCCGTCTCTTTCGGATCCTGCCGGGCCAGGGCCGCCGCCGCGACCAGCTCCGCGTTCGACCGCGCCGCCCGGCCGTCCGGCAGGTGCAGCACGTCGCCTACGCCGGTCCGCGCGCCCGTACCGCAGCGCGCGGCCAGCCGCAGCACCGGCCAGGAGGCCGCCTCCCGCCCGAACAGCAGCACCGGCACGGGCGGCAGCCGCCGCAGCAGTTCCAGGGTCGCGCCCGGGTCGGCGAAGGCCAGTTCGGCGGTGAGCCGGACCCGCGCGCGGTCCCGTACCGGCCAGGCCAGGAACCGGGCCAGCGACTCCGGCGCCCCGCCCACGGCAACCTCCGCGTCGACCGCGACCCCGCGCTCCAGCAGGGCCTCGGCCAGCTCCCGGGCCCCCGGCTCCGCGAAACGCACCACCGCCCGGTCCGGCAGCACCGTCCACGACCGCACCCGCTCCAGCCGCCCCACCGGATCGGGCTCGGCGGCGACACTCGCGAGCACGCAGAGCGGCACACCGGCCGCGGTGCCAGGGGTGTCGGACTCGCCCCCGGACCCCGACCCCGACCCGATCCCCGCGTCCCGCAGGGCCTCCAGGAGGGGTCCCACCACCCGGGGGGAGAGGCTCTCCCGGCCGCACGGGGTGCGCGGATGCACCAGTACCTCCCCGGCCCCCGCGGCCACCGCCCCCAGCGCCGATTCCACCAGGTCACCGGGGGACACCGGCACGGCCGCCCCGTCGGCGGCCCCCCGGGAGCCGTTCAGCGACACCAGCAGCGCAGGCCGCGGCCACCCGGGACCCGGCCCCTGCCCCGCGGGTCTCACGCCGCGCCCGCCAGGCCGGGGCCGGCCGGAGCCGAGGCGGCCAGGGCGGAGTCCGCCAGGGCCGGTCTGGGGACCACGATTCCGCAGCCCGCGCACACCGGGCCGTCCCAGGCCCACGCCGTGGCACCGGATGCCGCCCGCACCGGCCAGTGCAGTTCCCGGGCCCCGCACACCGGGCAGACCGTGCCCGGCTCCGACTCCAGCGCCACCACCAGCCGCCGCAGCACCTCGCCCAGCGCCCCCTGCGGCCGGACCCCCGGATCTGCGCACCGCACCACCGCGTCCCCGCTCCCGCCCCAGGCCCACTCCGGCCGCCGCTGCCCGTCGTGCTTCTCCCGCCGGCGCCGCTCCGCGAACTGGCGCTCGTACTCCAGCCAGACCGCCCGCGCCTCTTCCAGTTCCTCCAGCGCCGCCACCAGCCGCAGCGGGTCGGCCGCCCGGTCCTCGGGGCCGATCCCGTGCCGGTCGCACAGGTGCCACCAGGTCGCGCGGTGCCCGTAGGGGGCGAACCGTTCCAGGCAGCGGCGCAGCGAATGGCGCCGCAGGGCACGGTCGTTGCGCGCATCGCGCACCTGATAGGCCAGACTCCGGAAACCCGCCATCACACCTTCACCTCCGCCGAGCGCCCAGCATCGAGCGCCGAGCGCCGCGCCCGCCGAGCACCGCGCCGTTTTGCCCAACATGCCCGGCCCGGCGTGGGCGCATGCGGGGGCGGTCGAGGCGTGCAGGTGGCACATGGCCGGATCTCAGCGCCCCATGCGCCCCGCGACGACCACCAGCCGGGCCAGGTCCTCGTGGCAGATGTCGCTGTGCGCCCCCGAAGGGGCCCCGCCGCTGCGCACCACGGAACCGGCGTCGACGCTGACGCAGCCCGCCGCCGGGAGGCCGCCGCGCAGGGCGGCGTCGAGGGTCAGCCGCGGTGCGCCCGGCACCGCCTGGACCCCGTCGTGCCCGATGGCGCCCCACCGCTCGTCGAATCCCATGAGACCGGCCGAATCGCCCGCCATCCGGGAGGCCAGCGGGTAGAACACCTTGAGCGCCGAGTCGTAGGGGGAGTGGCAGGCGGTCACCGGGCCGTCCACCCGGCCCTGCAGTCCGTGCAGGGCGCCGGCGCGGTCCCGGTCGTGGGGCAGGCTCTCGGCGAACGCGTAGTGGGAGAAGGCTCCTTGGAGGAGCGTCAGGGACTTCACGTTGCGCGCCCCGGTCGGCAGGGCGCGCAGGGCGAAGGACACCACCCGGCCGCCGAAGCTGTGGCCGATGAGGTGGATCCGCAGGGCCGGGCGGCGGCCCGCCAGTTCCGCCAGCACGGGGCCGAGGCCGTGCTCGCCGACCACCCCGGCCCGTGCCTTCATCTGGTAGTACGTGGCCTGGCGCAGCACCTCCTTGGCGCCGTTCCACAGCGTCCGCATCCCGCCGCCGACCGAGAAGCCCTCGCCCGCGAGGCCGCCGGGGGATTCCCCGGGGAGCGTGGCGCCCGCCTCGACCAGGGCCTCGGTGAAGCTGCGGCACACCTGGATCACGTCCTCGGTGAGGAAGGCGGGGACCTCACGGGGGGCGAAGGCCGCTGCCAGATCGTCGCCCGCGCCCACCCCGTCCACCCCGGCCAGCTCCCGGACCAGCGCCCCGAACTCGGCGAACGCACCCTCCTCCGCCGGCCGTTCCTCCAGCAGTTCGCAGATCCGGTCCAGCTCGGCGGCCCGGCCGGGCCAGAACGCGCCGAGCGCCTGCCGGGTCGCCGGACCCAGGGCCGCCCCGTGGCCTGGCTCCGCGAGCACGCCCGACGCGCCGGGCCGGCCGCCGGGTCCGGTCCGGCCGCCGGCGCCGAGCAGCCCGCGGGCGCCCGCGCCCCGTGCGTCGAAGTCGGGGATCGGCTCGTCCGCGAACCGGATCGAGGGCCACACGACCCCCACGTACCCCAGCCGCACCCCGTTCCCCACCAGATCCGCGAAGGGAGCGTAGAACCGGTCGAAGAGCCGGATCGCGGTGGACCGTTCGGAGTTCCATCCATGGGCGAAGACCAGCAGGTCGGTGGCCTCGATCCCGAAGAGCGCCTCCCGCGCGCCCGGGGCCCCGTCGCCGTCGGAGTCGAAGGTCAGCTCCAGGTACGGGCGGACCCCGATCCCCGCCGTCTGCGCCGCCAGTCCGCCGATGTCCACCATGACGTCCCCCTCCACGCCGTGTCCCTGTCCCTGTCCGCAGCATCCTGCGAGGACGCCCACCCGGCCAGACCCCGGGAGGGACCGACTCGCGGATGCGCGAGGGACCGGCTCACGGATAGAGGAGGTACTTCTCCCGCACCGCCGCGAATCCCGCCAGACCCGCCGCCCAGTCGCCCGCGACCTCCTCCACCCCGGCCCCCGCGTCGATCATCCGCCGGACCCGGTCGGAGCCGGTGAGCCGGTCGATCCACTGGTCCGGCCGCCACGCGAAACCGCTCCACGTCCGCTTCGCCGTCACCAGCAGCCCGATGCCGGCCCGTACCGGGTCGAAGGCCTCCCGGTCGTGCACGATCAGCCGGACCCCGCCGCAGACCTTCCCCGCGTGCTTGGAGAAGGACGGCGTGAAATACGCCTCCCGGAACCACGCGCCGGGCAGTTCCAGCGCGTTCGCCGCCTGCGCCCAGCGCCGGTCGACGCCCTCCGCGCCGACCAGCTCGAAGGGGGTGGTGGTGCCGCGCCCCTCGGACAGGTTCGTCCCCTCGAACAGGCAGGTGCCGGCGTAGGCGAGGGCCGTGGCCGGGGTCGGCATGTTCGGGCTGGGCGGCACCCAGGGCAGCCCGGTCGCGTCGAAGAACGACTCCCGCCGCCACCCCGTCATCCGCACCACCCGCGGCCGGACGGCTCCCGGGCCCAGGAACTCGCCCGCGAAGAGCCCGGCCAGTTCGCCCGCCGTCATCCCGTGCGCGAGCGCGATCGGCTCCCGGCCCACGAAGCTCGCGTACGGGCGCTGCAGGACGGGTCCGGCCGCTCGCCGGCCGCCGACCGGGTTCGGCCGGTCCAGCACCACCACGGCCTTGCCGGCGAGGGCGGCCGCGCGCATGCAGTCGTAGAGGGTCCAGATGTAGGTGTAGAAGCGGGCCCCGACGTCCTGGATGTCGAAGACCACCGTGTCGATCCCGGCCGCCGTGAACACGTCCGCGAGCTGCTGACCGCTCTTGTCGTACGTGTCGTACACGGGCAGCCCGGTCGCCGGATCGCGCCCGGCCCCCTCCGAATCGCCCGCCTGCGCCGTACCGCGGAAGCCGTGCTCGGGGCCGAACACCGCGACCAGGTCCACGCGTTCGTCGGCGTGCAGTACGTCGACCAGGTGGCGGGCGTCCGCGGTGATCCCGGTGGGGTTGGTGACCACCCCGATCCGCTGACCGGCCAGGACGGCGTACCCGTCGGCGGCGAGGCACTCGAAGCCGGTCCGCACCCGGTCGGGGAGAGGGGCCCGGGCAGCCCCCGCGGCCACAGCCGTCCCGGCGCCCCCGGCGGCCCCCATGGTGCCCAGGCTTCCCGCAGCCCCGGCCAGTCCCAGCAACCCACGTCGCGACAGCGTCATCGCGCCAAACTAGGGCGCCGACCTCTTCCGCCCCGACATACCGACTGGTTAGTCTGCCGGTGATCCGAAGCGTGCCGGCCGCGAGGTGGCTGCCGGCGGCCGGCCATGAAGGGTGATCCGCGTGAACGCGTTCCAGGACCAGCGAGTCGTCGTCACCGGAGCGGGCGGCGGCATCGGCGCCGCCCTCGCCCGCCGGTTCGCCGCCGAGGGGGCCACGGTCGTGGTCAACGACCTCGACCCGGCCAAGGCCGCCGCCGTCGCGGAGGCGATCGGCGCCCGCGCCCTCGCGGTCCCCGGCGACGCCTCCGCCGTCGTCGCCGCGGCCCGCGAAGCCCTCGGCGGCACGGTGGACGTGTACTGCGCCAACGCCGGACTCGCCTCCGGCGGCGACGCCTTCGCGGAGGAAGCCGTCTGGGAGGCGGCCTGGGACACCAACGTCATGGCCCACGTCCGCGCGGCCCGGCAACTGCTGCCCGACTGGCTGGAGCGCGGGAGCGGCCGCTTCGTGTCCACCGTCTCGGCCGCCGGGCTGCTGACCATGATCGGAGCGGCCCCGTACAGTGTCACCAAGCACGGCGCGCTCGCCTTCGCGGAATGGCTCTCGCTGACCTACCGCCACCGCGGGCTCCAGGTCCACGCCATCTGCCCGCAGGGGGTCCGGACCGACATGCTCACCGCCGCGGGATCGGCGGGCGAGCTGGTCCTCGCGCCGACCGCGATCGAGCCGGAAGCGGTCGCGGACGCACTGTTCGACGGCATGGAGAAGGGCCGGTTCTTGATCCTCCCGCACCCCGAGGTCGCGGACTTCTACGCGGCCCGCGCCACCGATCCGGAGCGCTGGCTCGGCGGTATGAACCACCTCCAGCGCAAATGGGAGGCCCGATGACCCCGGACGCCCAGAACGCCCCGGACGCCCGGGAAATCCGGGATACCGGGGACGCCCAGGAAATCCGGGACACCCCGGACACCCCGGAATCCCCGCAGACGCCCACCGCCCCGCCCTCCCGCTACGCCGCCAAGCCCTGGCTCGCCCGCCTCACCCCGGTCCAGCGGGCCCCCGCCGCGCCCCTGCCCAGCGTGCTGCACGCCTTCCGCGCGGCCGTCGCCCGCGCCCCCGGGCGCACCGCGCTCGCCTACTTCGACGGACGTCTCGACTACGCCGAGGCCGACGCGCTCTCCGACTCCCTCGCCGGCCACCTCGCCGCGCAGGGCATCGGCCGCGGGGACCGGGTCGCGGTCATGCTCCAGAACACCCCGCACTTCGTGCTCGCCGTCCTGGCCGCCTGGAAGGCCGGCGCGGTCGTGGTCCCGCTCAACCCGATGTACAAGTCCGGCGAGGTCGGCCACATCCTGCGCGATTCCGGGGCCGCCGCGCTGGTGTGCGACGCCCGCGCCTGGCCCGCGTACCTGCGCGAGGCCGCGTACGGCACCGGCGTCCGCCTCACCCTGACCGCGTCCGACCTGGACTTCCAGACCCGTGACGACGTACGGGTCCTCGCGCCGGGCCCGCGGCCGGAGCAGGCGGCTGACGCCGCCGACCTCGCCGAGGTGGCCCGGCGGGGCCACCCCGCACCGCCGGATCCGGGTCTGACCGCCGCCGACACCGCCCTCATCAGCTACACCTCCGGCACCAGCGGCACCCCCAAGGGCGCCATGAACCCGCACGGCGCCCTCACCCACAACGCCACGCGCCAGGTCACCGGGCACCCCATCCCCGAAGGCACCGGCTACTTCGCCCTCGCCCCCCTCTTCCACATCACCGGCATGGTCTGCGAGCTCGCCGCCTGCTTCACCAACGCCGGCACCCTCGTCCTCGCCCACCGCTTCGACGCCGGCGTGGTCCTCGACGCCTTCCTCGAACACCGCCCCGCCTACACCGTGGGACCCGCCACCGCCTTCATGGCGCTCGCCGCCCAACCCGGAGTCACCCCCGAGCACTTCGCCTCGTTCCGGGTGATCTCCTCCGGCGGGGCCCCGCTCCCGCCCGCCCTCGTCGAACGCCTCCGCGACACCTTCGGCTTCTACCTGCGCAACGGCTACGGCCTCACCGAGTGCACCGCCCCCTGCGCCTCCGTGCCCGCACACCTCGAAGCCCCCGTGGACCCCGCCTCCGGCACCCTCTCCGTGGGCGTGCCCGGCGCCGACACCCTCGTACGGATCCTCGACGGGAGCGGAGCCGAGGTCCCCTTCGGCGAGACCGGGGAGATCGCCGTGCGCGGTCCCCAGGTCGTCCCCGGCTACTGGGGGCTGCCCGCCGACACCGCCAAGACCTTCCCGGACGGTGAACTGCGCACCGGAGACGTCGGGTTCATGGACCCCGACGGCTGGCTCTACGTGGTCGACCGCAAGAAGGACATGATCAACGCGTCCGGTTTCAAGGTCTGGCCGCGAGAGGTGGAGGACGTGCTCTACACCCACCCCGCCGTCCGCGAGGCGGCCGTCGTCGGCATCCCCGACCCCTACCGCGGCGAGAGCGTGAAGGCCTACGTGAGCCTGCGCCCCGGGACCACGGCCGACCCGGCGGAACTGTCCGCGTACTGCGCCGCCCGCATCGCCGCGTACAAGTACCCGCGCCAAGTGGAGATCCTGCCTGTCCTTCCGAAGACGACCAGTGGCAAGATCCTGCGACGGGAACTGCGCGACCGCGGCTGAAAACAGCCGTACGCCGCAGAGCCCAGGGATTCAGGAAAGGAAGGCGAGCGCCATGGCCGCCAAGACCACGACGGAGACCGTCGGCGCACACGAGGCCCCGGTACCGCAGCGGCTGCTGGCCGTCGCGACCAGGCTGTTCGCCGAGCGCGGCTACGACCGCACCTCGGTGCAGGAGATCGTCGAGGCGGCCGGAGTCACCAAGGGCGCGCTCTACCACTACTTCGGATCCAAGGACGATCTGCTGCACGAGGTGTACGCGCGCATGCTGCGCCTCCAGCAGCAGCGGCTCGACGCGGTGGCCGAATCCGATGCCCCCGTGGAGGAGCGGCTGCGGGCCGCCGCCGCCGACGTGGTGGTGACCACCATCGAGAACCTCGACGACGCGGCGATCTTCTTCCGGTCGATGCACCAGCTGAGCCCGGAGAAGTTCAAGCAGGTGCGGGCGGAGCGCCGGCGCTACCACGAGCGGTTCCGGGCGCTGATCGAGGAGGGGCAGCGCTCCGGGGTCTTCTCCACCGCGACCCCGGCGGACCTGGTGGTGGACTACCACTTCGGGTCCGTCCACCACCTGTCGACCTGGTACCGCGAGGACGGCCCGCTCACCCCGCAGCAGCTGGCCGACCACCTCGCCGACCTGCTGCTGCGGGCGCTGCGCCCGTAGCGGGCTCACGCACCGCCGCTCACACCGACGCGCGAGCGAGTACCGGGTAGTCGTTGTACCCCTCCGCCCCCTGTACGTGCATCAGGAACTCGGGGCGGATCTCGTTGAGGGGGGCGTCCACGCGCAGCCGCTCCACGAAGTCGGGGTTGGCGACGAACCCCCGGCCCAGCGAGACCAGGTCGGCGCCCTCGGCCAGGAGCCGTTCGGCGACGCTCTTGCCGCCGTCGGCCGCGAACTGCTCCCGGGAGAGCATCTGGTTGGCGATCAGCGTGCCCGGCCAGGCCTTGCGGTGCTCCTGGAACCGGTCCCGCTCCTGGTCGGCGTAGAGGATGTGGAGATAGACCGGGTCGATCTCCGCCAGGGCCGCCAGCAAGGCCGGGTAGATCTCCTCGGTGTCGCCCTCCTCGATGCTGTTGACGGTGACTCCGGGCGAGATCCGTACGCCGACGCGCTCCCGTCCGACGGCCTCGGCGACGGCCCGGACCGCCTCGACGGTGAACCGGATCCGGTTCTCCACCGGGCCGCCCCACTCGTCGGTCCGCAGGTTGGTGCCCTTCGCCAGGAACTGGTGGGGCAGGAAGCCGTTGGCGGCGTGGACCTCCACCCCCGCGAAACCGGCCTCCACGGCATTGCGGGCCGCGGCCCGGAAGTCGGCGAGGGCGGACCGGATGTCCTGGGCCGTCATCGCGCGCGGAACGGCGGCGTCCCGCAGCCCGCCGGGGGTGTGCAGCTGCTCGGGGAGGCGTACGGCGGACGGTGCGAGCGGTACGTGGCCACTGGTGTCGGGGTGGCCCACCCGGCCGCCGTGCTCCAGCTGGAGGAACATCGCCGCGCCGCCGCCCCGGCCGTCGGCGCCCGCCCGTACCGCGTCGGTGACCCGGCGCCAGCCGGCGATCTGCTCCGCGGTGTGGATCCCGGGGATGTTCGGGTAGGCCTGCCCCACGGCGCTCGGCGCGGTGCCCTCGGCGATGATCAGACCGGCCGTCGCGCGCTGCGCGTAGTGGACGGCCATCAGCTGCCCGGGGACCCCGTCGGCGCCCACCCGGTTGCGGGTCAGGGGCGCCATCACCAGGCGGTTGGGGAGTTCGAGCCCGCCGAGGGTGGCGGAGTCGAAGAGGCGGGAAGCGGCGGGAAGGACCTGCTGAGAGTTCGTCATGCCCGTAACCTAAAACCTGACACCAATGTCAGATTCAAGTCCGGAGACGGCGGGGGCGGGGCATGAGGATCGGCGAACTGGCGGCGCGCACCGGGGTCAGCGAGCGCTCGCTGCGCTACTACGAGAAGCAGGGGCTGCTGGTCTCCGACCGGACCCCCGGCGGCCACCGCGACTACGCGGAGCGGGCGGTGGACCGGGTCATCCGGATCCAGGAGCTCTACGCGGCGGGCCTGCACAGCACGAAGATCGCGCAGATCCTGCCGTGCATGCGCGATGCGGACGGCGGGCCGAACGTACGGGCCACCCCGATGCTCGTCGCCGAGCTGAAAACGGAACGGGACCGGATCGACCGGCTGATCGCCGATCTGATCCGGTCCCGCGAGGTACTGGACGAGGTCATCGACACGGCGGCGGGTCGCACCGCCGAGCCGATGGCCGCGGCCGCCGAAAGGGCCTAGCCGACAGCGGATCCAGCCGACAGCGGCTCTAGCCGAGCGGGGCCACGTCGCGCCCCCAGGTCTCCTTGGCCACCACGGCGAAGGAGATGTACCAGGCGACGCCCGCCGTGAACAGGCCGAGGAACCCGCCGGTGTGGCCGAGCGCGATGCTCTGGGCCAGGTCGCCGAGGGCGAGGAAGAGGAAAGTCAGCGCCAGCGAGACGAACAGCACGCGGTGCGCGACGTCCAGCTTCATCGCGGCGATCGACATGTACGCGGTGAAGATGAACCAGCCCACGAGGAACCAGCCGGTCGCCACGTGCGCCTGGTCGGCGGGCAGCGTCGGGACGACGAACTTCACGTAGGCCGCGAAGGACATCCAGAACGCGCCGTACGAGACGAACGCCGTGGTCCCGAAGGTGTTGCCGCGGCGGAACTCCAGCAGGCCCGCGGCGAACTGCGCGAGGCCGCCGTAGAACAGCGCCAGCGGCAGCACGACGGCGCTGAGCGCGGCGTTCGAGATCAGGCCCGAGTTGAAGAGGCTGAGCACGAAGGTGGTGAGGGCGAACGCCGCCAGGCCGAGCGGGCCGGGATTGGCGACCTTGACCGCCGGAGCCGCGGACGCGGGTGCGGGGGCGGCGACGGCCGGGGCCGCCGGCGCCGGGGTCAGGGTGGAGCTGGGCATGACGGTGTCCACTTTCGGTTTGGGTGTATATCGAATATATCGGACCTTTCTAGTGGTCTGGACCACTTGGGGATCAGTGCAGGTCAGCGATACCGCTTGAGCTCCCGGTGCGCGAGCGAACGCTGGTGCACCTCGTCCGGGCCGTCCGCCAGGCGCAGCGTGCGCGCCGCCGCCCACAGCTCCGCCAGCGGGAAGTCCTGGCTGACCCCGCCCGCGCCGTGCAGCTGCACCGCCTGGTCGAGGATGCCCACGACCGCCCGCGGAGTCGCGATCTTGATGGCCTGGATCTCGGTGTGCGCGCCCCGGTTCCCGGCCGTGTCCATCAGCCAGGCCGTCTTCAGCACCAGCAGCCGCAGCTGCTCCACGGTGACCCGGGCGTCCGCGATCCAGTTCTGTACGACGCCTTGCGCGGCCAGCTCCTTGCCGAAGGCGGTACGTCCGATCGCGCGCCGGCACATCAGCTCGATGGCCCGCTCCGCCATCCCGATGAGCCGCATGCAGTGGTGGATCCGGCCCGGTCCGAGCCGGGCCTGGGCGATGGCGAAGCCGCCGCCCTCCTCGCCGATCAGGTTCGCCGCCGGGACGCGGGCCCCGTCGAAGACCACCTCGGCGTGACCGCCGTGGTCGTGGTCCTCGTACCCGTACACCGTCATCGCGCGCCGGACCTCGACCCCCGGGGTGTCCCGGGGGACCAGGATCATCGACTGCTGGCGGCGCGGGTCGGACCCGTCGGGGTCGGTCTTGCCCATCACGATGAAGATCTTGCAATCGGGGTTCATGGCGCCGGAGATGAACCACTTGCGGCCGGTGACCACGTACTCCTCACCGTCCGCGGAGCGCTCGATCCGCGTCTCGATGTTCGTCGCGTCCGAGGAGGCCACCTCGGGCTCGGTCATCGCGAAGGCCGACCGGATCTCCCCGGCCAGCAGCGGCTCCAGCCACTGCTTCTTCTGCGCCTCGTTCCCGAACTGGGCCAGCAGCTCCATGTTCCCGGTGTCCGGAGCCGCGCAGTTCGTCGCCATCGGCGCCAGGTGCGGGCTTCGGCCGGTGATCTCGGCGAGCGGGGCGTACTGGAGGTTGGTCAGCCCGGCGCCGTGTTCTGAGTTCGGCAAGAAGAGGTTCCAGAGCCCCTGACGGCGCGCCTCGGCCTTCAGTTCACCGAACACGGCCGGGGTGTCCCAGGGCGAGGCCAGCCGTGCGCGCTGCTCGGCGGCGACGGGTTCCGCCGGGTAGACGTACTCCTCCATGAACGCGAGCAGCCGCTCGCGGAGTTCCTCGGTCCGGGCGTCGAATGCGAAGTCCATGGGTGTTCCTCAGCCTTCCTGGAGGGTGGTCAGACCGTGCTCGATGAAGACCGGGACCAGCTCGCCGATCCGGTCGAAGCCCGCGCCCACCGTCTGCCCGAGCGTGTAGCGGTAGTGGATGCCCTCGAGGATCACCGCGAGCTTGAACCAGGCGAAGGCCGTGTACCAGGCGATCGCGCCGGTGTCCCGGCCGGAGCGGGCGGCGTACCGCTCGATCAGCTCGGTCGGCGCCGGATGGCCCGGAGCGCCGCTGGTCGTGCTGACCGGGGAGTCGGTCAGCCCCAGGTCCGAGCTGTACATCACCAGCAGCCCGAGGTCGGTCAGCGGATCGCCGAGCGTGGACATCTCCCAGTCCAGCACCGCCCGGATCGTGTCGTCCGGACCGCCGATGAGCACGTTGTCCAGCCGGAAGTCCCCGTGCACGACGGTCGGGGCGGGGGAGTCGGGCAGGGCGCGGCCGAGCGCGCCGTGCAGTTCGTCGATCCCGGCCAGCTCCCGCCCGCGGGAGGCCGCGAGCTGCTTGCCCCAGCGGCGCAGCTGCCGGTCCAGGAAGCCCTCGGGGCGGCCGAAGTCGCCCAGCCCCACCGCCTCAGGGTCCACCGCGTGCAGGTCGACCAGGGTGTCCACGAGGCCCAGTACCGCCCGCCGGGTCCGTTCGGGGCCGAGCGCGGCCAGCTGGCCGGCCGTCCGGAACGGCACCCCGTCCACGAACTCCATGACGTAGAACGGCGCGCCCAGCACGGCCTCGTCCTCGCACAGCAGCAGCGGCTCCGGCACCGGCACCGCCGTGCCGTGCAGCGCCTCGATGACCCGGTGCTCGCGCCGCATGTCGTGCGCGGTGGCCAGCACGTGCCCCAGCGGCGGCCGGCGCACCACCCAGCGGGAGGTCCCGTCGCCGACCTCGTAGGTCAGGTTCGAGCGGCCGCCCTCGATCAGTCGGCCGGTCAGCGGCCCGGCCACGAGCCCCGGCCGCACCCGGTCGAGATGACCGCGCAGCTGCTCCAGATCGAGGCCTCGCGGGTGGGACGGGGAAGGTCCCGGGGCTGAGGTCATGGTGCGCACCTCCGTACGGAGTTGACGAAGACGGAACGAACGCGACCCATCATGCCGACCAGTCGGTATGCCGTCCAGTGGGTGGACCGGGGAACACCCCCACCGGTCGCCGGAAAAAGCGGGCCCCCGGAGTCCGGGCCCCCGGCGTTCGGGCCCCCGGCGTTCGGGCCCGCCGGCGTCCGGGCCCGCCCCACATCAGGCGTGGCAGAGGATCGGCGTCCCGCCGTTCATCACCGTCATGTCCCGCAGCACCGTCAGGATGTCCAGCGCCGCCCCCTCGGGCTCACCGGCCAGCTCCGCGTACGCCCGGTGCAGGTTCGCCACCAGCCGCTCGCTCTCCCGCCAGGCCGCGAACTCGCCCAGATCGGCCTGCCGGGCCACCTCCAGCGGGCTCTGCCCCTTCGCGCGGCCCTCCAGGGCCAGCTCGGCCACGTACCGCAGATAGCGCCCGGTGGCCTCGTAGGCACCGGGATCCGTCAGCGGCCCGTGCCCCGGTACGACCGTCTCCGCGCCGAGCGAGCGCAGCAGCTCCAGGGCCCGCAGCGACCCGGCCAGGGAACCCATGGCCAGGAACGGAGTGCCCTGCGCGAAGACCAGGTCCCCGGTGAACACGATCCGCTGCCGGGGCAGCCACACGACCGAGTCGCCGGTGGTGTGCGCGACCCCGGGGTGGATCACCTGGACCTCGGTCTCGCCTACGTGCAGCGTCATGCGGTCGCTGTACGTCAGGTCGGGGGCGGTGATGTCTATCGCGCCGAAGTCGGTCGCCGGCCAGATCATCTCCAGCTGGTGCCCGGCGGCGAGCTGCTCGGACCGCGCGTTGTCGTGCCCCAGGATCAGCGCTTCGGGGGCGAACACGCCGTTGCCGTAGGTGTGGTCGCCGTGGTGGTGGGTGTTGACCACCGTGCGGGGGAGCGGTGCGCCGGCGGCCTCCACCGCGGCGCGCAGCGCCAGCGCCCGCCGCTCCGTGGCGGCCGTGTCGACCAGCAGGGTCCGGCCGCCGCCGGTCACGAAGCCCGCGTTGTTCAGGCACCAGCCGCCGTCGGGCTGCACGTAGGCGTACACCCCGTCCGCCGGCTGGACGAGGTACGGCTCTTCTACGGGCATCTGCGCTCTCCCCGGGTCGCTGTGACGGGCTGTCGGCATCCTGCCAGTCGCGGCGGCACGGGGGGAGGGCGGGGGCTCGGCCTGTGGACAAGGGACCCCCGGCGGCCCGCCGGGGGTCCCCGGGGGCCGTCAGAGGCCGTCAGTGATCGTCGTAGTGTCCGTCGTGCACGGCGTGCCGGTGTCCGTCGTGCAGGTAGTCGACGTGGTCGCCGTGCGGGACGGAAGCGTGCCCGCAGTCCGAGCCGTGCGCGTGCTCGTGCCCGCCGTGCTCGGTGTGCTTGGCCGGTTCGCATTCGTCCCAGTGGCCGGAGTGCTCGCGGTGCAGATGGCCGTCGTGCGCGTAGTCGACGTGGTCGCCGTGCTCGACCTCCGTGTGGCCGCAGTCGGGGCCGTGCGCGTGGGAGTGCTCGTGCGTGGGGTGCTCTCGGTGCATGGTCGTCATGGCGCCGACGCTAGTGCCGGGCGACCCGGTTCGCCCGTTGTGTCCGCTGCGCGCCGGAGTGGCGCGAAAGGCTGACCATCGGTCCTTCGGCTCAGATGATGACCGCCATCGCGAACACGGCGAGCGCCACCGTGCACGCCGTCGCCGCGAGCGCCGCATTCGGGCTCAGCCCGGCCGGCCGGGCCGCCGCCAGCTCCCGCATCCGCCGGTGCGCCACCCCCAGAAAGGCCAGCATGACCAGTGCGATCACCGCCACCCCGGCGAGCTCCACCGGGGAGCCGTTCTTGTGCAGGGCCTGGCGCAGCGCCAGTACGGCCGCCACCGCGCACGAGAGCGTCGTACGCCGCCACGCGAGCCGGGTCCGCTCCGGCTGCAGCCCCGCGTCCCGGCCGCCGGGTCCGTCGCCGCCCGCGGCGTCGTTGCCGCTCACGGCCCCGCCGCTCCCCGCTCCGCCGCTCACCGACCCGTGGTCCAGCCCAGCAGCACGACCACGACCATCGCCACCGCGACCAGCCCGACCCCCAGGCTCAGCACCACCGGGAACCGGGACAGTGGCAGGTCCTCGCCGCGCCGCATCGCCCGCTCGCACCGCACCCAGTGGTTCACCGCCCGCAGCGCGCAGGCCCCGCCCACCGCGAGCAGCGCGAAGGCCATGCCGACGCGGACCCCCCACCGCAGGTCGGGCAGGAACTGGTCCACGGCGAAACCGCCGCCGACCAGGGCCAGGGCGGTCCGGATCCAGGCCAGGAAGGTCCGCTCGTTGGCCAGCGAGAAGCGGTAGTCGGGGGTCTCGCCCTCTTCCTTCACCCGCTCCGGTGCGAACCAGAGCCGTACGTCCCTGCCAAAGTCGATCACCTGCCCCAATCTACTGGCCTACCGGCCATCCGCACGGAACTCCCGCAGCCGCCGGTACGCCGCCAGGCCGTCCGCCACCCAGGGCCACGAGCCGTCCTCGACCCGCCGCGCGACCTCCTCCTCCGGGAGCCACGTGTGCCAGGCCACCTCCGAGGCCTGCGGCCGGACCGGCAGCTCGCAGCGGACCTCGTGCACGTAGGACCACCAGGCCCCGCCCGGACCCTCGTACAGGAACTTGAACAGCGGCTCCGGCTGCGCCAGCCCCGAAACCCCCAGCTCCTCCTCCGCCTCCCGCAGGGCGGCCCCGGCGTAGCTCTCGCCGGCCCCGACCACGCCGCCCACGAACATGTCGTAGTGCGAGGGGAAGACCAGCTTCGAGGCCGTCCGGCGGTGCACGAACACCCGCCCCCGCTCGTCCCTGGCCAGCACGAACACGCACCGGTGGATCAGTCCGGCCGCGTACACCTCGCCGCGCCGGGCCTGCCCCGTCACCCGGTCCTCCCGGTCCACCACGTCCAGTACCTCGTCGGCCGCGCCCATACCTTCGTCCCCTCGCTCCTGTTGACTGGTTACCGCTCCGTAGCAAAGGATCGCCCCACCACCGACGGAGGACGGGTTCCACATGACGTACGACGCAGACGTGATCGTGATCGGGGCCGGGCTCGCGGGCCTCGTGGCCACTGCCGAGCTCGTCGACGCCGGCCGCAAGGTCATCCTGCTCGACCAGGAGCCGGAACAGTCCATCGGCGGCCAGGCGCACTGGTCCTTCGGTGGCCTGTTCTTCGTCGACTCGCCCGAGCAGCGCCGCATGCGGATCAAGGACACCCGCGAGCTGGCCCTCCAGGACTGGGCCGGCACCGCCGGCTTCGACCGCGAGGAGGACGCCTGGCCGCGCCGCTGGGCCGAGGCCTACGTGGACTTCGCGGCCGGCGAGAAGCGCCCCTGGCTGCACGCCCAGGGGGTCCGCTTCTTCCCCGTCGTCGGCTGGGCGGAGCGCGGCGGCTACGACGCGAACGGCCACGGCAACTCCGTCCCCCGCTTCCACATCACCTGGGGCACCGGCCCCGGCCTGGTGGCCCCCTTCGAACGCCGGGTCCGCGCCGGGGTGGCCCGGGGCCTGGTCCAGCTGAAGTTCCGTCACCGGGTCACCGGGCTCGCGCGCACCGGCGGCACCCTCGACACCGTGACGGGCGAGATCCTGGCCCCGTCCGACGCCGTACGGGGCACCGCGAGCGGACGCGAGAGCGCCGGGGAGTTCTCCCTGCGCGCCCAGGCCGTGATCGTGACCAGCGGCGGCATCGGCGGCAACCACGACCTCGTGCGCAAGCAGTGGCCGGCGCGGCTCGGCACCCCGCCCGAGCGGATGCTCTCCGGGGTCCCGGCGCACGTGGACGGCCTGATGCTGGGCATCGCGGAGGAGGCGGGCGCCAGCCACATCAACAAGGACCGGATGTGGCACTACACCGAGGGCATCGAGAACTGGAACCCGATCTGGGCCAAGCACGGCATCCGCATCCTGCCCGGCCCGTCCTCGCTCTGGCTGGACGCCACCGGCAAGCGGCTGCCCGTACCGCTCTTCCCGGGCTTCGACACCCTCGGCACGCTCGACCACATCATGAAGACCGGCCACGACCACACCTGGTTCGTCCTCAACCAGCGCATCATCGGCAAGGAGTTCGGGCTCTCGGGCTCCGAGCAGAATCCCGACCTGACGGGCAAGTCGGTCCGCGGGGTCATCGACCGCGCACGCCAGGCCGTACCCGGCCCGGTGAAGGCCTTCATGGACAACGGCGCCGACTTCGTCGTCGAGAAGGACCTCGCCGCCCTGGTGCGCGGCATGAACGCGGTGACGAAGGAAGGGCTGCTCGACGAGGAGACGGTCCGCCGGGAGATCGTCGCCCGGGACCGGGAGATCGCCAACCCCTTCACCAAGGACCTCCAGGTCACGGCGATCCACGGAGCCCGCAAGTACCTCGGCGACAAGCTGATCCGCACCGCCGCCCCGCACCGGATCCTGGACCCGGCGGCGGGCCCGCTGATCGCCGTCCGACTCTCGATCCTGACCCGCAAATCGCTGGGCGGACTGGAGACCGACCTCTCCTCCCGGGTCCTGACGGAGACGGGCGAACCCCTGCCGGGCCTCTACGCGGCGGGCGAGGCCGCGGGCTTCGGCGGCGGCGGCGTCCACGGCTACCGGGCCCTGGAGGGCACCTTCCTCGGGGGCTGCATCTTCTCGGGCCGCGCAGCCGGCCGCGCCGCGGGCCGGGCGGTGGGTTGAGGGGTGGGCTGAGGGGTCCCCGGCCGGGGTCGGGGCGGCCGGGTGACCGGGCGGTGGCGCAGCTCCCCGTGGGACGCGCACCATTCGGCCACTGACGCGCGACCCCCGCCCCGCGCGGGGGCGAGCGCGCGGTCCACGTCCCGAGACGCGGCGCTCCCGCGTCCGTCACCTCCAGTACAGCCGGCCGACATCGGGCGGCGTCCGCGCCCGCCCGCCACCCACCCGTCATTGCCAGGTCACGGGCCGCCGCGGGCCCACCCCGAGAGCCCGGCCGCGCACCGCCCGGGCCGTCGCGACCCGGCCGCGAAGAGGCGTAACTCAGTCAACTCCGCAACTTTTCGGACCAGTTGAAACGCGCCAGCCAGTGGACTGGACCTTGACGCGGAGCTGTGCGTACCGCTTTGCTGTGCGTGATCATTCGGCAACGCCGCCCAACCGCCCGCGCCTTGGAGGGAAACCGCGGATGTCTCCGCCTCCGCCGCCCCTCGGCCGCGCCCGCAAGCGGGACGCCCAGCTCTTCGATCCGGCGCTCTGCGACTCCGAACTCGTCGACGTACGCACCCAGTTCACCCAGGGCCGCTGGGCCAGGGCGCGCTCCCTCCTGGTGGCCACCGGCGACGACTGGGACCGCCGCGGCCACCGCCTCGTCGTCCTCGCCGAGACCCCGGCCGCCACCGCCTGGGCAGGCGAATGGCTCCTCGCCGAACCGGAGAGCGCCGACGCCGTCACCCTCCTCGCCTGCGCGGCCGTCTTCACCGCCCTGCGCCGCAAGGGCACCCCCGAGGCTGCCGAGGAAGCCTGCCACCGGGCCGCCGCCCTCTTCCCCGCCGACCCCACCCCCTGGCTCGGCCTGCTGCTCCTGAGCCGGGCCTTCGGCACCGAAGAGGAGTTCAGCCGCCACTTCGACCAGGTGCGGGCCCGCCACCGCGAACACCACCACGCCCACCACCTGATGGTCTCCCTGCTGGCCGAGCGCAACCCCGGCTCCGGCCACGACCCGCTCCACGAGGTCTACGACTTCGCCGCCTGGGCCGCCGAGGAATCCCCGGCCGACTCCCCGCTCGCCGTCCTCCCGGTCATCGCCCACGCCGAGCGCTACCGGGTCCTCGCCGCCGTCCACGGCCACACCCCCGACGGGATCGCCGCACACTGGTCCGGCCGCCGCGCCCGACAAGTGCTGCGCTCCGCCTTCGACTGGTGGCTGGAGTGGGAGCGCGAGGACCACCCCCGCAACCGCGTGGACCTCAACTTCCTGGCCCACGCCAAACTCTGCGAGGGCCGCCCTGCCGAAGCCGCGGCCCTCTTCCACCGCATCGGCAGCCACGCCACCCGCGCCCCGTGGTCCTACCCCGACCTCGACCCGCACAAGGCCTTCCTCGCCGCCCGCAGCGCCGCGCTGGGCACCTGAACCTCCGCCCGGGCCGCCCGCGGCTGCAGTCCCGCTCGTTCCGCTCCTCCCGCTCGTCCCCGCCCCGCAAGACTTCCCCGCCGAAAGGACCACCCGCCATGCCGACGGGCAGATCCACCACGCTCACCGACCCGGCCGAGATCAGCACGTACAAGGGCCAGGACCGCGCCCTGCGCGCCGACCGCCTCGGCACCGCGGGCCTGCTGCTCTCCGTACTCGCCGCGAGCGCCCCCCTGATGGTGGTCGCGGGTGTCATGCCCACCACCTTCGGGGTCATGGGCATCGTCGGACAGCCCCTGCTGTTCGTCATCCTCGGCGTCGTCCTCGCGCTCTTCAGCATCGGCTACGCCGAGATGAGCCGGCACGTCCACAACGCCGGCGCCTTCTACGCCTACATCGCGCGCGGGCTCGGCCCCACCGCCGGCGCCGGCGCCTCGCTCGTCGCCCTCGTCGCGTACAGCGCCATGCAGGTCGGCGTCTACGGCATCCTCGGCTTCGAGGTCTCCAGCCTCTTCGCCACCTACCTCGACATCACGCTCGCCTGGTGGATACCGGCCCTGGCCGCCGTCGCCCTCACCGGCGCCCTCGGCTGGCTCAAGATCGACCTCAACGCCAAGGTGCTGGGCGTCCTCCTGCTCATCGAGGTCGTCCTCGTCGTCATCTTCGACGTCGCCGCCCTCGGCAAGCCCGGCCCCGACGGCCTCTCGCTGCACGCCTTCGACCCCGCGACCCTCAGCGGCGCCGGCCTCGGCACCGCCCTGTGCTTCTGCATCGCCGCCTTCGTGGGCTTCGAGCAGTCCCCGGTCTACGCCGAGGAGACCAGCAAGCCGCACATCGTGGTCTCCCGGGTGATGTTCCTCGCCGTCGGCTTCGTCGCCCTCTTCTTCGCGCTCAGCGCCTGGGCCCTCACCGTCGCCACCGGCCCCGGCGAGGTGGTCAAGGCCTCCGCCGAAGCCGGCCCCGGCCTGCTCTTCCAGCTCACCGAGAGCCGCCTGGGCACCGCCTTCACCGACGCCCTGCACGTCCTGTTCGTGACCGGCATGTTCGCGGCGATGCTCAGCTTCCACAACGTCGTCGCCCGCTACGCCTTCGCGATGGGCCGCGAGGGCCTGCTGCCGGCCTCCTTCGGCCGCACCAATGCCGGTACCGGCGCCCCCGCCACCGGCTCGCTCCTGCAGACCGTGATCTCCGTGGTCGTCGTCCTCGCCTTCGCGTTCACCGACGACCTGCCGGCCGGCGACCCCACCACGCCCGTCCTGCACCTGTTCACCTGGATGGGCAGCGTCGGCGCCCTCGGCGTGACCCTGCTGATGGCCGCGGCCTCCTTCGCCGTCATCGCCTTCTTCGTCCGCCGGGGCACCGCGGGTGCCCAGGTCTGGCGGCTCGTCGCGGCGGGCCTGGCCGGCATCGCGCTGCTCGCCATCGCCGTCTACACCGTCAGGGACTTCGGCGTCCTGGTCGCCGCCGAAGAGGGCTCCGCGTTGAGCTGGGTGCTGCCCGGCATCATCGGCGCCGCGGCCGCGGCGGGCCTGGCGTACGGCCTGTTCCTGCGCTCCTCGCGCCCCGAGGTGCACGCCCGCATCGGCCTGGGCAACGAGGCCTTCCGCCTCGACCAGGCGGCCGAGGCCATCCCGGGCGACTGACCGAGCCCGACCGGCACGGGAAACGAGGAGAGGGGCCCCGCCACAGCGGGGCCCCTCTCCTCACATCCGCCTGCGGTCAGGCCTTCTTGACCACGCTGGACTTGAGCTGCATCGCGCCGAAGCCGTCGATCCTGCAGTCGATGTCGTGTCCGTCGACCCCGTCGATGAGCCGGATGTTACGGACCTTCGTGCCGGCCTTGATCCCCGAGGGGCTGCCCTTGACCTTGAGCGCCTTGGCCACGGTCACGGTGTCCCCGTCGCTGAGCACATTGCCCACGGAGTCCTTCACGACCCGCTCCCCGGAGCCCGTCGCGGCCTGCGCGTCCTCTTCGGCGGGCACCCACTCGTGACCGCACTCGGGGCACACCACGAGCGCGTTCATCTCGTAGGTGTACTCGCAGGAACATTTGGGGCAAGGAGGAAGATTCTCATTCACTTCCCCAGAATATCCCCACCGGGCCTTCGCCCGCCCCGTGCCCCACAAACGCAGAAAACCCCACGTGAAGTGGGGTTTCGCGTTGGTGTCCGAGGGGGGACTTGAACCCCCACGCCCGATAAAGGGCACTAGCACCTCAAGCTAGCGCGTCTGCCATTCCGCCACCCGGACAAGGTGTCTGTCTCGCGTCCCTCGCGGGCCGTTCCGACGTGGAAAACATTACCAAACATTCCGGGGTCCTCGATCACACCCCCCGACGGCCGGGTCCGGCCTTGGGCACAGCGGCCCGGAGCGGGAGGATGGGAGGCAGTTCGGTACCGATCAGTGGTCAGTGGGAGGAAGCAGCGTGAGCGAGTCGAGCGCGGGCAGGACCGTATCCGGCGAGGACGAGGTCGTCGACCTCTGCCGGGACCTCATCCGGATCGACACCAGCAACTACGGGGACCACTCCGGCCCCGGCGAGCGCAAGGCGGCCGAGTGGGTCGCCGAGCAGCTCGCCGAGGTCGGGCTGGAGCCGCAGATCTTCGAATCGCACAAGGGGCGCGCCTCGACCGTGGCGCGCATCGAGGGCGAGGACCCCTCGCGTCCGGCGCTGCTGATCCACGGGCACACCGACGTGGTCCCCGCCAACGCGGCCGACTGGACCTACGACCCCTTCGCCGGCGAGATCGCCGACGGCTGCGTGTGGGGCCGCGGCGCGGTCGACATGAAGGACATGGACGCGATGACGCTGGCCGTCGTGCGCGACCGCATGCGCAGCGGCCGCAAGCCCCCGCGCGACATCGTGCTGGCCTTCCTCGCCGACGAGGAGGCGGGCGGCACCTACGGCGCCCGGCACCTCGTCGACAAGCACCCGGGGCTCTTCGAGGGGGTCACCGAGGCGATCGGCGAGGTCGGCGGCTTCTCCTTCACCGTGAACGAGAACCTGCGGCTGTACCTGGTGGAGACCGCCCAGAAGGGCATGCACTGGATGCGGCTCACCGTCGAGGGCACCGCCGGCCACGGGTCGATGACCAACAACGACAACGCCATCACCGAGCTGTGCGAGGCCGTGGGGCGCCTGGGCCGCCACACCTGGCCGGTACGGGTCACCAAGACCGTGCGCCACTTCCTGGACGAGCTCTCGGACGCGCTGGGCACCCCGCTCGACCCGGACGACATGGAGGCCACGCTCGCCAAGCTCGGCGGCATCGCCAAGATGGTCGGCGCGACCCTGCGCAACTCGGCCGCCCCGACCATGCTCGGCGCCGGCTACAAGGTCAACGTCATCCCGGGGCAGGCCACCGCCCACGTGGACGGCCGCTTCCTGCCGGGCTACGAGGAGGAGTTCTTCGCCGACCTCGACCGGATCCTGGGCCCGCGCGTGAAGCGGGAGGACGTCCACGGGGACAAGGCCCTGGAGACCTCCTTCGACGGCAGGCTCGTGGACGCCATGCAGACCGCCCTCAAGGCGCACGACCCGATCGCGCGCGCGGTCCCGTACATGCTCTCCGGCGGTACGGACGCCAAGTCCTTCGACGACCTCGGCATCCGCTGCTTCGGCTTCGCGCCGCTGCAGCTGCCGCCGGAGCTGGACTTCGCCGGGATGTTCCACGG
Organism: Streptomyces sp. NBC_00454; assembly: GCF_041434015.1. Taxonomy (GTDB): domain Bacteria; phylum Actinomycetota; class Actinomycetes; order Streptomycetales; family Streptomycetaceae; genus Streptomyces. The sequence goes on along the minus strand of NZ_CP107907.1, from coordinate 1,542,456 downwards.
GGTGGACGAGCGGGTGCCGGTGGAGGGCCTCAAGTTCGGCGTGCGCGTGCTCGACCGGTTCATCGACGAGTCCTGACGGTTCCTGACGGGATCCCTGGGGATCGGGAGGAACCGGGAGGTACTTAACGCCTGGGAATCGGGAAGGTGTGCGGATTCCACTGAGAAGAGTGAATGCGCTCATACGCTCGTAGCCCTGGTGATCCCTCCTCGTTACAGGTGGTGCGGTCCGCGGCTGGGACCGCGCTTGCCTACTAGGAGGAACAATGTTCAAGAAGGTTGCCGCCGCTGCGGCTGTCACCGGTGGTCTGGTTCTCGCGGGTGCGGGCCTGGCTGTCGCCGACGCGGGTGCCCAGGGTGCGGCCATCGGCTCCCCCGGTGTCCTGTCCGGCAACGTCGTCCAGGTTCCGATCCACGTTCCCGTGAACGTCTGCGGCAACACGGTCTCCGTGATCGGTCTGCTGAACCCGGCTTTCGGCAACACCTGCGTCAACGCCTGAAGTTTCTGAAGTTCTTGGCCCCGGAGCGCATTCCAGCGCTCCGGGGCCGCCGGGCTTTACGGCCCGACATCGATCTTCCGGCGCACCAGGCGGGGGAGCCTGTGCGGCCAGTGCGCCGGCCGAGCGTGCGCGCGCGTGCGCGTGCACCACGCACACCAGGGGACGAAGTACAGATGCGACGACAGGTACAGGTCACCGGCAAGAAGACCTTGATCACCATGGCGGCCGCGGGGGGTCTGCTCGCGATCGGCGGGGGATACGCACACGCGGACTCCGCGGCCTCCGGCCACACCGCGCACTCACCGGGCCTGCTGTCCGGGAACACCGTTCAGGCACCCGTGGACGCACCGGTGAACGCCTGCGGGAACACGGTGACGGTGGTGGGGGCCCTGAACCCGGCCTTCGGCAACCGCTGCGCGAACGTTCCGGGCCGACCGGGCCACCCGCAGCACCCGGACCACCCCGAGCACCCGGGCAACCCGGACGAGCCGTGCGACGAGGACGACCACCCGGGGCACCCGGGCGACCACGGGAACCCGGGCACACCGGGTGACCACGGCACGCCGGGTGACCACGGGAATCCGGGTACCCCGGGTGACCACGGCACCCCCGGCGACCACGGGAACCCGGGTACCCCGGGTGACCACGGCACGCCGGGTGACCACGGCAATCCGGGTACCCCGGGTGACCACGGCACCCCCGGCGACCACGGGAACCCGGGTACCCCGGGCGATCACGGCACGCCGGGTGACCACGGCAATCCGGGCGGGCCGGGCGATCACGGCACCCCGGGCGACCACGGGAACCCCGGCGGCCCCGGTACACCGGGCAATCCGGGCGGGAACCCGGGGAACCCCGGTACTCCCGGCACCGGGCAGCCGGGAACGCCCACCGGCCCGGGCACAGGCACGGGCGTCGGCGCCGGATCGGTGACCCCGGTCACGTACCCCGCCCAGGGAACCGGCCCTGGTACGGGTTCAACCCCGGCCGGGGGACTGGCCGAGACCGGCGCCGGTGACGTCCTCACCGCCGGAGTGCCCCTGGCCGCGGGCATGCTGCTGGCGGGCGCCGTGCTCTACCGCCGGGCGCGCAAGGCCGCCTGACGGCTGTTCACCCGGAATCCCTCCGCATCGCGGGTGCCCGCCGGCCACGGCCGGGAGGCACCCGCGACGCGGATCCGGGTCACCAGGTCGCGCGGACCTGGCGGATGATCCGGCGGCGCAGTCGGACACGGCGACTGCCGTCCCGGAGCAGCGTCAGCCGGTCGAGCTCCCAATGCCCGTACTCGGCATGATCGGTCAACAGGCGGGTCGTTTCCTGGCGTGGAACCCCTCGGGGCACGTACAGGTCGACAAATTCGTATTCCGGCATCGCATCTATTGTGCGTGCGGAGCCCTGCTACGGATAGCGTCTGCACTATGTCTGATGCCGCTCTGCCCACTGTTGCCGAGGTACGCGCCGCCGCCGAGGCGGTCAAGGCCGCGCTCGACCGTCACCTCGCCGCGGTCGAGAGCAGGACCGGGGACGATGACCCGGACGTCTACACGGCGTTCAACGAACTCGCCGCCGCCGCCGAGGAGTACGACGAACTCCTCTACGACCGCTACGACGAGGTCACCCCCTTCGAGATCCCCACTCCCGAGGACGGGCTCCCGTACACCGGGCCCGCCGAGCCCGCCGCCTTCAGCGTGCTCATCCGCCGCGACTACGCCGTGGTCGAACCAGCCCGCCTGATCGCCCAGGCCGAGCGGGTCGTCGCGCACGACCGCGAAGCCGAACTCGACCAGGACGGCGGTACCGCCGACGCGATCGGGGTCCTCTTCGGCGAGTACGAGCCGGACGAGATCGCCTCCCGTGCCAAGGACTTCGGTCTGGAGGAGGGGGACTCCACGCTCTGGATCGCCGCCTCGGAGGAGCTCACGGAACCGGGGGAGTGGCTGAGCGCGCCCTTCACGCACATCGATCCGCAGGACGTGATGCACCGCTTCGACGTCAGCTCGGTCTTCGACGAGGAGCAGGACGGCGAGTACGTAGACGAGGACGCCGAGGACGCCGAGGACGAGGCGGCCCAGCCGGGCCTCACCCCGGCCTGACCGGACCCCGCGCACGGCGAACGCCGCGGCCCCCGTCCCACCCGGGACGGGGGCCGCGGCGCGTCTCCTACTCGGGCTGCGCCTGCGCCGCCGCGGCGAGCGCCCGGAGCAGGCCCGTCAGCCGGGTCGTACGGGGCTTCGGGGGCACCTCCGCGACGGCGCGGGGCAGAGCCTGGTCCACCCCGTGCACCACCGACAGGTGGCGCCCGGCGCGCCCGAACGCCGTGTACACCCACTCCCGGGACAGGGCCTGCGCCGCGTCCCCGGGCAGGACGACGACCACGGCCGGCCAGCGCGAACCCACGGCCTGGTGCGCCGTCACGGCCCAGCCGTGCCGCACCTGGGACTCCACCCGCTCCTTCGGTACGAGGATCCGCGCGCCCGCGGCGGCCTCCAGATGCAGCCCCTGCGCGTCGGCCGACACCACCCGGGCCGGCAGCGCCCGCCCGGCGGACGGCACGTGGACCACGCGGTCCCCCGGGTCGAAGCCGCCGAACCGGCCGGGACCGGGGTTCAGCCGCTCCTTGAGGGCGGCGTTGAGCGCCCGGGTACCCGCCGAGCCGCCGTGGCCCGGGGTGATGACCTGGACGGCGTCCGCCGGGATCCCGAAGGCGCGGGGCACCGACTCGGAGACCAGCTGCACGGTGCGGTGCACGGCCTCCCCGGCGTCGCGCACCGGAACGATGACGACCTCCTTGCCGGGGGCGTCCACCTGGTTCAGCTCCCCGATCCCGACCCCCGAGACCAGCTCGCCGATCGGGCCGGGATCCGGGACGCGGGACACCAGCTGGGGGAAGGCGCGGGCCGCGAGCACATCGGCGAAGACCCGGCCGGGGCCGGCGCTGCCGAGCACCCCGGGATCGCCGGACAGCACCAGGCGGGCGCCGTCGGGCACGGACTCCACCAGCGCGGCCGCCGTCTCCACGTCCAGCTGCGGGACGTCGAGGACGATGAGCAGGTCCAGCGCGAACTGCCCGTCCGCATCCCGGCCGGGGCCCTCGGCGCCGGCCAGCAGACCGGCCACGGTGACCGCGCCCCCGGCACCCTGTGCGCCTTCGGCGGCCGGGGCGTGCGCGGCCAGCCAGGCCCGCAGGCCGGCCTCCCGGGCGGCCGCGAGCAGGGCGAAGGGCTCGGCGCGGGCGGCCTCGCCGCCGGTGTGGGTGACCAGGCCGTGCGCGGCGACCGCCCGGATCAACTCGGCGCCGGGGCCGTTGCCGCCGGCGGCCTTGTCCCAGTCGGCGGGGTCCGTGAAGGTGTTGGCGATCCGGGCCAGGCCCTCGGCGAGGCTCTCCTCGGCCATGGCGGAGCCTTCCAGGCCCACGAGGATCCGTACGGGCTGCTCCTCGTCCTCGGCTACGGGCGGGCCCACCGGCTCCTCGAAGCTGAGGACGGCTCCGTCCCCGACGGCCGCCTCCAGCGCCTCTGCCGGGTCGGGCACGCCGTACTGGGCGAGGGCGGACTCCAGGGTGGGGGCGTCCAGCACCGTGTGTCCCTTGGCGGCGGCCTGGCCGAGCAGCCAGCCCACCAGGGCGGCGGCCCGCCGCTCGTCCCCGGGGCCGGTTTCTTCGGGGCCGAGGAGGGCGCGGGCGAACCCGTCGGCCTGGGTCGGGCGGACCCCGGCGACGGCGAGGAGCCGCCAGGGGGATTCGGCGAGCTGCCCGGCCGCGTCGGCGCCGAGCGCGAGGGCCGCCTGCGGGGCCAGGGACTCGGGGGCCCCGCCACGGGCTAGGAGGGTGCGGAGCGCCTGGACGGCGTCGGGGTCGGGGGAGGGCTCCCGCGAGGGTGTCGGCGTGGGGGCGGGTGCGCGCTCCGGCGTGGGCGCGGGGGCCTCCGGCTGTGCCGCCTGTGCCTGCGGCTGTGCGTGTGCCTGCGGCTGTGCCGGTGCGGGGCGGTGGAGCGGGGCGGGGGGACGGACGCCGCTCTCCATGGCCCGTACGGCGGCCAGGAGATCGGCGGCCGTCCCGCTGAGCTTCGCCCCGGCTTCGATGGGGGCCTCGCGCTCGGCCTTGCGCCGGGCGATGCGCTCCCGCTCGATCTTCTGCGCGGCCAGTTCCGCCGCCGCTTCGCTCAGCGCGGGCTTGGCCTCGGTGGCGGACCCGGTCCCGGACTCGGCGTCGGCCTGCGCCGGGTCGGCTCCGTCCGCCGTGCCTTCGACGGGCCCGTCGGGGTCGGTGGGCCCTGCGGGGCTTTCCCCTACCCGCCCTTCCACCGTTCCCTGGGGCTCCGCCCCAGACCCGTCTCCGCTCCCGGCTTCGCCGGACGAACCGGCATCCGCCCCGTCCCCGCTCCCGGCTCCGCCGGGGTCCGGCTCGGGGGCGGTCGCCCCGGCGGTCGCGGCGGGCTCGGCGTCGTCCGACTCCCCGTCCCTGCTCCCGGCTTCGCCGGAAGGCGTCGGCTCAGGGGCGCTGTCACCGGCTTCGCCGGACGCGGCGGTGGGCGCCCCTGCGGCGGGAACCTCCTCGGCTTCGCCGGACCCGGTGGCGGTGTCACCGGCCTCGGTGCCGTCGGCTTCGCCGGACCCCAGGGCCTCGTCACCACCGGCCTCGGCGCCATCGGCCTCGCCGGACCCGCCGGCCTCGGAGCTATCGGCTTCGCCGGACCCGGTGGCGGTGTCACCGGCCTCGGAGCTGGCGGCTTCGCCCGGCTCCGGGGCCTCGGTGTCACCGGCCTCGGCGGCAACGGCCTCCGCGGCAGCGGTGTCGGCGGGGCCGGCCTCGGGGCCGGGGGTGGCCGGGGTTTCCGCGGCTGCGGTCTCGCTCACAAGGTGCTCCAGTCCTGATCGGGATAGCGGTGGACAGGCGCCGAGACGTCGTCCAGGGCTCGGCGGATCTCCTCCGGAAGACTAAGCGTCTCCACCGACAGGGCCGCCCCGAGCTGCGCCGATGTCCGCGCTCCGACGATGGGGGCGGCCACCCCCGGACGGTCCCGGACCCATGCCAGGGCCACCTGCAGCGGGGTCACCGCCAGTCCGTGGGCGGCCGTGGCCACCGCGTCCACGATGCGGCTCGCCGCGTCGTCCAGGTACGGGTCCACGAAGGCCGCCAGGGTTTCCGAGGCGCCCCGGGAGTCGGCCGGGGTGCCGCCCCGGTACTTGCCCGTCAGGACGCCCCGGCCCAAGGGGGACGAGGGGAGGAGGGATACGCCCAGGTCAAGGGCGGCCGGGACGACCTCGCGCTCCACGCCCCGCTGGAGCAGGGAGTACTCCATCTGGGTCGATGCCAGCCGGGTCCGTACCCCCTGGGCGGCGATCTGCCAGGTCGCCGCCTTCGCCAGCTGCCAGCCGCTGAAGTTGGACACCCCGGCGTACCGCGCCCGGCCGCTGCTGACCGCCAGGTCCAGCGCCTGGAGGGTCTCCTCCAGCGGGGTCCCGGGGTCGAAGGCGTGGACCTGCCAGAGGTCGACGTAGTCCGTGTTCAGCCTGGCCAGGGACTCGTCCAGGGCGGCCAGGAGGTGGCCGCGGGAGCAGTCGAAGGGGCGGTCCCGGTCCGCGACCCCGCCCGCCTTCGTGGCGATCACCAGATCCCGCCGCGGCACGACGGAACCGATCAACTGCCCGAGGAGGTACTCCGCCTCCCCGCCCCCGTACACGTCGGCCGTGTCGACGAGGGTGCCGCCCGCGTTCCAGAACGTCTTCAACTGCGCGGCGGCTTCCGCCTCGTCCGGTCCGTCCGCCGACCGGCCCCAGGTCAGTGTGCCGAGACCGATCCGGGAGACGCGCAGTCCGGTGCGGCCGAGATGCCTCTGCTCCATGAGGGCTGAGACTACTGCGGCACTGACGCGGGGCACCCGGGCGCGCTACAGTCCCCGCAGACTGACGTTACTCATGAGTACTGACCGCTAAGGGGACTGCACATGCGGCTCGGCATCAATCTCGGTTACTGGGGCGCCGGCATGGACGCCGACAACCTCGCCGTCGCGCAGGAGGCCGACCGCCTCGGCTACGACGTCTGCTGGGCCGCCGAGGCCTACGGCTCCGACGCCCCGACCGTCCTGGCCTGGGTCGCCGCCCAGACCGAGCGGATCGACGTCGGCTCCGCGATCCTGCAGATCCCGGCCCGCCAGCCCGCGATGACCGCGATGACGGCCGCCACCCTCGACTCCCTCACCAAGGGCCGCTTCCGGCTCGGCCTCGGGGTCTCCGGACCGCAGGTCTCCGAAGGCTGGTACGGGGTGAAGTTCGACAAGCCGCTCGCCCGGACCCGGGAGTACGTGGAGATCGTCCGCAAGGCGATGAGCCGCGAGCGGCTGTCCTACGAGGGCGAGCACTGGACCCTGCCGCTGCCCGGCGGCCCGGGCAAGCCGCTCAAGCTCACCGTGCACCCCGAGCGCGAGCACATTCCGCTCTACATCGCCGCCATCGGACCCAAGAACCTGGAGCAGACCGGCGAGATCGCCGACGGAGCGCTGCTGATCTTCCCGGCCGCCGAGCACCTGGAGGCCACCGCGCTCACGCACATCCGCGCGGGCCGCGAGAAGGCCGGGCTGACGATGGACGGCTTCGACGTCTGCCCGACCGTGCCGCTGGCCCTCGGCGAGGACGTGGCCGCTCTCGCGGACATGTTCCGCCCGTACACCGCCCTGTACGTGGGCGGCATGGGCAGCCGCAAGCAGAACTTCTACAACCAGCTCGCCCAGCGCATGGGTTACGAGAAGGAAGCCGCCGAGATCCAGGACAAGTACCTGGCGGGCGACAAGCAGGGCGCGGCCGCCGCCGTCCCGCACTCGCTGATCGACTCCACCACCCTGCTGGGCCCGGTGGAGCGCATCGCGGACGGGATGCGGGCCTACGCGGAGGCCGGCGTCACCACCCTGACGCTCGCCCCGGCCGGCTTCACCCTGGACGAGCGGATCGCCGCCCTGCGCGCCGGCACCGAGGCCATGGAGATCGCGGGCCTCGCCTGACGGACCGGAGCCGCATGCTCTGCGGCCGTGGTGGGGGCTCGGGGGGTCTTCCCCGCCACGGCCGACACAGCCAACAACGCGTCCGGTGCCCGCGGGGTTACGCATCCCGGCCCACCGGTCGCGCTCGTTCATTCGGCCGAACCCCACGGCGCACCCGGTTGCCCGGTCCGCCGATCGGCTTTTGACTCGATGCATGCTCTCCGCACGCAGCCTGTTCCAGGAGATCGTCGACCACGACGACTCCTTCCAGCTGTTCTGCTCCATCGCCGCCGGCGGCGAGGCCCAGGGAGGCTGGGAGAACGCCCGGATCGCGGCACTGGTCCCCGACTCCATGCGCGATCTCGCGCCCAAGATCACCCGGCACGGGGCCGACGAGGACAAGCACGGCAGGATCTTCAACGCGCTGCTGCGCAAGCGCGGCCTGGCGCCCGTACCCGTACCGCCCGAGACCGACTACACGATGCTGCTGGAGCGCCGCGGCATCGGCCTGGCGCACGAGACCCTGCGCGGGCAGCGGGCCCTGAGCGAGGACGACATCGTCGTCTACCTCGCCCACAGCCGGGTCACCGAACAGCGCGCCGCCGAACAGATGGTCATGCTGGTCCGCCACTTCGGGGACCACCCCGACCTCGGCAAGGCCGTCCGCATGATCAGCGCGGACGAGGACAACCACCTCGCCTACTGCCACGAGGAACTCCTGCGCCTCGCCCGCGCCGGCCACGCCCGGACCATCCACCGCGTGCTGCGCGAGAGCGCGCTCGCCGAGATCGCCGTCTACCGCGACGTGAGCCTCGCCGTCATGGGCCACATGGGACGCCTGCTGCACTGGCCCGCACCCAAGGCCGCCGCGCTCGCCGCCGGGATCCGCGGGACGTACGCCTACGAGCGGTTCGGCGGCTGGCACCGGATGGTCGCCCTGCGCCCGCCGGAGCGCAGGAACGCGCTGGGCGGCGTACCGACGACGGCGCCCGAGTTCGCCTGAGGACCCTTGCGGGACGCCTGCGCGTCAGAGCCAGCCGCGGTGCTTGAACATGCGGTGCAGCCCCAGACACAGGGCCACCATCACCACGACCACCACCGGATAGCCCCAGCCCTGCTTGAGCTCCGGCATGTGCTCGAAGTTCATGCCGTAGATCCCCGCCACCATGGTCGGGACCGCCGCCATCGCCGCCCAGGCCGAGATCTTGCGCATGTCGTCGTTCTGCCGGACCCCCATCTGCGCCAGATGCGCGGCCAGCGCGTCCGAGAGCAGCCGGTCCAGGCCCTCGATGTACTCGTTGGCCTTCGTCAGGTGGTCGGCGACATCGCGGAAGAACGGCTGGGCGTGCTCGTGCACGAAGGGCACGCTCCCGAAGGCCAGCCGGTCCATCGGCTGCAGCAGCGGGCTCGTCGCCCGGCGGAACTCCAGGACCTGCCGCTTGAAGCCGTAGATCCGGGCCGCCGTGTTCTTGGTGTCCGCGGGGTTCGGCGAGAACACCTCCGCCTCCAGCTCCTCCAGATCCGCCTGGAGCTCGGCGGCCACCTCGATGTAGTGGTCCACCACCGCGTCCGAGACCGCGTACAGCACCGCCGTCGGACCGTGCTTGAGCACCTCCGGCTCCTGCTCCAGCCGGTGGCGCACGGCGGCCAGCGCGGCCCCCTCGCCGTGCCGGACCGTGACCACGAACGAGTCGCCGATGAACACCATCAGCTCGCCCGTGCTCACCCTGTCCGCGTTGTCGTCGTAGCGCACCGGCTTGAGCACCACGAAGAGCGAATCGTCGTAAACCTCCAGCTTCGGCCGCTGGTGCGCGGTCAGCGCGTCCTCCACGGCCAGCTTGTGCAGCCCGAACTCCGCACTGACGTGCTCGAATTCCGCCTCCGTAGGCTCGTGCATGCCCACCCACAGGAAGGCGTCGCCGGTCGCCCGCGCCTCGTCCAGGGCATCCGAGAAGTCCTCGGGCGCCTGGGAGCGGCGGCCGTTCCGGTACATCGCGCAGTCCACAATCACCTGCGCATTCTTCCCTGCCCGCACCCCGACCGCACACCGCCGCGAGCGCATAGGCTGGCCGCATGGCCACGCTGATCCTCGTACGACACGGGCGGTCCACCGCCAACACCGCCGGACTGCTCGCCGGATGGACCCCGGGGGTGAACCTCGACGAACGCGGCGAGGAGCAGGCCGCGGCGCTCCCCGGACGGCTCGCCGGGGTACCGCTCGCCGCCGCCGTCACCAGCCCGCTGGAGCGGTGCGCCCAGACCCTGGCCCCGCTGCTGGCCGCCCGGCCCGGACTCGCACTCCACACCGACGAGCGCATCGGCGAATGCCACTACGGCGACTGGTCGGGCCGCAAACTCTCCGAACTCTCCGAAGAACCCCTGATGCGCATCGTCCAGCAGCACCCGTCGGCCGCCGCCTTCCCCGGAGGCGAGTCCATGCGCGCCATGCAGGCCCGCGCCGTGGACGCCGTACGGGAGTGGGACGCGCGCATCGAGGAGGAGCACGGCGCCGACGCCGTCTTCCTGATGTGCTCGCACGGGGACATCATCAAGTCCCTTGTCGCGGACGCCCTCGGCATGCACCTCGACCTCTTCCAGCGGATCCACGTCGACCCCTGCTCGGTCACCGCGATCCGCTACACCCCGACCCGGCCGTTCCTGCTCCGGCTCGGCGACACCGGCGACTTCGCCTCCTTCACGCCCCGCGAAACCCCGGCCGGGGACCCCGCCGCCTCCCAGGACGCGGCCGAAGCGGGCGGCGAAGCGGTCGTGGGGGGCGGCGCGGGCGCGGTGTGATCGAACGGCGCAGTAGGCTGGACGGGCCAACCCATGGGCCCAGCCCTGCCCCTGCCTCCCCGGATCCCGTCCGGGGACCCCGGACACTTGGAGACTGGACGTGCCCCGTCAGGTGTTCCTCTACGACCCGCCGGACCGCTTCGTCGCGGGCACCGTCGGGCTGCCTGGACGCCGTACGTTCTTCCTGCAGGCCTCCGCCGGCCCTCGCGTCACCAGCGTCTCCCTGGAAAAGACCCAGGTCGCGGCGCTCGCCGAGCGGATGGACGAGCTGCTGGACGAGGTCGTACGGCGCACCGGGGGCAATGCCCCGGTCCCGGCCGTGGCCCCCGCCGAAGTCACCGACACCGCGCCCCTGGACGTCCCCGTCGACGAGGAGTTCCGCGTCGGCACCATGGCCCTGGCCTGGGACGGCGAGGAGCAGCGCATGATCGTCGAAGCGCAGGCCCTCGTCGAACTCGACGCGGACTCCGAAGAGGACCTCGCCGAGGCGGAGGAGCGGCTCCTGCAGGACGAGGAGAACGGCCCGCCCATGCTGCGCGTGCGCCTCTCCGGCGCCCAGGCCCGGGCCTTCGCCAAGAGGGCCCTGGACGTGGTCAACGCCGGCCGGCCCCCGTGCCCGCTGTGCAGCCTCCCGCTGGACCCGGAAGGGCACGTCTGCCCGCGCCAGAACGGCTACCGGCGCCAGGCGTGAACACCACGGGGGAACTGGAAGAGCTGCTGGCCCACGGCGAGCTCACGGTCGTCGGCCGGATCCGCGAGGCGTCCAACGCCGTCCTGCTGTGCAATGTCACCCACGAGGGCGTCAGCGCCGACTGCGTGTACAAGCCGGTCAAGGGCGAGCGCCCGCTGTGGGACTTCCCCGACGGCAACCTCGCCCAGCGCGAGGTCGCCTCCTACCTGGTCTCCGAGGCCACCGGCTGGGGGCTGGTGCCCCCGACCGTGCTCCGCGACGGACCCTACGGCGAGGGCATGGTCCAGCAGTGGATCGAGACGGGGGAGACCCAGGAGCCCGCGGCCGGACTCCTCGCGCTCGTGGAGGGCGAGGAAGCCGGGGAGGGCTACAAGCCCGTCGCCTTCGCCGAGGTCGGCGAAGGCCGCACCGCGCTCCTGGTCCACGCCGACGACGAGCGGCTGCGCCGGCTCTCCGTCCTCGACGTCGTCATCAACAACGGCGACCGCAAGGGCGGCCACCTGCTGCCCGCCCCCGACGGACGCCTCTACGGCATCGACCACGGAGTGACCTTCCACACCGAGGACAAACTGCGCACCCTGCTCTGGGGATGGGCGGGGGAGCCACTGACCGGGGAGGCCCGGTCCATGCTGACCTCCCTGGAGGCCCGGCTGGCCGCAGGAGAGCCCCTCGCCACCCGACTGGCGGAACTGGTCACCACCGCCGAGCTGGCCGCCGTACGGGCCCGGGTGGCCCTGCTGCTGCGCACCGGCAGGCACCCGCAGCCGTCGGGACAGTGGCCGGCGATCCCCTGGCCGCCCGTCTGAGCCCGCCTGCCCGAGCGCGTCTGAGCCCTTCAGGGCGCGTCTGAGCGGGGTCCGAGCCCGACCGCGCACCGCAGGCCCCGTACGCATACAACCGGCCATGGCGCAAGAGCGCCGATCAAGACAACAGTGCAGGTCCGGTTCGTTTTCGGAACACCCGTCCGGTTACGCTCGACGCATGCATGCCTGGCCCGCTTCTGAGGTCCCCGCCCTGCCTGGCAAGGGCCGCGACCTCCAGATCCACGACACCGCGACCCAGGGGACGATCACCCTCGCCCCCGGTCCCGTCGCCCGAATCTACGTCTGCGGGATCACCCCGTACGACGCGACGCACATCGGTCACGCGGCCACCTACAACGCGTTCGACCTCGTGCAGCGCGTGTGGCTCGACACCAAGCGGCAGGTCCTCTACGTCCAGAACGTCACGGACGTAGACGATCCCCTCCTGGAGCGGGCGCTGCGCGACAACCAGGACTGGACCGAGCTCGCCGAGCGCGAGACGGCCCTCTTCCGCGAGGACATGACCGCCCTGCGGATGCTGCCCCCGCAGCACTACATCGGCGCGGTCGAAGCCATACCCGGCATCGTGCCCCTGGTCGAACGGCTGCGGGACGCGGGCGCCGCCTACGAGCTCGACGGCGACGTCTACTTCTCGGTGGAGTCCGACGCGAACTTCGGCAAGGTCTCCAACCTCGACGCCGAAGCCATGCGCCTGCTCTCCGCGGAGCGGGGCGGCGACCCCGACCGCGCCGGCAAGAAGAACCCCCTCGACCCGATGCTGTGGATGGCCGCCCGTCCGGGCGAGCCCAGCTGGGACGGCGGCTCCCTGGGCCGCGGCCGCCCCGGCTGGCACATCGAGTGCGTGGCCATCGCCCTGGACCACCTGGGCATGACCTTCGACATCCAGGGCGGCGGCTCCGACCTCGCCTTCCCGCACCACGAGATGGGCGCCTCGCACGCCCAGGTGCTGACGGGCGAGTTCCCCATGGCCAAGGCGTACGTACACGCCGGCATGGTCGCCCTGCACGGCGAGAAGATGTCGAAGTCCAAGGGCAACCTGGTCTTCGTGTCCGCCCTGCGGCGGGCGGGAGTGGACCCGGCGGCGATCCGCCTGGCCCTGCTCTCGCACCACTACCGCGCGGACTGGGAGTGGACCGACGAGGTCCTCGCCCAGGCGGTGGCCCGCCTGGAGCGCTGGCGCGCGGCCGTCTCCCGCCCGGACGGCATCTCCGCCGACGCCCTGGTCGAGGAGGTCCGCGAAGCCCTGGCCAACGACCTGGACGCGCCTGCTGCTCTCGCGGCGGTGGACCGCTGGGTCGAGCTCCAGATCGCCACCGACGGCGACGACGAGTCCGCCCCCGGCCTGGTCTCCCGCACGGTGGACGCGCTGCTGGGCGTGGCGCTGTAACCACCGCCGGACATGGGGATGCCCCCGGCCCATCGGGCCGGGGGCATCCCCATGTGCCGCTCACGCCTCCGGCGGAGCACCCTCTTCCCCGCCCGCGGCCGGGGGCTCCGGATCCGGCTCCGGGTCCGCCTTCCGCTTCGGCGGACGCGGCAGACCACCCGAGGTGTCCCGCAGGTACGACCCGTCACCCGGCTCCGCGCCCGTGGAAGGGTCCCGCCGCCGCAAGTACCGCTCGAACTCCCGGGCAATGGCGTCCCCGGATGCCTCCGGCAGATCGGCCGTGTCCCGGGCCTCCTCCAGCGTCTGGACGTACTCCGCCACCTCGCTGTCCTCGGCCGCCAGTTGGTCCACGCCCACCTGCCACGCCCGCGCGTCCTCCGGGAGTTCGCCCAGCGGGATCCGGATGTCGATCAGATCCTCCAGGCGGTTGAGCAGCGCCAGCGTCGCCTTCGGGTTCGGCGGCTGGGAGACGTAGTGCGGCACCGCCGCCCACAACGACACCGCCGGGACCCCGGCATGGGTGCAGGCCTCCTGCAGGATGCCCACGATGCCCGTCGGGCCCTCGTACTTCGTCTCCTCCAGATCCATCGTCCGCGCCAGGTCCGCGTCCGAGGTGACCCCGCTGACCGGCACCGGCCGCGTGTGCGGGGTGTCCCCGAGCAGCGCGCCCAGGATCACGACCATCTCCACGCCCAGCTCGTGGGCGAAGCCCAGGATCTCGTTGCAGAACGACCGCCACCGCATGGACGGTTCGATGCCCCGCACCAGGACCAGATCGCGCGGCTTCGCACCGCCGATCCGGACCACCGACAACCGGGTCGTCGGCCAGGTGATCTTCCGTACCCCGTTGTCCAGCCACACCGTCGGCCGGTTGACCTGGAAATCGTAGTAGTCCTCGGCGTCCAGAGCCGCGAAGACCTCGCCCTTCCACTCCCGGTCCAGGTGCGCGACCGCACCGGAGGCCGCGTCACCCGCGTCGTTCCAGCCCTCGAACGCGGCCACCATGACCGGGTCGATCAGCTCGGGCACGCCCTCAAGCTCGATCACCCAGGTCTCCTTCCGAAGTTCCCTTGCGTACGTGGGTCAGCCTAAGCCTTGATGGGACGCCAGCCACAGCCCACGACAGAGGGGCGGTTCCCCCTGGAACCGCCCCTCTGCCCGCTCACGTAGCCGGTTATGCCTTGTCGGCCAGCATCTCCTCGACCCGGCCGCGCACTTCGGCGCTGTCCAGGCCGCGGACCGTCACCGTCGTACGGCGGCGCAGCACGTCATCGGCCGTCTCGGCCCACTCGTTGTCCCGGGCGTAGGCGACCTGCGCCCAGATCTCCGGACCGTCCGGGTGGATCCGCTCCGCGAGCGCCGGGTCCTCGTTCGCGAGCCGCGCGATGTCGAAGGCCAGCGAACCGTAGTGCGAGGCCAGGTGGCGCGCGGTCAGCGGGTCCATCCGCGAACCGGGCTCCCGGTCCACCAGCAGCCGGTGCGCCACCGCGTTCGGGTTGGCGACACCGGGCAGCGCGATCCGGCGCACCAGCGACTTCACCGGCTCCATGTCCTCGGTCAGCGGGCTCCCCGGCAGCTTCGCCAGCTTGTCCATGACCACCCGGCCGATGTGCCGGTACGTGGTCCACTTGCCGCCGGCCACGGACAGCATGCCGCCCGCGCCCTCGGAGACGACCGTCTCGCGCTTGGCCTTCTCGACCCCGCCGGGGCCGCCGGGCAGCACCCGCAGGCCCGCGAAGGCGTACGTCATCAGGGAACGGTCCAGATCGGCGTCCTTCACCGAGAAGGCCGCCTCGTCCAGGATCTGCTGGATGTCGGCCTCGGTGGCACGCACGTCCGCCGGGTCGCCCTCGTAGACCTCGTCCGTGGTGCCCAGCAGGAGCTGGTCCTCCCACGGCAGGGCGAAGGTGATGCGGTACTTGTCGATCGGGGTGGCCATGGCGGCCTTCCACGGCGACTTGCGCTTCATGACTATGTGCGCGCCCTTGGACAGCCGGATGGACGGCATCGAGTGCTTGTCCTCCATGCGCCGCAGGTGGTCCACCCACGGGCCGGTGGCGTTGAGCACGACCCGCGCGTCCACACCGAACTCGGTGCCGTCCAGACGGTCCTTGAGCTCGGCGCCGGAGACCCGGCCGCGCGTCATGCGCAGACCGGTGACCTCGGCGTGGTTCAGGACGACCGCGCCCGACTCCACGGCCGCGCGGACCGTCATCACGGCGACCCGCGAATCGTTCATCTGGTGGTCGTAGTAGACGGCGACGGCCTTGAGGTTGTCCGTCTTGAGACCCGGGTTGTCCGCGGCCGCCCGGGCCGGCGAGATGATCTTGCCCATGCCGTCGCCGAAGGCCGACAGCGCCGAATACGCGAACACGCCCGCACCCAGCTTCGCGGCGCCCACCGGGCCGCCCTTGTACACCGGCAGGTAGAACGTGAGCGGGTTGACCAGGTGCGGGGCCACGTCCTTGGCCAGCACCCGGCGCTCGTGGTGGTTCTCCGCGACCAGCTTGACCGAACCGGTCTGCAGGTAGCGCAGGCCACCGTGGACCAGCTTGGAGGAGGCCGAGGAAGTGGCGCCGGCGAAGTCGCCGGCGTCCACCATGGCGACCCGCAGACCCGACTGCGCGGCGTGCCAGGCCACCGAGGTGCCCAGGATCCCACCGCCGATGACGAGCAGGTCGTACGTGGCCTTCGCCAACTGCTCGCGGGTCTCGGCGCGGCTCGCGTTCGAACCGGCGGTCGGGTGCGAACCCAGGGTGGGAACGCTCTGCAGGCTGCTCATATCTCTCTTAGCTCCTCGTCGATAGCGTCAGCTGAGTGCGGTCAGCTGGCGTCTTCGTCGTCGACCCAGCCCATGGACCGCTCGACGGCCTTGAGCCAGCTCTTGTACTCGCGCTCCCGCTGCTCGGCGGGCATCCGCGGGGTCCACTCCGCCGCGCGGCGCCAGTTGGCGCGCAGGGCGTCGGTGTCGGGCCAGAAGCCGACGGCCAGGCCGGCGGCGTAGGCGGCGCCGAGGCAGGTGGTCTCGGCGACCATCGGGCGCACCACGGGGGCGTCCACGAAGTCGGAGAGCGTCTGCATCAGCAGGTTGTTGGAGGTCATGCCGCCGTCGACCTTCAGGGCCGCGAGCTCGACGCCCGAGTCCTTGGTCATGGCGTCGGTGATCTCACGGGTCTGCCAGGCGGTGGCCTCCAGGACGGCACGGGCGATGTGCGCCTTGGTGACGTACCGGGTGAGGCCGGCGATCACACCGCGGGCGTCGGAGCGCCAGTACGGGGCGAACAGGCCGGAGAAGGCCGGCACGAAGTACGCGCCGCCGTTGTCCTCGACCGAGGACGCGAGGGTCTCGATCTCGGCCGCGGTCTTGATCATGCCCATCTGGTCGCGCATCCACTGGACGAGCGAGCCGGTGACGGCGATGGAGCCCTCCAGCGCGTAGACCGGCTTCTGGTCGCCGATCTGGTAGCCGACGGTCGTCAGCAGGCCGCTGTAGGAGTTGATGATCTTGTCGCCGGTGTTCATCAGCATGAACGTGCCGGTGCCGTACGTGGACTTCGCCTCGCCCTCGGCGAAACAGGTCTGGCCGAACAGCGCGGCCTGCTGGTCACCGAGCGCCGAGGCGACCGGGACGCCGGCCAGGACGCCCTCCTTGACGTGGCCGTAGACCTCGGCGGAGGACTTGATCTCCGGGAGGACGTTGAGGGGCACGTCCATGGACTCGGCGATCTTCTCGTCCCAGGCCAGGGTGTGCAGGTTCATCAGCATGGTGCGCGAGGCGTTGGTGACGTCGGTGACGTGCACACCGCCCTGGGCGCCGCCGGTGAGGTTCCAGATGACCCAGGAGTCCATGGTGCCGAAGAGGATGTCCCCGGCCTCGGCGCGCTCGCGCAGGCCCTCGACGTTGTCGAGCAGCCAGCGCACCTTGGGGCCGGCGAAGTAGCTCGCCAGCGGCAGGCCGGTCTCGCGGCGGAAGCGGTCCTGGCCGACGTTGCGGCCGAGCTCCTTGCACAGGGCGTCGGTACGGGTGTCCTGCCAGACCAGAGCGTTGTGGACCGGCTCGCCGGTGTGGCGGTCCCACAGCAGGGTGGTCTCGCGCTGGTTGGTGATGCCGACGGCCTTGACGTCGGCAGAGGTGATCTCGGCCTTGGCCATGGCCCCGGCGACGACCTCCTGGACGTTGGTCCAGATCTCGGAGGCGTCGTGCTCGACCCAGCCCGGCTTCGGGAAGATCTGCTCGTGTTCCTTCTGGTCGACGGCGACGATGCGGCCGTCACGGTCGAAGACGATGCAGCGGGAGGAGGTGGTGCCCTGGTCGATCGCGGCGATGAAGGGACCGGTGCTGGTGGTCATGGTGGCTGCTCCTGGCAGGTGTCGAAGTAGGCGGAATCAGAATGGCGGTGCGGGTGGTGCCGTGGTGCCGATTACTGATCAGGCGAACGCGAGGTTGTACAGACCGCCGGCGAGCGCGGCACCCGCGAGGGGGCCGAGCACCGGGATCCAGGAGTAGCTCCAGTCCGAGCCGCCCTTGTTGGGCAGCGGCAGCAGGGAGTGGACGATGCGCGGGCCGAGGTCGCGGACCGGGTTGATGGCGTAGCCGGTGGGGCCGCCCAGCGAGAGGCCGATGCCGACGACGACGAACGAGGTGATCAGGACGCCGATGACGCCGAGGCCCTTGCCGTCGTCCTGGAGGCCCTGGGTCAGGATGGCCAGGACCAGGACGGCGGTGCCGATGATCTCGGTGGTCAGGTTCTGGACGACGTTGCGGATCTCGGGGCCCGTGGAGAAGATGCCGAGCACCGGGCCG
This sequence comes from Streptomyces sp. NBC_00454, assembly GCF_041434015.1. Classification (GTDB taxonomy): domain Bacteria; phylum Actinomycetota; class Actinomycetes; order Streptomycetales; family Streptomycetaceae; genus Streptomyces. The sequence continues at coordinate 1,524,483 of NZ_CP107907.1, read as the reverse complement.
GCCACGTCGTGCGGGTGCGGGTCCTCGGGGCCGAGCTTGGCGTCGCGGATGTGCTCCGGGTCGGCCAGGTGCGCCCGGAACTGTCCGTAGTAGGCGAGCCACATCAGGACCGAGCCGATCATGGCGCCGAGCAGCTGGCCGGCGAAGTAGACCGGTACGTCGCTCCAGTCGCCGCTCTTGATCGCGAGGCCGACCGTGACGGCCGGGTTGAGGTGCGCACCGGAGAGCGGTGCGGACACGTAGGCGGCGATCAGTACGGCGAAACCCCAGCCGAAGGTGATCGCGAGCCAGCCGGCGCCGCGGGCCTTGGAGCTCTTGAGCGTCAGTGCGGCGCAGACGCCGCCGCCGAGCAGGGTGAGCAGGGCGGTACCGATGGTCTCGCCGATGAAGATGTCGGAGCTGGACACCCGCGACTCCTTTGTCGTTCAGGGGTGGTCGACCACCGGGTCCCTCCGGTGGCCCACGCACTCGGTGAGTGCTGCACCGGTCCTTGGCCTTGCCACACCCTAACGCGTATTGCCGGTAGGTGTTCGGCAATGCCGACCGATGAACGGCAGTTTTCCGCCAGGCGAAGCGGGCGTCAAGGGCTCACCGGGCCAAGGGGCCGGATTGTTACCACTCGGTGTGATCGACCAAATCAGGCCATTGAGTGATCATAAAACGCCAAAAACCGCCCAGATGCCACATTTAAGCGGCCTCTGGACGGTCAGGGCAGGGCGATGGGCGTCGGCCGGATCAGAACCGGCCCGCCCCCAGGTCGCGGGAAACCGCCCGCGCGCAGTCCCGTACGGACGCCACGAGGGAAGCCCGGGGGTCCCCCGAGTCCCCGCACATCCGCTCCACGGCTCCCGCGACGGCCACTGCGCCGACCGGCATCCTGCGCCGGTCGTGGATGGGGGCCGCCACCGAGGCGAGCCCGTCCCAGGTCTCCTCGATGTCGCTGGCCCAGCCGCGGGCCCGGGTCAGCTCCAGGATCTCCTCGAAGCCCGCCCCGTCCGTGACCGTGCGGGGGGTGAACGCCTCCCGCTCCACCTCCATGACCTGCGTGTGCGCCACCGGGTCGTACGCCGACAGCACCTTGCCCAGGGCCGTGGAGTGCAGCGGCTGCATGGCCCCCACCTCCAGCACCTGACGGCTGTCGTCGGGCCGGAAGACGTGGTGCATGATCAGCACCCCGCTCTTGTGGAGCACCCCCACGTACACGCTCTCCCCGCTCGCACGGGCCAGATCGTCCGTCCAGACCAGGGCGCGGGCCCGCAGCTCGTGGACGTCCAGATAGCTGTTGCCCAGGCGCAGCAGCTCCGCGCCGAGCTGGTAGCGGCCGGAGGCCGGGTCCTGCTCCACGAAGCCCTCGGCCTGCAAAGTGCGCAGGATCCCGTGTGCCGTCCCCTTGGCCAGGCCGAGGGAAGAGGCCACGTCCGAGAGCCCCAGCCGGCGCTCGCCGCCCGCCAGGAGCCGCAGCATCGCAGCGGCTCGTTCGAGCGACTGGATGTTCCGTGCCATCGCGCAGCCTCCTGCTGACGTAGTTCGACAATGCTGAACACTATCGGTCGATGCCGACTTCGTGCATGGTGGGAAGAGTGTTCGGAAACGATGCGGCCAGGACGCCCCGGCCGAAAGTCGCCATCCCCGCGCACAGAATGCAGTCCGCCACGTGGGACGACCCCACCGGGGCCCGTTCGTCACCGTTACCCTGGCCGCGTGCACCCTTGAAACCGAGGGGGTGCAAAGCCGACAGCCGTCGCAGCCCAGGGAGCAGAACCATGGCCTCGTTGCCGAACCCGCCCGCAGACACCCAGACCCGGGCCGATGCCCTCCGCCAGGCACTGGCGACCCGCGTGGTCGTCGCCGACGGAGCCATGGGAACCATGCTCCAGGCGCAGGACCCGACGATGGAGGACTTCGAGCAGCTCGAAGGCTGCAACGAGATCCTGAACGTCACCCGCCCCGACATCGTGGCGAACGTGCACCGCGAGTACTTCGAGGCCGGTGTCGACTGCGTAGAGACCAACACCTTCGGCACGAACTACGCGGCCCTGGCCGAATACGACATCGCCGACCGCAACCTCGAGCTGTCCGTCGCCGGTGCCCGCATCGCCCGCGAGATCGCCGACGAGTTCACCGCCTCCACGGGACAGCAGCGCTGGGTCCTCGGCTCCATGGGCCCCGGTACGAAGCTGCCGACGCTCGGCCACATCGACTACGCGACCATCCGCGACGCCTACCAGATCAACGCCGAAGGCCTGATCACGGGCGGCGCCGACGCGCTGCTGGTGGAGACCACCCAGGACCTCCTCCAGACGAAGTCCTCCATCGTCGGCGCCCGCCGCGCCATGGAGGCCCTCGGCGTCTCCGTCCCGCTGATCTGCTCCGTGACGGTGGAGACGACCGGCACGATGCTGCTGGGTTCGGAGATCGGTGCGGCGCTGACGGCGCTGGAGCCGCTGGGCATCGACATGATCGGCCTGAACTGCGCCACCGGCCCCGCCGAGATGAGCGAGCACCTGCGCTACCTCGCGCGCAACTCCCGCATCCCCCTCTCCTGCATGCCCAACGCAGGCCTGCCCGTCCTCGGCAAGAACGGCGCCCACTACCCGCTGTCCGCGAGTGAGCTGGCGGATGCGCAGGAGACCTTCGTGCGCGAGTACGGGCTCTCGCTGGTCGGCGGTTGCTGCGGCACCACGCCGGAGCACCTGCGCCAGGTCGTGGAACGGGTCCGCGGTCTGAACCCGGCCGTGCGCGACCCCCGCCCCGAGCCGGGTGCGTCTTCGCTGTATCAGACGGTGCCGTTCCGTCAGGACATCTCGTTCATGGCGATCGGTGAGCGGACGAACGCGAACGGGTCGAAGAAGTTCCGCGACGCGATGCTCGAAGCGCGCTGGGACGACTGCGTGGAAATGGTCCGCGACCAGATCCGCGAGGGCGCGCACATGCTCGACCTGTGTGTCGACTACGTCGGCCGTGACGGTGTCGCCGACATGCAGGAACTCGCCGGCCGCTTCGCGACCGCCTCCACGCTGCCGATCGTCCTGGACTCGACGGAGGTTCCCGTCCTGCGGGCGGGTTTGGAGAAGATCGGCGGCCGCGCCGTCATCAACTCCGTGAACTACGAGGACGGCGACGGCCCCGAATCCCGCTTCGCGAAGGTCACCGCCCTGGCCCGGGAGCACGGCGCCGCGCTGATCGCCCTGACCATCGACGAAGAGGGCCAGGCGCGCACCGTCGAGCACAAGGTCGCCATCGCCGAACGCCTGATCGACGACCTGACGGGCAATTGGGGGATCCACGAGTCGGACATCCTCATCGACACCCTCACCTTCACGATCTGCACGGGTCAGGAGGAGTCCCGTAAGGACGGCATCGCGACGATCGAGTCGATCCGCGAGCTCAAGCGCCGCCACCCGGACGTCCAGACCACGCTGGGTCTGTCGAACATCTCCTTCGGCCTGAACCCGGCCGCCCGCGTCCTGTTGAACTCGGTCTTCCTCGACGAGTGCGTCAAGGCGGGCCTGGATTCGGCGATCGTGCACGCCTCGAAGATCCTCCCGATCGCCCGCTTCGACGACGAGCAGGTCGGCACCGCCCTCGACCTGATCTACGACCGGCGCGCCGAGGGCTACGACCCGCTGCAGAAGCTCATGGCCCTCTTCGAAGGCGTCAACACCAAGTCCCTGAAGGCCGGCCGCGCCGAGGAGCTCCTCGCGCTGCCGCTGGAGGAGCGCCTGCAGCGCCGCATCATCGACGGCGAGAAGAACGGCCTGGAGGCCGACCTCGACGAGGCCCTCCAGACCCGCCCCGCCCTCGACATCGTCAACGACACCCTCCTGGAGGGGATGAAGGTCGTCGGCGAGCTCTTCGGCTCCGGCCAGATGCAGCTCCCCTTCGTCCTCCAGTCGGCGGAGGTCATGAAGACCGCGGTCGCCCATCTGGAACCGCACATGGAGAAGAGCGACGACGAGGGCAAGGGCACGATCGTGCTGGCCACCGTCCGTGGCGACGTGCATGACATCGGCAAGAACCTCGTCGACATCATCCTGTCCAACAACGGCTACAACGTCGTCAACATCGGTATCAAGCAGCCGGTCTCCGCGATCCTGGAAGCCGCGCAGGAGCACAAGGCCGATGTGATCGGCATGTCGGGTCTCCTGGTGAAGTCCACGGTGATCATGAAGGAGAACCTGGAGGAGCTCAACCAGCGCAAGCTGGCAGCCGACTACCCGGTCATCCTCGGCGGTGCCGCGCTGACCCGCGCCTACGTCGAACAGGACCTCCACGAGATCTACGAGGGCGAAGTCCGCTACGCCCGCGACGCCTTCGAAGGCCTGCGCCTCATGGACGCCCTCATCGCGGTCAAGCGCGGCGTCCCCGGAGCCTCCCTCCCCGAGCTCAAGCAGCGCCGCGTCGCCAAGCGCGACACCCCGGCACTCCAGGTGGAGGAGGCCGAGGAGCCCGGTGGCCGCTCGGACACCGCCACCGACAACCCGGTGCCCACGCCCCCGTTCTGGGGCACCCGGGTCGTCAAGGGCATCCCGCTCAAGGACTACGCGTCCTGGCTCGACGAGGGCGCCCTGTTCAAGGGCCAGTGGGGCCTGAAGCAGGCCCGTGCGGGCGGAGCCACGTACGAGGAGCTGGTGGAGTCCGAGGGCCGGCCCCGTCTGCGCGGGCTGCTCGACAAGCTGCACACCGAGAACCTCCTCGAGGCGGCCGTGGTCTACGGCTACTTCCCGTGCGTCTCCAAGGGCGAGGACCTGATCATCCTCGACGAGGCCGGCAACGAGCGGACCCGCTTCACCTTCCCCCGCCAGCGCCGCGGCCGCCGCCTGTGCCTCGCCGACTTCTTCCGCCCCGAGGAATCCGGTGAGACCGACGTCGTCGGCCTCCAGGTGGTCACCGTCGGCTCGAAGATCGGCGAGGCCACCGCCAAGCTCTTCGAAGCCGACTCCTACCGCGACTACCTCGAACTCCACGGACTGTCCGTCCAGCTCGCCGAAGCCATGGCCGAGTACTGGCACGCCCGCGTCCGCGCAGAACTCGGATTCGGCGGCGAGGACCCCACCCAGGTCGAGGACATGTTCGACCTCAAGTACCGCGGAGCCCGCTTCTCCCTCGGCTACGGCGCCTGCCCCGACCTCGAAGACCGCGCGAAGATCGCCGACCTCCTCCAGCCCGAACGCATCGGCGTCCACCTCTCCGAGGAATTCCAGCTCCACCCCGAGCAGTCCACCGACGCCATCGTCATCCACCACCCGCAGGCGAAGTATTTCAACGCACGCTGACACGGACCGGCGTACACTTGTCGGTCCCATACAGGCCGGTCACCTGTTCCTCCGGGCATGCCCCCGGAGGTGAGGTGACCGGCCTTGTCGTCCCTCAGGACCTTCAGAGAGGTGCGCGCATGACGAGCACAGTTCCCGCCCCCGTCGCCCGTACGGCCGACGGACATGCCCTGCAGGCGGTGCTGCTCGACATGGACGGCACCCTCGTCGATACCGAGGGGTTCTGGTGGGAGATCGAGGTCGACGTCTTCGGTGAACTCGGCCACCGCCTCGACGAGTCCTGGCGCGACGTGGTCGTCGGCGGCCCCATGACCCGCAGCGCCGGATTCCTCATCGAATCCACCGGCGCCGACATCGGCCTCGCCGAGCTCAGCGTGCTCCTCAACGAGCGCTTCGAAGCCCGCATCGCCGACCAGGTGCCCCTCATGCCGGGCGCCGAACGGCTGCTGGCCGAACTGGCCCGGCACAACGTGCCCACCGCCCTCGTCTCCGCCTCCCACCGGCGGGTCATCGACCAGGTCCTGCTCACCCTCGGCCGCGACCGCTTCCACCTGACGGTCGCCGGCGACGAAGTCGCCCGTACCAAGCCGCACCCCGACCCGTACCTCATGGCCGCCCGCACCCTGGGCGCACACCCCTCGCGCTGCGCCGTCATCGAGGACACCGCCACCGGTGTGGCCTCCGCCGAGGCAGCCGGCTGCCGGGTCGTCGCCATCCCCTCGGTCGGCCGGATCGCGCCCGCCCCGGGCCGGACCATCGTGCGCTCGCTCGAAGACGTGGACCTGCCGTTCCTGCGCTCCCTCATCACTCCGATGAACTGACCGCGCACGCTCCGTACCGCACGATCCGCCCGCAGGACTCCGGTCCCGCGGGCGGATCTTTTGCGCGATACCCCGGAGGCCGAAATTCCATCCCTCCCGGGGGAGTTGTCCCAGGTGACCTTTGTCACCCACAAGGCCCCCTTCGCGCCACTCCGGGCCACTCCATGCCACCCCTTGTGTCCGCATTGATGAGTACCTGACCGAATCTGCGAACGCCCCCGCGCTCACACCCGGTCCGCTCCCATAACCGTGCGATGACGCACCCGCCCCAACCGGTTCAAGCCACCCCTCCACAGGCCACTAATGTCGATCCGGGCATAGCGCCGCACCTCAGCCGTCCCGGACACACACCCCTGTTCCGGAACCGCGTGGACCGATCGTCACAACACCGGCCCGATCGTTCCGCCCAGAACGGGCGACCGCCGCGATGCCCTCCACGCCGCTTTGAACAAGTGCCGGGTTGAGGGAGTACTTCCAGCATGAACCGCAAGACCATGGTGCTGACGGCCGCCGCCGGACTGCTCACCCCCGCGCTGACCGCATGCGGCAGCACCAGCGGCGGAGGAGCGGGATCCGGAGCGATCATCGTCGGAACCACCGACCGGTTCGAGGCAGCCGACTACGCCCCCGCCCCGCTCGACCCCGCCTACGCCTACGACGCCGGCAGCTGGAACATCCTGCGCCAGACCGTCCAGACGCTGATGCACACCCCGCGCGGCGGCGGCCAGCCCGTCCCCGAAGCAGCCTCCGACTGCCGCTTCACCGACACCGGCAACGAGAGCTACCGCTGCACCCTGCGCCCGGACCTCAAGTTCGCCGACGGCGCCCCCCTCACCGCGCAGGACGTCAAGTTCTCCATCGAGCGCGTGCTCGCCATCAAGGACGAGAACGGCCCCTCCTCGCTGCTCTCCACCGTCGACACCGTCGAAACCAAGGGCGCCGACACCATCGTCTTCCACCTGAAGACCGCCGACGCGACCTTCCCCTACAAGCTCTCCACCCCCGCCGCGGGCATCGTCAGCGCCAAGAAGTACGACGCCAAGAAGCTCCGCGCCGGCTTCACCGTCGAGGGCTCCGGCCCCTACACGATGAAGGCCGAGGTCAAGGACAACCACCTCGTCCGCGCCGTCTTCACCAAGAACCCGAACTACAAGGGCGACCTGAAGCTGCAGAACGACAAGGCCGAACTGCGCACCTTCGAAGACTCCGACGCGATGGGCAAGGCCCTGGAACAGGGCTCCATCCACGTGGTCTCCCGCACCCTGTCGCCCGCGCAGATCACCGAGCTCTCCGCCCACCCGCCCAAGGGCATCAAGCTCGTCCCGCTGCCCGGCCTGGAGATCCGCTACCTCGGCTTCAACACCGAGGCCCCCGTCGTCAAGGACAAGGCCGTCCGCCAGGCCCTCGCGGCCGCCGTCGACCGCAACGCCCTCATCGCCAAGGTCTACGGGAAATCCGCGCAGCCCCTGTACTCGCTGGTCCCCACCACCGTGACCGGCCACGTCAACTCGTTCTTCAACAAGTACGGCGAGGCCAACACCGCCAAGGCCGCCGACCTGCTGAAGGCCGCCGGGATCAAGACCCCGGTCAAGCTGACCCTCAACTACACCAACGACCACTACGGCGACGGCACCGCGGCCGAGTTCGAAGCCCTCAAGACCCAGCTGAACTCCACCCAGCTCTTCGACGTCACCGTCCAGGGCGCCGACTGGGCCGACTTCCGGCCCGCGCAGAAGAAGGGCGACTACGCCGCCTACGGGCTCGGCTGGTTCCCCGACTACCCCGACGCCGACAACTTCCTCGCCCCCTTCCTGGAGCAGGACAACTTCCTGGGCACGCCGTACGCCAACAGCGCGGTGCGCACCAGGCTCATCCCCGAATCCCGGCGGGCGGTCGACCGCGGCGTCGCCGTCCCCGCGATCACGGAGATTCAGGACATCGTCGCCGAGGACGTACCCGTCCTGCCCCTGTGGCAGGGCAAGCAGTACGTCGCCGCGCGCGACGGGATCACCGGAGTGGAGTGGTCGGTCAACGCCATCTCCGACCTCCAGCTGTGGGAACTCGGCCGCGGCGTCAGCGGCTGACCAGCACGGCCGCCGGCCGCGGACCACGCGCGCCGGAACAAGTAATCGGATCACCCAGTGAGACTGTGAAGGACGTTCGCGTGATGAGACGTAACCAGTGGTTGGTGGCCCCCCTCGGTGCGGCCACCGCCGCCGCGCTGCTCAGCGGTTGCGGTTCGACGGATGGCTCGAACGCCGGCAGCGGCAAGGGCGTGGTCATGGGCATATCCGACAAGGTGAAGGCCACCGACCCCGCCTCGGGCTACGACCCCGGCTCCTGGCTGCTCTTCAACAACGTCTTCCAGTCCCTGCTGAGCTTCCCCAAGGGCGGCACCACCCCGGAGCCCGACGCGGCGCAGTCCTGCGGGTTCGAGGGCGGCGAGAGCAAGGTGTACAAGTGCACCCTGCGCGGCGGCCTGAAGTTCAGCAACGGTGACAGCCTCACCTCGAAGGACGTCAAGTACTCCTTCGAGCGCACGCTGAAGATCAACGACGACAACGGCCCGGCCGTCATGCTGGCGTCGATCGCCTCCATCGACACCCCGGACGACAAGACCGTCCTGTTCCACCTCAAGACCCCCGACGCCACCTTCCCGAGCAAGATCGCCTCGGGCGCCGGCTCCATCGTCGACCACGCCGAGTACCCCGCGGACAAGCTCCGCACGGACGGCAAGGCCGTCGGCTCCGGGGTCTACAAGCTGGACTCCATCAACGACAAGAGCGCCAGCTTCTCCGTCAACGAGTCCTACAACGGCAAGGCCAAGCCCCGCAACAGCGGCGTGACCATGAAGTTCTTCAACGAGGACCAGGCCGCCCTCAAGAAGGTCCTCGAAAGCGGCGACGTCGACTTCGCCTTCCGCGGCCTGGCCGCCAAGGACATCGCCGGCCTGGCCTCCCAGAGCGGCGACCAGAAGGTCGAGGTCGTCCAGGGCGCCGGAGCCGAGGTCGAACACCTCGTCTTCAACATGAACGACCCGGTCGCCGGAAAGCTCCCCGTCCGCAAGGCCATCGCCTACCTCGTCGACCGCGAAGCCCTCGTCAAGCAGGTCTACGACGGAACGGCCACCTCGCTGTACTCGATCGTCCCGGCCGGCATCGCCTCGCACACCACCGCCTTCTTCGACCGCTACGGCGGCACCCCCCAGCCCGACAAGGCCAAGGCCGTCCTGCACGCCGCCGGCATCAAGGACAAGGTGAAGATCACCCTGTACTCGACGCCCTCGCGCTACGGCCCCTCCACGGACCAGGAATTCCAGCTGATCGCCAAGCAGCTGAACGACAGCGGCCTCTTCGAAGCCACCGTCAAGTCCGTCGAGTTCGACCAGTACGAGAAGGACATCGCCGACGGCAAGTACGGCGTCTACGTCAAGGGCTGGGTGCCCGACTACCCGGACGCCGACAACTTCACGCAGCCGTTCTTCGGCCCGGACAACATCCTGCACAACAACTACGACAACAAGGAGATCACCGGGACGATCATCCCGTCGACCTCCACGAAGTCCGACCGCGCCGCCGCCAACGCCGAATACAGCCGGCTCCAGGACATCGTCGCCGACGAGATCCCGCTGCTCCCGCTCTGGCAGAGCAAGCAGTACGCCGTCACCCGCCCCAACGTGACCGGCCTGCAGTGGTCCCTGGACGCCTCCACCGTCTTCCGCTTCTGGGAGATCAGCAAGGGCTGACCGGCCCGCACACGGCAAGGCCCGCACACGGCAAGGGCCCGCCTCCGCACCGAGCGGAGGCGGGCCCTTCCCGTACCCGAGGACGCCGCTACTGGCCGGCGCCCGGCCGCACCAGACCGCTCTCGTACGCGTACACCGCCGCCTGCACCCGGTCGCGCAGACCCAGCTTCGTCAGCACATGACCCACATGCGTCTTCACCGTCGTCTCGCTCACGAACAGATCCGCCGCGATCTCCGCGTTCGACAACCCGCGCGCCACCAGCTTCAGCACCTCGACCTCGCGCTCGGTCAGCGTGCCCAGCGCATCCGGAACACTGTCCTCACCCGACGGCAGATGACCCGCGTACTTGTCCAGCAGCCGCCGCGTGATGCTCGGCGCGAGCATCGCCTCACCACCCGCCACCACCCGGATCGCCTGCACCAGCTCCACGGCGGGCGCATCCTTCAGCAGGAACCCGCTGGCCCCCGCCCGCAGCGCCTCCACCACGTACTCGTCCAGATCGAAAGTCGTCAGGACCAGCACCTTCGCCGGACCGTCCCGGCCCGGACCCGTGATCTGCCGGGTCGCCTCCACCCCGTCCATCCGCGGCATCCGGATGTCCATCAGCACCACATCGGGCTGCAGCGCCCGCACCTGGTCCAGCGCCTGCAGACCGTCCCCGGCCTCGCCGACCACCGCCAGGTCCTGCTCCGCCTCCAGGATCATCCGGAAACCGGTGCGCAGGAGCGGCTGGTCGTCGACCAGCAGTACGCGGATCGCCACGGGGTCTACCTCGTATTCGTCGGACGCCATCGGGGGACGCCGCCCATTGTGCCCTGAGGCGAAGATCAGGACTCCGCCCGGCGGTAGCCGGGGGAGATCGTCAGAGGGTAGGCCGGGGGAGTCCCCCCGAACTCGGGACACACCGCCTGATGATCACACCATCCGCACAGCTTCGTCTGCCGCGGCCGCCACTCACCCGTCTCGGTCGCCTCCCGGATCGCATCCCACAGCGCCAGGAGCTTGCGCTCCATCCGCTCCAGATCCTCGATCACCGGGTCGTACGTCACCACGTCCCCACTGCCCAGATACACCAACTGGAGCCGGCGCGGCAGCACCCCCTTCAGCCGCCACACCACCAGCGCGTAGAACTTCATCTGGAACAGCGCACCCTCGGCATACTCCGGCCGCGGAGCCTTCCCCGTCTTGTAGTCGACGATCCGCACCTCGCCCGTCGGAGCCACGTCCACCCGGTCGATGATCCCGCGCAGCCGAAGCCCCGAATCCAACTCCGTCTCCACGAAGAACTCCCGCTCCACCGGCTCCAGCCGCGTCGGGTCCTCCAACGTGAACCACCGGTCCACCAGCGCCTCGGCCTCCGACAGCCACCGCGCCAGACCCGCCCCCTCATCACCCTGCGGGAACAGCTCCGTCAACTCCGGCTTCGCCTCCAGCAGCCGGTCCCACTGCGCCGGAATCAACGCCTTCGCCCGCGGCGCCGTCCGCTCCGGCGCCGGATGATCGAAGAGCCGCTCCAGCACCGCGTGCACCAACGTCCCCCGCGTCGCCGCCGCACTCGGCTTCTCCGGCAGCTTGTCGATCACCCGGAACCGGTACAGCAACGGACAGCGCATGAAGTCGCTCGCCCGCGAAGGAGACAGCGAAGCGGGCGCCACCGCCCCCGCCCGGCCGGACTCGGGACCGGGAACGGGATCGGCACTGGGCTCACTACTGGCTGCCGCATCCTGCGGACCGCTGCCGGGGCTCGTCGTCATACCCAAAACCCTACGACCCGCCACCGACAGCACGCGCATACCATCGACTCAAAGCCCCCTCGCACTGCATGATCGGAGCATCACACCGCGCTACGGCGCACCCGGACACCACCGGGGAAAAGCAGAAAAACCGCCGACGCCCCCACTGCGCCGGACAGCAGCGAACGAAGGAAAACCGTGGCAGACACCGAGGAAACCGGCGAGCGCACGGGCCGGCGCCGAGGACCGGGCGGCGGACTCCTCATGGGCCGCCCCTTCGGCGTGCCCGTCTACGTCTCGCCCAGCTGGTTCCTCGTCGCCGCCCTCATCACCTGGGTCTTCGGCAACCAGCTCGACCGGATCCTCCCCGACCTCGGACCCGCCCGCTACCTCGTCGCCCTCTTCTTCGCCGTCGCCTTCTACGCCTCGGTCCTCGTCCACGAACTCGCCCACACCATCGCCGCCCTCCGCTTCAAACTCCCCGTCCGCCGCATCCAGCTCCAGTTCTTCGGCGGCGTCTCCGAGATCGAGAAGGAATCCGAAACCCCCGGCCGCGAATTCGTCCTCGCCTTCGTCGGCCCCCTCCTCTCCCTCCTCCTCGCCGGCGCCTTCTACCTCGGCATGAAAACCGTCGAACCCGCCAGCGTCCCCGGCGTCCTCCTCGCCGGCCTGATGATCTCCAACCTCCTCGTCGCCGCCTTCAACCTCCTCCCCGGCCTCCCCCTCGACGGCGGCCGCATGCTCCGCGCCGTCATCTGGGGCATCACCGGCAAACCCATGACCGGCACCATCGCCGCCGCCTGGGTCGGCCGCGGCCTCGCCGTCACCGTCCTCCTCGGCCTCCCGCTCCTCACCCACACCGGAGCCCTCGGCAACCCCACCCAGGAAATCGGCGGCATGGACACCGTCATGGACGCCCTCCTCGCCGCCATCCTCGCCGCCATCATCTGGACCGGAGCCGGAAACAGCCTGCGCATGGCCCGCCTGCGCGAACACCTCCCGGAACTCCAAGCCCGCAAACTCACCCGCCGCGCCATCCCCGTCCAGAACGCCACCCCCCTCTCCGAAGCCCTGCGCCGCGCCAACGAAGCCGGCGCCCGCGCCCTCGTCGTCGTCGACGGACTCGGAGACCCCACCGGCATCGTCCGCGAAACCGCCATCGCCTCCGTACCCGAACACCGCCGCCCCTGGATCGCCGTCAGCACCCTCTCCCAGGACCTCACCGACGGCATGAAGGTTTCCGCGGACCTCACCGGCGAAGAACTCCTCGACCACCTGCGCGCCACCCCCGCCTCCGAATACCTCGTACTCGAAACCGGCGGCGCGATCTACGGAGTCCTCTCCACCCTCGACGTCGAGAAGGCCTTCGTGAAGGCCATGGCGCGGCCCCAGTCCTGAAGCCAATACACTGGTCACATGTCCGAACCGACCGGTGCCGCCCGCCGACGCGGGCCCTTCGAGGTCGGGGACCAGGTTCAGCTCACCGACCCCAAGGGCCGCCACTACACGTTCACGCTCGAAGCCGGGAAGAATTTCCACACCCACAAGGGTTCCTTCCCGCACGACGAGCTGATCGGCTCCCCCGAGGGCAGTGTTGTCCGTACCACGGGCAACGTCGCCTACCTCGCGCTGCGTCCCCTGCTCCCCGACTATGTCCTGTCCATGCCCCGCGGTGCCGCCGTGGTCTACCCCAAGGACGCGGGCCAGATCCTGGCCTTCGCCGACATCTTCCCCGGCGCCCGAGTCGTCGAAGCAGGTGTGGGCTCCGGCTCCCTGAGCAGCTTCCTGCTGCGCGCCATCGGCGACCAGGGCATGCTCCACAGCTACGAGCGCCGCCCGGACTTCGCCGAGATCGCCACGGCCAACGTCGAGCGCTACTTCGGCGGCCCCCACCCCGCGTGGCAGCTGACCGTCGGCGACCTCCAGGACAACCTGTCCGACACGGACGTCGACCGCGTGATCCTCGACATGCTCGCCCCCTGGGAATGCCTGGAAGCCGTCTCCAAGGCGCTGGTCCCCGGCGGCATCCTCTGCTGCTACGTGGCCACCACCACCCAGCTCTCCCGGACCGTCGAATCCATCCGCGAGTTCGGCTGCTACGCCGAACCGCAGCCCTGGGAATCGATGATCCGCAACTGGCACGTCGAGGGCCTGGCCGTCCGCCCGGACCACCGGATGATCGGCCACACCGGCTTCCTCGTCACGGCCCGCCGCCTCGCGGACGGAGTCGAACCGCCCATGCGCCGCCGCCGCCCCTCCAAGGGCGCCTACGGCGAGGACTACGACGGACCCGGCAGCCAGTCCGGCAGCAAGGCAGCGGCCGCGGCCACCGCCCCGGCCGAACCCGCCGTCACGGACACCGCCGCCGACTCCGCCGACCTCGGCTGAGCCACGCAGCAACCGGCCCGCGAAGGCCACCCAACACACAGACGCTGTGGCGCAGTTCCCCGGACCGACCGGGAACTGCGCCACAGCGTCTTTTCGTTGTCCCACGTATACGCCCGACCGGCCCGGACCCACCCGTTCCACCCCGCTGTGAGGTGTGGCACGATGCTGGCTCCCCGTCACCCTTCGCACAGGAGACACCCCGCGTGCCGCACAGCCCCGCCGAGCCGGCGCCGAACCCGCAGACCCCGGCACACCACCGGGCCCGGCCCGTCCACTGGCTCGCCACCGCCTCGGCCCTGGCCGCCGTCATAGCCGGCGCGGGATTCCTCCAGCCCGAAGAAGCCACCGGAGCCGCAGCAGGACCGCCGGCCCCACCAGGACCCACCAGCCCTACGGACCCCACACCCCCCGCGGACGGCCCCGCCGCACCGGCTCCCGACGCGCACGCAGTCACGTACCCCCTCGACTGCAGAGGCGCCCCGCAGGCCGTCACGGCCACCGCCGAAGGCGACCTCGACGGCGACGGCCGCCCCGAGACCGTGGCCGCCGTACGCTGCGACGCCGGATCCGGAACCCCGCCGCACGCCATCTACGTACTCACCCAGGACAAGGCCAAGGGCTCGGCCCCCCGCGTCGTCGCCACCCTGCTCGAAGCCGGACGCAAGCAGACCGCGACCGACCTCACCCTGCGCGACGGGACCGTCACCGCCACGCTCCACGGGTACTCATCACCCGAAGTGCCCCGCTACAGCCCCGACACCAAGCAACTCGCCAAGTGGCGCTGGACCGGCGGAAAATTCCGCCAAGAGCTTACGGACTCGACCGCCACAGGAGTTTGAACCCCTATTCGGCGTCGGGACCGAAGACCTCGACCCTGTCCGAAACACGCCTTACATGGATGCAGTCGCCAGGACATTCCTTCGCCGAATCCACCACGTCCTGCAACAGCACCAAAGGAACCGGAGTCGTCGCCCCCGCCTCCACGAGCAGCTCGTCGGCGGGGCTCTTCACATACGCCAGACCATCGATGTCCAGCTCGAACACCTCCGGCGCGTACTGCACACAGATGCCGTCGCCGGTGCAGAGGTCCTGGTCGATCCAGACCTCAAGGGGCTCTGAGGCCCCGCCGGCGCCGCCCGCTGGAGCCTCCTGCTGCACGGTCATATCTCCTGCCGTTCCCTGCTCTGAGTGATCCATCCCGGACACAACTCGCGACAAGTCGCACGAGCTCTGACGGGTGTTGAACACTTCGACCTTACAACCGGCTGCTTTCCGATGTTGATGGGTGGGTATTTCCTTGACGTGAGGGAGTACGCAAGGGTGAAGATCGGACACACCCCTACCGTCTTTGTGATCTAGGGGTTTCAATCACCACCAGCCCAGGTAGGGTCAGAAAGCGTCCAGCTCCCCTTGGAGGAGGTGAGGACCGTGGCAGCCCACGACGACGACATCAACCGCGGCATCCGGCCCGCGCGAGGGTCCGAGGACCCCGCCGGCCAGGTTGCCTACCTAGAGCAGGAAATCGCCGTCCTGCGACGTAAGCTCGCCGACTCTCCGCGACACACGAGGATTCTCGAAGAGCGGATCGTCGAGCTCCAGACAAACCTGGCAGGCGTCTCCGCCCAGAACGAACGCCTGGCGAACACCCTGCGCGAGGCCCGCGACCAGATCGTGGCCCTCAAGGAAGAAGTCGACCGGCTCGCACAGCCGCCGGCCGGCTTCGGAGTCTTCCTGCAGTCCAACGAAGACGGCACCGTCGACATCTTCACCGGCGGCCGCAAACTCCGAGTGAACGTGAGCCCCAGCGTCGAACCGGAAGACCTCCGGCGAGGCCAGGAGGTCATGCTCAACGAGGCCCTCAACGTGGTCGAGGCCATGGAATTCGAGCGGGCCGGGGACATCGTCACCCTCAAGGAGATCCTCGAGGACGGCGAGCGCGCCCTGGTGGTCGGGCACACCGACGAGGAAAGGGTGGTGAGGCTCGCCGAGCCGCTCCTGGACGTCACCATCCGCCCCGGCGACTCCCTGCTGCTCGAACCCCGCTCCGGCTACGTCTACGAGATCGTCCCCAAGAGCGAGGTCGAAGACCTCGTCCTCGAAGAGGTCCCGGACATCGACTACGACAAGATCGGCGGCCTGGGCGACCAGATCGAGCTGATCCGCGACGCCGTCGAGCTCCCCTACCTCTACCCCGACCTCTTCAAGGAACACGAACTACGGCCCCCGAAGGGCATCCTGCTGTACGGCCCCCCCGGCTGCGGCAAGACGCTCATCGCCAAGGCCGTCGCCAACTCCCTTGCCAAGAAGGTCGCCGAAGTCACCGGCCAGCCCACCGGGAAGTCCTACTTCCTGAACATCAAGGGCCCCGAACTCCTCAACAAGTACGTCGGCGAGACCGAGCGGCACATCCGCCTCGTCTTCCAGCGTGCCAGGGAGAAGGCGAGCGAGGGCACCCCCGTCATCGTCTTCTTCGACGAGATGGAATCCCTCTTCCGCACCCGCGGATCAGGCGTCAGCTCGGACGTGGAGAACACCATCGTCCCCCAGCTGCTCGCCGAGATCGACGGCGTGGAAGGCCTGGAGAACGTCATCGTCATCGGCGCCTCCAACCGCGAGGACATGATCGACCCGGCCATCCTGCGCCCCGGCCGACTCGACGTGAAGATCAAGATCGAGCGCCCCGGAGCCGAGGCCGCGAAGGACATCTTCGCGAAGTACCTCAAGGCCTCGCTGCCCCTGCACTCGGACGACCTGTCCGAACACCAGGGCTCCTCGGCCGACACCGTCCACAGCATGATCCAGACCGTCGTCGAGCAGATGTACGCCGAAACCGAGGAAAACCGCTTCCTCGAGGTCACGTACGCCAACGGCGACAAGGAAGTCCTCTACTTCAAGGACTTCAACTCGGGCGCGATGATCCAGAACATCGTGGACCGTGCGAAGAAGATGGCCATCAAGGCCTTCCTCGAGCACAAGCAGCGGGGCCTTCGCGTCGCCCACCTCCTCCAGGCTTGCGTGGACGAGTTCAAGGAGAACGAAGACCTCCCCAACACCACCAACCCCGACGACTGGGCCCGAATCTCCGGAAAGAAGGGCGAGCGGATCGTATTCATCCGCACGCTCGTCACCGGAAAGCAAGGCGCGGACACCGGACGCTCCATCGACACGGTGGCCAACACCGGTCAGTACCTCTGACGAAGCGGGCCGGCTGCGGGAGCCCGCAAGGGCACCCGCAGCCGACTGCTTTACCGACTGCTCTTTTCAGCCGGTGACAGGTCGAAATTCAATGACTGAAATGATCTCCCCACCAGCGCGGAGTGGTTCTAGGCTCATCCGTACCGCAGGTCGCGCAGTGCGGGGACGGGCACCGCACACGACGCACCTCAGCACCAGCGGTACTTGAGCGCCGCTCCCGAACGGGAGCGCCGCCGGGCAAGGAGGGCCGCATGACCGTACGGCGAGTAATGGGGATCGAGACGGAGTACGGGATCTCCGTCCCGGGGCACCCGAACGCCAATGCCATGCTCACCTCGTCCCAGATCGTCAACGCCTACGCGGCGGCGATGCACCGGGCGCGACGCGCCCGCTGGGACTTCGAGGAAGAGAACCCGCTGCGGGACGCCCGCGGCTTCGACCTCGCCCGCGAGGCCGCCGACAACAGCCAGCTCACCGACGAGGACATCGGCCTCGCCAACGTCATCCTCACCAACGGCGCACGCCTCTACGTGGACCACGCACACCCCGAATACAGCTCCCCGGAGATCACCAACCCGCTCGACGCCGTCCTCTGGGACAAGGCCGGCGAGCGGATCATGGCCGAGGCCGCCGTCAGGGCCGCCCAGCTCCCCGGGGCCCAGCCCATCCACCTCTACAAGAACAACACCGACAACAAGGGCGCCTCCTACGGCACGCACGAGAACTACCTGATGAAGCGGGAAACCCCCTTCTCGGACATCGTGCGCCACCTCACCCCCTTCTTCGTCTCCCGCCTCGTCTTCACCGGCGCCGGCCGGGTCGGCATCGGCCAGGACGGCCGCGAACACGGCTTCCAGATCAGCCAGCGCGCCGACTACTTCGAAGTCGAGGTCGGCCTCGAGACCACCCTCAAGCGCCCCATCATCAACACCCGCGACGAACCGCACTCGGACGCGGAGAAATACCGCCGCCTCCACGTGATCATCGGCGACGCCAACCTCTCCGAGATCTCCACCTACCTCAAGCTCGGCACCACCGCACTCGTCCTGTCCATGATCGAAGACGGCTACATCAACGTCGACCTCGCCGTGGACCAGCCCGTACGCACCCTCCACCAGGTCTCCCACGACCCCGACCTGAAACACCTCATCACGCTGCGCAGCGGCCGGACGCTGACCGCCGTACAACTCCAGATGGAGTACTACGAGCTGGCCAGGAAGTACGTGGAGGAGCGTTTCGGCTCCGACGCGGACGAGCAGACCAAGGATGTGCTGGCCCGCTGGGAGGACGTCCTGGGCCGGCTGGAGAGCGACCCGATGAGCCTGTCGGGAGAGCTCGACTGGATCGCGAAGCGGGAGATCCTGGAGGGCTACCGGCGCCGCGACGGCCTCGGCTGGGACGCCGCCCGGCTCCACCTGGTCGACCTGCAGTACGCGGACGTACGGCCCGAGAAGGGGCTTTACAACCGCCTCGTGGCCCGCGGCAAGATGAAGCGGCTCCTGGACGAGAGCGCCGTGGAGCGGGCGCAGAGCAAGCCGCCGGAGGACACCCGGGCGTACTTCCGGGGACGCTGCCTGGAGCAGTACGCCGATGACGTGGCCGCGGCCTCGTGGGACTCGGTGATCTTCGACCTGCCGGGCCACGACTCCCTCCAGCGGGTCCCGACCCTGGAACCCCTGCGGGGCACCCGTGCCCACGTGAAGGAGCTCCTGGACCGCTGCCGCACGGCGGAGGACCTGGTGCGGGTGCTGTCGGGGCGCTGAGTCTTTCCGATCCCCGGACGGGGGCTGAAAGGCCCCCGGTCCGGGAATCATGAAGACACCCGGACGTTATGAAAGTACCGGGACGGATGTCGGACCCTCCTTGTAGGGTCCGAAGTAGAGTCTGATCTTGAGGGATCCCGAATTCGCGGGGTCTTTCGACGTGAGCGTGCGAACCGAGCGGGGTGAGCTAGACATGGCGACCAAGGACACCGGCGGCGGACAGCAGAAGGCGCAGCGCTCGACCGAGGAGGTCGAGGAGGCGGCGGTCGAAGAGTCGACCGACCTCAAGGAGCGACAGGAAAAGCTCTCCGACGACGTCGACTCGGTACTTGACGAGATTGACGATGTCCTAGAGGAGAACGCCGAGGATTTCGTGCGGTCGTTCGTTCAGAAGGGTGGCCAGTAAGGCCATTTTACCTTCGAATCGAAGGTGAAAGGTGGGGGAGTGGCGGTTGGCGAGGAGGGGAAGCGCTGTGCGCGGTGTCGGGAGTGGAAACCGCTCGCAGCCTTCTCATCGAACCGTTCGATGCGGGATGGCTTGCAGGTGTATTGCAAGAGTTGCGCGTCGGAGTACCACCAGCAGCGTCAGATAGCCAAGGGGATGAACGTGCGTCCTCGGGTGGAAACTCCCGAAGGGCACAAGTGCTGCCGCCGCTGCGGTGAGATCAAGCCGCACTCCGAATGGGACCGCAACAAGACGGCCTCCGATGGACTGTCGACGCGCTGCAAGACATGTCGAGCGGTCGAAAGCCGGGCGGGCCATTTAATGCGCTCGTACGGCATCACCGAGGCCGAGCGGGAGGAGATGATCGCCGCCCAGGGCGGGGTCTGCGTGATCTGCCAGGAGGCTCCGGCGGAGCATGTTGATCACGATCACCAGACGGGTAAGGTCCGAGGCGTACTTTGCTTCGGCTGCAACGCAGGAATTGGGCAGCTCAAGGATCGGCCGGACGTCATACGGCGTGCAGCCGCTTACGTGGAAGGAAACCTGTGGAACCCAACACTCGTAGCACAGGGCGTCTACCGGCAGCCTTCCTGACGCCGGGGTCGTCGTCCTTCATGGACTTCTTGGGCGCGCACCAGCCCGAGATGCTCCCGGGCAACCGGAAGCTGCCCGACGGGGTCATCGAGGCGCCGCACGGGACGACCATCGTGGCCGCCACCTTCCCCGGCGGGGTCGTGCTCGCCGGTGACCGGCGGGCGACCATGGGGAACATGATCGCGCAGCGGGACATCGAGAAGGTGTTCCCGGCGGACGAGTTCTCCGCCGTCGGCATCGCGGGCACCGCCGGTCTGGCCGTGGAGATGGTGAAGCTGTTCCAGCTGGAGCTGGAGCACTTCGAGAAGGTGGAGGGGGCGACCCTCTCCCTCGAGGGCAAGGCGAACCGGCTGTCGACCATGATCCGGAGCAATCTGGGGATGGCGATGCAGGGTCTGGCCGTCGTGCCGCTCTTCGCGGGGTACGACGAGGCCAAGGAGCGGGGCCGGATCTTCTCGTATGACGTGACCGGCGGCCGCTCCGAGGAGCACGGCTACGCCGCGACCGGTTCGGGCTCGATCTTCGCCCGCGGGTCGATGAAGAAGCTGTACCACTCCAAGCTGACGGAGGAGGAGGCCACGACGCTCGTCGTCCAGGCGTTGTACGACGCCGCCGACGACGACTCGGCGACCGGTGGCCCGGACCTCTACCGCCACATCTACCCCATCGTCACCGTCATGACGGACGAGGGATTCCGCAGGCTGACCGACGAGGAGTCCTCGGAGCTGGCCCGCAAGATCACGAATCGTCGGCTGGAGCAGCCCGACGGTCCGCGCGCCGCACTGCTCTGATCTCTGACCTCCTCGTCGTCCAGAAGAAAGGGACGGAAAGCCGGTGTCGACTCCGTTCTATGTGTCACCCCAGCAGGCCATGGCCGACCGGGCGGAATACGCCCGCAAGGGCATCGCCCGCGGTCGGAGCCTTGTTGTCATCCAGTACGCCGACGGCATCGTGTTCGTCGGTGAGAACCCGTCCCGTGCGCTGCACAAGTTCAGCGAGATCTATGACCGGATCGGCTTCGCGGCCGCCGGCAAGTACAACGAGTACGAGAACCTGCGGATCGGCGGTGTGCGGTACGCGGATCTGCGTGGATACACGTACGACCGTGACGATGTGACGGCCCGTGGGCTGGCGAACGTCTACGCGCAGACGCTCGGCACGATCTTTTCGAGTGCGGGTGAGAAGCCGTACGAGGTGGAGCTCGTTGTCGCCGAGGTCGGTGCGACGGCGGCCGGTGACCAGATCTACCGCCTGCCGCACGACGGTTCGATCGTGGACGAGCACGGTTCGGTGGCGGTCGGCGGCAATGCCGAGCAGATCAGTACCTTCCTCGATCAGCGGCACCAGGACGGGATGACCCTGTCCGAGGCGTTGAAGCTGGCGGTGCAGGCGCTGTCGAGCCAGGCGAACGGTGCGGACAAGTCGATTCCGGCGGAGCGGCTGGAGGTGGCGGTGCTGGACCGTACGCGGGCGCAGCAGCGCAAGTTCAAGCGGATCCGGGGCCGGCAGCTGTCGCGGCTGCTGGAGGCGGATGTTCCGGCGGCGGCTCAGGCGGATGCCGTGTCGAACGACGAGGCTCCCGATGAGGAAGCCGAGTAGAGCGAAGTGGTGTGTGGGTGCCCCTGGCCTTCGGGTCGGGGGCGCTTTCGCGTTCCGGGACGGGTCAGGCGCTGGGGGCCGGGCCGGAGGAGTCGCGGACGACGAGTTCGACGGGGATGTCGGGGGCGGTCCAGGGGGTGCCTTCGAGGACGGCGAGGAGGGCGGTCATGCCTTGTTCGCCGACGCGTTCGGCGGGGAGCCGGACGGTGGTGAGTTCGGGGTCGACGGCGGTGGCGAGGGCGAGGTCGTCGAAGCCGGTGACGGAGAGGTCCTCGGGGATGCGCAGGCCGAGGCGGCGGGCGGCCTTGCAGGCTCCGGCGGCGAGGATGTCGTCGTCGCAGACGATGGCGGTGGGGCGGCCGTGGAGGGGTGTCAGGGCGGTTTCCATGGCCGTACGGGCGGCGTCGACGCTGAGGTGGGCCCGTACGGTGCGCAGTTCGGTGGAGGGGCTCAGGTGGGCGCTGAGGGCTTTGGCGCGGACGTCGAAGGTCCAGGAGTCGATGGCGGAGGCGAGGTGGAGGAAGCGGCGGTGGCCGTGGTTTTGGAGGTGTTGGGTGACTTGGTGCATGCCGTCGGCGATGGCGAGGTTGACGTGGGCGGCGGCGGTGTGGGCGGTGGGGTCGCTGTCGAGCATGACGAGGGGGAGGGTGTCGCCGCCGAGGGCGTGGAGGGCGTCGGCGGCCATGGAGGAGGCGATGACTCCGTCGAGGGCGGCGCGGGCGGAGGCGAAGGGGTCGCGGGCGGGGCCGGTGCCGTCGGGGGAGGGGTAGAGGACGACGCCGAAGCCGTGGTCGGAGGCGATGCGGGCGGCGCCGGTGTAGACGCGGGCGAAGAATTCGTTGGTGAGGGCGGGGACGACGAGGAGGGCGGTGCGGGTGGAGCCGAGGCGGAGGTTGCGGGCGGCGAGGTTGGGGCGGTAGCCGAGTTGGGTGGCGGTGTGGCGGACGTGGTCGGCGGTGCGTTCGGAGACGCGGCCGCGCCATTTTTCGCCGAGTACGAGGGAGACGGTGGCCTGGGAGACTCCGGCGGCGGTGGCCACGTCGCGGCTGGTGGGTCTCGTCACATGGTGCTCCTGTAGTGCGAGGTCGCGGGGGGTTCGGGGGGTTCGGCGGGTGGACCGGCCGTCTGTGGCCATGGTACGTATGACGCGTCAAGTTATACGTATTACCCCGGCGGGGTCCGGGCAGGAGGGGGCGGAGATGGCCGCGGGTTATGCGGAGCTGCTCAGGACCCGGCACGCCGCGAGGCTGCTGGTGGGCACGCTGATAGGGCGGCTGCCGAACGGTACGGCGCCGATCGCGATCGTGCTGTTCACGCGGGCCGAGGGGGGCAGCTACTCCCTGGCGGGGGCGCTGGCCGCGGTGTACGGGGTGGCCAATGCGGTGGGGCAGCCGTTGCTGGGCCGGGCGGTGGACCTGTACGGGCAGCCGCGGGTGCAGTTGCCGGCGGCGGTGGTGTCGGCGCTGGGCATGGTGTGGCTGGCGTTCGCGGGTACGGGTTCGGCGGCGTGGGCGTACGGGGCGGTGGTGGTGGCGGGTCTGTTCACGCCTCCGCTGGAGGGCGGGCTGCGTGCGCTGTGGCCGGGGGTGCTCGGTGGCCGCGAGGAGCGGGTGCATGCCGCGTACGCGATGGATGCGGTGGCGCAGGAGGTCATGTTCACGGTCGGCCCGCTGCTGGTGACGTTGTGCGTGGCGCTGTGGGATCCGGCGGCGGCGCTGCTGGTGATCAATGCGATCGGTGTGCTGGGTGCGCTGTCGGTGGTGGTGTCGGAGCCTTCGCGGACGTGGCGTTCGGAGCCGCGTGAGGCGCATTGGCTGGGGGCGCTGCGTTCGCGCGGGCTGCTGGCGCTGCTGGGTGCCTTCTTCTTCGTGGGGACGGCGCTGGGGTCGATCACGGTGGCGGGTGTGGCGTATGCGGACGATCACGGGAACCAGGCGGTGTACGGCTGGCTGATGGCGGCGCTGGGTCTGGGTGCGCTGGTGGGTGGTCTGGGGTACGGGGCACGGCAGTGGGCGGGTGCGCCGGAGCGGCGGTTGCGGGTGCTGGTGGCGTTGCTGGCGGTGTGTTATCTGCCGTTGATGCTGGTGCCGGGTCCGTGGGCGATGGCGGCTCTGGCGGCGTTGGCCGGGGTGTTCCTGGCGCCGTGCCTGGCCTGTGCGTTCATCGTGGTGGACCGGCATGCTCCGGTGGGCACGGTGACGGAGGCGTTCTCCTGGCTGGTGACGTTCTTCGGGGTGGGTGCGGCGATCGGTACGGGTGCGGCGGGTCCGGCGGTGGAAGCGGGCGGTACGGCGGCCGGGTTCGCGGTGGCGGGTGTGGCGGGTGCGGCGGCGGTGCTGGTGCTGACGGTCACTCGGAAGGTGCTGGAACGTACCGGGGTGAGCGTTCCGGTGGGGGGCTCCGCGGAGGGCTCTCGGGAAAATGATCGAAACGACGCTCGCGAACTCGGTTTCAGAACAGAGCAGAAGGCGTAATGTTCAGTCATGGACCGCCGCATTTTCGGGCTGGAGAACGAGTACGGCGTCACGTGCACGTTCAGGGGACAGCGCCGACTGTCTCCTGACGAAGTGGCGCGCTACCTCTTCCGCCGTGTTGTGTCATGGGGCCGCAGCAGCAATGTCTTCCTGCGGAACGGCGCCCGCCTCTACCTCGACGTGGGTTCGCATCCGGAGTATGCAACTCCCGAATGCGACAACCTGATCGAACTGGTCACCCACGACAAGGCCGGCGAGCGCATTCTCGAGGGCCTGCTCGTCGACGCCGAACGCCGCTTGCACGAGGAGGGAATCGCGGGCGACGTCTATCTGTTCAAGAACAACACCGACTCGGCGGGAAACTCGTACGGCTGCCACGAGAACTACCTGGTGGCCCGGCACGGGGAATTCTCCCGGCTGGCGGACATTCTCATCCCGTTCCTCGTCACGCGGCAGTTGATCTGCGGTGCGGGCAAGGTGCTGCAGACGCCGCGGGGTGCGGTCTACTGCGTGAGCCAGCGGGCCGAGCACATCTGGGAGGGCGTCAGCTCTGCCACGACCCGTTCGCGGCCGATCATCAACACGCGTGACGAGCCGCACGCGGATGCCGAGCGGTACCGCCGTCTGCACGTCATCGTCGGCGACTCGAACATGTCCGAGACGACCATGCTGCTCAAGGTCGGCGCGACCGATCTGGTGCTGCGCATGATCGAGGCGGGCACGGTGATGCGGGATCTGACGCTGGAGAACCCGATCCGGGCGATCCGTGAGGTCAGCCACGACATCACCGGTCAGCGCAAGGTGCGCCTGGCGAGCGGCCGGGAGGCCTCGGCGCTGGAGATCCAGCGCGAGTACTACGACAAGGCGGTGGACTTCGCCGAGCGCCGGGGCATCCGCGAGGGTGTCGTGGACCAGGTGCTGGAGCTGTGGGGCCGGACCCTGGACGCGATCGAGGCGGAGGACCTGGACCGGATCGGGACCGAGATCGACTGGGTGATGAAGTACCAGCTGATCGAGCGGTACCGGGCCAAGCACAACATGACGATGTCGAATCCGCGGGTGGCTCAGATAGACCTCGCCTACCACGACATCCACCGCCGGCGCGGGCTGTACTACCTGCTGGAGCGCAAGGGGCAGGCGGCGCGGATCTGCAACGACCTCAAGATCTTCGAGGGCAAGTCGGTGCCTCCGCAGACGACGAGGGCGCGGCTGCGCGGTGACTTCATCCGTCGTGCGCAGGAGCAGCGGCGGGACTTCACGGTCGACTGGGTGCATCTGAAGCTCAATGACCAGGCGCAGCGCACGGTGCTGTGCAAGGACCCGTTCCGGTCGGTGGACGACCGGGTGGAGAAGCTGATCGCGGGGATGTAGGGCGCCGCGGCGCGTGGTGTGACGTACCACTGATCTGGGACAGGGCCCCGTACGAATCTCGTACGGGGCCCTGTGCACGCCTTAGAGTGGCGACGACCTATGTGCCGTCTGAGATCTGAGGAACACGTGCGCCGACTTGCCGGCCTGCTTGTCGTACCCCTTCTGCTGCTTTCGACAGCGGCCTGTGGCGACAGCGGCTCCGAGATGAAGAACGGGGTGCCCGCGATCACGAAGGGTGCCAAGTTCGGTGAGAGCCCCACCCTGGCGAAGGGGTCGGGCAAACCGCCGAAGGAACTGAAGGTGGTGACCATCAGTGAGGGCGACGGCCCGGCGCTGAAGAAGGGCGACGCCGCCCAGGTCAACTACCTCGGTCAGGTCTGGGACGGTACGAAGCCGTTCGACCAGAGCTTCGGCAAGGGCAAGCCGTTCGACGTGACCATCGGCGCCGGCCAGGTCATCAAGGGCTGGGACCAGGGCCTTGAGGGCAAGAAGGTCGGCAGCCGTCTGGAGCTCGTGATTCCGCCGGACCTCGGGTACGGGGCGCAGGGTCAGGGCGCCGACATCAAGCCGAATGCCACGCTGGTCTTCGTCGTGGACATCGTCAAGGGAACGTCCATCCCGGCTTCGGCCAAGGGCAAGGAGGTCCCGCAGGAGAACAAGGACCTGCCCAAGGTCGGTACGAACACGGACGGCAAGGAAGTTGCCGTGACGGTTCCCAAGGACGTGACGCCGCCGGCGAAGCTGGTGTCGGACTACGTGCTGGAGGGTGACGGCGCGGTCGTCAAGGACACCGACAACGTGGTGGTCAAGTTCAACGGCAAGACGTGGAAGGACGACAAGTCCTTCGAGAGCACGTACGCCACCGACCAGTCGGTGACCTGGCCGATGGCCCAGCTTTCGGTCAAGGGTCTCAAGGACGGTCTGGTCGGCAAGAAGGTCGGCAGCCGCGTCCTGCTGGTGATCCCGCCGGACCAGGGGTTCGGTGACAAGGAGCAGGGCACCATCCCGGCCAACTCGACGCTGGTCTTCAGCCTCGACATCCTCGCCGTGGTGTAAGACTGTCCCGGTTGTCCCCCTGTTCGTACGTTTGAGGAGCAGTACCGTGAGCGACAAGCTCGAGAAGCCCGAGATCGACTTCCCCGAGGGCGATGTCCCGGCCGACCTCGTGATCGAGGACATCTGGGTCGGCGACGGCGCGGAGGCCAAGGCCGGATCCAACGTGTCCGTCCACTACGTGGGTGTGGCCTTCTCCACCGGCGAGGAGTTCGACGCCTCCTGGAACCGCGGCGCCCCGCTGCCGTTCACGCTGGGTATCGGCCAGGTCATCTCCGGCTGGGACAAGGGTGTCCAGGGCATGAAGGTCGGCGGCCGTCGCAAGCTGACGATCCCGGCCCACCTCGCGTACGGCGACCGTGGCGCCGGCGGTGCCATCAAGCCGGGCGAGACGCTGATCTTCGTGTGCGACCTGATGGCCGCCTGACCGGTCGGCTGTGAAGTCGTGGGGCCCCTGCCGTTCGGCAGGGGCCCTCGCTTTTGCCCTGGCGGACCGGGGCGGTACGGTCAACGGTCACGAGGGTGTACGCGGTCGGGGTGCGAGGGACCGCGCGGCGAGAAGGGCGGATGGGGCTCGATGGCGATTGCCAAGGCCGAGCGGCTGATGAATCTGGCGCTGTGTCTGCTGGGGACGCGTCGGCCGCTCAGCAAGCGCGAACTGCGCGGTTCCATCGAGGCGTACATGGAAGCCGGGAACGACGACTCCTTCAACCGGATGTTCGAGCGGGACAAGGACGATCTGCGGGAGCTCGGGCTGGTCATCGAGACCGTCGAGAACCTGGAGGGCGACACCGGTTACCTGGCCCGCCGCGACAGCAACCGGCTTCCGCCCGTGGCGCTGGACGCCGAGGAGGCCGCGGCCCTGGGGCTCGCGGCGAAGGTGTGGCAGCAGGCCCGGCTGGCCGGAGCCGCCAGCGGCGCCCTGCAGAAGCTGCGGGCCGGGGGCATGCCCGAGGCCGGGGATCCCTACGAGGGCCAGCACAGTGCCATCGAACCGCGGATCCCGGTCCACGAGGCGGCTTTCGAACCGCTGATGCTGGCCTGTCGCGACCGCCGTCCGGTGGTCTTCGACTACCGCAGGTCCAACGCCGCCCGCCCCGAGACCCGTCAGGTCGAGCCGTGGGCGCTGGAGTGCTGGCGCGGCCACTGGTACCTGGCCGGCTTCGACCGCGACCGCGGGGCGGAGCGGGTGTTCCGGCTCTCACGGATCACGGGGAAGGTCCGTTCGCGCCAGGCCAAGTACACCGCCGAGGTCCCCGACGTGGTGACGGTGCGGGAGACCGTGGCGAGCTGGGCCGGGGAGGGCGGGGACCGCTCCGCGCTGATCCGGCTGCGGGCCGGTGCGGGTTATCCGCTGCGGGCCAAGGCCACCGCCGTGCGCGAGAGCGCGGGCGGGGAGGGCTGGGACGAGCTGGAGATCCCGTACGGGCACGGGCTCGACGCCTGGCTGGTGGAGTTCGGCCCCGACGTGGTCGTGGTGGAGCCCGCCGATCTGCGGGCCGACGTGATCGACCGGCTGCGCGCCGTGGCCAAGGGCTGACCCGGCCCGTTCGCGCAGGTCCGGCGCCGATCCGGTGGCCGGGCCCGGTTCCGCGGGGAGGTCCCGCGGGGCTGCCCCAATCCCGTAGCACGTGCCCTGAGGGGGAGACGTACCAGCATGGCTGCCAACGCCATCGACCAGACGCGCCGGATGCTGTCCCTGGTGACGTACCTGCGCGAGCGCCCCGGCGCGCACGTCGCCGACGTCGCCCGCGCGTTCGGGATCACCGAGGACGAGCTGATCTCGGACCTCGACGTGCTCCCCATGTGCGGAACCAGTTTCCGCGGCGGGGACCTGCTCGACATCGACACCGACGGGGAGCGCATCTGGTGGCGCAACCCCGATGCCTCGGGGGAGTCCACCGCGGAGCCGCTGCGGCTGGCCGCCGACGAGGCGACGGCGCTGCTGGTCGCCGCCCGCGCGGTGGCCACCCTGCCCGGGCTGCGCGAGAGCGACCGGGACGCCCTGCTGCGGGCCACCGCCAAGCTGGAGGCGGCCGCGGGCGAGGCCGCCGGGGCCAGCTCCCGGCTCTCGGTGACCTTCGAGTCCGAGGGCGGGGTCTTCGCCGATGTGGACCGGGCCATCGCGGAGCGGCGCCGGCTGTGGCTGCGCTACTACTCTCCCGCCCGCGACGAGCTCACCGAGCGCAAGGTGGATCCGATCCGGCTCTTCGCCGTCGGGCACACCTACATGGAGGGGTGGTGCCACCTCTCCGAGGCGCGGCGCACCTTCCGGCTGGACCGGGTCGCCGAGATCCGGCTGCTGGACGAGCGGGCCGATCCGCCCGCGATCGAGCCGCGCGACCTGTCGGAGGGGCTGGTCCAGCCGGCCGCCGAGGATCCGGAGGTCGTGGTCGAGGTCGGTCCCGGCGGGCGCTGGGTCGCCGAGTACTACCCGCACGACAGTGCGGAGGAGCTGCCCGAGGGCGGTCTGCGGATCACGCTGCGCAGCCCCGACCCGGCGTCCTTGCGCCGCCTCGCGCTGCGGCTGGGCCGCGAGGGGCGCATCGTGGCCCCCGTGGAGCTGGCGGACAGTGCGCGCCGGGCGGCCCGGGAGGCGCTGGCCGCGTATGAGGACACGGCGGCTGCTGGGGAACAGGTCTGAGGGGGCTCCGCACGATGTCGCCGACGCCACCAGGGCCGCGGGACGTGCCCGTGCGGGCCGTACCGTCCTCCGATTCCGCCGGTCAGGCCGCTTCCGGTCCCGCTGCTTCCGGTCCGGTCCCTTCCGGTCCGGTCCCTTCCGGTCTGGTGCCTTCCGGTCCGGGCGCTCCCGGGGCGGCGGCTCCCGGGCCGGTCGCCTTCACGGCGGCCTGTCCCGACTGCCGGGCCCGCTTCGAGCTGGACGCGGGGGCCCTGCGTCTGGCGATCGGCGGCAGCAGGCGGACCACCTTCTACTCCTTCACCTGCCCCGAGTGCGGGGCGGCGGTCCGCAAGCCGGCGGGCGAGCGCATCGTGGAGCTGCTGACCGGTGGCGGCGTGAGCACCCTGCGCAGTGTCTGAGCCGGCCGGTGGCCTAGGCTCTGGTCATGCTGTGGCCGATGTTCGCAATCGCTCTGGGCTTCCTCGGGCTCGCCGTCCTCGCCGTGCTCGCCGTACGGGTCTTCGTGGAGGTGCGCAGGCTCGCCTGCCAGGTGGCGGACGCCGGCCGCCGGATCGCGGACGCATCGAGTGATCTGGAGCGGGCCGCGACGGACCTGGCCAGGTCCGGGCGCTCCGCGATGCCGTAGGACCCGTGCGATGCCGTGGTACCTGGAGGCCGCAGTGCCTATAGGAATGGTCGCGCATCTATAGGAACGGTCCGCGAACCCGCCGTTCTCGCAGGCCATGGCCCGGGGCCATAGCCATGGTGGGGCAACCGTCGTACTGTCTGACCACGCGCGCGGCGATGCCCCAGGGGATTGCCGGGCGTTAACCCCCGGGGGTTACGATCCTTGTCAGAGCGGTTCACGGATCCAGATCCGGGCCGTCTGCGACCACAACCAGCCGTTTCGGTGAGAAGGAAGACACACATGATCGGCAACCTGAAGCCCCTCGAGATCCTCCTGATCGTCGCCGTGATCTTCCTGCTGTTCGGTGCCAAGAAGCTTCCCGACATGGCCCGCTCGCTCGGCAAGTCCGCCCGCATCCTCAAGAGCGAGGCGAAGGCGATGAAGAAGGACGGCGAGGCCGAGGACGGCACTGCCGCTTCCGTTGCCGACCCGGCTCCGCAGCAGCAGGCCGCGGCCCCGCGCACGATCCAGGCCTCGCCCGGTGACGTCACCAGCGCCCGGCCCGTCAACGAGACCAACCACACCACCCAGAGCTGACTCCGGCCGGCCACGGCCGGGCCAGTCATCTGCGACGAGACAAGGGACGTGGGTTGCTCAAGTCTGCCCGCAAGCAGGAGAAGCTGGATCAGAAGGCGAAGGACGCCGAAGGGCGGATGCCTCTCGTCGAGCACCTGCGTGAGCTGAGAAACCGTCTGCTGAAGGCGGTCGTCGCGGTCCTCCTGATCACCATCGTGGCCGCGGTGTACTACAAGGACATCATCGACTTCATGCTGAAGCCGATGCTGGACTCCGTCGGCTGCACCAACGGCGTGGTCGAGCAGCGCAACGGCCGTCCTTGTGCAGACATGACGGTCAACGGCCTCATCGCGCCCTTCTCCATCGCGCTCAAGGTTTCGCTGACGGCCGGTGTGGTGCTTTCCGCGCCGGTGTGGCTGTACCAGCTCTGGGCCTTCGTGGCTCCGGGTCTGCACAGCAACGAGAAGAAGTACGCGATCGGTTTCGTGGCGGTCGGCGCCCCGCTGTTCGGTGCCGGCGCGGTTCTCGCGTACAAGATCCTTCCGCAGACCGCGGTGATCCTGCTCGAGTTCACTCCCGCCGACGCGCGCAACCTGCTGCCGGTCGACGACTACCTCGACCTCGTGACGCGCATGGTCGTCGTCTTCGGTCTGGCCTTCGAGCTGCCGCTGCTGCTGATCCTGCTCAACTTCACCGGCGTGCTGACCGCGAAGCGGCTGCTGAGCTGGTGGCGCGCGATGGTGCTGGGCATCACGATCTTCGCGGCGTTCGCGACTCCCACCGGTGACCCGCTCACGATGATGTCGCTGGCCTCCCCGATCATCGCCCTGTACTTCATCGCGCTCGGCATCTGCATGATCAACGACCGCCGGCGCAAGAAGTCCAACCCCGACGCGGAACTCGACGACGACGAGGCCGCGGAGCTGGACCTGACCCCTGCGCCGCTCGGCGAGATCGAGTCCGTTCCGTCCCCCAACGCCCTGCCCGAGCAGGCCGACGGCGGCCGGGCGCGGATCAACGGTTACGACGACGCCACGTGATCGACGCCGACCGAGCCTGACAGGTACATTCCCCCGGGTGAGTGCTGAGATCACCCTCTTCGTCAATCCCACAGCCGGACGCGGCCGGGGCGCGCACGCCGCGCAGCCGGCCGCTTCCGCGCTCCGGGACGCCGGTTTCTCCGTACGGACCGTCGTCGGCGCCGATGGACCGGACGCGCTGGCCCGGCTGCGCGCGGCCGTCCGAGCGGGCACCGGTGCGGTGATCGCGGTGGGCGGCGACGGCATGGTCTCCCTGGCGCTGCAGGCGGTGGCCGGGACCCTGGTACCGCTGGGAGTGGTCGCGGTGGGCACCGGGAACGATTTCGCGCGCGCCACGGGACTGCCCGTACGGGATCCCGCGCGGGCGGGGCGGCTGGCCGCCGAGGCGCTCAAGGCGGGCCGGATCCGCGAGATCGACCTGGGCCGGGTCACCCCGGGCGCGGGCGTGAGCGGGGGCGCCGTCGCGAGTGGGGGCGGCGGCGACGGCACCTGGTACGGGACCGTGCTGTGCTCCGGCTTCGACTCGCGGGTCAACGACCGGGGCAACCGGATGCGGCTGCCGGTCGGGAAGTTCAAGTACGACCTGGCGATGATCGCGGAACTGGCCGCCTTCCGGCCCTTCCCGTACCGGATCACCCTGGACGGCGGTCCGGTCATCGAGACCGAGGCCACGCTGGTGGCCGTCGGCAACGGGTCCTCGTACGGGGGCGGCATGCGCATCTGCGCGGACGCCGAGCCGGACGACGGGCTGTTCGACGTCACGGTCGTCGGGGACTGCAGCCGCGCCACCCTGCTGAAGGTGTTCCCGCGCGTGTACCGGGGAACCCATCTCTCGCACCCCAAGGTCACCGTGCACCGGGCCGCGAAGGTGACCCTGGAGGCGGCCGGCATCACCGCCTACGCGGACGGGGAGCCGCTGGGGCCGCTTCCGGTGGGCGCCGAGTGCGTCCCGGGGGCCCTGCGCCTGCTGTCGTAGGACGGTAGGACCTCGTGGGACCTCGCCATAAAGTTCGCGACTGTTGTCAGAGGCGGCGGGTAGGCTCGATAACAAGATGACCGAAGAACTTTCACCCGCCGAGCGGTACGCCGCTGCCCGGATCCGCGCCGCCGAAGAGGCCACCGCCCTGTGGCCGTTCCGCGAGATGTACGAATTCGATCTGGATCCGTACCAGATCGAGGCCTGCAAGGCACTTGAGGCCGGCAAGGGCGTCCTCGTCGCCGCCCCGACCGGCTCGGGCAAGACGATCGTCGGCGAGTTCGCCGTGCACCTGGCGCTCGCGCAGGGCCGCAAGTGCTTCTACACGACGCCCATCAAGGCCCTGTCGAACCAGAAGTACGCCGACCTGTGCAAGCGCTACGGCGCCGACAAGGTCGGCCTGCTCACCGGCGACAACAGCGTCAACTCCGAGGCTCCCGTGGTCGTCATGACCACCGAGGTGCTCCGCAACATGCTGTACGCGGGCTCGCAGTCGCTGCTGGGTCTGGGCTACGTCGTGATGGACGAGGTCCACTACCTCTCCGACCGGTTCCGCGGAGCCGTCTGGGAGGAAGTGATCATCCACCTCCCCGAGTCGGTGACCCTGGTCTCGCTCTCCGCCACCGTCTCCAACGCCGAGGAGTTCGGCGACTGGCTGGACACGGTGCGCGGCGACACCCAGGTGATCGTCTCCGAGGAGCGGCCCGTACCGCTGTGGCAGCACGTCATGGCCGGCCGGCGGATCTACGACCTCTTCGAGGAGGAGTCCGACCACGGCGGCCGCGGCTCCGCGCGCCGCGAGGTCAACCCCGACCTCCTGCGGATGGCGCGCGAGGAGAACACCAGCCGCTACAACCCGAAGGACCGGCGGCGCGGAAAGATGGTCCGCGAGGCCGACCGCGAGCGCGAGCGGCGCTCCCGCGGCCGGATCTGGACCCCTTCGCGTCCCGAGGTCATCGCGCGCCTGGACGGTGACGGGCTGCTGCCCGCCATCAACTTCATCTTCAGCCGGGCCGGCTGCGAGGCCGCCGTGCAGCAGTGCCTGTACGCGGGGCTGCGGCTCAACGACGACACGGCGCGCCTGAAGGTGCGCGAGATCGTCGAGGAGCGGACCTCGGCGATCCCCGCCGAGGACCTGCACGTCCTGGGGTACTACGAGTGGCTCGAAGGCCTGGAGCGGGGCATCGCCGCGCACCACGCGGGCATGCTGCCCACCTTCAAGGAGGTCGTCGAGGAGCTCTTCGTACGGGGCCTGGTGAAGGCCGTCTTCGCCACCGAGACCCTGGCGCTGGGCATCAACATGCCCGCGCGCACGGTCATCCTGGAGAAGCTGGTCAAGTGGAACGGCGAGCAGCACGCCGACATCACCCCCGGCGAGTACACGCAGCTCACCGGCCGGGCCGGGCGGCGCGGCATCGACGTCGAGGGCCACGCGGTGGTGCTGTGGCAGCGGGGCATGGACCCGGCGGGTCTGGCCGGGCTCGCGGGTACCCGTACGTATCCGCTGCGTTCCAGCTTCAAGCCCTCGTACAACATGGCGGTCAACCTGGTCCAGCAGTTCGGGCGGCACCGCTCGCGCGAGTTGCTGGAGACCTCCTTCGCGCAGTTCCAGGCCGACCGCTCGGTCGTCGGGATCTCCCGGCAGGTGCAGCGCAACGAGGAGGGGCTGGAGGGCTACCGGGAGGGCATGACCTGCCACCTGGGGAACTTCGAGGAGTACGCGCGGCTGCGCCGCGACCTGAAGGACCGTGAGAACGACCTGGCCAAGCAGGGTGCGGCCCAGCGCCGGGTGCAGGCGGCCTCCTCGCTGGAGAAGCTGAAGCCGGGCGACATCATCCACGTGCCCACCGGCAAGTTCGCCGGGCTGGCGCTGGTCCTGGACCCGGGCGTGCCGGCCGGGCGGTCCAACGGGCACCGCGGGCACGAGTACACCGAGGGGCCGCGCCCGCTGGTGCTCACCGCGGAGCGGCAGGTCAAGCGGCTCGCCGCGATCGACTTCCCGGTCCCGGTGGAGGCCGTCGAGCGGATGCGGATCCCCAAGACGTTCAATCCGAAGTCCCCGCAGTCGCGCCGGGACCTGGCGTCCCAACTGCGCATCAAGGCCG
Source organism: Streptomyces sp. NBC_00454 (assembly GCF_041434015.1). GTDB lineage: Bacteria > Actinomycetota > Actinomycetes > Streptomycetales > Streptomycetaceae > Streptomyces. The sequence continues at coordinate 1,490,077 of NZ_CP107907.1, read as the reverse complement.
GGCACATCACGGTGGAGCGGCACCGGGGCGGCCGGGCGGCCGCGGCGGACGACCGGGAGATCTCGCGGCTGCGCACCGAGCTGCGGGCGCACCCGTGCCACGGCTGCGACGAGCGGGAGGACCACGCCCGCTGGGCGGAGCGCTACCACCGGCTGCAGCGGGACACGCAGCAGCTGGAGCGGCGCATCGAGGGCCGGACGAACACCATCGCCCGCACCTTCGACCGGATCCACGCGCTGCTGACCGATCTGGACTACCTGCGCGAGGACGAGGTCACCCCGCACGGCCGGCGTCTGGCCAGGCTCTACGGAGAGCTCGACCTGCTGGCGTCGGAATGCCTGCGGGCGGGCATCTGGGAGGGGCTGAGTCCGGCCGAGCTGGCGGCCTGTGTCTCGGCGCTGGTCTTCGAGGCACGGCAGTCCGACGACGCGGTCGCGCCGAAGGTGCCGGGTGGCGCGGCGAAGGCGGCGCTGGGCGAGATGGTCCGCATCTGGGGCCGCCTCGACGCCCTGGAGGAGGAGCACGGCATCAACCAGGCGGAGGGTGTGGGCCAGCGCGAGCCGGACCTCGGCTTCGCGTGGGCGGTGTACCAGTGGGCCTCCGACAAGGGCCTGGACGAGGTGCTGCGCGAGGCGGAGATGCCGGCGGGCGACTTCGTGCGCTGGTGCAAGCAGGTCATCGACGTCCTGGGGCAGGTTGCCGCAGCGGCGCCCTCCTCCTCCGCCCCGCCGTCCTCGGCGGGCGGCAGTACGGTGGCCCGCAACGCCCGCAAGGCCGTGGACGCGCTGCTGCGGGGTGTGGTGGCCTACAGCTCCGTGGGCTAAGGGGACTTGGACCTTCCTCTACATCCGGTCATGGCCGGATCTCATCTCTCGCCATGATCAATTCGGTCGGTGCTGTGCGACGATCGGGCCATGACTGGGGGAACGGGCGAAGGTCCGAGACGGGTCGGTCGGCCACGCGCCGATCAGCTGCGGCCGGACAGCGGCAGGCCGCCGCGGGAGGAACTCCTCTACGCGGCGGCCGAGCTGTTCACGGTCAAGGGGTACGCGGCCACCACCACGCGGGCGGTGGCCGAACGGGCCGGAATGCGCCAGGCCACGATGTACCACTACTTCTCCGGCAAGGAGGAACTCCTCGCCGAACTCCTGGAGTCCACGGTCGCGCCCTCGCTGGTGCTGGCCCGGAGCCTGCTCCTGGAGACGGACCGGCCCGCCACCCGCCGGCTGTGGGAGCTGTGCCGCGCCGACGTGATGCTGCTGTGCGGCGGTCCTTACAACCTCGGCGCGCTCTACCTGCTGCCCGAGGTGGACGGCTCGCGGTTCGCCCACTTCGTGCGGATGCGCCTCGAACTCAAGGACGCCTACCGGGAGTTGCTCGACGCCACCTGTGTCGGCGCCGAACTCGCCGGCGACCGGGCCGGATTGGTGCTCCGCAACGACCTGGTCTTCGGCCTCATCGAAGGGGTCATGCTGATCCACCGCTCCGATCCGGCGCGCCCCGTGGCCGCTTTCGCGGAGGCCACCGCCGACGCGGCGCTGCGGATCGCGGGCACCGGCGGTCGGTGAGACAGCCCCCTAGCGGGGGGAGTGCGGCTCTGTGGCCGCGCTCGCGGGGCCCGCTTCCCAGCCGGACCGGTCCTCCCAGGCCTGGAGGGACAGGCCGCTCTCGATGCGGTGCGCGATCCCGGTGACCGGATCGGTGAACTCCAGGGTGCGGGCCAGGAGTTGGAGCGGGCGGCGGTAGTCGTCCGGCGCGGGATCGCCGACCACCGGATACACCGGGTCGCCCAGGATCGGCAGACCGAGACTGTTCATGTGCACCCTCAGCTGGTGGGTGCGCCCGGTGTGCGGAGTCAGCCGGTAGCGCCCCAAGTCGCCCTTGGTCTCGATGAGTTCAGCCAGGGTCTCGGCATTCGGCTCGGCGCCCTCGACCTCCACCGCGGCCATCACCCCGCGGACCTTCTCGATGTGGCTGCGCAGGACCCGGGGGAACTGGACCGCCGGGTCGTGGGGCGCCAGCGCCTCGTACTCCTTGCTGATCCGCCGCTCCTGGAAGAGCAGCTGGTAGGCGCCGCGGTCCTCGGGGCGGATGCTGAACAGCACCAGCCCGGCCGTCATCCGGTCCAGACGGTGCGCGGGGCTCAGTGCGGGCAGGCCCAGCTCCACCCGGAGCCGGGCCAGGGCCGTCTGGAAGACGTGGCTGCCGCGCGGGGTGGTCGCCAGGAAGTGCGGTTTGTCGATCACCAGCAGGTGCTCGTCGCGGTGCACGACCCCGATCGGGAAGGGCACCACCGGCTCGGGCGGCATGTCCCGGTGGAACCAGAGGAAGGCCCCCGGCTCGTACGGGTCCTCCGGCCGCAGCACCCGTCCGCCGACGCCCAGCACCCGGCCGCCCGCGAGCAGACGGGCCATGGACTCGGAGCCGCGCGTGCCCTCGTAGCGCGCCGTGAGGTAGGCGCCGAGATCCGGCCACATCCCCTCCGGGTCGGGGGGCAGCCGCATGCGGACCGGGTCGATGCCGGAGACCTGGGGCAGGGGCGATTCGGGGATGTGGGATCTGCGCTTCATCGGGATACAGGCTAGGGGGTACGGACCATGCGGCTATCCGCGGGTGAAGGTGCCCAGGTGCTGGCCGTCCAGGTATTCGACGCGCAGGGCGCCGTCGGTGAAGAACACCCCGGTGCGGCCCACCGCGTTCTCGCCCGCCGTTACGAAGCTGAAGGTGTCGCCGTCGTAGTGGGCCAGCGGGTAGCGCTGGGGTTTGGGGCCGAGGGAGAGGGTCAGGCCGCTGCCGTCGGGGTTCGCGGCGACGGTGGCCTTGCCGTAGTACGGGCTGTTGTAGGTCCCCGTGTACGCGGTGTCGGCCTTGGCGGGCTTCGCCGCGGTCGGCGGGTGGGCGTAGTCGGTGGGGGAGTGGCCTGCGCCGAGGACCTGGGCGTAGAGGGAGGCCAGCAGGGGGAGCCAGTCGGCGGTGGGCTTGCCGTTCTGGGCGATGTCGAAGAAGTCCAGGGCGATGGCGTCGGCCACGCCGACGGGGGCGCCGTTGGTCAGGACGACGATCCCGAGCTTCTCCAGGGGGAGCATGGTGGCGTTGGTGTTGGCGCCGAGTTCGAAGCCCCCGGAGTGGCTGAGGCGGAGCCGGCCGGCGCTGTCGTAGGAGACGTTCCAGCCGAGCCCGTAGAAGTCGGGCCTGCCCTGGGCGTTCTTCGGCTGGGAGACGATCTCGGGGAGGCGGGTGCGGGCGAGGTTGTCGGCGGGGATGATCCGCTTCCCGTCGAGTACGCCGTCGCCCAGCTGGAGGCGCAGCCAGCGGGCCATGTCACGGGCGGTGGAGCTGACCCCGCCGGCCGGTGCCTGGGCATCGGGATCGCGGACGTAGCGGGGGCTCCAGGTGCCGTCCGGGTTCTTGACGTGCGTGGCGGCGTGGTCGGGCGCGTGCGCGAAGGCGGAGAACTCGGTGCTGGTGTGCGTCATGCCGGCCGGTTTGAAGAGGGTGTCTTCGGCGAGCTTCTGCCAACTGACCCCGTGCGCCCTGGCGATGGCCTCGGCGGCGGCGGTGAAACCGAAATTGGTGTAGGCGTAGCTCGCGCGGAACTCGGTCAGCGGCTCCAGGCGCATGTGGTCCAGGATGTACGACTGGTCGTACCCGAGGTCTTCGAGGAGGTCCCCGGCGTGGTCCGGGAGGCCGCTGCGGTGGGACAGCAGGTCGGCGGCGGAGACGTGCCCGGTGACCCAGGGGTCCTTGAGCGTGAAGCCGGGCAGGTCGACGGGCCGGTCGAAGTCTTGGGGGGCCTTGAGGGCGCCGGCGGCGATGGTGGAGGTGATCGGCTTGGAGACGGAGGCGAGTTGGAAGACGGTGTCCGGGCCGATCGCGCCCGGCTCGCCGACGCGGCGGACGCCGAAGCCCTTGAGGTAGATCACGTGGTCATCGTGGACGACGGCGACGGAGATGCCGGGCACACCGGTGCTCCGCATCATGTCCGCGACGGTCTGGTCGAGGCGGTGCACCGCCCTGTCGACCTGGGCGTCGGTGAGCTGCGCCTTCGGCTGCGGAGGCGGGCTGGGTGTGGTGGCCGCCGCGGCCGTCCCGGTGGTGACCAGGAGTGCGGCGGCTCCGGCTGTGCCGAGTGCACGGAGCGTACGCATGCGGCCATTGTCCCGCCGCTTGGGTGAACCCGCCCGGCAGGACGGCCGGGCCGCAGGCGTCAGTGGTGTCCGGCGGTCAGGACGCCGTGGCGAGGAGCTGTTCCTGCTCCGCTTCGACCCGCGCGTTCCAGTCGCGCTTGATCGCGCGCCAGCCCTCGTCGGTTTCGCCCAGGCGCCAGTAGCCGGAGATCGACAGGTGTTCGCGGGGGATGCCGCGCTCCAGGCGCAGGTGGCGGCGGAGCGACTTCACGAAGCCGGCCTCGCCGTGGACGAAGGCGTGCACGTCCGCGGAGGGGAAGGACAGGGCCCGGACGGCTTCCGTCAGGGCCTCGCCCACGGGGCGCGAGCCGCGGTGGATCCAGACCGGGACGATGCCGTCCGGGGTGGAGATCTTCTGCTCGTCCTGCGGTCCCTCGACCTCCACCAGCGCGTGGACCCGGGCGCCGGCCGGCATCCGCTCCATCGCCGCGCCGATCGCCGGCAGCGCGCTCTCGTCGCCGACGAGGAGGTGCCAGCCGGCCGCCGGGTCCGGGGCGTAGCCGCCGCCCGGCCCGAGGAAGCGTACGAGTTCACCCGGCTGGACGCGGGCCGCCCACGGGCCGGCCAGTCCTTCGTCCCCGTGGACCACGAAATCGAGGGTCAGCTCACGGTGCGCCGGGTCCCAGGCGCGCACGGTGTACGCCCGCTGGCGCGGCCATTCCTCGCGCGGATGCGTCATGCGGATCCGGTCCAGGTCCCACGGGGAGTCGTAGGCGACGCCCTCGGGCGGGAAGAGGATCTTCACGTAGTGGTCGGTGTACGCGCCCGCGCCGAAACCGGCCAGCCCGTCACCGCCCAGCACGATCCGCACCATGTGCGGGGTCAACCGCTCGGTGCGCACGACGACTGCGGTGCCGACCGTGCGGCCGCGTCCTTCTGCCACGACGTCTCCTTGATCCCCTGACCCTGACTTCCGTGAAGCTTAGGATTACCTAAGTTAGCACCTCATCGGCGCAGCGCGCTGCTCAGGCGTTCAATTGCTCCACCCAGACCCCACCGGTGGCCCAAGGCGCCGAGCACGTCGGGGTGGGCGGGCACGGCCGGGAGGGCCGGATCGAAGGCGGGCAGTTGAACGTCCCGGGCCACCTGGACCACCTTGGGGGCCACCGCCAGATAGGGCCGGGACTCGTCCAGCCGCTTGCGCTGGGTGGGGGTCAGCTTCGACTTCGGATCCCCGATCGCGGCGATGATTCCGGCCAGGTCCCCGTAGGCGTCCAGCAGCTTCGCCGCGGTCTTCTCGCCGACTCCGGGCACGCCCGGCAGGCCGTCGCTCGGGTCGCCGCGCAGCAGCGCCAGGTTCGCGTAGCCGGGGCCGTCGACCCCGTACTTCTCGCGCAGCCAGGCTTCGTCGGTCACCTGGAGGGTGCCGACCCCCTTCAGCGGGTACAGGACGCGCCGCTCCTTCGCGTCGTCGACCAGCTGGTACAGGTCGCGGTCGCCCGTGACGATGTCCACCGGGCCAGTGGCGCGGGTGGTGAGGGTGCCGATCACATCGTCCGCCTCGTAGCCGGCGACGCCCACCCGGGCGATCCCGAAGGCGTCCAGGGCGGCCTCGATGATCGGTACCTGCGGGGCGAGGGTGTCCGGGGTCTCCTCGAGGTCCGGGCCCGTCTCGGTCTCCTCGGCGACCCGGTGGGCCTTGTAGGAGGGGATCAGCTCCACCCGCCAGTGCGGCCGCCAGTCGGCGTCCATGCAGGCGACCAGGTCGTCGGGCCGGTGGTCCTGCACGAGGCGGCCGATGAAGTCGAGCAGGCCGCGCACGGCGTTGACCGGAGTGCCGTCGGGGGCTTTCACGGAATCCGGCACGCCGAAGTACGCGCGGTAGTAGAGGGAGGCGGTGTCCAGGAGCATCAGGCGTCGTGTCGTCGTCACGATCTCGATGATGCCTTGAGGCCCGGTGGAAAGTGCGTGAGGTTCGGCCTCCTCGGCTCTTGAGCGCGAAACCGGGGCCGGTTGCTGCGTAAGGTGCTTACAGCACACCAACGTGCGATGTGTGATGTGTGACGGACCAGGACAAGGGGAGGGCAGCCCCGCCATGGACGACAGGGATGGCACCGACGGCAAGAACGGCAGGAACGTCAGCAACGGCGTCGGCGGCGCGGCTTCCGGCGCGGTCAACGGCGCGGACGACAAGGACCGGGACCGGGACAAGGATTCCAAGGATCCGCTCCGGGTGGGCGTGGCCGTGCGCAAGCGCCGCCGGGCCCTGAGTCTCACCCTCGCCGCGGTGTCGGCCCGCAGCGGCCTCTCGGTTCCCTTCCTGAGCCAGATAGAGAACGAACGGGCCCGGCCCAGCATGCGGTCCCTGGAGCGGGTCGCCGACGCGCTGGAGACCACGGCCGTGGAACTGCTGGCCGCCTCGGACACCGCGCGCACCGTGGACCTCGTACGGGCCGGTGACGATTCGGGGCTCACCCCCGTTCCCGGCGTACGGCCCCTCGTGCGCGGGCACCACCAGCTGCACGCACTGGAGTTCACCGGGGACCAGGACGCCGGCCGCGAGTACCAGCACCGCAACGACGAGCTGATGTACGTGGTCTCGGGCGCCTGCCAGGTGGAGGCCGAGGGGCGGGCGTACCGCCTGGAGAACGGCGACGCGCTGTTCCTGTCCGGTGGCGTACGGCACCGCTGGCGGGCCGTCACCGAGGACACCCGGATCCTGATCGTCGCGGTCGGCGACCACATCCACGCCACCTCCGAACCGCCCTCGCCCGGACACTGAGCGGGACACCGAGCCGGATGCGGACCCGGATGCGGGTGGTCTCGCTCGTGCCGTCCCTGACCGAGGCGGTCGCGGTCAGCGCGCCCGGGGCACTGGTCGGCGTGACCGACTGGTGCACCCACCCGGCCCCCGCCGAGCTGGGGGACGTGGCGCGCGTCGGCGGGACGAAGAACCCGGACGTGCGCAGGATCGCGGAGCTGCGCCCGGACCTGGTGATCGCCAACGAGGAGGAGAACCGGGCCCCCGACCTCGCGGAGCTGCGGGCGGCCGGGCTCCGGGTGCTGGTCACCGAGGTACGGGACCTCCCGCAGGCGCTGAGCGAGCTGGAGCGGCTGCTGGTGGGGGCCATGGGGCTCGAGCGGCCCGGGTGGCTGTCCGACGCCGAGGCCGCGTGGGCCCGGGTGGCCCCGGCCGGGGAGCCGCGCCTGGCCTTCGTGCCGATCTGGCGCAGGCCCTGGATGGTGCTGGGCCGGGACACCTTCGCGGGGGACCTGCTGGCCCGCCTGGGGGTGCGCAACGCCTACGCCGGGCACGCGGAGCGCTACCCGAGGATCCCGGCGGCCGAGCTGGCCGCGGCGGGCTGTGATCTCGTGGTGCTCCCGGACGAGCCGTACCGCTTCACGGCCGGGGACGGGCCCGAGGCCTTCCCCGGTCTGCCCGCCGCGCTCCTCAGCGGACGCCACCTGACCTGGTACGGGCCCTCGCTGGCCGAGGCTCCGGCCGTGCTGGCGGCGGCCCTGCGCGCGGCGGGCGTTGCCTGACCCGGCAAGATCCGAAAGAGACGGCCTAGGGGGTGTCCGCAAAGTGGCGCCAGACGCCACGGGCCAGGCGCTACTTTGCGGACACCCCCTAGCGGGGCGCGGCCAGCAGCCGGCCGGTGTACAGGCCGCGCAGGGTGTTCGCGGCGGCCGCCAGCCAGGCGGTGACCAGGGCCAGGAACAGGGCGGCGGCCAGCCAGTCGAAGGCGGCGAGGCCGGTGTGGCGGGCGAGCCCGGCGGCGCCGGTGACGCAGGTGCCGACGGGGAAGGTCAGCGCCCACCAGGTCATGGCGAACCCCATGCCGCCCCGCGCGGCCCGCACCAGCATCGCGGCGGCCAGCGCCAGCCACAGCAGGGCGAATCCCATCACGGGGACCCCGTAGACCACGGCGAAGGCCCCGAAGGCCCCGGAGTAGGGGGCGGATATCGACTGGGGGGCCATGTCGGCGAGGGAGTTCACGGCGGTGGTGGACTGGCCGAGGGGGCCCAGGACCAGGAACAGGGTGGGGGTGAGCGCCAGGGGCAGGGGGCCGCTCACGATCAGTCGGCCGAACACCAGGGGGAGCATCAGCAGGGTGGCGAGCAGGCTGATCCCGAACATGGCGTAGCAGGCGAGCAGCATGGCCTCGCGGGCCTGCCCGGCGGCCAGGTGGGGGATCAGCAGGGGGCCGAGCGCGGCGGAGACCATGGGGGCGACCACGGGGAGCAGCCAGACGGGGGTGGCCTGGTGGGCTTCGACCTTGTGGCGGACCACCATCAGGTAGGGGATGCCGGCGGCGGCCAGCAGGCCGATCGCGGTGCCGGCGGTGAACAGGACGGTGTCGACGGCGACGGCGGCGGGGAGCCCGATGAGGTCCTTGCCGACGATGAGGGTGCCGCCGCCGACGGCCAGCAGGGCCATCGAGAGGCAGCCGTAGAAGGGGGCCACCGTGGGGTCCAGGAGGTGGGTGCGGGCCTGGTCGCGGTGGTGGAGCCAGTGCCCGGCGCGGGCGGTCAGCAGTACGGCGAGGGCGGTGGCGGCCAGCACCCAGAAGATCTGGCAGAGGACGCGCTGGCCGGGGAGCTGGTAGGGGAGGGTCGCCCCGGCGTTGGCGATGATCGCCGTGCCCATGACGGAGGCGTACCAGTTGGGGCCGAGGTGGCGCAGTGCGGGGGCCTTGTGGGGCCGGGCGATCCCAGGGGTGGCGGGACGGGGACGTACGAGGGTGGTGGCCATGGATCCAGCCTCCCGCCGGGCGGCGGCGGACGGCAGAGGTGATGTTCCTATGAGGGCATAAACTGAGGTTATGGGTAATGAGCAGTGGGCCGAAGCACGTATACCGCTGGCGCACCGGGTCCCGGACCTGGGCGCCATGGAACTGCTGCTGGCCGTGGCCCGGGTCGGCAGCCTGAGCGGGGCCGCCCGGCGGCTCGGGATCACCCAGCCCGCCGCCAGCAGCCGGATCCGGGCGATGGAGACCCGGCTCGGAGTGGCGCTCGTGGACCGCTCCCCGCGGGGATCGACCCTGACGGCGGAAGGCGCGCTGGTCACGGACTGGGCGCGGCGCGTGGTGGAGGCGGCCGAAGCCTTCGACGCGGGCGCCGAGGCGCTACGGGGCCGTCGCGACTCCCGGCTGCGGGTGGCGGCCAGCATGACCATCGCCGAGTACCTGCTGCCCGGCTGGCTCATCGCCCTGCGCGGGCAGCGCCCCGGAACGGCGGTGTCCCTGCACGCGGGGAACTCGGCGGTCGTCGCCGAGCGGGTCCTGGCGCACGAGGCGGACCTCGGCTTCGTGGAGGGGCTCAGCGTGCCGGAGGGGCTCGACGCGGTGGTGATCGCGCAGGACCGCCTCGTGGTGGCGGTGGCTCCGGGGCACCCGTGGGCGCGGCGTTCGAAGGGGGTGGAGGCGGCGGAGCTGGCGGCGACCCCGCTGATCCTGCGGGAGTGGGGCTCGGGAACCCGGCAGGTCCTGGGCGCGGCACTGGCCGGCTGCGGGGGGCTGGCGGAGCCGCTGCTCGAACTGGCCTCCACCACTGCGGTGAAGGCGGCGGCGCTGAGCGGAGCCGGGCCGTGCGTGCTGTCGGAGCTGGCGGTCGGCGACGAGCTGGCGGCCCGCCGCCTGGTGTCCGTCCCGGTCCTCGGTGCCCCGCTGGACCGCGCGCTGCGCGCGGTCTGGCCCACGGGCTCCCGCCCGGCGGGCCCGGCGCGTGACCTGCTGTCGCTGACCCGGGCCCGCTGACCCCGGGGCGGGGCCGGGTCGGGCGGGCGGGAGCCTGACCCTGCGGGGCCGTCCCCGACCCGCCCTTCCTCCGTTCCCTGGGGCTCCGCCCCAGACCCCGCGCCTCAAACTCCCCCAGCCACCGCTGGGAGGGGCCCCCGGGCGGGGCTGGATTTGCAGGATGCCGCGGTAATCAGGGCGGACATCACGCGGGTGTCCTTGTCGCGTTCCGGGTGCCACTGGACGCCCAGGGTCCACTGGGAGGGGTCGGAGAGTTCGATGGACTCGATCGTGCCGTCCACCGCGTGGGACGAGGCGATCAGGCCGGTGCCCAGGCGGTCCACGGCCTGGTGGTGGTAGGTCGGGACCTCCGACTCCTCCGGGACCAGGGCCGCGTACCGGGTGCCCGGGACCGGGCGGACCGGGTGCCAGGAGACGATCCCCTCGCCCGCGACGTGTCCGTCGATGTGCTGGATCAGCGTCCCGCCCAGGGCCACGTTCAGTGCCTGCATGCCCCGGCAGATCCCGAGCAGGGGGGTGCGGGCGGAGAGCGCCGCGGTGATCAGGGCCAGCTCCCAGTCGTCGCGCTGGGTGGCCGCCGGGCCGGTACGGGGATCGCGCGCGGCCCCGTAGCGGACCGGGTCCACGTCCGGGCCGCCCGCGACGACCAGGCCGTCCAGTCGGTTCAGCACCTCCGGGGCCGCCTGCGGATCGTCCGGCGGGAGCAGCACGGCCGTGCCGCCGGAGGCCTGGACGAGCTCGTAGTACCCGGTGGGGACGAGGGCCGTGGGGACGTCCCACACCCCGTAGCGGGTGGATGCCTCGATGTAGGTGGTGATGCCGATGAGCGGCCTGGGCACGGTGGTTACCTCCGGAAGGGAAGGGGACGGGGGATCAGTCGCGGGACAGCTCGGCCTCGGCTTCCGCCAGCGCCGCGAACTCCTCCTCCGGCGCGGAGGCCACCAGGTGGTGCCGACTGTAGAACGCGAAGTAGGCGAGGGCGACGGCGTACACGGCCAGCGCGATGAATGCCGCGTCCTTGTCCACCAGGAAGGTGGCGACCAGGGCCGAGAGGGCGAGGACGAAGGCCACCGAGGAGGTCGCGATGCCGCCCGGCGTGCGGTACGGGCGCTCCAGGCCGGGCTCGCGGCGCCGCAGCACGATGTGGGAGAGGGCCATCAGGGCGTAGGAGATGGTCGCGCCGAAGACCGCGATGTCCAGCATGAGCTGGCCGTCGCCGGTGGCGGCGGCCAGCGCGAAGCCGATGGCTCCGGGGATGAGCAGGCCCAGGTACGGGGCCTTGCGCTTCGAGGTCAGGGACAGGAAGCGGGGGAGGTAGCCGGCCCGGGAGAGGGCGAACAGCTGGCGGGAGCCGGCGTAGATGAGGGAGAAGAAGGAGGCCACGAGCCCGGCCAGGCCCGCGTAGTTGACGAAGGTCTTCAGCCAGGAGAGGCCGGGGTCGCCCTCCAGGGCGACGACCAGCGGGTTGTCCGCGGCCTTGATGGCGTCGGCTCCGTGTGCGCCGGTGGCGGCGAGGAAGGTGATCAGGGCGAGCAGGACCAGGACACCCATGGAGATCGACAAGGCGCGCGGTACGGAGCGGACCGGGTCCTTGGCCTCCTCGGCGGCCAGTGGCACGCCCTCGACGCCGAGGAAGAACCACATGCCGAAGGGGAAGGCGGCCCAGATGCCGAGGAAGCCCATGGGCAGCCAGGAGCTGGCGCCGGCGGCGGTGGTGTCGACGGCGATGTTGTCGAGGTTCGCCGGGTCGAACTGGGTGAAGGCGCCGACGGCGAAGACGATCAGGGCGATCACGGCTATGGCGGTGACGACGAGCGAGAAGCTCAGGGCCTCGCCGACGCCCCACAGGTGGATCCCGATGAAGATGACGAAGCAGGCGAGGTAGACCGGCCAGCCCGAGGTGAGGCCGAAGAGGTGGAGGGATTTGATGTAGCCGCCGATGAAGATTGCGATGGCCGCCGGGGCGAGGATGTACTCGATGAGGATCGCGGTGCCGGTGAGGAAGCCGCCCCAGGTGCCGAGCGCCCGGCGGGCGAAACCGTAACCGCCGCCGGCGGTGGGCAGGATGGCCGACAGTTCGGCCAGGGAGTAGACCAGGCAGGCGTACATCACGCCCATCACGACGGTGGCGATGGCGAGGCCACCGAAACCGCCCTGGGCGAGGCCCAGGTTCCAGCCGGAGAAGTCGCCGGAGACGACGTACGCGACGCCGAGACCGGTGAGCAGCAGCCAGCCGGCGCTGCCGCGGCGCAGGGTGCGGCGTTCCAGGTAGCCGTCGCTGGCGCTGTCGCCGCCGCCGTCGCCGTTCCCGGGGACGGCCTTCTCGAGGGAGGTGGTGGGTTCGGGCACGGCTGCCAGCCGTGCGCCGGTGTCGTCGGCCATGTGCGCTCCTGCCTAGGGCAATGGTTGTGGGGCGTACCTTTGCCGTTCGGGAGTGGCGGGCGCAAGACCCCTGCGTTAAACGGGGGTTACGAAAGCCTCTCGGTCCTCTCCGTCCTCTCGGTCCTCTCGGTCCGGATCAGGTCAGGAACCCCCGCAGCAGCGCCGCCGTGCCACAGCAGTGCTCGCGCATCACCTCGCGCGCCGCGTCCGCGTCCCGCTCCAGCACCGCCTCCACCAGCACGCTGTGCTGCTGCTGGGAGTGCTCCAGGTTGCGCACCAGCAGCGGGATGCAGTCGAGCAGGTCGTTCACGGTCGCCCGGACGGCCGCGTACTGGGCTGTCAGGGTGGCGGATCCGGCCAGTTCGCACAGGGTGAGGTGGAAGAGCGTGTCCTGGCGGCGGTAGTCGGGCAGCGGGGCGTCGTGGGTGGCGGTCAGTGCGGCGAGCAGCCGGTCGGCGTCCTTCTCCGACAGCCCCTGGGAGGCGCACAGTCCGGCCGCGCCGACCTCCAGGACCTCGCGGAAGCGCAGCACGTCCTCGATGTCCACGCCGGCGACCCGGCGCCGCAGCTCCTCCTCGGCGCCCCCGGCCGGGGTGTCGGGGCGGTGCAGGACAAACGTTCCGCCATAGCGCCCGCGCCGGGCCTCCACCAGGCCCTGGTCCTGGAGTACCTTCAGCACCTCGCGGAGCGTGACCCGGCTGATCCCCATCCGCTCGGCCAACTCGCGCTCGGGCGGAAGCCGTTCCCCGCCGGGCACCAGTCCGAGCCGGACCACCTGGAGGATCTGCTCCAGCGCCTCCTCGAAACCGTTGCCCGCCCGCACCTGTCGCAGTACCGGATTGAGCCGCGCGATCGCGTCGCCTTCGCTGGCCGTATCGGTCATCTGAGCTCCTCCCCTTCCCAAGCAATGGTTCTATTCAATACCTTAGGCCCTCTCGGCTCACCGAAGGAGAGATTCCCGTGGTAGACCGCAAGCCGCCGCTGTCGCCCGAAGAGCTCCGTGCTCTCGTCGCCAGCGGTGAGATCGACACAGTGGTCCTGGCCTTCCCCGACATGCAGGGGCGGCTCCAGGGCAAGCGGTTCGCCGCACAGTTCTTCCTCGACGAGGTCCTCGCGCACGGCACCGAGGGCTGCAACTACCTGCTCGCCGTCGACACGGACATGAACACCGTCGACGGCTACGAGATGTCCTCCTGGGACCGGGGCTACGGCGACTTCGCCATGCACCCCGACCTCGCCACCCTGCGCCGGATCCCCTGGAACCCGGGCAGCGCCTTCATCCTGGCCGACCTCGCCTGGAACGACGGCTCGCCCGTGGTCGCCGCGCCCCGCCAGATCCTGCGCCGCCAGCTGGAGCGGCTCGCCGATCACGGCTACACCGCCATGGTGGGCACGGAACTGGAGTTCATGGTCTTCCAGGACACCTACGAACAGGCCTGGGACGCCAACTACCGCGGCCTGACCCCCGTCAACCAGTACAACATCGACTACTCCGTCCTCGGGACCGGCCGCGTCGAACCCCTGCTGCGCCGCATCCGCAACGAGATGCAGGCCGCCGGCCTGGTCGTCGAGTCGGCCAAGGGCGAGTGCAACCTGGGCCAGCACGAGATCGTCTTCCGCTACGACGAGGCGCTGAAGACCTGCGACCAGCACGCCGTCTACAAGACGGGGGCCAAGGAGATCGCCTCCCAGGAGGGCGTCTCGCTCACCTTCATGGCCAAGTTCGACGAGCGCGAAGGCAACTCCTGTCACATCCACCTCTCGCTCAACGATGCCGACGGACGCAGCGCGATGGCCGGTGAGGGCCCCGACGCCGACGCTCACGCCGGTATGTCACCCGTGATGCGGCACTTCCTGGCCGGCCAGCTCGCCGCGCTGCGCGACTTCTCCCTTCTCTACGCCCCCAACATCAACTCGTACAAGCGTTTCCGGCCGGGATCCTTCGCGCCGACCGCCGTCGCCTGGGGCGTGGACAACCGCACCTGCGCGCTGCGCGTCGTAGGCCACGGCCGTTCCATGCGCTTCGAGAACCGCCTCCCCGGCGGCGACGTCAACCCGCACCTCGCCGTCGCGGGCCTGGTCGCGGCCGGGATCTACGGCATCGAGAACCGCCTGGAACTGCCCGAGCCCTGCGCCGGCAACGCCTACACCGCCGACTTCGCACACGTCCCCACCACCTTGCGCGAGGCCGCCGAGCTCTGGGAGAACAGCGAGATCGCCAAGGCCGCCTTCGGCCCCGAAGTCGTCGCCCACTACCGGAACATGGCCCGCGTCGAACTGGACGCGTACGACTCCGCGGTGACCGACTGGGAGCTGCGCCGCTCCTTCGAACGGCTGTAGGACCGCCGGACGGCACCGCAGCACCGCACCCACCGCACCCGAACGTCTGAAAGGACACCGCGTGTCCGACGCGCTGGCCCCCTTCAATCTGACCGTCTTGAATCCGGCCACCGAGGAAATCGTCGCCGTCGTCCCGGCCGCCACACGGGACGACGTCGATGCCGCCGTCGTACGGGCCGCCGCGGCCCAGCGGATCTGGGCGGCGGCGGCCCCCGCCGACCGGGCCAGGCTGCTGCGCCGCTTCGCCGCCGTCGTCGACGCGAACATCGAGGAACTGGCCCGGCTGGAGGTCCGCGAGGCGGGCCACACCATCGGCAACGCCCGCTGGGAAGCCGGCAACGTCCGTGACCTGCTCGAATTCGCCGCCGGGGGAGTCGAGCGGCTCTCCGGCCGGCAGATCCCGGTCGCCGGCGGCATCGACGTCACCTTCCTCGAACCCCTCGGCGTCATCGGCGTGATCGCCCCGTGGAACTTCCCGATGCCGATCGCCGCCTGGGGTGCGGCCCCGGCCCTGGCCGCGGGCAACGCGGTCATCGTCAAGCCCGCCGAGACCACCCCGCTCACCGCGCTGCGCCTCGCCGAGCTCGCCCTGGAGGCCGGACTCCCCGAGCACCTCTTCCAGGTGCTGCCCGGCCGGGGTGCCGTGGCGGGCGACGCCCTCGTCGAGCACCCGGGCGTGGCGAAGATCGTCTTCACGGGTTCCACCGCCGTCGGCAAGCGGATCATGGCCAAGTGCGCCGACCGGGTGAAGCGCGTCACCCTCGAACTCGGCGGCAAGAGCCCCAACATCGTCTTCGCCGACGCGGACCTGGAAGCGGCCGCGGCCGCCGCCCCGATGTCCTTCCTCGACAACACCGGGCAGGACTGCTGCGCCCGCACCCGGATCCTCGTACAGCGTTCCGCCTACGACCGGTTCATGGAGCTGGTGGCCCCGGGGATCGAGAACGTGGTCGTCGGGGACCCGTCCGACGAGAAGACCCAGATGGGGCCGCTGATCTCGCGGGTGCAGCTGGACCGCGTACGGTCCTACGTCACCGACGACCTCACGGTGATCCGCGGCGCCGCCCCCGAGGGGCCGGGCTTCTGGTTCCCGCCGACCCTCGTCACCGGAGTCGGCCCCGACGCGCCGGTCGCCGCCGAGGAGGTCTTCGGCCCCGTGGCCGTCGTCCTGCCCTTCGAGGACGAGGAGGACGCCGTACGCCTGGCCAACGCCACCCAATACGGCCTCTCCGGATCCCTGTGGACCCGTGACATCGGCCGCGCGCTGCGCGTCTCGCGCGCCGTCGCCGCGGGCAACCTGTCGGTCAACTCCCACAGCAGCGTCCGCTACTGGACCCCCTTCGGGGGCTACAAGCAGTCCGGGCTCGGCCGCGAGCTCGGACCCGACGCCCTCACCGCATTCACCGAGACCAAAAACGTCTTCATCAGCACGGAGGCCTGATCCCATGAACAGCCAGACCACCAAGAACGCCGAAGAGATCGTCTGTCGCCGCCTGGTCGGCCGCACCGCCGTCATCACCGGGGCCGGCAGCGGCATCGGCCTCGCCACCGCCCGCCGGCTGGCCTCCGAGGGAGCCAACGTCGTCTGCGGCGACATCGACGAGACCGCCGGCAAGGCCGCGGCCGAGGAGGTCGGCGGCAC
This sequence comes from Streptomyces sp. NBC_00454, assembly GCF_041434015.1. Classification (GTDB taxonomy): domain Bacteria; phylum Actinomycetota; class Actinomycetes; order Streptomycetales; family Streptomycetaceae; genus Streptomyces. The sequence continues at coordinate 1,473,827 of NZ_CP107907.1, read as the reverse complement.
CTTCGTGAAGGTGGACGTCACCAGCCCGGAGGAGGTCGAGGCCCTGTTCAAGACGGCCTTCGACACCTACGGCTCGGTCGACATCGCCTTCAACAACGCCGGCATCTCGCCCCCGGACGACGACTCGATCCTCACCACCGGGCTGGAGGCCTGGAAGCGCGTCCAGGACGTCAACCTCACCTCCGTCTACCTGTGCTGCAAGGCCGCCCTGCCCTACATGCAGCGCCAGGGCCGCGGCTCGATCATCAACACCGCCTCCTTCGTCGCCCGGATGGGCGCCGCCACCTCGCAGATCTCGTACACCGCCTCCAAGGGCGGCGTGCTCGCCATGTCGCGCGAGCTCGGCGTGCAGTTCGCCCGCGAAGGCATCCGCGTCAACGCGCTCTGCCCGGGGCCCGTCAACACCCCGCTCCTGCAGGAGCTGTTCGCCAAGGACCCGGAGCGGGCCGCCCGCCGCCTGGTGCACATCCCGCTGGGCCGGTTCGCCGAGCCCACCGAGATCGCCGCAGCCGTCGCCTTCCTCGCCAGCGACGACTCCTCCTTCATCAACGCCAGCGACTTCCTGGTCGACGGCGGCATCTCCGGCGCGTACGTCACGCCGCTCTAGCCGCCACCCGGGCGTTCACCCGGAAGCCATCCCCCCGACAGCCGGGCGTCGCACGACGCCCGGCTGTCGTGCTCTAGCGTCCGAGATGATCTTCGTAGGAATCAGGAGTGTCCACCTCAGTGACCCGACCCGACACCGTACGACGGCTCCAGGCCGTCGGCGCCGCCGTCGCGATAGCCGCCGGCACCCTCGTGGCCGCCGCACCCGCCGCCCAGGCGGCCCGCCCCGGCGCCCAGTGCACCACCCCCCAGCTCAAGGCCGGCTGGTACGGGGACAACCAGGCCCGGCTCCAGCAGCTCATCGACGCCTACGGCAAGTGCAGCCCGCACCGGACCGGCCGCAACAAGCCCGTCGCCGTCTTCGACTGGGACAACACCGTCGTCAAGAACGACGTCGGCGACGCGACCATGTACTGGCTGCTGCGCAACGGCAAGATCCGCCAGCCCGCCAAGGGCGACTGGACCACCACCAGCCGCTACCTGACCCAGGCCGCCGCCAAGGCCCTGGCCGAGGCCTGCGGAACCCTCGCGAAGCCCGGAGCCCCGCTGCCCACCGGCACCCCCGGGGGCGTCGGCTGCGCCGACGAGCTGAACGCCGTCTACGGCACCGCCGCGACCCGCTCGGCCGCGCCCGCCTTCGCCGGCTGGGACCACCGGACCATCGAGCCCGCCTACGCCTGGCTGCCGCAGCTCATGCAGGGCTGGACCGCCCGCGAGATCCGCGGCTTCGCCGCCGCCGCGCAGAGCGAGAACCTGGCCGCGCCGGTCGATGCCAAGCAGCAGGTCGGCTCCACCACCGCCACCGGCTGGGTGCGCTACTACGACCAGCAGAAGGACCTCATCAACGGCCTGCAGAAGGCCGGTTTCGACGTCTGGATCAGCTCGGCCTCGCCGCAGCCGGTCGTCGAGGTGTGGGCCAAGGGCGTCGGCGTGGACCCCTCGCACGTCATCGGCATCCGCAACACCACCACGGACGGCGGGAAGTTCACCTCCCACCTCCAGGGCTGCGGGTCCGTCAAGGACGGGGAGGACACGATGATCACCTACGTGGACGGCAAGCGCTGCTGGATCAACAAGCAGGTCTTCGGGGTCCGCGGCGCCGCGGCCGAGAAGGTCCAGCCGGCCGCCCGCCGCCAGGTGTTCGCCGCGGGCGACTCCGACACCGACGTGACGTTCCTGCGGGACGCGACCGCGCTGCGGCTCGTCGTCAACCGCAACAAGAACGAGCTGATGTGCCGCGCGTACGACAACAGCGACGGCAAGTGGATCGTGAACCCGATGTTCATCCAGCCCAAGAAGCAGAAGGCGGCCGCGTACCCGTGCGCCACCACCGGCTTCACCGGCCGCGACGGCACGCCGGGGCCCGTCCTCCGGGGTGACACGAGCGTCATCCCGGACCAGACGGACACCGTCTTCTAGGAGCCTCCCGGCGCTCGTGGGCCCGGACCGGTCACAGGAAGGTGCGGCCCTCGCCCCGGTAGGTCGGTGCGGTGGCCGTCACCCGGTCGCCCTCGACGAGGTGCAACTCCTCGAAGCGCTCGCACAGTTCGCCGGCCTTGGCGTGCCGGAACCAGACCCGGTCGCCGATCAGCAGATCGTCGGCCGGGCTGCCGAGCAGCGGGGTCTGCACCTCGCCCGCCCCCTCCTGGGGGTCGTAGCGCAGGCCCTGGGGGAGGTACGGGACCGGCAGCCGGTCCGCGCCGGGCGCCCCGGAGGCCGGATATCCGCCGCCGAGCACCGTCACCACTCCGACGCCGGGCCGGCGCACCACCGGCTGGGCGAACAGCGCCGCGGGCCGGCCGCTGAAAGAGGTGTAGTTGTCGAACAACCGCGGTACGTAGAGCCCCGAACCGGCGGCGATCTCCGTGACCGCGTCCTCGGCGGCGGTCTGCTGCACGCTGCCGGTGCCGCCCCCGTTGACGAACTCCAGGTCCGGGACCACCGCGCGCACGGCCCGGACGGCCTCGGCCCGGCGGGCGGCCAGTTCCTTGCGGGCGGCGCCCTGCATCAGGCGGATGACGCGCGAGCGCACCGGACGCCCCGCGAGAGAGTCGCCGACCCCGGCCACGTGGCCCTCGTAGCCCATCAGTCCGACGACCCGGAAGCCGGGCCGGGAGACCACCGCGCGGGCCAGCGCGGCCAGCTGGGCCGGTTCGCGCAGCGGGGAGCGGCGGGCGCCGACGCGCACCTTGCCGCCGAGGAACTGCAGGGCGGTGTCCAGCTCCAGGCAGACCCGGATCTCCTGCGTCCCGCCGTCGCGGGCCCGGTCGATGAGCTCCAGCTGGGCGGGGTCGTCGATCATCACGGTCACCGCGCCGGCCAGCTTCGGATCGGCGGCGAGTTCGGCGAATCCGGCCCGGTCGGCCGACGGGTAGGCCAGCAGCACGTCCTCGAATCCGGAGCGGGCCAGCCAGATCGATTCGCCGAGGGTGTAGGACATGATCCCGGCGAACCCGGGCCGGGCCAGGACCCGTTCGAGCAGCACGCGGCACCGTACGGACTTGCTGGCCACCCGGATCGGCTTCCCGCCGGCCCGGCGCACCAGGTCGTCGGCGTTGGCGTCGAACGCCTCCAGGTCCACGAGGGCGAGCGGGGCGTCGAGGTGCGCGGTGGCCCGGTCGTATCGGGCCCGATCGGCGGCGGGGGAGTTCATGGGCGGCAGCCTGCCAGATGGGTGTACCCGTGGGTAGGGGGGGTGAGGGGGGATCCCGCGCTCCCGGCCAGGTCAGGGACCCGGGTGACGGGCGGGTCAATATTTGGTCTCGACCAGTGGATGCCCGTTTTGGCCGTTGAGACGCCCGTTCGAATGTGACTACTCTCGCCCGTCCCCGGCCGATGTCCGGCGGGGAGTCACTATTCAGGGGGAAGCGCCAGATGGCGATCCGTAAGTCCACCATGCAGGAGCAGGTCGCACAGGCCATCCGCGAGATCGAGCCGACCGACCGCCCGGTGGTCACCTTCCACACCATCACCGGCCCGAGCCCCTGGCTGATGAACGAGCTCGGCCTGATCGGCCAGCTCTTCGTGAAGTACTACTTCGTCACCCTGACCGAGCAGGTCGTCGTCGTCCACCGCGCCTCCCGGGTCAGCAACCGCCCCAAGGAGCTCGTGCACGTCATCCCGCTCGCCGAGGCCCGCGACAAGGTCACCGACGTGAACCGCAACACCCTGTGGTCCTCCCTGCGCTTCCTCTTCCCGGGCGACGAGAAGCCGACCCGCCTGAACATCAACCGGTACTGGCGCAACGAGCTGGACCAGTTCGTGCCGGCGCTGAGGGGCAATCAGATCGCCCAGTAGGCCCCCGGCCCCGCGGGCCCGCGCAGGCGGGTCCGCGTGTGCGGGCGCGTAAGGTTGTGGGCAGGCAGCCGTACGGAACGGGGGGCGGAGCCGCCGGATGAGCACGTCCACACCGCACGGCGAGGTCCTGGCCGCGCCCGACCGGCCCCCGGCCCCGCCCCGGCGCAGGCCCGCCAGGGTGTTCGCCGCCGTGGTGTGCGGACTCCTGGGCCTCGGTCTCACCGGAGCCGCCGGCCACACGGCCGTCACCGAACACCGCGCGAAACACCGGCCCCTGGCCGCCGGAGCCGCCTACCTCAAGGCCGCCTCCCTCTGGCACGAGACCCCCGTCGACGCCCTTTTCCCGCCCGTCCTCGGCGCGGACGGCGCCGGGCCCGGCGGCGCCGACCGCACGTGGACCCGTATCGCCCTCGCCCCGGACGCCGACTGTCCCACCGCCCTCGGCGCCGACTGGCGGGCCCTGTTCGCCGGAGCCGGCTGCACCCGCGTGCTCCGGGCCACCTACACCGACGCCACCCGCAGTTCGCTCGTCACCGTCGGCATGGTCTTCACCCCCGGCGACGCCGCCGCCATGAACTCCCTGCGCGGCCGGCTCACGGCCCCGCCCGGCTACGGGTTCCCCGACGACCGGCGCGCCGCCTGGACGGCCTCCGTGCTGCCCGAGGCCCCCGTCGTCGTCTACGGAGTCTCCGCGTTCGCCGACGGCCGGATCCTGGACGCCCCCCGCCCCGCCGAGGACACGATGGCCAAGGACGCCACCGGAGCCGTGGCCCAGGCGGGCCTCGGCCACGAGGCCAAGGCCGTCACCGATCAACTGGCACGCGCCGTACGGGCCCTCGCCGCCCCGCCCGCCCCGGAGCCGGCCCGATGAGCCGCTCGCAGGCCCGGCCGGTGCAGGGCTCGGGAGCCGGTCCGGCAGCCGGTCCCACCAGCCGCTCCGGAGCCGGTCCGGCGCGGCGGCGCGCGGCCGCCGCAGGGATCGCCCTCGGAGCCCTCCTCGTCGCCGTCGCCGTGCCCCCGGCCGCCGCCGACGCCATCCGCGACCGCCAGTGGGGCCTCATCGCCCTGCGCGCCGAGGAGGCCTGGGGCACCACCCGGGGCAAGGGGGTCACCGTCGCCGTCCTCGACACCGGGGTCGACGCCACCCACCCCGACCTGGCGGGCCAGGTCCTCGACGGCACCGACCTCGTCGGCATGGGCGCCGGCCCCGGGGACCGCGCCTGGGCCCGGCACGGCACCGCCATGGCCGGGATCATCGCCGGACACGGCCACGGCGCCAACCGCCGGCAGGGCGTCTTCGGCATCGCCCCCCAGGCGAAGATCCTCCCGGTCCGCGTGATCCTGGAGGAGGGCGACCCCGGCCGGGCCAAGGCCCGCGACAGCAAGGGCGGCGCCCTCGCCGAGGGCATCCGCTGGGCCGCCGACCACGGCGCCGACGTGATCAACCTGTCCCTCGGCGACGACAGCAGCTCCGCCCACCACGAGGCGGGCGAGGACGAGGCCGTCCAGTACGCCCTCGCCAAGGGGGTGGTCGTCGTCGCCTCCGCCGGCAACGGCGGCGAACAGGGCGACCACGCCTCCTACCCGGCCGCCTATCCCGGGGTCATTGCCGTCACGGCCGTCGACCGGGGCGGCAAGAAGGCCCCCTTCTCCACCCGCAGTTGGTACGCCACCGTCAGCGCCCCCGGAGTCGACGTGGTCATCGCCGACCCCGACCGCTCCTACTACGAGGGCTGGGGCACCAGCGCCGCCTCCGCCTTCGTCTCCGGTGCGGTCGCCCTGGTCGAGGCCGCCCACCCCGGGCTCTCCCCGGCGCAGATCAAGAAGCTGCTGGAGAGCACCGCCTCCGGCTCCCCGGCCGGCGGCCGCGACGACTCCCGCGGCTACGGCCTGGTGGACCCGGTCGCCGCCCTCCAGGCCGCCGAGTCGCTGACCGCCGAGCCGCCGGTCCCGCTGCCCGTCCCGACCGGGCAGCCCTACTTCGGCTCCGGCCCCGACCCGGTGCGCAGCCCCGAGCGCGGTGCCCGCCTGGGCGCTCCGGCGGGAGCCGCCGGAGGGCTGGCGCTGCTCGTGGCGGCCGGCGTACTGGCCCGGCGGCCCCGGGCCGCGCGGGGGGATAGGGTCGGGTAACTGTGGGAAACAAAAACATGGCGATCAAAAACATTCCGGACCCGGGCTTCTCCGACGACGACGGCTCCGCGGACCCCCGCCTGAGCGCGGCCCTGGCCGCCTGGGCCGAGGACAGGAGCACGGAGCCGCAGGTGCTGGCCGCCCTGAAGGACGCCCGCCTGCTGGTGCCCGTCGTCGCCGTCCTCGGCGAGGTGGAGACCGACCCCGAGACCGGGCTCAAGCGGGAGAAGACCAGCGACATGGCCGTCCCCACCCTGCGGGCCGGGGACCGGCGGGCGCTGCCCGCCTTCACCTCCATCGCCTCGCTGGCCCTGTGGGACCCGGCAGCCCGCCCGGTGGCCGTCCCGCTGCACCAGGCCCTGGCCGCCGCGGCCCACGAGAAGGCCGACACCGTCGTCCTCGATCTGGCCGGCCCGGTCACCTACCAGCTCACCGGCCCGGCGCTGCTCGCGCTGGCCGAGGGCCGCACCGACGCCGGGCCGCTGGCCGACCCCGCCGTGCGCGAGGCGGTACGGGCCGTCGTGGCGGCGGAGCCGGCCGTGCTCGGCGCCCACCTGGGCCCCGGCGGCGAGGACGCCGACGGCACCCTGGCGATCGTGCTGGCCGCGGGTCCCGAGGCTCCGGCCGCGGCCCGGCGGGTCGCAGAGGCCCTCGCCGGCGACCCGACCCTGCGCGCACGCCTCGTAGGAGGGCTGGACCTGGCGCTGCTCCCGCAGGGGGCGCCGGTTCCGCCGGGCGAGCCGCTGTTCACGCGCTGAGACTCCGTAGAACGAGCGAGAGGCACCCGGGAGCCTTCCCGGGTGCCTCTGTCGTTCTGCCGTGCGGCGGGGGTCAGGAGTACACGGGACCCGTGAACTTCTCGCCCGGCCCCTGGCCCGGCTCGTCCGGCACCAGCGAGGCCTCGCGGAAGGCGAGCTGGAGGGACTTCAGGCCGTCGCGCAGCGGGGCGGCGTGGAAGGAGCTGATCTCGGTGGCGCTCGCGGTGACCAGGCCGGCCAGGGCGTTGATCAGCTTGCGGGCCTCGTCGAGGTCCTTGTGTTCGGAGTCCGGCTTGTCCAGGCCCAGGTTGACCGCTGCCGCACTGAGCAGGTGGACGGCCACCGTGGTGATGACCTCGACCGCCGGCACGTCCGCGATGTCGCGGGTCATGTCGTCGTAGTCGGGGGATTCGTGCGTGGAACCGGAGGGCGTCGCGTCAGTCATGTGCCACACGATATGCCGTGCGGCAGGCTTGCAACGCGGGTGCTAGTATGTACTTCGACCGGCCGGACACTTATGTGCCCGGCCCACAAGTGGAGGCTCCGATTCTCCCACCTGGCCACCCTCACGGGAGGCAGGTCACCGGTCAGGCGGTATCCATCGTTCCGTACGGACGATGGAAAGCTGCCCGATTTTGCGCCCCGCGGTTCGCACGCGACGGTGCTCCGGTTGTATTGGAGCCCCTCCTTGTGCCCGGCGGGGCTTTTTTCATTCCCGCCGCGGTCGGTCTGACGGAAAAACGTCAGCGGCTGTCCTCCAGGCAGCCGTGTGGTGCTACCGAGGAGGATCCATCAGCACCGAGCCCCGCATCAACGACCGGATTCGCGTTCCCGAGGTACGACTCGTCGGCCCCAGCGGCGAGCAGGTCGGCATCGTGCCGCTTGCGAAGGCGCTCGAGCTTGCGCAGGAGTACGACCTCGACCTGGTCGAGGTCGCGGCGTCCGCACGCCCGCCGGTCTGCAAGCTCATGGACTACGGCAAGTTCAAGTACGAGTCGGCCATGAAGGCCCGTGAGGCGCGCAAGAACCAGGCGCACACGGTCATCAAGGAAATGAAGCTCCGGCCGAAGATCGACCCGCACGACTATGACACCAAGAAGGGTCACGTCGTTCGGTTCCTCAAGCAGGGCGACAAGGTCAAGATCACGATCATGTTCCGTGGTCGCGAGCAGTCCAGGCCGGAACTCGGCTACCGACTGCTGCAGCGCCTCGCTTCGGACGTCGAGGACCTCGGGTTCATCGAGTCGAACCCGAAGCAGGACGGCCGAAACATGATCATGGTTCTCGGTCCGCACAAGAAGAAGACCGAGGCGATGGCCGAAGCCCGCGAGGCGCAGGCCGCCCGCAAGGCCGAGCGCCAGGGTGTTGCGGTCAGCGACGAGAGTGGTGACGAGGCTGCGGCCGCCGACGCCGCGCTCGAGGCCGAGAACGCCGCACTCGAAGCCGAGGACGTGGACGCAGAGGACGCCTCCGACGAGGCGACCGACGCCCCCGACGAGGCAGCCGCCTCTCACGAGGCTCCTGCCGAGGCCTGATTCCGAGGCAGCCCGTCTCGGATTCACCGACACAATATGACGCTCCCGAGCCGGTCCCGAGCAGGACCGGTGGGGACGCCACCGACGAGGAGATAACGGCGCTATGCCGAAGAACAAGACGCACAGCGGGACCAAGAAGCGCTTCAAGATCACCGGCTCCGGCAAGGTGCTCCGCGAGCGCGCTGGCAAGCGCCACCTGCTCGAGCACAAGTCGTCCCGTGTCACCCGTCGCCTCACCGGCACCGCGGAGATGGCCCCCGGCGACGCCGCGAAGATCAAGAAGCTTCTCGGCAAGTGACGTCCCTCCGCTCCCCTTTCGCGGGAGCGGGACGTCAGGACCGGGACCCCATCGAATTCGGGCCGTGTGAAGAACACCACGGCCCCGCTACAAGGAGTTAAAAGTGGCACGCGTCAAGCGGGCAATCAACGCCCACAAGAAGCGCCGGGCAATCCTCGAGGCGGCCAAGGGCTACCGCGGTCAGCGTTCGCGCCTGTACCGCAAGGCCAAGGAGCAGGTCACCCACTCGCTGGTCTACAACTTCAACGACCGCAAGAAGCGCAAGGGCGACTTCCGTCAGCTGTGGATCCAGCGCATCAACGCTGCTGCCCGCCAGAACGGCATGACGTACAACCGCCTCATCCAGGGTCTGAAGGCCGCCAACATCGAGGTGGACCGCAAGATCCTCGCCGAGCTGGCCGTCAACGACGCCAACGCGTTCGCCGCGCTGGTCGAGGTTGCGCAGAAGGCCCTTCCGGCCGACGTCAACGCCCCGAAGGTCGCTGCCTAAGCAGCACGCCTTCAAGGCTGCAGTAATTTGCCCGGACCCGCAGGCCTCGCGCCTGCGGGTCCGGTGCGTTGTCCGACGAGTTCCACCCGCAGTACGCACGGAAGCGAGCCGACCGCCATGGGTACCCCCGCCGAGCTGATCTCCCCCCGGTCCACCCGGGTGGCCGCCGCCAGGCGACTGGCGCGCCGCAACTTCCGCACCAAGGAGCGCCGGTTCATCGCCGAGGGCCCGCAGGCCGTGCGCGAGGCCGTCGAGCACCGGAGCGCGGAGGGAACCTCGACCCTGATCGAGCTGTTCGCCACCGTCGAGGCCGCCGAGCGCTACGCCGACATCGTCGACGCCGCGCTCGCCGCCGGGGCCCGCGTCCACTACGCCTCCGACGAGGTGCTCGCCGAGGTCTCGCAGACCGTGACCCCGCAGGGCCTCGTGGGCGTCTGCCACTTCCTCGACTCGCCCTTCGAGGAGATCCTCAAGGCCGGGCCGAAGCTGGTCGCCGTCCTCGCCCACGTCCGCGACCCCGGCAACGCCGGTACGGTGCTGCGCTGCGCGGACGCCGCCGGCGCCGACGCGGTGGTGCTGACCGACGCCTCCGTGGACCTGTACAACCCCAAGTCGGTACGGGCCTCCGTGGGCTCCCTCTTCCACCTCCCGGTGGCCGTCGGCGTCCCCGTCGAGCAGGCCGTCGCGGGGCTGCGCGCGGCCGGCGTACGGATCCTGGCCGCCGACGGGGCCGGTGACGAGGACCTCGACGCCGAGCTGGACGCGGGCACCATGGGCGGACCCTCGGCCTGGATCTTCGGCAACGAGGCCTGGGGCCTGCCCGAGGAGACCCGGGCGCTCGCCGACGCGGTGGTGAGGGTCCCGATCCACGGCAAGGCCGAGAGCCTGAACCTCGCCACGGCCGCCGCCGTGTGCCTCTACGCCTCCGCTCGTGCACAGCGGGCGCCCGGAGGGTGCCGCTCCGTGACCCCCAGCTAGTAATGTGGCGGCCCGGGGGCCCACTGCGGTACTCGGAGATGTGGGGTACGGGGACATGACCGTCGGTACGAACAGCTCGCCGGGGTCCGCCAAGGCGGCCGGCACACCGGTCCTGGCGGCCGCGTCCCAGCGGGCCGAGACCGCCAGGGTGCCCGCACAGCCCGCGCAGGCCTCCCACCCCGCGCACGCATGCCCCGTAGGCCTCTCGGGTGCCGGGCCGCAGGGCGCGCAGGGGAACGGGGAGTGGGCCGGACTCGGGATCGACCCCGACGACCTGCCCGACGGGCTCGTCATCGCCGATGCCACCGGCCGGGTCGTCTGCTTCAACTCCGCCGCCGCGCGCATCACCGCCCTCCCGGCGGACGACGCGATCGGAGTGGGCATCGAGCAGGCGCTCCCGCTCGAAGACCTCGAAGGCCGCCGCTGGTGGGCGCTGACCGACCCCTACGGGGGCCTCCTCACCCGGCGCGGACAGCCCGAGCGCAACCTGCTGCTCCCCGGCGGCCGCGAGGTGCTGGTCTCCGCCCGCTACGTGCGCACCCACCCCAGGGGCCCGCTGAGCCGCCTCGTGGTCACCCTGCGGGGCACCGAGGCCCGGCGGCGCACCGAGCGCAGCCACGCCGAGCTCATCGCCACGGTCGCCCACGAGCTGCGCTCGCCGCTGACCTCGGTCAAGGGGTTCACGGCGACGCTGCTGGCCAAGTGGGAGCGGTTCACCGACGACCAGAAGCGGCTGATGCTGGAGACCGTCGACGCCGACGCCAACCGCGTCACCCGGCTCATCGCCGAGCTCCTGGACATCTCCCGCATCGACTCGGGCCGCCTCGAGGTGCGCCGCCAGCCGGTGGACATGGCCACGGCGGTCGGCCGGCACGTCCAGGCGCTCACCGCGAACGGCCAGGCCCCGGAGCGGTTCCTCGTGAGCGTGAGCCGCCCGCTGCCCGATCTGTGGGCGGACCCGGACAAAATTGACCAGATCCTCGGCAACCTGCTCGAAAATGCGGTGCGACACGGCGAGGGAACGGTCACCATCGAGGTAGCACCGACCAGCTTCGCGAACGCCGCGGGGAAGACCGAGAAGGGAACCGCTGTCACCGTGACCGATGAGGGCCCCGGGATCCCCGAAGAGTCGATGGGCCGCGTCTTCACCCGCTTCTGGCGGGGCAGCAAGCGCGGCGGCACCGGCCTGGGCCTGTACATCGTCAAGGGGATCGTGGAAGCCCACGGCGGCACCATCAGGGTCGGCCGCGGCCCCGGCGGCGGGGCCGAGTTCCGATTTATCCTGCCCGTCGCCGCCCCGGCGTACCTCACGCAGTAGACCTGCGGAGCGTCCCGCCAGGAAGCCCGACGGGCCCCTTCACCCCCAGCGACCTTTAGACTCGACCTTTGGCACCTTTGTGTCCTTGTGCCGAGCGCGTCGTGCGTATCGCGGCGGGGACCCACCAGCCAGCCATCGGAAGTACGGGAAGAGATGTCGGCACCGAACAAGTCGTACGACCCTGTTGAGGTCGAGGCACTGAAACCGGAAGAGATCGAGCGCATGCGGGACGAGGCGCTCGCCGCCTTCGCCTCCGCCGGCGACCTCGACGCGCTGCGCGAGGCGAAGACCGCGCACATGGGCGACCGCTCGCCCCTGGCGCTCGCCAACCGCGAGATCGGCGCGCTGCCGCCGCAGGCCAAGGCCGCGGCGGGCAAGATCGTGGGCCAGGCCCGCGGTGCCGTGAACAAGGCCTTCGGGGCCCGCACGGTCGCGCTCGAAGCCGAGCGCGACGAGCGGGTGCTGGTCGAGGAGGCAGTGGACGTCACGCTGCCCTACGACCGGGTTCCGGCCGGCGCCCGGCACCCCCTGACCACGCTGATGGACCGCATCGCGGACATCTTCGTGGCCATGGGGTACGAGGTCGCGGAGGGCCCCGAGGTCGAGGCGGAGTGGTTCAACTTCGACGCCCTCAACTTCACTCCCGACCACCCGGCACGCCAGATGCAGGACACCTTCTTCGTCAAGGGCCCCGAGGGCACCGAAGGCGACGAGTCCGGCGTCGTGCTGCGCACCCACACCTCCCCGGTGCAGGCGCGCTCGCTGCTGGAGCGCAAGCCCCCCGTCTACATCGTGTGCCCCGGGCGGGTGTACCGCACCGACGAGCTCGACGCGACGCACACCCCGGTCTTCCACCAGGTCGAGCTGCTCGCCGTGGACGAGGGCCTGACCATGGCGGACCTCAAGGGCACCATGGACCACATGGTCCAGGAGCTGTTCGGCGAGGGCACCACCACGCGCCTGCGCCCGCACTTCTTCCCCTTCACCGAGCCGTCCGCCGAAATGGACATGCAGTGCTACGTGTGCCGCGGCGAATCGGTGGGCAACCCCGACCGCCCGTGCCGCACCTGCTCCAGCGAGGGCTGGATCGAGCTCGGCGGCTGCGGAATGGTCAACCCCAAGGTGCTCATCGCCTGCGGTGTGGACCCGGAGAAGTACAGCGGATTCGCCTTCGGGTTCGGCATCGAGCGGATGCTGATGTTCCGCCACAACGTCGAAGACATGCGAGACATGGTCGAGGGTGACATCCGTTTCACCCGGCCGTTCGGGATGGAGATCTGATGCGGGTCCCGCTTTCTTGGCTGCGGGAGTACGTCGACCTCCCCGCGGGTGAAACCGGTCGCGACGTCGCGACCAAGCTCGTCGACGCCGGCCTCGAGGTCGAGACCGTCGAGCAGCTCGGCGGCGGGCTCAAGGGCCCGCTCGTCGTCGGCCAGGTGCTGACCATCGAGGAGCTGGAAGGCTTCCGCAAGCCGATCCGCTTCTGCACGGTGGACGTCGGCCACGCCAACGGCACCGGCCTGCCGCAGGAGATCGTCTGCGGCGCCCGGAACTTCTCCGTCGGCGACAAGGTCGTCGTGGTCCTGCCCGGCGCGGTGCTGCCCGGCGACTTCGCGATCGCCTCGCGCGAGACCTACGGCCGCACCTCGCACGGCATGATCTGCTCCGGCGACGAGCTGGGCATGGGCGACGACGGCACGCACGGCATCATCGTGCTGCCGCACGAGCACGAGGTCGGCACCGACGCGATCAAGCTCCTGGAGCTGGTCGACGAGGTCCTCGACATCGACATCACCCCGGACCGCGGCTACTGCATGTCCATGCGCGGTGTGGCCCGCGAGGCCGCCACCGCGTACGGCCTGCCGCTGCGCGACCCGGCACTGCTCGACGTGCCCGCGCCGAACTCGTACGGCTACGCCGTCAAGATCGACGACCCGCAGGGCTGCGACCGCTTCACCGCGCGCACCGTGACCGGTCTCGACCCCGAGGCGCGCTCCCCGATCTGGCTCACGCGCCGCCTGCAGAAGGCGGGCATGCGCCCGATCTCGCTCGCCGTCGACATCACCAACTACGTGATGCTCGAGCTCGGCCAGCCGCTGCACGCCTACGACCGCTCGCGCATCGACGGCGCCATCGGCGTCCGCCGTGCCGAGCAGGGCGAGAAGTTCACCACCCTCGACGGGGTCAAGCGCACGCTCGACGCCGAGGACCTGGTGATCACCGACAACAGCGGCCCCATCGGGCTCGCCGGCGTCATGGGCGGGGCCAACACCGAGATCGCCGACTCCGTCACGGACCCGGCGACCGGCGTGGTCACCGGCACCACCGAGGTGGTCGTGGAGGCCGCGCACTTCGACTCCGTGTCGATCTCGCGCACCGCCCGCCGCCTCAAGCTGTCCTCCGAGGCCTCCAAGCGCTTCGAGCGCGGTGTGGACCCGCAGGCCGCCGCCGCGGCCGCGCAGCGCACCGTGGACATGCTCGTCCTGCTCGCCGGCGGCACCGCCGAGGCCGGAGTCACCGAGCTCACCGCCCCGGGCGCCCCGCACACCATCGCGATGAGCGCGGACCACCCCGACCGGGTCGCCGGCATGGAGTACGGCCGCGAGACCGTCGTACGCCGCCTCCAGGAGGTCGGCTGCGACGTCTACGGCCAGGACGAGCTCGTCGTCACCGTCCCCTCGTGGCGGCCCGACCTCGCCGAGCCCAACGACCTCGCCGAAGAGGTCATCCGGCTGGAGGGCTACGGGAACCTCCCGTCGACCCTCCCGCAGGTGCCCTCCGGCCGCGGTCTGACCGCCCGGCAGCAGCTGCACCGCCGGGTGGGCCGCGCGCTGGCCGGCGCGGGCTACGTGGAGGCGCTCAGCTACCCCTTCGTCGGGGAGGGCGTCTTCGACCAGCTCCAGCTGTCCGCGCACGACGCCTCCCGCCAGGTCGTCAAGCTGGTCAACCCGATCTCCGACGAGGAGCCGGCGCTGCGCACCACGCTGCTGCCGGGTCTGCTCGGCGCGCTGCGCCGCAACGACAGCCGCGGCAGCCACGACCTCGCCCTCTTCGAGACCGGCTCGGTCTTCCGGGCCGCCGCGCAGCCGGGCGTAGCCGTACGGCTGCCCGCCGACCGGCGTCCCACCGACGAGGAGATCGCCACCCTGAACGCGGCCCTGCCCGCGCAGCCGCGCTACGCCGCGGTCGTGCTGGCCGGGGCCCGCGAGCAGGCCGGCTGGTGGGGCAAGGGCCACCCGGCCGACTGGGCCGACGCGATCCAGGCGGCCCGCTCGCTGGCCGTCGAGGCCGGTGCGGAGCTGGTCGTGCGCCAGGGCCAGTACGGCCCCTGGCACCCGGGCCGCTGCGCCGAGCTGATCGTCACCCTCGACGGGGTGGAGACGGTCATCGGCCACGCCGGTGAGCTGCACCCGCGGGTGGTCAAGGCGATGGGCCTGCCGGCCCGCACCAGCGCGATGGAGCTCGACCTGGACCGCCTCGCGGCGGCCGGCGGCGAGGCCCTCCAGGCGCCCCGGATCTCCTCCTTCCCGGTGGCGACCCAGGACGTGGCGCTGATCGTCGACGCGTCGGTTCCGGCCGCCACGGTCGAGGCCGCGCTGCGCAAGGGAGCCGGTGAGCTCCTGGAGTCGCTGCGGCTGTTCGACGTCTTCGAGGGCGAGCAGGTGGGCGAGGGCAAGAAGTCCCTGGCCTATGCGCTGCGCTTCCGGGCGGCCGACCGGACGCTGACGGCTGAGGAGTCGACGGCGGCGCGTGACGCGGCCGTTGCCCTGGCCGGTGAGCGCACGGGCGCGGTGCTGCGCGGAGCGTAGCCGCCGGAGCTTGGCCTGAGGGGGTGCATCCCGATCCGGGGTGCGCCCCCTTATGCGTTCCCTGGCTGCGTGGGGCGGGCCGGGCCCTGCGGGGCTGGTCCCCTACCCGCCCTTCCACCGTTCCCCGGGCTCTGCCCGGACCCGGTCCTCAAACGCCGGACGGGCTGAATACTCCAGCCCGTCCGGCGTTTGAGGACCGGGGTCCGGGCAGAGCCCCGGTTTCGGGAAGGGGCGGGGTGGGGGAAGCCGCCCGCAGGGCTCCGTGGGCGCCGGGGCGCGGACGTCCGGGCGGCTGGGGCGCGGACGTCCGCGCCGGAATCGGGGACCACGCGGGCCGGGCCCGGTGGGTGGGCCCGGCACGCGTTCGGTCCGGCTCGGACGGGGCCCGGCGACCAACCAGGGCCCGGCGGAGCCGAAGCGCGCCGCCCGCCTGCCGTGGAGTGTCGGGCAGACAACAGGACGGGCGGCGCGGTTTTCGGGTCGTCGCACTGTACGAGGGGGAGCCGACGACCCGGGCTACCTCTTGGCGAGGCCCTTAAGTGAAGCGCCCGCAGGGGGTCCCCCGGGAGGGTGCGTATCGCATTTATGCGCGTACTGCGTTCACACCCCGTGTGAACCCCTCACCCATTAGCCTGGGTTCGACGAGCCCTTGGAGGGGCCTATGCAGCCCAACGCACTGCTCGATGCCCTCCTCGCCGAGGCGGGCATGTCCCACGCCGGACTCGCCGCGCACGTGAACCAGGCGGGCCGCACCCGGGGACTGGCACTGCGCTACGAACACACCGCCGTGGCACGGTGGTTGAAGGGGCAGCGGCCCCGCGGGCAGGTGCCCGACCTGATCTGCGAGGTGGTCGGAGGCAGGCTGGGCCGGGCGCTGTGCCTCGACGACGTCGGGTTCGGGGTGCCGGGGCAGCAGGGCGCGGGCTCGCACGCGTCCCCGCTCAGCGGCTTCGTCGACCGGGCGGCCGCCCTGTGGCGTTCCGACGGGCAGGGCCGGCTCCCGATGCTCAGCGCCGAGGCCCTCACGGGGACGCCCGCCGTGATGCCGGTGTGGGAGTGGGAGAACCCGCCGGAGGACGCCGACGTGTCCCGCGAGGGGCCCACCCGGGTCGGCCCCGAGCACATCGAGATCCTGCGGGCCGCCCGCGCGCACTACGAGCTGATGTACCGCCGGGCCGGCGGCGTGGCCACCCGCGACCGGATCGTGCGCTTCCTCGGCAGCGAGACCGCCCCGATGCTGCGCGGCAGTTACTCCGACGGGCTCGGCCGCAGCCTGCACCGGGCGACCGGTTCCCTGGTGGCGGTGGCGGGGATCTGCGCGTACGACTCGGACGCCCACGGGCTGGCCCAGCGGTACTTCCACCAGGCCCTGCGGCTGGCCAAGGCGAGCGGGGACCGCGGGTTGGGGGCGTACGTGATCGCGCTGATCGTCAACCAGTCCCTGCACCTACGGGAGTTCCGCCAGGCCGTGGCCTTCGCCGAGGCCGCCCTGCGCGCCGCGGGCCGGCACACCACCCCGGCGCTGGCCGCCGACCTGTACGCCATGCAGGCCAAGGCGTACGCCCAACTCGGAGACACGGCCGCCGCGTTGGCATGCATCCGCAACGCGGAGGCGGCCGCGGAGCGGATCAGGCCGGGCACGGAGCCCGACGAGACGGGGTACGTGCAGCCCGGGCTGGTCAACGTACAGGTGGCCGAGGCGCTGCTGGGGATGGGGGACCTGCGGGGGGCCCATGAGCAGGCCGCGGCGGCGGTGGGGACCCCCGCGCACGACCGGGGCCGTGTGCACCGCCTCGCGATGCTGTGCGAGATCCAGTTGCGCCAGGGCGAGGCAGACCAGGCGGTGGCTTCGGCGGCGGAGATGGCCGAGCGGGCCAAGGGCATGGAGTCGCTGCGGCTTCGCGACCGGCTTCGGGCGGTCCGCGAACAGCTGCTGACCAGCGGTTGTTCGGGTGCGGAGGAGACCGCGGAGCTCATCGACGGAGCGCTGCGCGTTCCCCTGTGACCGGGTGAACTGCTGCCATGTTGCCACCTACTCGATCGGAAGGTGGCAGAACCGTGCAGTGGATGAACCTGAGTGAGCAAACCGTGTATGCCAACCGTTGGTTCGACGTGAACCTCGCCGATGTGGAACTCCCCGACGGCCGGCACCTGGACCACTTCGTGATCCGGCTGCGCCCGGTCGCCGTCGCCACGGCCGTCAACGAGGCCAACGAGGTGCTGCTGTTGTGGCGCCACCGCTTCATCACCGACAGCTGGGGCTGGGAACTGCCCGCCGGGGTGGTCGAGGACGGCGAATCGCTGGAGGAGGCCGCCGCCCGGGAGATGGAGGAGGAGTCGGGCTGGCGGCCCGGCCCGCTCCGCCACCTGATGACCGTGGAGCCGTCCAACGGGCTGACCGACGCCCGCCACCACCTCTACTGGGCGGACGGAGCCACGTACATCGGCCACCCCGAGGACGCCTTCGAGTCCTCGCGCCGCGCATGGGTCCCGCTCAAGCTGGTGCCGGACATGATCGCGCGCGGCGAGGTCCCGGCCGCCAATATGGCGGCCGGGCTGCTGCTACTGCACCACCTGCGGCTCGGCTAGCGCCGTGACCGGACCGGGACCCGGCGCCGGCGACCGGTGCGGCGGTCAGCCGTACGGGTAGAAGCCCGAGCCGGTCTTGCGGCCGAGGCGGCCGGCGTCGACCATCCGCTGGAGCAGCGGGGGAGCCGCGTACAGGGGCTCCTTGAACTCCGCGTACATCGAGTCGGCCACCGAGGCCACCGTGTCCAGACCGATGAGGTCCGCGAGCTTCAGCGGGCCCATCGGGTGGGCGCAGCCCAGCTCCATGCCGTTGTCGATGTCCTCGCGGCTCGCGATGCCGGACTCGAACATCCGGATCGCGGACAGCAGGTACGGGATGAGGAGCGCGTTGACGACGAAGCCGGAACGGTCCTGGGCGCGGATCGCGTGCTTGTTCAGCACGCCGCCGACCAGGGCCTCGGTCCGCTTGATGGTCTCGTCGCTGGTGGTCAGCGCCGGGATCAGCTCGACGAGCTGCTGCACCGGTGCCGGGTTGAAGAAGTGGATGCCGATGACCTGGTCGGGCCGCGAGGTCGCGACGGCCAGCTTGACCAGCGGGATCGAGGAGGTGTTGGAGGCGAGGATCGCGTCCGGGCGGGTGATCACCTGGTCGAGGACCTGGAAGATCTCCGTCTTGACCTGCTCGTTCTCGACGACCGCCTCGATGACGAGGTCGCGGTCGGCGAACTCGCCGAGGTCGGTGGTGAACGACAGGCGGGCCAGGGTCGCGTCCCGCTCCTCCTCGCTGATCTTGCCGCGTTCGGCGGCCCTCGTCAGCGAGGTGTGCAGGCGGGTCCGTCCGAGCTCCAGGGCCTCGCCGGTGGTCTCGGCGACCATCACCTCGAGACCGCTGCGGGCGAACACCTCCGCGATGCCCGCGCCCATCTGGCCACAGCCCACTACGCCGACGCGTGCGATGTCGTCTGGGAGGTCCGTCACATCGTGCCTTTCGCTGCTCTCCATCGCGGGTCCCCCGTACTCGTGCAGTGGTAACTGCGTTCCGGCGCCCGCCACGCCCCCCGACGTTACCCCCGTCCTTGCCCGGCGTGTCGGGCCGGGGCGGGCATGCTGGGCGGACACCAGGCAATGTCACGGAGCGGAACGGAGTCGTCACATGGCGCACATCGGGAGGCGGGGGATGCTGGCCGGCGCGGCGGGGGTGCTGGCGGCGGCGGCGACGGCCGCCCCGGCGAAAGCGGTACGGGGATCCGAGAGGGCCGCGGCGGCGCGGGAGCGGGGGGCGTCCGAGGCGCCCGAGGCGGAAAAGACCGAGTTCAGAGGGGTGTGGGCCGCCTCCGTGCAGAACGTGGACTGGCCCTCAGAGAGCGGACTGCCCGCCTCCGAACAGCGCGCCGAGCTGCTCCGCCTGCTCGACCGGGCCGTCGCCCGCCGCCTCAACGTGGTGATCCTCCAGGTCCGCCCGACCGCCGACGCGATGTGGCCCTCGGCGCGCGAGCCGTGGTCCCAGTGGCTGACCGGTGAGCAGGGAGTGGATCCCGGATGGGACCCGCTCGGCACCGCCGTCACCGAAGCGCACGCCCGGGGGCTCCGGCTGCACGCCTGGTTCAACCCGTACCGGGTGGCCAACCACACCGACCCGGGCCGGCTCGTTCCCGAGCACCCGGCCCGCCGCAACCGCGGCTGGACCGTCCCCTACGGCGGCAAGCTGTACTACAACCCCGGGCTGCCCGAGGTGCGCCGCTTCGTGCAGGACGCCATGCTCGACGCGGTCGCCCGCTACCCCCTCGACGGGGTCCACTGGGACGACTACTTCTACCCGTACCCCGTAGAGGGCCGCGATTTCGACGACGACGCCGCGTACGAGAAGTACGGCCGGTCCTTCGCCACCCGCGCCGACTGGCGCCGCCACAACACCGACACCCTGGTCCAGGAGATGTCCGGGCGGCTACGGGCGCTGCGGCCCAAGACGCGCTTCGGCATCAGCCCCTTCGCCATCTGGCGCAACTCCGACCGCGATCCGCTCGGTTCGCCGACGAAGGCGGGCGTGGCCACGTACGACGACCTGTACGCGGACACCCGCAAGTGGGTGCGCGAGGGCTGGATCGACTACATCGCACCGCAGGCCTACTGGCAGATCGGGCACCCGGCCGCCGACTACGCGGCCATCGTCCCCTGGTGGGCGCAGACCGTCGCGGGCACCCGCGTCCAGCTCTACGTGGGGGAGGCGCTCTACCGCTGCGACGCCGACAGCTCGACGGCGGCCTGGCGCGATCCGCGGGAGCTGTCGCGGCACCTGCGCTTCGCCGCCGGATACCCGGAGGTCCGCGGCCATGCCTACTTCTCGGCGAAGCAGGTGGACGCGGACCCCAACGGGGCGATGGCCAGGGTGGTGGCGGACCACTACCCGACGGTGGTGGCGCCGCCGTCCTGAATCACTGATCGCGGTCAGTGGTCGTGGTCGGCGGGGTGCTTCACGATGCAGTCGGGGCCGGGGGACATGACGGCCTCGTGCCCGTCCGTGAAGCGGACCCGGTAGGGAGGGGTGCCGTTCTCTCCCAGGACCTGGGTGATCTCTCCGACCTTGTCGTGCTGGCCCACGATCCTGCCGTGCTGAACCAGCTGGTCGCCCTCGGTCGCGCGCATAGCTGACCTCCTACGGTGGCGGTCCGATCCGGTGCTAGCAGTTTAGGTCGTTTCACCGCTATTTGGCCCGTTGGGTCACGGCGATGCAGACCAGCACCGCGCAGGCGGCGACGGGCGAGGCGGGGGACAGCTGTTCGCCGAGCAGCACCACCGACCACACCAGGGTCAGCAGCGGCTGCGCGAGCTGCAGCTGGCTCGCGCGGGCCGCGCCGATCTCGGCCATGCCCCGGTACCAGAGGTAGAGGCCGAGGAAGGCGGAGCCGACCGCGACCCAGACGAGCCCGACCAGCCCGTGCCAGGTGAGGTGGGCCGGTTCGTACGCGAGTCCGAGCGCGGAGCCGGCGATGCCGATCGGCAGGCACAGCACCAGCGCCCAGGCCGCCACCTGCCAGCCGGGCATCAGCCGGGCCAGGCGGCCGCCCTCGGTGTACCCGGCCGCGCACACCAGGAGGGCGGCGAAGAGCAGGCCGTCGCCGGCCGAGAGGGAGCCGCCGCTCTGGGACACGGTGAAGCCGAGGACCACGGTGGCCCCGGCCGCGGCCGCCACCCAGAACCTCCGCGAGGGCCGGGCCCCGGTGCGCAGCGAGGAGATCACCGCGGTGGTCAGCGGCAGCAGGCCGACCACGACGGCGGCGTGCGAGGTCGTGGAGGTCTGGAGCGCGAGGGTGGTGAGCAGCGGGAAGCCGATGACCGTGCCGCCGGCGACCACCGCGAGGCCCAGCCAGTGCGCGCGGTCGGGGAGCGCCACGCGCCCGGCCAGCAGACAGCCGGCGGCGACCAGGCCGGCGAGCAGGCAGCGCAGTCCGAAGAGGGACCAGGGGCCGAAGCTCTGCAGGCCCCAGGCGGTGCCGGGGAAGGTCAGCGAGAAAGTGACGACACCGGCCGAGGCGAGGACGGTGCCTCCGCCGAACCGGCTGCGGGGGGCCGCGTCCGTCGCCGGACCACTCGTCGCCGGGCTGCCGGTGGCCGGGGTCCGAACCGCTATCGCCTTGGGGAGAGTAGCGCTATTCTTTGCTGTCATGTACGAGCGTAGCAGTGTGGCGGAGCTGGCGGAATCCCTGCGGTCGGAGCTGAACCGCTACCCGTTGGGTGGAAAGCTCCCGTCCAGCCGGGCCCTTGTCGAGAGCTATCGCGTCAGTCCCGTCACCGTGACCCGGGCCCTGGCGCAGCTCGCCGCCGAGGGCCTCGTGGTCACCCGTCCCGGAGCCGGCGCCTTCCGCGCGCAGCCCCGTACGCAGGCGCCCGTGCCCGGGGACACTTCCTGGCAGGCCGTCGCGCTGAGCGCCGAGGGCGCGGGCGAAGTGGTCCCGCGCTCCGTCGACGCCTCCGGGGTGCTCGCCACCCTGACCGTGCCGCCGACCGGGGTCATCGAGCTCAACGGCGGCTACCTGCACCCCACCCTCCAGCCCGAGCGGGCCATGGCCGCCGCCCTCGCCCGCGCCGGACGGCGGCCCGGCGTGTGGGGGAGGCCTCCCGTGGAGGGGCTGGCGGAGCTGAGGGACTGGTTCGCGCGGGAGATCGGCGGACCGGCCGGGACCGTCGGCGCTGCGGACGTCCTGGTCACCGCGGGCGGGCAGAGCGCGCTGACCACCGCCCTGCGGGCGCTCGCCCCGCCCGGGGCGCCGATCCTCGTCGAATCCCCGACCTATCCGGGGCTGCTGGCCATCGCCCGGTCCTCCGGGTGCCGGCCCGTGCCGGTCCCGATGGACGCGGACGGGGTCCGGCCGGAGCTGCTGGCCGCCGCCTTCGAGGCGACGGGGGCGCGGGTGTTCGTATGCCAGCCGCTGTTCCAGAACCCGACCGGGGCGGTGCTGTCCGACGAGCGGCGCGCCGAGGTGCTGCGGATCGCGCGCGCCGCCGGGGCGTTCGTGGTGGAGGACGACTACGCGCGCTCCCTGGTCCACGAGGACTCAGGCCCGCTGCCCGCGACCCTGGCCTCCGAGGACACCGACGGGGTGGTCGTGCACGTCCGCTCGCTGACCAAGATCACCTCACCCAGCCTGCGGGTGGGCGCCCTGACCGCCCGCGGCCCGGTACGGGACCGGCTGCGCGCGATCCAGGTCGTGGACAGCTTCTTCGTGCCCCGGCCGCTCCAGGAAGCCGCCCTGGAACTGGTCGGCGCGCCCGCCTGGCCCCGCCACCTCAAGGCCCTGGCCGAGGAGTTGCGCCACCGGCGGGACACCCTGCTGGGGGCTCTGCGCCGGGAGCTGCCGGAGGTGGAGGTGCCCCACCCGCCGCGCGGGGGCTATCAGATGTGGGCCAGGACGGGCGGGGGCCTGGACGACGTCGCCTTCACGGCGGCCGCGCTGCGCGCCGGGGTGCAGGTCGCGCCCGGGCGGCCCTTCTTCTGCGCGGAACCGCCCGCTCCGTACGTCCGGATGAGCTTCGCCGGGGTGTCCGGCGCGGGCGAACTGACCGAGGCGGTCAGGCGGCTGCGGTCGGGGCTCGGTCCGGACGCTTGACCCCGTGGCGCATGCGGCTCACCATCGCCGCATGCATGTTCGGGTTTCGCTAGTCGCAGCAGCCCGTAGTAGCTCGCTGCTCGCAGAGCGCTTCGACGACGACCGCCCCATCGACGTGGACGGCTGGCGCGCGGTGGAGTCCGCCGCGCGTGGGCTCGTTCCGCTGGGATCGGCCGACCTCCGCTACTGTTCGCCGACCTCGCGCAGCCGGGCCACCGGCGCGGCCCTCGGGTACGCGCCGATGGCTCAGCCCGCGCTGCGCGAGTGCGACATGGGCCGCTGGCGGGGGCTGACCCTGGCGGAGGTGGCGGCCCGGGAGCCGGCCGCCGTGGACCTCTGGCTCGCGGACCCCCGGGCCGCTCCGCACGGCGGGGAGTCCCTGCTCGCCTTCATCGCCCGGATCGGCGGCTGGCTCGACAGCCGGCCGGCGGACGACGGGGGAGCGATCGTGGCGGTGGCGGAGCCCTCGGTGGTCCGGGCCGCGCTCGTCTACGCCCTGAACGTGCCCCCGTCGACCTACTGGAGCGTGGACGTCCGGCCCCTGTCCACGGTCACGCTGGCGGGCTGGCCGCGGCGCTGGCACCTCTCCCTCCAGGCGCCGGTGTAGACCGGTTGGGGAATCCGGTGGGGGAAACCGGTCGAGGAAATCGGTTGAGGCGCAGGTCAGTGGCGTTTTAGCCTGCGCGCATGGACGACAGCACGGACATCCGGATCACCACGCTCGCGGAGCGGCCCGAACTGACCGACGCCCTCTGGGGGATGGCGGACTCGTGGCCCGCCTTCTCCTCGCAGGACTCGATCGCCTGGCTGCTGTACCCGAGGATGGTGACGGAGCTCCCGGAGTACGTCTTCGTCGCGACCGACGGGGCCACCGGCGAGGTGGTCGCCAAGGCCTTCAGCGTGCCCTTCGCCCTCCATGTGGCGGGCCGGGACGGGCAGTTGCCGGCACAGGGCTGGGACCGGGTGCTGATGTGGGCCTTCTCGGACCTGCGGCGCGGAACCAAGCCCGACACGGTCAGCGCCATCGAGATCAGCGTCCGGCCGGACCGGCAGGGCCAGGGCCTGTCGGGGCGGATGCTCACCGCCATGCGGGAGAACGCCCGCGCGCACGGGTTCACGGAGGTCGTGGCCCCGGTCCGGCCCAGCGGGAAGCCCGCCGAGCCGGACGCCTCGATCCACGAGTACGCGTACCGCACCCGCGAGGACGGCCTGCCCCACGACCCGTGGCTACGGGT
This sequence comes from Streptomyces sp. NBC_00454, assembly GCF_041434015.1. Lineage (GTDB taxonomy): Bacteria > Actinomycetota > Actinomycetes > Streptomycetales > Streptomycetaceae > Streptomyces. The sequence continues at coordinate 1,449,739 of NZ_CP107907.1, read as the reverse complement.
GCACGTGAGGGCGGGCGCCGTCATCGATTCGGTGGCCCCGCTGTCGATGACGGTCACCGGCTCGCTGGCGCAGTGGCGCGAGTGGACCGGCCTCCCCTTCGACGAGGCGGGCCCGGTCCGGGTACCCGGAGCCCTGAACCCGGTCCACTGCGATCCGCAGCAGGGCTACGCGGTCTACGTCGAGCCGAACGTCTGGGTCCGGCACGGGCTCGCGCCCTAGAGCAGCGAGACCGGGGCGGTGGCGGAGGAGCCGAGGTAGATCCCGCCGATGCCCGCGTAGTTCGCCCGGTAGCCGCGCAGGATCTCGTCCAGCGGGATCGTCAGCCGGGCCGGGGTGTCGCAGCGGGCGGCGCCGAACTGGTCGGTGACGGCGGTGCACAGGGTCCGGCCGCCGAGGGTGGTGAAGGTGACCGGTACGCCGTCGAGCCCGGCCGGCGCGTCCGCGATGCGCACGGTGGCGCTGAGGTTCTTGACGCCGAACAGCAGCCCGTTCAGCTTCGCCGGGCCGGCCGTCGCGGCCACCGCGGCGGTGGCCACGGCGGGTCGGACCCGCTCGGGGTCGTCGCAGAGCTGGCGCTCGGGGGCGTAGACCTGCCCGGTGGGGCAGGCCAGCACGGTGGCGATCCCGCCCCCGCACTGCACGTAGAACCGCTGGTCCGCCGCCCGCGGCAGCCGCCCGGTGACCCCGCCCGCGCACGAGCCCTCGGCGGTGGCCGCGGCGCCGGCGGGTACGACCCCCAGACCCAGGGCGAAGGCCGCCCCGGCGGCCAGTGCGGCGAGTCCCTTGACGATGCGTAACACCCTTGCCCCCAGATCACTCACTGTCACGAAATGAATACGAGGTGACTATAGGGGCGGGTGTGCGACGGGCGCAGTGCATTGCGGGGACTGTCCAGGCGTGCGAATGTCCGCTAGCTTGAACGCGTTCAATTCAAGGGGTGCGGAGGTGCGGGGTGGGCGCGGTCGTGTCGGACAGCGCGGTGGCACGCAAGGCGGGGGCCGCCCATCCGTGGCAGCGGGGGATCGCACTGGCGGCCCTGACCCTCCCGGCGCCGCCGGCCGTGATGTGGATGATCCAGGACGGCCGGTCCGCCCCCGTGCTGACCGTGGCCCTCCTGATGCTCGCGGTGCCGCCGGCCCTCCGCGCGAACCGGGCGTGGTTCATGACCGCTTGTCTGATCCTCGCGGTCGCACTGCTCGGGTACGCGTTCCTCGGCGTGATGGAGGGCGCGTTGATCTTCCTGCCCTCGGCGCTGCTCCTGCCGTGCGCCAACTTCGCCGACCCGCGGCAATACCGGACCCCGGCGACGGTCTTCCTCGTCCTCGCCGGAATCCTCTCGGTGCTGGCGGCGCTGGTCGGCTGGTGGGAACTCCTCTACCTGCTCGACTAGTGCCTGACGCGGCACTAGCGCCCGCGGGTCCGCCTAACGCCCGCGGGGCTTGCCGCGCTTGCCGGTGGACTTGGCCGTGGCCTTGCCGCCCTTGGGGGCGCCGGCGCGCGGGTTCCTGGCCGTCGGCTTGCCGCCCGACTTCGGGGCCGGCTTGCGCTGCGGCTTCGCCTTCTTCGGCTCGGGCTCCGGCTGGGTGCGGCCGCGGCCGCGGGAGCTGTTGACCGTCCGCCCGCGCACGATCCCGATGAACTCCTCCACCAGGTCGGGGGTCTCGTCCTCCTCGGGCCAGGACAGCGCGACGCGCGAGGCGGGGGCGTCGAGGAGGGTGCGGTACGTCAGGTCCTTGCGGTGGTGCAGACGTGCGAGCGACTGCGGTACGGCGAGCACCCCGATCCCCGCCGCCACCAGCTCGATCGCGTCGGCGGTGGTCTCGGGGCGCTGCAGTGCGGGCTTGCCCGGCAGCTGCTCCCATTCGAGGGTGTCGTCGAGCGGGTGGAGCACGATCTCGTCGGCCAGATCCTCGAGCGAGACCTCCTCGGCCGCCGCGACGAGGTGGTCCTTGGGGATCACGACGACCGTGGTCTCGGTGTAGAGCGGGATCGCGCTGAGGTCCGTGCGGTCGATCGGCAGCCGGACGAATCCGGCGTCGGCGCCGCGCTCCCGCAGCAGGGCGGGGGCTTCGGCGGGGGTGACCTGGATCAGGGTCAGCGGGACGTCGGGCAGCCGCTCCTTCCAGACCCGGACCCACTTGGTGGGCGTCACCCCGGGTACGTACGCGAGCTTGAACGTCGGGGGTGTCCGGGAGTCTGTCACCCGGCCAGATTACCGGCCGTGGTCGGAGGGGGCGCACACGCTCTATACCCTTGACACCATGACGTCGCAGCAGAACGCCCAGACCATGAAGCCCGCGACCGCGGCGAAGAAGCTGGGTGTGTACCTAGAGGCCACCCCCGCAGAGTTCCAGGAGGGTGTCGTCTCGCGCACCGAGCTGGCCGCCCTCCAGGCCGAGCCGCCCCAGTGGCTGCAGGACCTCCGGAACAACGGCCCGCACCCCCGTCCGGTGGTCGCGGCGAAGCTCGGGATCTCCATCTCCGGCCTGGCGCGCGGCGGTGTCACCGAGGCGCTCACCACCGAGCAGATCGAGGCGCTGAAGGAGGACATGCCCGAGTGGCTCGCCAAGGAGCGCGCCACCCAGGCCGATGTCCGCAAGGAGACCGTCCGCATCAAGCAGATGCAGGCCGAGAAGGCCGAGAAGGGCGCCAAGGGCGAGAAGTAGGCCCGATCCCGAGCCGGGCCCCGTGCGGGGCCCGGTTTTGCAGTACCGGACGGCTGCCGTCCGCCGTCCCCGGCGTGCCATGCTGGTGCACGTGATGCTTGAGGACCTGGTACGGCTGCGCCGTGCCCGCGATGCGATGGACCGCGATTACGCGAGCCCGCTGGACGTCACGGCACTGGCGGGCATCGCCCTCATGTCGCCGGGGCATTTCTCCCGCAGTTTCCGCACGGCCTTCGGCGAGACCCCGTACAGCTACCTGATGACCCGCCGCGTCGAGCGGGCGAAGGCGCTGCTGCGCCGGGGCGACCTGAGCGTCACCGAGGTCTGCTTCGAGGTGGGCTGTACCTCGCTGGGCTCGTTCAGCTCGCGCTTCACCGAGCTGGTCGGCGAGAGCCCCAGCGCCTACCGGGCCCGTTCCCACGAGGCCGGCGCCGCCCTCCCGGCCTGCGTGTCCAAGATCCTGACGCGCCCGGTGAGGAACCCCCGCCCGGGCGGCCCCGCAGCGGCCGGCCCCGACTTCGCGCCTTAGCGCGGGCGGCCCCGCTGCTCACCCCGGCGGAGCCGGCCACCTACGCCCTCGCGCGGCCGACCCCTGAACTCTTTGCATAAAACTGCGTAGGTACGTATAGTCATGCCATCGATGAGGAGGGTCCGATGGTGGTACGTGTAGCGGTGGCCGGTGCGAGTGGATATGCGGGCGGAGAGCTCCTGCGCCTGCTCCTGGCCCACCCCGAAGTCGAGATCGGCGCGCTGACCGGGAACTCCAACGCCGGGCAGCTGCTCGGTTCGCTCCAGCCGCACCTGGTGCCGCTGGCCGGCCGGACCCTGGAGGCGACCACGCCCGAGGCGCTCGCCGGGCACGATGTCGTCTTCCTGGCGCTGCCCCACGGGCAGTCCGCCGCCGTCGCCGCCCAGCTGGGCGAGGACGTCCTCGTCGTCGACATGGGCGCCGACCACCGGCTCAAGGACTCCGCCGACTGGGACAAGTTCTACGGCGCCCCGCACGCCGGGACCTGGCCCTACGGCCTCCCCGAGCTGCCGGGAGCCCGCACCGCGCTGGCGGGCAGCAAGCGCATCGCCGTGCCCGGGTGCTACCCGACGGCCGTCTCGCTCGCGCTCTTCCCCGCCTACGCCGCACAGCTCGCCGAGCCCGAAGCCGTGATCGTCGCCGCCACCGGCACCTCCGGGGCCGGCAAGGCGCTCAAGCCGCACCTGCTCGGCTCCGAGGTCATGGGCTCCATGAGCCCGTACGGGGTCGGCGGCGGCCACCGCCACACGCCCGAGATGGTGCAGAACCTCAGCCCCCTCGCCGGTGAGCGGGTCTCGGTGTCGTTCACGCCGATGCTGGCGCCCATGCCCCGCGGCATCCTCGCCACCTGCTCCGCCAAGGCACTCCCCGGCACCACCGCCGACGCGGTCCGCTCCGCGTACGAGAAGGCGTACGCCGACGAGCCCTTCGTGCACCTGCTGCCCGAGGGGCAGTGGCCGGCGACTGCGTCCGTCTACGGTTCCAACGCCGTTCACATCCAGGTCGCGTACGACGAAGCCGCCCAGCGGATCATCGCGATCAGCGCCATCGACAACCTCACCAAGGGCACTGCCGGCGGCGCTGTCCAGAGCATGAACATCGCCCTCGGTCTCCACGAGAGCCTGGGTCTTTCCACGATCGGAGTAGCACCGTGAGTGTCACGGCAGCACAGGGATTCACGGCAGCGGGCATTGCCGCCGGGATCAAGTCGAACGGCAACCCGGACCTCGCCCTCGTCGTCAACAACGGCCCGCGCCTGGCCGCCGCCGGCGTCTTCACCTCCAACCGTGTCAAGGCCGCACCCGTCCACTGGTCCGAGCAGGTGCTGCGGGGTGCCGCCGTCAGCGCGGTCGTCCTCAACTCCGGCGGGGCCAACGCCTGCACCGGCCCCAAGGGCTTCCAGGACACCCACGCCACCGCCGAGAAGGTCGCCGAGGCGCTGGGCGCCGGGGTCAACGCCGGCGAGGTCGCCGTCGCCTCCACCGGCCTGATCGGCGTACTGCTCCCCATGGACAAGCTGCTCCCCGGCATCGACACCGCGGCCGCCGCGCTCTCCGCTGATGGCGGCGAGGACGCCGCCATCGCCATCAAGACCACCGACACGGTGCACAAGACGGCCACGGTCTCCCAGGACGGCTGGACCGTCGGCGGCATGGCCAAGGGTGCGGGCATGCTCGCCCCGGGCCTGGCCACCATGCTCGTCGTCCTCACCACCGACGCCGACCTGGACAGCGCCACCCTCGACAAGGCGCTGCGCTCCGCGACCCGCACCACCTTCGACCGGGTCGACTCCGACGGCTGCATGTCCACCAACGACACCGTGCTGCTCCTGGCCTCGGGCGCGTCCGGCCAGGTGCCGGCCTACGAGGCGTTCGCGGAAGCCGTACGCACCGTCTGCGACGACCTGGCCCGCCAGCTGATCGGCGACGCCGAGGGCGCCAGCAAGGACATCCGCATCGAGGTCATCGGCGCGGCCACCGAGGACGACGCGGTCGAGGTCGGCCGGTCCATCGCCCGCAACAACCTGCTCAAGTGCGCCATCCACGGCGAGGACCCGAACTGGGGCCGCGTCCTGTCCGCGATCGGCACCACGAAGGCCGCCTTCGACCCGGACCGCCTCAATGTCGCCATCAACGACGTCTGGGTCTGCAAGAACGGCTCGGTCGGCGAGGACCGCGACCTGGTGAGCATGAAGGGCCGCGAGGTCCGCATCACCGCCGACCTGTCCACCGGCTCCGAGTCCGCTGTCATCTGGGCCAACGACCTGACGGCCGAGTACGTCCACGAGAACAGCGCGTACTCCTCATGAGCACTGCACGCAAGCACACCGCGCTGCCCAAGGCCCAGATCCTCATCGAGGCCCTGCCCTGGCTGACCCGCCACAACGGCAAGATCGTCGTCATCAAGTTCGGCGGCAACGCCATGATCGACGAGGACCTGAAGGCGGCCTTCGCCCAGGACGTGGTCTTCCTGCGCCAGGCCGGCCTCAAGCCGGTCGTCGTGCACGGCGGCGGCCCGCAGATCAACGCCCAGCTGGACAAGCAGGGCCTGGTCAGCGAGTTCAAGGCCGGTCTGCGCGTCACCACGCCGGAGGCGATGGACGTCGTACGGATGGTCCTGGCCGGGCAGGTCCAGCGCGAGCTGGTCGGGCTGCTCAACCAGCACGGGCCGCTCGCCGTCGGTATGACCGGCGAGGACGCCCACACCATCACCGCCACCAAGCACACCCCCGAGATCGACGGAGAGCTCGTCGACATCGGGCGGGTCGGCGAGATCACCGCCATCGACACCGGCGCGATCGAGGCCCTGCTGGCGGACGGCCGGATCCCGGTCATCTCCTCCATCGCGCGCAGCGCCGACGACCACCACGTGTACAACGTGAACGCCGACACCGCCGCCGCGGCCCTCGCCGCCGCACTCGGCGCCGAGACGCTGATGGTCCTCACCGACGTGGAGGGGCTCTACGCGGACTGGCCCAACAGCGACGAGGTCATCAGCCGGCTCACCGTCAGCGAGCTGGAGAAGCTGCTCCCCGAGCTGTCGAGCGGCATGGTCCCGAAGATGGAGGGCTGCCTGCACGCCGTCCGCAGTGGTGTGACCACCGCCAGGGTGATCGACGGCCGGGTCCAGCACTCGATCCTGCTGGAGATCTTCACGGACGAGGGAATCGGCACGATGGTCGTGCCCGACGCACTGGCAGTCGACACCCAGGGAGGGGACCCCGCATGACCGGCAACCAGGAATACGCGACCCGCTGGCAGGGCGCGCTGACCAACAACTACGGCACGCCCGCGCTGGCCCTCGTACGCGGCACCGGTGCCCAGGTGTGGGACGCGGACGGCAGGCAGTACACCGACTTCGTGGGCGGGATCGCGGTCAACGCCCTCGGCCACGCCCACCCGGCGATCGTCTCCGCCGTGACCGGGCAGATCTCCACACTCGGCCACGTCTCCAACCTCTACGCCTCAGAGCCGGTCCTCGCGCTCGGCGAGCGGCTGCTCCAGCTCTTCGGCCGCGAGGGCAAGGTCTTCTTCTGCAACTCCGGCGCCGAGGCCGTCGAAGCCGCCTTCAAGATCGGCCGGCTGACCGGGCGGACCCACATGGTCGCCACCGACGGCGGCTTCCACGGCCGCACCATGGGCGCCCTGGCGCTCACCGGCCAGCCCAAGAAGCAGGACCCCTTCCGCCCGCTGCCCGGGGACGTCACGCACGTCCCGTACGGCGATGTGGAGGCCCTGCGGGCCGCCGTCACCGAAGAGACCGCGCTCGTGATCATCGAGCCGATCCAGGGCGAGAACGGTGTGGTCGTACCGCCCGCCGGCTATCTGACGGCCGCCCGCGAGATCACCCGTGCCACCGGCACCCTGCTCGTCCTCGACGAGGTGCAGACCGGCATCGGCCGCTGCGGCCAGTGGTTCGAACACCAGGCCCACGAGGGCGTCGAGCCCGACCTCGTCACGCTCGCCAAGGGTCTCGGCGGCGGACTGCCGATCGGGGCGGTGGCCGCCTTCGGCCCGGCCGCCGACCTGCTCCAGCCCGGTCAGCACGGCACCACCTTCGGCGGCAACCCGATCGCGTGCGCCGCCGGCCTCGCCGTCGTCGACACCATCGCTGCCGAGGGGCTCCTCGGCCAGGTCAAGGAGCGCGGGGAGCGACTGCGGAGCGGAATCGAAGGATTCGCACACCCGCTCGTCTCGCATGTCCGCGGTGCGGGGCTTCTGCTGGGTATCGTGCTGACCGAGCCGCTCGCACCGCAGGTGCAGCGCGCGGCTCAGGACGTCGGCTTCCTGGTCAACGCGCCCGCCCCCGACGTCGTACGGCTCATGCCTCCGTACGTGCTCACCGAGGCCGAGGCGGACGCGTTCCTGCGGGCCCTGCCCGGCGTGCTGGACGCAGCGAAGTCCGCCGCGGACGTGGACGGATGATCAATCGGGGAATGGGACGACGATGAGTCAGGCGCAGGAACACGAATCGAACGGCCAGTCCGTTCCGCAGACTCGCACCGCCCGCCACCGCCGGATCGTGGACATCCTCAACCGGCAGCCGGTCCGCTCCCAGAGCCAGCTGGCCAAGCTGCTCGCCGACGACGGGCTGAGCGTCACCCAGGCGACGCTCAGCCGCGACCTCGACGAGCTCGGCGCGGTGAAGATCCGCAACACGGGCGGCGAGCTGATCTACGCGGTCCCCAGCGAGGGCGGCTTCCGCACCCCGCAGGCACCCCTCGGCGAGTCGGCGAAGGAGGAGCGCATGCGGCGCCTCTCCGGGGAACTGCTGATCTCGGCGGAGGCCTCCGCGAACCTCGTGGTCCTGCGCACCCCGCCGGGTGCGGCCCAGTTCCTCGCCTCGGCGATCGACCAGGCCGAGCTCCAGGCGATCCTCGGCACGATCGCGGGCGACGACACGCTGATGCTGATCAGCCGTGACCCGGCGGGCGGCCAGGCGCTGGCCGACCACCTGCTGCGGCTGGCCCAGAAGGAGAGCTGACGCGGAGCCCGCGCCGGGCCCTCAGTACCGGGTGACCGCCAGACGCCCGGACTCCGTGCCGATCGCGATGTGCGGGTGCCTGCGCGGGTTCGCCCAGCGCAGGATCTCCCGCATGGCGTCCTCCGGGACGGAGACGCAGCCGGCCGTGGCGCCCCTGCCGTTGACGTGCAGGAAGATGCCCGCGCCCCGGCCCCGTACCGGCCGGTCGTAGTTGAAGGCGATGACCAGCGCGTGCGCGTACTGCTGGGCGTACCCGGCCAGGTGCTCGGCCTCGCCCGGCGCGCAGTCCGCGGGCAGCGGCTCCACCCAGCGGTTGTAGCTGGCCGAGGCGTTGTCCTGGCACCACCAGGAGGCGGGGGTCACCCGCCGGTAGCCGACCTGTGTTCCGGCCGGGGCGTGCGCGATGCCGAAGGCGTACGGGAGCGCGTACAGGCCGGCCGGCGTGGTGTTCGTGCCCTGGGTGCGGGTCGCGCCCTCGGTCAGGCCGTTCGCCCCGAAGCGGGCCGGCGCGCTGCCGGCCTCGTACCAGCGCCCCGCCCGCCGGTCCCACCAGGTCACCCGTCCCGCCGTGGAGCCGGGTGCGGGGGCGACCGCCGTGATCAGCTGGCTGCCGCCGCCGGTGTCGGCGAGCAGGGCGGCCAGCGGCGGGCGTCCGTGTGGCGGATGGGCCTGCGGTGGATGGGCCTGCGGGAGCAGGCCGGTGACGATCAGTGAGGCGGCGAGAAGCGCGGTACGCAGCACATGTCAGACGGTACGGGGCGGAAGGGGCAGGGGCAGCGCAGGCAGGCCGTCGAGGCTCACCCCGACGAACTCCTTCTTCTCGCAGTACTCGTTGAACTCCTCGTCCGTCTTGCGGGCGAAGTGCTCCGCGTGGAGCGTGCGCTCGCCCTGGTACTCCATGAACGGGACGGCGTAGCCGCACACGTCCGCGATCCGCCGGGCCCTGACGAGGACGACGGCGCGCGCCGAGGGCCCGTCGGCCTCCCCGAACAGCTCGACCAGCCCCTCCCAGCGCGGGTCGTCCCGGAAGACGGCCTCGCCGTCGCCGTGGATGCGCACGATCTTCGGCGGCCCGGAGAACGCGCACCACATCAGCGTGATGCGGCCGTTCTCGCGGACGTGGGCGATGGTCTCGGCGCCGCTGCCGCCGAAGTCGAGGTACGCGAGGGTCCTCTCGTCGACGACGACGAGGGACCCGGCGCGGCCCTTGGGGGAGAGGTTGATGTGCCCGTCACCGGCCAGCGGGGCGGTCGCGGTGAAGAAGACCGGCTGCTGCTCGATGAACTCGCGCAGCCGGCCGTCGATGCGTTCGTAGAGCTTTCCCATGGCTGAAGTATCCGCCCCGGGCCCCGGGGCGGGCCTGGAGTTTCAGTCGGTGAGACCGAGCCGGGAGCGGCGCAGTGCCAGCTGGTAGTCGCTGAACAGGTGCGCCGACCGTGTGAGCAGCCCGCCGAGTTCGACCGGGTCCCCTTCGCTCGTGCGCAGGGTGGCCTGACAGTCCCAGAGGCACACGGTCTCCCGCGCCGTCTCGCGCAGCCCGGGATCGGAGTCCTCCAGCAGGGCCACCGAGGCCCGCAGCCGGGCCATCCCGCCCCGCTCGTACAGCAGCCGGAAGGCTGCCCGGCGCACGTGCGGGGGCCGTTCGGGGGCGATGCGCGCGGTGAGGTGGCCGGGGTCCAGCCGCCGGGCCGCCGGGAGCAGGCTCAGCGAGGCCTCGCGGGTCACCGACGCCGAGGGATCGTCGAGCAGGGGGACCAGCACCGCGTCCTCCACATGGCCGTTCATCCGGCGCAGCCCCGCCAGGGCGGCGGCCCGCACCGCGCCCTCGGGATGCTCCAGCAGGCCGCGCACCAGCGGCGCGTCGGGGCGCCCGGCGCATTCTGAGAAGCCGGTCACCGCGTACGGGGAGACGGGCTCGGGGCCTTCGAGCAGCGCGCGGTAGCGCGCGTACGGGTCCCCGCCGTCCTGTTTGACCAGCCAGCGCGCGCAGGCCCGTACCAGGCCGGACCGGTCGACGAGGTGCAGGGAGGCTTCCTCGGCCCGCCCGGCCCGGCGCAGCGCGGTGACCCCGGCGGCGCGGACCATCGGGATCCGGGCGCGGAGCAGGGTGTCGACGGCTTCGTCGTCCGGCCCGTCGGCGGCGAGCGCCGCGAGGGCCGCGTCGTTCCACAGCCGGGCCGCCAGCGGGTCCAGCTCCGCGGCTGCCCGCCGCGCGAGCTCCCGTACGCCGATCCCGTGCCCCGGGGCCACGGCCAGCCGGGCCGTGAACTGCCGGGTCGGCAGGTCGCGGCTCAGGTGCAGCCGGTCCATGACGGAGGTGCGCTGCGCGTCGGTCAGCGACTGGGGGCTCGATGTCGTCGAGAGCTGGTCGGGACGCCACCATGCGGCGAAGACGGAGTCCCGGCCGCTCAGGGCGGCCTCGAGCTGCTCCACCGCCCAGGCGCCGTGTTCGCGCCGACCCAGCCGCAGGACGAGCGGGGCGAGGCCGACGAGTGCGTCTTCGGGGTCCTTGCCAAGGGCTCCGCCGAGCACCTCCCGGGCGCGTTCGCGGACTGCCCGGGCCCAGTCGGTGCACCGGATCAGGACCAGCTCCAGCGGCGGGAACCGCCACGCTCCGAGCGCGGCCGCGCGGATCCGCCCGTCGGCGTGGCACAGCCGGGCCTCGACCCGGGTGCTCCGCAGGACCCCGTAGGCGGCGCGCTGCAGGATCCGCACCTCTTTGTCGAAGGCGATCCAGGCCCTTGGCCCGGTCCCGGTGTCGAGCCCGGCCCGGACCTCCGGCTCGGTCCAGGTGAGCCGGCCGCCGACGGCCGTGCCGTCCCCGCCCAGCAGAGCCGCCGCGGCGGCGCGCCCCTTCTCCGCTTCCTGTCCCATGTCCCGCACAATGCCCTCCCCGGATCGCCTCGCCCGCCGATCGTAGGCGGGCGATCGCGGCCGCGCCGCTGATATTCGGGCTGGTCAGGCCCTTGCGCGGGGCACGATTGACGAAACATACGGAGTAGTGCATAGTTATGCCTGTCGTTGAATGCACCGTAAGGAGAAACCCGTGACCGAGCGCGTCGTACTCGCCTACTCGGGCGGCCTGGACACCTCCGTCGCCATCGGCTGGATCGCCGAGGAGACGGGCGCCGAGGTCATCGCCGTTGCCGTGGACGTCGGCCAGGGCGGCGAGGACCTGGACGTCATCCGCAAGCGCGCGCTCGACTGCGGTGCGGTCGAGGCCGAGGTCGCGGACGCCTCGGACGAGTTCGCCAATGAGTACTGCCTCCCGGCGATCAAGGCGAACGCCCTCTACATGGACCGCTACCCGCTGGTCTCGGCCCTTTCCCGGCCGGCCATCGTCAAGCACCTGGTCGCCGCCGCCAAGAAGCACGGCGCCACGACCGTCGCCCACGGCTGCACCGGCAAGGGCAACGACCAGGTCCGCTTCGAGGCGGGCATCGTCGCCCTCGCCCCGGACCTCAAGTGCATCGCCCCGGTCCGCGACTACGCGATGACCCGGGACAAGGCCATCGCCTTCGCCGAGAAGGCGAACCTGCCGATCGCCACCACCAAGAAGTCCCCGTACTCCATCGACCAGAACGTCTTCGGGCGCGCCGTCGAGACGGGCTTCCTGGAGGACATCTGGAACGCGCCGATCGAGGACATCTACGAGTACACCTCGAACCCGGCCCTGCCGCGCGAGGCCGACGAGGTCGTCATCTCCTTCAAGGAGGGCGTCCCGGTCGCCATCGACGGCAAGCCCGTCACCGTGCTCCAGGCGATCCAGCAGCTCAACGACCGCGCCGGCGCCCAGGGCATCGGCCGGATCGACATCGTCGAGGACCGCCTCGTCGGCATCAAGTCCCGCGAGGTCTACGAGGCTCCCGGCGCGATCGCCCTGATCACCGCCCACCAGGAGCTGGAGAACGTCACCGTCGAGCGCGAGCTGGCCCGCTACAAGCGGCAGGTCGAGCAGCGCTGGGGCGAGATGGTCTACGACGGCCTGTGGTTCTCCCCGCTGAAGCGGGCGCTGGACGGCTTCATCAACGAGGCCAACCAGCACGTCACCGGCGACATCCGGATGACCCTGCACGGCGGCCGCGCCGTCGTCACCGGCCGCAAGTCCGACGAGTCGCTGTACGACTTCAACCTCGCGACCTACGACTCGGGCGACACCTTCGACCAGTCGAAGGCCCAGGGCTTCATCGAGATCTTCGGTCTCTCCGCGAAGATCGCGGCGCGCCGCGACCTCGCCTGATTCCACACGCTGTACAAACGGCCTCCCCGTTACCTCCGCGGCGGGGAGGCCGACGCACATCCAAAGTCATGCAGTCATGAGGAGCAGTAGCTGTGAGCAGCAACAACGGTGGTGACGTCCGGCTCTGGGGCGGCCGGTTCGCCGACGGTCCCGCCGAGGCCCTCGCGAAGCTGTCCGCGTCGGTCCACTTCGACTGGCGCCTGGCGCCGTACGACATCGCCGGCTCCCGTGCCCACGCCCGGGTGCTCTCCAAGGCGGGCCTGCTCACGGCCGAAGAGCTCGACCGCATGATCGACGGCCTGAACCGGCTCGAAGCCGACGTGGCGGACGGCTCCTTCGTCGGCACCATCGCCGACGAGGACGTCCACACCGCCCTGGAGCGCGGTCTGCTGGAGCGGCTCGGCGCCGACCTCGGCGGCAAGCTGCGCGCCGGCCGGTCCCGCAACGACCAGGTCGCCACCCTCTTCCGGATGTACCTGCGCGACCACGCCCGGACCGTCGGCGGCCTGATCGCCGAGCTCCAGGACGCGCTGATCGGCCTGGCCGAGGCGCACGCCGACGTGGCCATGCCGGGCCGGACCCACCTGCAGCACGCGCAGCCGGTGCTCTTCGCCCACCACGTACTGGCCCACGTGCAGTCCCTGTCCCGGGACGCGGAGCGGCTGCGCCAGTGGGACACCCGGACCGCGGTCTCCCCGTACGGCTCGGGCGCCCTGGCGGGCTCCTCGCTCGGCCTGGACCCGGAGGCCGTCGCCGCCGAGCTGGGCTTCGAGCGCGGCTCGGTCGGCAACTCCATCGACGGCACGGCCTCGCGGGACTTCGTCGCCGAGTTCGCCTTCATCACCGCGATGATCGGGATCAACCTGTCCCGGATCGCGGAGGAGATCATCATCTGGAACACGAAGGAGTTCTCCTTCGTGACCCTGCACGACGCCTTCTCCACCGGGTCGTCGATCATGCCGCAGAAGAAGAACCCGGACATCGCGGAGCTGGCGCGGGGCAAGTCGGGGCGCCTCATCGGCAACCTGACCGGCCTGCTGGCCACGCTGAAGGCCCTTCCGCTGGCCTACAACCGCGACCTCCAGGAGGACAAGGAGCCGGTCTTCGACTCCTGCGACACCCTCGAGGTCCTGCTCCCCGCCTTCACGGGGATGATGGCGACCCTCACGGTCAACCGGGAGCGGATGGAGGAGCTGGCTCCGGCGGGCTTCTCGCTCGCCACCGACATCGCCGAGTGGCTGGTCAAGCAGGGCGTCCCGTTCCGGGTGGCGCACGAGGTCGCGGGCGAGTGCGTCAAGGAGTGCGAGGGGCTCGGCATCGAGCTCGACGAGCTCACCGACGAGCAGTTCGCGAAGATCTCGCAGCACCTGACGCCGGAGGTCCGCACGGTCCTCAACGTCAAGGGCGCGCTGGCCTCCCGCGACGGCCGCGGCGGCACCGCCCCGTCGGCGGTCGCGATCCAGCTCACGGAGCTCAAGGCCGACCTGGTCATCCAGCACGCCTGGGCCACGCACAAGCAGTAGTCAGTAGTCCGCAGTGCCCCGAGGGGCGGTCGGAGCCTTCGGGCCCCGGCCGCCCCTCCGGCGTGACCGGGGTCAGGGGCAGACGACGGAGACCGAGTACGACCGGTCGCTGTCCACGGCGGCGCTGCCACCGGCGGACGGCGTCGCGGTCCGGATGTAGATCCGGTACGGGCCCGACTCGCCGACCGTGATGGACGAGCTCCCGGCGCCGGGGTCGGAGGGGTTTTCGGTGTTGACCGTGCCCAGCAGGGCGCAGCCGTCGATGTTCACGGTCGTGTCCAGCGCGTAGCGGCCGATGCCGAGGTGCTGGGTCCGGTTGAAGCCGGACCAGCCGAGGATCACCCCGTCCCTGCGGACCTTGGCCCAGGCGCTGTTGGTCGCCGAGCGCTGGGCCTCTCTCGGCTCGGCCGACGCGGTGGACACCGCGACCGCGCCGCCGATCGTGAGCGCCATCGCGGCGGCCCCGAGGGCCAGCTTCTTGGACACGTTCATGGTTCTCTCCCTGCGGATGACGGAAATACCTGCAGGTGAACCCGCCCCGGGTAAGGGCTCACTGGAGAGGAGCCTCCTCCCTCCCCGGCCGCTCGCGGAAGGCCCAGCGGCCACGCTCACTCCAAATGATCAAAGCGTGCGGCGTGAGCGTATTCGTTCTACGGGGGAGTCCTTCATCGAGCCCGTTGACGGTTGCGCATCATCCCGCCCGAACACGGGTAGGACTGCTCGAATCAGCCTTCGGATCCACCGGCCCACCCGGCCAGCGCGTCGAAGTCGGCCCGGACCAGGCCTATCTGCTCGTCGATCCGCATCAGCAGGGCGTGCGCGGGATGGTGCTGCTCGACGTACTCGCGGTCCATGTCCGTGATGTCGTCGTCGATCCAGGCGAAGGGCCGGTTCCCCGCGTACTCCAGGATGTACTGGGTCTTCCAGAAGGTCCCGCGCGGCGCCCGTCCGTGCATCTGCGGCCAGTCGATGTACGGGAGCCTGGGCAGGCCCAGGTGCGGGCCTATCCAGTCGTTCGCCTCGTCCTTCCAGGTGGTCGCCCACACCAGTTCGTACGCGTCCGCCAGCGCGAGCAGCTCCGCGCCGTGGTCCGGATTCAGCCAGACCCGCAGCGGCTTCGCGCTCTCGGCCTGCCGCCAGCCCGTCGGCCGCATCCGGTGCGTGGCGTACCCGGCGGGGCGGCGGTGGGGCTTGGCCGCGTAGGGGTTCAGGGGGCCGTCCACGTCGATCAGCAGCAGCGGCCTGGCGTGCGGGTTCTTCGTCATCTTCGTCATTTCGGAAGGATTCCTTTCGTGCCCCGGTGGGGCACTCCATTTATTCAATGAGACATGGATGTCTCATTCGGGGTATGCTCGTCTCATGGCCATGGATCGTGATCAGGTGCTCCGCTCTGCCGCCGCCCTGCTCTCCCGCAAATCGACCGCGACGATGGACGAGGTCGCGAGAGCGGCGGGCATCGGCCGCGCGACCCTCCACCGGCACTTCGCCGGGCGCGACGCCCTCGTACGGGCGCTCGAAGAGCTCGGCATCCGGGAGTTCGAGGCGGCGTTCGACAACGCCCGCCTCGACGAGGGGCCGGCCCCGGAGGCGCTCAAACGCCTCGTCGCCGAGGCGGAGCCCAACGGCGAGCTGCTGGCCTTCCTCGTCACCGAGAACCAGCTCTTCGAGGGCGACCAGGTCAACGAGGGCTGGGCCCGGCTCGACGCCCGCGTCGGCGCGCTCTTCCGGCGCGGCCAGCAGGAGGGCGACATCCGGATCGACCTGAGCCCCGCATGGCTCACCGAGGCCTTCTTCGGCCTCGTCGGCACCTGCGCCTGGGCCGTCATGGACGGCCGGGTCGCCACCAAGGACTTTCAGTACATGATCACCGAGTTGCTGCTCGGTGGCGCAAGACGGAGTGTGGAGAAATGAGCCGTACCGAACAGCTGACCCAGGCGAAGGGGACGGAGGGCAGGAGTCCGGGGCGCTGGGTCGCGCTCTCCGTGCTCGTCCTGGCCGTCCTGCTGGTCGCGGTCGACGCCACCGTACTCGGTCTCGCCACGCCCTCCCTCAGCGAGGACCTCAAGCCGTCCGGCACCCAGCTGCTGTGGATCGGCGACATCTACTCCTTCGTCATCGCCGGACTGCTCGTCTCCATGGGCTCCCTCGGCGACCGCATCGGCCGCAAGAAGCTCCTCCTCGTCGGCGCGACCGCCTTCGGCGCCGTCTCGGTCCTCAACGCCTACGCGACCAGCCCCGAGATGATGATCGTCGCCCGCGCCCTGCTCGGCGTGGCCGGCGCGACCCTGATGCCCTCCACCCTCGCGCTGATCCGCAACATCTTCCACGACCCCAAGGAGCGCAGCCTCGCCATCGGCATCTGGGGCGCCACCGCCTCCGCCGGCGCCGCCGTGGGCCCGGTCGTCGGCGGAGCCCTGCTCCAGCACTTCTGGTGGGGTTCGGTCTTCCTCATCAACCTCCCCGTGATGATCGTCCTGGTCATCGTCGGCATCAAGCTGCTGCCCGAGTCCAAGAACCCGGTCTCGGGCCCCTGGGACCTGGTCAGCGTCGGACTCTCCCTCGTCGGCATCATCGGCGTGGTCTACGCCGTCAAGCAGGTCGCCACCCACGGCATGGGCTGGGAGGTGTGGGCGGCCGCCGCCATCGGCGCGGGCGCGCTCTACGCCTTCGTACGCCGTCAGTTCACCCTGACCGCCCCGCTCCTCGACATGCGGCTCTTCAAGCACCGCGGCTTCTCCGGCGCGGTCCTCGCCGACCTGCTCACCGTCTTCGGACTGTCCGGACTGGTCTTCTTCCTCTCGCAGTTCCTCCAGCTCGTCCAGGGCCGCGAACCGCTCGAAGCCGGCCTGGCCGAACTGCCCGCCGCCATCGGCGCGGTGGTCACCGGCCTGGTCGCGGGCAAGTACGCCCGCAAGTACGGGGTACGGGCCATCGTGACCGGAGGTCTCGCGGCCATCGGCATCGCCCTGGCCGCGCTCACCGTCATCCACAAGGAGACCGGCTACCCGCTGCTCGGCGCGGCCCTGCTCATCGTCGGACTCGGCGCGGGCTTCTCCTTCACCGTCACCGCCGACGTGATCCTCTCCAGCGTGCCCAAGGAACAGGCCGGTTCGGCCTCGGCCGTCTCCGAGACCGCGTACGAACTCGGCGCCGCCCTCGGCATCGCCCTGCTCGGCTCGGTCGTCACCGGCGTCTACCAGAGCTTCACCGCACCGGCCTCGGTCTCCGGACCCGTGGCCGACGCCGCCCACGAATCCCTCGGCGGCGCCGTCGAGGCCGCCAGGTCGCTGGACCCGGAGACCGCGCAGCGGATGGTCGGCGCCGCCCAGGACGCCTTCGTGGACGGCCTGAGGCTGGCCTCCGGCGTCGGCGCGGCCGTCCTGCTGGCCACCGCGGTGGCCGCCTGGTTCCTCCTCAAGGGCCAGGAGCTCCAGGACGGCATCGAGCACTGACGCCACGCCAGAGGGTGGTGTCCCGCACGGAGTTGACAGTCCGTGGAACCCCGGGACACCATCCCCGCGATGGAGATCACCGAACTGACCCCGGCCGAACGCCGCGTATGGGACGCCTTCCCGCGCGGTGAGGGCGTCGACTTCCGCGAGCACCCCGACGAGACCGGGACGGGCGGGGAGACCTGGGGTCCGGAGCGGACCGTACGCGCCGAGGTGCTCAGTGCGCTGCTGCTCGGTGGCCCCACCGCCGAGGGACAGGTCGCGGGGATCAACATCCGGGGCGCCCGGATCGCCGGCAAGCTGAACCTCAAGTACGCCGTCGTCGAGCACCCGATCCGGCTCCGCGCCTGCTGGTTCGAGCGCAAGCCCCTGCTCTACGGGGCCCAGTTGCGGGTCTTCGTGGCCAACGACTCGACCCTTCCCGGCCTGACCGCCGACACCGTACGGGTCGACACCTCGCTCAGGCTGTCCTGCTGCACGGTCACCGGACCCGTCCGGCTCTCCGGGGCCCGGATAGGGGGCGGCCTCTTCATCCGCCGCGCGGTCATCGGAACCCCGCGGCCCGTCGGGGAGGCCGCGGACGAGCGTCCGGAGCCCCTGCTCCAGGTCAACCACGCGGACATCGGCACCGACATCATCGCCATGGAGCTCACGGTCCACGGCCAGACCCGCATCAACGGCACCACCGTCGGCGGCCAGATCAACCTCGACGACTCCCGGCTGCTGGCCCCCGGGGCCATCGCCCTGCACGCCGAGAACCTGACCGTCGGCACCGACCTGCGGGGCCACCGGCTGGAGGCCCGGGGCATGGTCAACCTCACGGGCACCCGCATACCCGGCCAGCTCTACCTGGGCCGCGCCGTCCTCGGCAACCCCGGCGGAGTCGCCCTGCGCGCCTCCAGCTGCGTCGTCGGCGAGGTATGGCTGAACTCCGTCGCCACGATCCAGGGCATGGTGACCCTGCGCCGCTCCCAGTTCGACATGCTCCTCGTGCCGCCCACGACCTGGCCCGAGAAGATCCGGATCGACGGGCTGACCTACCGCACCCTGGTCCCGCACCTGCCCGCCGAGGAGCGGCTGCCCGCCCTGGAGCGCGAGGAGTCGGGCTACCTCCCGTACGCCTACGAACAGCTCGCCTCGGCCTACCGCACGGTCGGCGACGAGGCCTCCGCCCGGACCGTGCAGCTCGCCAAGCTGCGCCGCCACCGCCGCACCCTGCCCCGGCACGCCCGGCTGTGGGGGCTGCTCCAGGACGCCACCGTCGGCTACGGGTTCCGGCCGCTGCGGGCCGCCGGCTGGCTGCTGGCGCTGCTGGTGACGGGAACGGTCGCGTACTGGTCGCACCATCCCCGGGAGCTGAAGGCGGGGGAGGCCCCGGAGTTCAACGCGGTCTTCTACACGATCGACCTGATGCTGCCGATCATCGGCTTCGGCCAGGAGGCGGCCTTCGCGCCGGACGGCTGGTACCAGTGGCTGTCGTACCTGCTGATCGTGACCGGCTGGGTCCTGGCCACGACGACCGCGGCGGGCGTCAGCCGGTCACTGCAACGGCAGTAGGACCGCTACGGGTGCTACGCGGCTTCCTTGGCCTTGGTCGCGTACATGTCCACGTACTCCTGGCCCGAGAGCCGCATGACCTCGGCCATCACCGAGTCGGTGACGGCGCGCAGCACGTAGCGGTCGCGGTCCATGCCCTCGTAGCGGGAGAACTCCATCGGCTCGCCGAAGCGGACGGTGACCCGGCCCGGACGCGGCATGCCGGCGCCGCCGGGCTGGAGCTTGTCGGTGCCGATCATCGCGAAGGGGACGACGGGCGCGCCGGTCATCAGGGTCAGGCGGGCGATGCCGGTGCGGCCGCGGTACAGGCGGCCGTCGGGGGAGCGGGTGCCCTCGGGGTAGATGCCGAAGATCTTGCCCTCTTCGAGGATCCGGCGGCCGGTCATCAGGGCGGCGACGCCGCCGTTGGCTCCGTCCCGGTCCACGGGGATCATGCCCGAGCCGGTGAAGAACCAGGCCATGGCGCGGCCCTTGATGCCCTTGCCCGTCACGTACTCGTCCTTGCCGATGAAGTGGACCGTGCGGTCGCACACCAGCGGCAGGATCATCGAGTCGATGAAGGTGAGGTGGTTGCCCGCCAGAATCACCGGCCCGGTGCCCGGGATGTTCTCGATGCCCTCCACGCGGGTGCGGAACATCAGGCGCATGACGGGTCCGACGGTGGCTTTGATGAGGCGCGTACGGAACAACGTGGGCCCTCCGGCATCGAAAAGCGGTTCGCAACCACCACACGGCGGTGGTGCAGGTGAGGACGATACTCGCGGGTCAGCTCTGATCGCACATCGGGTTCACGAGGTGGATACGCAGTGTTGACGCACGTTTCCGCCATGTTCCGCCCGCGCACCCCCGCCCGCCACCACCCCTTGCCTACCATCGGCACGCGGATTCGGGCCGTAGGACCCGGAGATCCCGGGATCCCGGCCCCTTTCGGATGGGGAGTGGCATTCATGACGCAGGGTGGGGCAGCGCGGCGCACGGTACTGGGGGCGGCCGTGCTGGCGGCGGGCGGCGCGGCGGTCGGGCTCACGGCGGGCGCCGGAACGGCTGCGGCCGCGACGGGCGGCCGCAATGGAGGCTACCGGGACCTGCCGTCGCCGACGATCATCGGCCACCGGGGCACCGCCGGATACCGGCCGGAGCACACCTTCGGCTCCTACCAGCTCGCACTGGACCTCGGCGCAGACGTGATCGAACAGGACCTCGTGCCCACCAAGGACGGCCACCTGGTGTGCCGTCACGAGAACGAGATCGGCGGCACCACGGACGTCGGCGACCACGCCGGGTTCGCCTCCCGCAAGACCACCAAGACGGTCGACGGGGTCGCGGTCACCGGCTGGTTCACCGAGGACTTCACCCTCGCCGAACTCAAGACCCTGCGCGCGAAGGAACGCATCCCCGCCGTCCGCCAGCGCAACACGCTCTACGACGGCCGCTGGGCGGTCCCCACCTTCGAAGAGGTGCTGCGCTGGGCCGACCGCGAGGGCCGGGGCCGCGGGAAGAAGATCTGGCTGCACGTCGAGACCAAGCACCCCAGCTACTTCCGGGCCCTGGGCCTCGGCCTGGAGGAGCCCCTCGCCAAGCTGCTGCGCCGCTACGGGCGCGACGGGCGCGGAGCCCCGCTCTTCCTGCAGTCCTTCGAGCCCTCCAGCATCCAGCGGCTCTCCCGGCTGGTCTCCGCCCCGCGCGTGGTGCTCCTCTCCGCCGCGGGCACCCGCCCGTGGGACTTCGAACTGGCCAAGGACCCCCGTACGGTCGCCGACCTCGTCAAGCCCGAGGGGCTGAAGTGGATCGCCGGCTTCGCCCAGGGCATCGGGCCGACCATGGACCTGATCCTGCCGCGCGACGCGGCGGGCAGGCTCGGCGCCCCGACCACCCTGGTCGCGGACGCCCACGCGCAGGGGCTGATCCTGCACCCCTACACCGCGCGCAACGAGAACACCTTCCTGCCCGCCGAGTACCGCAAGGGCACCGACCCCAACGCCTACGGCGATGCCTTCGGCGCCTTCAAGAAGTACTTCGAACAGGGCATCGACGGCATCTTCACCGACCAGGCCGACACCGGACTCCTCGCGGCCGAGGCCTTCCGTCCGGGCCGGGGCGTCAACCCGTAGCCGGTGCTTCTCGTACGAGTGGGCCGCGCCCGGCGGGGAAACCGCCCGGCGCGGCCTTCGCGTCCCGCCCGGCATGGACCTGCTGAAGGCTGACCTCCTCGACAAGCTCCGCCCCCTGCTCCGTGCCGAAGCGGCCGCGGAGGCCGCCGGTACCGGGGTGGACGCCGCCGACCTCGAACAAGCCGTCTGGGTCAGGCTGCTGGAGCACCGGCGCACCCTCGCGGAGCCGGCGGACTGGCTGCGCCGGGCGGTACGGGCGGAAGGCCGCCGGGCGCGGCGCCGGGCCCGGCGCGAAGTCCCGTACGACTCCCGCCACCACTCCGTGGACGGCCCCCGCCGGCCGTCCGGCGCCGACGGCGGTAGCAGCTCCGGCGCGGAACCGGAAGACGCCCTTCTGCACGGCGAGGAGAACCGGGCCCTCCGATCGGCGGTCGCCCGATTGCCCGGAAGGTGTCCGGAGCTCATGAGGGCACTTCTGTCGCCCAGGGACCTCACCTACCGTGAAATCGCAGGAGAGTTGGGTATCTCACAAGGAAGTTTGGGGCCCGTCCGTTCCCGTTGCCTGGGATGTCTGCGCAGAATGCTGGCCGTAGAGGTTGCGGCTCCCGTCCTGCGGGGAATGGAGCGGTAGACCAAAAGGCCACCAGGTGAGCGGGAGGCATGCGCACATGGGCATGAGCGTGACCATTTCGGCGGCAACTGCCGAGGATGCCGAGCAGATCATCAAGTTGCAGTACCTGGCTTTCCAGAGCGAAGCCGAGCTGTACGGCAACTACCTCATCCAGCCGCTCACCCAGTCCCTGGACTCCCTCAAGGCGGAGCTGGCCTCGGACACCGTCCTGGTGGCCCGGCTCGGCGGCGAGATCGTCGGGGCCGTGCGCGGCAACGTGGACGAAGAGGGCACCGGCAAGATCGCCAAGCTCTGCGTCCACCCCCGGCTCCAGGGCCACGGCCTCGGCGCCCGGCTGCTGAAGGCGGTCGAGGCCGCCCTCTGCGGGTTCGACGGGACCACCCGCTTCCGGCTGTTCACCGGCCACAAGAGCGAGTCGAACCTGCGGCTCTACCGCAAGGCCGGCTACACCCAGGTCGGCGGGCGCACCGCGTCCGACGGCGTCCGCCTGGTGATCCTGGAGAAGGAGGCCAAGGAGGCCACCGACTTCGCGGTCAGCGCCTAGCGACTGCAGCGGTTAGCGGTTATCGCTTGGCCCGGAGCCAGAGCATTCCGGTGATCGGCAGGATCACCGGAATGAACAGGTAGCCCATCCCGAAGTCCGACCACACGGTCGAGTCGGGGAAGGACTCGGGCCGCACCAGGGTCCAGGTGCCCACGACGAGGACGCCGGTCAGCTCGGCGGCGCAGCAGATCAGCGCCGCCTTGCGGGCCGCCTCCCCGCCGCGCACCAGCGAGTACGTGATGAAGCAGTAGACGAGTGCGGCCAGGCCGGTCAGCGTGTAGGGCAGCGGCGCCTGGTCGAACTCGGTGGAGATCTGGTAGACCGAGCGCGAGACCGCGCCGACCGTGATCACTCCGTAGAGCCAGACCAGCAGCACCCCCGGCCCGGTGACCAGACGCTTGCGGTCGGCGGGCGCAGTGGAGCCCGTGCCGGTGTCCGAGTCCGTGTTCGCGTTCGTGTCAGGCACCGGCGTTTCCCCAGATGTCGTAGAGCCGTACTTCGAGCACGGCGAGGACGACCGCCCCCGCGGCCACCGTCACCGAGCCCCACTTGGTCCGCTCGGTCAGCGAGAGCATCCCGGCGGCCGGGATCGTGGCGAAGGCGCCCACCAGGTAGGCCACGAAGAGCACCGTGCCCTGTTCCGGCTTCTCGCCGCGGGCGAGCTGCACCAGGCCGACCACCAGCTGGCCCAGGACCAGGACGGTCACCACGGCCATGCCGATGAAGTGCCAGTCCTTGGTCGGCTGGTCCCGCCAGGCGGCGAAACCGCACCAGGCGGCGAGGGCGAGTGCGGCCGCGCCGATGGCGACCGTCAGGGCGTCGAGCATGCAGCGAGGGTATTACGGGCCGAAAGACCCGATGCGCTCACCCCTGCTCCGGGGCTTTCCTGGAAGGCATGAAGCTGCAAGGGAAGCACGGCCCGCAATTCGACGCGCTGCTGTTCGACAACGACGGCACGCTCGTCTCCTCGATGGAATCGGTGCACCGCTGCTGGACCCGCTGGGCCCGGGAGTACGGGATCACCGAGGAGGCCTTCGCCGCCGTCGAACTGCACGGCCGGCCGGCCGCCGAGATCATCGCGGACCTCCTCCCCGAAGGGGTGCGGGACCGGGCCCTGGCCCGGATCGAGGCCCTGGAGGTCGAGGACGTGGCCGGCGGTGTCGTCCTGCTCCCCGGCACCAAAGAACTGCTGTCCGCGCTGCCCGCGGGCCGCTGGGCCGTGGTCACCTCGGCGACCCGCCCGCTCGCCGAGGCACGGCTGCGCGAGGTGGGCATCGACTTCCCCGAGATGGTGGCCGCCGAAGACATCACCCGGGGCAAGCCCGACCCGGAGCCCTTCCTGCTGGCGGCCGCCCGGCTCGGCGTGGATCCGGCCCGCTGCGTGGTCTTCGAGGACGCCCCCGCAGGGCTGGCCGCGGGCCGCGCGGCCGGGATGACGACGGTGGCCTTGACCACAACGCACACCGCGGCCGAGCTCGAGGCCGACGTGGTCGTCCGGGACCTGTCGGCCGTGTCCGTGCTGGTCGGGGCCGGGGGGATGAGCGTCGAGACGGAGGATTCCGCCTGACCGAGGTTGTCCGGTATGTGGCCGAAATCCGTCCGCTATTCGGACATCTTTGATCGGTCACGGGAATCGTCTGGTTTACTGGGCCCATGACCACGACGAGCAGCCGCACCCTTGCGACCGAGGCGACGATGACGCCCGGTGCTCGTTGTATGTGTCGAATGCGCGCCTTCTGAGGGCCCCCTTCCCGCACTCTCGCGCCCCGAAGCGAGACCCGGCGAGCTCCATCCGCGCCACGCATTCCATGTGAACCCGGATCGCTCCTGCCCCGCGCACGCGCCGACACCGCCGTTTTCGGACGGTTCGAGCCGTATCGCGTCCCCAGATGTTTGCCCCGTGCCCGGCACCCGCTGCGCCGTGCACTCGACAGCGACGGAAATCCTGTGATCACCACATCGGGCCTCACGAAGGTCTACCAGTCCCGTGGCCGCGAGGTCACCGCCCTGGACGGCGTCGACCTGCACGTCCGCGAAGGCGAGGTCTACGGAGTCATCGGCCAGAGCGGCGCCGGAAAGTCCTCCCTGATCCGCTGCGTGAACCTGCTCGAACGCCCCACCACCGGCACCGTGAGCGTGGACGGCGTCGACCTCACCGCGCTCGCGGGCCGGGGCCGCCGCGCCGGCAAGGAGCTCCGCGAGGCCCGCAGCCGCATCGGCATGGTCTTCCAGCACTTCAACCTGCTGTCCTCGCGCACCGTCCAGGGCAACATCGAACTGCCCCTGGAGATCCTGGGGATATCCGGCCGCGAACGGGCCCGCAAGGCCGCCGAACTCCTCGACCTCGTCGGCCTCGCCGACAAGGCCAAGTCCTACCCCGGCCAGCTCTCCGGCGGCCAGAAGCAGCGCGTCGGCATCGCCCGCGCCCTGGCCGGCGACCCCAAGGTGCTGCTCTCCGACGAGGCCACCAGCGCCCTGGACCCCGAGACCACCCGCCAGATCCTCCAGCTGCTGCGCGACCTCAACCGCCGGCTCGGTCTGACCGTGCTGCTCATCACGCACGAGATGGACGTGGTCAAGTCCGTCTGCGACTCCGCCGCCCTGATGAAGCAGGGCCGGATCGTCGAGTCCGGCACCGTCACCGAGCTGCTGGCCACCCCCGGATCCGAGCTCGCCCACGAACTGTTCCCGCTGACCGGTTCCGCGACCACCGCGGAGCACACGGTCGTCGACGTCACCTTCCACGGCGAGACCGCGACCCGGCCGGTCATCTCCCAGCTGGCCCGCACCTACAACATCGACATCTCGATCCTCGGCGCCGCGATGGACACCATCTCCGGACGCCAGGTCGGCCGCATGCGCATCGAACTGCCCGGCCGCTACGAGGACAACGTCGTGCCGGTCGGCTTCCTGCGCGAGCAGGGGCTCCAGGTGGACGTGGTCGAGGCCGACGCGGACACGGGTGTGCAGGACGTCGACGGCGAACTCGCCGAGCTGGTCAAGGATGGTGCGAAGTGACCTGGTCCGAAATGCAGCCGCTGCTCACGCAGGGCACGTTCGACACCCTCTACATGGTGCTGTGGTCCACCCTGGTGACCATCCTGGGCGGTCTGCCCATCGGCATCCTGCTGGTCCTCACCGACCGGGGCGGCCTGCTCCAGAACCGCCCGGTCAACAAGGTCCTCGGCGTGATCGTGAACATGGGCCGCTCGCTGCCCTTCATCATCCTCCTGATCTTCCTGATCCCGGTCACCACGGCGATCGTCGACACCTTCATCGGCCCCACCGCGATGATCGTCCCGCTCTCCATCGGCGCCATCCCCTTCTTCGCCCGGCTCGTCGAGACCGCGGTCCGCGAGGTGGACCACGGCCTCGTCGAAGCCGTCGAGTCCATGGGCGGAGGCATCCCGACCCTGGTCGGCAAGGTGCTCCTGCCGCAGGCCCTGCCCTCCCTGATCGCGGCCGTCACCACCACCGTGATCACCCTGATCGGCTACTCCGCCATGGCCGGCGCGGTCGGCGGCGAAGGCCTCGGCTCCAAGGCCATCACGTACGGCTTCCAGCGCTTCGAGACCGGCTTCATGGTCGCGACCGTCGTGGTCCTGGTCGTGCTCGTCACGGTGATCCAGCTCGCGGGCGACGGCGTGGTACGCCTCCTCGCGCGCCGGGGTCGGACAGCCTGATCCGGGCCCGGCCGGACAATCCAGAACTTTTCCCCCAAGAAAGCCCGCACTTGTCGTGCTTGGGCCACCACCCGCAATACAAGAAGCAAGAAAGGCACTCTTCGTGCGTAAGAACATCAAGCTCACCGCCCTCGCCGCCACCGCCGCCGCGCTGACCCTCTCCCTGAGCGCCTGCGGCAGCTCCTCGGACCCGTCCTCCACCAAGGCGGACGGCGGCAAGGTCGACGAGAGCAAGGCGCTGGTCATCGCGGCCTCCCCGACCCCGCACGCCGACATCCTGAAGTTCGTCAAGGACAACCTGGCGGCCAAGGAAGGCCTCAAGCTGGACGTGAAGGAGTTCACGGACTACGTCCTGCCGAACACCGCCACCCAGCAGGGCCAGGTCGACGCGAACTTCTTCCAGCACGTGCCGTACCTGAACGACTTCAACAAGAAGAACGGCACGGACATCGTGCCCGTCGTGAACGTGCACCTGGAGCCGCTGGGCCTGTACTCCAAGAAGGACAAGGCCCTCACCGACGTCAAGGCCGGCCAGACCATCGCCGTCCCCAACGACCCCACCAACGAGGGCCGCGCGCTCCAGCTGCTCGCCGCCAACAACCTCATCACCCTCAAGGAGGGTGTCGGCACCGCCGCCAAGCTGTCCGACATCACCGACAAGAAGGGCCTGCAGTTCAAGGAGCTGGAGGCCGCCACGGTCCCGCGCGCCCTGAACGACGTGGACGCCGCCGTCATCAACGGCAACTACGCCATCGAGGCCAAGCTCGTCCCGGCCAAGGACGCGCTCGTGCTGGAGAAGGCCGAGGGCAACCCGTACGCCAACATCCTCGCGGTCAAGAACGGCAACCAGAACGACCCCCGGATCCAGAAGCTCGCGAAGCTCCTGAACTCCGACGAGGTCAAGAAGTTCATCGAGGAGAAGTACCAGGGCTCGGTCATCCCGGCCTTCGGCAAGCCGGCTTCTTGATCCACTAGTTCGACCGGCCCGATCCGGCCAAGCTGTCCGGCCCCGTACACCCCTTCGGTGTACGGGGCCGCACGCTGCCCGCTTCCGGGCAACCCGGGCCTGCACATCACCAGGCCGATGCTGCATGCTGTGGCCTACGACCCGCACAAACGGTCCAGCACCACGGTCGAAACGCATCACGGTCGCACCAAGGTCACAGGCATGGAGCTGCGCATGACTACCACCTTCCCGGACGTCACCATCAGCACGGACCGGCTGGTGCTGCGCCCCTTCGAGGAAGAAGACGTCACCGCGCTCACCGAGATGATGAACGACGAGCACGTCACTGCCTGGACCTCGGTCCCGCACCCCTACACCCGGGCCGACGCACTCACCTGGGCCACCCGCACCGCCCACGCCGAGCGCACCGAGGGCCGCGGCATCGTCTTCGCCGTCACCGAGTTCCTCACCCACCGCCTGGTCGGCATCGTCCACCTCCAGGGCACCAACTGGCGCACCCGAACCACCGAAGTCGGCTACGTCACCGCCCCCTGGGCCCGCGGCGAGGGCTACGCCAGCGAATCCGTGCGCTCCGTCGCCCGCTGGGTCTTCCGCGAACAGGGCTTCGAACGCATCGAACTGCGCACCGCCGCCGACAACACCGCCTCCCAGCAGGTGGCCCAGAAGATCGGGTGCATCAGCGAGGGCGTCCTGCGCAGCGCCTGCATAGTGCGCACCCAGAACCCCGACGGCTCCTGGTCCGACGCCCGCAGCGACCTCATCGTCTGGGGCCTGGTTCCCGAGGACCTCGACGACGAGGCCGACGGCTACTCCGAGGGCTACGCCGACGAGTACTCCGAAAACCAGCCCGGCAGCCACTCCGGCAGCCACTCCGGCGGTTACCCGGACGGCGGATCCGGCCGGTACGACGGCTACGGGATCCACGCGTCCGACGCGAACGGCTACGCGGTCTCGTCGGACTGGAACTGACCCGATGACCAGGTAGTCTCACCGTGCCCGCCCCCATGGAAGCTCCGCCCGCCCCCACCCCAGGAGACTGACGAAGATGGCCGACCGGGTCACGGTGATCGGCTGGGACGGCTCCCCCCTGACCGCGGCCGCCCGGTCCGCGCTCTCCGCGGCCACCCTGGTGGCCGGCGCCGCCCACCACCTCGCGCTCCCCGAAGTCCCGCCCACCGCCGAACGCATCCGCCTCGGCAGCCCGGGCCTCGCCGCCGGCCGGATCGCCGCCCACCGCGGCACCGCCGTGGTCCTCGCCGACGGCGACCCCGGCTTCTTCGGTGTCGTACGCGCCCTGCGCGCCCCGGAACACGGCCTGGAAGTCGAAGTCGTACCGGCCGTGTCCGCGGTGGCCGCCGCCTTCGCCCGCGCCGGAATGCCCTGGGACGACGCCCAGGTCGTCGTCGCCCACCGGCTCACCCTGCGCCGCGCGGTCAACGTCTGCCGCGCCCACCCCAAGGTCGCGGTCATCACCTCGCCCGGCGCCGGCCCCGCCGAACTCGCCCTGCTGCTCGAAGGGGTCCACCGCACCTTCGTCATCTGCGAGGAACTGGGCACCGACAAGGAGCAGGTGACGGTCCTCACCTCCGACAAGGCCGCCGACCACAGCTGGCGCGACCCCAACGTGGTCATCGTCATCGGCGGCCAGAGCGCCGCCACCGACCCCGCCTGGCTCCTCGGCCAGAGTGCGGCCCAGACCTCCGGCCGCGGCTGGGCCCGGCCGCAGATCGACGTGGGAGAAGGGGAGTCGGCGCAACTGCGCGCCGCCCAGCTCGCCCGCCTCGGACCGCGCACCGGCGACCTCGTCTGGGACATCGGCTCCGGCTCCGGAGCCCTCGCCGTGGACGCCGCCGCCCTCGGCGCCGCCGTCATCGCCGTCGACGCGGACCGGCACGCCTGCGAACGCGCCGCCACCGCCGCCCGCGCCCGGGGCGTACAGCTCCAGGTCGTCACCGGCCGCGCCCCGCACGTACTGGAGACCCTGCCCGAGCCCGACGTGGTCCGAGTCGGCGGCGGGGGAGCCGAGGTGGTCGCCGCCGTCGCCGACCGCCGCCCCGAACGGATCGTCACCCACGCCTCCACGCGCGACGAGGCGGAGGCCATCGGCCGGGTCCTCGCCGCCGGCGGGTACGCCGTCGAGTGCGCGCTGCTCCAGTCCGTCGGCCTCGACACCCGGGACTGGACCGAACAGCAGCGCTCCGTGGTCTTCCTCCTGGCCGCCGAACGCCCCGTCAAACCTGTCCGGCCACCCCACTAAGCGGGCTCGGGGTAGGCTGGCCGATCGTCGCACCGCCCGGACGATTCGGGCATGCGGGACCGGCAGGACGCGGGACGTGGCGTAGTCCACAGAGGACCGTGGCGGTTATGGCCGCCATGATGGCGAACGAGCAGGACAATACTTACTGGTTGTCGTGCAGGCGTACGTGAGGCGAATCCGCCCCACGGCAATCCGGCACGGCATCAGCGCTCGGCGGGCTCGTGGCCGACCGGGCGGTAGAAGAGGCAACACCGATGGGCGAGGGGTACGCATGACTGACACCGGCCAGGTTCCGGGCGAGGGTCTCCCGGACAACACGGGCATGGTGGGTCAGCCGGGCATCCCCGCCCCGGTTCCCATGCAGTCCCCCGCGACCGGGGGCTACGCCTTCCAGGACCTCGTGGACGACCCGGCCGAGCCGGAGGACGAGGAACTGCTGCTGATGCCGAGCAGCCAGGGCGCGTGGAGCGACCCGCAGGTCGTCCCGCAGATGCCCGCCTTCCCGGAGCCCCCGGCGTACGCGGACGCCCCGTACACCGAGTACGCCGAGCAGGCCGTCTACGCCGAGCCCGCCGCGTACGCCGAGTACCAGCAGCCGGCCGCCCCGGTCGCCTACGAGCCCTACCCGCAGCCCGGCTTCCCCGAGCAGTCCTTTGCCGACCCGGCCTCCTACGGCGCGGGTGCGCACGAGGCCGGCGGCCGGGACTCCGGCGCACTGGACCTCGGCGGCCTCGTGGCCCCGCAGGACCAGGGCCAGGCCGCGGCGGCCCCCGTCGCGCCCGCCCCCGTCCGGCGGCCGCTGCACATGGGTCCGCCCGTGCCCGAGGCCACCGGGGGAGTCGTACGTTCCCTCGCGGACCGGGGTCCGGCCGCGGCGCCGGCTCCGGCCCAGGCGCAGGTCCCGGCTCCGGCCCCGGCCTCCGTGCAGATCCCGGCTCCGCTGGCCCCCGTGGCCCCGGTGCCGGCTCCCGAGCCCGTGGGCTCCCTGCTGAACACCCCCGCGGTGCCGGTTCCGGTCCGCCAGCCCGGTCCGCCGACCACGGGACCCGAGTACCTGGACATCCCGCACCCGGAGGCCGTCGCTCCCGGCGCCCCGCAGCCGGCCGAGATCCCGGTCCAGGCCGGGACCCCGTGGACGGTGGAGCAGGCTCCCGAGTCCGTGGCAGAGGTTCCGGCTGCGGTTCCGGCGGAGGTCGCAGCGGCGGTCGCCGCCGTGGCCGAGCCGGCCCCCGTTGCCGTCCCCGTCTCCGACCTTGCCCCTGTGGCCGCGCCCGTGGCCGTCGCCGTCGCGGAGCCCGAGCCCGTCGTCGCGGTGGAGCCCGCTCCCGAGCCCGTGGCGGCTCCCGAGCCCGAGCCGGTCGTGGCCGAAGCGGTGGCCGTGACCGATGTCGTCGCCGAGGCCGAGCCGCCGGCCGAAGCGGAGCCGCAGCAGGAGGCGCAGCCCGTCCCGGCCGCCGAGCCCGAGCCGGTCGTCGTGGCGCAGCCGGAGCCCGTGGTCGCCGAGGCCGTGGCCGATGGAGCGGCCGAGGCGGCCGAGGTCGAGCCGGTCGCCGTCGTGGAGCCCGAGCCGCAGGCTGCGGAAGCGGTGGTCCAGGCCGCCGAGGCGGAGCCCGTCGCCGCCCCCGAGCCCGCGCTGGAAGACGTACCGGCGCAGCCCGAGGCGCAGCCGGAGTCCGAGCCCGCGGCCGCGGCGGACGACGCGGCCGTGCCGGTGGCGCAGACCGCGCCCGCGGACGAGCAGGAGCCCGACCCGGAGGCCCCGGCGGCCACCGAGCCGGCCCCGGCGTACGCCGACGCCGAGCGCGAGGCCGTCCTGCGCGTCATGCGCGAGCGCCGCGACATCCGCAAGGGCTTCCGCACCGACCCCATCCCGCACGAGGTGCTGCTGCGCGTCCTGGAGGCGGCCCACACCGCCCCCAGCGTCGGGCACTCCCAGCCGTGGGACTTCGTCGTCATCAAGTCCGCCGAAACCCGCCGGACGATGCACGAGCTCGCCGAACACCAGCGCGAGGCCTACGCGAAGTCGCTGCCCAAGGGCCGTGCGAAGCAGTTCAAGGAACTCAAGATCGAGGCCATCCTCGACACCCCGGTGAACATCGTGGTCACCGCCGACCCCACCCGCGGCGGCCGCCACACCCTCGGCCGGCACACCCAGCCGCAGATGGCCCCGTACTCCTCGGCCCTCGCCGTCGAGAACCTCTGGCTCGCCGCGCGCGCCGAAGGCCTCGGCGTCGGCTGGGTCAGCTTCTTCGACGAGCGCGAGATGGTCCGCGCGCTCGGTCTGCCGGAGCACCTGGAGGTCGTGGCCTACCTGTGCGTCGGCTACGTGGACGAGTTCCCCGACGAGCCCGAGCTCGCCCAGGCCGGCTGGTCCCAGCGGCGGCCGCTGGCGTGGGTCGTGCACGAGGAGACGTACGGGCGCCGCGCGCTGCCCGGCGAGGAGCCGCACGACCTGCTCTCCGAGACGGTCGCCAGCATCCGTCCGCTCGACGCCAAGGCGCTCGGCGAGGCCTGGGAGCGGCAGAAGCGCATGACCAAGCCCGCCGGGGCGCTCGGCATGCTCGAAATCATCTCGGCGCAGCTGGCCGGACTCTCCCGGGTCTGCCCGCCGCCGATCCCGGAGCCGGCCGCGGTCGCCATCTTCGCCGGCGACCACGGTGTGCACGCCCAGGGCGTCACCCCGTGGCCCCAGGAGGTCACCATGCAGATGGTGGCCAACTTCCTGGGCGGCGGGGCCGTCTGCAACGCCTTCGCCAACCAGGTCGGCGCCGAGGTCTGCGTGATCGACGTGGGCGTCGCGGGCGACCTCCCGGCCACGCCGGGCCTGCTCCCGCGCAAGGTCCGCCCCGGCACGGCCGACCTGTCCACCGGCCCCGCGATGACCCGCGAAGAGGCCGTCGCCGCCATCGAGGTGGGCATCGAGACGGCCCGCGACCTGGTCGCGGCGGGCAACAAGGCCCTCCTGACCGGTGAGATGGGCATCGCGAACACCACGGTGTCCGCCGCCCTGATCTCGGTCTTCACCGGGGTCGACCCGGCGGAGGTCACCGGCCGCGGCACCGGCATCAACGACGAGACCCACGCCCGCAAGGTCGAGGTCGTCCGCCGCGCCCTGGAGCTCCACCAGCCCGACCCGGCGGACCCCATCGGCGTCCTGGCCGCGATCGGCGGTCTGGAGCACGCGGCGATCGTCGGCCTCCTCCTCGGCGGCGCCTCCCTGCGCACCCCCGTGATCCTGGACGGCGTCAGCGCCGGCGCGGCCGCCCTGGTGGCCCGCGCCATCGCCCCCGAGTCCCTCTCCGCCTGCATCGCCGGCCACCGCAGCGCGGAGCCGGGCCACGTCGCGGCGCTGAACAAGCTCGGCCTGCGCCCGCTGGTCGACCTGGACCTGCGCCTGGGCGAGGGCACCGGCGCCCTCCTGGCCCTCCCGCTGGTCCAGAGCGCGGCCCGCGCGATGCACGAGGTCGCCACCTTCGACTCGGCCGGAGTCACGGAGAAGTAGCCCCTGCCGGCGGGGCTGGATATGCCGCTGCGCGGCATTCCAGCCCGCCCGGCGGTTGAGGGCAGGGCGCGCAGCGCACGTAGGGGGTCTGGGGCGAAGCCCCAGTTTCGGGAAGGGGCGGGGTGGGGAAGCCGCCCGCAGGGCCCGCCCCGCGCCCCCGCACGGCCCGCGCCGTATGGTGGACCCGCACCACATAACCGCACGTCAGTACCCGCCGCTCCAGCGCCGCAGCGGCACACAAGAGAACCGCCGCTGCCCCAGGAGCCGCAACCGCCATGGCCGACACCCCCGCCTACCCCGTCGGACTCCGCCTCAAGGGCCGCCGCGTCGTCGTCATCGGCGGCGGCCAGGTCGCCCAGCGCCGCCTCCCCGCGCTCATCGCGGCCGGCGCCGACGTCCTGCTCGTCTCCCCCTCCGCCACCCCCTCCGTGGACGCCATGGCGGAGACCGGCGAGATCCGCTGGGAGCGCCGCCGCTACGAGGTCGGCGACCTGGCCGGCGCCTGGTACGCCCTCATCGCCACCCGGGACCGCGCGGCCAACGACGCCGCCTCCGCCGAAGCCGAGCGCGAGCGGGTCTGGTGCGTCCGCGCCGACGACGCCGAGGCCGCCACCGCCTGGACCCCGGCCACCGGCCGCGTGGAGGGCGTCACCGTCGCCGTGCTGACCGGCAACGACCCCCGCCGCTCCGCCTCCGTCCGCGACGCCATCGTCGAGGGCCTGCGCGACGGCACCCTCGCCGCCCGCGGCCACCGCCACCACACCCCCGGCGTCTCCCTCGTCGGCGGCGGACCCGGCGACCCCGACCTGATCACGGTCCGCGGCCGCCGCCTCCTCGCCGAGGCCGACGTGGTCATCGCCGACCGGCTGGGCCCCCGTGACCTCCTCGACGAGCTCGGGCCGCACGTGGAGGTCATCGACGCCGCGAAGATCCCGTACGGCCGTTTCATGGCCCAGGAGGCCATCAACAACGCCCTCATCGAGCACGCCAAGGCCGGCAAGGCCGTGGTCCGGCTCAAGGGCGGCGACCCGTACGTCTTCGGGCGCGGCATGGAGGAGCTCCAGGCCCTCGCCGAGGCCGGTATCGCCTGCACCGTCGTCCCGGGCATCTCCAGCTCCATCTCCGTGCCCGGCGCGGCCGGCATCCCGGTCACGCACCGCGGCGTGGCGCACGAGTTCACCGTGGTCAGCGGCCACGTCGGCCCCGACGACCCGCGCTCCCTCGTGGACTGGGCCTCCCTCGCCAAGCTCACCGGCACCCTGGTCGTCCTCATGGGCGTGGACAAGATCGGCCTGATCGCCGAGGCACTGGTGCGCCACGGCCGCCCCGCCGACACCGCGGTCGCCGTCATCCAGGAGGGCACCACCGCCTCCCAGCGCCGCGTGGACGCCACCTTGGCCACGGTCGGCGAGACCGTCAGGGCCCAGGAGGTGCGTCCGCCCGCCGTCATCGTCATCGGCGACGTGGTCAAGGTGCACCGGCCCGCCGCCGAGTAGGGCCGTACGCCCGCCGCCCCGGGCGGCAACCGCACAACCGAGCAGAGCCGTTGGCACCGCACCCAGGACAAGGCAGTATCACCCTGTGGCTGATCTCATCACCGTCGAGGACCCCGACGACCCGCGCCTGCGCGACTACACGGGCCTGACCGACGTAGAACTCCGGCGCAGGCGCGAGCCCGCGGAAGGTCTCTTCATCGCAGAGGGCGAGAAGGTGATCAGACGCGCCAAGGACGCCGGCTACGAGATGCGCTCGATGCTGCTCTCCGCCAAGTGGGTCGACGTCATGCGCGACGTCATCGACGAGCTCCCGGCCCCGGTCTACGCCGTCAGCCCGGAGCTCGCCGAACGCGTCACCGGCTACCACGTGCACCGCGGCGCCCTCGCCTCGATGCAGCGCAAGCCGCTGCCCACGGCCGAGGAACTGCTGGCCACCACCCGGCGCGTGGTCATCATGGAGGCGGTGAACGACCACACCAACATCGGCGCCATCTTCCGCAGCGCCGCCGCCCTCGGCATGGACGCGGTGCTGCTCTCGCCCGACTGTGCGGACCCGCTCTACCGGCGCTCGGTCAAGGTCTCCATGGGCGCGGTGTTCTCCGTGCCCTACGCCCGCCTGGAGGCCTGGCCCAAGAGCCTGGACTCGGTCCGCGAGGCCGGCTTCAAGCTCCTGGCGCTCACCCCGCACCAGAAGGCCTCGCCGATCGACGAGGCCGCCCCGCAGAACCTGGAACGGGTCGCGCTGATGCTGGGCGCGGAGGGGGACGGGCTCTCGACGCAGGCCCTGGTCGCCGCCGACGAATGGGTACGGATCCCGATGGCGCACGGGGTGGACTCGCTGAACGTGGGTGCGGCCGCGGCCGTCGCCTTCTACGCGGTGGCCAGCGGCCGCCCGTAGCCAGTCCTGGGCCGTCCCTTCCGGACCCCGCAAGGTCCGGAAGAGACGGCCTGGAGCCGACTAGAGCTTCTGGGCGGCCGCGATGCCCAGCGCGACGATCAGCGTCACCACGACGAAGACGATCAGGCGCTGGCGCATCAGCTTCGGGTCCGGCCGCGAAGGCCGCCGCCCCGTGCCCGTCGTACGGGGAGCCGGGCGGCCGCCCGTGCGCCCGGCGGTGGAGCCGGGGCCCCGCGAGCCGGTGCCCCGCGCCGACGAGGGCCGCGAGTGCGGTCCGCTCTGCGGTCCCTGCCCGCCCTGGCCGCCGCCCTGTCCCTGGGACGGTCCCGGCCCCTGGGGCTGCGGCGTGGGGTTGCCGCCGGTACGGAGCTCCGCGCGCTGGTCGGCGTACCCCTCGGCGAGGCGCCCCGTCGGCCGCTCGGTGCGGGCCCGCTGCGCCGGCGGACGGCTCTCGCCCAGCCCGTGCGCCTCGCGGGCCGCGATCTCCTTGAGCCGCATGGACAGCTGGAGCGTGGTCGGCCGGTCCTCGGGGTCCTTGGCCAGGCAGGCCCGTACGAGGGGCGCGAGGGCGTCCGGGACACCCTGGAGGTGCGGTTCCTCGTGCACCACGCGGTAGAGCATGACCTCGGAACTGCCGTGCCCGAAGGGGGAGTCGGCGGTGGCCGCGTAGGCGAGGGTGGCGCCGAGCGAGAAGACGTCCGTGGCCGGGGTGACCGCGGCTCCGCGCACCTGCTCGGGCGCCAGGAACCCGGGGGAGCCGACGGCCGTTCCCACGTGGGTGAGGGTGCTCGCGCCGGTGGCCCAGGCGATCCCGAAGTCGATGATGCGCGGGCCCTTGGGGGACAGAAGAATGTTCGAGGGCTTGAGGTCGCGGTGGACGACCCCCGCCTCGTGCACGGCGACCAGGCCTTCGGAGAGCGCTGCGCCGATGGAGGCGATCTGCGAGGCCGTCAGCGGGCCTTCCTCGGCCACCTTGTCGTGCAGGGAGGGCCCGGGCACGTACTGGGTGGCGAACCAGGGGCGCTCGGCCTCCAGGTCCGCGGCGACCAGGCGCGCGGTGCATCCGCCGCGGATCCGCCGGGCGGCGGACACCTCGCGGGCGAAGCGGGAGCGGAACTCCTGGTCCTCGGCCAGATCGGGCCGGATCACCTTGAGTGCGACGCGCTGTCCGCGCCGGTCGGAGCCCAGGTAGACGACGCCCATGCCGCCGGCGCCGAGGCGTCGGTGCAGCCTGAACGAGCCGACGACACGCGGGTCCTCGCGCCGGAGCCGCATCATCGCCATGTCCACCCCGCTGACCGGTCGTCCTGTTGACGTGCCACAGCTTACGGACCATCCGGCATGCGCGCTCAGAGGCCGCGCCCTCGCCGGGGGATTCGATAGTCAGTACGGGGCAGTCCACTTGAGGGATCCCGGGGCCACCGGTCGGACGCATGTGCGGAGCGGGGTCCCGCGGTCAAACGGTGCACGGGCCAAGGGATTTGGGGTGACGGGCGGGGTAATCGCCGGGTACGGGACGGGGTGCGGGCCGGACTCGGCCGGGTGATCTTGGGAGTGCCTGGTCGGAGGCGGGGTGTGTGCGGGGAGTGACGGAAGTGAGCGAAGTCACTACCCTCTGGTCATCCCCTCCGGGAAGACCCCCAGGGCCGGGGGCCGACCTCCACCCAGGGGAGTACGCCGGAGGGGGGCTCGTCATCCTCTCGGAGGCCGGTCAATGGGTACGAGGGCATGAGGCCAGAGGCCTTCTCCGCGCCTAGTGTTGAAGACAAGCGGCGGGTGGAGCACTCGTCCCCCGAGGTCACAAGCCCGCCGCTGCCAATCGACAGGGAGAGGACCATGGCGGACATCGCACGGCAGGGACGCAAGGCATTCGCGTTCAACGGCCATGAGTCCGGCCGTCGCCACCCACTGGTGGCCGCGGCCATGGTGCTCCCCCTGGCCGCCCTCCTGCTCTTCCTCTTCGGAGGCTTCGACCAGGTGGTGGCGCAGGCGTCGTCCGTAAGCGTGATGCTGGGGCGCTGAGCGGCGCCCCGGGCCCAGGAGAGCGGCCTGGGCCGGGACTGTCACCGGCCGAACCCCGTGGGGACGGGGGAGCGGCCAACGGACGGCAGGTGAAGGGTGTTGCCCGTACGACTGGGGAGTCGGACGGGCAGCACCCTTTTTCATGCCCCCGAGCCGATGCCGGCGGTCCCCCGGCCCCGCCCCTTCGATGTCAGCGGCGCTGCGTACCCTCGTGCGGAGGGGCATCCGCCGGGGTGCGGTGCCGGGGGACACGGGAGTCGTGATGGAGCTGGAGCTGGAGCTGGAGCAGGCGGGCCGGCCGGAGGGCAGCGTCTGGCAGCTCGTGCGCCAAGGGGAGCCGCTCGGCGCGGTCGTCGTGGAATCGGCCGATTTCCCATGGCTCCACGGCCGCTTCGCGCCGGAAGCCGGCTTCGAGCGGGTCCGTTCCTGGTTCGAAGCCGTCCAGACGCTGATGGCCGAGGAGACCGACGAAGACCTCTCCGGTGACCTCTCCGACGACCTCTTCGGCGAGGCGTACGCCCCGATCGCCGAGGAGTTGACCCTCCTCACCCCAGCCGGGCTCCCGACATCGGACTTCCTGCTGCACATCGACGGTACCGAGGCGTGGTTCCGCTGGAGCGAGTGAGCGCGGCCGCGCTGGCGGCGCACGCGGGGGCCGCGCAGTACCAGGTCCTCGCGGACCGGGACGACGGCACCGTCGTCCGCTGCGGGGAGGTCGTGGTCAAGGCACACGCGGGGGACGGCGATCCCGGAGCGCTGGGGGTACGGATCCGGATCGCGGGGGACCCGGCGCTGGCCGGGGTCCTGCTGCCGCCGCTGCGGACCGGGCTGGGCCAGGTCGATGGACGACCCGTCTCCCTGTGGCCCTACGGGGCTCCGGTCGACCCGGATCGCCCGGAGGACGCCCCCTGGGAGGCGGCCGCCGAACTCCTGGCCGCCCTGCACCGAACCTCCCTCCACCCCCTCCCGACCCCGGTCCCCCCGATGCGAGGCCCCGCCAAACTGGCCCGAGCCCTCCACAGACTCGCCACGGCCTACCCGGACTTGGCCGCGGCCCCGGCCCCGGCCCCGACCACAGTCCCGGCCCCGGCCCCGGCCCCGACCACAGTCCCGGGCCCGGCCACGGCCACGGCCACGGCCACGGGCCCAGCCCCGGTCTCGGGCCCGGTCGGGGCCCCCGACTCAGGCCCGGCCGCGGACCCGGCCGCAGTCTCGGCCCTGGCCGCGGGTGTGGCCACGTGCGCAGCCACGGGCCCGGCCGCAGGTCCGGCCTCGGGCGTGGCTCCGACCGTGGCTGCGGCCAAGGCCCCGACTGCGGACACAAGCACGGCCGCGGCCACAGCCGAGGCCACGGGTGTGTCCAGGTGCGCAGCCACGGGCCCGGGCGCAGGTCCGGCCTCGCTCGTGGCTCCGACCGCGGCCATTTGTGCAGCTGCGGCCAAGGCCCCGACTGCGGACGCGAGCACGGCCGTTGCCACAGCCGAGGCCACCGCCACGCGCCCGGCCACGCGCCCGGCCGCGGGCGCAGGCCCGACTGCAGTCACGGGCCCGGCCATGGGCGCAGGTCCGGCCTCGGGGCTGGGCACAGCCCCGACTGCGGACGCAGGCGCAGGCGCGGCCACGGGCGCAGCCGCGGGCGCAGGCCCGACTGCAGTCACGGGCCCGGCCATGGGCGCAGGTCCGGCCTCGGGGCTGGCCGCAGCCCCGACTGCGGACGCAGGCGCAGGCGCGGCCACGGGCCCGGCCACGGGCGCAGCCGCGGGCCCGACTGCAGTCACGGGCCCCGTCACGGGCACAGGCCCGCTGACGTGCAGAGGCCCGGCCTCGGCCATGGGCGCAGGTCCGGCCTCTGGCCTGGCCACGGCTCCGACCGCCGCCATTGGCGCAGCCGCAGCCGCAGCCGTGGCCCCGACTGCCGCCGCGGCCACGGCCACGGAACCGGCTGCGGCCCCCGACTCAGGCCCGACCGCGGACCCGGCCATGACCGCGGGCCGGGCCACGACGGCTGGCCCGACCGCATGCACGGGTGCGGTCATGGCTGCAGGCTCGGCCTCTGGCCTGGCCACTGGCCTTGGCGCAGCCACTGGCGGGGCCCCAACTGCGGCCCCAACGGCGGCCCCAGGTACGGACGCGGCCAGAGCCAAGGTCACGGCCACCGGCGTAGCCGCAGCCGTGGCCCCCACTGCCGCCGCGGCCACGGGCACGGCCACAGCCGCGGACCCGACTGCGGCCGCGGACCCGGATCCGGCCACCGGTCAGGCCGCGGCCCCCGGGGCTCCAGGAGCCGGGGGCTTGGCGGGTTCGGGCGGGGCCCGGGATCGGGATGTCGTGCGGCTTGTGCGGTCCGTGTGGGCTGCCGCGCGGACGTTGCCCGGTTGGGCCCGGGGGGAGGGGGCGCAGCCGGGGGGTGGGGTGCTGTGTCACGGGGACCTGCACCTGGGGCAGTTGGTTCGGATCGGCGGTCCGGCGGGGTGGCAGTGGAGGCTCATCGACGTCGACGACCTCGGACTCGGTGCCCCGGCCTGGGATCTCGCCCGGCCGGCGGCCTGGTACGCCGCCGGGCTGCTCGATCCGCCGACCTGGCTGCGCTTTCTCGACGCCTACCGCGCCGCGGGCGGCCCCGCCGCCGGTCCGCCCGGCAGCGACCCCTGGCCGGAACTCGATGTCGCCGCCCGGGCGCTCACCGTGCAGACGGCCGCACTGGCCCTGGCCAAGGCGGCCCGGGAGGAGCGCCGACTGGACGACGTGGAGCGACTGATGGTGGATGCCTGTGCCCGAATTGCGGCTCTCCCGGCCGACTTGGAGGCAATGGCTCCGTCGTAGGGTGAGGTTCACGCCACCGGGTACGCATCCGGTGTCGACCCAGACGGCGAGGAGTTGATCCGCTCATGCAGTGTCCGAAGTGCCACGCGATGATGCACACGTACAACCGCAACGGTGTCCAGATAGAGCAGTGCAGCGGCTGTCGCGGCATCTTCCTCGACTACGGCGAGCTCGAAGCACTGACCCGCCTGGAGTCCCAGTACACGGCCCAGTACGGCCAGGTCCCGCCGCCCGCCGCGCCGCCGGCCCCGGCGCCGTACCCGGCCCAGCACGCCCCGGCGCCCGCCTGGGGAGCCCCGCAGCAGGGCGGCTACGGCCACGGCCAGGGACACGGTCACGGCCACGGACACGGTCACGGCCACGGCCACGGTCACGGCCACCACAAGGGCGGCTTCGGCCGGATGCTCTTCTCCTCCTGACGGCTTCCGGGGCCCCACCCCGCCCGTCACCCCGTGCAGACCGCACACGCGAAAGCCCCGGCCGTCGTAACGGCCGGGGCTTCCGGATGCTGGTGCGCGATACTGGGATTGAACCAGTGACCTCTTCCGTGTCAGGGAAGCGCTCTCCCGCTGAGCTAATCGCGCGGGACCACGGTCTGAAACCGCAGGTGGTACGTGTACTGCGTGCGCGATACTGGGATTGAACCAGTGACCTCTTCCGTGTCAGGGAAGCGCTCTCCCGCTGAGCTAATCGCGCGGGGATCCTTGCGGACCAGTGGACGATACTGGGATTGAACCAGTGACCTCTTCCGTGTCAGGGAAGCGCTCTCCCGCTGAGCTAATCGTCCTTGGAGGTGGAGACGGGATTTGAACCCGTGTAGACGGCTTTGCAGGCCGTTGCCTCGCCTCTCGGCCACTCCACCATGGAGCAAGAGCGGGGGTTCTCGGGAAGATGATCCCCCACCTCAGAGCGGACGACGAGACTCGAACTCGCGACATCCACCTTGGCAAGGTGGTGCTCTACCAACTGAGCTACGTCCGCAGGTCACCGTGTTCGGTCCGGGGTTTTGCCCCTTCGCTCCCTGGCGACGAGTTGAACTCTAGCGGATTCCCGGGCCAGCTCAAAAACGCGTTTCCGCAGCGTGCTGCCGCTCGATCACCACCGGTCACCTGGCGGACGCCTCACCGGCGCCGGCGCGTCACCGGTCATAGACTCGCAGCCGTGCACGACCTGCCTCCCCTCGCCCGCTTCGGCGGCCTTCTCGCGACCGATCTCCGAGATGTCACCCATGACCCCGCCGCCCTGGAGTCCACCGGCTTCTGGGCGGTCGCCGCCGACTTCGAGGGGCGGCTCGTCTGCGCGCGCTTCGGAGACATACGCCCCGACCCGGTGCCGGCGCCCGTCCCGGGGGCCTGGACCGGCCCCGACGCCGACCAGTGGACCTCCTCCCTCGACCGTGCCCAGTACATTGCGGGCGTGCGCCGCATCCGCGAGCACATCGAGGCGGGCGAGGTCTACCAGGCCAACCTCTGCCGCGTGATGTCCGCGCCCCTTCCCGAGCCGCCCGGTGCCGGCGGCACCGCCGATGTTGACGCCCTGACCGCGCTGCTCGCGCGCGGCAACCCGGCCCCGTACGCAGGAACGATTCGCCTGCCGGCCCACGGCGTGGAGATCGCCACTGCGTCCCCCGAGCTCTACCTGCGCCGCACCGGCCGCCACGTCGAGTCCGGCCCCATCAAGGGCACCGGCCGAACCGCCGCGGACCTGCTGCCCAAGGACCACGCCGAGAACGTGATGATCGTGGACCTCGTACGCAACGACCTCGGCCGGGTGTGCGCCACCGGATCCGTCGCCGTGCCCGAGCTGTGCGCCCTCGAAGAGCACCCTGGCCTGGTCCACCTCGTCTCCACCGTCACCGGAGAACTCGCCGAGGGGGCCGGCTGGCCCGAGCTGCTGGCAGCCACCTTCCCGCCCGGCTCGGTCACCGGTGCCCCCAAATCCTCCGCCCTGCGGATCATCGAGGCCCTGGAGACCGCCCCGCGCGGCCCCTACTGCGGCGGCATCGGCTGGGTGGACGCCGACCGGGGCACCGCCGAGCTCGCCGTCGGCATCCGGACCTTCTGGATCGACCGCGAGACCCCCGGCGGCCCCCGTCTCTGCTTCGGCACCGGCGCCGGGATCACCTGGGGCTCCGACCCCGACCGGGAGTGGGCCGAGACCGAGCTGAAGGCCGCCCGCCTGCTGCGGGTAGCGTCAGGGGAGATCGCGGCGCACACGAGCGAAACGCGGGCGACTTGAAACGCACGTGACCGAGACGCACGTGACCGAGACGCACGTGACCGAGATGCGCGTGACCGAGACGAACGCGAACGAAAGCGGGAGGACCGTACGGTGAGGATCTGGCTCGACGGAGCACTGCGGGACGCCGACGACGCGAAGGTGTCCGTGTTCGACCACGGCCTCACCGTCGGCGACGGGGTCTTCGAGACGCTCAAGGCGGAGCACGGCACGACCTTCGCCCTCACCCGCCACCTGGAGCGGCTGACCCGCTCCGCCCGGGGCCTGGGCCTCCCGGACCCCGACCTGGACGAGGTCCGCCGCGCCTGCGCGGCCGTACTGGAGGCCAACCCGGTCCCGCTCGGCCGGCTGCGCGTGACCTACACCGGGGGAGTCTCCCCGCTCGGCTCCGACCGGGGCGAGACCGGCCCGACGCTGATCGTCGCCCTGGCCGGGTCCACCCGCCGCCCGGACACCACCGCCGTCATCACCGTGCCCTGGGTGCGCAACGAGCGCTCCGCCGTGACCGGCCTGAAGACCACCTCGTACGCCGAGAACGTGGTCGCGCTCGCCGCAGCCCACCGGGCCGGAGCCTCCGAGGCTCTCTTCGCCAACACGGTCGGGCGCCTCTGCGAGGGCACCGGCTCCAACGTGTTCCTCGTCCTCGACGGGGAACTGCACACCCCGCCCGTCGCCTCCGGCTGCCTCGGCGGCATCACCCGCGCCCTCGTCGCCGAGTGGTCCGGGGCCAAGGAGACCGACCTGCCCTTCGAGGCGCTGGAGCAGGCCGAGGAGGTCTTCCTGACCTCCTCGCTGCGCGATGTCCAGGCCGTCGTACGGATCGACGGGCGCGAGCTGGGCTCC
Organism: Streptomyces sp. NBC_00454; assembly: GCF_041434015.1. Taxonomy (GTDB): domain Bacteria; phylum Actinomycetota; class Actinomycetes; order Streptomycetales; family Streptomycetaceae; genus Streptomyces. The sequence continues at coordinate 1,406,773 of NZ_CP107907.1, read as the reverse complement.
GCCCCCGGCCCCGTCACCGCCGAGGCCATGCGGATCTTCGACGCCCGCTCCGCCGAGGACGCCGACCCCGCGTCCTGACCCGTCCGGTGCCGGGCCGCGGCCCGGCACCGGACCGGTGCGGACCGGGCCCGGGCAAACTCCCTGTGCTTCGGGCCGCGGGGCGGGTAGAACTCGACTGATGACCACCACCCTGCGGCCGAGCGGGCCGCTTCAGCAGAGCACCGGCGGGGCGCGCTCGCGCCCGTACGAGATCCGCGTCAACAGCAGGCGCGTCGGCGCCCTGCTGCTCGCCGCCGACACCCCCTTCGGGCCGACGGTCGCCGAGATCCGCGACCTCGCCGTCGAGGAGCCCGACCGGCGGCGCGGCCGCGCCACGGTCGCCGCGCTCGCCGCCGAGGAAGTGCTGCGGAGCTGGGGCTGCCGGCGGGTCCGCGTCTCGGTCCCCGCCGGCTCGGCGGGCGGCCTGCGGATGGCCGACTCCCTCGGGTACGCCGAGTACAGCCGCAACATGGCCAAGGAGCTCCCGGCCGAGCCGCCCGCGCTGCCCGAGGGGGTCGCCGGCCGCCCGATGACGGAGGCCGAGTTCGGGATCTGGCTCGCCGGAGCGCGGGAGAGCTACGCCCAGAGCTGGATCGGCCGCGGCATGCCGGCGCAGGCCGCGCACGCCAAGTCGGTGGCCGACCACGCATCCCTGCTGCCCGGGGGGCTGGCCACCGGGGGAGTCAGCTTCGGCGTCCTGGAGGCGGCCGGCACGCCCGTCGGCACCGTGTGGGTCGCGCCGAGCGGGGAGGCCTCGTACGTCTTCGACGTCGCGGTGGCCGAGGAGCACCGCGGCCGCGGCTACGGCCGGGGCCTGATGCTCCTCGCGGAACGGACGGCGCTCGCCGCCGGCCACCGGGTGCTCGCGCTGCACGTCTTCACGGACAACACCCCGGCCCTGCGGCTCTACGAGTCCCTCGGCTACCGGACGACCGACTTCAACTACGCCAAGGACCTGATCTAGGCCGCGGGCTACTCCGCCAGCAGTCGGTCGGCGATCTCCTCGATGCGGGCGCGCAGGCCCTCCTGGCTCTTGCCGCCGTCGAGGCGCTGGCCGTCGATCACGTACGTCGGGGTGCCGGTGACGCCGATCGCCTTGCCCTCGGCCTGGTCGGCGTCCACGATCAGGATGTGCCGGCCGTCGATCAGGGCGGTGTCGAACTCCTCGGCATCCAGGCCGAGTTCACGCGCCACGTCGACGAGTACGGCCTCGCCGCGCTTGCCGAGCTCCGCGGTGCGGGCGAGCACGGCCTCCACGTACGGCCAGCCCTGACCCTGCTCGACGGCCTCCTCGGCCGCCTGCGCGGCGGCGAAGGCGTGCTTGTGCTTCTCCAGCGGGAAGTGGCGCAGCCGGATGTCCAGCCGGTCGCCGTAGCGGGCCCGCAGGGCGCGTACGTCGTCCAGGGCGCTGTTGCAGTCCGGGCACTGGAGTTCGCACCAGACATCGAGGATCACGGAATCGGTCATGCGGACAGTCTCCCAGCCCCTGGCCGGGGCGGCCGACCGGGACCTCGGGATGAGGGACGACCCGGAGATGTCCCGGAGATCCGCCCGGGGCGGGCTCCGGACATGGCCGGGACGGCGGTCGCCGGTGCAGGATGGATGGGGACAGAACGCCCGGCCCGCCCGGCCGGGTCCGACCGACCGCACCGCCCTGGAGGCCCGCATGCTTGCCGAGACCATTTGTTCCGCGGTGGCCGCGGCGGGCCTGGGCATCGCCGCGCTGACCGCCTACCGCAAGCGTTTCCTCGCGGCCACACGGATCGCGGCGTACTCGCTGGTGCCCCTCGGCCTGGTGATGACCGGCGTGGTCCAGTGGGCGTCCGGGATCGTCTTCAAGCCGACGGTGTGGATCGGGTTCGGGGTGCTGGGGCTGGCCTGGCTGCTCTTCATGACGACCCGCGCGGTGGAACGGCGCGGGCTCGGCGCGGGGGAGAAGCCGGCGAAGGAGCCGAAGGCCACCGGCAAGGGCCGGGGCGGGGGCGCACAAGCAGTGGCTCCGGCCGCCTCCGCGCCCTCCCTGGGCGGCGGCACCCGCCCGCAGGCGACCCCGGCCGCTTCCGCGCCGGGCGAGGACTTCTCCGACATCGAGGCCATCCTCAAGAAGCACGGCATATGACATCCCCCGGTCCACCGGGGGGATTCCGGCCGGGAACCACCTGATCTGACGGGATACGGCGAACTCGGGCGCACAGTCTGGCGTGTTGAGCGGCGGACCGGGGCGGGCTGCGCCATCATCGGCCCGACATGCTCGACACATCGCAGGGTGAGCCGGCCGTTCCCGCGCCGGCCACCGCCCCCGCCGTTGCCGAGGAGCCGCGAGGCTGCCTCTTCGCGCTCTCCCAGCCGCCCCTGATGATCTTCCTAGGCGTGATCGGTGGTCTGCTGCTGCTCGCCGCCGTGCACGATCTCTTCCTGCTGTGAACCGGGCGCCTGATCGGGTTCCCGCTCGGGCCCCTGCTCCGGCCCCGGGTCCGATCCCAGCTCCGACTTGCGCCGGGCCCGGTACGCCGCCACGTGCAGCCGGTTCCCGCAGGTACGGCTGTCGCAGTAGCGCCGGGAGCGGTTGCGGGACAGGTCCACGAAGGCCCGCCGGCAGTCCGGGGCCTCGCAGCGGCGCAGCCGCTCCTGCTCGCCCGAGACCACGATGAACGCCAGCGCCATGCCGCCGTCGGCGGCCAGGTGGTCGCCCACCGAGGCGCCCGGCGCGAAGTAGTGCACGTGCCAGTCGTAGCCGTCGTGGTTGGTCAGCTGCGGAGTGGTGCCGGCCGTCGCGACGAGCTCGTTGATCAGCACCGAGGCCGCGCGCGAGCTCGGTGCCGCGAAGATCTGGGCGAACTTCCCGCGCACCGTCCGCACGCCCGCGAGGTCGCGGGCGCCGAGCTCGCCGACGTCGCTGATCGCGTACTCCCGGACGAACCCGCGCAGCGCGTTCACGTCCGCCAGCACGTCGGACTGGTCCGCCTCGGCCGAGGTGTTCACCAGCGCGACGACGACGTCGAGCGCGCGACGGGTGTCGTGGGGGATCTGCAAGGGGTCTCCCTCAGGGGCCGGGCCTGCGGTGGCGGTCTGCTGCCGCCGCTGGTGGCCGACTCTAGCGGGTGCCTGCACAGCGCACCGGCGCCGTCCACGCGGGTGGCTTCCGCGTGAACAGCGCCGGCACTTCCGTATGTGGTTGTCCGCCGCACACCGTCGCCCCGAGTCGGACGGTGTCGTGCGGCTCCCGGCCGAGGCCGGGAGAGGGTTCCCTCTGTAGGCCTGGCTCAGGATTCGGCCAGGATGTGGGAGAGCTCCTTGTCGAGGTCGAAGTGCCGGTGTTCGGTCCCAGGTGGAACCGCGGCGTCCGTCCGCTTGAGGAACGATTCGAGTGCTCGGGCGGGTGCTTCGAGCAGTGCTTCTCCCTCCGGTGAGCTCAGGGCGATGCAGACGACTCCCTGACCGTGGCTACGGGACGGCCATACGCGGACGTCGCCGGTACCGGTGGGCCGGTGAAGGCCCTCGGCGAGGAGGTCGCGGGCGAATACCCATTCGACCGTCTCCTCGGCGCCGGTGTGGAAGGTGGCGTGCACGGCGTAGGGATCGGCCGTGTCATACCGCAGGCCCGCGGGAACAGGCAGTGAGGACTCGCTCGACACAACGAGGCGCAGGTGCAGCTCGCAGCTGACCGTGGTGTTCATAAGCGCCAGGGCCTTTCGCTCAGTGTGCGCTCGGGGATTCGCACGTCGGCGAAATCGACATGCCACCTACGGTGCCGTTGTAAACCCCTCTGACCGTTTTGCGGACCTCTGGGTCCCTCGAACGGCGGATCCAAACGCCCATTCACGTGTGCTTCGCGCTCCGGTAGATTCGACCCCATGAACACGGGGAGTGACCGCGAGACCAACGAGTCCGCAACCGAGTCCGCCGCCACCGAGCCTGCCGCCGGGGCCGCCGCCGCTACCGGGGCCGCCGCCAAGGAGGAAGCGCCGCACGTCTCCAAGGCGCCCGCCTTCATCAAGGCCCGCCGCGGGCTGCACCTGAGCTGGCAGGTCGGAGTCTTCGTCGTCGGCCTCGCCGTCATCGGCGCCGGCATCGCCATGCTCGTCCTGCCCGGCCCCGGCTGGGTCGCGATCTTCGCTGGCCTCGCGATCTGGGCCACCGAGTTCGCCTGGGCCCACCTCGTCCTGCGCTGGACCAAGCGCAAGGTCAGCGAGGCCGCGCAGAAGGCCCTCGACCCCCGGGTCCGCCGCCGCAACATCATCCTGACCAGCGTCGGCCTCGTCATCGCGGGCGCCCTGATCGGCTTCTACCTCTGGAAGTACGGGCTCGTCCTGCCCTGGAACCTCAAGGACCAGTGAGCGCTCCGGCCCGTGGCCGGGAGCACCGCTGACATGCGGTAATGTTTGCGGTGCGTCCGGGCGATTAGCTCAGTGGGAGAGCACTTCGTTCACACCGAAGGGGTCACTGGTTCGAACCCAGTATCGCCCACCCGGACCAGAGGCCCGGAGACTTTCACAGTCTCCGGGCCTTTGGCGTTTTCCCCCGTTCGGACCCCGATTGCCCCCCGTTCGGCCCCCCGAGTCACTTCAGCCGGCCGATCGCCTCCCGCAGCCGCCGGGCGTCCCGCAGCCGCTTCTCGTACGTGGCCCCCACCGCGAGCAGCAGCACCCCGGCCAGCGCCGGAGGCAGCCAGCGCGGCAGCGCGTCCACGACCTGCACCACGTACGGGGTCAGCTCGTGCAGGGCCACCGCCACCAGCGTCGCCCCGCCCAGCAGCAGCGGGGCCTTGAGCCGGCCCGGCGCCCCGGCCAGGGTCACCGCCAGCGCGGCGACCCCCAGCAGCAGCGGCCGCAGCCAGTGCGGGTCCGCCCACACCGCGAGGGTGCTCGGCAGCAGGGTCGCCGCCAGACCGGGCCCGTACGCCGTCCAGGAGGCCGCCTGCGGATCCCGGCGACGCCGTACGAAGCCCACCGCCAGCGCCGCCGCCGACACCGGCATCGTGTACGCCTCGGGCACCGTCACCCCGGAAGCCGCCAGCCGCACCCAGGTCGCCGCCAGGAACAGCGCCCCCGCCGCCCAGCCCGCCGACCGGCGCTCCGGCCGCACCGCCGCCCCCGCGCAGACCGCCCCGGCCAGACCCAGGGTCAGCGCGAGCAGCGGCGTGGCCGCCCGCTCGGCACCGAGGGTCAGCAGCACCGCGAGGGACACCGCCCCGGCCGCCGTGAGCTCCGCCGCAGCCCTGACGGGGCCCAGCCGCGGCCCGAGCGCCACCACCACCGCGGGAACCACCAGCACCGGCGGCCCCCACCACGCCACCGGGAGCTCCAGCAGCGCGCCCAGCGCCACCGCCAGCAGGGCCGCGTACCCGACGGCGAACGCCGCCGCCGCGCGGCGGGCCCACGCGGAGCCGGGCCCGTACGCCGCACCCGCCGCCGCAGCCGCCCCCAGCAGCCCCAGCACCCCGACGGTGGCCAGACGGCCGTCCAGGGCCGCCAGGGACACGCTCAAGGCCCCCGCCCCGGCGCACGCCGCCGCCGCGATCCCGCGGTCCGCGTCGGCCGCCGCCGTCCGCAGCGCGAGCGTGCCCGCCGCCAGCGTCACCGCCAGCTGCGCCACGAGGACCGCGCCCGCCGGCAGTCCGGCCGCCACCGGGGCCGTGAACAGCCCCGCCCAGCCCAGCGCCACCGCCACGGCGGCCGCCGCCGGCCTCAGGCGCTGCGGAACCACCCGCAGCAGCCACCACGCGGCCGCCGCCGTCAGCAGCAGCGCCACCACCGGGGCCGTGCCCGTGCCGTGCCCGGCCGCCGGGGTCGTCGGCGCCCACACCTCCTCCAGCACCCGCAGCCGGTGCACCAGCACCGTCACCACCCACGCCGCACCCCACACCGCCGTCAGCGCGGCCACCCCCGCACCGGCCGGCGCGAGGCCGCGCCGGACCGGAGCCGGGAGCACGAGGACCCGTACCGCCCCCAGCAGGGGCAGCGCCACCACCAGGTACGCCACCGCCGCCCAGGAGGACTCCAGCCCCGGAGCCAGCAGCCCGCCCGCCGCCGCCACCGCCGCGACACCGGCCGCCACCGCGAAGGCCGGGAGCCCCGCCGGACGCCAGGCCACCGCCACGCCCAGCGCGCACACCGCCGCCAGCAGCGCGGCCGCGCCCAGCGGCAGGCCACCCGACTCCGGAGCCACCGACTCGGCCAGTCCCGTCAGCAGCGCCGCCCCGCCCACGACCGAACCGGCGACCGCGGCCCAGAGCGACCAGCGCCCCGGGCGGACCAGCGCGAGCGCCGCGTCCAGCGCCGCCGTCGCCAACAGCGCCCAGCCCAGGGCGATCCCGTTGCCTCCCGCCGCCACCGCGGCCAGCGGCAACGGCAGCTGCGCCGTCAGCACCGCCGCGGGCAACGGGATCCGCAGCCCCGGCAGCGCCAGCCCGTACCCGGCCCACACCGCCGCCAGCACCGCGGCCGACCCCGCCGCGTAGGCGGCTGAGTCCGTGTCCGGCATCCCGACCGCGTACAGCGCGTACGCGTCGAGCACCGTCAGCAGCAGCCCGACCGCCCCCACCGCCTCGGCCGTCGACCGCAGCCCGCGACGCAGCAGCGCCACCGGCGCGCCCAGCGCCGCCGCCGTCACCACGGCGAGTACCGCGCTGCGCCCCGCGATGCCCAGGGATCCCCAACTGACCAGCGTGAACGCCAGCGCCGCCACGGCCAGCAGCACCGCGCCCAGGATCAGCAGCACGTTCTGCGCACCCGGCGCCGAGGCCTCCGGCCCGCCCTGCGCCGGCTTCGGCCCGGCGGGATGCGCGGGCACTCCCCAGGCCAAGGGGGCCTGGCCGCGCAGCAGCCACTCCCGACGGCTCAGCAGGTAGTGACGCCGGGCGTCGAGTTGAAACAGCTCGCGGTCGATGAGCAGCAGCTCTTCGGCCGGCGGCAGAGGGTTCTCCATGTGCGGAGTGTCGCCCCCATCGCGCCCCGGGCACATGGGTGCGCGTACTCATCCCTAACGAATTCCGGCTGAGTAGGGATGCGGCGTTCCCGGTGGCCGCGCCGCGGGTCAGACTGGGCCCATGGACCCGAGCCGTGGCCGCCGCGCCCGCTGGACCCACTACCGCTTCCGCAGCGTGTGGGACCTCGACGCCCCACCCGCCCGCGTCTACGCCGCCCTCGAGCAGCCCGAGGCCTACCCCCTGTGGTGGCCGCAGATCCGCGAGGTCGTCCCCACCGGCGACGAGCGGAGCGGCACCGCCCTCATCCGCTCGACCCTCCCGTACACCCTGCGCGTGAGCGCCGCCGAAGTCCTGCGCGATCCCGCGCGCGGAATCCTGGAGGTCGCCCTGAGCGGTGACCTGGAGGGCTGGGCGCGCTGGACCGTCGGTCCCCGATCCGGCGGAACGCGGGCCCTATACGAGCAGGAGGTCGAGGTCCACCGGCCCCTCATGCGGTGGCTCTCCGTCCCCGGGCGGCCCGTGTTCCGGCTCAACCACACCCTGATGATGCGGGCCGGGCGGCGCGGACTGGCCGCGCATCTGGCAGCCGGAACGGAAGCGGTTTGAACCAGCCCCGAGCCTTCTGTATTGTTCAGTCCGTTCCCGGGCGATTAGCTCAGCGGGAGAGCACTTCGTTCACACCGAAGGGGTCACTGGTTCGATCCCAGTATCGCCCACCGGGACAGGCCGGTCCGTCTGATGACGGACCGGCCTTCCGCATGTACGGGCCCCTCCGCGCGCAGCGGTCCCTGCGGATGCTCTGGCCCTCCGGATGCTCTGGCCTTCCGCTACGCCGCCTGCGGCAGCTCCGGACGCAACGGCCAGTGCGGATCCACCGGCTCCGGCGTCCCCTGCCGGGCGAACCAGGCCTGCAGCCCCCGCGCCTGCGCCGCGTGCCAGACCTGCTGCAAGGTGTGCAGCTCCGCCGGGGACAGCCTCTCCAGCCGCCCCGCGAACCGCCGCCCCACCGCCCGTACGAGCTCCAGCGAAGCCAGCGCGTCCGCCGCCGCGTCGTGCGCGGCCTCCAGCTCTATCCCGTAGTGCGCGCACAGGTCCGTCAGCGTCCGCCGCCCCTTGCGGTAGCGGTCCAGGTGCTTGTCCAGCACCCGCGGATCCAGCACCGTCAGCGGCCGGTTGTCCAGATAGCGCGACAGCGAAGACGCCCGGTGCCGGCGCAACTCCCGGTCCAGCAGCGTCAGATCGAACGGCGCGTTCATCACCACCACCGGCCGCCCCGCCACCTGCTGCTCCCCGAGCGCCCGGGCTATCTCCTCCACCACCGGCGCGGGCCAGCGGCCGTTGCGCTGGAGGTGATCGTCGGTCAGACCGTGCACTTCCGTGGCACCCGGCGGCACCGGGATGCCGGGATTGACCAGCCAGCGCGTCGAACGGACCCGGCCGCCCGCGCACTCCTGGACGATGAGCGCGGCGGACACGATCCGGTCCCGCTCCACGTCCACCCCGGTCGTCTCCGTGTCGAATGCGGCCAGCGGGCCCTCGTACCAGCGTGTCATGGCGAACTCCTCGTCACCCGTGGACGGATGGGGCGCATCCGGGCACCGCTGCCTCGAGCCTGCCACCCTCCCGAATCGGTTGTACCCGGGCTCTTTGCCGCGTACGCCGTTTGCGCCACGCCGACTGCGGAGACAACTCCAGTGGGGGACCGCACACATGACCGGTCGTCACCCCGAACCCCTCGTAGAAGAGCCCGGAAGGCATGGGGAGCCGGCCATGGCGCTCGCACAGCCCGAACCGGGCGGGGTGCTCGCTGGACAGATCGAGCCGCGGACCGACCCGCGGAGCGGACCGCTGCGCGGCACACTCGCCACCACCGCCTGCATGGAGACCCTCCAGGTGGGATACCTGCACGCCGTCGTCGCCGCGGCCGGCTGCTCGCTCTCCCAGCCCTTTCCGGACAACGGCATCGACTGGCACGTCAGCCACGGCGCCCCCGAGCACGTGATCGACGACGAGGTGACGATCAAGGTCCAGCTCAAGGCGACCTACCAGATACCGGCCGGACCGGCCGGGCCCACCTTCGGCTTCACCCTCGACAACGAGCACCTGGTGAAGCTCGCCCGCAGCCCGGTCGCCGTGCACAAGATCCTCGTCGTGATGCTCGTACCGCGGGAACGCGACCAATGGCTCAGCGCCGGACACGACCGGCTCGACCTGCGGCACTGCTGCTACTGGACCAATCTCGCCGGACACCCCGTGACCGGCCGGCGCCGGACCACCGTACGGATCCCGACCACGCGGATCTTCGACGACCGGGCGCTCTGCGAGATCATGACCCGGGTCGGGTCGGGAGGGACACCCTGATGAACTGGCAGTCACCGCACCTGGAGCCGTTCCCGCTCCCGTCCCCGCAGTTCGGCGCCTCCGCACCCGATCCCGCGCAGGTCGATCCGCTCGTCCTCGGCGCCCTGCTGCACCGGCACGGCTGGCTGCGCCGCGGCGGCGCGGCCGGACGCTACGGGCGCTGGACCCCGCCGGCCCCCCACGGGACGGACAGCAGCAGGAGCACCAGCCTCCTGGTCCCCGAGAGCCGCGCCTTCCCCGACTGCGCCGACCTCCTCGAGGAGGCCCTCACCGCCCTCTCGCGCAGCGCGCTGCCCTCCGCGCGCGAGGTGCTCTACGGGCTCAGCGTGCCGAGCGACGAGATCCGCTGGGAGCGCGAGATCCCGCAGGGGGCGTACGGGCTCCAGGGCGAGGCCGACTGGACCGTCCAGGAACAGCTGCGCTCGGCCGCCCGCCAGCTGCTCCTCGCCGGGGCCCTGGCCGACCGGGCCCGGGCCGGGTACTACGGGGCCCGGCACCGGGGGCAGGCGGAGCGGGCGCTGGACGGGGTGCTGGTCGGACCGGCCCCCGGCGGGCGGCGGCTCACCGCGTACGTCCCCGTGGACGGGGGCCGCGGCACCATGACCCGGCTCCACCACGCCCTGCACGCGGCCCGCGAAGCCGTGGACTACCAGCGGGCCACCGGAGGCATGGAGGCCTTCGACGCGGCGGTCGAAGCCGGGGTCAGTCGGGAACTGGCCGAAGCGCTCATCGCACTGGTCCGCGGCTCCGAGGGGGCCCGGGTCTCCCTAGCGTGGGCCCCGGCCGCGGGGGTCCCGGCGGGCTGCGCGGCCAGGCCGGAACCGGTGGAGTTCTCGCCCGGGGACCTCCCGGTGCTCCGGGAGGCGGCCGCGCGCTACACCCGGGACGAGCCGGCGGTCCCCGTCAGGGTGGCGGGCGCGGTGGTCCGGATGCGGCGCTCGGCGCCGGGTGGTGGCGGCACGGTCCGGCTGCGGGTCCTCGCCGGGGCGGAGATCCCGTACATCCGGGTCGTGCTCGACGAGGAGTCGTACCGGGTCGCGGGGCACGCGCACCTGGTCGGGCTGCCGATCCGGGTGAGCGGTCGCTTGCAGCGGCGGGGCGGGTTCCGGCGGCTGACGGACGCCACCGATGTCCGCCCGGTGCCGTTGGACGAGGTCGAGAGGGACCGGCTTCTGAAGTCCCTGGACGAGGACGGCGCCCTCGACCCGGGGGACGTTCTCCCGTCGGACGACTGACCTGTCCCTGCGGGGCCTGTCCCCTACCCACCCTTCCACCGTTCCCCGGGCTCCGCCCGGACCCGGTCCTCAAACGCCGGACGGGCTGGAAATGCCGCTGCGCGGCATCATCCAGCTCCGCCGGGCAAATTCGGCCCCGCCGGCGTTTGAGGCGCGGGGTCCGGGTCAGCGCCCCGGGAACGGCGCCGCACGGTGCACCAGCCCCGGCCGGAACAACCGTTTAGCGGCGCAGCCACTTGGCTCGGTACGATTCAGGCGCGCGGTATTCGCTCGCGCACCCCCCTGAGTCAGGAGAGACCGTGTCAGACGTCCGTGTGATCATCCAACGCGATTCCGAGCGGGACGAGCGCGTGGTGGCCACGGGCACTACGGCGGCGGAGCTCTTCGCCGGCGAGCGCACCATCGTCGCCGCGCGCATCGCCGATGAACTGAAGGACCTCTCCTACGAGGTGCAGGACGGCGAGATCGTCGAGCCGGTGGAGATCTCCTCCGAGGACGGCCTGAACATCCTGCGCCACTCGACCGCGCACGTCATGGCGCAGGCCGTGCAGGAGCTCTTCCCCGAGGCCAAGCTGGGCATCGGCCCGCCGGTCCGGGACGGTTTCTACTACGACTTCGACGTCGCGAAGCCCTTCACCCCCGATGACCTCAAGGCCATCGAGAAGAAGATGCAGGAGATCCAGAAGCGCGGGCAGAAGTTCGCCCGCCGCGTGGTCACCGACGAGGCGGCCCGCGAGGAGCTGGCGAACGAGCCGTACAAGCTGGAGCTCATCGGCCTCAAGGGCTCCGCGGCGACCTCGGACGACGGTGCGGACGTCGAGGTGGGCGGCGGCGAGCTGAGCATCTACGACAACATCGACGCGAAGAGCGGCGACGTCTGCTGGTCCGACCTGTGCCGCGGCCCGCACCTGCCGACCACCCGCAACATCCCGGCGTTCAAGCTCATGCGCAACGCCGCCGCCTACTGGCGCGGCAGCGAGAAGAACCCGATGCTCCAGCGCATCTACGGCACCGCGTGGCCGTCGAAGGAGGAGCTGAAGGCTCACCTCGACTTCCTCGTGGAGGCCGAGAAGCGCGACCACCGCAAGCTCGGCACCGAGCTCGACCTGTTCTCCGTACAGGACGAGATCGGCTCCGGCCTGGCCGTCTTCCACCCGCGGGGCGGCGTCATCCGCCGCACCATGGAGGACTACTCGCGCAAGCGCCACGAGGAAGAGGGCTACGAGTTCGTCTACACCCCGCACGCCACCAAGGGCACCCTCTTCGAGAAGAGCGGTCACCTGGACTGGTACGCGGAGGGCATGTACCCCCCCATGCAGCTCGACGGTGGTACCGACTACTACCTCAAGCCCATGAACTGCCCGATGCACAACCTGATCTTCGACGCGCGAGGCCGCTCCTACCGTGAGCTGCCGCTGCGCCTCTTCGAGTTCGGCACCGTGTACCGGTACGAGAAGTCCGGCGTGGTGCACGGCCTGACCCGCTCCCGCGGTTTCACCCAGGACGACGCGCACATCTACTGCACCAAGGAGCAGATGGCGGAGGAGCTCGACCGCACGCTGACCTTCGTGCTGAACCTGCTCCGCGACTACGGTCTGACCGACTTCTACCTGGAGCTGTCGACCAAGGACCCGGAGAAGTTCGTCGGCTCGGACGAGGTCTGGGAGGAAGCGACCGCGACCCTCCAGAAGGTGGCCGAGAAGCAGGGTCTCCCGCTGGTCCCGGACCCGGGCGGCGCCGCCTTCTACGGCCCGAAGATCTCGGTCCAGTGCCGCGACGCGATCGGCCGCACCTGGCAGATGTCGACCGTGCAGCTCGACTTCAACCTGCCGGAGCGCTTCAACCTGGAGTACACCGGCCCCGACGGCACCAAGCAGCGGCCGGTCATGATCCACCGCGCGCTGTTCGGTTCCATCGAGCGGTTCTTCGCCGTGCTGCTGGAGCACTACGCGGGCGTCATGCCGCCGTGGCTCGCCCCCGTCCAGGCGGTCGGCATCCCGATCGGCGACTCGCACATCGAGTACCTGCAGGAGTTCGCCGCCGAGGCGAAGAAGAAGGGCCTGCGGGTCGAGGTGGACGCCTCGTCCGACCGGATGCAGAAGAAGATCCGCAACCAGCAGAAGCTCAAGGTCCCGTTCATGATCATCGTCGGTGACGAGGACATGGCCGCGGGCACCGTCTCCTTCCGCTACCGCGACGGTTCGCAGGAGAACGGCGTCCCGCGCGACCAGGCGCTGGCCAAGCTCGTCGATGTCGTGGAGCGCCGCGTACAGGTGTGACGGGATCCCCGCCGGGCGCGGGGACACGGGAGCCCCCGGAGAACTCAGTTCCCCGGGGGCTCCGCCTCGTCCTGGCGCCGGAACACCTGGAGCATCCAGGACGAGAAGGAGCCCGTCACCGCGCCCAGCAGGGCCAGGCCGCCCGCCATCAGGCAGGCGGCGATGATCCGGCCCGCCGGGGTCACCGGGGCCATGTCCCCGTAGCCCACCGTGGTCAGCGTTTCGCAGACCCACCACACCGCGTCCCCGAAGGTGCGGATCGTGGCGCCCGGGGCCCGGCGCTCGAAGTGGTAGACGCCGAGCGCGCCCGAGAAGCCGAGCAGCCCGGCCGACAGGCCGGCGTACGACATCACGCGCCCGTACAGCCCCCGGCGCGGGTGGTCGCTCCTGGCCTGGATGGCGTCGTGGACCCTGACCATGCGCAGCGGCCGCAGCAGCGGCAGCATCACGATCAGGGTGTCCAGCCAGTGCAGGCGCACGAAGTGCAGGGGACGCATGCCGCTCAGGACCAGCCGGGCCAGGTAGTCCACGAGGAAGCAGAGCCAGGTCAGCGCGACGAGGGCGAGGCCGATGTCCCGCCACAGGGGGTGGACCCGGAAGGCGAGCACGGAGACGGCGAAGCCGGTGAGGAAGATCAGGGAGGCGTAGAACAGTGGCAGTTCGGTGCGGCGTTCCCAGATCTGGTCGCGGGTCCCGGGTGCATCGTGCATGGGCCCAGCATTGCCGTCCCAGCACTGGTCTTCGCCCCGGCGACACGCCGCGCGGGGGCAAGGTCATATGCTGCATCCCATGACGATTGAGCCGGAGCAGCAGATCGGTGTGGGCACGCAGGACGCGTTCCAGCGTCTGTGGACGCCCCACCGGATGGCCTACATCCAGGGGGAGAACAAGCCGACTGGGCCGGAGGCCGGGGACGGCTGTCCCTTCTGCGGGATTCCGGAGATGTCCGATCAGGACGGCCTGGTCGTGGCGCGCGGCAAGCACGTCTACGCCGTGCTGAACCTCTACCCGTACAACGGCGGCCACCTGATGGTCGTGCCGTACCGGCACGTCGCCGATTACACGGACCTGGACTCCGCCGAGACCCTCGAGCTCGCGGACCTCACGAAGCGGGCGATGGTCGCGCTGCGCAAGGCCTCCGGGGCGCACGGGTTCAACATCGGCATGAACCAGGGCCAGGCCGCCGGAGCCGGGATCGCCGCGCACCTGCACCAGCACATCGTGCCCCGCTGGGGCGGGGACACGAACTTCATGCCGGTCGTGGGCCACACCAAGGTGCTGCCCCAACTCCTCGCGGACACCCGCCAGATGCTCGCGGACGCCTGGCCGAACGACTAGAACGACCAGGTCGGACGCGGCCCCCGGCGCCAGCCGGGGAGCCGCGCCCTACGCGTCGTAGACGTCCGCCTTGCGCGGGGCCGCGTCCTGGATCAGGCCGCTGACGATCGACGAGCGGTTGGTGAAGCGCTCGGTGTCCACGCCGTTCTCGTCCAGGACCCGCATCGCGGCGGCGTGCACAGCCCGCAGGACGGGGGTCGCGGCGCGCATGGCGTCGTCCGCCATGAAGCGGTGGCGCCACGGCTGGCCGGCCCAGACGTGGCGGACGCCGAAGGGCTCGGGCAGGACGAGCTTGCCGCCCAGGAAGTCCAGGAGCGGCGGGTACCAGGTGAACGGGGCGCGCACGGCGAGGCGTACGACCTCGTTCGCGTCCACCAGGGGCAGCGCGCGCTCCTCGGTCTCCCAGAACCTTATCGACTTCGGGACCTCGATCACCGGGGCCTTCGACTTGGTGGTGAACAGGCCGTGCACCGGGCCCAGCGCGTGGCCGGTGACCTCCACGCGCAGGGTCTTGTAGAGCACGGTGACCGTGACCAGCATGGTGATGACGAGCTGGCCGTCCCAGAGCGGGTACTGGATGCCGAGGTAGTGCCGGTTGCCGGCGCTGAACTGCTGCTCGTTGCAGATCCGGGTGATCTCGTGCGCTTTGATCAGGAAGGTGTCCACGTCCGCGCCGGTGGGGCGGGCGACCTCCTTGGCGCCCTCGCCGACCGGGGTGACGATCCAGTGCTGGATCGAGGCGGGCGGCAGGCCCCCGGTGTGCAGGGGGCCGCGCTCCAGCTTGCGCAGCTGGGTGTCGACCGCGCGTATGACGTCCCAGCTGCGGAACGGGTGGATCTCGGCGCCCTCGGTCTTGGGGGCCAGCTCCTCGGCCATCTGCCAGCTGCCCCAGCGGGTGCCCATGCCGAGTATGCCCTTGGGGCCGGCGTAGAAGACGGAGTTGCTGCGGTCCTCGGCGGTGAGCTTGGCGAGGGAGTGGCGCAGGTCCTCGCGGGCCTTCTCGTCGGGGTTCCCGGGGACGGCTTCGGGGATCTTGGCGGCGACCCCGCCGCCGCCGGCCAGCAGGCCGTCCCAGCGGGAGCGCATGTCCTCGGCGGTGGCCTCGCAGAGCCGGCGGGCGAAGAACCAGCCGAGGGCCGGGGCGATGACCATGGCGCGGACGTAGAGCCCGAGGACCCCGGTCACCGGGAGCCGGAACATCAGGACGGCGACGACGATCGCCACGCCGACCAGGAGCGCGGTGCCCATCCAGGAGGCGCGCTTGGCCTCGGAGGCGGCCAGGGCCCGGCGTCCCCAGAAGAGGCCGAGCCACAGGAGCAGGCCCGGGAGGAACACGACCCCGCAGACGAGCATGATCCAGCGGAGCTTGCGGTCGCGTTCCTTGCGGATGCGGGAGGCGGCCAGGCAGTGCTCGACGACGGTCTGCGGGTCGGCGCCGAAGGACTGGATGAGGGGTTTGCGGGTGGCCGGAATGGTGCGCGCCTCGACGGCGCGACAGAAGGCCTCGCCGAGGTTGGGTTCGAGGAGGGAGATCTTGCCGGGTTTGACGACCGACTCGTGGTACTCGTTGTTGGCGTCGAGAATGCTCGGCAGTTTGGTGTCCTGCGCGCCGTCCCGGTAGGCCGCGGAGGAGAGGGCGTTGGTCGCCGCGGTCTGCCCGCTGCCGCCCTGGAGCGGGATCTGTGCCCCGGGCCTGAAGTCGAATCCGTCGTCCGCCACCGTTGCCCCCATCGCTGTGCGTCGTGCTCGTGTGCGGGTCCGCCCGCCTGCCCGCTCGCTTGCGTGCTGTGTCGGTTCTACCCGCTCCACCCCGCCGAAGAGCCTATCGGCGGATTCCTCCCCATGGTGATGGGACAGGCAAATGCCGCCCACCGCAAGCGGGTTGGGTGGGCGGCCGAGGTGGCGCTATGTCAATTGGCTTCCCTTCTCTGTCTGTTCGCGTAGCTTGTCCGCCAGCTGTGGCGGCATCGGCTCGTGGCGCGCGTACGTACGGCTGAAGCGTCCGGTGCCGTGCGATACGGAACGCAGTTCTACGGCGTAGCGGCCGATCTCGATCTCGGGGATCTCCGCGAGGACGCGGCTGCGGCCCGGGGCGGCCTGGTCGGTGCCGACGACCCGGCCGCGGCGGCCCGCGAGGTCGCTCATGACGGGTCCGACGTACTCGTCCGGGACGAGTACGGAGACCTCGGCCACCGGTTCGAGGAGGCGGATGGCGGCTCCGGCAGCGGCTTCGCGCAGGGCGAGGGCGCCGGCGGTCTGGAAGGCGGCGTCGGAGGAGTCCACCGAGTGGGCCTTGCCGTCGAGGAGGGTGATGCGTACGTCGACCAGCGGGTAGCCGGCCGCGACCCCCCGGGCGGCCTGCGCGCGGACGCCCTTCTCGACGGAGGGGATGAACTGGCGGGGGACGGCTCCGCCGACGACCTTGTCGACGAACTCGACGCCACTGCCGGGCGGCAGCGGATCGACCTGGATCTCGCAGATGGCGAACTGGCCGTGGCCGCCGGACTGTTTGACGTGCCGGCCGCGCCCGGCGGCCTGGGCGCCGAAGGTCTCGCGGAGGCTGACCCGATGGGGGACGGGGTCGACCTGGACCCCGTACCGGGTGCGCAGGCGTTCGAGTGCGAGGTCCTGGTGGGCTTCGCCGAGGGACCACAGGACGAGCTGGTGGGTGTGCGGGTTCTGTTCGAGCCGCATGGTGGGGTCTTCGGCGACGAGGCGGGCCAGGCCCTGGGAGAGCTTGTCCTCGTCGGCCTTGCTGTGGGCCTCGATGGCGAGGGGGAGCAGCGGGTCGGGCATGGACCAGGTCTCCATGAGCAGGGGCTGGTCCTTGGCGGAGAGGGTGTCCCCGGTCTCGGCGCGGGTGAGTTTGGCCACGCAGGCCAGGTCGCCGGCGATGCAGTGGGTGAGGGTGCGCTGCTGTTTGCCGAAGGGGGAGGTGAGGGTGCCGATGCGTTCGTCGGCCTCGTGGAGGCCCTGGTCCTGGCGGGAGGTGTGGCCGCTGACGTGGACGGTTTCGTCGGGGCGCAGGGTGCCGGAGAAGACCCGGACGAGGGAGACGCGGCCGACGTAGGGGTCGGAGGAGGTCTTGACGACCTCGGCGAGCAGGGGGCCGGAGGGGTCGCAGGTGACGGCGGGGCGGTCGGCGCCGCCGGGGGTGGTGACGGTGACGGGGGCGCGCTCCAGGGGGGTGGGGAAGCCGCCGGTGATCAGTTCGAGGAGTTCCACGGTGCCCAGGCCCTTGCGGGCGCCCTCGGCGGCGGGGGCGGCCATCAGGACGGGGTGGAAGGTGCCGCGGGCGACCGCGCGCTCCAGGTCGTCCACGAGGGTCTTGAGGTCGATGTCCTCGCCCGCCAGGTAGCGGTCCATGAGGGTCTCGTCCTCGCTCTCGGCGATGATCCCCTCGATCAGGCGGGCGCGGGCGTCGGTGA
Source organism: Streptomyces sp. NBC_00454 (assembly GCF_041434015.1). Taxonomy (GTDB): domain Bacteria; phylum Actinomycetota; class Actinomycetes; order Streptomycetales; family Streptomycetaceae; genus Streptomyces. The sequence continues at coordinate 1,389,165 of NZ_CP107907.1, read as the reverse complement.
TGAGGGCGAGTTCGGCGGGGTCCGGATCGCGTTCGACGCGGTCCCCGGAGGTGTAGTCGTAGACCCGTTGCGAGAGCAGGCCGAGCAGTCCGGCGACCGGGGCGTGGCCGTCGTGGCCGGCGGGGCCGTGCAGGGGCAGGTAGAGGGGGCGGACGGCGTCGGGGTCGTCGGCGCCGAAGGCGTCCCCGCAGACGCTGGTCATCTGGTCGTAGTCGGCGCGGGCCGCTTCGAGGTGGGTGACGACGATGGCGCGGGGCATCCCGACGGCGGCGCATTCGTCCCAGACCATGCGGGTGGGGCCGCAGAGCCCGTCGCCGTCCTCGGCGGCCGAGACGACGAAGAGGGCGGCGTCGGCGGCGCGCAGGCCGGCCCGGAGCTCCCCGACGAAGTCCGCGTATCCGGGGGTGTCGAGGATGTTGATCTTGATTCCGGCCCACTCGACGGGGACCAGGGAGAGCTGTACGGAGCGCTGGCGCCGGTGCTCGATCTCGTCGTAGTCGGAGACGGTGGCCCCGTCCTCGACGCGTCCGGCGCGGTTCACGGCCCCCGCGGTCAGGGCCAGGGCTTCGACCAGGGTGGTCTTTCCGGATCCGCTGTGGCCGACCAGCACGACGTTCCGTACGGAGGCGGGGCGGTCGGCCGTCGGTGCCCTGCCGGCGGCTCCGGCTTGGTGCGATGTGGCTCCCATGATGCTCGTGCCTCCCGGTTGGAGAGGAAATGGGCTCCTTCGAGCTTTGCACTGCCGTCACACCGCGTCCATACGTCGTACTGGAGCCGCTCGCCGGGAGGAGCCGGAACAGGCCTCCGGGACGTGCAGGAGCGGCCTCTCGGGGATGCCCCGGTGGGCGCCCACGAGCAGCGTGCCGGAGGCGTCCTCGGGGGCGCCCCGGAGGAGTGCCGATGGTGGAAGAACGGCTTCCGCGGCGCGAACCGGTGGGTGCGCGGCGCCGAGGGGCCGGGGTGCTGGCTACGATGGGCCAGCCGGTGGCCGTGGTGGCCGTGCGGCCCAGCGACCCTCCGGGAAGGCCATGCTGAACAAGTACGCGCGTGCATTCTTCACGCGTGTTCTCACGCCATTCGCCGCTTTTCTGCTCCGGCTGGGAGTGAGTCCCGACGCGGTCACCCTCATCGGCACGGCCGGAGTGGTGGCGGGAGCACTGGTCTTCTTCCCCATGGGCGAATTCTTCTGGGGCACGATCACCATCACGCTCTTCGTCTTCTCCGACCTGGTGGACGGGAACATGGCCCGCCAGGCCGGGTCGTCGAGCCGCTGGGGAGCGTTCCTCGACTCCACGCTCGACCGGGTCGCGGACGCGGCGATCTTCGGCGGGCTCGCGCTCTGGTACGCGGGCTCCGGGAACAACAACGCCCTCTGCGCGGTCGCGATCTTCTGCCTGGCCAGCGGGCAGGTGGTCTCGTACACCAAGGCGCGGGGAGAATCGATCGGCCTGCCGGTGGCCGTCAACGGGCTCATCGAGCGCGCCGAACGACTGGTGATCACGCTGGTCGCGGCCGGTCTGTCCGGGCTGGAGACCTTCGGGGTGCCCTCGTGGATCGGCGTACTGCTGCCGATCGCGCTGTGGGTCGTCGCGGCGGGCTCGCTCGTGACGCTGATCCAGCGGGTGGTCACCGTACGGCGCGAGTCGGCGGAGGCCGACGCGGCCGCGGCCGCCTCCGCGGCTCCGCCCGCCCCCGCCTCTCCCGAAAGCGGTACGGCCTGATGGGCAAGGCGCAGGACAAGCTGGTCGACGGGCTCTACGGGCTCGGCTGGGCCGGGGTCAAGAAGCTGCCCGAACCCGCGGCGGCGGCCCTCGGCCGCCGGATCGCGGACTTCACGTGGAAGCGGCGCGGCAAGAGCGTGCTGCGGCTGGAGTCGAATCTGGCCCGGGTGGTGCCGGACGCGACGCCGGAGCGGCTGCGCGAGCTGTCGCAGGCGGGCATGCGCTCGTACATGCGGTACTGGATGGAGTCCTTCCGGCTGCCGACCATGGCCAAGGAACGATTCAGCACCGACCTGGACATGAAGGACGACCACATCCTGCGCGAGGCCCTGGCCTCCGGGCGCGGAGTCGTGGTCGCCCTGCCCCACCTGGCCAACTGGGACCTGGCCGGCGCCTGGGCCGTCACCCACATCGGCGTCCCGTTCACCACGGTCGCCGAGCGGCTCAAGCCCGAGACCCTCTACGACCGCTTCGTCGCCTACCGCGAGAGCCTGGGCATGGAGGTGCTCCCGCACAGCGGCGGCGCCGCCTTCGGCACCCTCGCGCGCCGGCTGCGCTCCGGCGGGCTGGTCTGCCTGGTCGCCGACCGCGACCTGTCGGCGTCCGGGGTGGAAGTGGACTTCTTCGGCTCCGCCGCGCGCATGCCGGCCGGACCCGCGCTCCTGGCGCAGCAGACCGGCGCGGTACTGCTGCCCGCCACGCTGTACTACGGGGACTCGCCCCAGATGTACGGCCGCATCCACTCCCCGGTGGACGTGCCCGGGAAGGGGACCCGGCAGGAGAAGACGGCCGCCATGACCCAGGCCCTCGCCGATGCCTTCGCACAGGGGATCGCCGAGCACCCGGAGGACTGGCACATGCTGCAGCGGCTGTGGATCGACGACCTGGAGCCCCAGGGCGAGGAGCGCTCCGCGTGAAGATCGGCATCGTCTGCCCGTACTCCTGGGACGTGCCGGGCGGAGTCCAGTTCCACATCCGCGACCTGGCCGAACACCTGATCCGCCTCGGCCACGAGGTGTCGGTCCTGGCCCCGGCGGACGACGAGACCCCGCTGCCCCCGTACGTGGTCTCGGCGGGCCGGGCGGTACCGGTGCCCTACAACGGCTCGGTCGCACGCCTGAACTTCGGCTTCCTGTCGGCCGCGCGGGTGCGGCGCTGGCTGCACGAGGGCGTCTTCGACGTGGTCCACATCCACGAGCCGACCGCGCCCTCCCTCGGCCTGCTGACCTGCTGGGCGGCGCAGGGCCCGATCGTGGCCACCTTCCACACCTCCAACCCGCGCTCGCGGGCCATGCTGGCCGCGTACCCGATCCTCCAGCCGGCGCTGGAGAAGATCAGCGCGCGGATCGCGGTGAGCGAGTACGCGCGGCGCACGCTCGTGGAGCACCTCGGCGGCGACGCGGTGGTCATCCCCAACGGCGTGGACGTGGACTTCTTCGCCAAGGCCGACCCGAATCCCGACTGGTCCGGCCAGACCCTCGGCTTCATCGGCCGCATCGACGAACCGCGCAAGGGCCTGCCCGTCCTGATGGCGGCCTTCCCCCGCATCGTCGAAGCCTGCCCGGACGTACGGCTCCTCGTGGCCGGCCGCGGCGACGAGGAGGAGGCCGTCGCCTCCCTCCCCGCCGAACTGCGCTCCCGGGTCGAGTTCCTCGGCATGGTCTCCGACGAGGACAAGGCGCGGCTGCTGCGCAGCGTCGACGTGTACGTGGCCCCGAACACGGGCGGCGAGAGCTTCGGCATCATCCTGGTCGAGGCCCTCTCGGCCGGGGCGGCGGTCCTCGCCGCCGACCTGGACGCCTTCGCGCAGGTCCTGGACCAGGGCGCGGCGGGGGAGCTCTTCACGAACGAGGACCCCGACTCCCTGGCGGAATCGGCCATCGCCCTCCTGCGCGACCCCGAGCGCCGCGCCGGCCTCAGCAGCCGCGGCTCCGCGCACGTGCGCCGCTTCGACTGGTCGACGGTCGGCGCAGACATCCTGGCCGTCTACGAAACGGTGACGGACGGGGCGACCGCGGTGGCGGAGGACGAGCGGGTCCCGCTGCGGACCCGGCTGGGACTTTCGCGCGAAGCGTAGGCGGCGCTGCTGCCCGTACCCACCCGCCGCACCCCCGCACCCGCCGGGGGCGCGGGGGCGCGAAAGCGGTGACCGGGCCGGCGAAAGGTAAAGTCGCCGCCCGTGATCGAAACCCTTGTCTGGACTGCTCTGGCGCTCGGTGTCGTCGGGGTCTACCTCAGTTGGACCGCCGGGCGGCTCGACCGGCTGCACTCGCGGATGGACGCCGCCCGCGCCGCGCTCGACGCCCAGCTCGTCAGGCGGGCCTCCGTGGTGGTGGAGGTGGCCGCCTCGGGGGTCCTGGACCCCGCTTCCTCCATCGTGCTGTACGAGGCCGCGCACGCGGCCCGGCAGGCCGAGGAGGAGCACCGGGAGGTCGCCGAGAGCGAGCTGAGCCAGGCGCTGCGCGCGGTGTTCGCCGACTCCGGCCAGGTCGACGCCCTGAAGGCGGCCCCGGGCGGGGTGGAGGCGGCCGAGGAGCTCGCGGCGGCCGTCCGCCGGGTGCCCATGGCCCGGCGGTTCCACAACGACGCCGTACGCGCGGCCCGCGCCCTGCGCAGGCACCGCAAGGTCCGCTGGTTCCGGCTGGCCGGGCACGCACCGTTCCCGTTGGCCTTCGAGATGGACGACGAGCCTCCGGTGGATCTGGCCGAACGCCCGTAACTTGTACCCAATGGCCAAAATGCGAAGAGCCACCGGCTGCACATTGGCCCTTGCAGTGGACTGCTCCAGAGGGTTTCCTCGGTCGAGTACCACCTGAATCTTCCTTTCGAGTGAGGTCAATCCGTGAGCACGCTTCCCTCCACCCCGCAGTCCGCTGAGTCGGCTATCGGCACGTCCCGCGTCAAGCGCGGCATGGCCGAGCAGCTCAAGGGCGGTGTGATCATGGATGTGGTCAACGCCGAGCAGGCGAAGATCGCCGAAGACGCCGGCGCCGTGGCCGTCATGGCCCTGGAGCGGGTCCCCGCCGACATCCGCAAGGACGGCGGCGTCGCCCGGATGTCCGACCCGAACATGATCGAAGAGATCATCGAGGCCGTCTCGATCCCGGTCATGGCCAAGTCGCGCATCGGCCACTTCGTCGAGGCCCAGGTCCTGCAGTCCCTCGGCGTCGACTACATCGACGAGTCCGAGGTCCTGACCCCGGCCGACGAGGTCAACCACTCCGACAAGTGGGCCTTCACCACCCCCTTCGTCTGCGGTGCCACCAACCTGGGCGAGGCCCTGCGCCGCATCGCCGAGGGCGCGGCCATGATCCGCTCGAAGGGCGAGGCCGGTACCGGCAACGTCGTCGAGGCCGTCCGCCACCTGCGCCAGATCAAGAACGAGATCGCCCGCCTGCGCGGCTACGACAACAACGAGCTGTTCGCCGCCGCCAAGGAGCTGCGCGCCCCGTACGAGCTGGTCAAGGAAGTTGCCGAGCTCGGCAAGCTCCCGGTCGTGCTGTTCTCCGCCGGTGGCGTCGCCACCCCGGCCGACGCCGCGCTGATGCGCCAGCTCGGTGCCGAGGGCGTCTTCGTCGGCTCCGGCATCTTCAAGTCGGGCGACCCGGCCAAGCGCGCCGCCGCCATCGTGAAGGCCACCACCTTCTACGACGACCCGAAGATCATCGCGGACGCCTCCCGCAACCTGGGCGAGGCCATGGTCGGCATCAACTGCGACACCCTCCCCGAGTCCGAGCGCTACGCCAACCGCGGCTGGTAATCACCTCATGACGAACACCCCCGTTATCGGCGTCCTGGCTCTCCAGGGCGATGTACGGGAGCACCTGATCGCCCTGGCCTCGGCTGACGCCGTGGCCAGGCCGGTCCGGCGTCCCGAGGAGCTCGCCGAGGTCGACGCCCTGGTGATCCCCGGCGGCGAGTCCACGACGATGTCCAAGCTCGCCGTGCTGTTCGGCATGCTGGAGCCGCTGCGCGAGCGCGTGCGGGCCGGGATGCCGGTCTACGGCACCTGCGCCGGCATGATCATGCTCGCCGACAAGCTCCTGGACGGCCGTGAGGACCAGGAGACCCTGGGCGGCATCGACATGATCGTGCGCCGCAACGCCTTCGGCCGCCAGAACGAGTCCTTCGAGGCGCAGGTCGACTTCGCGGGCATCGACGGCGGCCCCGTCGAGGGCGTCTTCATCCGCGCCCCCTGGGTCGAGTCCGTCGGCGCCTGTGCCGAAGTGCTCGCCACGTACGACGGTCACACCGTCGCCGTGCGCCAGGGCAACGTGCTCGCCACCTCGTTCCACCCCGAGCTGACGGGTGACGACCGGGTCCACGCGTACTTCGTCGACATGGTGCGCGCGGGGCTCTGACGGCGTCCCGGTAGGATCTGAGGCGAACATTGTTGGTGACGCGAAGGAGACAGGCAGATGTCCGGCCACTCTAAATGGGCTACGACGAAGCACAAGAAGGCCGTGGTTGACGCCAAGCGCGGCAAGCTCTTCGCGAAGCTGATCAAGAACATCGAGGTCGCGGCCCGTATGGGCGGCGCCGACATCGATGGCAACCCGACCCTCTTCGACGCCATCCAGAAGGCCAAGAAGAGCTCGGTCCCCAACAAGAACATCGACTCCGCGGTCAAGCGCGGCGGCGGTCTCGAGGCCGGCGGCGCCGACTACGAGACGATCATGTACGAAGGCTACGGCCCCAACGGCGTCGCGGTGCTCATCGAGTGCCTCACCGACAACCGCAACCGTGCCGCGTCCGACGTGCGGGTCGCCATGACCCGCAACGGCGGTTCGATGGCCGACCCGGGCTCGGTCTCGTACCTGTTCAACCGCAAGGGCGTCGTACTGCTGCCCAAGGGCGAGCTCTCCGAGGACGACGTCCTGGAGACGGTGCTCGAGGCGGGCGCGGAAGAGGTCAACGACCTCGGCGACCAGTTCGAGATCATCAGCGAGGCCACCGACATGGTCGGCGTCCGTACCGCGCTCCAGCAGGCGGGCATCGACTACGACTCGGCCGACTCCAACTTCCTGCCGACCATGCAGGTCGAGCTGGACGAAGAGGGCGCGCGCAAGATCTTCAAGCTGATCGACGCGCTGGAGGACAGCGACGACGTGCAGAACGTCTTCGCCAACTTCGACGTCTCGGACGAGGTCATGGAGAAGGTCGACGCCTGACAGGTGTTGACCGCGCACAGCGTCGGGCCGCGGGCCGACGGGGACACACCCCGTCGGCCCGCGGCTTTGTCAGTGGCACCCGATAGCCTGCGTAACCTGCACGTACGTGCGTACGGGCGAGCGAAGGAGGGGTGGGGTGCGGGTACTCGGCGTTGACCCGGGGCTGACGCGATGCGGCGTCGGCGTGGTCGAGGGGGTGGCCGGCCGCCCCCTGACGATGCTGGGCGTGGGAGTCGTACGGACGCCCGCGGACGCGGAGTTGGGCCTGCGGCTCGTCGGCATCGAGCAGGGCATCGAGGAGTGGCTCGACGAGTACCGCCCCGAAGTCCTCGCCGTGGAGCGGGTGTTCAGCCAGCACAACGTGAGCACGGTGATGGGCACCGCCCAGGCCAGTGCCGTCGCGATGCTGTGCGCCGCGCGGCGGGGGATACCGGTCGCCCTGCACACCCCCAGCGAGGTCAAGGCCGCCGTCACCGGCAGCGGCCGCGCCGACAAGGCCCAGGTCGGGGCCATGGTGACCCGGCTGCTGCGGCTGTCGGCCCCGCCCAAGCCCGCCGACGCCGCGGACGCCCTCGCCCTCGCCATCTGCCACATCTGGCGGGCCCCCGCCCAGAACCGACTCCAGCAGGCGGTGGCCCGGCACGCCACCACCCTGAAAGGCCGCACCTCATGATCGCCTTCGTCAGCGGCCCGGTCGCCGCGCTCGCCCCCACCCTGGCCGTCATCGAGGTCGGGGGAGTGGGCATGGCCGTGCACTGCACGCCGAACACCATCGCCGGCCTGCGGACGGGCGAGACGGCCCGACTGGCCACCTCCCTGGTCGTACGGGAGGACTCACTGACGCTGTACGGGTTCGCCGACGACGACGAGCGGCAGGTCTTCGAGCTGCTGCAGACCGCGAGCGGGGTCGGGCCGAAGCTCGCGCAGGCGATGCTGGCCGTCCACAGCCCGGACGCGTTGCGCATCGCCGTCTCCATGGGTGACGAGAAGGCGCTGATGGCCGTCTCCGGCATCGGGAAGAAGGGCGCGCAGAAGCTCCTGCTGGACCTCAAGGACAAGCTGGGCGCTCCGCTGGGGTCGAGCGGGATGGTCGGCGCGCAGCGCGTGGTGGCCTCCGGCCCGGCGCCGTGGAGCGAGCAGCTCTCGGCCGCGCTGATCGGCCTCGGCTATGCGTCCCGGGACGCGGACGAGGCCGTCTCCGCGGTGACCCCGCAGGCGGAGGCCGCGATCGCCGCCGGCGGTTCGGCCCCTGTCCCGCAGCTGTTGCGCGCGGCCTTGCAGTCCCTGAACCGGGCCCGGTGAGTCCGGGGCACCCCCAGCGGTAGCTGGGGGAGGGTCTGGGCGGAGCCCAGGAAACGGAGAAGGGGCGGGGCGGGGAGAATGGCCTCGCAGGGCCGCCCGCACGCGACAGACCACCGCACCACACCGAGAAGGCAGACTGAACCACCGTGAACTGGGATGACGAGAGCGACGACCGGATCGTCGCAGCCGCGGCGGACGGCGAGGACACCGCCGTCGAGGCGGCCCTGCGGCCCAAGGACCTCGGCGAGTTCGTCGGCCAGGAGAAGGTCCGCCAGCAGCTGGACCTCGTCCTCAAGGCGGCCCGCCAGCGCGGGGCGACAGCCGATCACGTCCTGCTCTCCGGCGCGCCCGGCCTCGGCAAGACCACTCTGTCCATGATCATCGCCGCCGAGATGGGCGCGCCGATCCGGATCACCTCCGGCCCGGCCATCCAGCACGCGGGCGACCTCGCCGCGATCCTCTCCTCCCTCCAGGAGGGCGAGGTCCTCTTCCTCGACGAGATCCACCGCATGTCCCGGCCCGCCGAGGAGATGCTGTACATGGCCATGGAGGACTTCCGGGTCGACGTGATCGTCGGCAAGGGTCCGGGGGCCACCGCGATCCCGCTGGAGCTGCCGCCGTTCACGTTGGTGGGCGCCACCACCCGGGCCGGGCTGCTGCCCCCGCCGCTGCGCGACCGCTTCGGGTTCACGGGGCACATGGAGTTCTACGCCCCCGAGGAGCTGGAGCGGGTCATCCACCGCTCCGCGCGCCTCCTCGACGTGGAGATCGACACGGCCGGCGCCGCCGAGATCGCCGGACGCTCCCGCGGCACTCCCCGCATCGCCAACCGGCTGCTGCGCCGGGTCCGGGACTACGCCCAGGTCAGGGCCGACGGCGTGATCAACCGCGAGGTCGCCGGTACCGCCCTGAAGGTCTACGAGGTGGACGAGCGCGGGCTGGACCGCCTCGACCGGGGCGTCCTGGAGGCGCTGCTGAAGCTCTTCGGCGGCGGGCCCGTCGGGCTGTCCACGCTCGCGGTGGCCGTCGGCGAGGAGCGGGAGACCGTCGAAGAGGTGGCCGAGCCGTTCCTCGTGCGCGAGGGGCTCTTGGCCAGGACCCCCCGGGGCCGGGTCGCGACCCCGGCCGCATGGGCTCACCTGGGACTTGTTCCGCCGCAGCAGACCGGTGGCGGATCAAGCGGACAACAGGGGCTCTTCGGGGCCTGACGGCGCGGAGGTTCGCCTCGTCAGGAACTGCGGTGACATGCTGGGCGTTGTTCCATCGGTGCGGACTCGCCTAGACTCCGCCGATGCCGACCCTTACGGTCGGCGTACCCACCCCCCGTAGAAAAGGCCGCGCACTCGTGCGGTCGATGCGAAGGACCTGCGTCCCTTGAATATCATCTCCCTCCTTCCGTTCCTGCTGATCATCGGCGCGATGTTCCTGCTGACCCGCAGCCAGAAGAAGAAGCAGCAGCAGGCCGTGCAGATGCGCGATCAGCTGACGCCCGGCACCGGTGTCCGCACCATCGGCGGCATGTACGCCACGGTGAAGGAGATCGGTGACGACACGGTCACCCTCGAGATCGCTCCCGGCGTCCACGCGATGTTCGCGAAGAACGCCATCGGCGCCGTCCTCGAGGACGAGGAGTACAACCGCATCGTCCACGGCGTGAGCGATGATCTGACCATCGACACGCCGGTCGTCCCGGACGACGCGTCCTCCCTGACCGAGGGCGAGGCTCCCAAGCTCGACCTGGGCAAGAAGGACGAGCCCAAGGCCGACGAGCCCGCGGCGCAGGAGCCCAAGGACGACGAGCCCAAGGACGGCAAGTCCGACGGTGAGGCCGGCGCGAAGTAGCGCCCGGCAGGGGACCGCGCAGGGAGCCTGATCGGCGTCCCCGGCGGTCCCCGCCAGTGACCCTTCTGCGGGGGGCAGGGGTCCCCACACACATTTCGTGGCCGTCCACGCGCTGACCCGGCGCGGGACGGTTGGACAGGGAGATACGACAAGGTGGCAGCACCGAAGAAGGGCCGGCGGCCCACGGGGGCTCAGGGGAGGCCGGGGCGTTCCCTGGCCATCATCCTGATCGCGATGGTGGCGCTCACCGCGGGGATGTTCCTCACGAAGCAGACGACGCCGCGACTCGGCATCGACCTCGCCGGCGGTACGAGCATCACGCTCAAGGCCAAGAGCGAGCCCGGCAAGCCGGACGCGATCAACGAGACCAACATGAACACGGCGGTCGGCATCATCGAGCGCCGTGTCAACGGTCTCGGTGTGTCGGAGGCCGAGGTTCAGACCCAGGGCACCGACCACATCATCGTGAACATCCCCAAGGGGACGAACGAGCAGCAGGCGCGCGAGCAGGTCGGTACCACCGCCCAGCTGTACTTCCGCCCTGTCCTGGCGATGGCGGACGGTGCCCCGATCACCCCCGAGGCCAACGCGAGCGGCTCCCCGAGCCCCTCCGCGAGCGGTTCCGGCTCTCCGTCCGCCGGTGCGCCCACCCCGTCGTCCAGCGCCACTTCCCAGGGCCGTGCGCTCAGTGAGGCCCTCAAGGCCCCGAACGCCCCCTCGCCCTCGCCCTCGGCGAGCGCTTCGAAGAAGGCAGACGACAAGGCCACCACCCCGCCGGCTTCCCCCTCGGCGAGCACGCCGCCGAGCGCCGACCAGGCCGCCGCCGCGGACCTGCAGGCGAAGTTCGCCGCGCTGGACTGCAGCAACGAGGCGCAGCGCGCCGCGGTCGGCAAGAACGTCAAGCCCGAGGACCCGACGCTCGCCTGTGGCAAGCGCGGCAACGCCTGGGGCAAGTGGGTGCTCGGCCCGGCGCAGGTCAACGGCCAGGACGTGAAGGACGCCAAGGGCGTCATCGACCCGCAGCGCGGCATGTGGATCGTCACGATGCAGTTCACCGACAAGGGCGCCGACAAGTTCGCCAAGATCACCGGTGAGCTGGCCGCCAAGCAGTCCCCGCAGAACCAGTTCGCGATCGTGCTCGACGGCGAGGTCATCTCCGACCCGTCCGTCAGCCAGGCGCTGACCGGCGGCAACGCCGAGATCTCCGGCGGCTTCACCCAGCAGTCGGCGATGGACCTGGGCAACATGCTCTCGTACGGCGCCCTGCCGCTGTCCTTCCAGGAGGACAGCGTCACCACCGTCACCGCCGCGCTCGGTGGCGAGCAGCTGAAGGCCGGCCTCATCGCCGGTGCCATCGGCCTCGCGCTCGTCGTGATCTACCTGCTGGCGTACTACCGGGGCCTGGCGTTCATCGCCATCATCAGCCTCCTGGTCTCCGGCGTCCTGACCTACACGATCATGGCGCTGCTCGGAAAGGGCATCGGCTTCGCGCTGAACCTGCCCGCCGTCTGCGGTGCGATCGTCGCGATCGGTATCACCGCGGACTCGTTCATCGTGTACTTCGAACGCATCCGGGACGAGATCCGCGAGGGCCGCACCCTGCGTCCGGCCGTCGAGCGCGCCTGGCCGCGGGCCCGGCGCACCATCCTGGTCTCCGACTTCGTGTCGTTCCTGGCCGCCGCGGTGCTGTTCATCGTGACCGTCGGCAAGGTGCAGGGCTTCGCCTTCACCCTGGGTCTGACGACCCTGCTCGACGTGGTCGTGGTGTTCCTCTTCACCAAGCCCGTCATGACGCTGCTGGCCCGCACGAAGTTCTTCTCCAGCGGTCACCCGTGGTCCGGGCTGGACCCGAAGCGACTGGGCGCGAAGCCGCCGCTGCGACGTTCGCGTCGTACGGGCTCCGGCGCGCCCACCGCGAACCTCGAAGCTCCCGTCGACGCAAAGGAGGCGTGAGAGATGTCGAAGCTCGGAGATCTCGGCGCCAAGCTGTACCGAGGTGAGGTCGGCTACGACTTCGTCGGCAAGCGCTTCGTCTGGTACGGCGTTTCCATCCTGATCACGATCACGGCGATCGTGGCCCTGGCCGTCTCTGGCCTCAACATGGGCATCGAGTTCAAGGGCGGGGCCGTCTTCACGACCCCGAAGACCTCGCTCTCGGAGGCCCAGACCCGCACTGCCGCGCAGAAGGCCTCCGGCCACGAGGCGACCGTCCAGAAGCTCGGCACCGGCGGCATGCGCATCCAGATCTCGGAACTGGACACCGCCGCCGCCGCCGACGTGAAGACCAAGCTCGCGACCGACCTCAAGGTCGAAGCGGGTCAGATCAACGCGGACCTGGTCGGCCCCTCCTGGGGCGAGCAGATCGCCAACAAGGCCTGGACCGGCCTCGGCATCTTCATGGTCCTCGTGGTGATCTACCTCGCCATCGCCTTCGAGTGGCGGATGGCGGTCGCGGCGCTCATCGCGCTGATCCACGACCTCACGATCACGGTCGGCGTGTACGCGCTGGTCGGCTTCGAGGTCACCCCGGGTACGGTCATCGGTCTGCTGACCATCCTCGGTTACTCCCTCTACGACACCGTCGTCGTCTTCGACGGTCTCAAGGAGGGCTCGAAGGACATCACCAAGCAGACCCGCTGGACGTACAGCGAGGTTGCCAACCGCAGCATCAACGGCACCCTGGTCCGCTCGATCAACACCACCGTCGTGGCGCTGCTCCCCGTCGGGGCGCTGCTCTTCATCGGCGGCGGCATCCTCGACGCCGGCATGCTCAACGACATCTCGCTGTCGCTGTTCGTCGGCCTCGCGGCCGGCGCCTACTCGTCGATCTTCATCGCGACCCCGCTGGTCGTGGACCTGAAGGAGCGCGAGCCGGCGATGAAGGCCCTGACGAAGCGGGTGCTCGCCAAGCGGGCGGCCGCCGCGGCCAAGGGCGAATCGTCCGAGGACGGCTCCGAGAACGATGAGGCGCCGCAGGTCGTGGCGCAGGGCCGGTCCGGACGGCGCCGGTGACCGCGGAGCTCTCCACCGAGGTACGGGACCTGCTGCTCAGCCGGATCACGGACGTGGCGGACTACCCGAAGCCGGGGGTGATGTTCAAGGACATCACCCCGCTGCTGGCCGACCCGAAGGCGTTCGCCGCCCTGACGGACGCGCTGGTGGAACTGGCCGAGAAGTACGGGGCGACGAAGATCGTCGGACTGGAGGCGCGGGGGTTCATCCTGGCGGCTCCGGTGGCCGTGCAGGCCGGCATCGGCTTCGTCCCGGTGCGCAAGGCCGGAAAGCTGCCGGGGGCGACGCTCCTGCAGTCCTACGACCTGGAGTACGGCTCGGCGGAGATCGAGATCCACGCCGAGGCGCTGTGCGCCGAGGACCGGGTCATGGTCATCGACGACGTGCTCGCCACCGGTGGCACCGCCGCCGCTTCGCTGGAGCTGATCCGGCGGGCCGGGGCGGAGGTCGCCGGGGTCGCGGTCCTGATGGAACTGTCGTTCCTGCCGGGTCGTGAGCGGTTGGTCGCGACGCTGGGCGATGCTCCGCTCGACGCGCTGATCGTGGTCTGACCACGCTGCTTGCGAAGCGGGCGTGCACCGGGAATCCCCGGGGCGCGCCCGCTTCGGCGTGTGCGGGCCGCTGCGCGGGGCCGTCCCCTACCCACCCTTCCACCGTTCCCTGGGGCTCCGCCCCAGACCCCGGTCCTCAAACGCCGGACGGGCTGGATGGCCCCGCCGGCGTTTGAGGCGCGGGGCCCGGGGCGGAGCCCCAGCAGCGGACCCGCACCGGAAGCGTCGAGGCGCGGGCTCGGGGAACGGTGGGACGCAACCCTCGCTACGATGGGTTATCCGGACCGGACACGGGCACCGGATCCGCTGAGGAGCGCTCTTGCCAGACGAGGTCCAGCCAATCTCCGCCGCGCAGCCCGACCCGTCGGCCGAGCCGGCCGCCGCGGCCCCCGCCACGCCCCCGCCGGCCGCTCCGGCCCCCGCGCCGCCGGTCAAGCCCGTGCCCGCGAAGTCGGCCGGGTCCTCCAACCGGGTGCGCGCACGGCTGGCCCGCCTCGGCGTCCAGCGTTCCAACCCGTACAACCCGGTCCTGGAACCGCTGCTCCGCATAGTCCGCAGCAACGACCCGAAGATCGAGACGGCGACGCTGCGCCAGATCGAGCAGGCCTACCAGGTCGCCGAGCGCTGGCACCGCGGTCAGAAGCGCAAGAGCGGCGACCCGTACATCACCCACCCGCTCGCGGTGACGACGATCCTCGCCGAGCTGGGCATGGACCCGGCCACGCTGATGGCCGGGCTGCTGCACGACACCGTCGAGGACACCGAGTACGGGCTGGAGGACCTGCGGCGCGAGTTCGGCGACGCGGTGACCCTGCTCGTCGACGGCGTCACCAAGCTCGACCGGGTCAAGTTCGGCGAGGCGGCCCAGGCCGAGACCGTGCGCAAGATGGTCGTGGCCATGGCCAAGGACCCCCGGGTTCTCGTGATCAAGCTCGCCGACCGGCTGCACAACATGCGCACCATGCGCTACCTCAAGCGGGAGAAGCAGGAGAAGAAGGCCCGCGAGACCCTCGAGATCTATGCCCCGCTGGCGCACCGCCTGGGCATGAACACGATCAAGTGGGAGCTGGAGGACCTCGCCTTCGCGATCCTCTACCCCAAGATGTACGACGAGATCGTGCGGCTGGTGGCCGAAAGGGCACCCAAGCGCGACGAGTACCTCACCGTGGTCACCGACGAGGTGATGGCCGACCTGCGGGCCGCCCGTATCAAGGCCACCGTGACCGGACGCCCCAAGCACTACTACAGCGTCTACCAGAAGATGATCGTGCGGGGCCGCGACTTCGCCGAGATCTACGACCTGGTCGGCATCCGCGTCCTCGTGGACACGGTGCGCGACTGCTACGCCGCCCTCGGTACGGTGCACGCGCGATGGAATCCGGTCCCCGGCCGGTTCAAGGACTACATCGCGATGCCCAAGTTCAACATGTACCAGTCGCTGCACACCACGGTCATCGGACCCAGCGGCAAGCCGGTCGAGCTCCAGATCCGCACCTTCGACATGCACCGCCGCGCCGAGTACGGCATCGCCGCGCACTGGAAGTACAAGCAGCAGACCGTCGCGGGCACGTCCAAGGTACGGACCGACGTGCCGCAGGCCGCCAAGGGCAGCGCGGGCCACGACACGGTCAATGACATGGCCTGGCTGCGCCAGCTGCTGGACTGGCAGAAGGAGACCGAGGACCCGAGCGAGTTCCTCGACTCGCTGCGCTTCGACCTTTCGCGCAACGAGGTCTTCGTCTTCACGCCCAAGGGCGACGTCATCGCGCTGCCGGCCGGCGCCACCTCCGTGGACTTCGCGTACGCCGTCCACACCGAGGTCGGCCACCGCACCATAGGAGCGCGGGTCAACGGGCGGCTCGTGCCGCTCGAATCGACCCTCGACAACGGAGACCTCGTCGAGGTCTTCACCTCCAAGGCCGAGGGCGCCGGCCCGTCCCGCGACTGGCTGGGCTTCGTCAAGTCCCCCAGGGCCCGCAACAAGATCCGCGCCTGGTTCTCCAAGGAGCGGCGCGACGAGGCGATCGAGCACGGCAAGGACGCCATCGCGCGGGCCATGCGCAAGCAGAACCTGCCGATCCAGCGCATCCTGACCGGCGACTCGCTCGTCACCCTCGCGCACGAGATGCGCTACCCCGACATCTCCTCGCTCTACGCGGCGATCGGCGAGGGCCACGTGGCCGCGCAGGGCGTCGTACAGAAGCTGGTGCAGGCCCTCGGCGGCGAGGACGCGGCCAACGAGGACATCGAGGAGTCCATCGCCCCGGTCCAGGGCCGCAGCAAGCGGCGCAAGAACGCGGACCCCGGCGTGGTCGTCAAGGGCGTCGACGACGTGTGGGTCAAGCTGGCCCGCTGCTGCACGCCGGTGCCCGGCGACCCGATCGTCGGGTTCGTCACCCGGGGCAGCGGCGTATCGGTCCACCGCAAGGACTGCGTCAACGTCGACTCCCTGTCCCAGCAGCCCGAGCGGATGCTGGAGGTCGAGTGGGCCCCCACCCAGTCCTCCGTCTTCCTGGTCGCCATCCAGGTCGAGGCGCTCGACCGGTCCCGGCTGCTGTCGGACGTCACCCGGGTCCTGTCGGACCAGCACGTGAACATCCTCTCGGCGGCCGTCCAGACCTCCCGCGACCGGGTGGCCACCTCCCGGTTCACCTTTGAGATGGGCGACCCGAAGCACCTGGGACACGTCCTGAAGGCCGTTCGGGGTGTGGAGGGCGTCTACGACGTCTACCGTGTGACTTCGGCAAGAAGGCCCTGACCGGGCATCCGGCCGAGCCGACCGGCAGACCGGTCGGCCGGGTGGCCCGGTTCCACCGATGCCACCCGGGGGAGACCAGTGGCAGCAGGCAACGACGTGTTCCCCGCGAAGCTCGCCCAGCGCTACCAGCCGCTCCGGGTGCTGGGCCGCGGCGGGATGGGCGTGGTGTTCGAGGCTGAGGACACCACGCTGCGCCGCCGGGTCGCGGTGAAGGTCCTGTCGGCCTCCGCCAAGAACCTGTCGCGCGAGATGCAGCGCAGGTTCGTCTCCGAGGCCATCGCACTGGCACGCATCAGCCACCCGGGGGTCGTGGGCATCTACGACTCCGGGGTGGACTCCGGCAGCGGTACGCCGTACCTGGTGATGGAGATGCTCGACGGGGCCGACCTCTTCGTCCTCGGGGCGGGCGTCCCCTTCGCCGTCCCGGCGGCCTGCTGGATCGCCGTCGAAATGCTCGGGGCCCTGGAAGCGGCCCATACGAGCGGGGTCCTGCACCGCGATGTGAAGCCGGGCAACGTCCGCGTCACCCCGGACGGCAAAGTGGTGCTCTACGATTTCGGCCTCGCCCTGGTCGCCGAGGAGCGGCGGATCACCGCGACCGGCTCCGACATCATCGGCACGGCCCAGTACATGGCCCCGGAACGGGTCCGCAGGCTTCCGTCGTCGGGTGCCACCGACCTGTACGGCGTGGGGGTCTGCCTGCACTTCATGCTGACCGGCAGGCCACCGTTCGGCGAGGAGACCGTGGACGTCGGGGCGCTGGTGCTCAAGGCGGCCGAGGGCGTGTCCCGGATTCGTGAGAAGGGGCTCGGCCTCCCCGATGAGCTCGCGGCGGCCGTGGACGCGCTCTGCGCCCCGGACTACCGGGAGCGGCCGGACAGCGCGGCGTCCGCCGCCGCCCTGCTGCGGCCCTGGGCGGGCGGAGGCGGGAGCCAGGTCCTGCAGCGGGTCACCGGCTACCTGGCGCGGCCCGTGCCGCGCGCCCAGCGCCGCCGGATCCCGCCGACGCACACCGCCGCCGAAGCCGAGCGGACGTCCTTCAGGGGCGCCCTGGCCGACATGAGCCGGGCGGCCGCACCCGGACCGTCCCCCGTGCCGCGCGGCGACGAGCACCGGGTGGAACCGGAGTACGAATGGTGGCAGGGCGACGAGGGGCGCCGCCACAGCGACGAGGGGGGCGGCCACGACGACGGCCGGGGCGCCGAGCGCGGGGCGGCGCCCGCCCCCTTCCCGTATCCCCAGAGCCCCGCCCCCTTCCCCTGTCCGCAGAGCCCCGGCACGCCCCCCGGCGCACCCACCGTCGCGTCGACCATGGCGTCGACCGTCGTGCCGGCCCCCGCGTCCTCCGTCGCACCCACCGTCGAAGCGGTCGTGGCCGTCGTTCCGGAGGCGCCGAACCCGCTCGCCCTGAGCGAGATCACCCGTCGCCTCGTCCACGGCCGGATGACCGAGCACGCCGCAGTGCAGCGACAGCGCGAGGCCGTCGGGCTCGTGATGCGCGGGAAACCCCAGGAGGCCTCCCAACTCCTGGCCGGTGTCCTGCAGTTCTGCCAGGAAACGCTGGGTCCAGGCCACCCGACCATCCTCGCCTGCCAGTTCTGGCAGGCTGTGTGCCTGGCCCGGACGGGCCAGTCCGCACGGGCGCTGCAACTGTTCGCCCGGGTACGCGAACACCAGGGACAGGGGAGGGCCGGAGCAGGATGACCGACTTCGCATTGCGGGTGGACCCGAGCGGCCCGCGGGAGGACCCGGAGGCCGAACTCCGCTCGCTCCAGCGGTGGCTGGCCGCGGACGAGACCCTGGGCCGCGGATTGTCCGTACGCCTGGGGAGCGATCCGAAGAGGGACTCCGCCACCGTCGGGGACGCGCCCCAGGGGACGCTCATGGGCTCCGGGCTGGACCTGCTCCAACTGGCCGTCGGCAGCGGCCTGTCCGGAGCCTCCCTGGTCTTCTCCGTGCTCCAGTGGCAGGTCTCGCGCCGGACGCCCCCCACCCTCGTGCTGAGCAGGGACGGGTACGAGATCCGGCTCACCGGGGACGCCGCCGCCGACCCCGAGGCGGTGCGCCGGATCGTCGCCGCGCTGGAATCCGCCGCCCCGTCCCGGGGCGACGGGGGCAGCCGGGGATGACGGGGCTGCCCGACCCGGCGGCCTCCCGGGCCGTCCTCATCGGCACCGCCGGATACCGGTACCTGCCCGGGCTGCCGACCGTCGAGGCCAATGTCAGGGACCTCGCGGCCGAACTGTGCGACGCCACGGTCTGGGGGCTGCCCGAGCAGCACTGCACGAGCGTCCTGGATCCGGAGCACCCCGCCGACCTCCTCGACGCCGTGCACCGGGCGGGGGACGAGGCCACCGACACCCTCCTCGTCTACTTCGCCGGCCACGGCATGCGCGACACCGAAACCGACGACCTCTACCTCGCGCTCCACGGCTCCCGGCAGAACGTCGGCTACACCGCCGTCGGCTACCAGCACCTGCGCTCCGCCCTGCGCGACTCGCAAGCCCAGCGCAAGGTGGTCCTCCTCGACTGCTGCTTCAGCGGCCGGGCCGCCCGCATGCTCGCGGGCGAGGAGGACGCGCTCGCCGAACAGGCCGCCGTCGAAGGCGCCTACGTCCTCACGGCCTCCCCGCGCGACCGGGCGGCCCTGGCCCCCGACGGAGAGCGGCACACCGCCTTCACCGGGGAACTGCTGAGGATCCTGCGCGACGGCATCCCGGACGGACCCGAGCTGATCGACCTGGACACCCTCTGCCGGACGCTGGAAGCCCGGCTGCGCAGCAAGAACCGCCCGCTCCCGCAGCATGCCACGGAGGGCGGGGTGGGCCGGCTCAAACTCGTGCGCAACCGCGCGCTCGGCATCCGGGACGTCGACGTCCTGGATGCGGACGTCCGCGCGGCCATGGCGGGCGCGGGCATCGTCCTGGCCCGCTCGCTGCGGGCGGCCGGGCGCAGCGGGGACGCCCTGCCGATCCTGCGCCTCACCCTCGAGGAACGTGCCCCCGGCGGGGAGGGCGACCTGCTCGCCGTCCAGCTGGAACTGTCGGAGGTGCTGTCCGAGACCGGCCGGACCCGCGAGGCGATCGAGGTGCTGGAGCAGGCGTTCGCGCAGGTCCACCGCTTCTACGGGCCCGAGGCCGTACAGGTGTGCCGGCGGCTCGCCGCGCTGCTCCAGGAGTCCGGCAACCACATAGAGGCCTGCGCGGTACTGGAACACGCGCTGGACCTGCTCCAGGACGGCAGCCGCGCCCCGGCCTGACCCCGCCGGGCGACGCGAAGGGCCCCGGTACTGGGATCAGTACCGGGGCCCTTCACGTGTGCGGGGCGGCCCGGATCAGCCGCCGAACTCCTCGAGACCCTTCAGCGCCTGGTCCAGCAGGGCCTGGCGGCCCTCCAGTTCCCGGGCCAGCTTGTCGGCCTTGGAGTTGTTGCCCGTGGCGCGGGCCGCGTCGATCTGGCCGCGGAGCTTGTCGACCGCCGCCTGGAGCTGACCCGTCAGGCCGGCCGCACGGGCCCGCGCCTCCGGGTTCGTACGGCGCCACTCGCCTTCCTCGGTCTCCTGGATGGCCCGCTCGACGGCGTGCATCCGGCCCTCGACCTTGGGACGCGCGTCCCGCGGTACGTGGCCGATGGCCTCCCAGCGCTCGTTCAGCGAGCGGAACGCGGCGCGGGCCGCCTTCAGGTCGGTGATCGGGACGAGCTTCTCGGCCTCGTCGGCCAGCTCCTCCTTGAGCTTCAGGTTCTCCACCTGCTCGGCGTCGCGCTCGGCGAAGACCTCGCTGCGCGCCGCGAAGAACACGTCCTGGGCGCCGCGGAAACGGTTCCACAGGTCGTCCTCGGACTCGCGCTGCGCGCGCCCCGCGGCCTTCCAGCTCTCCATCAGCTCGCGGTAGCGCGCCGCGGTCGGACCCCAGTCGGCAGACTTCGAGAGCGCCTCGGCCTCCGCGACCAGCTTCTCCTTGACCTTGCGGGCGTCCTCGCGCTGCGCGTCGAGCGAGGCGAAGTG
Source organism: Streptomyces sp. NBC_00454 (assembly GCF_041434015.1). Classification (GTDB taxonomy): domain Bacteria; phylum Actinomycetota; class Actinomycetes; order Streptomycetales; family Streptomycetaceae; genus Streptomyces. The sequence continues at coordinate 1,368,802 of NZ_CP107907.1, read as the reverse complement.
GGCCTTGCGGCGCTTGGAGAAGGCGGAGCGGGCGTGCGAGAAGCGGTGCCACAGCTCGTCGTCCGACTTGCGGTCGAGGCGGGGGAGACCCTTCCAGATGTCCACCAGCGCGCGGAGCCGCTCGCCCGCGCTGCGCCACTGGTCGCTCTGCGCCAGCTGCTCGGCCTCGGCGACCAGCGCGTCCTTGGCCGTACGGGCCTCGTCCGTCTGCTTGGCCTTCTGGACCTTCCGCTCCTCGCGCCGCGAGTCCACGGTCGACACCAGCTTGTCCAGCCGGCCGCGCAGCGCTTCGAGGTCGCCCACGGCGTGGTGCTCGTCCACCTGCGTGCGCAGGTGCTCGATGGCCGTCTGGGCGTCCTTGGAGGACAGATCGGTGGTCCGTACTCGTCGTTCGAGGAGGCCGATCTCGACCACCAGGCCCTCGTACTTGCGCTCGAAGTAGGCCAAGGCCTCCTCCGGGGTGCCCGCCTGCCACGATCCGACGACCTTCTCGCCATCGGCAGTACGCACGTACACGGTGCCGGTCTCGTCGACTCGGCCCCACGGGTCGCTGCTCACAGCGCCTCCTCCACCTGATGCCTTGCGAGGGGTTCACCCCCTGGGCATCGTCCACAGTTTCCTGGGGCGGGCCGCGCCCGCCCTGCACAACGCCAACATAGGCGACCGCCGGGCCGGCTGTCCGCATCCAGCACGACGGAATATCGGCGTGCGGGTGCGGTGCCGGCCGGGCCCGGTCCGCCCGGTCCCCGTCAGTTCTGGGTGACGGTGGCCTTCTCGATGGTCACCGGGGTCTTCGGCGCGCCGTCCGCGCCGCCGTCGGCCGTACCGGCCTTGGCCACCTCTTCGAGCACCTTCAGACCGGCCGCGTCGATCTTGCCGAAGGGGGTGTACGAGGGGGCCAGCGGGCTGTCCTTGTAGACCAGGAAGAACTGGCTGCCGCCCGAGCCGGGCTGACCCGTGTTGGCCATCGCCACCGTGCCCGCCGGGTAGACCACCTGGCCCTGGTCGTTGGCCTTGCCCAGCGAGTCGAGGTTCTCGTCCGCGATGGTGTAGCCGGGGCCGCCCATGCCGGTGCCCTGGGGGTCGCCGCACTGCAGGACGAAGATCCCGTTCGTCGTCAGGCGGTGGCACTTGGTGTTGTCGAAGAAGTTCTTGTCGGCGAGCGACTTGAACGAGTTGACCGTCTGCGGGGTCTTCGCCGCGTCCATCTCGAACTTGACGTCGCCCGCGCTGGTCTTCAGGTCGAAGGTGTACTTCGCCTTGGCGTCGATCGCCATCGCCGGCGAGGGGGACTGCTGCGGCGTCGGCGAGGCCGACGGGTTCGCGGCCGGATCGGCCGCCTCGTTCTTCTTGTCCTTGTCGAAGACGCCGCCGACCACGAGGCCGACCAGCGTGGCTACGACCACGGCCACCACCGCCCCGACCACGGCCATGCGCTGGCGCGTCTTGCGCCGTGCATCGGCACGCCGCTTCTGCTGGCGTTCGTACTTCTCCCTGGCGAGCTGGCGCCGCCGCTGATCGCTCGTGACCACGGGGTCGTCTCCTTGTGCGTATCTGGTACCACTGTCCGGGCTGGGTTAGGCCGTACCGTATATGGGTTCGCTGTGTAATGAGCGGCGCCGGTAGGCTCTGAGCAGCGACCTTCCGACCTTCGGCGGCCGCCGAAGCTCCCGCCGGACGACGATTTGAGGGACGAACGTGCTGATTGCCGGGTTCCCCGCCGGGGCCTGGGGGACCAACTGTTACGTGGTCGCCCCCGCCGCCGGTGAGGAGTGCGTCATCATCGACCCCGGCCACCAGGCCACCCGGGGCGTCGAGGAGACGCTGAAGAAGCATCGGCTCAAGCCCGTCGCGGTCGTCCTGACCCACGGCCACATCGATCATGTGGCCTCCGTGGTCCCGGTGTGCGGAGCACACGACGTACCGGCATGGATCCACCCCGCGGACCGCTTCATGATGAGCGACCCGGAGAAGGCCCTGGGCCGCTCCCTGGGAGCGCAGCTCATGGGCGAGCTCACGGTGGGGGAGCCCTCCGAGGTCAGGGAGCTCACCGACGGCGCGAAGCTCGCCCTGGCGGGCATGGAGCTCACCGTCTCGCACGCCCCCGGCCATACACCGGGGTCGGTGACCTTCGGGACGCCCGAGGCCGCGGACATCCCTCCGCTGCTGTTCTCGGGCGACCTGCTCTTCGCCGGCTCCATCGGACGCACCGACTTCCCCGGCGGCAGCCACGCCGACATGCTCGAGTCGCTGGCCCGCGTGTGCCTGCCGCTCGACGACTCGACCGTGGTGCTGCCCGGACACAACGAGCACACGACCATTGGCCGTGAGCGCGCCACCAACCCGTACCTGCGGCAGGTGGCCGCCGGCCTCGGAGACGGTTTCACGTCTCCACGACGAGGAATGTGACGAGAGTTTCGTGGCTACTTTTCAGGCCCCCAAGGGCACGTACGACCTGATCCCGCCGGTCTCCGTGAAGTACCTGGCGGTACGCGAGGCCATCTCGGCCCCGCTGCGCAACTCCGGCTACGGCTACATCGAGACCCCCGGCTTCGAGGACGTGGGCCTCTTCGCCCGCGGTGTCGGCGAGTCCACCGACATCGTCTCCAAGGAGATGTACGCCTTCGAGACCAAGGGCGGTGACCAGCTGGCGCTGCGTCCCGAGGGCACGGCCTCCGTGCTGCGCGCGGCGCTGGAGGCGAGCCTGCACAAGAAGGGCAACCTGCCGGTCAAGCTCTGGTACTCGGGCTCGTACTACCGTTACGAGAAGCCGCAGAAGGGGCGCTACCGCCACTTCTCGCAGGTCGGTGCCGAGGCCATCGGAGCCGAGGACCCGGCGCTGGACGCCGAGCTGATCATCCTGGCCGACCAGGCGTACCGCTCGCTGGGCCTGCGCAACTTCCGGATCCTGCTGAACTCGCTGGGCGACAAGGAGTGCCGCCCGGTGTACCGGGAAGCGCTCCAGGCCTTCCTGAGCGGACTGGACCTCGACGAGGAGACCGTCCGCCGGGCCGAGATCAACCCGCTGCGCGTCCTCGACGACAAGCGGACCGACGTACAGAAGCAGCTGGTCGGCGCCCCGATGCTGCGCGACTACCTCTGCGACGCGTGCAAGGCGTACCACGAGGAGGTCCGGGCGCTGGTGACGGCGGCCGGGGTCGTCTTCGAGGACGACGAGAAGCTGGTCCGCGGCCTGGACTACTACACGCGGACCACCTTCGAGTTCGTCCACGACGGTCTGGGCTCGCAGTCCGCGGTCGGCGGCGGCGGCCGCTACGACGGCCTCTCCGAGATGATCGGCGGACCGGCACTGCCTTCGGTCGGCTGGGCGCTCGGCGTGGACCGTACGGTGCTGGCGCTCGAAGCCGAGGGCATCGAGCTGGACATCCCCGCCGCGACCTCCGTCTTCGCGGTGGCGCTGGGCGGGGCGAAGCCGGTGCTGTTCGGTCTGGTCACCGAGCTCCGGCGGGCCGGTGTGGCGGCGGACATGTCCTACGGGGGCAAGGGCCTCAAGGGTGCGATGAAGGACGCGAACCGCAGCGGGGCGCGGTTCGCGGTGGTCGCGGGCGACCGTGACCTGGAGGAGGGCGTGGTCCAGCTGAAGGACATGGAGTCCGGGGAGCAGAGCCCGGTGGCCGTGGCCGATCTCGTGGACACGGTCCGCGCGAAGCTGGCCTGACGGTCGCTGCCGCCGGTGGGGCGGGTGCGGGGGAGCCGCTGCGCGGAGCCTCTCCCCGCCCCGCCCTTTCGCCGTTTCCCGGGGCTCCGCCCCAGACCCCGCGCCTCAAACGCCGGCGGGGCTGGATGTATCCAGCCCGTCCGGCGTTTGGGGACCGGGTCCGGGCAGAGCCCGGGGAACGGTGGAAGGGCGGGTAGGGGACGGCCCCGCTACAGCAACCCGTGCCGCATGGCGGTCGTCACCGCCGCCGTGCGGTCCGTGACCTCCAGCTTCGCGAAGACGCGCAACAGGTGCGTCTTGACCGTGGACTCGGCCACGAACAACCGGCGGCCGATCTCCGCGTTCGTCGCGCCCTCAGAGACCAGGCGGAGCACCGACACCTCCCGCTCCGACAACCGCGGCAGCGACGGTCGGGTGCGCAGCCGGTCCACCAGGCGGCCCGCCACCGAGGGGGCCAGGACCGTTTCGCCGCGCACCGCCGCCCGCACCGCGTCCGCCAGTTCCGCCCGGGCCATGTCCTTCAGCAGGTAGCCCGCGGCCCCCGCCTCCACCGCCCGCAGGATGTCCCGGTCGTCCTCGTACGTGGTCAGGACCACCACCCGCACCGCCAGCCCGGCCGCGGTGATCCTCGCGATGGACTCGACGCCGTCGCCGCCCGGCATCCGCAGGTCCATCAGGATCAGGTCGAGGCCGGGGAGCAGCCGTGCGGCCAGCGCCTCCGCCTGGGGGCCGTTCGAGGCCTCCCCGACCACCTCCAGGTCCGGCTCCGCGCTGAGCATGCCGCGCAGGCCCTCCCGTACCACCGGGTGGTCGTCGGCCAGCAGGATGCGGATCATGTCGTACGGCTCCTCAGCGGATCGGGAGTGTCACGGTGACGGTGGTGCCGGTGTGCACCGCGCTGACGATCGAGGCCGTGCCGCCCGCCTCCGCCGCGCGGGCGCGCAGTCCGCGCAGGCCGTAGCCCGCGGTGGGGGCCGTCGGGTCGAAGCCCCGTCCGGTGTCCTCGACCGTGACGGTCAGTTCGGCGTCACCGTAGGACAGGGAGAGCGAGCAGCGGGCCCCGGGACCGGCGTGCTTGGCCGCGTTCGCCAGGGATTCCTGGCAGGACCGCAGGGCCACCACCTCCAGAGCCGCCGCCAGTGGCCGGACCTCTCCGGTCACCGACGCGGCCGCGGGCGGGTCCTGCCGGGCCGCGAGGCGGCGTACGGCGTCCGGCAGGGAGCCCGCGTCCAGGTCGGCGGGGGCGCCGCCCGAGACCAGGGAGCGGGCCTCGGCCAGGTTCTGCCGGGCGGTGGCGGCCATCAGCTCGAGATGCCGGTGGGCCTGTTCCGGGTCGGTTTCCAGCTCCGACTGCACGGCCTGGACCAGCATCAGCAGACTCGTGAAGCCCTGGGCGAGGGTGTCGTGGATCTCGCGGGACATGCGTTCCCTTTCGGCATGGGCGCCCTGGGCGGCGGACAGCCGGGCCACCTCCTCCCGGCTGGCGTCGAGTTCGGCGATCAGCGAGGCCCGCTCCTGGCTCTGCTGGATGATCCGGGTGATCCAGGCGCCGATGAAGGCGGAGAAGACGAAGGTGACGAACGAGCCGAGGGCGCTGACGAACACGTCGTGACCGGGGGGCCGCCACAGCACCGCCCAGCCGGCCACCGGCGCCATCGCGACCAGGGCCACCGCGGCGACCGCCCGGCGCAGCGGCAGCAGCATGAAGCAGGGCGGGACGAGCGCGAAGGCGGCCAGCCGGGCCTCGCCGACGAGGACGGCGGCCGGGAGGAACAGCGCCAGGTTCCCGGCCAGGTAGCGCAGCGACTCCCGGAGCCGGGCGCCGGGCTCCAGCAGGAGCAGCGGGCGCCCGACCCACACGTACCAGGGGGCGAGCGGCGCGAGCAGCGCGGCGGAGAGGAGCCGGTAGCCGGCCGCCGGGAACCCGGCCCCCAGCACGAAGACCACGGTGGCGACCCACACCACCCCGAAGTAGAGGTCCCACGGCCCGAACGCGCGGTCCCAGACGTGGGCCTCGCGCGCTCCGGCCGCCCCCGTGAAACCCCTCAGCCGTCGCGGTTGCTCTTCCATTTGAAGGTCAGCAGACACAGGACCAATCCTCCGACGACCCAGGCCCCCAGGACCAGGGCGACCTTTCCGTACTCCCAGCTGCCCGCCTGCTCCAGGACGGCCGCGGACTCCGGCAGGAACACCCCTCGCAGACCCTGGCACATCCACTTCAGCGGGAACAGCGCACCGATGTTCAGCAGCCAGTCGGGGATCTGGTCGATCGGGATGTAGACGCCGGAGATGAACTGGAGGACCAGGAAGGGCAGGACGACCACCGAGCTCGCGCTCTTGCCGGACTTGGGCAGGCTGCTGATCGCGATGCCGAGCAGCGCGCAGCCGGCCAGGCCGAGTACGAAGATCCAGGCGAAGGTGAGCCATTTCGCGGCGGAGGTCGGCAGGTCCAGGCCGAAGAGGGTGGCGCCGACGATCAGCAGGACCACGGTCTCGGCGAGTCCGGTGACCAGCACCATCCAGACCTTGCCGAGGAAGTACGCGGCCGGCGGCATCGGGGTGCCGCGCAGCCGGCGCAGCACCTTCTCGTCGCGTTCGACGGCGATGGAGATGCCGAGCGACTGGAAGCTGGTGGACATGATGCCGGCGGCGACCATGCCGGCCGCGTAGAGCTGGGAGGCGGTGATCCCGGTGCCCTCCACGGTGCCGCTGAAGATCGAGGCGAAGAGGGTGAGGAAGACGATGGGGAAGGCGAAGGTGAAGATCACCGAGTCGCGCTGGCGGGCGAACTGCTTGATCTCCAGGGCCCCGCGGCTCAGGCCCAGGGCCCACGCTCCGGGCAGGGCCGCGGCGGCCTTGGTGACGTCGGTGCTCATCGGGCTTCCTCCTGCTGGCGCGCGGTCGCGGGTACGAGCTGTCCCGTGAGGCGCAGGTACACGTCCTCCAGGGTGGGCCGGCCGATCTTCAGACCCGGGATCTCGCCGTCGAAGCGGGCCATGAGCTCGGCGACGGTACGGGTGGGGGTCTGGGTGGAGACGCTGCGCGGGGTGCCGTCGGCCTCGGTCCACTCGACGGTGGCGCCGGTGCCGAACCGGGAGCGCAGCCCGGCCGGTTCGCCCTCGGCGACGACCTTGCCGTTGGCGATGACCGCGAGGCGGTCGGCGAGGGCCTCGGCCTCCTCCAGGTAGTGCGTGGTGAGCACGATGGTGGTGCCCTCGGCGGAGAGCAGCCGGATCAGGTCCCAGAACTGTCGCCGGGCCGCCGGGTCGAAGCCGGTGGTCGGCTCGTCGAGGAGCAGCAGCTCGGGGTTGCCGATGACGCCGAGCGCCACGTCGAGCCGGCGCCGCTGGCCGCCCGAGAGCGCCTTCACCCGCTCCTCGCGCTTGTGCTCCAGGCCGACCAGGGCGATGACCCCGGCCGGGTCGCGCGGGGCCGGGTAGTAGCGGGCGAAGTGCTCGACCGTCTCCCGTACCGTCAGTTCGGCGGGCGCCGACTCGTCCTGCCAGACGATCCCGACGCGCGAGCGCCAGGCCCGCCCCGCGACGGCCGGGTCCGCGCCGAGCACGCTGACCTCGCCGCCGTCCCGCTGGCGGTGGCCCTGGAGTATCTCCACCGTGGTGCTCTTGCCGGCGCCGTTGGGCCCCAGGAGTCCGAAGACCTCGCCCTGCCGGATCGTCAGATCAAGTCCGTCCACCGCGGTGACCTCGCCGTACTGTTTGCGAAGCCCCCGCACCTGCACCGCATTTCGTGTCATGTCTCAAATGGTGTGGCGGAACGCGCCCGACCGGTCCCCCCGTGCGTGCCTCCTTATGTCCACCGAACGGTGGACACCGGGACCGGTACGGCACAATGGCCGGTGCTTGTGGACCTTGACGATGTGGAGCGGGCGGTATGACGACACGAGGTACGGATGCGGACGCCGCTCCGCGGACCGCCGTCGGCGGCAGCCGGGCCCTGGCCCTGCTGCTGGTGATCACCGGAGCCGCGGGCCTGCTCGCCGCCTGGGTCATCACGATCGACAAGTTCAAGCTGCTGGAGGACCCGAACTTCACGCCGGGCTGCAGCCTCAACCCGATCGTGTCCTGCGGCAACATCATGAAGAGCGACCAGGCATCCGCCTTCGGGTTCCCGAACCCGATGCTGGGACTGGTCGCCTACGGCATGGTCGTCTGCGTCGGCATGAGCCTGCTCGCCCGCGCCCGCTTCCCGCGCTGGTACTGGCTGACCCTGAACGCCGGAATGCTCTTCGGCGTCGGCTTCTGCACCTGGCTGATGTACCAGTCGCTGTACAACATCAACTCGCTGTGCCTGTGGTGCTGCCTGGCCTGGGTCGCCACCATCGTCATGTTCTGGTACGTCACCTCGCACAACGTCCGCAACCGCATGCTGGGGGCCCCCGGCTGGCTGCGCGCCTTCTTCGACGAGTTCACGTGGGTGCTGCCCGTCCTGCACATCGGGATCATCGGAATGCTGATCCTGACCCGCTGGTGGGACTTCTGGACCTCCTGAGCGGGGCAGGCGTGACGGCCGGCCCTGTCGGTGGGCTCGCATAGGCTTCCGGTGTGGAACCAGATCTCTTCACCGCCGCCGCCGAGGACCGCCAGGCGAAGGACCCCTCCAGTTCTCCGCTCGCCGTCCGGATGCGCCCGCGCACCCTGGACGAGGTCGTCGGCCAGCAGCACCTGCTCAAGCCCGGCTCCCCGCTGCGGAGGCTCGTCGGCGAGGGGGACGGGGGTCCGGCCGGGGCTTCCTCGGTGATCCTGTGGGGTCCGCCGGGGATCGGGAAGACCACCCTCGCCTACGTGGTGAGCCAGGCGACCAAGAAGCGGTTCGTGGAGCTGTCCGCGATCACGGCGGGGGTCAAGGAGGTCCGGGCGGTCATCGAGGGCGCCAAGCGGGCGGCCGGCGGATACGGCAAGGACACCGTCCTCTTCCTCGACGAGATCCACCGCTTCAGCAAGGCGCAGCAGGACTCGCTGCTGCCGGCCGTGGAGAACCGCTGGGTCACCCTGATCGCCGCGACCACGGAGAACCCGTACTTCTCGATCATCTCCCCGCTGCTGTCGCGCTCCCTGCTGCTCACGCTGGAACCGCTGACGGACGACGACCTGCGCGCGCTGATGCACCGGGCGCTGACGGAGGAGCGGGGCCTGGGCGGCGCGGTGACGCTGCCCGAGGACGCCGAGGCGCACCTGCTGCGGATCGCGGGCGGCGACGCGCGGCGCGCGCTGACGGCGCTGGAGGCGGGCGCGGGCTCGGCGATCGCCAAGGGCGAACCGGAGATCACCCTCCAGACGGTGGAGGAGGCCGTCGACCGGGCGGCGGTCAAGTACGACCGGGACGGCGACCAGCACTACGACGTGGCGAGCGCGCTGATCAAGTCGATCCGCGGCTCGGACGTGGACGCGGCGCTGCACTATCTGGCACGGATGATCGAGGCGGGGGAGGACCCGCGGTTCATCGCGCGCCGGCTGATGATCTCGGCGAGCGAGGACATCGGGCTCGCGGATCCCACGGCCCTGCCGCTCGCGGTGGCGGCGGCCCAGGCGGTGGCGATGATCGGCTTCCCGGAGGCCTCGCTGACCCTGTCGCACGTGACGATCGCGCTGGCGCTGGCCCCGAAGTCGAATACCGCCACGACCGCGATCGGTGCGGCGCTGGCGGATGTCCGGGCCGGGCTGGCCGGGTCCGTGCCGACGCATTTGCGGGACGGGCACTACAAGGGCGCGGCGAAGCTGGGGCACGCGGTGGGGTACGTGTACCCGCACGACGTGCCGGGCGGTATTGCCGCGCAGCAGTACGCGCCGGACGAGATCCACGGCAAGCGGTACTACGAGCCGACGCGGTACGGGGCCGAAGCCCGATACGCGGACGTGGTGGAAAAGGTCCGCGAGCGGCTGCGGGGCTGAAAGATCGCCTCAATCGCCGGCGGGGCTGGATATTTTCCAGCCCCGCCGGCGATTGAGGCGGGAACGGTGGAAGGGTGGGTAGGGGACGGCTCCGCGCAGCGGCGTCGTGTCGGCCTCGCGGGGCGAGGCGGCCCGGCCTAGGCTCCGGGCATGGGACGCCGGGCTTCGCTCATCGCCGTGACGGCAGTACTGCTGCTCAGCGGGTGCCACCACGGGGACGCCGAGACGGCTCACGCCAGCGCCGCGGCGCTCCTCGCGGAGGCACCGCTCGCCAGTGCCGGGTTCCCCCCGAGCGCGGCCACCGCCAGGACGCAGCTGGCGAAGCTGAGCGTCGAGTGGGGCAAGAACTGGGAGACGTACAAGCGGGAGAACTTCGGCAGGTACTGGTCCGACGAGACGGATGCCGTCGGCGGGCGCAACGGGTGCGACACCCGGGACGACGTACTGCGAAGGGACCTCAGCGAGCTGCGGGAGGGCGACCGGAACCCCTGCGTGGTCGTGTCGGGGACGCTGCACGACCCGTACACGGGCAGGGAGCTCCCCTATTACTACCGGCGCGCCTCGCAGATCCAGACCGACCACGTCGTCGCCCTCGGCGCCGCCTGGCGCGCGGGCGCGTACGCCTGGACCCCGGAGCGCAGACTGGCGTACGCCAACGACCTCGACGTGCTGCTCGCCGTCGACAAGCAGACCAACTACGAGAAGAGCAGCAAGACCGCCGACAAGTGGAAACCGCCGGTCAAGAGCTACTGGTGCGAGTACGCGCGGCGCTACACGGGGATCAAGGCGAAGTACGGGCTGTCGGTGACCCCGCCGGAGAAGGAAGCGCTGCGGGAGATGCTGGGCACCTGTCCGGCCTAGGGACCACCTAGGCGAAGAGGGTGCGCATCGCCCGGCGCAGTCCGCAGACGTCGCCGACCGGCTCGGGGAAGTCGAAGCGGGCGTCGAAGGCGGTGGCCCCGCGGGTGAAGCGCACCCGCAGGCCGAGGCGGTCCAGCGCGAGGGGGACCGCCTTCAGGTCCGCGCCCTCGCCCCGCGCGCCGAGCAGCGCGCACAGCTCGCCCATCCGGTCGCCGTGCGAGGCGGCCAGGTGCTGGAGGATCTCCGCCTCGTGGGCCGTCATCGGGTCCGGCTCGGCCGCGGCCAGCAGCTCGGGGTCCACGTGCTCGGCGCCCCACAGGTCGTCCACCGAGATCTCGCCGACCTCCAGGCGCAGCAGCATCCACGCGGGCCGGCCGGCGTAAGGGATGTCGAGCGAATCGGACATTGCGAGCAGCTCCCCGACCGGGTGACGCTCGGCCATCAGGGCCGCGCAGGCCGCCCGGTCGGCGGCGTCGCGCACGGGAGTGAGCCACCCGGCGAGCCACGCGCGGCCTCGGATACGATGGGGCACGGACACCGGCGCCACATCCGTGATCTCGATCACGGCGGTGAGGTCGTCGTCCTGGGCGTGAGCGGCTGCCCTGGCAGCCGCGGATTCCCCTGATACCAGGAGAATCACGTCCCCGTCCGGGGTGACGGTCCTTGCGGCCGGCACCCCTGTTCCGAGCTCTCCTTGGTCCAAAGCACCTGGGAGCGTGAGGGATACTGAGGCGTTGGACTCTACGAGGGTTCGTACGCGTTCGGCTCCGGTGAGCTGCCGAACGCCTTCCCTGGGACGCGGCTGACCCTGCCAATCGTCATCGAAAGCAGATCCTGTTTCGTTTGGATCTGAACTTCGATGCGCACTGGGCAGGGGGATCCCATGTGGTCGAGACATTACGTCCTCCTCGCTAAGGTAAGCCTCACCTAACTTACATGGAGGTAGGTTCCACGTGAACCAGAAGCGACCCAAGGTCAAGAAGTCGCGTGCCCTCGGCATTGCGCTGACCCCGAAGGCCGTCAAGTACTTCGAGGCCCGCCCCTACCCGCCGGGCGAGCACGGCCGTGGCCGCAAGCAGAACTCGGACTACAAGGTTCGTCTGCTGGAGAAGCAGCGTCTGCGCGCTCAGTACGACATCTCTGAGCGTCAGATGGCCCGCGCGTACGACCGCGCCAAGAAGGCCGAAGGCAAGACGGGCGAGGCGCTGGTCGTCGAGCTCGAGCGTCGCCTCGACGCCCTGGTCCTGCGTTCGGGCATCGCCCGCACCATCTACCAGGCTCGCCAGATGGTCGTTCACGGCCACATCGAGGTCAACGGCGACAAGGTCGACAAGCCGTCGTTCCGCGTCCGTCCGGACGACGTCATCACGGTGCGCGAGCGCAGCCGCGAGAAGGTTCCGTTCCAGGTTGCCCGTGAGGGTGGCTACGCAGGCGAGGGCGAGACCCCCCGTTACCTGCAGGTCAACCTGAAGGCCCTGGCCTTCCGCCTGGACCGCGACCCGAACCGCAAGGAAATCCCGGTCATCTGCGACGAGCAGCTCGTCGTCGAGTACTACGCCCGCTGATCTCGTACCAGCGGACGTAGCCTCACAGGCTGGTCAGCCCGCCGGTTCCCCCTTGGGGGAGCCGGCGGGTTTCCTGCTTCTCGGGAACCCCGTCGCAGCCCCGTCCGTCGTACGGGGCCTCGGCAGCGGGGCCGCGCTCCTCGGCGCGGGCGCCGGCTCGGGCCCCCGCAGGGCCCGCTCCACCAGCGCGTCCACCGACAGAGTCCGCCCGTGCCGGGCGCAGGACGCGTACCGCTCCGTGCCCAGCAGCTCGCCCGCCCGCTCCTGGCACATCAGGCGCGGGGCGTTGAAGTACCCCGAGCCGAAGAGCTGCATCCCCACCCCGTCCCACATCGGCTCGGCCGCGCCCTGGAGCACGGCCGCCTCCGCGGGATGCCCCTCGGCCACCGTGACCAGTGCCAGCAGTTCCACCGCCAGCACCAGCCCCACCAGGTCCCGGAAGGTGTGGTTGATCGCCACGCACTCGCCCAGCAGCCGCCGCGCCCCGGCCGGGTCGCCCGAGTCCAGGGCCGCGTAGGCCAGGACGTACAGGGCGTAGGCCTTCGTCCAGCGCTCCCCGCGCTCCTCGCAGATGTCCCGGACCTCCTCGCACAGCGCGAGCGCGCCCGCCGGCTCGCCCTGGAAGGCCAGCGTCATCGCCAGTTCCACCTGGCACATCAGTACGTTGCTGTTCAGCTCCCCGGCCTCCCGGTAGCGCTCCAGCGCCCCGCCCAGCAGCTCCCGGGCCCGGACCATGTCGTCCGAGATCAGCGCCAGGCAGCCCATCCGGTGCACCGCGTACGCCGCCGCCACCGGGTTCCCGCTCTGCGCGGCCCCGTCCCGGCACTCGTACAGGGCGCTCATCGAGGCCACCGCGTCGCCCTGCAGCGCCGCCACGTACCCCAGCACCCACAGGGCCTTCAGTCGCGAGCCCTCGTACTCCCGGTCCGGGTCCGAAGGGCCGGCGAGGCCCAGCCCGAGCTCCAGGCTCAGGTCCGGCCCGAGGTCCAGCTCCGAGAGGTCGAGGCCGTGCCCGGGGCCGCCCTCCAGGGTCCGGTCCAGCCAGTGGCGGCCCTCGGCGAGCCGGCCGCAGCCCGCCCAGTAGAACCAGAGGGTGCCCGCCAGGTACTGGCCGAGGTGGATCTCCTCCGGCTCGTCCAGGCAGCACTCCAGGGCGAGCCGCAGGTTCGCCAGCTCCGCCTCCACCAGCGCGGCCACCTCCTGCTGGCGCGGGCTGAACCAGTCCAGCTCGCACCAGGTCGCCAGACCCATGTACCAGTCCCGGTGCCTGCGCCGCAGCCGGGTGGCGTCGCCCAGCGACTCCAGCCAGCCCGCCCCGTAGATCCGTACGGTCTCCAGCATCCGGTAGCGCACCCCGGCCGCCGTCTCCTCCCGGACCAGCAGGGACTGGCCCAGCAGCTCCCCGACCAGGTCCAGCACCGAGTCCACCGGCAGGTCCGGGCCCGCGCACACGTACTCGGCGGCGTCCAGGTCGAACTGCCCTGCGAAGACCGACAGCCGGGCCCACAGCAGCCGCTCCCCGGCCGTGCACAGCTCATGGCTCCAGCCGATCGCCGTCCGCAGCGCCCGGTGCCGGGGCAGCGCCCCGCGCCCGCCGCCCGTCAGCAGGCCGAAGCGGTCCTCCAGCCGGGACAGCACCTGGGAGGGGGACAGCGTGCGCAGCCGGCCCGCCGCCAGCTCCAGGGCCAGGGGCAGGCCGTCGAGGCGGACGCACAGCTCGGCCAGGACCGCCCGGTCGGCCTCCGTCGGGGCGAAGCCCGGGTCGGCCGACGCGGCCCGCTCGGTCAGCAGGGCCAGCGCCTCGTCGGGGGCCAGCGGGGCCAGCGGCCAGGACAGCTCCCCGTCGAGGGTCAGCGGGCGCCGGCCGGCCGCCAGCACCCGCAGGCCGGGGGAGCGGCGCAGCAGTTCCCGTACCAGGGCCGCGGTCTCGTCGACCAGCTGCTCGAAGCCGTCCAGGACCAGCAGCAGCCGCCGCTCGGCCAGGTGTTCGGCGAGCACGGTGCGCAGCGGCCGGGTGGTGTGGTCGGTCAGGCCCAGCGACTCCGCGATGGTCAGCTCCAGCAGCGCGGGATCCCGTACGCAGGCCAGCTCGGCCAGCCACACGCCGTCGCAGTAGCGTTCCTGCGCCGGGCCGGCCGACCCGGCCGGGCCGTCGGGGTCCGCAGGACCGGCCTCCGCCGCCGCCTCGGCCGCCGCCCTGGCCGCGGCCAGCACCAGCCGGGTCTTGCCGACACCGCCCGCGCCGGTCACCGTGACCAGCCGCGAGGAATCCAGCAGTCGCCCCAGCTCGGCGAGTTCGACACCCCGCCCGACGAAGCCGCTCAGGTCCGAGGGAAGATTGCCCGGCGTCCTGTGTCCATGGGGTCTGTGTCGCATGGGACACGGAGGGTACTCGTCCGCATGCTCTGGGTACAAGGCGGGTCCGGGCCGCCGGGCCGCGTCCGGGAATTCCGGTACTGCGGCGGATCTCCGGCGCGATAGGGTCGGAGGACGACTTTTTCGCTTAGTGATCAATGTGTAGAGAGCGGTGTGACGTGTCCGGTGGAGAGGTGGCCGGGATCCTCGTGGCCGTCTTCTGGGCCATTCTGGTCTCCTTCCTCGCCGTGGTGCTGGTGAGGCTGGCCCAGGTGCTCAAGGCGACCACGAAGCTCGTGGCCGACGTGACCGACGAGGCCGTCCCGCTGCTCGCGGACGCCTCCACCACCGTCCGCTCCGCCCGCACCCAGCTGGACCGGGTCGACGCCATCGCGAGCGACGTCCAGGAAGTCACCTCCAACGCCTCCGCGCTGTCCTCCACCGTCGCGTCCACCTTCGGCGGCCCGCTCGTGAAGGTCGCGGCCTTCGGCTACGGCGTCCGCAAGGCGCTGGGCAAGGGCGGCGCGCCCGGCGCAGGCTCCGAGGACGTGCCGCGCAGGACCGCGCGACGTACCGTGATCGTTGGCCGTACGGTGCCGTCGCCCCGGCGCCGGAAGCAGAAGGGCTGATCCTGCCGATGTTCCGCCGAGCCTTCTGGTTCACCGCCGGCGCAGCCGCCGGCGTGTGGGCCACCACCAAGGTCAACCGGCAGCTCAAGAAGCTGACCCCGGAGAGCCTCGCCGCGCAGGCCGCCGACAAGGCGGTCGAAGCGGGGCACCGCCTCAAGGACTTCGCCCTCGACGTCAAGGCGGGAATGTCGCAGCGCGAGGACGAGCTGAACGACGCACTGGGACTCCACCAGGATCCCGACCGGCCCGACAACGTCACCGCCCTTCCCGGGCCGCGGCGGCTGCGGGCCATCGAGCACGGCCAGACCAATACGTTTACGTACAACCGGAATGAGGACCACTGATGGAGTCGGCTGAAATTCGCCGCCGCTGGCTGAGCTTCTTCGAGGAGCGCGGTCACACCGTTGTCCCTTCGGCGTCGCTCATCGCGGACGACCCGACTCTGCTGCTGGTGCCCGCGGGCATGGTCCCCTTCAAGCCGTACTTCCTCGGCGAGGTCAAGCCGCCCGCGGCCACGCTCACCAGCGTGCAGAAGTGCGTCCGTACGCCGGACATCGAAGAGGTCGGCAAGACCACCCGCCACGGCACGTTCTTCCAGATGTGCGGCAACTTCTCTTTCGGGGACTACTTCAAGGAAGGCGCCATCAAGTACGCCTGGGAGCTGCTCACCAGCTCCGTGGCGGACGGCGGCTACGGCCTGGAGCCCGAGAAGCTCTGGATCACGGTCTACCTCGACGACGACGAGGCCGAGGCCATCTGGCGCGACAAGGTCGGCGTCCCGCAGGAGCGCATCCAGCGCCTGGGCAAGAAGGACAACTTCTGGTCCATGGGCGTCCCGGGCCCCTGCGGTCCCTGCTCGGAGATCAACTACGACCGCGGCCCCGAGTTCGGCGTCGAGGGCGGCCCCGCCGTCAACGACGAGCGCTACGTGGAGATCTGGAACCTGGTCTTCATGCAGTACGAGCGCGGCGCCGGCGACGGGAAGGAAGACTTCCCGATCCTCGGCGACCTGCCGTCGAAGAACATCGACACCGGCCTCGGCCTCGAGCGCCTCGCCATGATCCTGCAGGGCGTACAGAACATGTACGAGACCGACACCCTGCGCGTGGTGATGGACAAGGCCACCGAGCTGACCGGCGTGCAGTACGGCGCCGCCCAGGGCACGGACGTCTCCCTGCGCGTGGTCGCCGACCACATCCGCACCTCCGCCATGCTCATCGGCGACGGCGTCACCCCCGGCAACGAGGGCCGCGGCTACGTGCTGCGCCGCATCATGCGCCGCGCCATCCGCAACATGCGCCTCATGGGCGCCACCGGCCCGGTGATCCAGGAGCTCGTCGACGTCGTGATCAACACGATGGGGCAGCAGTACCCGGAGCTCGTGACCGACCGCAAGCGCATCGAGACCGTCGCGCTCGCCGAAGAGGCCGCCTTCGTGAAGGCCCTGCGCGGCGGCACGAACATCCTCGACACCGCCATCACCGAGACCAAGGCCACCGGTGGCTCGGTCCTCGCCGGCGACAAGGCGTTCCTGCTCCACGACACCTGGGGCTTCCCGATCGACCTGACCCTGGAGATGGCCGCCGAACAGGGCCTCTCCGTGGACCAGGACGGCTTCCGCCGCCTGATGCAGGAGCAGAAGGACAAGGCCAAGGCCGACGCCAAGGCCAAGAAGACCGGTCACGCGGACATGTCCGCCTACCGGGAGATCGCCGACGGCTCCGGCGCCACCGAGTTCACCGGCTACGCCACCAACCAGGGCGAATCCACCATCGTCGGCCTCCTGGTCAACGGCGTCTCCTCGCCCGCCGCCTCCGAGGGCGACGAGGTCGAGGTCGTCCTCGACCGCACCCCCTTCTACGCCGAGGGCGGCGGCCAGCTCGCCGACCAGGGCCGCATCAAGCTCGACTCCGGCGCCATCATCGAGATCCGCGACGTCCAGCAGCCGGTCCCCGGTGTCTCCGTGCACAAGGGCTCCGTCCAGGTCGGCGAGGTGACCGTCGGCGCTTCCGCCTACGCCGCCATCGACGTGAACCGCCGTCGGGCCATCGCCCGCGCCCACTCGGCCACGCACCTCACCCACCAGGCGCTGCGCGACGCCCTCGGCCCGACGGCCGCCCAGGCCGGCTCCGAGAACTCGCCCGGCCGCTTCCGCTTCGACTTCGGCTCGCCGAACGCCGTCCCCGGCTCGGTCCTCACCGACGTGGAGCAGAAGATCAACGACGTGCTCTCCCGGGAGCTCGACGTCACCGCCGAGATCCTGAGCATCGACGAGGCGAAGAAGCAGGGCGCCATCGCCGAATTCGGCGAGAAGTACGGCGAGCGCGTGCGCGTCGTCACCATCGGCGACTTCTCCAAGGAGCTGTGCGGCGGCACCCACGTGGCGAACACCAGCCAGCTCGGCCTGGTGAAGCTGCTCGGCGAGTCCTCCATCGGCTCCGGCGTGCGCCGCGTCGAAGCCCTCGTCGGCGTGGACGCGTACAACTTCCTCGCCAAGGAGCACACGGTCGTCGCCCAGCTCCAGGAGCTGGTCAAGGGCCGTCCGGAGGAGCTGCCGGAGAAGATCGCCTCCATGCTCGGCAAGCTGAAGGACGCCGAGAAGGAGATCGAGAAGTTCCGCGCGGAGAAGGTCCTCCAGGCCGCCGCCGGCCTCGCCGCCGGCGCCCAGGACGTCCGCGGCGTGGCCGTGGTCACCGGCCAGGTGCCGGACGGCACCGGCGCCGACGACCTGCGCAAGCTGGTCCTCGACGTCCGCGGGCGCATCCAGGGCGACCGCCCGTGCGTGGTCGCGCTCTTCACCACCGCCAACGACCGTCCGCTGACCGTCATCGCCACCAACGAGGCGGCCCGCGAGCGCGGCCTCAAGGCCGGCGACCTGGTCCGCACGGCCGCCAAGACCCTCGGGGGCGGCGGCGGCGGCAAGCCCGACGTGGCCCAGGGCGGCGGCCAGAACCCGGCCGCCATCGGCGACGCCATCGCGGCCGTCGAGCGCCTCGTGGGGGAGACCGCCTGATGACGCTGCGCCGCGGCCGCCGACTGGCCATCGATGTCGGGGACGCCCGGATCGGGGTCGCCTCGTGCGACCCTGACGGGGTGTTGGCCACACCGGTGGAAACCGTCCCGGGCCGGGACATTCCTTTCGCCCACCGGCGGCTGCGGCAGCTCGTCGAGGAGTACGACCCCATCGAGGTGGTGGTCGGCCTGCCCCGCTCGCTCAGCGGGCGGGAGGGGCCGGCGGCCGCCAAGTGCCGGGCCTTCGCCATGGAACTCGCCAAGGGCATCAAGCCCGTGACGGTCCGCCTGGTCGACGAGCGGATGACCACAGTCACCGCGGCCGCGGGCCTGCGGGCCTCGGGGCGCAACGCGAAGAAGGGCCGCTCGGTCATCGACCAGGCGGCCGCGGTGGTGATCCTCCAGAACGCTCTGGAGACCGAACGGGTATCAGGTAATCCGCCCGGTGAGTGCGTCGAAGTGGTTGTCTGATCGCGATACGGTAACGTTCCGCGCGAAGTGGCGGCATTCGAACAGCCGTCGCCCACCAGCAGAGGCGGAACAGGGTGCCGCGGCGGAAAGCGCCGCGGCCAACGCCCCGCGGCGCGCTAGGGGATCGATGACTGAGTATGGCGGGGGCCCCAACCCCCAACCGTGGCACCCCGATGATCCCCTTTACGGGGACCAGGGGTGGACCGGGCATGCGGCCCAGCAGGGTCAGCCGCCCTACGTCGACGACCTGCAGCAGCAGCCCCAGCACCCTCACTACCCGCAGCAGCAGCCGCAGCACCCCCAGTACGTGCAGCAGCAGCACCCGGGCCAGTACCAGCAGGCTCCGTACCCGCAGGCCCCGCAGCACCAACAACCACAGCAGCACCAGCAGCAGCCCCAGTACGTCCAGCAGGTCCCGCACCCGCAGCAGCAGGCGCCCCAGCAGCACCAGGAGACGTACGGGGGCCAGATCTGGGACACGGGCCAGGCCCAGTACGTGGGCGTGGCCCAGGCCACCGACCCGTACGCGGGGGCGGACCCGTACGCCCAGCAGCAGGCCGGCGGTTACCCCGGCGAGACCCCCGACCTCTACGGCACCCCCGACGCCTACCCGCCGCCGCGGCCCCCGGGCCGTCGGCACCTGGAGCCCGAGGCCCAGTGGCAGGACGAGGACGTCAAGACCGACGAGGCCGAGGACTCCTTCCTGGGCGGCGGCGGACGCGACGGGGACGACGACGGGGACGACGGCGGCTCCGGCGGCCGCCGCTCGGGCCGTTCCGGCGGCAAGCCGAAGAAGCGCAGCGGCATGGCCTGCCTCATCGCGGCCGTGGTCATCGTGGGCGTGCTCGGCGGTGGCGGCTACTACGGCTACACCTACCTCAAGGGCAAGTTCGGCGCGGCCGAGGACTTCGCGGGCTCCGGCACGGACGAGACCGTGGACGTGGAGATCCCCAAGGGTGCCGGCCTGGGCCAGATGGGCCGGATCCTCAAGGACAAGGGCGTCGTCGCGAGCGCCCAGGCCTTCGTGAACGCGGCCAACGCCGACCCCAAGGGCAAGTCGATCCAGCCGGGCATCTATCCGCTCAAGAAGAAGATGTCGGCGGCTTCCGTGGTCGCGTTGATGACGGACCCGACCAAGCTCCGGGTGATCACCGTCACCGAGGGCATGCGCAACGCGACGGTCTACAAGGCGATCGACGAGAAGCTCAACAAGCCCGCGGGCACCACGGAAGGCATCGCCAAGAGCGAGGTCAAGAACCTCGGCCTGCCGGCGTGGGCGAACAACGACCCGAAGATCATGGACCCGCTCGAGGGCTTCCTGTACCCGATGCGGTACGACCTGACCAACGCCAGCACCCCCGAGTCCCTGCTCAAGCAGATGGTCAAGAACGCGACCGACAAGTACACGGAGCTCGGCGTCGAGGGCAAGGCCAAGAGCCTGGGCCTGCAGAACCCGCTCCAGGTCATCACGGTCGCCAGCCTCGTCAACGCCGAGGGCAAGAACCACGACGACTTCCGGAAGATGTCGGAGGTGGTCTACAACCGCCTCAAGAAGACCAACGACGTCACCAACCAGAAGATCGAGTTCGACTCGACGTACAACTACATCAAGAACCAGAGCGAGATCAACTTCAATCTCAAGGAAGCCCAGGCCTTCGACCACCCGTACAACACGCACCACGTCAAGGGACTGCCCCCGGGCCCGATCGGGAACCCGAGCGCGGACGCGGTGAGCGCTACGCTCGACCCGGACCACGGCGGCTGGATGTTCTTCGTGTCGGTCGACGGCAACAAGACGACCTTCACCAAGACCTACGAGGAACACCTCAAGCTCGTCGCCGAGTTCCAGGAACGGCAGAAGCAGAAGAACGGCGGGTAGCAGGACATGTCACGGATACGGGCCGCGGTGCTGGGTTCTCCCATCGAGCACTCCCTCTCACCGGTGCTGCACCGCGCCGCGTACCGGGAGCTCGGCCTCGACGACTGGTCGTACGACCGCTTCGAAGTCGACGAGGCCGCGCTCCCGGAGTTCATCGCGGGACTCGGCCCCGAATGGGCCGGGCTGTCGCTGACCATGCCGCTCAAGCGGGCGGTCATCCCGCTGCTCGACGGCATCAGCGACACCGCCGCCTCCGTCGAGGCGGTCAACACGGTCGTCTTCACCGAGGACGGCCGCCGGGTCGGCGACAACACCGACATCCCCGGGCTGCTGTCCGCCCTGCGCGAGCAGGGCGTGGAGAAGGTGGAGTCGGCGGCCGTCCTCGGCGCGGGCGCCACCGCCTCCTCGGCGCTGGCCGCGCTCGCGCGGATCTGCACCGGCGAGGTCACCGCGTACGTACGCTCCGCGGCCCGGGCCGCGGAGATGCGGGAGTGGGGCGAGCGGCTCGGCGTCGACGTGCGGACGGCCGACTGGGCGGACGCCGCGCAGGCGCTGAGCGCGCCGCTGGTCATCGCGACCACCCCGGCCGGCTCCACGGACGCCCTGGCCGGCGCCGTGCCCGCCCGGCCCGGCACGCTCTTCGACGTCCTCTACGACCCCTGGCCGACCGCCCTCGCGGCGGCCTGGTCCGGTCGCGGGGGCAAGCTCCTCGGCGGCCTGGACCTGCTGGTCCACCAGGCCGTGCTCCAGGTCGAGCAGATGACGGGACGCCCCGACGTCCCGCTCGCGGCCCTGAGGGCCGCCGGAGAGCGGGCGCTCGCCGCGCGTTAGGCTCCTCACCTGCCACAACGGGGTTGAGGGGGGTACGTGGACGGGATCGTCACGGGTCAGGTGCTGGCGTCGAGGTGGGACGCCGTGTACGGGGTGGGGGTCTTCCTTCGCGTCTTGTTCGGCACGCTGCCCGCCTGGGCGAAGTGGATCATCTCCGGGCTGCTCGGCGCCGCGGCCCTCTGGGAGGGCTACCGGTGGTGGTCCCGGCGCCGGGAAGCCGTCCGATAGCTGGACCGAGGGGGGTTTCGCGGCCTGGACATGGGAGGATCGGGGGCGAAGGCGGGTCCGGGCCGCGCACCCGATCGCGCCATCGCTGGATCAGGCGCGAGCATGAGGAGCATCGTTGAGCAGGTTGCGTTGGCTGACGGCCGGAGAATCGCACGGCCCGGCGCTGGTGGCGACGCTGGAGGGTCTTCCCGCCGGCGTCCCGGTCACCACAGAGCTGGTGGCCGAACACCTGGCCCGGCGTCGGCTCGGCTACGGCCGAGGTGCCCGGATGAAGTTCGAGCAGGACGAGATCACCTTCCTCGGCGGTGTTCGCCACGGGCTCTCGCAGGGTTCGCCGGTCGCCGTCATGATCGGCAACACCGAGTGGCCCAAGTGGGAGACCGTCATGTCGGCCGACCCGGTCGACCCCTCGCTGCTCAAGGAGACGGGCCGCAACGCGGCGCTGACCCGACCCCGCCCCGGCCACGCCGACCTCGCGGGCATGCAGAAGTACGGCTTCTCCGAGGCCCGGCCGATCCTGGAGCGCGCCAGCGCCCGTGAGACCGCCGCCCGCGTGGCCCTCGGTGCCATCGCGCGCTCCTTCATCAAGGAGGTCGCGGGCATCGAGATCGTCTCCCACGTGGTGGAGCTGGCCTCCGCCAAGGCCCCGTACGGGGTCTACCCGACCCTCGCCGACGTCGAGAAGCTCGACGCCGACCCGGTGCGCTGCCTCGACGCCGACGCGTCGAAGCAGATGGTCGCGGAGATCGACCAGGCCCACAAGGACGGCGACACCCTCGGCGGAGTCGTCGAGGTCCTCGCCTACGGCGTGCCCGTCGGCCTCGGCTCGCACGTGCACTGGGACCGCCGTCTCGACGCGCGCCTCGCGGCCGCGCTCATGGGCATCCAGGCCATCAAGGGCGTCGAGGTCGGCGACGGCTTCGACCTGGCCCGCGTGCCCGGCTCGCAGGCGCACGACGAGATCGTCTCCACCCCTGAGGGCCTCAAGCGCACCACGGGCCGCTCCGGCGGTACCGAGGGCGGTCTGACCACCGGTGAGCTGCTGCGCGTCCGCGCCGCCATGAAGCCGATCGCCACCGTGCCCAAGGCCCTGGCGACCGTGGACGTGGCCACCGGCGAGGCCACCGTCGCGCACCACCAGCGCTCCGACGTCTGTGCCGTGCCCGCCGCGGGCATCGTCGCCGAGGCCATGGTCGCCCTGGTGCTGGCCGACGCCGTCGTGGAGAAGTTCGGTGGCGACTCGGTCCCCGAGACCCGCCGCAACGTCCAGTCGTACCTCGACAACCTCCAGATCCGGTGACGGGCACCCCCGCAACCCCCGCGACCGGACCCCTGGTCGTTCTCGTCGGCCCCATGGGGTCCGGCAAGTCCACGGTGGGCGAACTGCTCGCGCAGCGGCTCGGAGTCTCCTACCGGGACACCGACGCCGACATCGTGGCGGCGCAGGGCCGGGAGATCTCCGACATCTTCATCGACGAGGGCGAGCCGCACTTCCGTGAACTGGAGCGGGAGGCGGTCTCCGCCGCCCTCTCCGGGCACGACGGAGTGCTCGCCCTCGGCGGTGGCGCCATCCTCGACGACACGACGAGGGAGCTGCTGGCCGGCCGGCCCGTGGCCTATCTCTCGCTGGAGGTCGAGGAAGCCGTCCGGCGCGTGGGGCTCGGCGCCGCGCGCCCGCTCCTCGCCGTCAACCCGCGCCGCAAGTGGCGCGAGCTGATGGAGGCCCGGAGCCCCCTGTACACCGAAGTAGCGCGCGTCGTGGTGGCCACCGACGACCGCACCCCCGAAGAGGTCGCCGACGCGGTCCTCGACGCACTGGAGTTGAAGAACGCATGACAGACCAGGTGACGCGGATCCAGGTCGGCGCCAGCGCCGGGCACGACGCGTACGAGGTACTGGTCGGCAGCCAGCTGCTCGGCGAGCTGGGCTCCCTGATCGGTACCAAGGCCCAGCGGGTCGCCGTCATCCACCCGGAGGCCCTCGCGGCCACCGGTGAGGCGCTGCGCGACGACCTCGCCGCACAGGGCTACGAGGCCGTCGCCATCCAGGTTCCCAACGCCGAAGAGGCCAAGACGGTCGAGGTGGCGGCGTACTGCTGGAAGGCCCTCGGGCAGTCCGGCTTCACGCGCACCGACGTCATCGTCGGGGTCGGCGGGGGATCCACCACCGACCTCGCGGGCTTCGTCGCGGCCTCCTGGCTGCGCGGCGTCCGCTGGATCGCCGTACCGACCACCATCCTGGCCATGGTGGACGCGGCCGTCGGCGGCAAGACCGGCATCAACACCGCCGAGGGCAAGAACCTCGTCGGCGTCTTCCACCCGCCGGTCGGCGTGCTCTGCGACCTGGCGGCACTGGAATCGCTGCCGGTCAACGACTACGTCAGCGGTCTCGCCGAGGTCATCAAGGCCGGATTCATCTCCGACCCGGTGATCCTCGACCTGATCGAGGCGGACCCAGAGGGCGCGCGCACGCCCGCCGGCCCGCACACGGCCGAACTGATCTGCCGCTCCGTCCAGGTCAAGGCGGACGTGGTCTCCGCCGACCTCAAGGAGACGGGGCTGCGGGAGATCCTGAACTACGGGCACACCCTCGCGCACGCCATCGAGAAGAACGAGCGCTACAAGTGGCGCCACGGCGCGGCCGTCTCGGTCGGCATGGTCTTCGCGTCCGAGCTGGGCCGGCTCGCCGGCCGCCTCGACGACGTGACGGCCGACCGGCACCGGGCGATCCTCGCCTCGGTGGGGCTGCCGCTGACCTACCGGGGCGACCAGTGGCCCAAGCTGCTGGAGACCATGAAGCTGGACAAGAAGTCCCGCGGCGACCTGCTGCGTTTCGTCGTCCTGGACGGGCTGGCCAAGCCGACCGTTCTGGAGGGCCCGGACCCGGCCGTCCTGATGGCCGCTTTCGGCGAAGTGGCGGCCTGATCCGCCCGACGGCGTGACCGCGTGACCCTCCGGGCCTCCCGGGTCATATAACGTTCTCGCATCAGTCATGGCGGAACGGGACGGAGTGGCAGCGGATGCAGCACGGAGTGGGGGGCGGGGGCTGGGAGCCGCCGGGGGGTCAGCACCCGGCGGCGCCGTCGCGGCCGCCGGTACCCCCGGGACCGGGCTGGGCCGTGCCGCCCGTGCCCGCGGCACCGGCTCGGATGCCGATGCCCGTGCACGGGGTGCCGGAGGGGTCCACGGGGCACATTCCGCTCCCGCCCGCCGTCCCGGGCACGGGCGGCGCCACCCTCGCGGTCCTGCTCATCGGCCCCGCGGGCGCCGGCAAGACCACGGTGGCCCGCCACTGGGCGGGCACCCGGCCGGTCCCCACCGCGCACATCAGCCTGGACGACGTACGGGAATGGGTGTGCTCCGGCTTCGCGGACCCGCAGGCCGGCTGGAACGACCACTCCGAGGCCCAGTACCGCCTGGCCCGCCGCACCTGCGGGTTCGCGGCCCGCAACTTCCTGGCCAACGGCATCTCGTGCATCCTCGACGACGCCGTGTTCCCGGACCGCCCCGTGGTGGGCCTCGGCGGCTGGAAGCGCCACGTCGGGCCCGCGCTGCTGCCGGTGGTGCTGCTGCCCGGCCTGGAGATAGTCCTGGAGCGCAACGCCGCCCGCTCCGGAAACCGGCGGCTCTCGGACGAGGAAGTCGCCCGGATCCACGGGCGGATGGCGGGCTGGTACGGCTCCGGGCTGCCCATCATCGACAACTCCCACCTGGACATCGAGGGCACCGCCCGCGCCCTGGACGAGACCCTGGCCCGCGCCATCTCGGCTCCGGCCTACTGACCCGCGCCCCGACCCGCGCCCCGGGATCCGCCCCGACTCCGGCCCGGGCACGGGCCCGGCCCCCGTACGGCCGCGCTCACCAGGCCGGATGCGCGTGGCGCTCGTAGGCTCGGAAACATGTCAGACGTGTACGCGGCCCGCCGGGGCCTGCTTCGCGACCGCTGTGCGGCCGCCGGGAACGCCGCCGCACTCATCACGCGTCCGGCGAACGTGCGCTACCTCTCCGGGGCGTCACCGCTGGGCGCCGTACTGCTGCTCGGACCGGGCGGCGAGGACATGCTGTTCTGCGCCGGAGCTCCCAGCGGCGAGGCGGACGAAGGAAGACTGGACGAGAACCTGCCGGTCTCCGTGCTGGCGGGTCCGGGCGCGGATCCCGCCGTCGCCGCCGCCGACCTGGCCGCCTCCGGGCGGGCCGAATCCCTGGCCGTGGAGGAGCACCACCTCACGGTCGGCCGGCACCGCGCCCTGGGCTCCGTCGCGCCGGGGCTGCGGCTGTCCGATCTGGGGACCGCCGTCGAACAGCAGCGCCTCGTCAAGGACGAGGAGGAGATCGCCTGTCTGCGGATCGCCGCCGAGATCGCCGACCAGGCCCTCGGTGAACTGCTGGAATCGATCCTGGTGGGCCGCACCGAGCGGCACCTCGCCCTGGAGCTGGAGCGCCGCCTCGTGGACCACGGGGCCGACGGTCCGGCCTTCCCGACCTCCGTCGGCACCGGCCCGCACTCCGGCCGCTCCCGGCACCGCCCCTCCGACCGCCGGGTGGAGGAGGGGGACTTCCTCTCGGTCTGCCTGGGCGCCAACTACCGGGGCTACCGCTGCGAGATCGGCCGTACCTTCGTGATCGGCACCACCCCCGCGGACTGGCAGATCGAGCTCTACGACCTGGTCTTCGCCGCGCAGCGGGCCGGGCGGGAGGCCCTGAAGCCGGGGGCCGCGTACCGGGATGTGGATCACGCGGCCCGCTCCGTACTGGACTCCGCAGGTCACGGCGAGGCCCTCGCGGCGTGGATGGGACACGGAGTCGGCCTCGAAATCGACGAGGACCCGCAGCTTGCACCTACGGCCATGGGTAAACTGGACGCTTGCGTGCCGGTCACCGTCGAACCGGGGGTTCACCTCCCCGGCCGGGGAGGTGTCCGGATCGATGACACGCTCGTCGTGCGCCCCGAGGCGGACGGCGGTCCCGAGCTACTCACCATTACGACCAAGGAGCTGCTCGCGCTCTAGTCCGCCCCGGCGGACTGTGCGCGCACCCGTGGTCTTCCAGTGCAGGAGATTCCCAAACCGTGGCTTCCACGAACGACCTCAAGAACGGCATGGTGCTCAAGCTCGACGGTGGCCAGCTCTGGTCCGTCGTCGAGTTCCAGCACGTCAAGCCCGGCAAGGGCCCGGCCTTCGTGCGCACCAAGCTCAAGCACGTGCTCTCCGGCAAGGTCGTCGACAAGACGTTCAACGCCGGCACGAAGGTCGAGACGGCCACCATTGACCGCCGTGACATGCAGTTCTCGTACATGGACGGCGAGTACTTCGTCTTCATGGACATGAACACCTTCGACCAGCTGATGGTCGACCGCAAGGTCGTCGGCGACGCCGCCAACTTCCTGATCGAGGGCTTCACCGCCTCCGTCGCCCAGAACGAGGGCGCGGTGCTCTACGTCGAGCTGCCGACCTCCGTCGAGCTGGTCATCGAGCACACCGACCCGGGTGTCCAGGGCGACCGCTCCACCGGTGGTACCAAGCCCGCGAAGCTTGAGACCGGTTACGAGATGCAGGTCCCGCTCTTCGTCAACACCGGCGAGAAGGTCAAGGTCGACACCCGCAACGGCGACTACCTCGGCCGGGTGAACAGCTAACCGTGGCTGCCCGGAGCAACGCGCGCAAGCGCGCTTTCCAGATCCTGTTCGAGGCCGACCAGCGCGGGGTCTCCGTGCGCGAGGTCCTCGCGGACTGGATCCGCCACTCGCGGTCGGACACCGACCGCCAGCCCGCGGTGAACGAGTTCACCATGGAACTCGTCGAGGGGTACGCCGACAAGGTGAACCGCATCGACGATCTGATCGCCACCTACGCCGTGGACTGGGACCTCGACCGCATGCCGGTCGTGGACCGGAACATCGTGCGTCTCGGTGCCTACGAGCTGATCTGGGTGGATGGCACCCCGGACGCCGTGGCCATCGACGAGGCCGTCCAGCTGGCCAAGGAGTTCTCCACGGACGAGTCGCCCTCGTTCGTGAACGGGCTCCTCGGCCGCTTCAAGGACCTCAAGCCGAACCTGCGCCGCAGCGAGAGCTGATACGCGCGCCGGACCGGCGACAACGGCAGGGCCCGCAGCGCACGCGCGCTGCGGGCCCTGCCGTTTCTCCGTTCGACGGTACGAAAAAACCGGCGGGTGCCAGGAGCCTCTCAGCTCCCCGGCACCCGCCGGTAACGTTTCTGCTGGGCCTGGGCCCGGTACTACTGGCGGACTAGATGTCCTCGTGCGCCACGGCGCGACGCGCGTCCGCGTCCAGCACGCCCCAGCTGATCAGCTGTTCGGTCAGGACCGAGGGGGACTGGTCGTAGATGACGGCGAGGGTGCGCAGGTCGTCCTGGCGGATCGAGAGCACCTTGCCGTTGTAGTCGCCGCGCTGGCTCTGGATGGTCGCCGCGTAGCGCTGCAGCGGACCGGCCTTCTCCGCGGGTACGTGGGCCAGGCGCTCCAGGTCGAGGCGCAGCTTCGGCGGCGGCTCGGCCGCTCCACCGGGGGTCGTGCCCGGCAGCAGCTCCTGCACCGGCACCCCGTAGAAGTCCGCCAGCTCGGCAAGGCGCTGGACGGTCACGGCGCGGTCGCCGCGCTCGTAAGAACCGACCACCACGGCCTTCCACCGGCCCTGGGACTTCTCCTCGACACCATGGAGGGAAAGGCCCTGCTGGGTGCGGATGGCGCGGAGCTTGGCCCCGAGCTGTTTGGCGTATTCGCTGGACATAACGCTCCCGGACGCTGTGACAAGAGTGCGGCTCCGCCGCGCGGCTGGTAACTCACTGTGAGGTTACGCAGCGTTACTTGGATGCGTCAAGCCGAATGGTCACCAACGCCCACTTAAGAGGGGTCCTGGGCTGCCCCGATGCGGGATCGCGGGAATCCCCCTGGTACCTTGGAAGACGTACATCAGACGTCCTTTAAGGTCCGTCCCGTGAGGCGGAGAAGGAGGTCCTTTTCATGGACACCCAGCACGAACCGCTTTCCGATTCCGATGTCATGCGTCCCGTTCTCGACGCACAGGACATCGCACGGGTCCTGACCCGTATCGCCCACGAGATCGTCGAACGCGCCAAGGGCGCCGACGACGTGGTGCTCCTCGGCATTCCCACCCGCGGTGTGTACCTGGCCCGCCGGCTGGCGGCCAAGCTCGAAGAGATCACCGGTGCCAAGATCCCGGTCGGTTCCCTCGACATCACCATGTACCGCGACGACCTGCGGATGAAGCCGGCCCGCGCGATCGGCCGGACCGAGATCCCCGGCGACGACATCGACGGCCGCCTGGTCGTCCTCGTCGACGACGTCCTCTTCTCCGGACGCACCATCCGCGCCGCCCTCGACGCCCTCGGCGACCTCGGCCGCCCCCGCGCCGTGCAGCTCGCGGTCCTCGTCGACCGCGGCCACCGCGAGCTGCCGATCCGCGCCGACTACGTCGGCAAGAACCTCCCCACGTCGCTGCGGGAGAACGTGTCGGTCCAGCTCCAGGAGGAGGACGGCCGGGACGCCGTACTGCTCGGCCAGCGGACCGCCCGGACACCGGGCGGGCAGTAGCCCGTACGCGTGCCGGACCCCCGGGGGTCCGCGCCCGGGCCTGCCCTGCCCGCACCCCGGTCTGCCAGCCAGCCCGTCTGCCCTCCCCACAGCTCTGATCACACCGACGTACGGAGTACCCGGATGAAGCGCCACCTCATCTCGGCCGCCGACCTCACCCGCGACGACGCCGTCCTCATCCTCGACACCGCCGAGGAGATGGCCCGCGTCGCGGACCGGCCGATAAAGAAACTGCCCACCCTGCGCGGCCGCACCATCTGCAACCTCTTCTTCGAGGACTCGACCCGCACCCGGATCTCCTTCGAAGCCGCCGAGAAGCGCCTGTCGGCCGACGTCATCAACTTCGCGGCCAAGGGCTCCAGCGTCTCCAAGGGCGAGTCCCTCAAGGACACCGCCCAGACCCTGGAGGCCATGGGCGTCGACGCCGTGGTCATCCGGCACAGCGCCTCCGGCGCCCCCTACCGGCTCGCGACCTCCGGCTGGATCGACGCCCCCGTCATCAACGCCGGTGACGGCACCCACGAGCACCCCACCCAGGCCCTGCTCGACGCCTTCACCATGCGCCGCCGCCTCGTCGGCAAGGACGCCGGGCTCGGCAAGGACCTCAACGGCCGCCGGATCACCATCGTCGGCGACATCCTGCACAGCCGCGTGGCCCGTTCCAACGTCCACCTGCTGCACACCCTCGGCGCCGAGGTCACCCTGGTCGCCCCGCCCACCCTCGTGCCCGTCGGGGTCGAGGCCTGGCCGTGCGAGATCTCGTACAGCCTGGACGCGGTGCTGCCCAAGTCCGACGCCGTCATGATGCTGCGGGTGCAGCGCGAGCGGATGAACGCCGCCTTCTTCCCGACCGAGCGCGAGTACTCCCGCCGCTACGGCCTGGACGGCGCCCGCATGGCGCGGATGCCCGAGCACGCCGTCGTCATGCACCCCGGCCCGATGGTCCGCGGCATGGAGATCACCGCCGAGGTGGCCGACTCCGACCGGTGCACGGTCGTCGAGCAGGTCGCCAACGGGGTCTCGATCCGCATGGCCGTCCTGTACCTGCTGCTCGGAGGCTCCGAGCCCGCCGTCTCCACCAGCACCACCACCACCGCCGCCGCCCGTACCGAGGAGAAGAAGTAACCATGAGCAAGATCCTTATTCGTGGCGCGAAGGTGCTCGGCGGCGAGGCTCAGGACGTCCTGATCGACGGCGAGACCATCGCCGAGGTCGGCACCGGCCTGTCCGCGGAGGGCGCCACCGTCATCGAGGCCGAGGGCAAGATCCTCCTCCCGGGCCTCGTCGACCTCCACACCCACCTGCGCGAGCCCGGCCGCGAGGACTCCGAGACCGTCCTCACCGGCACCCGCGCCGCCGCCTCCGGCGGCTACACCGCCGTCTTCGCGATGGCCAACACCTTCCCCGTCGCCGACACCGCCGGCGTCGTCGAGCAGGTGTGGCGCCTGGGCAAGGAATCCGGCTACTGCGACGTGCAGCCCATCGGCGCCGTCACCGTCGGCCTGGAGGGCAAGCAGCTCTCCGAGCTGGGCGCCATGCACGAGTCCGCCGCCCGCGTCACCGTCTTCTCCGACGACGGCAAGTGCGTGGACGACGCCGTGATCATGCGCCGCGCCCTGGAGTACGTGAAGGCCTTCGGCGGAGTCGTCGCCCAGCACGCCCAGGAGCCCCGCCTCACCGAGGGCGCCCAGATGAACGAGGGCGTCGTCTCCGCCGAGCTGGGCCTGGGCGGCTGGCCCGCCGTCGCCGAGGAGTCGATCATCGCCCGCGACGTGCTCCTCGCCGAGCACGTCGGTTCCCGGGTGCACATCTGCCACCTCTCCACCGCCGGCTCCGTCGAGATCGTCCGCTGGGCCAAGTCCCGCGGCATCGACGTCACCGCCGAGGTCACCCCGCACCACCTGCTCCTCACCGACGAGCTCGTGCGCTCGTACAACCCCGTCTACAAGGTCAACCCGCCGCTGCGCACCGAGCGCGACGTGCTGGCCCTGCGCGAGGCGCTGGCCGACGGCACGATCGACATCGTCGCCACCGACCACGCCCCGCACCCGCACGAGGACAAGGACTGCGAGTGGGCCGCCGCCGCCATGGGCATGGTGGGCCTGGAGACCGCGCTCGCCGTCGTCCAGCAGACGATGGTGGAGACCGGACTGCTCGACTGGGCCGGCGTCGCCGAGCGGATGTCCTTCGCCCCGGCCCGCATCGGCAGCCTCCCGAATCACGGACGCCCCGTCTCGGCAGGTGAACCCGCGAACCTGACCTTGGTCGATACCTCGTACCGTGGTGTCGTGGACCCCGCACACTTCGCCTCCCGCAGCCGCAACACGCCTTACGAGGGCCGTGAGCTGCCGGGTCGCGTCACTCACACCTTCCTGCGGGGCCGGGCAACGGTCGTGGACGGGACGCTGGCGTGACACCTGCAGTAATCCAACTGGCCGCCGAGGCAGCCGAACGGCAGTCGGCGGAGGTGACGGACTGGGGCGCCCGCATCGCGTGGGTGCTCGGTCTGCTCGTCTTCATCGCGTTCGTGTACTGGCTGATGCGGCAGGGCTGGAAATGGCGCGGCACCCTGCAGAGCGATCTGCCGGAGCTGCCCGCCGCCCCCGGCGGCCTCCCCGAGCACCGGCTGGCCCTGACCGGCCGGTACCACGGGTCCACCACCGCCGGGCAGTGGCTCGACCGGATCGTCGCCCACGGTCTGGGCATCCGCAGCCGGGTCGAGCTCACGCTCACCGACGCGGGGCTCGACGTGGTCCGTCCGGGTGCCACCGACTTCTTCGTACCGGCCGCGCAACTGCGCGGCGCCCGCCTCGACAAGGGAATCGCGGGCAAGGTACTCACCGAGGGCGGTCTCCTCGTCGTCACATGGGCGCACGGCGACAGGCTGATCGACTCCGGATTCCGCTCCGACCGCGCGGCGGAACACGCCGCCTGGGTCGATGCGGTCAACGCGATGAACATGACGGAACACCCACTCACAACGACGGAAGGCGCCGAACGATGACGACCTCCACCAGGGGAGCAGCCAAAGCTCCCGCCGTACTCGTCCTGGAGGACGGCCGCATCTTCCGCGGCCGCGCCTACGGCGCTGTGGGGGAGACCTTCGGCGAGGCCGTGTTCTCCACCGGCATGACCGGCTACCAGGAGACCCTCACCGACCCGTCGTACCACCGGCAGGTCGTCGTGATGACCGCCCCGCACGTGGGCAACACCGGCGTCAACGACGAGGACCCCGAGTCCTCCCGCATCTGGGTCGCCGGATACGTCGTACGCGACCCCGCACGGGTCCCCTCCAACTGGCGCTCGCGGCGCTCGCTGGACGAGGAGCTCGTCAAGCAGGGCGTCGTCGGCATCTCCGGCATCGACACCCGGGCCCTGACCCGCCACCTGCGCGAGCGCGGCGCCATGCGCGTCGGCATCTTCTCCGGCGCCTCGATCGCCGACGACGCGACGCTGCTCGCCCGCGTCCAGGAAGCCCCGCAGATGAAGGGCGCGAACCTCTCCGCCGAGGTCGCCACCAAGGAGACGTACGTCGTCCCCGCCATCGGCGAGAAGAAGTTCACGGTCGCGGCCGTGGACCTCGGCATCAAGGGCATGACCCCGCACCGGATGGCCGAACGCGGCATCGAGGTCCACGTCCTGCCCGCCACCGCCACCGCCGAGGACATCTACGCGGTCAACCCGGACGGCGTGTTCTTCTCCAACGGCCCCGGCGACCCGGCCACCGCCGACCACGCGGTCTCCGTCATGCAGGGCGTCCTCGCCCGCAAGACCCCGCTCTTCGGCATCTGCTTCGGCAACCAGATCCTGGGCCGCGCGCTCGGCTTCGGCACCTACAAGCTGAAGTA
This sequence comes from Streptomyces sp. NBC_00454, assembly GCF_041434015.1. Classification (GTDB taxonomy): domain Bacteria; phylum Actinomycetota; class Actinomycetes; order Streptomycetales; family Streptomycetaceae; genus Streptomyces. The sequence goes on along the minus strand of NZ_CP107907.1, from coordinate 1,335,964 downwards.
CGGCCACCGCGGCATCAACCAGCCGGTGCAGGACCGCACCACCGGCAAGGTCGAGATCACCGCGCACAACCACGGCTTCGCCGTGGACGCGCCCCTCGACAAGGTCTCGGACACCGCCTACGGGCGCGCCGAGGTCTCCCACGTCTGCCTGAACGACAACGTCGTGGAAGGCCTCCAGCTGCTCGACCAGCCGGCCTTCTCCGTCCAGTACCACCCCGAGGCGGCTGCCGGCCCGCACGACGCCGCGTACCTCTTCGACCGCTTCGTAAATCTGATGGAGGCCGAGCGTGCCTAAGCGCACCGATATCCAGTCCGTCCTGGTCATCGGCTCCGGCCCGATCGTCATCGGACAGGCCGCCGAGTTCGACTACTCCGGAACCCAGGCCTGCCGGATCCTCAAGGCCGAGGGCCTGCGGGTCATCCTGGTGAACTCCAACCCCGCCACGATCATGACCGACCCGGAGATCGCCGACGCCACGTACGTCGAGCCGATCACCCCCGAGTTCGTCGAGAAGATCATCGCGAAGGAGCGCCCCGACGCGCTGCTCCCGACCCTCGGCGGCCAGACCGCGCTCAACACCGCCATCTCCATGCACGAGCAGGGTGTGCTGGAGAAGTACGGCGTCGAGCTGATCGGCGCCAACGTCGAGGCCATCAACAAGGGCGAGGACCGCGAGCTCTTCAAGGGCGTGGTCGAGGCCGTCAAGGCGAAGATCGGCTACGGCGAGTCCGCCCGCTCGGTCATCTGCCACACGATGGACGACATCATCAAGGGCGTCGACACCCTCGGCGGCTACCCCGTCGTCGTGCGCCCCTCCTTCACCATGGGCGGCGCCGGCTCCGGCTTCGCCCACGACGAGGAAGAGCTGCGCCGCATCGCCGGCCAGGGCCTCATGCTCTCCCCGACCACCGAGGTGCTCCTGGAGGAGTCCATCCTCGGCTGGAAGGAGTACGAGCTGGAGCTGATGCGCGACACCAAGGACAACGTCGTCGTCGTCTGCTCCATCGAGAACTTCGACCCGATGGGCGTCCACACCGGTGACTCCATCACCGTCGCCCCGGCGATGACGCTCACCGACCGCGAGTACCAGCGGCTGCGCGACATCGGCATCGCGATCATCCGCGAGGTCGGCGTCGACACCGGCGGCTGCAACATCCAGTTCGCGATCGACCCGACCGACGGCCGGATCATCGTCATCGAGATGAACCCGCGCGTCTCGCGCTCCTCGGCGCTCGCGTCGAAGGCCACCGGCTTCCCGATCGCCAAGATCGCCGCCAAGCTGGCCATCGGCTACACCCTCGACGAGGTCCCCAACGACATCACCGAGAAGACGCCGGCCTCCTTCGAGCCGTCCCTCGACTACGTCGTCGTCAAGGCCCCGCGCTTCGCGTTCGAGAAGTTCCCGCTCGCCGACGCCACCCTCACCACCACCATGAAGTCGGTGGGCGAGGCCATGGCCATCGGCCGCAACTTCACCGAGGCCCTCCAGAAGGCCCTGCGCTCCCTGGAGAAGAAGGGCTCGCAGTTCACCTTCGTCGGCCCCACCGGCGACAAGGACGAGCTGCTCGCCATCGCGGTCCGCCCCACCGACGGCCGCATCAACACCGTCATGCAGGCCATCCGCGCCGGCGCCACCCAGGAAGAGGTCTTCGAGTCCACGAAGATCGACCCCTGGTTCGTCGACCAGCTCTTCCTCATCAAGGAGATCGCGGACGAGCTGGCCGCCGCGGACAAGCTCCACCCCGAGCTGCTCGCCGAGGCCAAGCGCCACGGCTTCTCCGACGCCCAGATCGCCGAGATCCGCGGCCTGCGCGAGGACGTCGTCCGCGAGGTGCGCCACGCGCTGGGCGTCCGCCCGGTGTACAAGACGGTCGACACCTGCGCCGCCGAGTTCGCCGCGAAGACCCCGTACTTCTACTCCTCGTACGACGAGGAGTCCGAGGTCGCCCCGCGCGAGAAGCCCGCGGTCATCATCCTGGGCTCCGGCCCGAACCGCATCGGCCAGGGCATCGAGTTCGACTACTCCTGCGTCCACGCCTCCTTCGCGCTCAGCGACGCCGGCTACGAGACCGTGATGGTCAACTGCAACCCGGAGACCGTCTCCACGGACTACGACACCTCCGACCGCCTGTACTTCGAGCCGCTGACGCTCGAGGACGTGCTGGAGATCGTCCACGCCGAGTCGCTCGCCGGCCCCATCGCCGGTGTCATCGTCCAGCTCGGCGGCCAGACCCCCCTGGGTCTCGCCCAGGCGCTCAAGGACAACGGCGTCCCCGTCGTCGGCACCCCGCCGGAGGCCATCCACGCCGCCGAGGACCGCGGAGCCTTCGGCCAGGTCCTCGCCGACGCCGGCCTGCCCGCCCCCAAGCACGGCACCGCCACCACCTTCGCGGGTGCCAAGGCCATCGCCGACGAGATCGGCTACCCCGTCCTCGTACGCCCCTCGTACGTGCTCGGCGGCCGCGGCATGGAGATCGTCTACGACGAGGACCGGCTGTCCTCGTACATCGCCGAATCCACCGAGATCTCCCCGACCCGCCCCGTGCTGGTCGACCGCTTCCTCGACGACGCGATCGAGATCGACGTCGACGCCCTCTACGACGGCACCGAGCTCTACCTCGGCGGCGTCATGGAGCACATCGAGGAAGCCGGCATCCACTCCGGCGACTCGGCCTGCGCCCTGCCCCCGATCACCCTCGGCGGCTACGACATCAAGCGCCTGCGCGCCTCCACCGAGGCGATCGCCAAGGGCGTCGGCGTCCGCGGCCTGATCAACATCCAGTTCGCGATGGCGGGTGACATCCTCTACGTCCTGGAAGCCAACCCGCGCGCCTCCCGGACCGTCCCCTTCACCTCGAAGGCGACCGCGGTCCCGCTCGCCAAGGCCGCCGCGCGCATCTCGCTCGGCACCACCATCGCCGAGCTCCGCGAAGAGGGCATGCTCCCCAGGAACGGCGACGGCGGCACCCTGCCGCTCGACGCGCCGATCTCCGTCAAGGAGGCCGTCATGCCGTGGTCGCGCTTCCGCGACATCCACGGCCGCGGCGTCGACACGGTCCTGGGCCCGGAGATGCGCTCCACCGGCGAGGTCATGGGCATCGACTCGGTCTTCGGCACGGCGTACGCCAAGTCGCAGGCCGGCGCCTACGGCCCGCTGCCCACCAAGGGCCGCTGCTTCATCTCGGTGGCCAACCGCGACAAGCGCTCGATGATCTTCCCGGCGCGCGAGCTCGTCGCCCACGGCTTCGAGCTGATGGCGACCTCGGGCACCGCGGAGGTGCTGCGCCGCAACGGCATCAACGCCACCGTCGTGCGCAAGCTCAGCGAGGGCGAGGGCCCGAACGGCGAGAAGACCGTCGTCCAGCTCATCCACGACGGCCAGGTCGACCTGATCGTCAACACCCCGTACGGCACCGGCGGCCGCCTCGACGGCTACGAGATCCGCACCGCCGCCGTGGCGCGCGGCGTCCCGTGCCTCACCACGGTCCAGGCGCTCGCCGCGGCCGTCCAGGGCATCGACGCGCTCAACCGCGGCGACGTGGGCGTCCGCTCGCTCCAGGAGCACGCGGAGCACCTGATCGCGGCCCGCGACTAGGTCCCCGCCAGGACCCACAGCCCGTACGGCCCGTAGAGGGGAGGGGGACACCGTCAAGCGCGATGCGCGACGGTCGTCCCCCTCTTCATGCCTCCCCGTCTTCCTGAGCGCACAAGGGAACCCCACGACGATGTACAAACTCTTCTTCAACCTGGTCTTCAAGCGCATGGACCCGGAGCAGGCCCACTACATGGCCTTCCGCTGGATCCGCCTCGCCGCCCGCACGCCGGTGCTCCGCACCTTCGTGGCGGCCTCCCTGGCCCCGCGCTACGAGGCCCTGCGCACCGAGGCCCTGGGCCTGCGGATGCACGGCCCCTTCGGGCTCGCGGCCGGCTTCGACAAGAACGCCGTCGCCATCGACGGGATGTCGATGCTCGGCTTCGACCACATCGAGATCGGCACGGTCACGGCCGAGCCCCAGCCCGGCAACCCGAAGAAGCGGCTGTTCCGGCTGGTCCCGGACCGCGCGCTGATCAACCGGATGGGCTTCAACAACGAGGGCTCGGCGGCCGTCGCCGAGCGCCTGGCCGCCCGTAACCCGGTCTTCAAGACCGTCGTCGGCGTCAACATCGGCAAGACCAAGGTGGTCCCGGAGGAGGAAGCCGTAGCGGACTACGTGGCCTCCACCGAGCGCCTGGCCCGCCACGCCGACTACCTGGTCGTCAACGTCTCCTCCCCGAACACCCCGGGCCTGCGCAACCTCCAGGCCACCGAATCCCTGCGGCCGCTGCTGACGGCCGTACGGGAGGCCGCGGACCGCGTGGTGACCGACCGCCGGGTCCCGCTCCTGGTCAAGATCGCGCCGGACCTCGCGGACGAGGACGTGGACGCGGTCGCCGACCTGGCCCTGGAACTGGGTCTGGACGGCATCATCGCCACCAACACCACGATCGCCCGCGAGGGCCTGGGCCTGAAGTCCTCCCCGTCCCTGATCAAGGAGACCGGCGGGCTGTCCGGCGCCCCGGTCAAGGAGCGCTCGCTGGAGGTCCTGCGCCGGCTGTACGCGCGCGTGGGCGACCGTCTGGTGCTCGTGGGCGTCGGCGGCATCGAGAACGCCGAGGACGCCTGGCAGCGGATCCTGGCGGGCGCCAGCCTGATCCAGGGCTACAGCGCCTTCATCTACGAGGGCCCCTTCTACGCCCGTGCCATCCACAAGGGCCTGGCCGCGCGCCTGGCCGCCAGCCCGTACGCGACGCTCGCCGAAGCGGTGGGCGCCGAAACCCGAAAGGCCGCGCTGTGACCTCTGCCCCTGTGATCCCGTTCGGTACGCGCCTGCGCGAGGCGATGGACACCCGCGGCCCGCTGTGCGTGGGCATCGATCCGCACGCGGCGCTGCTGGCTTCCTGGGGCCTGGGCGACGACATCGCGGGCCTGGAGAAGTTCTCCCGCACCGTGGTCGAGGCACTGGCCGACTCGGTGGCCGTCTTCAAGCCGCAGGCCGCCTTCTTCGAGCGGTTCGGCTCCAAGGGCATCGCGGTCCTGGAACAGACGGTCGCGGACGCCCGGTCCGCGGGCGCGCTGGTGGTCATGGACGCCAAGCGCGGCGACATCGGCTCGACGATGGCCGCCTACGCCGAGACCTTCCTCTCCCCGTCCTCGCCGCTCTTCTCCGACGCGCTGACGGTCTCCCCGTACCTGGGCTACGGCTCGCTCGCCCCCGCGGTCGAGCTGGCGCGGGCCTCGGGCGCCGGCCTGTTCGTCCTGGCCCTGACCTCCAACCCGGAAGGTGCGGAGGTCCAGCGGGCGGTGCGGTCGGACGGCCGGTCCATCGGCGCGACGATGCTGGCGCATCTGGCGGCGGAGAACGCGGGGGCCTCGCCGATGGGCTCCTTCGGAGCGGTGGTCGGCGCGACCCTGGGGGACCTGTCCTCCTTCGACCTGGAGATCAACGGGCCGCTGCTGGCCCCCGGCATCGGCGCGCAGGGCGCGACTGCGGCGGACCTGCCGGCGGTCTTCGGCGCGGCCGTGCGCAACGTCGTCCCGAACGTGTCCCGGGGGGTCCTGAAGCACGGCCCGGACGCGGGTGCGCTCCGCGCCTCTGCTCGTGCCTTCGCGGAGGAGATCCGCGCGGCCGTGGCGTAGCCGCCCGAAGCAGGGCCCTTCGCCCGTTTCCTGGGGCTCCGCCCCAGACCCCGCGCCTCAAACGCCGGCGAGGCTGGATCTTTCCAGCCCGTCCGGCGTTTGAGGACCGGGTCCGGGCAGAGCCCGGGGAACGGTGGAAGGGCGGGTAGGGGACAGCTCCGCGCAGCGGCACCCCCGCAGCCCGGGCCGCGGCAAGGGCAAGGGCGTACGGCCCGCAGGGTCGGGGCTTCGGACCGGTGCCGCCGCAGCGCAACGCGGGCGACGATGGGGCGGGGGGTTACGCCCCCTACCCCGGACGGAGCGCCCCGCGTGCCCCCCGTACAGACCACCGCCACCATCCGGCGGATCACGCCCGTCGGCGCCTACCACCACCTCGTCCTCGACGCCCCCGGCGTCACCGGCGTGCGCCCCGGCCACTTCGGCGCCCTCGCCATCGGCGGCCGCGACTCCGCCACACTGCTCCGCCGCGCCTTCTCCGTCCACCGCGCCGACCCCGGCGAAGGAACCGTCGAGTTCGTCTTCGCCGAGGCCGGCCGGGGGACCAGGGCGCTGGCCGCGCACCGGACCGGGGACACCGTCGACCTCATCGCCCCCCTCGGGACGCCCTTCCCGCTCCCCGTCGGCCCGGTCTCCGCGGTCCTGGTCGCCGGCGGCTACGGCAGCGCCCCGATGTTCGGCCTCGCCGAGGAGATCCGTGCCCGCGGCGGCCGGGTGGCCTTCGTGCTCGGCGCCGCCACCGAGGACCGGCTCTTCGGGGTCGAGCGGGCCGAGGCCCTCGCCGAGCACGTGTACGTGGTCACCGACGACGGTTCGGCCGGGCGCCGGGGTTGGGTCACGGACCCGCTCCGCGAGGCCATCACGGCGATCGGGGCCACCGAGGTCCACTCCTGCGGCCCGATGGGCATGCTCCGGGCCGTCACGGAGATCGCCACCGCCGCCGGAGCGGCCAGTCACACCGCCGTCGAGGAGGTGATGGCCTGCGGGATCGGGATCTGCATGAGCTGCGTCCTGCCCGTCACCGGCTCCGACGGCGTGACCCGTTTCCTTCGCTCCTGCACATCCGGCCCCGTTTTCGACGGCGCCACCGTCCGCTGGGAGCAGGCCGGAACCCTGTCGCCCGATCTCGAGGGCGCCGGTGCGATGACCCCGAA